>JAFGUF010000030.1 GCA_016938675.1 Clostridia bacterium | reverse complement strand
CCAAGCGGTATCAGAAGATGCCGCGACGGGCGAAAGCGACTTGGAAAGTCGCAAAAGCCACCGAAGAGGGGAGCCTATACGTTCAACCACATACTACTGTTTTAAAAAAGGGGGTGTTAGGGGCGCAGCCCTTAATTAAAAGGGTGGTGGGTGGGGTAAGAAAGAAGGAAGTGTTTGGATATACCATCCCCCTGAAAGCTTCGCTTTCTTTCCTCATTTAGCAACGGAGGCGTAAAAGGAATACGGAATTGATGATATATTACAATAAGGCCGACGGAGGGATCCGGCGGTTTTTTGCTGCTTTTCGCCGCATATGCGCGCACACTTCGGCAATTGTAAATCCTGATAAAATTTATATATTGCACACGCGCAACATGTGGTATAATATTGAAATATATGTATATACAGGGGGAAAGTAATTTCACATGAACAGCATCACAATCAACTATAAGTATACGAAGAATGAGCTTTTCAGGATATATTTGAGGAAGCGCTCAAGAACCTTTTTCAGCCCGTACTATATAAACATAGCAACGGCTCTTTTTGTGTTCACGGCTCTATTTATGATGGCCAGCGGAATATACAGTGTCCGGCTCTATTTCAAGGCTTGCGGAAGTGCGCTGGCGTTTGCTGCCGTGGCTTATATTGTCCATATTCTTTCATTAAAATCGCAGATTAAAAATATAGCATCCGCCTCTTTGGGATTCTACGGACGGGAAGTAAAGCGCGTAATAACAAAAGAGGGCTTTACAGTATTCCATGGAGAGAATGAAAGGCTGCAGGAATGGACAAATATGTGGGGATATCTGGTAACGAAGAATTTCTATATGTTGCGGCTTAGCCCTGCGCTTGATATTGTTCTGCCGAGGCGTGCATTCAGCGGCGAAGGCGAGCACGAATTCATGATGGAATGCATGGCGCAGGTACCAAAAGATCAAATGAAAAACGGGAGGCTGAAATGGAAAGACTGGAGATAAGAGGGGAGCTGCATCCTGATGAAATGCTTGAAATGCTCAGGAAGGCGAACCTGAAGAGATTTTTTTCAAAAAGAAGTATTTTTAATTATATTGTTTTTGCCTTGCTCTATACATTTGCCTTTCAGGTGAACGGTGAAATGACAAGAAGGTTCAACGCATTTATATATAGTGTTTTTTGCGTAGTATTCTTTTTTGTAATGTTAGCAATCAATATGATTTTCACACAAGCGCATGTAAAAAGAAGTTTTGAAATACATAAAGAAAGACTCAATGATGAAAGGCTTGTTATCACTGACCAGGGAGTAACTAATTTTGTTGAAGACGCAGGCAAGGAATACAAATGGGAAGAGATAGTCAATATAACTGAATCAAAAAACGTATTTTTGTTATCGACCAATGAAGGTACGGGCATCTATATTGCAAAGGCGTGGTTTGGCTCGGAGGAGGAAGTGAAGCAGTTTAAGGAGTGGTCCAAGGGCAAAAATACGCCGCAGATTTACAAGAGCACCGATGAGTATGAGGTGGTTGAGGAGTAAATGGGAGCAACCCGATCAAATAGGAACGGCTGGATGATATGAATGAAGTAAAAACAATCAAAAGAAAACTGTACAGAGAATACAGCGAAATCTTAAATATCGACAGCTATTGCTGGGACAGGATAAAGACAGAACTCACGCTGAATTATACTGAGCAGGAAATAAAAATAGAAGTAGCCGGAGGCGATACAATAATTGAGAACGACATGGACAAAGCATATGGAGCAATATGCAGATATACTGATGATATCAATAAAATTACTATAAACGCACGCAAGAAAAAGGCAGAAATAACTATTGAGTTCATTAATGTGCATACTAAGCGCGGCAGGACATTGATCATACATTTCGAAGGGGATAAAGCCAGTGAGAAGTTCGGGGCGATAGACTTTCTCTGGGATATAAAGGTCTGCTTAAGGGCTCATAATTATTATAAGGCTGTCTATCTGGTGCTTCCGTTTCTGTATAACATATTATTAAATAAAGTATTTAGCTATTACTACACATTTGGGGCCTTTTTGCTTACTATTCCTATGGTTTTTGTTTTGTACTTCATATACAAAGCATATAGCAAGCTGCTGCAGGGAGATAAATATATTCAGTTTTCGACGGATAAGGAGAAAACCAAGACAAGCAGAAGAAAAAACATTGGCAGGGCATTGCTGATGGATTTGCCGGTTATTGCGGCAGTTCTCTCCGTTTGGCTATGGATTAAGTGATAAATAAATATAAAGGATACATATGCAATACGAATACAAAAAAATATATGAGACATACAAGTCAACCGGAAAGACAGTAAAGCTCGACAGAGAGATATGGGAAGATATAAAAAAATACCTTGCGGTTAATTACAAAGAGCAGGAAATAAAAATTGACTTAGCAGATGGCAGCAGAAAGAAGCTAAGCGATATGAACGAGGCCTATGAACTGATAATCGATTACCAGGAGGATATAAAAAGGATAGAGATAAATGCTCGAAAAGAAGAGGCATTATCCCAATTTTTATACGTGAATATAAAAGAATCATTTGATAATACTCTGTATATCAGTTTAGAAACCTCTGATTTAAGTGAAAAAAAAGCAAATAAGCGGTTTATAAAAAGTGTTTTCAGGAAGTCGAGCATATTTCCTGCGGGTACTGGGCTTGCAGTTATTGTTTTTCTTTTAGCGCTTGTTTTTTTTGCAAACAAAATATTTATGCTTCTAAGAAGGGATGACGCAATTGATCGATTTGTTTTTATGGTTATTCTTTTGGGAGGAAATTTATTGATCACTAAATTCAAAGATAAAACCGAGTATAAAAATGGTGTTCAGTTCTGGGTTGATAAATATTCTATTGCAGACTATGAACGGCAGAATAAAAAAATTAAAATTAAGACGTGCCTCTATCCTGTAATTGCGTTGATTGTTATTATGGCGTTGATTTTGATATTCTAGTTATGGATTATAAAAAGTGAGAAGAAAATATCTACCACCCATCCACGGCCGCAGCGGAAAACCCCCTTATACTATATCCAGCAGTTCCTCCGCAGTGAAATCTGCATTTTTTAGCCCGTGATAGTAATTGCCGCGTATTGCTGTAAATTTGAAAATACAGTAGTTCTCCGTTTCTATGCCATCGGGGTAATATATTTCAAATCCATCGCGCCATAGCATTGTTTTGTGCTCTATGTCTTCCTTCACTTCCATTTCGCCAACCAACATCATTCCCTTGAAGTTGTCTGCGTCACAGAAATATATACACGCTTTAGGTGACCTTTTGAAGTGCTCAACCCGCTTTGAAAAAAGATTGGTTGAAAAGTAGTGCACAGCAAAGCTTTCCCTCTGGAGATTTAGCATTGCTTTTACGTTAGGATATCCGTCATTATCAATTGAGGATATATAGGCGATTTTTGCGTTCTCCACAAGCTCTTTTATTTCTTTTTTTATTTGTTCATCAAGCATCTTTTTCTTTCCTATCTAAATTATCTATGATTCTTTTCAGCTGATTTTCGAATTGATCGATTTCATCATCCGTAAATCCACTGTAAAACACCTCCGTCATCTCCTCGGATACTTTCTTGTATTGTGCTTCCAGTGCCTGCGCGCCGCTTGTGAGAAGTATTCGAATTTTTCGCCTGTCCTTTTCATCGCTTTCTCTTTTAATGAGTTTTTTGCTTTCCATTCTGTCAAGCATGCTGGTTAAGGCATTTTTCGATAGCTTTGTCTTTTGAGATAGTTCAGCTATGGATATATTATCCTGCTGCCATAGAACGAATAGTATTCTTCCCTGGGCTCCGTTGAACTCCTCAATGCCCGATTTGCTGAGCATGCGGGAAAAGGCACGTGACTGCAGATATTTTATCTGGGAGACCAGATAACCGCCGTTTTTTGTTTTCATCATAAAATGCTCCTATAAAGGATAGTACTATATAGTACTATATTTGTCAATATTCAATTTTCACTGGTTTTTTAATGCTCTTCAATGGTTTTAGCTTTGATTTTGGCTATAATCCCCACTTTTCCCCGTTAACACTTGAATACATCCCTTCCATAATATATAATGATTTAGTGAATGTTTTCACGAATGGAAATGATAGTAGCCATACATATTAGATAAATAATCAGCCCGGCATCCAAGCACAGCAGAAATTAATAAAATAAACCTAAAGAGAGAAGACTAAATGAGCAATTCTTTGGGCGCTGCAGCGCTTCCCGAAGGCATATTTGTAGGCAGGGAAGAGCAGACAGGCCGGATTTACTTCGAATATGATAAGCTCCTGAGGAGCGAAATGGGCATAGCCGTAATAGCAGGAAAGGCCGGCGCAGGGAAAACATACTTTGCGCGCAGGGCTCTTTCCGGCCTTGGCACGGGCACATATTTTTATGGCAAGTACAGAGAAAACGACACAAAAACACTGACAGCTGTAGCGGACATATTGAGGGAAATAACGGACGCGGCGGCCACATTCCCAAAGAAGACATTTGATAATATTCTGAGCGATCTGCAAAGCAATATCGGCGAGGATATGATGCTGCTTTCATCCATATGCCCGGAGATGAAAAACGCGTTCGGCATAGAAAAGACTGTCAATATAGAAAACTTCAACAAACTAAAATACCGCATAAAAAACGCTGTCTTTGCCTTCGTTTCCATCATGGCAAGGTATCTTTTTCCGCTCCTAATATACATCGATGACCTTCAGTGGGCCGACCAGCTGAGCCTCGACATCATAAGGACGCTGGTCAGCAAAAAAGAGGCGCTTAATATTATGCTGGTGCTTTCGCTGCGCCCAGAGGAAATGGACGAATACGGGGAGAAGCTCCTGAGCTTTGTGCAGGGCAGGGCAAGCTATATCAGCCTGGAAAACCTTAGCGCCGATGAGGCGGATGATTACCTGAAGGAGGCCTTCGGCGGAAAGCTTGCAAACAAAGAACTGCTGAAAAAGCTATTAATGGGCCTGACGCTCGGAAATCCATTTTATATAAAGGAGCTGCTCAATATACTACTTGAAGAGAACGTTCTCTTTCAGACGGAGCAGGGCGGCAAGTATGAGTTCAAGACGGGCGTGATAAACGACTTTCTGATCAATGAAAACATGGAGCTTCTACTTTCCAGCCGCATCCGCAGTGAGATGCGCCACAATGGCTATGTGCTGGAGCTTTTGGCGTGCATGGACGGCCAGGCAGAATACAGCCTGATCAAGAAGACATACAATGTGGATGAAACCCGATTGAATGATTACATAGGCCGGATGGAAAACGCCGCAATAATAATCAGGCAGACAAAGGGCGGCAGTGGCAGCCTGCTGTTTGCCCACGATATCATATATAAGCTGGTGCTCAGCAATATTCCGGAAAATAAAAGAGAACAGATACACTACGTCATAGCATGCGCGCTGCGCGATGATGACGTCACTATCCCGGAAAAATGTAGCGTGCTGGTTTCGCATATTATCCGCTGCAGCATAGATGACCTGAAAGCGGACGCTGCAGAATGGGTAGCGCTGCTCTATGAGGAGGGCTGCGCACAGAAAAACAAGGCCGCCATTGACGCGGCGCTTGCCATATTTGAGTTTGCGGCAAAGCTGATATCAAGCTGCGAACACACAGAAAGGATGCTCTATGTCGGGCTGCATCTGGAGCTGGCGGAGTGCCTCTTCCTCTACAACAGGCTGGATGAGTGCAGCAGGATAATGGATGAGCTGGAGGAGAAATTCCGCGAGACCAAGGAGAAAATAGCCATTAAGCGCAAGCTGATCTACCTGTATCAATATAAAAGAGACCATCAAATGGTGCTTAAGACGGGAGCGGAGATATTAAAGCAGCTTAGGTTCCGGTTCGGCATCCACAGAATGCCTCTGGATTTGCTGCGGGCGATGTATGTATACAGGCCATCAAAGTTAAAGACCATTGAGGAGGCTCCGCAGGTGACAGACGATGAGCTGCTGCTTACAATTCAGGTTTTGACGCTGATGAATGTATCCGCAGCGCTGACAGATGACAAGCTGACTGCGCCTATAGGATTGAGCGCAGCATTGGCAGCAGCAAAAAACGGAAACTCCGGGGATTCGCTGATAGGCTACGCATCCTACTGCTATGTGCTCTACCTTATACTGAAGGATTATAAAAACGCGGCAAAATTCGCAGAAACCATCGCAAAGATAAGCAGCGAATCAACAACTTTGGAAAACAAATCTGTTGTCTACTTTCTGCTGGGGGGGTATCTTTCCCACTGGTCAGGGAGCCTTAGCCAGGCGGATGATTACCTGCTGAAATCGGTATACTTCGGCGAAAGGACAGCGGACTTTGCATTCGTGGGCTACTCGGTAGCAACCAGCGTGACAACAAAATTCAGCATGGGCATGAAGCTTGATTCCATAGCGAAGTTTATAGATAAGTGCCGAATGAACTACCCGGAGATGGACCAATACGTAACCAAATATGTATTCGAAGTCACCTTAAAGCATATTGACGAATTAAAGCACGGATTTGACGACTACGATTATCGCAAAGTTGCCGGAAAATACAGCCTGCTGACGCCGCTTGAAACCATATCCGAAGAGGAGATAATGTTCCATAAATTAATATTTATGGACAGGGTGGAGGAAGGATATAATCTTGCACGGGAAGTGACGCCCAAGATAAAGATAGCAAACGGACTATTGAGCAGCCTGGAGCTTATATTCGGCAGCGCGCTCTTCAGGATACTGATGCATAACAGATTGACAGGACGTGAAAAGAGCAGCAACCTGAAAATAATTAAAAAACAGATGAAGGATTTCAAGCACTGGAGGGACCTGCGCGAGGACAACTACGGCGCAAGGTATCTGCTGCTGCTATCCCAATACAAAGTGCACATACTTCACGACATGAGCGGAGCGGAGATGCTAAACCAGGCGATACTGAGCGCCGAGCAAAGCGGCAACCTCTATATCCAAGCGGCCTGCTGCGTGATAGCGGCAAGGAATGCAAAGGCAAACGAGAAGCTATCTGGATTCTACTCCGAGGAGTGCATAAGGGCGCTGGATGAGTGGGGCGCAGATTTCTTAAGCGAAAAGGTGAAGGAAGAGTTCTGCCTGGAGCAGGATGAAAAACATCTGGTGGATGAAAAAGAAGGCGAGAAAGAGGCAGATTACGAAGCATGCATAACGGGATTCTATGAAAAAATAGAAGGCATGGGCGAGGACGAAACCGCCCGCTGCCTGCTGGAGGAAATCATAAAAAATAACTGCGCGGAATACAGCGCGGTGATCTATGAAGAGGGCGGCGAGCTATTTTTGAAGCATGAGTCAAAAATCAAAAAGAAAGCAAAGACATACTCCCTGTCTGTAAATATCAGCCATATCACGAATCTGGCACACAAGATAATACGGTATGCCCACAGGACATGCAAAGACACCATTGTGGACTCGGAAAACACCAGCATGATATTCTCAAGCGACGCGCACATAGCGGGATTTGAGAATATTTATATAGCTGCTATTCCTATTGCCTACCACGACACGGCTATAGGCATACTCTACCTCGAAAAATACGACACGCCGATATCTGCCGAAAAGATACTCTACATCAAGAGCCTGATGCCGGCGCTTATAACCCACCAGAGGAAGATAAAGGATATTGACGTCAAGAGCATACTATCGTCCGGCAAAAAGAGCGAACTTCTGACAAAGCGTGAGCAGGAGATTCTGCTGCATATTTCAGAGGGGCTTTCAAACCAGGATATAAGCGAAAGACTGAAGATATCCCTTGGCACAACCAAAAAGCACATAAGCAATATTATGATGAAGCTGGGAACCGACAACAGGGTGAAGGCGATCATCAAAGCGAAAGAGATGAATTTGATATAAAGTAACAAAATAAAAACAACTACTGAAAAAAGCCGAGGAAATACCTAGGCTTTTTATTTTTTTTAAGAAAAATACTACTTTAGGCGTATGAACTCAATAAATAGATATGGTAGAGTACTTTAGGAGAATTTTAAAAAAATTAATTTAAAGTGGGATATTTGCATGAAAAAGATATTATTATTCATTATGTTTACTTTGGCAGCTGTTATTTTCCCATGTGCGGCTATGGCGGATGGAGCTTCAGGCACATCTGCAGTAATCGACACTGCCTTTTCGGCCTCATCATCTTTGCAGAGCAAGGTAGAGGCACTGGGGCTGACAAACCTGACAATAACTGAGCTGCATGTTACATTTGAGTCCTCCGGCTCGCTGACAGCAGCTGACCTTGCCTACATTGAATCCATGGATAATCTGCGCATACTCGACGTATCAACAAGCGTAGGAGTAAGCAACGCAGGTGATGACTTCTGTGCTTTCCATCCCAGTTTGGAAGTGGTTGTTTTTCCGGCTGTTACCTTTGGTGACAGAGCATTCAGGGAATGCGCCAGCCTGGTAAGCATTAGCCTGCCGAATGCAGTTACCTTCGGAACGGACGCATTCCAGCGCTGCAATTTATTAAGCTGCGTATACCTGCCAAGGGCAGAAACGTTCGGCATCAGGCTGTTTGATGTGTGCCCCAGCCTTGTGTACATCAGCCTGCCGAGGGCAGAAACAATCGGGGCAAGCTCATTTTACAACTGTGTAAACCTGACAACGGTTCTTCTGCCAAGAGCAGAAAGTATTGGCGCATTCAGTTTTTTTGATTGTGATAATATAGTAACCATTGATTTGTCCAATGTCGCAACACTTGGTACAAGCTCGCTGATAGGTTCCGGCCGCGTGAGTATAATTGATTTGTCTGGTTTAACTCAATTTGAGGACAATACATTTAATAACTGCACACAGCAGATTATTATGACGCTTGGTTCTGCTGTCCCCACATTTGCAGGGTTTTTCCCTTTCGGAAACTATGACGCAGCTGCAAACAACGGAATAATATTGGTTCCTTCAGGCAGCGCAGCAGCCTATGACGCAGCAGACGCAGCAATTGACGGCATATGGTTCGGATGGGATATATACGCGATAGGCAGCCCACTTTCAGACATGGTAACAAACGGCGCGGCAATAATAAATACTGAAATTTCCGCTTCATCTACTCTTCAGCAGAAGGTAGAAGCACTGGGACTTAACAGCAGCACAATAACCATGCTTAATATAACTTCTTATGCTTCAGGAACGCTCTCAGCCGCTGACATTGCATACATGCAGACCATGACAAACCTGAGGGTGCTGGATGTGGATGATGCTGTAAGCACAGGTGCTATAGGTGATGACTTCTTTTATAATAATGACAATCTGATTCTCGTAAACTTCCCGGCAGCGCAATATGGCAACAGGGCTTTCCGCGAGTGCGACGGGCTGGTAAGCATAATCCTGCCTAACGCCCTGACATTCGGCACCGACGCAATGCAGCGCTGCGATAATCTGACAAATGTATATATGCCTGCCGCTCAGACTTTCGGGCGCACAGCATTTGATGTATGTGATTCATTATCAATAATCAGCCTGCCCAACGCTGAAGTATTTGGGAGTGATTTATTTTATGACTGCGATGCATTGGTAAGCGTAAGCCTGCCTTCGGCGCGCACTATACAAGCCAATGGATTCTATGACTGCGACAGTATTGCAAGCATAAGCCTGCCTGCCCTGCAGACGGCATCAAGCGGCTTTTTCGCGGAAAGCAACAGCCTTTCAAGCATTAACCTGCCGTCTCTGACATCCATAGGAGATAACATGTTCGGACATAATCCGCTTTCTATAACAATGCTGCTTGGCACAACAATACCGACGTTTACGGGCTCATCTCCTTTTGCGGTTTACGATCCTGTGGCGCGCGGAGCACAGATAAGCGTGCAGGGTGCAGTAGCCGAAAGGTACGACACCAGCGACGGAACAGTGAACAGAATGTGGCATGGATGGACAATCGTTGGATTTATTGCTGTCAACCCGCAGACAGGCGACAGCAGCCATGTATACCTGTATGTCATCATTGCGATGATTATGGCGGCAATTGCAGCAGTGATATTAATAATAAGGAAAAAAGCTATTAAGCATTAGTTAGTCATAGTATATACTTGTCAGAAACCCCCGTGCATTTATTTGCTGCACGGGGGTTTCAATATATATTGATATAAATATTACGCATGTAACTGTGCCAATTGCCAGCCATGCTGAAGAGAATGTATAGAATGAATCATAACAATCTTCAATATTTAACATTCATATAAAAATGTAATCAAAAATATGTGTTTTTTAAGAAAGATACTACTTTAGGCTCATGAATAGAGTGTTTTTTTGTGTTATGGTAATCAGGATTAAGCATGTATCAAGTTTTTAAAATGAGCGCTGCAGCTATAGCTTGCGCTGATATTTTAATAATATTAAGGAGAATTTATAGATGAAGAAGAAGTTATTAGTTGCTTTTATTTGTATGATTTTAGCCTCTCTGGCTATCCCTGCTGCGGCACTGGCTGCGGACATAACCATCGACGACGCGTATATGGCGGCTAACCCGACAGCATCACCGTATGATCTGAATGCACATTCCGCGGGTGATATTATTACCATTAGTACATCGCAGCCTATCACACTGTATTCAACAGCTTATCCGATTGCGGGGATACAGATAGTCTGCACGGGAAATGTAGACGTATCGCTTGATTCCCTTTTTGTTAATAACCTTACCAATGGTGTAAGCCCATTAACAATCACAGGCACGGGCAACAGGATTACAGCGATAGGCAACAGCCTACTTGTTGGAGATATTTCTAATCCGGGCATAAAGGTGGAAGCTGGCAGTGCAGTAATCTTCGATGGCATCTCAAGCACATCGATAGTTGCTCAGTCCGGCGATGTATCAAATGACGGAACGGGAACAGCTGCAGGCATAGGCGGAGCAGACGGCATTGCGGCCGGAACCATTACAGTTTACGGAGCTCTTAATCTGCAGGGGCGCGCATCAGGCGCAGGCGCAGGCATCGGCGGCGGAAGAGGCGCGACAGGCGGAACAATAGTTATATATGACGGCCGAGTTGAGGGCTATTCATACGGCGGCGGCGCAGGCATCGGCGGCGGAAGCGGCGCGGCAGGCGGAAGCATAACAGTAGAGGACGGCTTTGTGCTGGGAAGAGCCACAGGCGGCGGAGCAGGCATCGGCGGCGGATACAACGCCGAAGGCGGAAACATCACCATAAACGGCGGCCAAGTAGACGCGGCATCATTGTCATCAGGCGCAGGCATAGGCGGCGGAAACTCATCCGTAGTAAATGGCTCAGGAAATTCAGGAACTATTGTAATTACCGGCGGGTCAGTAATCGGCGAATCCTCATCAGGCGCAGGCATAGGCTCGGGCTACTTGGCACAGAGCAATACCGGCTCTATAACGATAACGGGCGGAACAGTAAGGGGAACTGCAGCCAATGAGGGCGCAGGCATAGGCGGCGGCTCATATTCATCCGCGGGAACTATCAGCATAACAGGCGGAAGCGTAGTGGCGCAATCCACCAACGGCAGAGGACTGGGCTCTGGGGATAACTGGGGCGGCGGTTCATTATCAATAGCGGGAACAGCGTTTGTAATTGCGGAAGGCAACGTAGCTCTTGCTGACATAGGAAGCGCTTTCACCGCATTTACAATCGGAGGAACAGCGGAAGTATTCACAGTAAACGGAACATTTGACGCTTCTTTGTCTACTGCGCATACGCAGGAGCCGGGCGTGCTCGTACCGGCAGGCGGAGATTTGACAGGAGTAGGCAACGCATATAACTTCGCATCACCAGCCGGCTGGGAAGCGGCCTCAACGGTAGGATACTTTGTAACAAGAGTGCAGTCTATTGCGGCTCAGCAGCAGGCAGCCAACCCACAGACAGGCGACAGCAGCCATGTATACCTATATGCCATCATTGCGATGATTATGGCGGCAATTGTAGCAGTGATATTATTAATAAGGAAAAAAGCTTTACAGCATTAGTTGATCATAGTATATACTTGTCAGAAAACCCCGTGCATTTATTTGCTGCACGGGGTTTTCCCTATATATTCATATAAATATTCTATCTTTGCTTGCTCTAATTCCTCGTCGTGCACTTTTTCTAATTGACTCACGCATCTCTCGTTTAACTCCGCTGTTATCTGACCATATTCTAATAATAAACTATACAAAGGAAAAGACATGGAAAGAAACATATTTGAAGAGAGGCGCTCTGTTAAATTCTTTGACAAGAGCAGAAAGATAGATGAAGAAGTATTCCGCAAAATAATTGACACGGCAGTTTTGGCACCTTCTGCATTCAACCTGCAGCCCTGGCGCATAATAGCCGTGGAATCCGAGGAAGCAAAGCAGCGGCTCTATAATGCGGCGATGAAGCAGGACAAGGTGCTGGAGGCACCCATTGTGCTGATCGTAGCAGCTGACTACGAAGGCTGGAGCGAGAGCAACCCCATGTGGGGGCACATAGCGAAAACAACAACTGAAAAAAGGCTGGCAGGCTCCATGCGCGCCACGAAGAGGCTATATGGCGCGGACGAAAAGCGGCAGATCAAATACGCGGAGAGCAACACAGGGCTACTCGCCATGTCCATTATGCTGGCCGCTAAGTATTACGGCGTGGACAGCCACCCCATGAGCGGCATGGACGCGGAGCAGGTGAAAAATGAATTTGCGCTCAAGCCCTCCGAAAGCCCGTGCATGCTTATTTGCCTTGGTTACTTCGACCAAAGCGCGGAGCTCTCACCCCGGGCAAAAAGGCGGGGCTTTGACGAAATAGTGAAGAGGGTATAAAAAAATGAGCCTGAATAAATACCGGGACGAAGCAGGGCGATTTCTGGAGGCAATCGGTGCAGACGGCGAGCCCATAGAGAAGATAATTGTGATGCTGGAAGACGAAATGAAGACACTGAAGGAAAATGCAGGCGACGATGCAATCGTTACGCATCAGCTTTATGATTTAATTTTCCTGCTTTTTGAAATAGCATCGCAGCAGCAAGCGGACCTGGACAGTGAATGGGAAAAGGGCAGGAAGAGGAAACAGGGGAAATATATAGACAGGTGATTGCTAGAAAGAAATGTAGAAATTTCTGCCGAGGAAACGGAAGAAATCAGCTGAAACAGGCATAATAAATAGCATAAGTCCATTATGCTCTCTGAAACTTCCATAATTGTGTACAATGTGTTAATAATAGGCGCAAATTGTTTTTTCATGCATTAACTTGCTTATTTTAAAATCTCATTGTGTTTAATTATGCGGATATCGCTGCTTAACCTGAAAACTGCGGAGATAATATATGGACAAACAAAGAACACTCACACGGCGGATGTTCTATATTGGTAAAATAGACAAGAAAACATGGGACTACCTGAGTGATTTCATAAACGAGAACTATAGCAACCTGTCAATAACTATTAGGCGGGTAAACGGCCTGGACGTGCTCGAGAACACGGAATTGGCATATGATTTGCTGTGTGAAAATATCAACGAAGTAGAGAGCGTCTCTATATACGCAGACAAAGAGAATGAGACATTCAAGATGGATTTGCCTATATACTCAGAGCACAATAAGTTCCCTCAGTTTGCCGAAATTAAATGCGTCGGCATCGACAGGGCAAATGAAATCCGCGCCTTCCTAGACATTCTCACCAAGAAAATCGCCATTTCCAACTGGATGATGCAGCTGACTTCCATCCTTTTTTATTTTCTTCTTTTCCATTTCTACGCAACATCACAATTGGGGTACAACCTGAAAGACGGCCCGCTTATCGGCATATGGGGGCTGATATCAGCTGTGTTTTTTATTGTACATTTTAAGTTCGTGAAGCCGTCAATGGAGAAGTGGATGTACGGCGATGTGCGGATACGCCTGGCGCTGGATGAAGAAAGCATTGCAGAATTCAAGGCCTTTAAAAAGAAGGCTTCGTTAAAGAGTTCGGTTATCGCCATAACAATGCTTGTTGTGATGGGTTTTATATTCTATTTGATTTCTCGCAGCTGGTGATGCTGTTGGTATAGCCTCTCCGGTGAGGCAGGTGGGGAATTAATTGCGGCGAATACGCATATTGAGAAATACAGCACCTTTTATGAATTAGCTTATAAATAATGATATAATAATTATTGGTGGAGTTCAATTTAACCAGTTAGCATTTTACTTCCAGCATTAGGAGATATCAAATGAGCAAAATTAATCACTTTTTGAAAAAATTAAATGTTTGGATTCTGATTGTATTGGCCTTAACCGGAATCATTCTGATATTTACGCAGTATTTCGGGCGGTTTCCTCTGGATGAAAAGTACGCTATGGATACGCAGTACTTCTATACGAAAGCCGAATTTTTCGGCAGCTTATCAGCGATGGATGCCGCAAGCCGGTTGTCTTATCTGATGATTCATATAGCTGACTATATCTTTATGCTAGGAATATATCCTTTAATGGGATTGATTGTGGCAAGAAGTTTTGCTAAGCCTATGTGGATGCCCATCATACCTCTTTTAGCATTTGCTTTTGATTTTTCAGAGAACATACTTTTTGATTTGCATTTGATAATTTATCCGGCGCAAATAGGTTTTTTGGGTACTGTCGCGGGCATTTGCACGCCGCTTAAATTCGCAGCTTTTTTCTTGTCGGTAGGGTTGGTTATTGCGGCGTTGGTAAAGGCTGTGTTTTTTAAGAAAAGTAAGGGGTAGTATTGGGAGAGGTGTTTTAATAGTATAAAACCTCTCCGTCACCTGCGGGTGTGAGGCTTTCATCACTTTTTTAAAGTGACTTTCGCCCATCGCAGTCTGCTCGCAGACATGCTTGCCGTCTCCTACAAGGCGAGGCAGGGTGGGGGAATTAATTGAAGCAAATATGCATATTGAGAAATAAAGCAACTTTTAAGAATAAGCTATAAATTGCTGCCAAACCGCCGGATTCCTCCGACGGCTTTATTGCAAATTACTTACTACTTATTACTTATTCCTCGTCCATCCCCTTAACCACATCAAAGAATATCTCCAGCCCAGCCTTAACGGCGGCCTTCTCCACGGCGTCGCAGGTGTCGTTCATCGTGTGGTATACAGACGCGCGCTCCGTGTTATCCCAAGGCATAGCCATCATGGTGGTGGCGTGCACGCCGCGCTTAGCCATCTCGCCTGCGTCCGTTCCCCCGGTCAGGAATGCTATCGGCTTGACCTGCACCTTGTACCCCAGCTTTTCTGCCGACTCGCCGCACTTTGTAGCAAAGTCTTCAGACAGCTTGACGCTGGTGTTTATATCGCTGGTTAAAAAGAACATATCCTTCAAATAATACGGGCAGTCAATATTATATAAGTATGTTGGCACGCTCCTTAGCATGTCCTCGTTTTCTTTGGCGAATGCGTGTGCTCCGCGCAGGCCTTCCTCCTCGCCGTCGAAACTCAGCGCAATAACTCGGGTGTGCTTGAGTGGGCTTCCGCTCTTTTTCTCTTCGCTTATCCGGCGCAATGCCTCAACTGCCATCATGGAGGCAATCAGGTTGTCACCCGCTCCGGGCGTAGAATGCCTGGAATAGAAAAACCACAGCTGCAGCACAATGACCGCGCCGATGCTAGCAAGGACGGCCGTTATAGTATTAATAACCGGCGAAATCAAGCTGGCAAAGGACGCAACGCACACAAAAACAAATATGCCGATGCCGCCTGTAACGCGCAGAGCATATAGCTTTGGCTGGTGGATGAAGAAATTGAATACCCTTGCGCTGTCGTGATGCCCGCTGATGATTATCTGGCGCTTCACCTCGCCGGATGGCTCAACCGCTGCCCACACGTTGCGCCCCGTCTTTTTGGGGAAAAGGAAGTCGATAAAGTGCCTGTATAAAAAGAATTGAAAAACTAAAATGATAATTCCGAGCAGCAATATTGCCCCCGCAAAAAGCGGCAGCCTAAGCCACAATAGGGCGATTGCAATCGCGTAGAAAACCACGAGCATGCGTATCCAGCCCAGGAAAGCGCCTGTGTGCACATTGAAGCTTTGCTTTTCGGCGCTGTCTGCAAAGCCTTTTAGCTCGCCCAATATCTCATCCGCACAGTTTTGGCAGGATTCGCTGCCTGCTTCCCTCGGCCCGAATGTGTCTATCAGCTTCTGCGTGGATTGGAATACGCTGTCGGTCATTTTGTTAAAGTTCATATTGGTTCTCCTTTTAAAACTTCTTTAAACTTATAAATTAATGATAGACATTTTTTGATCAATTGGCAATAGTTTTTGCATTCGGATTCTATCTTCGCTTTGCTGCAATAAAAAAGCCCTGAATTTATCAGGGCTGAAAGTTTATTTTTCTGCGGTTGCTTCGGCTGCAGCCACTGTCTTTTCAGGCGAAGCCGGCCTGTACACAGTTTTAAGCAATGCAGTCGATAGCAGCGTGCATACAACTGACTGGATTATTACCATTGCGCCCTCCACGGGAATGCGCGCCAAAAACCACGCCTTGAATGTCCTCTTGCTGAAAACCAGAGCCAGAAACCATGTCTTTAGCAGCCCGTTGACAAGCAGCATATCAATAACGACCGCCAAAATGACAGCTGGTACAATGCTCTTTTTGAATACGTACTTCCGGATAAGCCCGGGGATAAGCCCGATTAGCGCTGAGGTCAAGGTAAGCCCCGGGATATATGCGCCCATTGGAGCGATGAGAAACCCCACGCCGTCGGCCAGCGCACCCACAAGCATACCCCATACAGGCCCAAGCAGCAGCCCCGCCATTATAATGGGCGTATCGCCGAAGCTAAGGCGCAGGCCTTCTGATACGGGGATTGAAAACATCCTTGCAAATACTATGGATAGCGCCACGAAAAGGCTTGCGAGGATAAGATCGCGAGTGTTGAAAAACTTCTTTTTCTGCATAATAAAATCTCCCTTCAATTTAATAGAGTTGCCCTATTATTTCAGGAAGATAATTTGCCTGAATATAATGCAGCGGACGCGACACCGAACCGCAAGCAAGTTGCTTTTCGTCCCGGGACGACATCCCATTCCCGGACACTTAACGCATGGTGTCTACTCTAGCATTGGTACATTATGTGGCAATTATAGCATTTAAGGTGCTCTAATACAATAAATTATTTCTCGCAGTAGTGATTTGCAGTTGAATGGACTGTTGTGAAGAATAAAAAACCTTCCGACTGCTGCGAGCGGCACCTCGGCTTTCACAATTCTTACGAATTGCTTTCGCCAATGGCTATCACAATCCTTACGAATTGCTTTCGCCAACGGCTATCACAATCCTTACGAATTGCTTTCGCCAATGGCTATCACAATCCTTACGAATTGCTTTCGCCAGTGGCTACAAGGAGAGCCTAATCGTATGAAGAATAGACTTAAGCTGTAAAAAGGGGTTGTTAAGGGCGCAGCCCTTCATGATGTGGGCAGTAGGTTGGTTAAGGAGAAGGAAAGAGGTTGGATATTACATTCCCTTCTACCAGCACAAAAATAAAGGTAATCGTATGCTGGTTTTATTTGCATACGAGTACAACTAATTTATAATAAAAATGAAATTAAATTTACCAACAAAGATATATCATACGTATGAACTGCGGGTCTGCTTTTCAATACAGGTATGATATTTCTTTTATATTTACTAAAAATCGAAATTACTGGCGGGCATTCACCAAGCTCATGTGAACCCCTTTATTTTCTCCGTATCAATGGTGCTCGTGAATGGTTTTTTACATCTTATTAAGCTTCATAAAGTAAGGTTCTAACATGCTAAAGCCAGTCTGCCTATACTCGCCTTTTATATATTGCATATTTACTGATATTGCTCTTCCCATACGCAAGCCTAGTATGATATAATACCTTCCATGACTGCAGAAACACTAAAACCACATGATGACTTTATAAAGAGGCTTTTTAAGTTCGCGCTGCCTCTTTTATTGCAATACCTGATAATAAACCTGCTTAACCTTGTAGACAGCCTGATGATAGGAAGCCTTGGCGCTTTCAGCATATCGGGAGTAGGCCTTGGCAATCAGGTGTTTTTTCTGACGAATTTATTCATGTTCGGCATTGTAGGCGGTGCTTCGATATTCCTTGCCCAGTTCTGGGGCAAGAAGGACATAGACAGCATACACAAGATGATTAACTTAGCTCTTATCCTATGCCTTGCAATAGCCATGATTTTTACTACTGCCGGAACAGTATTTACCAAAAAGGTTCTGTCCATATACACGACCGACCAGAACGTAATAGATGAGGGCGCAAGGTATTTAAGCGTTGCGGCGCTTTCCTATATTCCGTTTGCCTTCACGATGGTTTATGTTGCAGCGATGCGCTCAACGGGCAATGTGCGCGTGCCGCTGTTTGCCAGCATTACAGCACTAAGCATCAATACATTTTTGAATTACTGCCTGATATTCGGCAACTTCGGTATGCCGCAGCTGGGCGTAAGAGGCGCAGCTATAGCGACTGTTATAGCCAGAACGACAGAATTGATAATATTAATGCTCGTGGTCTACGGCAAATCGCTGCCTGTGGCCGCGCCGCTTAGTAAGATATTTGAAATCCCGGCGGAATTTTTCAAGAAGGTAATAGGTAGAATACTGCTGGTTCTGGCCAACGAGAGCGCATGGGCGATGGGAACGACTATCTACACTGTAATATACGGCAGGATGGGCACGGATAATCTGACCGTTATGAATATCAGCGCGGTTGTATATAATCTCGCGTTTGTTTTCACCCTTGGCATGGGGCAGGCTCTGGGCATAATGATAGGCAACAGCCTGGGTGCGAGGGATTTTGAAAAAGCAAAACGAGACGCGAAGCACGGGCTCTTTGCGGCGTTCATTATCGGCGCAATAGTCGGCCTTATTATGATGACGTTGCGGGGCAGTATACTATCGCTGTATAATATCCCGTCTGAAATCACGTCGCAGGCAAAGGTGATACTCACTGTGATGCTTGCTATACTACCTTTAAACTGCGTTGAGTTTACGCTGTTTATCGGCATACTGCGCGCAGGCGGCGATACGACATTCTGCACAATCGTGGATGTAGGCGCGCTATGGCTAATAGGCCTGCCTCTGGCATTAACGGGAGCATTCTATCTGCATCTGCCTTTGCTTTTTGTTTTCCTGCTTGCAAAGATGGAGTCGTTCTCCCGCGCCGGCGCATGCTACATCAGATATAGAGGGCATAAATGGGTGAAAGACATCACGTAGGCGCGAAGCGTCGGAGTGATGTCTGCCGGAATATATGGCAGCTGTGTAATTTGCGGATACACTTTACGAAAGACACTTTTGTCTCACAAAGTAGAAATAGCAGAATAGGTGATTACAAAAGTTTCGAAAGTAAAGTGTTGACATCATCGGAGTGATGTCTGCCGGAATATATGGCAGCTGTGTAATCTGCGGATACACTTTCATCCCCCTGAAAGCTTCGCTTTCTTTCCCCCTTTAGCAAGGGGGAGTCGCTGCGGCTCCAAAGACAACAAAATTTAGCTTATTCCACACAAACCTCCCTTGTTAAAGGGAGGGGGACCACGAAGTGGTGGTGGGATTCGTTACTTTTACATCCCTTAGATGATTAGATTTTTTCCGCGTGGGAAACCTCTCAGTCAATTTCTTCGAAATTGCCAGCTCTCCTACAAGGAGAGCTTTATAGTTAGAATTACATATTTTTCGATAAGTCTCCCCTTTTAAGGGGAGATGCCTGACAAAGGAAGGCAGAGAGGTCGGAAATTCGCGAATTTCACTTCTCAGTTCCCCTAGCCAGCCCCCTTTAAGGCTGTGCGCAAGCAATTTAATATGAATATACAAGCTAATAAAGCTGACAACAGAGCTCCTTGCTAAAAAAACAGGAGTTTTTTGCTGTTTTTTTGCTAAATATTAATAAAACACACTATTTTTAAAAAATATTCACAATTAATAACTAGAAAAGATTCCCCATTATGATATAATAATAAGGTGTATTTATATAATATAAAATAGGAGAATAATGTTTTTAATTACACGGGAAGTTTATCCCGGCACTAAAAATATTATATGGGAGAACGATTTATGAGTAGGAAATTTCTGACCGCATTTTTAGCTGCAGCTATAGTAATAAGCACATTGTTTGCACCGAATATAAATGTAGCAAAAGCAGCTGATATAACATCAGAATCAGACTGGGTGGCTGCATACCCCAATAATAATCAGAATGACTATATTGAAGACCAGCAGACGGGAAGCGGCACAGTATCACAAGATATTGTAGGTACCACTAGTGACCCGTCAACATATATGCGGTTTTCAGCCACTGATGTTGATTTCAGAATTCGTCTTAATGATATAGACGGCGCAGGCACTGATTATGAATTCAAAAACTTCGCTTTCATAGGAATTGACGCTGATTTGGACGGCGGCATAGATTTCTTCCTTGGAATATACAACCCGACGGGGAACAACGGCCGTCTGGGAATATACGGCGCTGCGGACGGATACCCCAACATCAGCCCATCCACAACGGGTATAGAGGGCAAGCCTTTGATGGGATTTGAGCCAAAGGATGGAATCAACTATACGCTGACTCCTGCGGGCACATCAATAGACGGCGACGCTGACTACTTTATTTCCTTCAAATTCTCCCTTGATGATATAGCGGAGGCTTTGCAGGGAACGGGCATATCATTCACTTCATCCACACCTTTCCGCTTTATGACGGGTACTGCTGCGCAGGATAACTCCTTCAACCAGGACTTAAACGGCATGGACGGCAGCGGATGGTCATCCGATGATACATGGGAAGACCTTGGGGTATTTACGGATGTAGTATCTCCCGACGGCTCGGCCAATTATTACATAGTAACATTTGACAGAAACACAGGCGATACAGACGCCTCTCCGCAGATTAAGGCGGTGGAGGCGGACACAGCGCTTGGCGCATTGCCATCCAACCCCACAAAGAGGGGAATGTACTTCCAGGAATGGAATACCATGCCCGATGGCTCAGGCGACACTATAGACGCAGACACAGTAATCCATGCAAATACGACTGCATACGCCATCTGGAGCAATGTGCCGCTGATGACGGTAACATTTGATACCGGAGCGGGCACATGGATAGACGGGACTACAACTCAGCTGACTGTAAACACGATCAATGGTATCGTAGACGGCAATATGCCTGCAGAGCCTATAAACGGCATCAAGAATTTCGTCGGCTGGCAGATAGCTTCAGGCGAATTTCTGAATGAACAAACTCTGGTTGAAAACGCATCCACATATAACAGTACAACTTTGAACCTATTGGTAACTGCAGTGTATGCAAATGGAACCAACCTGGCGGCATTTTACAATAATTTTGATGCCACAGGCGGAGACTTGGTTGCGAAAATCTATTCAAATGGAGCAAGCTCTAATTTCAATGGAGTTGCGCCATCAATCAGCAGGATTGGCTACGCTTTCGACGGATGGTACCTAAATGATATGACATGCGCGCCTACGTCCACGAACATAGCAGCGGGCGCAACTATAAATGATCTAGGAAACTACTACGCTAAATGGGTACCTGTAACATATGATGTAACATTTAATCAAAACTACGTTGGCGCTCCGGCGGACACAATCCAGCCGGCAACCGACGGCGTGGTGGGCGCACTGCCAACGGAGCCTACACGCACAGGATATGAATTTATAGAGTGGAACAGGCTGACAGACGCAACAGGAGAAGCCATATACCCCACTACTCAGATAACAGAAGATACTACAGTATATGCCATATGGAAAGAGATTATTAACGTCAACTTCCATTCAGAAGGCGGAACATTTGACGGAGGCGGCACTACATGGTCAACAACCGCCGTCGATGACAGGCTTGCCCTTCTGCCGCAGCCGCCTGCACTGGCAGGAGCTACATTCCTCGGATGGAGCGCAACACAGGGCGGCACCACTCCGGTTGATTTATTCAACACGGACTATGATACTGTAAGAGACTTGTATGCAATATGGGCTACAGACTACACAGTGAGATTCAATGAAAACTACGGAACAACTCCGGCTACAAAAGATGTGCCGACGGCATATGAAAGAGTACTATATATTCCTGATGACCCGACAAGAACAGGCTACAACTTCGTTGAGTGGACGCAGGACCCGACAGGCGGAGCGGAATTTTTAATCAGCACTCCTGTAATACAGGATGAAGAAGTATACGCTCAGTGGAACGCTACGCCGGACGCCGTGGATGACGCCGCAGTGACACCTGCGGATACAGCGGTAGTAATCAGCGTGCTGGCAAATGATACAGACCCTGAAGGCGATACTTTAGGCATTTCATCAGTTACTCAGGGCGCAAACGGCGGCACAGTTACAATTGTGGGAACGACCGTCAGCTATACGCCTCCTGCTGGATACACCGGAACAGATACATTCACATACACAATATCTGACGGAAACGGCGGAGAAGACACTGCGACCGTAACAGTATATGTTAGCGTCAATGCACCGCCGACGGCCGTGGATGATGCATACACAACGGATGAAGATACCGCGCTTGTAATATCGGATGCTTTGCTTGGAGTGATGGCGAACGACAGCGATATTGACGGAACAATCAACCTGCAGAGCAATACAAATCCTTTGCACGGAACTTTGGCATTAAACGCCGACGGAACATTCACCTATACTCCGGATGCGGGATACAATGGCACGGATTCATTTACATACACAATAGTAGATGATGACAGCGATACTGCAACAGCGACAGTAAACCTGACGATAAACGCCGTAAATGATACTCCTTCTGCTGTAGATGATTCATACAGCACAGACCAGGATGTAACGCTTAACGTGCCTGCACTGACAGGTGTCCTAAGCAACGATACAATAGGCGACGGACTTAAATCCATAGTTGTTGCAACGGATGTAGCCCACGGCACGCTGACACTGAATAATGACGGGTCATTTACATATGTTCCAACGCCGGGATATTTCGGCGCGGATGAATTTACATATACAATTACAGACAATGACGATGAAACAGCGACCGCTACAGTATCTCTGTCAGTCCATTCGACGGCAGTATACAGCGTGACATACAGCGCTAACGGCGGCAGCAATGCACCGACTGACAACACTGACTATCAAGCGGGCGAAACCGTGACTATTGCCTCAACAGAGCCGACATACACAGGATATACATTCGCAGGCTGGACAACAAACTTTGACAGCAATACATACGATAAAGATGACGCTACGTATTACGAGTTCACAATGCCTGCCCAAGAAGTAACTCTGACAGCACAGTGGACAGCGAATACAAACACAGCATACACAGTAGAGCATTATCAGGAAGATGTATCAGGCAGCACATATACAATAGTTGCAGCCGACACAGAAAACCTAACCGGAACAACAGGAGCTACAGCGACAGCAACAGCGAAAACATACACTGGATTTACATATAATGCGGGAATGGGAAATCCAAGCGATACAATACTGGCTGACGGCTCACTAGTGCTGAAAGTATACTATGATAGAAACAGCCATAGCCTAGGATATGATTCAGACGGCGGAGACAGCACACCGACAGGCGGCACATATGTATATGGCGAGACT
>JAFGUF010000029.1 GCA_016938675.1 Clostridia bacterium | reverse complement strand
TGACTTTTCTGGATGAGCCTTTATGTAAGATTCGCCTTTTAACATACCAGTTATTACGGCCTTAGCTGCACCTGGGTGCGAGGTTATCCATGTATGCGATGCACACATGCTGTCGCTAATTAGTCCTGGAGCTTGTTTTGAGCTGTATAAAACATGATAGCCTCGATGTGATATTAGAACCTGAACATGCGGAGACCAAGTAACACCAGCATAGGCTGTTTTGCTTAATAATGCTGATGGAACATCCGATGCAGGCAAATCTACCATTTTAACATCTTTCAAGTTCAAATTATTTTTTGTAAGCGCATAGGAAAGAAGAAGTTCAGAGTATGAATCAGTATTAAGCGGGATACGCAATCCTTTGAGACTTGCAACGCTCTTTATATTATTGGTAGCTACGATAGCATCCGCACCGTTAGAGTAATCTATGGGCATGAATATCTGAATATATTGCCCTCTGTGATTGTCCGAAATAATTTGATTCATACTAAGATCTGCGATTGAAACATCACCAGCTAGAAGCGCGGCATTTATACCACTACCCATGTGTATATATTTTAACTTATATTTCCCGAAATATCCTTCATGCGATGCTACAAATATAGGTGCATATCCGATCCATGAATTCATTGCAAACGGGATATTTAACGCATCAGTTGATGCTAAAGATTCCTGCGAAAATATACATACTGCACTTATAGATAACATAATTATTAGTGGTTTTCCTAAAATTCTTTGAAATATCATTTCAACATCTCTTCTATAAAAGCTATAAAATTTGTACGTTATAAAAGCTAAAACGTACCTCCAAATTTGTTTATCTTTCAGATCGTCTGTGAGGCAGATCTAAACCCGTAACCTGAACACGTTTATATTCTGTATCATTTATATTTAATATAAAAGCATTATTCATGCCATGCCTGTGAGCGCTACAATATATGGTTTATAAGCGCCTTCACTTTGCAGTCTGCACCATTTTTTCACATTTTTTTACTATTATGGTGCATTATACTTATAATTGCTCTATTAAAGTGCATATTCGTAAGTGTATACTTTCAATCGAGGTTACTGCATTGGTTCACTGAATGCTTACGGCTAAAGTATGTCCGTAATGCGGAAAAGCAGAAAAAAAGCCTTAAAAACGCTGTTTAATACAAGATCAGTAGGAAAATGTACTGAATCCTGAATTTTGAGGCTAGCATTCCTCAGGAAAGCTGGTTTTTAGAACTGTCCTTCAGTATTTATGGGGGCTGGATGTAGCAAAAAGACAGAGTATCTCCCCTGCAATATGGGCGGCAGCAATGGCCGTAATTTCACCATGGTCA
>JAFGUF010000028.1 GCA_016938675.1 Clostridia bacterium | reverse complement strand
TTCTCTTTTTAGACAGGATTTTTACGGTAGCTTATGCTGATATTATACAATTTGTAAGCGATACAGAGTCCCGGCTGCCGGGGGAGGAATAATTCTTATTTTAAGATATTGTTTTCACCACCTATGAAGAACTCGAAGTCAAGTTAAAAAACTGCTGATTCGAATGAATTACTTTGAGGGCATCCATACGATTGGGTATAGTATTTGTATCTGTAATAATACGCCTTTATCATCTTTTGAGTTTTGTCATTATCTGCTCCGGTTTCCGGTTAAGCTTATCAAAACTTAAACAGTTAGCCGCTAAGCCTCTGGCAAAACATTTGCGATCCTGCTGAACTTTCATTTTTTATAATTCTTGGTCTGAGCCATTTCTTTTATTAAAATTGAGTGTAGCGGTATTCTTTTCTTAAAATACGCTGCCAACCACCTATTGGGAACTTGCCATTTTAAGTGGCAGTTCATAAAAAGAATAGAGGCATGTCAAATAAGCAAAGGTTCATTCACGAAGCGGGCCAAAGATAAATCCTGGCCAATGGTTAAAACGGAACACTTTGCCGTTATGCAAAATAAGACTGCTCAAAAATCATAATATTTTGAAAGAGCTGGAATCACGATTTCTTAATTCGTATTATACTGATAGCTGTTTTTCCATATCCCCCACATTGTTGTCAGTAGCTTACGGGCAACAGTATGGCGGGCATTTGATGGTATTGCTCCATTGGCGACCATCCTTTCATACTCCTGGGCAAAAGGGTTTTGTTTTTGTCTCACGGCACTCAGAGCCGCACCTAATATCACATCTTTAAGAGTTCGATTACAGTTATACGGCATACGCAGCTTTGCCGGTTTCGGCTGGCCGAATTTATCCTTGCCGCTGGTTGTATGCTCCAGGCCGATACCGCAATATTTCCATAATTTACTTTTACGCTTAAATCGCCAGGGCGTATCAATATAAGCCAGAAAGGTTACCGCTCTGATTATCCCCACTCCCGGCAATTCCTGGAACTCTTTTATCACTGGATAAGACCTGCTCAGTACCAGCAGTTTCTGCCGGGCGATACGGCATTGGCAACAGGCAGCATCATAACCGATAAAAAGCATCTGCAATTGCTCGGCAATATCGCGGTACTCCAGCTTCTGCAGCCATTGCATTCGCTTTTCGGGATTTTTGATTACATTCGCAGGTATCTTTATGGCCTCCATGCGGGAACATGCTCTTATTTTATTGACTATCCGGACAGCGTTCCTGACATTGTCATGATAAAGAGTTACCCATTTTTTCAATACCGCCTGATCGCGGTCCAGCGGGTGATAAACCTCCTTGAGAAAACCGCCTTCCAGCAGCATCGCCAGCTTGGCGGAGTCAACTTTGTCATCATGATCACCATCTGAGCAGATAAGCTTGTTCCGGCGAGGCTCGGCGACAATAAAACTGTCAACTTTGGCCGATAAACCGCGATAAAGCCAGCCCGCCATGGGACCTTCCTCTATCGCCATCTGTTTTTTGCCCTTTATAGAGCCAAAAACCTCCAAAATCGGCGAAATCGCCGGCGGAAGCGAAAATCTCTGCACAATTTTGCCCCTGTGCCGAATCGCCAGCTCAATATTGTTGCTATGCACGTCCGCTCCGATATAATATATATTGTTCATGAGGCATCCTTTCGTATAAAGGTTATTAAATAGTCTATATTACTATTATACCCTAGGATGCCTTTTCTTCATATTTTCACAGATAAACGCAGAT
>JAFGUF010000027.1 GCA_016938675.1 Clostridia bacterium | reverse complement strand
CTATATAATTAGACGAACTTAAAAATGTGACATATTTCTATTTGGATTATTTATATGGGAAAGTGTTGTATGAATATCATAAGCACGCTGTCCTGGTGCTGCAAAGTCCTATAAACGCAGAAGATATAAGATTATCCGCTTTTACGAATTTGATGGTATTTATCTGACTCAAACGCATTATTTTTTAAATGCTTTTTTCTTATGCTCATCTATGTAATTTTTTAGAATTTATCCGCAAAGTGAAAGGTAATAAATAATGATTAACGATTTTAGCCAGCTTGGCTTATCAAACGAAACCCTTAAGGCTATTGAAGCTATGGGGTTTAAGACACCGACAAAAATACAGGCAGACTGTATACCACTTATACTGGAGGGCCACGACGTAATAGGCCATTCCCAGACAGGCACCGGGAAAACAATGGCTTTCGGCCTTCCTGCTGTTGATTTAGTGAATGAAAACAGCACGGCTGTTCAAGCGCTGATTCTGTGCCCTACCAGAGAGCTTGCTGTGCAGGCTGCCGCAGAAATACAAAAAAGTGCCGCAGAAAAACAAAGAGTAAAGGTTGCCGCGATTTACGGCGGTGCACCTATAGACAGGCAAATCCAGCAGCTTAAAAGAGGCGCACAGATAGTAATCGGCACTCCCGGAAGAGTGATGGATCACATGCGCCGTCGCACTCTAAAGCTGGGTGAATTGAAACTAATGGTATTGGATGAAGCAGATGAAATGCTGAATATGGGTTTCCGGGAGGATATTGAAACGATTTTACTGGATGTGCCCGAAAAGCGCACAACAGTATTATTCTCCGCGAAAATGTCTAGCGAGATAATGCATATAACAAAGAACTATCAAAGCAATGCTAAATTAATAAAAGCTACAGGCACCAACCTGACAGTTGCAGGAATTGAGCAGAAATTTATCAGCACCAAAAACATTAAGAGAGTGGACGCCATAACAAGGCTTTTTGAGTACCACAAGCCGAAATTATCCTTGATTTTCTGCAACACAAAAAGAATGGTGGATGAACTGGTAGAAGAGCTAAACCAAACAGGGATAACAGCCGCTGCTCTTCATGGCGATATGCGCCAAAACGGCAGGGACAGAGTTATGAATGCATTCCGCAATGGCAGCGTTAACATGCTGGTCGCAACCGATGTAGCCGCACGTGGAATAGACGTTGATGACATAGAACTGGTTATAAACTTTGATATCCCGATTGATGATGAGTATTATGTACATAGAATCGGAAGAACAGGCAGAGCCGGAAGAAAAGGGCTGGCTGTCACTTTCGTCAACGGCAAAAAACAGCAGAAAAGAATGTCCGAAATTGAAAAGTACATTAAATGCGAGATTCAGATGGCTCCAATTCCAAAAGAGGAAGATATCATAAAAATGAAGTCCCAGGAATTTGTTGAAAAGATTAAAAAAGAGCTCAATGGTGCAGATTTTAATAAGTACTATCCTATTATTGATGCACTTGAAGAGGATGGCTACAATGCAAGAGACATTGCCTGCGCCTTAATAAAGGCAAAGATTGAAAATCAGAAAACTGTGTCCTCTAAAAAGGATAACATCATCAGTATTGACTCAAGAAGAACTGGCGCTGAATCCGGCATGATTCGTTTCTTTGTCAATGCGGGTAAAATGGACAGAATAGTTCCCGGTGATATTCTTGGCAGTATTGTGGGTGAAACCGGCATTAGCGGAAAAAATGTTGGTAAGGTGGATATTTATGATAAATTCTCATTTGTTGAAATAGCCCATTTCGAGGCAGAAAATGTGATGGCTAAGTTTAAAAATGTGATGATACGCGGAAGGCAGATATCAATTGAGCCTGCAAAGGAAAGAAAGGGTTGATTGATTAGTCAGCTCATTATTTCATTTTAGTATTCATAATATTAATAGTGCACCTCCTAAGTTGTGTTTAGCTTTGGAGGTGTATTTTAATTCTTGAGTGGATTGGTATTTTCTTCGTTGGCCATCATTATATATCTGCTCAATACACGTTTAAAAGCAGTAGATATAGGATATTGGTCAATCTCTTGAAAACTAACCCATACAGTTTCTTGGGAATCCAGTTCTACTCGCTTGTTTGTTCTAAGAATGTGTAAGTGAATATGCCAGACTTTGTGTGTGAAAACATGCTTATATATATTCATAATAATCTTCTCTGTGGTAAACGTATCCATATTAAAGCAATCATATAAATATTTCTCTATATGCTTAAAATCGTTATCCTGCTTTGATATAGTATAGGGAAGCCCATAAAGTCCAGCTAATAGACCTTCTTGATTTGCCTTTATTAACATGAATTTGCCTTCTGCCATAACCATCAATGCTTGAACAATTTCCGTCTTTTTCTTGCTTCCTTTTGAAACTATGGGTAACTGGTCAGTTAATCCCAAACGCTTTGCGATACATCCATAATTCAGTGGACACATCTCACAGTTTGGGTTCTGCGGTGTACATATAGTAGCGCCAAGTTCCATAAGTCCTTGATTGAAATAGCTAATATTAAAATCCTTTAAATTAGAACTTTGATGGATTATTTCACCAACTCTTTTTTCAATGTACCTGCGATTACTTGGTTCTTTTATATTATCCCTGTGGTGATAGAGACGTGATATAACACGCATAACATTTCCATCAACTGCCGGTATCAACATCCCCTTAGAAATGCTCAAAATAGCACCCGCAGTATACTCGCCAATACCAGGCAGCCGGATGATAGATTCATAGTCTTCAGGGAATATACCGCCATAATCCTCTACCACTTTTTTGGCACAGCTCATTAATCTTCTAGCTCTACCGTAGTATCCAAGGCCTTCCCAAGCCTTGAATACCTGGTCTTCACTCGCTTTAGAAAGTGCATAAATATCTGGCCAGTTTTTAAGAAAGGCTTCATAGTAAGGTATAACCGTATTCACTTGAGTTTGTTGACACATTATTTCAGATAACCAGATTTTATAAATATCCGTTGTTTCTCTCCAAGGTAATTTTCTATGATTTTGATCATACCATCTCACAAGAGCTGACGACATTTCATCATACGAAATCATTAAAAGCTCATCAAAATAATGACTTTCTATTAAAATATCTACTTGATACTTTAGTGAAAGTTTCAAAAGCAGGGACTTAACCATTTCATACTGGTATAGCCCATCTTCATAATCTTCAATGGCTTTTAGTATTTTTGCCTTTTCTTCAGCAGTTGCTATATCCTTTATATATCCCCAAACATGGTAGAATGTATTAATCACAGCCTTTTTAGAGGATTCCAAAAGCAGATACTTCCCAATAATTTCACGAACTTCCTTAGGGCTATCTCCCTGGTTAAGGCTCTTTGATACACTTTTATAGTACTGATAGCCTCGCTCCATTACATTATATTTGTAAGCACTCCAGTACTCCTCTATAGACTTTTGACTTTTCTTTTGGATTTCATAATTTTTCATGACTATCCTTCCTATCTGTGGCTATTATAGCATAATTCATTAATCCTTTCTTGATGATAATAAATTGTCACCGTAAACTAAGCAATCAAAAAAATAAATCAGTCAAGACTTATAGAGAGTGGAGAATTTTCTGTAGAAAAATGCTACTCGTGTCTTGATGGATTTATAGCTGTAATGGTATAAAAAGAAATATTCACAATCGTTTTTTGTTTTTTATTTATTACATTTGCTTTCAACTATTTTTTAAGTATGGTATAATATGTCTATTAATAAAAAAGGATGGTCGAATCATGGCTCTAGTAAAATGTCCTGAATGCAGTGGTACTGTCTCTGATAAAGCAATTACCTGTCCTCATTGTGGTAATCCGCTTGATCATAATAAAAATGAAACTATACTGAGTAATGAAAATGTTGCTACTATAGCTACTATTAATAAACGCGAAAAAGTTAATAAGTCAAAGAAAATTATTATATTTGGCTTGTTTATTATATTAATAATATTAATAATATCAACTATATTTTCTATTTCAAGACATTCAAAAGATGAAAGAATTTCTAGAGTATATCTGACTGAAGGCTATGATGCAGCTGTTGAATTAATATATAAGTATTACGGAACTTCTGATAAAGCGATTAGTTGGATGATAGTAATTACTGAAGATTCAAACCATAACATTATTGATAATGTGAATATTTTAGAGGATAGTCTGTTATTATACGATAATCACTATTATTTTGATGCTACTGTAAAAAACAATTCAGACGAAACATTGAAATATATACAAATCGATATTTTCCTAACTGATAATAATGGAGATGTAATTGATTCAAAATGGACAAATTGGTCAGGCACTCTTATTCCTGGTGCAACCGCAAAACTTGATACAATGATTGAATATGATTCAAAAATATCAGGATACATAGTTCAAGTCTCAGATGTTAGTATTAAATAATATCAAATAAATTATCAATATTCATGTTAATAACAAACAACTACTTTTATAAAAAAGGGGGTTCCAGAAAGCGACAACATACTCTTTTACTGTGAATTTGATAATGATAATATAAACTATAATCTATCAATACTACTCGTATCTTGCTGGATTTATAGCTGTAATGGTATACGAAAATCCTTAAATTAATAAGGATTATTCTATGAATTTTATTAAATAGTATCAGCACTTTTATAAATGTGCTATAAACCCACTATATAAAGGCTTTTTCGGGTTTCGTTTGTTACTCCCACTCGGTACGAAACAGTAAATGCTAAACAAATTTGCTTAGAAAATATGGAGCGTGGTCGTTGTCCTGTATAAATTATTCTTTTCTTATTGACTACCTGATTAATTGTTGTCAGATTGTTGCCGATGGTTTTTATAATTAGGTATAGCAATATTATCTCTTGTGTCTTGTATTGCTTCTACTAAATATTCATTTAATTGCTTGGTCAAATCATCATCAGAAATATCCTTATTTTTTGTTGAAAGATTAAATATATCTTTAACTAAAGGCAAACTATTACCAACACCACTGATAATCGGCACTAAATATAGCAATTCAGGATGACCTGAAAAAGCTGCTGCTGAACTTAATGCTACAGTTGTTCCTATTGAAAAAAGCAGATTTATTGAATCAACATCATTGTTTTTCATATCCTACTCCCGTCTAAGGTATATCCTTACCCCTAATAATTTTAATTATAGGTATTCATAAACCACTTCTTTAAAAAAAATGTTAAGTACCTACTTATTACTTGTATACATTTCACGTTCATTAATTTTATTTATTTGCATAACCACTGGTTCTATAACTATTCTGTTCAAATCCTTATCAAAGTACCTTCTACAATTACAATACTGGAATTTACCTTGTCTTATTTTCTTTTCTTGTTTTTTGTATTTATAATATAATTTCTCTAATGACAAAAGCTGAGATCCTGCAGCTAGTAATTGTTTTTTGTTCAAATATTCGCCTGTTTTCTTGTGATAATCTTTGTAAATTATTTGCCTGATTTTGGTATCAATATCCCTTAATTGACGCACATCATCAATCATCATAAAGTAGCCTATCCAACTTCTTTTTCGTAATAGATTACTACACACTGGGCAATAACCTGTAACATAGTCTTCATTATAAGAATAAATTCCACTATTCGTATTTTTATAATCCAAATCACTCAAAAGCTCTTCTAAGCCAATAATTTTGGGTTTTATGTTATTACAAATAATCTTTAAATATGTATTAGTATTACTTGCATCTATTTTTGATATGATTGATTCAATTCTATGTAAAAACTTGACTTTATTTGTTTTCTTAACTCTCAAATATTTAGGAGTGATCTCAAAACCTAAATAATCAAGCGCATCCTTACTTTCATACGAAAGATCTAGTATACTGCTTTTACTACCTAATGGGTGAATATTTAAATTCTCATTCTTAATATACTCGTATACATTATCATATATATCCATCAATATATATTTATTTTTAGATAAAATTACAAAATCATCTGCATACCTTATATATTTGATATTATATTTAGGCAATATTTCTTTTACAACATACTTATCAAAATCATATAAAAAAATATTAGCTAATAAACCAGATAAAATGCCTCCCTGAGGTATTCCTTCCATTCTTTTAATTGGAATACTTCCATTATTCGTTCCTTCATATCTGCAATCTGGTATGCGGGAAACGTTAATAAATCTGTACAAGTATTTTATTATCAATTCATTCTCTTTACCAAAAAAATCTATACACTTTTGAATGAGAAGTCGATGATCAATCTTATCAAAAAATTTTTCAATGTCTGCATCAAGTATATAATAATATCCTTGAGATAAGTACTTTCTGATTTCATTTACTGCCATTTTCGATGATTTATTCTTCCGGTATCCGAAACTGTGCATATCAATATCAATAAATTTTATTTCTGAAAATCTATATATAACATTTAAAATAATATCTTGAAAAATTGTATCTTGTATTGTTGAAATTGAAAGTGTGCGAGTTTTTTTATTTTTTATTGCTTCCTGTATTTGATCCTTTTCATAAGGAGCTTTTGGAATAATTACTTCTCTAAAAGGCTTAAATAAATAATTCCCGCATTTTGCTTTTTCACAAATAATCTGAGCATTTGTTTCGATATTTTTTTCAAACTTCTCTTTGCAGATATTGTCGTAACCTTTTGCTATTCTTGTTTCACCATCCAGTAAGTCTGTTTTTCTTTCGACCAGTTTATTGAATGTATCTATTATATTTTCTTTTGCTAATGCATTAAGTAATTTCTCATCAAGTGTACTATCCATTTAATATACTCCTAAATAGGATAAAAGCTGCGACAATTATTATCACAGCCTTAGCAACATTCCAATATATGGACGGTCTAAATGTTGCATTTCCGCCCTTCCCTGCGTGAAACAGGTTATACCTCGTACGCATTTACCTTAAATGCAAAGCAAATGGTATGATCAGAGAGAACTTGATGTCAAATTTCATGAGCATAAGTAATTCTCCTAGTATTCCAAGTAGGCTAATTATATTATAGCATATTTGGAACAGCCCTAACCTTATACGTATACAAGATCAAGGCGAAACTCTAATGGTTTCCATAACCACATTATACCATATATAACTATTTTAATCAATTGATATTTTTACTATTATTCCATTGCTATTATCTTTTTCTCACAAACTATAATAGTGATAATTTACTCAGATTCATCAAAAAAATCGCGTAATTCACTCAAAATCCATGTATCATTTAAAGATTTATCATCTAGATTAATCGACAACTGATGCTTAATAAACTTTATATTTACATTATCTAATCTATTAATATCAATAAACTTTTCTGATTGTTGAATAAATGATTCATCATCTCCAACACAACTCATAATCTTTCTGTACTCTACCTCTTTGGATTTAATATCACTAACAATATCTAAAACTGAGCTAGTAAAATCTTCTTTAGAAAAAACCATATCTTCAATCTCTCGACCATTTGATATCAAAAATTTCTTAATATTTAGATTTCTGTACTCTCTATCTTTAATCTGTCCATAGACTCTTGTACCCTCATCATCTCCATCTAACAATACAAAAACTTTTCTTTTAATATCACTTATTTTTTCTAAATAAACTAAGATAGGCAAAATTGAAGAAGCTCCTCTTCCCATGTAATCATAGTTCAAGTCGGGAGTTGAAACGTCCCCAATGCCATCTGAATATTTCCCGTATCTTATTTGTGGATAGAAATTTTCATTTCTAAGTATCTCCTTAAGGTAATTTGCGTCTGTTTTTCCTTCACAAACTATTACATTTTGATAATCATCAATTTCATCTAATAGTCCATAATTTTTTAAAACTTTATATCTTATCTTATCGTCAAAATCGTTTAAAACAGAATACTTATTTATATCAAAATCATTTTTACTCCTAGCATATGCTACTTCCTCCTTTTTTTGAGTAACATTAGTAAAACTATAGATTTGGTTATTGATTTCTTTTAAAAAATCTCTAGAATATCATTAAGATCACATATTATTGTATATTCATTAATCTGGTCATTGATTATTTCATTGTCTGAAAATGTCAAATGTAATTTGGGTTCTAGTGTTGCTCCCCCTGTAATCTGTTTAACTGCGTTTCGATCGACTTTCGAATTGTATATGTACGGATTGAAAAACATATATACAGCTCTTAATACATTCGTTTTACCTGTATTGTTTTTACCAACCAAAACATTAATCTTATTTATTTTAGACAAAACATTTTCTGTATTTTTAAAAGATCTGAAGTTAGCAATTTTTATATCTTTTATTTTAATCATTATACTTCCTTTCCCTGCAAAATATAATAAGTTTGATTATTGTTTCCTAAAAACAAACAAATACTCATGTGCTATAAGTAGAAAATTATACTTAATGCTATTTGTTTTCCAAAATCCTGTAGCCTTACAGTTATGCTGCTCTTTTATGATAAGTTCTTTTAGCTTAAATCCTGCATCCTGAAATATCTTCATTACATCAAAGCTCATAGGAATCATGTGGCCCTTCTGCCTAGTATCCCCCATAAGAATAGCACAAAACTTATCTTTTTTTAAAACCCTATAACTCTCCGCTGCGACCTTTTTCATCTCATCTAAAAACTGAGGAATCTTACAATGAGATAAATCACCTTTAATATCTTCACTGTATTGAATAATATTCGCATATGGTGGATGCGTACATATAAAATCAATGCTATCATTTTTAATGAAACTCAAATCTCTAGCATCACCATTTTTTAAATACACTTTCCCCATTTCAAAGCCATCTCGCTTAAAATCAATTGCTTCTTTACATATTACTAATGAATTCGGATTGATATCAATACCAATGATATTTCTATTAAGCAGCTTTGCTTCAACTAACGTTGTACCTCCACCAGCAAATTGATCTAATATTAAGTCTCCCTCTTTTGAATATCTAAGTATTAAATTCCTTGGTATGTATGGAGACCAGTTCCCTCTATATTTTGCGTTATGTGTTGCCCAATTTCCTCTGGTAGGAAAAGACCACGAGGTCGTCATCTCTAATTCGAAATTGTCCGGCTCCCATTTCTTTATTTTATTCATTGTTTAGTTGTACCTAATTTCAAATTATAGATTTTCTTTTCTTTATAAGAATACATTGTTATCATGTCATTATATCTTAAATCGATTTTCTGTGGATTTATAAAAAAGGATTCTGCAATAATTATTGCCTTAATTGATTTAAATTCCTCTTCATTTGTTATTTTTTCTAGCCATTTTAAATATCTAACAACTTGTTCATACGCATGAAAATTAGCTCGTTGATTTTTTAATTCAATAATGATACTTGGCACAGTCCCATTATTAATTGGTTTACCTATATCATATAAACAAATATCTGCTCTATCCATATTAAATGGTTTAAAAGGCGATATAGGCACTTGCCTGCAAAGTATATAGTTATTATTATTTACTAAATCAACTATTGGAGATAAATCCGCTAAAATAGAAAATTCTAAATGTGCTTCATTAATGTATTCATTATCAAGATATTCTTTACTAAATATTGTTGCATCATTATCTAATGTCATGTTTTCGTTGGACTCCAGTAAAATCTGTTTGCCATTCTCATTAATTTGTTTTAAAGCAACTTCTGTTTCTCCTGGTGTTAATGTGCAAAAACTCATTCCTTGTATGCTATTAGAGGGTAATGGAAAAGGATATTGTCCAAGTTCAAAATACAATTCATCTGATGAAATATATTTACCTGTGAGTTCTTCATTTTCATCAAACATCAGAATGTATGGCTGTGCTTTTTCACTGCCATCCACTTTGAACACTCCATTTTTATCTGTCTTTTTGTACCTGTCTGATTCATCCCAAAAAAGTTCAGCATTTGCTTTTCTACCCATTGGGCTACTATCTCCATTTAAATAGAAAGATGCAATATCAGTATTGCCTTTAACTCTGCCGCCATATACTATCTTCCTTTTAAGAAAAAAGAAAACATGTGCACCTTCCCTACTGCATGCATAATCAGCTAATGCTTGATAATGCCTACTTTGTGTTGCTGGCTGATCTCCAAAAACAGGTTTCATTAAAAATCCATATATTCCATACTTTAAATATAGGGCTAGTGTTTTTTCATCGTATAATGTTATAAATAATCCACCGTTCATTTTATAACCCTTTTGTCACTACTTCTTCAAGCAATCCGTCCTCTATCATTTTAATGTTGAAGACATAATCTGTTGATAAGAAAGTTTCTTCCAGTGGACGCTTTGCTGTTAACCATCCTCTGCCATCTGTTACCCAGATAAAATGAGTATTCTCTACTGGTTCAATTAGTTGATATAGTGTAGTGAATTCACCGGCAACTGATTTTAATTTTGAGCCACCACCACTATAATAATTTACCTCGATAAGATAAATATCTGTATCTGTATTAATTGCAAAATCAAAATGCCTGTCTGCTTTATCAGTTGGTACATCTTTATCAAATTGAACCTTTATCTTAGCAGCAGTTGCCTGTGCGATATATTCATAATTATACTTTTTACATAGAGCTTTTATATATATTTCTGTAAGGCTCTCCATCGCTGTGCCACTGCGATTTTTTCTTGCATTAGTATCAAGCCCTACTTCAACCCCCAGACAGTAATCAACTAAATTTTTAATAGTTTTATCTTCTAACATTTGCAGTAATCCACATTCTCGTGAAAAATAAACTATTTCAGCAGCTTCTTGACTAGTATATGATTTCCTCTTTTTAAAATTGTAATATAGATCCCCTTCTACATCTGCAATTTTTATTACATCTGATCTTACTGCAATTAGAATTGGAATTACAGGAACAATCTCTGGATATGTTATTATTAAATCCCTTAATTTATCTTCAAGGTTTTCTTTTCCAATTAGTGAGTTCAATATATTAAGAGCCACTTCGATCTCTGATACATTATTTACGACTTTTTCCCATGCTACGAAAAAATCGTATGTGCGAATTGTATCTTTTAAATTATCTATTATGTAAGAAAATACTGCATTCTCTGACAGCACACCTAAGTCTTTATATCGGTCTATGTATTTCATTCTTAATCCTCTTTCATTTTAATTACTAATTAACAGTTCGCTAACACTACCTCTTTTCTCTGCAACACTATTAATCATCCGTTTTGCTAATATTCTATCAATCCTATATTCACTATATAAAACATCAAAAAAATCATCATTTGTATCTACATTTTTAGGATCTGAATTGCTCAATAATACTTTTGCTTCCCTCATTGAAATCTCATTTATAAAATCCCTTAGTCGTACTTGCTCATCATCATCAAATATTTTTTCGTCATAGGATGTAAAACTTGATGTATTATTAAGCGGTCTATAAGGAGGATCAATATATACAAATGTGTTTTCATCAATATAATTTATACAATCCGAATAATCACCACAAAGTATTTCTGCATTCTGAAGCAACTTGCTTGCATTTAATAGGTTTTCTTCATCACAAATCAAAGGCTTTTTATATCCCCCAATAGGCACATTAAATAATCCTTTTTTATTTACACGATAAAGACCATTGAAACATGTTTTATTTAAAAATATGAATAGTTTTGCTTTTTCAATATTAACTGATTCATTGCCATTAATTTTCAAATGATTATACCTATCCCGCATTTCATAATACATTTTTTTGCGTTCGCTAATATCAAAAGAATGATAAATTTCCTGAATAGCATTTAATTCTATGATAAGAGTTTTTGCATTATCTCGAATCTGCCTGTATGTATTTATCAGCTCTTTATTAATATCATTTATTATTACCTGCTTTAAGTTGTACTTAGAAAGTACATCAAATAATACTGCACCTCCACCAACAAAAGGCTCACAATATTTATCTACATCATATCCTAAATTATCCGGATATTTATTGCTTATTTCACTTATTAATTGACCTTTGCCACCTGCCCATTTTATAAACGGTTTGACAGTTACATTTTTTAGTGTCATATTCTTTTACACGCTCTCATTCGTTTCGTTCATCACAAAATTTATATCTAGTTTGCATCCTAATGCTGTAGCAATATTCTTCATTTCAAGTTCACTAAAATTATCCCTGCCCAATTTATTGCTTAAATTCTGGGGAGAAATATCAACTTTATATGCAAGCTCTTGCATAGTCATCTTGCGCTTTATTAACATTATTCTAATTTTATCACTGAACATAAAGTTTACCTCTATGTTATTATAAACTAAAAAATATAATTCTTCAACTAATGAAATATTATATACACTATATCGTGTATTAATAAATTTATATATGAATTACTAATCTAGTCAAAAATCGTAGTGATAAAACGTACCTTATCATTAAAAAAGAAATTTGAGATAATATATATAAATATATGCATATTCCATACTCTACTATAAGAAAATAAATTGTAGTGCTGCTATACGGTTTTCATAATTTAGTTCTGAAGTTTATCTTTGATTACCTTTGTTGCTTCTTTTATTTTTTTGCTTTTTTATTTTTTTTGCCATTCGTGTTCTAAAACTAATTCAATTATCAATTTAACATAAGGATATAAGTTTTTACATTCTTCTTCATTATATTCATGCACACCTTTGCTTAACACAGAGTAAATTTGACTTTTGACTGAAATAATTTCTGCAGGAATAACTATTTCAATTTTTTCTACTGCTTTTAGTTTATCAATAAATTTATATTCATCATTTTTTATTGGAAGATTATTGTACTTTTCATTTACTAAATGTTCTAAAATTCTCCTTAGATGCACAAACGAAGCTATATAATAACCAAAAGAATAAAGGTTTATAGAACTTGTTAATTCTGCATAATATTTTTTAATAATATTTTTATATTTTAATACTTTTAGTACTTCCTTTTTTGAATAGGGTGGATACTGACCAATCTTTATTATTTTAGTTTTTCTGAGCAAATAAATAAATATATGATTATATCCGCAATTATCACAAATAGAATTATTTATAATTAATTTATCTTCATTATCAATTAAATTAAATATTTCTGCTCCCCAAGAAGTAAAAATCCATTCTCTTTGACAATTTTCACAATAATCATTTAATTTCATATTAAAATGAATACCATTACCTTGAATTAATTCATTATATACTTCTTCTGATATAGAGATTTCATTGTACAAAGATATTTCCTTGATTAATGTCTCTATCATTTTATCTATATCTAATATTTTTACTAGTTTATTCATTCTACACCTCAATCAATTATTTCTACTTTAATCTAATTCTTATAGTTACTTAGTAGTAAAATATGAAACCAATTTTCTAGATAGTTCATTTGCATGTTCATATTCTATATACTCAATGTTTGCTAAATCTGAAATATGCTTTGTTTCTTTATCTTTTATAATTATTGTCTCTTTACCCAATCCATAAGACAATCCTAGTTCAAGCATAACATTTGGATTGTGACCAGAAATATTAAAAATTAAATATTTACAAACTTGCATCTGCTCACATATTTTACACATTATATCCTTATTTGATATTTCTTCATCTGCTCTATATGTCGTCATTCCTAGTGATTCAATTGCAATTTTAATTCCATATTCATAACTATCTTTATATTTATTATCAAATGGCATTCCAACAAATATTTTATTATTATCAAGCTTAGGATTTTTCGGACAATTATCAATATCTAATTTCAAACATTTTCTCATTTGATGGACAGGTATCATTTTCGACTCATTCTTTGAGTCTTCACTCAATAGCATATCGTCAATAGCGCTTTTTGTGGAATCTATTGTAATATTAAACCTACTTGTAAGAGACTCCCTTATTGTTTTTTTAGTAGATGAATATTCGTGCTCCAATATATTAAAAAGTTCCAATGGGATCCCAGTGCTTTTATGATATTTCTTTAATATCTCATTGTATCGTTTCACATAACTCATTATAGCATTTGTATATAAATAATCACTGGTTTCACTATAAAGTTTCAACTCTTTTTTTATTTTTGTCAGTTCGATGCTATAATGCTTCAGTATTGCAATCTTATCAGCCATGATTCCCTCCAAATGAAAAAATAAAATTTTGTTTATAAGCAACTCTTATTATTTATTTTACTACTGAATGCAAATATTTCCAATTACTTTTTTGATTATTATTAATATTAACTCTACCTCCAATTCAATCTATTGGTGGTAAAATTATTATAATGAATATCGGAAAATAATCGCAAAATTTACTCACGTTAATTTTTCATGTGTAAAACCTTCTAATGTATTTTCAAAATGAATAGAACAAAAATAGAACTGCCCCGAGGGCAGTTTGCTTAATGATAATATATCAAGCTTTTACTATCATTAATATGTCGGATTTTCCGACATACTTACACATATAGAATATATTATAATTTTGACCAAAACTATAATTAAATTTATTTCTTTTCTCACTTCTTCGTTTACAATGTATTGAGTGGTATGCCAGAAATATTGACATACCACTTTTTATATACCTCGCTTTCATCAGAACAAAACCAGGACTGTCCTTAGGACAGTCCGAAAAAAACTATACTGTATACTTAACCAACATCTCTTTTAAATCCTCAATCATTTCTTTTATATATTTCTCAGATTTTTCATCAAATACTTCATTTCCATTTTCATCCTTCATTTTTCTTAATGAGGCAACATCTTTAGTTATGTTTATTACCATTTTCAATATATCGATTCTTGTCTTTTCTTCTAATGTCGGATTTTTCTTTTTACTTTTAATCTCGCCTATCGCCTGCTTAACAGATAACTCACCTTTATCAACAGCCTCCTGCATCTCACGTGGCTGTTCAGCAAGCTTCTCATATCTGTAAACGTTTCGCTCTGACATCTTTGTAGCATTACTTATCCATTTAGCAAGATTATCAATGCTGTCATTATCCTGCATCAATGATTTTAAGTATTGTACTTCTCTTGCTTTTTCTGAAGGCTTTCTATCCCTTTGTGTCGAGTTCGCTGTTATTAGCATTATTTGAGCAAATGCTTTTTCTTCTGGAGTCCTTGCAATAATCTCTCTAGCTTCTAATTCAAATATGCCTAATATCTTAGCAATTCTGGTTCTCCTATGTCCGGAAACTATCATGTATCTTCCAGCGTGCGTTTCGCTTTTCAATATCACTATTGGATTTAAGATACCATTACGTTTGATATCCTCTTTTAAAAACTCATCCGCTTCCTTATCATATTCATATATTTTATTATTCTCAGGATTTTCATCTAACTGATTAATGTTTATCTTCTTGTATACTAATTCGTGTTTGCTGCTTTCTGGATTAATTTCATCAAATCCTAAGTCCATGTTCTTAAAATCTATTTTTGTATTTGTCATTAATTATATTCCTTTCAATTAGTGGATGAACTGCCCCGAGGGCAGTTCATATAATTTGTTGTATATTTATCTGCAGTTTTCAATTAGCTCATCTACAAACTTCTTATATGTGATAGCTGCCTGACAATCCGGACTAAAATGATTTATTGGTATCCCTGCAAATGTAGATTGTTCAACTAAAGTGGATTTTGCAATTAGTGATTCATATGCATTCAGGAAATGATTTTGTTTGATAGACTTTACAACACCGTTTATAACATTTCTCCTTTTTTCGTGAAGAGTTATCAATGTTCCAAACCCATTATAATTCTGCATATACGGCTCATAGTTTTTGATAAACACCAATATCCTTTTTATTCCGTCCGTGCTAAATTTCCGTGGAGATGTCGCTATTACAATATTAGTTGCCGGCATAATTGCATTAGTGATTATCTGGTCTAAAGCCGGTGGACAATCAATAATTATGAAATCATATTCCGCTGTACTACTACTTATTGCACGGGTTAGGATATTGTCCTTGTCCGGTATCATTTCAACCGTCAGTTTTGATAATGCCGATACAAATGCTCCTGATGAAGGTATTAAGTATAGATTATCAAACTTCGTTTCCATCGCTACATCGTCTATGTTTTTTCCATTAAAGAAAATATCATATATCGTCAACGTTTTTTTTTCTGGTTTTACTCCGACCGCTGCTGTTGCATTTGCCTGTTGGTCTAAATCAAGCAGCAATGTCTTATAACCTTTTTGAGCTAAAATGCTTGCTGTAGTTACTGCTGTTATTGTTTTTGCTACGCCGCCTTTATTGTTGATTACTGGTATTATATTTGTCATTGGTTTACTCCTTTAATAATTTTGTTTTATAACTACCCTCGGGGCAGTTCAGTTTAATATGCTATCTTTCATAGTCAATTTTTTTAGATTTTTTCTTGTGTTCAGCTCTTGCTTTTTCAAGAATTTCATCCGTCTTTTTTGAACCGATTGCTTCCCTTAAATGTTTATAATCTTCAGCATTTTTTGATAACTTTGCATTATCTTTCTTTACACCTTTAAATACATATTCTAGTGCATTATTGTCGGATTTTAATACATCCATTTCATACTGCAAATCTCTGTACTTATTTCTCATTCTCAGGTATGCTGAGATTACATTTTTAATAACCGACTTTAAACTGTCTACAAGAGGATCAATTAATTTTTCTTTGTATGTTTTGGTGTTCATTAATGGCTGCGGTTGTGGCACCTGCCATTCATCATTGTTATAATATTTATCGACATTCAAACTTACAAATTCCTCATCCTCCTTAAGCTGAGATAGCTTATCTTCAATTCGCACTATCTCCTTTTCCAGTTGAACAACTTCCTTTTCACGTTCCTGCTTTTTAAAATCAAGAACATCTAAATGAGGAAGGTGTGTTCCTAGCTCTTTCCAAATAACTTTATGTTTTTCCATTACCAGAGCCAGCTCTTCTTTTTCTGCTTGCACCCATTTGTTCCATTCAGTTTCACTTCGTGAAGCTCCGGTATAGCCTTGCTGTGCAAGAGCCTTTTTTAAAGATACTCTAGTTTCAAGTCCTCGTTTGCTTCCTGTTGTAAATGGTACAAAGTCTATATGCAGATGAGGTGTTTCTTCATCCATATGTAAATGAGCTGAAAATACCCTAAGCTGCGGATTCCTTTCCTGAAAGCTATTCATAAAATCGGTTAGTATCGTTTTTGCTAGTTGTCCGTTTTCATCTCTTGCATTCATATCATCTTTATTTCCGACTTGAAATATGACTTCATGAAACAATTTTTCTTGTTTACCTGTTCTAATCTTCACATAATAATCTTCTATTCTTCTATCATCTCTAGTTTGTTTATCATTGTAATTTTTCTGAGCATCATCAAATAGCTGATGATAAACATCCTTGATGTTATCATTGCAGAATACTACATTGTTGTCCGTCCTTTCTGCATCTACATTCTTTGCAATAAACCTTCGATTATTATGGTTGACTGAACCTTTTCCTATCATTACGCTGACGCTTCGTTCGATAGTCAACCTCCTTTTTCTAACGTGCCGCCGGCAAGCCGCAAAGCATCTTTTGGCATTTATGCCGAAAGTGCTTTTGCGTTACTTTTGACAAAAGTAACAAAACTTTCATAGCAGCATACTAGTACAACTGTGCAATATTGCTTGTATTTATAATGCTACAGCCTTGCAAACTTAAGTTTTCAGGCGAATCTCCAGTACCAGCAGTCACCTGATTTTTTAGATTTTACCGATAAGTTCTTCTTTGCTTGATCTAGTACTCGTTTTGATATACCTAACGATATTGCTTTAGCAAGTATTATTTTCTGTTCAACATCTCCGTTTGCTAGCATATCCGATATTAGCTTCTCCGCCATCTTCAGCTTCTTTTCACTTTTACCGCCGGATAACAAATCATCTACTGAAATCTCATACTGTCCAAGCCATGTAAATCCATTTTCTTCACCTAGTTCAAATGCTATCGATTTCCCTTCAGGTGCAAGCGAGCTTTTACCATGGGCAATCACTCTTATATGAGGTTTGTCTTTAATTCTTCCTACAATCAGTACACTACGTGCAGCTGCCTGAAAGTCTATTGATCCCAATCCCCTGTATGTTGATTTAGCACCTTTGGATTTGTTCATATGACCAATTAGTACAATGGCGCATTTATATTCATCCGCCATTTCACCAAGTCGCTTAAGAATAGGTCTGATTTCATTGGCTCTGTGCATATCAATGTTTTCACCTAAATATGCCTGTATTGGGTCAAGTACAACAAGCCTTGCTCCGGTTTCCCGAATAGCAGTCTCTAGTCTTCCATCTATCATGGACAACGGATATTTACTTTCATCTATTACTTTGATTTTTGTGCAGTCAGCATTTGCTTCGACCAGCCTCGGTTTTATTGTGTCGTTGAGTCCGTCTTCTGCCGATTGATAAATAATATTAATAGGACTAGCTGGACAGCTTTCTTCGCCGACACAGGGCAACGTCTCGCCTTTACTTAATATTGAAGCGAGCTGCAGTGCAAAGGTAGTTTTGCCTTCTCCGGGATCGCCTTGTACTATGGTTATCTTTCCGTAAGGTATGTATGGATACCATAGCCAGTCCACTTCTACTGCTGCAACATCTTCCATATTTATTATTCTTAAATCATCATCTGCTTCTATTTCCATTGCAAACTCTAAGAATTTATTCAAAGAAATACTCCTTTCTTTTTGTTGAATTCAACAAAGGAGCTGTGATATACTATCATTGTTACGAGATGGTATGTACAGCTCATTGTTGTAATATTGTCTGAAAATTCTTATCCATTCGGGTAGGAATTTTTTTTGGATAGTCCCTCCATCAGTGTAGTAATTTGATTCGTCTTATCCAGTAGTTCGTCAGTTATCGGAATATTCTCTGAAATCTTTTTAAGTTCCATTAAAATTTCATCCATCTTATTTCTCAGTGCTTTGTACACTCTCGGATTACCAATAACCACAATGTTTTGCTCTAAACTTCGCTTGATTAAATAGTCCTGCTTGCTTAGTCCTGACAATTGAACTCTGTAATTCAGTTCTTCACATTCCTCTGGTGACATACGAAATGCCACACTTTTGCTTCTCCAACGTCCCTTATCATCTTTTACTTTTACCGACATATTCTGCCCTCCTTTCTAACGCTCAACGTCCAGTCTTTTTGCCATCTCCGTCTGCCTTGACGGAAACAAGTGCGCATAGTTGTAAGTGATATCAATGCTTTCATGTCCAACACGGTCTGCTATAGCAATTGCTGAAAATCCCATATCAATTAATAGTGATATATGTGAGTGCCGTATGTCATGAATACGTATCCGCTTTACTCCTGCCTGTTTTGATCCTCTATCCATCTCATGATGCATATAACTTTTTGTAATAGGAAATATCCTGTCAGTGGATTCTAACTTATAAAGTTGGCTTAGATATTCCTGCATCTCCTTCACCAGGAATTCCGGCATTTGAATTATTCGATTGCTTTTTGGTGTTTTAGGGTCTGTTATTATATCCCTGCCTTTAAGACGTTGATATGATTTGTTAATCCTTACTGTTGATTTTTCAAAATTGAAGTCGGCACTTGTTAATGCAAGTAGTTCTCCAATCCGTATTCCGCACCAGTAAAGCATTTCATATGCATAAAATGATACTGGTTTGTCCATCATGGCATCTGAAAATCTGGTGTATTCTTCTTTTGTCCAGAACATCATTTCTCTGCCTTTGGCTTTTCCCATGCTGCCTGCTTTGGCTGCAGGGTTTACGGTGAGTCCGTAATACTTAACTGCGTGATTAAAAATGGCACTAATTTGATTATGTATTGTTTTTAAATAAACTGGTGAAAATGCTTCGCCCTTTTCATTTCTGTAGCCTATCATTTTATTCTGCCAAGTTATAATATCTGTTGGCTGAATATCACACATTCTGCGCTTTCCAAAGTAAGGCAATAGTTTTGTCCGAATTATAACTTCTTTCTTATGCTGTGTATTTTCTTTAAGGCGATTTCGCATATCGTTGTTATAAGTCTCAACAAAACTTTCAAAAGTCATTTCTAAGTTGGAACCAGTCTTCTGTAATTGTTCACGTTCCCACGCAAGCGCGTCTCTTTTTGTAATAAATCCTCTTTTGCTGGTTTGCTTTCGCTCACCCATCCAATTGGTATACCGGTATATAACTCGCCATGTGTTTGTCTCAGGTTCTTTATAAACCCCCATCTAATCATTCCCTTCGTTATAATCTCCATAGCAAACCTTTTCACAGAAATATTTTCTGTTTATTCTACCCGCCACTGTTATATAACCTTTCTTGCTCAACTCAAGGTTAAGTTTTTTAATCATCTTGTAGGCATATGATTCTGATACACCAAGTTCTTTTGCTACATCCTCTGCTCTCAAAAATGTTGTGTTTTTCATGTATTAAATTCCTTTCATTCTTGTTTTAATAGGTTTCCAACTAAAGTTACATAGACTCCTCCCTTCAATAGATTTGTGCCAAACACGCCCGGAGTATATGTCGAGCTCGGCTTTTGTTTTGTGTGCTTTCCCCCAATCCCGTTCCTACCTCCGACCTTGTTTGATCAAGACGCGTATTTTCGGCTACGGCGGATATTATCCCTGTGATGCATCGCTACTCCGGGGAAGCGACCTCTATTAAGAGCGTACCGATATCTGATTGGCTGCACTATTCAGTTTTCAAGTTGCTATAGCATATCTGCTATGGTTCATATATTATACTTATCATATATGTTCTTGTCAAGTGTATTTAATAAGCATATTTATTTTATTTGTTGACATTACTTAAACATATATGCTATACTTATCTCACAATCATTTGATAGGAGTAATTATTATGGCAACTGACGAGAGAATCAAGTTTCACCGTAAACAACGAGATATAACACAAAAGTACTTAGGCATGAGTATTGACTTTGATGAAAAAAACGCTGATGTTCGTATAGCACAGTACGAATCCGGTAAAAGAACCCCAAAGGAAGATATTCTTAATAAAATCGCCAAAGTCTTTGATGTCAGCCCAAAAGCACTGGACGTTCCAGACATTGATAGTTATGAGGGTATTATGCATACCTTATTCACTCTTGAGGATTTGTACGGTTTACAAATAAACAATATTGACGGAGAGATTTGTTTGACTCTTGATAAAACCAAAGGACATACCTACCTTTCTATGTTTGAAATGCTCAACGCTTGGTATAAAGAATCCAGTAAACTAAAATTTGATGAAATCACCAAAGATGAATATGATTACTGGCGTTATAACTATCCTCGTATTGAGGAAGAACGTACCAAGGCTAAGCTAGATACCGTTAGAGCAGAGCGAGCTGCTCTAAATACATAATTCATAATGCAACAAAAGAGCTAACTGACATTTCTAAATCAGTTAGCTCTTTTAAAAGATTGAATTTTTAATTATACAGTCACTGTTGCCAAAACGTTGCCATTATAGCACCTTAGTGGTCGAAAACCAGCTTATAAGTGGCTTTCCGGGACTTCTTTACCTACTCCCACTCAATAGTCCCCGGCGGCTTACTCGTAATATCATAAACAATCCTGTTTACATGCGGCACTTCATTAATTATCCTGTTGGATATCTTCGCCAGCACTTCATGCGGTATCCTCGCCCAGTCAGCTGTCATAGCATCCACCGATGTCACCGCGCGCAGGGCAAGCACATAATCATATGTCCTAGCATCCCCCATTACGCCAACAGTGCGTGTATTAGTTAGCGCGGCGAAGTACTGCCATATCTCCCGATTCAGTCCCGCTTTTTTAATTTCCTCTCTGTAAATATAGTCCGCTTCCTTCAGTATTTCAAGCCTATCTGTGGTTACTTCGCCCATCACGCGGATAGCAAGCCCTGGACCCGGGAATGGCTGACGCCATACTAATTCTTCGCTTAAGCCGAGCTCTAAACCGACCTTTCTAACTTCGTCCTTGAATAAATCCCGAATCGGCTCAATAATCTCCTCAAAGTCCACATGATCCGGTAGTCCTCCCACATTATGATGGCTCTTTATCACCGCCGCGTGACCAACGCCCGATTCCACAACGTCAGGGTATATAGTTCCTTGTGCGAGAAAATGAACTTTACCCAGCTTTTTTGCTTCCTCCTCAAATACGCGGATAAACTCCTCGCCGATAATCTTGCGCTTCTTCTCTGGGTCTTCTATTCCTTTCAGTTTGGATAAAAACCTTTCTTCTGCATTGACTCTGATGAAGTTCAGGTCAAAATCCCCGGTAAATACTTTCTCCACTTCGTCGCCTTCATCCTTGCGCAGCAAGCCATGGTCAACGAAAATGCATGTCAGGTTTTTGCCGATAGCCTTAGATAGCATTACCGCCGCAACGGATGAATCAACTCCGCCGGATAATGCCAGCAACACTTTCTTGTCCCCTATTTTATCTTTCAAATCTATAACTGACTGCTTAGCAATATTGGACATCGTCCAGTCACCTTTACAGCGACACACATTATAAAGGAAATTAACCAGCATGTCCTGGCCATGCTCTGTGTGACCCACTTCCGGGTGAAACTGTACAGCATATAGTTTTTTGTCTTTGTTCTCCATAGCGGCAACCGGGCAGGTAGGCGTCGATGCGGATACTCTGAATCCTTCCGGCAAATCTGATATCTGGTCGGTATGGCTCATCCAGCATACCTGGCTTTTTTCGAGTCCGTCAAATAGCAGGCTGTTTTGGTCCACATCAACCGTAGTAAATCCGTATTCTCTGTGCTCCACACTGTGCACTCCTCCGCCCAATACCAGGCTCATCACCTGCGCACCATAGCAGATACCAAGAATAGGAACTCCCAGCTCAAATATTTCTCTGCCTATGCTGGGCGCGCCCTCCTCATATGATGAGTTTGGGCCTCCGGTGAATATTATACCCGCAGGATTAAGCGCGGCAATTTCATCAATCGGTGTAGTATATGGCAATATCTCGCTGTATACTTTCGCTTCTCTCACTCTTCTTGCAATCAATTGATTGTACTGCCCGCCAAAATCCAAAACTATTACTGTCATGTATTTCTCCTGTCTTTTCAGCTTTATTAAAAAGGTTATATATTATGATCTGCTCTTTTATTTTAAAGTACATTATAATATATTTTTCTGTAATAAATAAGCCCTAATATAAATTAAAGCTGATAAAATCAGCTTAATTTACAATTTATATTATATTTTGTTTACTTCAGCTGGTATGCTACGCTTATTCCGCTGCTTCCGTATAGGCTGGTGCTGTGCAATGACGCTCCGCACACTATTATCTCTTCAAAATAATTTAAGCCAAGTACCTTCTTGTATAACTCCGCAAAATAATCCTCGTCTGAGAAAGTATGCGTCATAAATACTTTTTTAGGGTCTATTGCTGTTAAATTTTTAAACACGTCTTTAAAGTATGTAGGAAGAGCTTTGCTCATTGAATTTCCAATATATTTTACATCAAACTTTTGGTCATCATATACTGAAAATTCAAACTTGGCGTTTAAAAGGTTGCTGCCAAAAGCAACAATTTTCGGGCAGTGTCCTGAATACTCGAGAAACTCCACAGAATCAGCAAGCCCATATTGGCGGAACTTGCTCATAGACCGCTCAAACCTAATTGCAATTGAGTTCGCTGACTCGCCGCTCTTTGCCATATCGGCTGCCTTTATTGCCATTATTCCTATGCTAGTGGATATCTGGTGCGTGTCAATTACGTGTATGTTCCCTGCAGGCACCAAAGTTGATGCATGCAACGCGCAGGAATAGTTGGAGACTGTAAGACTGCCGGTAGTAAAGCATACTATTTCCATCCCCTGCTTTACATACTTTTCAAATGTCTTCCTGTATGTATCGACGCTTATCCCTCTTAAATCCGGTGTTCTTTTGTTCTCTCTGATCCATTTTACCAGCGCGTCCACAGTCAGGTCAAATGCAGATATATAAGTGCCTCCAATTAAATACTCTATCGGAAGCACCTCAATGCCGTGCATTTCCGCAACTTCTGCAGAAATATCACTTATCGAATCAGTAATGATTTTTACAGCCATATTGTTATCTCTCCTACTTGTATTTTATTTAAATTATCTTTAATAATAATTATTTAAACATAAAAGCGGCACCAATACCATTTCGGCCCACAATACTTGTTGTGTAATGTCCTGCCTCACACGCGGCTACCTGCTCGAAGTATTCCAAGTCTTGAATATACTTATACACGTATGAGAAGTATTCTTCATCCGATATGGTATACATCAAAAACAAAATTTTCGGATCCATTATTTTTAAGTCCTTAAAAACCTTTTTGCAGAATGTTTTTACTGCCTTATCCATAGAATTGCCAATAATCTGAACATCGAATTTATTCTCCTCTATGATTATAAATTCAAACTTAGCATTCAGAAGACCGCTTCCCACGGCCACGACTTTAGGGCAAAGGCCTGCATACTGGAGAAACTGCACATTGTCTGCAACGCCCACATGCCTGAACTTCTGCATTGTTCTCTCCAGTCTTATCGCAATTGCGTTGGCTGAAGCTCCTTCCTGCGCCATGATAGCAGCCTCAAGTGCGATTATAGCAACACCGGAAGATAGCTGATGAGAGTCGATTATATAAATAATAGCTCCGGGAAAATTTGTAGCAGCATGGCTGGCACAGGCATAATTAGATATGCCGGCACTTCCACCGGTGATGCAGATAATTCCCATTCCCTGACTAACGTATTTTTCAAAAACCCGGGTATATACATCATCCCCAACGCCTTTATATTCGATGCGTTTTCTATGGTATTCGATCCATTTGACAGATTCGGAAACGGGTACATCATATGCTGATTCAAAATGGCTGCCGACTGATATTTCTATAGGGAGAACATCAATGCCGTAGAGTTCTGCAATATCAGGTGAAATATCACTGACAGAATCAGTTATTATTTTCGCTCTCAATCCAGCCTACCTCTTACTTTATATAGTATATATAATAAGTAAATCTGTATGCTGTTAAACGCGAAAATATTAAAATAAGTTCTATTTAGAGTTTAATGAGTGTGCTTTTATCTTGTGCCGTAGTTCGGCGCCTCTTTTGTAATATATATATCGTGAGGATGGCTTTCTGTTAATCCTGCAGCTGTTACCTTAATAAAGCGGCCCTCGCTCCTTAACTGCTGAATATTAGCTGTGCCACAGTATCCCATGCCGGATTTAAGCCCTCCGACCAATTGATATACTGCATCTGCTAAAGTTCCTTTATACGGAACGCGCCCTTCAACGCCCTCTGGCACAAATTTTTTCTTCTGATCCTGGAAGTACCTGTCGGATGAGCCGTCTTCCATTGCGCCTACTGAGCCCATGCCTCTATATACCTTGTATGACCTTCCCTGGTACATTTCTATCGCTCCCGGGCTTTCTTCAACACCTGCCAGCATTGATCCCAGCATTACTGCATTTGCTCCAGCAGCAATTGCCTTCACTACATCTCCGGAATATTTTACTCCGCCGTCGGCAATTATCGTTTTTCCCATTTTGTCCGCCTGCTCTGCGCAGTCCATCACTGCAGTAATCTGCGGAACACCAATACCTGCAACTACCCTAGTTGTACATATGGATCCAGGGCCTATACCCACCTTCACTACGTCTGCGCCTCGCTCAATCAGCGCTTTTGTAGCATCGGCAGTGGCGCAGTTGCCTGCGACAAGGCATACATCAGGATATTTTTCTTTAATCATAGCAACTGACTTAAGTACAAACTCAGAATGTCCATGAGAGGTGTCCAAAGCAATGATATCTACCTTAGCATCGCATAATGCACTTACTCTGTCCATCAGCTTGTCAGATACTGTGACTGCCGCACCCACAAGCAGCCTGCCCTGCGAGTCCTTTGCTGAATAAGGATATTTTACTGCTTTTTCAATATCTTTTATAGTTATTAAGCCTTTAAGTCTGTATTCACCATCAATTAACGGAAGCTTTTCGATTCTGTGCTTTGCAAGAATTTTTTTCGCCTCATTTATATCAATGCCTTCTCTGGCCGTAATAAGGCCTTCACTTGTCATTACTTCACTAATTTTTTTATTGAAATCTGTTTCGAATCTTAGGTCTCTATTTGTCAATATGCCGACTAATTTGTCGTTTTCAGTTATAGGAACGCCTGATATTTTGTATCTTGCCATCAATGCGTTTGCGTCTGAAACCAAGTGATCAGGTGAAAGGAAGAAAGGATCTGTTATTACGCCGTGTTCGCTTCTTTTTACTTTGTCTACATTGGATGCCTGTGTTTCTATTGGCATATTTTTATGTATTATGCCCAGGCCGCCTTCCCTTGCCATAGATATTGCCATGTTTGCTTCTGTTACAGTATCCATAGCTGCGCTTATCAATGGAATATTCAGCTTAATGTCTTTCGTAAGATAGGTAGCTGTGTCTACTTCATGAGGCAAAATCTCGCTATGGGCAGGAACTAAAAGTACGTCGTCAAATGTTAAGCCTTCTTTTACGATCTTTTCATGATAAATAATGCTCATTTTTTCTACACACCTTTCAATATTCTACCTGTATATATTTTTACAATTCTATCAAAATGATTCTTTGATGTCAACAAAAAAACTAGCTGGATACTTAACTTTCCGGCTTACTGAATAACTTATTATGTTTTTCTAAAAAACATGTTAGAAAAATTAATTTATGATACAATAAACAGATAGTAAAAGGAAAGCAGGATATAATATGAAAGCGATCCTCACCTCTACCGGATTTGACAACAAAAATATAGAAGCAGCGTTTATATCAATGCTTAGTATTCCATGCAAAGAAGCAAAAGCATTGTTTATTCCTACTGCGCTTAATACTGCTGATGCTAAAGAGTATATACCTGTTTTTATGGACGACCTTCTAAATGCCGGAATACCCAAAGAAAATATATCAACCTACGATTTAGATTATCCATTCAGTACAGCAAATATGCTTGAATTTGATGTAGTATATTTCTGCCCCGGTTCACCTGAATATCTGCTTGAGCGAATAATCGCCGTAAAATTTGATATATGTCTTAAGGCTTTTCTTGAAAAAGGCGGCATTTATCTGGGAGTAAGTGCAGGCAGCGATATTGCAGGCAATAATTTCCCCAGTGGATTAAGATTAGTGGATGCCTTCATAGTTACCCATGCTAAGGCCGCAGAGAGCACAGGATTAATTAATATAGCAGCTTCTGAAAGAATCTGTATTACTGATAACCAAGCTATAATAATTAACGGCGATGAAATACGCATTATTGAATAAATCAGCAATATCATATAAATACCCAAATATTATACTGCCGCTCTATCTTTTTTGCTCTTTCCACTCATTGACTACACACATAAAAAAAAGCTATAATTAGGAATTATGATAAACAACCAAAACTATGATGACACAATAGTTGCCCTAGCTACTGCCGCTGGTAAAAGCGCGATAGCTATAGTCAGGCTATCTGGAAAAGACAGCCTTAAAATTGCGCGCTCTATTTTCAAAGGAAGTGAGCTCAATGACAGAGTAATGGCTTATGGGCATATAGCAGACAATGAAAACATAATTGACGAAGTTAATATAGTATATATGAAAGCGCCAAAAACATATACAGGAGAAGACACTGTTGAAATATACTGCCACGGCTCCATATATATCGCCCAGAGAATAGTGGAAACCGCAGTAAAAAATGGCGCTCGCCTTGCTCTGCCCGGTGAATTCACCAAAACCGCGTTTCTAAACGGAAAGCTGGATTTGTCTCAGGCGGAGGCAGTGATTGACGTTATTAACTCCAGCACAAAATCCGCAAAGGACGTTGCTCTGAACCAATTATCCGGCAGGCTTAAAAGCAGCATATCAGAACTTACCAGCCTGCTTACTAAATGCATTGCGCGAATCGAAGTGACTGTTGACTATCCTGAAGAAGATATAGAAGACCTAACAATAGATGAATCTCTTGAGACTGTGGATATAGTTATTAATTACGTTAAAAAATTGCTATTGCAGTCGGAAAGAGGAAAAGTATTCAAAAATGGATTAAGGTGCGCAATAGTCGGCCAGCCAAACGTTGGCAAATCCTCTCTGCTTAATGCAATACTGGGGGAAAGCAGAGCAATAGTAACCCCTATTGCCGGAACGACAAGAGATACCCTTGAAACACACATCGATATATCTGGTGTGGAGGTAATACTAACAGATACGGCGGGAATAAGAAAAAGCGAAGATTTCGTCGAAAAGATCGGCGTAGACAGGGCATACCAGGCTGCGGAAAACGCACAAATTATTCTATTCGTTCTGGATATGTCTCGAAATATAAGCAATGAGGATATTGAACTATATAATAATATTAAATCTAAACCGCATATAATAGTCTTGAATAAAGAGGATGCGACAATTACAGATTATTATATGCAGCTAGAAGAGTTGAATACCGATAATACAAACAATATAGTAACTATAAGCGCTTCATCGGGAAAAGGCATAAGCAATCTTGAAGACAAAATAATTGAGCTCTTTAACGAAGATTCTTCTCTTCTTCCTTCAGAAATTGAGCTCTCAAATGTGAGGCATATTGATGCCGTGCATCGTGCAGAGAAGTCCCTGCTTATGGCAAGAGATACCCTGCAGAGCCGAGTTCCTGTGGATATGGCAGTTGTCGACCTCAAAGGCGCCCTTCTAGCGCTAGGGGAGATAACAGGAGCAAACGTAGACGAAGATGTAATAGATACGATTTTCAGTGAATTTTGTGTAGGTAAATAATGAATACAATAAAGACTAAAACATTTGACATCATAGTAGTAGGAGCTGGCCATGCTGGCTGCGAAGCCGCCCTAGCCTCGGCGAGGCTTGGAAATAATACTTTGTGCCTTTCAATAAGCTTGGACGGAGTGGCCATTATGGCATGCAATCCTTCAGTCGGCGGAACATCCAAGGGCCATCTTGTGCGTGAGATTGACGCCCTCGGCGGACAAATGGGCATAAACATAGACAAAACATCTATCCAGATGAAGATGCTAAACCTTTCAAAGGGACCTGCAGTGCATTCGCTTCGTGCTCAAGCCGATAAAAAGGATTATCACGAGGAGATGAAATCAACACTCGAAAAAACTGATAACCTTTTGCTAAAGCAGGATGAGGCTGTGTCTCTTATTGTTGAAGACGGCGAAATAAAAGGAGTAAAAACCAGCATAGGCTTTACATACTATTCCAAAGCCGTTGTCTTATGCACGGGTGTATATCTGCAAGGAAAAATAATAATCGGAGAGTATACAAAAAGCCAGGGTCCCAGCGGGCTGGCAGGAGCAAATGAACTCACAAACAGCCTTATAGAAAATGGCATTGAAGTAGCGAGATTCAAAACCGGCACCCCTGCAAGGGTCGATTTGCGTACTCTTGATTTATCCCAGATGGAGATACAGGAGGGACAGGACGATATATACAATTTTTCCTTTCTTGATATAGAAAACAACCGAAAGGTATCACCCTGCTACCTGACATGGACTAACGAAAAAACACATGACATAATCAGGAATAACCTGCATCGGTCTCCACTTTACTGCGGAGATATAGAGGGCACAGGCCCTAGATACTGCCCATCCATTGAGGACAAGGTTGTGCGCTTTGCAGACAAAGAGCGCCATCAGGTATTTATAGAGCCTGAAAGCCAGAGCACAAATGAAATGTATGTGCAAGGTATGTCCACATCGCTGCCTATAGATGTGCAGATTGCTATGCTCCGCACAATAAAGGGCATGGAAAATGTGGAGATAATGCGTGCCGGCTACGCAATCGAATACGATTGTATTAATCCGACTCAGCTTGATTCATCCCTGATGTTTAAGAATATAAAGGGGCTTTTTGCAGCAGGGCAGATAAACGGATCTTCAGGATACGAAGAAGCCGCAGCGCAGGGGCTGATGGCGGGCATAAACGCATCTCAGTATATAAACAATAAAGAACCATTGGTGCTTTCCCGCTCAGATGCATACATCGGGGTCTTAATAGATGACCTCGTAACAAAAGGCACCAATGAGCCATACCGTATGATGACATCACGCGCAGAACACAGGCTGCTTCTGCGGCAGGACAACGCAGACCTTCGCCTTACCAAAACCGGATATGAAATAGGGCTTGCCGGAAAAGAAAGATACGATCTGATGCTTAGAAAGCAGCGCGAAGTAGCAGAGATTATAGAAACGCTAGACAAAGCGAAGCTCCCTCCAAAAGACCTTACTGCTTTGTTTGAAGACTGCAATGAGACATTGCCGGCGCACGCAATATCCCTTAAGGACACTCTGAAAAGAGTAAACATCACCCTAGATATGCTTAGTGAGCACAGCTTGTTTGATAGTAGCAATTATATGAAAGACTCTCTGTTTCAGGCACAGATACAGATAAAATACGAGGGATACATAGGCCGTCAGGCTCTTCAGGTGCATAAGCAAAAAAGAATGGAATCCTTCCTTATTGATAACATTGATTTTCTTTCGCTCAAGGGTCTGCGGAAGGAAGCCGCACAAAAGCTAAATGAGATTAAGCCTAAAAATATCGGCCAGGCCTCAAGAATATCCGGAGTCTCCCCCGCTGATATAGGTGTGCTGCTAATATATCTGGAAAAAGAAAGGCAGCTCAAATGAACAGTCAAAGCACAGAATTCATAGATACTTTAATTAAAGGATTTGAATACTACAAATACTCAATACCTCAAAATAAGATTGATAAACTTACTCTGTTTAACAATTTGGTTATGGCAACAAATGAACACACCAACCTGACATCTATTGAGGACGGAGCAAGTTCAGCAAAGAGGCATTTCCTTGATTCCCTTAATCCTGAAGCGCTGCAAATTATTAAAAGTGCAAATAATGTAATAGATGTTGGTTCAGGCGCTGGATTCCCCGGCATCCCTTTGGCTGTTATGCATGATGAGGTCCGCTTTACACTGCTTGATACAAGAAAGAAGCGCTGCGAATTTATGCAGGAAGCAGTAAAGCAGCTAAATTTAAAAAATGTTACTGTATTATGGGGCAGAGCCGAAGACTATGGCAAGGATACATCTTACAGAGAAAAATATGATATAGCCTGTGCCCGTGCTCTGGCCACCGTTCCGGTGCTTCTTGAGTATTTATCGCCCTTCCTTAGCGTTGGCGGCGCAGCTATGCTCTATAAGGGTTCTTCTCCTGAAGAGGAAATAAGTTCTGCGAAGAATGCGCTCTCTGCACTGGGCATGGGCGAAATAAATACCTTCCTTTATTCTGTCTATGGCGACACCTCTGAATATTCCATGCTTTGCAGTGTTAAAATTAATACTACTCCTGATAAATACCCCCGTAAGGCTGGTATAGCCCTTAAAAGGCCTTTGTAATAATAACAATATCCGCTAAAAGCTGTATATTTAATTGCTATCAAAATAAATCTCCTGTATAATCAATTAAAGAGGTAATTATGAATTTTGTTCTTATTTTTCTGGCTATACTGCCAGGCATTATATTTCTTATTTTCATTTACAAGATTGACAGATTTAATAGAGAGCCGATAGGCCTTCTTGCCAAACTTTTCTTTGTTGGCATTGCTGCCATTGCGCCCGCTATAGTTCTCGAACAGATTTTTCTCCGCATGAACCTGTTTCAGGGATATTTGGGTTTAGCAATTGAAGCGTTTCTAATAATCGGCCTTACAGAAGAGTATTTAAAAAGGCTTGCCGTCAAAATAGTCGCCTACCGCTCAGCGGAATTCGACGAGAGGCTGGACGGAATTGTATACTGCGTAGTTGCTTCACTGGGATTCGCTACATTGGAAAACGTGATGTATGTAATCCAGTATTCACAAGATATGCCTTACCTCTGGTTATCGCGTGCACTTTTAGCCGTTCCAGCACATATGCTTTTCGGCATAACTATGGGTTATTATTTGTCAATGTCTAAATTCTGCAACAACCCGACACTTTCTAAAAAATATGCCAGCCTTTCATTATGGATTCCTGTTTTTTTTCACGGGCTTTATGATTTTTTTGCGCTTTCGGGAAGTTTTGTATTTTTAGTGCTCCTGATTGTACTGATGATAGTTATGTGGGTATATAATATTAAAAGACTTAAAATATATATTAAGGAAAGCAAAGTGAAAAAGGAGCTTACAGACAGAATGATGCAATGAATTTAATTTCCCCAGCTCGTTTTTCATGGTATTAATGTTAAATTATAAATTTACACACTTGCAAAATAGATACCTTTAATGTATAATCAACATGTAGTAATGAGATTATAAATAATTCTACATATTGTATAATTTCTTGCTAAATCTTAATTTGATATACTACAACCCTCAATACACCCAAACGCCGTACCGTCCTCTAAGGGCGGTTTCGGTTATTTAGAGGTATTTTATGGATAATTACCAGAAAAGGTTTTACCGGGGCTACCATATAAGCGGTGAATTAATATCCTATCAGGTTACAATAGATGAAAGCGACCTTTATATTGCCTCAACACTGTTGTCTGATATTGATGCCAGAATAGCGCTGAATAAAGCAAGAAACCTGATTAAAAAATGTATATCTTTACACCCTCTATTTTTCTCATCCTTAATTCCTCTGGATATTGAATACAATACTCCTCCTGTCAGCTGGATGCTAGAAGCTGCACAGATATGTTCAGTTGGTCCAATGGCCGCTGTTGCCGGAGCAGTCAGCAGATACGTAGGCGAAGCTCTGCTTGAAAAGAACAATGAGGTAATTGTAGAAAACGGCGGCGACATATTTATTTCATCAAAATCCCCTAGAAAAGTCATGGTTTATGCCGGCGAATCGCCAGTGTCTATGAACATTGCAATTGAAGTTCCTGCGGGTACATATGGAATATGCACCTCTGCAGGAAAAGTGGGCCCTTCCCTTTCATTCGGCAAGGCAGACGCGGCCATTGTGTTGTCACGCGATTGCGCTCTTGCGGACGCAGCCGCAACGCAGCTTGGAAATCTGGCTAAAAATGAATCCGATATTGAAGCAGCAGTTTCTGCAATATCATCCCTTCCGGGCATACTTGGCGCAATGGCTGTATATAATGATAAAATTGCAGTAAAAGGCGAAATAAAGCTTACAGGGGTTTAATTATGGTTTACTTCTCAAATTATCATTTTTCTTGACTTATTTAGGCAAAATTTCAATGTAAGCTAATTGTTAAAAGTTTATAGGGCACATGCCGTGTTAACACAAATTAAACAAATGTATGTTAATATTAATGAGTTCATAATTTTTTATTTTGGAGGATTTATTCATGGAACAAGGATGGAATATTGTTGTTCAGATTCTTCTTCTTGGTGCAATGCTTGGCCTAGGAATAGTAATTAAATTAAATGTCAAGTTTCTGCAGAAGCATCTTATTCCAACAGCACTTATAGCAGGCTTTATGGGCCTGGCCGTCAATATTGTCGGCGAATTCGTTTTTGATAATATAATTTTCGACAGGCAATTTTTAGGTCAGTTGATCTATCACCTTATGGGTATAGGCTTTATCTCCATGGCTTTGAAAGAAAGAGAAAAGAAGCAGAGCAAGTCTATTTTCAACACCGGCTTTGCAATAATAAATACCTATGCCGTTCAGGCAATTGTTGGCTTTGCCCTGTCTTTGCTTTTGGTCAACACTATCTTCCCTGATTTGTTTCCATTGACTGGAATGCTGCTGCCTCTTTCCTTCGCACAGGGCCCCGGTCAGGCAAACAATATTGGAATGACATGGGAACAGTATGGCTTCACTGACGGCGGCAATGTCGGTCTGACAATGGCAACAATCGGATTCATCTGGGCTTTTGCCGGCGGTATTCCATTGATAAATATTCTAACAAAGAAACGCAGGCACGAGAAAAACCAGTTTGACGCAAGAAAAGTAGAAGTTGCGTCCATTGAAAGTGAATCACAGGTGGACCACAGCATCACAATACCAAAGTCTATTTACGTTGATGATTTCACAGTCCAAATCGCTCTTGTTGGCGTTATCTATGCGGCCACCTACGGGCTGCTCGTTCTTCTTGATTTCTTGGTGTCTCCTCTCGGCTCATTCGGCAAGACACTTACAGATTTGTTCTGGGGATTTAATTTCCTATTCGGAACAATCCTTGCTCTCCTTGCAAAGAAAATACTAAGAGGGCTTAAAAACAAGAAGATTATATCCGTTAATTATGCAGATAATTACCTGCTGCAAAAAATCTCAGCCGGCGCTTTTGACCTGATGATTACTGCGGGTATAGCGGCTATTTCAATTACAGTGCTTTATAATTACCTAGTGCCAATACTTATAATAACAACCGTCGGCGGCGTATTCACAATGGTATATACAGTATTCATTGCAAAGAGGATATACGATAGTGAGGTAATCGAAAACATTGCCTGCCTTTATGGCATGTGGACAGGAACCATAACTACAGGAATTGCTCTTCTGCGCGAAGTTGACCCAGAAGCAAAGACTTCTGCGGCAGACAACGCAGTATTAGGCAGTGGATTCGCGGCTGCATTTGCAGTACCTATAATGATGATTCTGAATGTGCCGGTGCAGGGATACATTCAGGGAAAACCTTGGTTGTACGGACTGACATTCGTTCTCTTGGCGGCATATTCGGCTATCATGATTGTTTGCATAGCATTTATAAACAGGCGTTATAAGAACAAAGACTAGATATTTCTTAAAATAAACAGATAAAATAGTGATTTAATATTTAAAGTGCGGAAATCCTAAATTCCGCACTTTTTATTTTGAAAATCTAAACTATGATGATATAATATATCTGACTATTTTAAGGAGAACTGATATGGCGACAATACATTTAACAAACGATAATTTTGAAAAAGAAGTCCTGCAAAGTGATGTTCCGGTTTTTGTTGACTTTTGGGCAGAATGGTGCGGCCCCTGCAGAATGGTAGCCCCTGCTGTTGAAAAGCTGAGCGAAGAAATGGAAGGCTCAGCAAAGATAGCAAAGCTGGATGTAGACGAATGCAGAGAACTTGCGATAAAATACGGAGTCAGCTCCATACCTACATTTATTGTTTTCAAAAATGGCCAGATAGCGAATAAAGCTATGGGCGCAATGCCTTTAGCAAGGCTAAAGGAACTTTTCGATTAGATACTGTATGCAGATAAAGCTAAAAGTTTAAGAAAGTATTACATTTTATTAAATTTTTCTATTGGAAAAACCCCCAAACTATGTTATTATCAAGAGCGTAAAAGCTCTTGTAATAATGTTTGCTGACAAATACGATTTTATATGAATTAATTAGCTTATAAAGCCAATATTAGGTCAGTAATTCAACTGCAGAGCTTAGCGGCTCTATTTTTTTAATAGGAGCATAAAAAAGAATATAAATTTAATGTGATATGAAGAAAGGCTCAAAAATGAACTCAAAAAAAATAATTTTCTTAGCAATAGCTTTGATATTGCTGTTTTCTTTTGTTTTTACAGGATGCATAAATAAGCCGGAAATTCCTGTGGCAACCGACGCTACGGCAGACCCCAATACCGGATTTACCCCTGAATCTACTAAGGCTCTTGCTGTTGCCACTGCTACGCCAGACCCGCTTTCTATAATAAAAGATTATAAAGTTGAAATTGACCAGGATATCATTAATATACTATTGGTCGGCAATGACAGCGACAGCATAGACGGAGACGGAAACGGCCGTAACGACACCACAATGGTTCTGCAGATAAACAGAGTTGATAAAACTATGAAACTTATCTCATTTATGAGAGATATGGTTTTCGATGTTCCCGGAGTTGGCGAAACATCACTCAATAACGCCTATTACCATGGAGGCGCCTATACATTGTCCAAGCTGCTAAAAAGTGAGTTCGGAATAAAAATTGATTATTACGCATCAGTATCTTTTAATTCATTCCAGGCGATAATGGACGTAATCGGAAAAGTATCTATAGATCCTTCAGAGAATCTCATTCCAGATATTAACGCGGTTACATTGGACGTTTCTAAAAACCCCACGAATATGAGTCCGCAAAGTTCTCTTAACTATGTAAGGGACAGGCATAATTCAATAATAGAGCCTGAAACCGGCTACACATTATACAGCGATGAAGCTAGAAATTATCGCCAAAGAGTGTTTATATCCAGCGTTTGGGAAACAGTAAAGACATATCCTACTTTCTCGGTTCCTATGGCAGTCTATGCGGCTATGGCTTATTTAGATACTGATATTGATGAGAACACCGCAATCACATTGATAGTTGAAATGATGGATGCAGGCGCAACAATCGAGACCCTTGGGCTTCCGGCCAGAAGATCAGCTGAGAAGCCATACTATTCATTATATGAGGACTTGAACTCAGGAACCATCCTAGCAAAGTCTGAAATAGAGACAATATATCAGAGTGCTTCAGATAAAGAAAGCTACGGAAACTTTGATGAATGGCTTGATGCGCATTACAAAGTATCCCATATTATAGGATGGAATGTCGCAAGGACAACAGCAGCTATTAAGGAATTTCTTATAACAAACTAAGCACTGCAAAATAACAGCTATACTCAGGAGAAAGAATGATTAAGATTAAAGACATTGTCAAGGGCTCATCTGTTGAGGGATTTTATCTGGTTAAATCGGGAAATATAAAGATTTCATCCAACGGCAAGCAATATGGAGACTATATAATAGCAGACTCTACAGGAGAGATAAATGCCAAGCTCTGGGATGTGGCAGACGAAAAAGAATGCCCTGCCACTGGCACAATTATCAAAATAAAAGGCCTTGTTACCGAGTGGCAGGGAGTACTTCAGCTTAGAATAGATAAATTTCGCGCTGTTTCTGAGGAAGATGAATTTGATATTATGCAGATAATCCCAAGCGCCCCTGAAAGCCCTGACGATATGCTTGCGATTATCAAAGACTACGTAAATAAAATAGAAAATTCACAGATCAAGCAGCTGGTAATCCGAGTCCTTAAGAAGTATTCGCCCTATCTCAGGCTGCACCCGGCAGCATTGAAGAACCATCATTCCATTAGGTCAGGCCTGCTTTATCATACTACAACTATGCTAAAGCTTGCCGACGGTATACTGCCCATTTATCCTTTTCTGGATGCAGACCTAGTGTATGCAGGCGTAATACTTCATGATATTTGCAAGACCACAGAGATAGAGGCAACAGATGCAGGAACCGCTGTGGAATACACTACAGAAGGGCTTCTAGTAGGTCATATATCTCAGGGAATCGCAGCTATAGCTATCGCAGCAGAAGAGCTTAAAACAGACAGTGAAATCACCTATATGCTGCAGCACATGATATTGTCTCACCATTATGAGCCGGAGTTCGGCTCGCCGAGAAGACCCATGTTCCCGGAGGCGGAAATCCTTCATTATCTCGATATGATCGATACTAGGATGTATGATATGCAGAATGTTCTTGAAAGCCAGGACAAGGGAACATTCTCCCAGAATGTATGGCTTCTTCATAACAGAAAGCTATACAAAAAGACTTTCTAGCAAAAAGCTTAAGGCTGCCAAACCGGCAGCCTTTTTTAATAATTAAACTTTATTGTTTCAACTTTGTCGTTGTCTCTCTTTTCTCTTTTGGGTTTTTCCTTTTTTACCTTATCTGTTTTGTAGTACTGCTGATATTTATACCTTCTAGTAAGTCCTGATGAAACTATCATAGTAGCTACTATTGCAAGCAACCCAATTGCCGTATAAAGGAGTATTCTGCTGGTTTTGTTCCCCGCATCTGTGATGTTGCCTGTCACCTCCGGCAAAGGTGTGACTTCCGGCGCAGCCGTTGGCTCAGGGGTAACAGTAGGAAGTGCGTCAACTGTGTTTGATGCAATGAGGTAAGCCTTATACTGGATCTTTTTTATACCATTTGTGTCGTCACCCGGTTTTGTAAGGTAATCACTGTAATAATGGTCATATATATATGTATAGGTAATAACTCCTACTTCCTCGCCCTTTTTAACAGGGGCTGTAAGTGCGCCGTCATAGTACTGTATATCCACCGTAAAGTATTCATCAATATCTGCGCGGATTTCCTCAATCAGGTCAATCTTTTCTGTTAAATAGACTTTCTCAACAGGGGCAAGCTGAAGGATGACCTTCGTTTCGCCGTTAGCATCAGGAGAAGCATTTTCGACCTCAGCTTCTATCTCTGTTTCACTGTATTCTGCTGCTATATCTATTGTATCCCAATATTTAAAGCCATACTCAAACATTGTGATTGAGTTCACCCATTTTCCGTTGCCGCTGTCTTTCAAGACTACTCCTATCAGCGACACTCCATTCTGTTCAGCGGAGGATACCAATGTGTGTCCTGCAGGAGTCGTAAACCCCGTCTTCACTCCTGTGGCATAGTCATATCCAAATGAACTGGTTGGGCTTATTAGCAGATTTGAATTGCGCCACACCTGCCCCTTTTCGGAATAACTATGCTTATCTGTGTCTGTTGGAGTATACTTCGACGTACTAACGATTTTTGCAAAGGCTGGAAACTTCAGCGCGTACTGCGCAAGCTTTGCCATGTCTTCTGCACATGTCACGTGGCCGCTGTCATGCAAGCCATGCACATTTTTAAAAACTGTCTTTGTCATTCCCAGTTCTTGAGCTTTGTCATTCATCATCTGAATAAAATTATCGTATGTCCCGCCCACATGAATTGCTATCGCGACAGCTGCGTCGGCACCGGATAGAAGCATAAGCCCATAGAGCAAATCCTCCATATATATTGACTCATTTTTCTGAAACCCGCATTTTGAGGCTCCGTCAAGGGTCACAATAATCTCTGCCATTGTGTTATCTATTGTAACAATGTCTGACATGTTACTGTTTTCAATACCTAAAATAGCAGTCATTATTTTTGTTATGGAAGCCGGTTCCATTACATAGGTGCTGCGTTTTTCAAAAAGTATCCTGCCGGAGTTTGCCTCGACAAGTATAGCTGCGTCTGCGCTGGATACTGCCCTGTCCCTCAGCTCACCTCCGGATACATACTCATCCCATGGCCTTTCTGCAACCGGGGCTGCCAATGCGCTGCTTATGTTTGCAGCCAATATTGCCATTAATAAAAACAGGGGCAATATTTTCTTGATTTTCATCTTTATATGTCCTCTCCTGAAGAGCTTTAATATCTTCTTCTGGGGCCGCCGCCTCTGCTGCTGTCGGAGTACCTGCGTTCAGAAGCGTTATACCTTCTGTTTGCCCCGCCTTTGCTTGTTGCAAATATTATAAGCAGTATAACAAGTATTACAAATAATACTCCTATTGCACCGAGAGCTATCTGCCACAGTTCTAGGTCAAAAACTCCCAACAACCCTTTTGTCGGTTCCTTTGTCGGAGCCGGTGAAGCTGTCGGCTGAGTTGTCGGTGCGGCAATCGCGTTAATTGTATTTTTTGCATATAGTGGAGCAGTATATTCAAAATACTGCACTTCGCCCTCCTGAGCTTTATAGCCCAGATAGTCATCCGAGTTATGCGAATAGATGTATTTATATGTTACAGTTCCCACTTCATCGCCTGCATTAATAGGAGCTGTCAGCTCTGCAGCATTGTACTGAATGCTTTCTGAAAAGTATGCATCCTTATCGGCTAGTATGCTTTCTGCCAGATCCTTAAGCTCAGTCAGGTATACTTTTTCACCCTCGCCTACCATCATAGTCAGCTGGTTGCCCGTTGTATTCATATCTGCATTTGCGACAGTTGCGGTGATTTCTTTATCCATGAAAAGCTCTGAAAGCTCAATTGTCTGGTAGAAATCAAATGCATAATCGAATAATGTCTTGCTGTTGAGCCATTTTCCGTCAGCCTCGTCCTTCATAACCACGGCAACTAGTGATTGGCTGTCTTTTTCTGCTGATGATACCAGCACACTTTTAGCAGCCCTTGTATAGCCCGTTTTTATGCCTGTTGCATACTGATAATAATATTGCTGTCCCTCTACTATCAGCTTATTTGAGTTAGTGTATTCAGTTCCCACAGTTGAATGCGACGTCAGGTTTGTATCTGCAGGTTTATATTTTTCTGTGCCGACTATCTCGTTAAATTCAGGATAGTTCTCGCGGGCGTACATTGCAAGCAATGCCATGTCCCTAGCCGAAGTCTGATGTGTTTCATCCGGCAGGCCGTGCGGGTTTGCATAGTGGGTCGCTTTCATTCCTATTTCCTGCGCCTTAAGGTTCATCATGTTTATGAAGTCATCATAAGAACCGCCTACATAGCAGGCTAATGCAACAGCTGCATCATTGCCCGAGGCCATCATGAGTCCATATAGTAAATCCTTTACGGAAACTATTTCATTTTTCTTCAGGAAAATCATTGTTGAGTCCGGGTCAAGGTCCTTTATATAGCTCCACGCAACATCATCAACTGTAACCATATCGGTAAGCTCTGCGTGCTCTAATGCGAGTATACAGGTCATTATTTTTGTGGTTGAAGCGGGGTACATAGGGTCGTATGCTGATTTTTTATATATAATCCTGCCTGAATTAATATCTACAACTATTGCAGAACCTGCAGTATTTACAGCCGTATCCTTCAGCTGATTATCACTTGATACCCAGCCTGTCCAGTCTCTCTGATCATTTTCATCAGAAGCCAACGCAGTGGAGAAAGTTGACGCAATCAATAATAATACTGTTATAGTTAATACTAATTTCCTTAGTCTCATTTACAAGTTTTTCCTTTCAAACTCAGGGATTTAATAAGCCTTGAAAAATATCTTCATTATTATAGCATAATAAACCTCTTAATGTAAGGGTTTGTTTACTTTTAGAATGTTATGGTTTATACTTATTTCCATGGATTTGTTTTCACAAAACAGTGCCGCAAGGCCTCCTTTGGCCGACAGAATGCGGCCGAAAACTTTTGATGATTTTGTAGGCCAGGAGCATATAGCCGGCAAGGGTAAATTGTTAAGGCGAGCTATAGAGGCTGACATGCTTACATCCAGCATATTCTATGGTCCTCCGGGCTGCGGCAAGACAACCCTCGCACATATTGTGGCCGGCTCTACGAAGTCAGCTTTTGAAATGCTGAATGCAGTAACTAGCGGCGTAGCGGACGTAAGAAAGGTGATTAGTGAAGCCAATGACCGGCAAAGAATGTATGGCATCAGCACATATCTTTTGCTTGATGAATGCCACAGATGGTCCAAAGCTCAGTCAGACAGCATACTGCCAGCTATAGAAAAAGGCATAATAAAGTTTATCGGATCAACAACCGAAAATCCAATGATTGCAATGACCCCTGCCATAGTATCCAGATGCAGAATATTTGAATTCTATCAACTGACCGACGAGCAGGTAAAAAAGTCATTGAAGAGGGCTGCTGAGGATGAAGAAAACGGCCTTGGCAAGCTAAAAGTCAAAATTGATGAGGATGCCTATGACCATTGGGCAAATATCGCAAACGGAGATGCCCGGTCTGCAATCAATGCGCTTGAACTGGCAGTGCTTTCAACCAGTGCTGGAAAAGACGGAATTATACTCATTGATATAAATATAGCTGAGGATTCCATACAAAAAAGACTTCTAAAGTGCGATGAAAGCTATTTCTATGATATGCTTTCCGCCTTTTGCAAAAGTTTACGAGGCAGCGATTCCGATGCCGCACTGGCGTGGTTTGCGCGAATGATTCATGCTGGAGTAGACCCCAGAATCGTTGTAAGACGACTTTTTGCTCATGCCAGCGAGGATGTTGGCCTGGCAGCACCTGATGCCATGCTTCAGGTTTCTGCAGCTGCAAAGGCATTGGAGTTTGTGGGTATGCCGGAAGCGAGGCTATCAATTGCTCAGGCTATCATATTTGTATGCGAAGCTCCGAAGTCAAATTCAGTTGTAATGGCAATTGGACAAGCTTTTGATGATGCTCAGGGTGCACCTAATTATCCCGTTCCCAATCATCTGCGGGACACTCATTATATGGGATCAGATAAGTTCAGCAGAGGAAAAGGCTACAAATACCCTCATGACTATCCAAACCACTATGTGGAGCAGGAATATGCTCCCAAAGGAAGTGACGGAAAAATATATTACGTTCCTTCAGACCAGGGCTTTGAAGAGCGTATAAAAACTATAAGAAAACAAAAAAACATTAACAAACAGGAGACAGAGAAATGATAATAGCAAATGATACAGCTATACAAGTGCTCAGCGCCGCATTGAAAACCGGCGGTGATTTTGCAGAAATATATGCAGAGGATAAAAGAAGCTCCTCTCTTTATATGGTAGATAACGCATTAGAAACTGCAGTATCAGGAAGAAGCCACGGCGTTGGCATACGTGTGTTTAAAGGAGTTAACTCAGTATATGTATACACTAATGATTCTTCGCTGCAGGGGCTTTTGGAGTGTGCTAACCAGGCTGCAGCTGCAATAGAAGGCAATGAAGCTCTTGGTATTGACATAGTACTGAAGCACAATGTAATAAAGACTGTACATCCAATATTGATCCCTCCACACGGAGTGGAACTTAATAAAAAAGTAGATATAGTAAAAAGGGCATACGGAGCAGCCAGCAATTATGATCCCGTTATAAAGCAGACATCCGTCAATTACGCTGATTCTACTACAAATGTGCAGATAATAAACAGCGAAGGCCTCAATGCCGAGGATGAAAGAGTATTGACGCGGATAGCAATTTCAGCGGTAGCTAGCAATGGAATGGAAAACCAGACCGGATATGAATCTCCCGGCGCGAAAATGGGTTTTGAGTTCTACAGAGACAAGATAAATGTAGAAGACTATGCCAAAGAAGCAGGTAGAACAGCAGTAACGATGCTTAAGGCTTCACCTTGTCCTGCCGGTAAAATGGTTGCCGCTATTGAAAACGGATTTGGCGGAGTAATTTTCCATGAAGCCTGCGGACACTCTTTGGAAGCAACTTCAGTAGCCAGAGGACAATCCGTATTCTGCGGAAAAATGGGCCAGAAAATCGCTTCCGATGTGCTTACAGCTATAGACGATGCCACCATTCCCAATGCATGGGGCTCATCAAACATTGATGATGAAGGAAACCCCGGACAGAAAAATGTATTGATTGAAAACGGTATATTAAAAAGCTATCTCGTAGATAAGCTAAACGGAAGAAGGATGGATGCTGAACCTACAGGCAGCGGCAGAAGGCAATCCTATGCCTTTGCTCCAACCTCAAGGATGAGCAACACCTATATTGCCCCAGGAAGCAGCACAAGGGATGAAATTATCTCATCAATAGATGAAGGCATATACTGCGCTAAGATGGGCGGAGGTTCCGTTAACCCCATAACAGGCGAGTTTAATTTCGTTGTAAGTGAAGGCTATATGATCAAAGGCGGAAAGATAAAGGAGCCTGTTCGAGGTGCCTCACTAATAGGCAAGGGACATGAAGTGCTTTTCGACATAGATATGGTTGGCGACAACTTAGACTATGCCCAAGGAATGTGCGGCTCTATATCGGGCTCTGTTCCAACCAATGTCGGCCAGCCGATTATACGAGTAGGCAAGATACTTGTCGGCGGCAAGAAATAAGGAGGCTAATTATGTTAGATATTAATAAATATATTGATAAATTGATGAACGAGGCGCAAAAGGCCGGCCTTAATGAATGCGAGGCTTACTATACAGACGGCGATTCTTTTCGCGTAATGGTAAATCAAGGCCAGGTTGGCGAATACAAGGTAAACACAAGCTGTGGGCTATCTTTCAGAGCCAAAATTGACGGCCAGATCGGGTATTCCTATACCCAGGCTTTCGACGACGCTGCCATAGAAATGCTAATACACCAAGTAAAAGAAAACGCCGGAATTCTCGAAACAAAAGACGAGCAGTTTATATTCAAAGGCAGCAGCAAATACAGCGAACTGAATACCTACATAAAAAAGCTGGATGAAGCAACACCCGAGCAGAAAATCAAGCTTGCACTTGAACTTGAGCAAAAGTGCCTTGACGCTGACGAGCATATTAAATCCGTTGCCTACTGCATTGTGCAGTCTGGTACATCCCAATCATGCATAAAAAATAGCAGCGGACTTGACCTTTCATTCAGGTCTAATGGTGCGGTAGCCTTCGTAATGCCAGTCGCAGTGGACGGAGACAAAAGCTACAGCGGCGGCTACGCAATAAACATAGAGGATTTTGATCACGTAGATACAGAGAGGCTTGTTAATACCGCTGTTGAAAGGGCTTTAAGCCAGTTCGGCGGCCAGCCGGTTGAATCGGGCGTTTATGATGTGGTATTTGATTATGAAGCAGCAGGAGAGCTCCTAGAGACTTTCTGCACCATTTTCTCAGCAGAAAGTGCCCAAAAGGGTTATTCCCTGCTCGCCGGAAAAGAAGGCGAAAAGATAGCCAGCGATATAGTCAACATTATTGATGACCCTCTCCACCCGAAAGGGCCGGATTCAGCTCCTTTTGATGCTGAAGGCGTGGCGACATACACTAAAAACGTGGTGGAGAACGGAGTATTGAATACTCTTCTTCATAATCTGAAAACGGCCAACAAGGCAAACGCTGAGTCCACAGGAAACGCTTCTAAAGGTTCGTACAATTCTCCTGTAGGAATATCGCCGAGCAACTTCTACATTAAGCCAATGAATAATTCCGTAGACAACCTGCTCAGTACGCTAAAAAACGGCTTGATGATTACTGACCTTGCAGGGCTGCATGCCGTAGATACCGTCTCTGCCGATTTCTCACTGTCCGCCAAGGGTTTTGTGATTAAGGACGGTAAAAAAGAAAAAGCGCTGGAGCAGGTAACAATATCCGGCAATTTCTATGAGTTCCTAAAAAGTATTGTAATGATAGGCGATGACCTGGAATACGGAAAGATACAGACATCTTCAGTTGCCAGCCCGAGCATACTGGTAAAAAATATCAATGTAGCCGGTTTGTAATTTTAATTATATATTGCTAAAAAAAGAAGGACTGTTGCTTTTGCAACAGTCCTTTCACATAGGGGTGCATATTATATGAAATTAATCTTTTTATCTTATCAGTCTCAATAGTCTTACTTACCAGCAGACTGCATTGAGAATTCAGGATAGGCCTCGCTGCCGTGCTCGTGTATATCAAGTCCTTCCATCTCTTCATTGGATGCAACACGCAGACCAACAGTCTTTTTAATTACAGTGAAGAGTATGAATGCTGTAAGCATTGTCCATGCCATAACTGCAACTACACCAACTGCCTGTATGCCTAATTGCTTGAAACCGCCACCGTAGAATAATCCGCCGTCTGTAGCAAATAATCCAACTGCCAAGGTTCCCCATGCGCCGCATACGCCGTGAACTGATACAGCACCAACTGGATCGTCAACCTTGAGTACGCGCTCTATGAATTCAACTGCGAATACTACTATGATGCCAGCGCCTAAGCCAATAGCTATCGCTCCCGGCATAGATACGTTAGCACAGCCTGCTGTTATACCAACAAGTCCTGCCAGCGCGCCGTTCAATGTCATTGATACGTCAGGCTTTTTGTACTTAATCCATGTAAGAGACATTGTTGCTACTGCGCCTGCAGCTGCAGCAAGGTTTGTTGTCATAGCGATATGTCCGATAGCACCGTCAGCCGCAGCTTCTGATCCTGGGTTAAATCCGAACCAGCCGAACCAGAGGATGAATACACCGAGAGCAGCCAATGTGATTGAGTGTCCTGGAATAGCATGGGCTTTTCCTTCTTTTGTGAACTTGCCGATACGTGGGCCTAATATTGCAGCTCCCATTAATGCTGCCCAGCCGCCAACTGAGTGAACAACTGTTGAACCAGCAAAGTCTATAAAGCCGATACCTTCGAGCCAGCCGCCTTCGTTGATGCCTGCCAATGATCCCCATGCCCAGTGGCCAACTACAGGGTAGATAAGCAGTGAAATAACAGCTGAGTAAATAACATAGGATGAGAACTTTGTTCTTTCAGCCATTGCACCGGAAACGATTGTTGCTGCTGTAGCGCAGAAAACAGTCTGGAATAATACGAATGCAGGTGTATTGCCTACAAATCCCTCTACCGGAACAGCATCAGCGCCTGATAGGAAGAAAGCTGAAGTTCCGAAAAGGCCGATCCCTTTGAAGTCTGCACCAAACATTATGGCATATCCTACGCAGAAGAACATCAATGATCCTACTGCAAAGTCCATAAGGTTTTTCATTATTATGTTACCAGCATTTTTTGCCCTTGTCAGTCCTGTTTCAACCATTGCAAATCCAGCCTGCATGAAGAATACCAGGAATGCAGAAACCAAAAGCCAAACTACGTCTATAGATGATTGTACATCGTCAGATGCAGATGCTGTAAAAGGAATAGCACATGTAAGAAGTATCAGCAAAGCAACTACAATGATTAGTTTCTTGTTCATCTTTCTCATTTTTTTATCTCCTTAAAAATTTTTATCTTACAAAATCTCGTCGCCTGTTTCGCCTGTTCTTACTCTGTAAGCTTCCAGACACTCATAAATAAACAGTTTTCCGTCGCCAACATTACCGGTCTTTATTGCGTCCATTATTGCCGGCAGCATCTCTTTTAATTTGGAATCAGGAAGAACGATTTCTACTTTTACTTTTGGAAGTAAATTGATAGAAACTTCAGTACCACGGTACATAACCTTACGACCTCTTTGATGTCCGCAGCCGCTAACCATTGTAACTGTCATGCCGTACATTTCTTTTTCGTTCATTAAATCCTTAAGATCTTCCAGTTTTTCCGGTCTGAAAATTACTTCTAATTTTTTCATTTTCGACTCCTTTCTCTCTCATAAAATATAAAAACGCCATAAGCACCAGAAACCCCTACATTCTGCTATCTTATGACGTCATTGCCAATTTATTAACAAGACGCCGGAAACAATTGCATATGGAGCATGCAGGTATCCCCGACGTCATTGTCAAAGTATTTAAGTTTTGATAAATTCTATTCCGTTTACTTTACGCTAAATAGTAATTCACCATATGAAGGAATCGGCCAGAGTGATCTGTCGCAGATTACCTCCATTTTGTCTACGCTCTCGCGTAGTGTTCCCATTGCTGGGAAAACCTTGTCTCTGTATGCAGCTGCGCATACTTTTACATCTTCACATGCCGCTGCATTGTCTACTGCATCCTGCAAAGCCTTGACATTCGCTTTTGTGACTGCGCATAATGCTGACATCTCCTTGAGTATTTCAATCTGTGCAGATGCTTCTGCGCCTAAGCTCTTTAGCGATGCGGCTGTCTCTGCCAGTTCTGCTGTGTATTTCATGCCTGCAGGTAACAGGTCTCTGTTCGTCATTTCAAGCATTGTTAACGCTTCAATGTTTATTGTATTAATGTAATGTTCAAGCACTACTTCTTCACGTGCATGCAGCTCTGCCGCGTTCAGCACGCCCTGGCGCTCAAACAGGTCTACGTTCTTCTTGTCTGTCAATACCTGAACTGAATCAACAGTATTGTTTATGTTTGGCAGGCCACGCTTTGCTGCCTCTTTAACCCACTCTTCTGAGTAGCCGTTGCCATTGAAAACAACCTTTTTATGGTCTTTCCAAACTTCCTTAACCAAAGCCTGCACCGCAGCGTCCAAATCTTTTGCTCCTTCGAGCTTGTCGCCAATTTTTTCGAGTATATCCGCAACTATTGTATTGATTACAAAGTTCGGGCCGGAAATTGACTGTGATGATCCAACCATACGGAACTCAAATTTATTTCCTGTGAAGGCAAATGGTGATGTCCTGTTGCGGTCAGTATTGTCCTTTGGCAGGTGCGGCAATGTTGATGCGCCGATTTTTATTACGCCTGAATCAGTGCTGCCCATCGGTGTGCCTGATGATATTGACTCCATAACTTCTGTAAGCAAGTCGCCCAGGAATATTGAGATTATCGCAGGAGGTGCTTCGTTCGCTCCAAGCCTGTGATCATTTCCCGGATTTGCGGCTGATGCCCTTAAAATCTCCGCATATTCATCAACTGCCCAGATAACCGCTGAAAGGAATACCAAAAACTGCGCGTTCTCGTGCGGTGTATCGCCCGGATCTATCAGGTTCATGCCGTCATTAGAACCGATTGACCAGTTGTTATGCTTGCCTGATCCGTTAACGCCTGCAAATGGTTTCTCATGCAGAAGGCAAACAAGTCCGTGGCGTCCGGCCACTTTCTTTGCTATATCCATAACCAGCTGATTGTGGTCAGTTGCAATATTTGTTGTTGAGTACACAGGTGCCATTTCATGCTGGGCAGGTGCAACTTCGTTGTGCTTTGTTGTTGCTGTTACTCCCAGCTTCCAAAGCTCGCGGTCAAACTCGCTCATGAACTTTGAAACTCTTTCTTTTAATGAGCCGAAGTACTGGTCGTCCATTTCCTGTCCTTTGGGTGAAGGTGCTCCGAAAAGAGTTCTGCCAGTGTATATTAGGTCTTTACGCTTGTTGTATACGCCTTCGTCTATCAGGAAATATTCCTGCTCTGGGCCAACGTATGATGTTACCTTTGTTGCAGTTGTATTGCCGAAAAGCCTTAAAATCCTGATTGCTGCTTTTGAAACCGCGTCCATTGAGCGAAGCAATGGGGTCTTTTTGTCAAGCGCAAATCCTGTATATGAACAGAATGCTGTGGGGATATAAAGTGTTCCGTCCTTTACGAATGCAGGTGATGTGCAGTCCCAGGCTGTGTATCCTCTGGCTTCAGCAGTGGCCCTCAGTCCTCCGTTAGGGAATGATGATGCATCTGGTTCGCCCTGTGTTAATGATTTGCCTGAAAACTTCAAAAGAACGCTTCCGTCTCCTACAGGAGAAATAAATGAATCGTGCTTTTCAGCTGTAATGCCCGTCATCGGCTGAAACCAGTGTGTATAGTGTGTTGCTCCTTTTTCCACTGCCCAGTCTTTCATAGCGGTTGCTACAGCGTCTGCAATTCCTGGCGGTAATTGTCCTCCGTTATCCATGACGTTATTCAATGATTTGTAGACATCCTTTGACAGCCTGTCTTTCATTACAGCGTCATTGAAAACATCACTTCCAAAAATAGTTGATACTTTCGTCATATCGCATGCTCCTTTATAAATTAAATTTTAAAAGTAAAAAAGACGCCTCAAACACCCCCCAAGGGTGGCTGAAACGTCATTGCTTCCTAAATACTAAATTTAACTTGTTGCTATGATACAATAGAACAAAGCAAATTGCAAGTGTTTTTTTGATTTTTTATAAATTTTTTTTTATAATATTACATCGCTGTGTTTTGAGTTATTCCGCTGACGCCTCAACTTGTGGATTATTTCACGCTCAATACGAATATATAACTATCTGTGTCCAAATTGAGCACAAAGTCGGAGCTATCAAAACTTTTTGTTAGAGTTACTTCATATTGTGCTGTTCCGGATATCTCATCCTCCGAAATCTTAGTTACTTTAATCTCAATTTTAGCAGCTATTATGCCATTTTCATCTTTAACTTCAAGCAGAATCCAGCATGTATCCGAAGTATCCTTGTAATTTGCGCCTGAATCTTCCCCTATAGGCGACCAGTATATTATTTCATCTGGCTTGTATGCATGCTCTCTGCCTTTGTTTTCTGTTTTTCCGTTTCCATGAATATAAAGCACGCCAGTATCTATTGTAACATTAATCTCGGAGTAATCTATGTCCGTCATAATAGGAAGAGCAGGGAAAACAGAGCTTAAGAACGGGGTAAATGCCCATATGTTCTGCGTAGATATACTGTCCGTATCATCCATAAATCTTTGAATATCTATACCCTGATCTCTTAGCTCCATCCGCCTTTCCTCTGTGTCATCGCCGAAATTCTTCACCAGAAAAATATACATAGGCACTTCCTCCTGTCCGCTGCCGCCGATAAGAACGCTAAGGCCATCATCAATAGGATAGTTAAGTATAAATAATCCGCTGCCTGTTACACTGCACTCATAATTTTCGAAATCGCTCCACGTTAGGTTTTCACCCTTTTCTTCTACAAGTGATTCTACTGCATCAATAGTCAGCCTGCCCTTATAGTAACTTTGCAAAATATCACCCATTGCTCTTTCTGTGCCAAGCCTGTATATCAACCATAAATAATCACCATTCATTTCGGCGACCCAGAGCTCTGAATCCATTATAAATAATGTATATCTATCTGATATTTCCACTTTACTGATTGTATTATATTCAGTTATATCCGGCATTCCTATTTGTAATTCCATAAAGAACATGTTTATGAATTCTTCTTCACTGATTTCTGAGATCAAATAGTCAGGAGTTGTGCTATATATTTTTTCGTCATTTTCCATCTTAACTACTGCAAACATGTTTTCATCTATTTCATAATACGGCCCTTTGCTTAAATCAAACGGATAAAAAGAAGACAGCGGATTTACATAAATAACTTCATTCGGATAATATGTACCGTATAAATCTTCAATAGTTTTAATTGTATCCTCCTTTTCCTTTATCGGATTTGCTATAAGGGCTGTAATCGCAGCTGTGGTAATAATAAATGCCGCAACAATTATCCAGAAGGAAGGCTTTTTATATGACAATGCGCTTTTTACCCTTTGCTTTACGCTCACCTCGCCGAAGGCTATTGGGCATAATGCAATGCTGGCTTTGCTAATTGAAAGCGAAAGCAATGTTTCAGAATATTTTTTTCTTTCTTCATCCTTCATGTTCTTTATTGCTTTTTCATCACACGCCATTTCAATATCCTTACTTAGTAATATATATGCAGCCCAAATAAAAGGATTAAACCAATGCATAGCGCTTAATAAAAAGGTCAAAGGTTTAACTATATAATCCCTGCGGGAAATATGCGCATTCTCATGAAGCAGAACATTTTTAAGGCTCTCTTCTGTCAATCCGAAGGGTATATAAACACGAGGCTTAAAAAACCCAAGCACAAAAGGAGACTTAATTTTTTCACTAATATAAACATTGTCCGAATATAGCACTGCCGTCGACAATCTTTTTTTTAGCAGAATATACGATACAATGCTATAGATTAATATCGCTATAAAACCCAATAGCCAAATCGCGGCCATCACCTCCAAAGCGGTTATTCCGGCCTCTGTTTGCAATCCTTTTTCAAGTGCGGGGTTAATCATACTGTTCAAATACGGAACTCCGCTGTGCATCTCAGGAGTATCAGAAAACAAGATCTGAGTTGAATTAATATCCGCGTTCGGGATAGCAGCAAATATGCTGAAATCACTCTTGAATGAAAAAGGCATCAAGAGCCTTAAGAACACTGCTAGCCACAAAATACCCATGATCCATCTGGCCGATTTATTCATAAATCCTCTGATTACAAAAACCGCAAGCACTACATAGCCTGCAGTGAGGCTCATATTAAGAGCCAGTAAAAACAGTTTTTCAATATTCATTTCTGGTTGCTCGCTTTTTCATAGTCTTCTATCATCTTTTTTATCTCTGCTGCTTCCTCCGGGGAAAGGGCTTTATTGTTTGTAAAGGCCGCGATAAAACCCGGCAAAGACCCTTCGAAGGTTCGTTCTATGAATTCTCTGCTTTCCTGCCTTTGTATGGTTTCTTTAGAAATCAATGATGTAACAACAGAATCATTGCTTGCGAGTATTCCTCTTTCAGAAAGCCTCTTAAGCACAGTATATGTGGTTGTCCTTTTCCATCCAAGCTGTGAAGCGCATAGTTTTATTAACTCTCTCATAGGTATTGGTTCGTGCTCCCAGACAATGCATGCAAACCGATATTCACTTTCAAATATTTTTGGCGTTTCCATTTGCGTCTCCTGTCTAATGTATTAGTCAGGATTAGTCTAACGCATTAGACAATGTTTGTCAATACTATTTCATCAAAAAAACCGGCTTGTATCAGCCGGCTTAAAATGCAATTATTCTATGTTGTTTTTATATAATTATCGGCTTTGTTACCTTTTCAGGCCTCGCTACTAATATTTCTACGCTTTCTTCCCTAAGTTCGCTGCACTCTCGCAGCCCCTGAAAAGCGGCATCATATGCAGCTTCAGGTGTATTATTCTCCTTTGAAAGATGAGACAGAACAAATTTTCTGCATCCTTGATGTGCGGCGAACGCAACTACCTCGGCTGCGTCATCATTTGATAAATGCCCTTTAGCAGACAAAATTCTCTTCTTTAAAAACGCAGGATAGCCTCCGTTTTTAAGCATATGCTCATCATAATTAAATTCTATCATCAATATGTCAGATCCGGCAATATGGCTTTTCATAGCTTTGGATACCGTACCTGTATCTGATATTATTGATATTTTGGATGAACCATGCTCTATGCAGTACCCCACAGAGCTGTTTGCGTCGTGATGCGTCTCAAATGGCGTTATCGCAATATCCCCTACATAAAATGTTGTATTATGTTCAAAATATATACGCTTCTCAAATGGGACTTCTCCAGCTTTGCCTTGCTCAATGATAGCTTCCCATGTTCCATGATTTGCAATTATCGGTATGCCATGCCGCCTTGCAATCACACCTATTCCCCTAATGTGGTCTATGTGTTCATGTGTTATGATTACTGCCTTGATATCACTAAAAGATGCTCCTATTTCTGCAAGAGCAGTCTCTATTCTTAATGCGTTTACTCCCGCGTCCACTAATATAGCCGTGCTCTTCGTAGCTATAAAGGTGGCATTGCCGCTGCTTGATGAATACAGCGGGCAAAAAACCATGCTCAAATTAATTCTCCCTGTTATATAGTATAATACAGTATGTTATCACAAAGTTTAGCTTATGTTAATGGTTTTTATGTGAATATTTTTTTAGCTTTCTTTATTACACATTTTCTGCACAAAAAAAGGACTTACTGTCCTTTTTAAAAAATGTATTTATCCTTCTTTTTTTCTCTTATGCGAATGCGCTAGAGATTCATAGAAATCCGGATCAGCTTTTATGACAAGTTCCACCAGTTCATCGTCTCCCAGCAGCGTCGTGCGGCCGTCCTCATACTCCGCGTCGACCAATGTCTTTACTTTTGCAATGATATCCGCATGCTTATCCAGCTCATACTTGCCGTGAAGCCTGAAATAGTCATTCATCCAGTGTGTTATGCCTGCCGCACCTGAATGTGCCCCTATCAATACTTGGGGCGGGCGATTCAGTATTTTATCTGTATTAAATATATTGTATATTTCCGGATCTTTCAGCATTCCGTCGGCATGTATTCCTGCACGGGTTGCATTGAACGCTCTACCTACAAATGGTGTCCTAGGCGGAATATCGTATCCGATTTCTTCTTCGAAATAGTCTGCTATTTCGGTTATTACAGACAGGTCCATGCCGTCCGTTGTGCCCCTTAATGATGCGTATTCAATAACCATCGCTTCAAGCGGGCAGTTTCCTGTTCTCTCGCCTATTCCAAGCAGAGAGCAGTTGACAGATGAGCATCCATATAGCCATGCAGTAGCAGCATTTGTAACTACCTTATAGAAATCATTGTGCCCGTGCCACTCCAGCTGCTCCGGAGGAACGGAAGCAAAATGATTAAGCCCATATATTATACCCTGAACAGAGCGCGGAAGAGCAGCACCTGTATAAGAAACACCGTATCCTAATGTATCACATGCTCTAATCTTTATAGGTACTCCGGTCTCCTCTGAAAGCTTCATCAGTTCAACTGCAAACGGCACGACAAAACCGTAAAAGTCAGCCCTTGTAATATCCTCAAAGTGGCATCTTGGAATAATGCCGTATTCAATGGCGCTCTTTACTACACCTAGGTATTTATCCAGCGCCTTCTGCCTTGTCAGGCCCATTTTGTTGTATATGTGGTAGTCAGAACAGGAAACTAAAATGCCCGTCTCTTTTATGCCTATGTTTTTTGCAAGCTCAAAGTCCTTTTCACTGGCCCTTATCCATGCCGTGACTTCAGGAAACTCGAACCCCATGTCAAGGCAGGCCTTTATAGCTTCTTTGTCCTTTTGAGTATATACAAAGAATTCACTCTGCCTTACTATGCCCCTCGGCCCGCTTAGCCGGTGCATCATTTCATATAAATCCACTATCTGCTTTACAGTAAAAGGAGATGTGGACTGCTGTCCGTCACGGAATGTAGTATCTGTTATCCAGATATTTTCCGGAACAATAGAAGGAACTGTTCTGTGGTTAAAAGGCACTTTTGGTATAGATTCATAATCAAATAGATGCCTGTATAGATTCGGTTCCTCTTTATCCTGCAAGGAGTATTTGTATGCGCTCTGCTCCAGAAGATTGGTATGCTCATCATATTTAAGCACTGCCATAGTAGTTTACCTCCTGATTCCCAAACTTTAATTACATTTAGCGGTGAATTCCGCTATTCTTTTTATACCTTCAAGGATGTTTTCCATTGAACACGCATAGGATATCCTCACATATTCCGGAGTCCCGAAATCATCACCAGGAACCAGCGCCACCAGCGACTCCTCCAGCAGCAGCGATGAAAAATCCAAAGAATTATTTATCTTTTTCCCATTTATTGATTTGCCGTAAAAATTGGAAACTTTGATCATTATATAAAATGCACCATCTGGCACAATGCATGTAAGCCCGTCAATTTTTTCAATTGCGGCAACCGCAGCATCTCTGCGTTCAATGAAAGCTTTCTTCATCATTATTGCTTCATCAAGGCTGCCGTTTAAGGCTGCGCAGGAAGCATACTGAGCAATTGAATTCGGCCCGGAAGTAGTATGGCTCTGCATTGAAGCTATAGCCTTAGCGACATTTTCCGGTGCAGCCAGATACCCTATTCTCCAGCCTGTCATTGAATATGTCTTTGAAACTCCGTTTATAACTATTGTTCTTTCCTTCATTCCGTCCATTGTGGCAATTGAAGGTATTTCATCGTCAATATAGATAAGCTGGTCATATATTTCGTCTGATATAACATTGATGTCATTTTTTACGCATATTTCCGCAATGCGCTTAATTATGTCTTTGCTAAGAACCACGCCAGTCGGATTAGACGGATTATTAAGAATAAGAGCAGTTGTTTTATCTGTAATAAGCTTTTCCATTTCATCAAGGTTTATTACAAAGTTTTCATCACATGGAACATAAACCGGCGTTCCACCTGAAATCTTTATCATTTCTGAATAGCTCACCCAGTACGGAATCGGCAGCAGCACCTCGTCCCCTTCTTCAACTATTGAAGCAATAGCATTATGAAGGCTGTGCTTTGCGCCGTTTGATACTACAATGTTTTCCGGCTTATATTCTAGGCCTTTTTTTGCCAGTGTATTTACAATTGCCTTTTTTAATTCCATTGTTCCGGATGCGGGTGTGTATTTTGTGATTCCCAAATCGAGCGCTTCCTTTGCAGCATCGCAAATAAACTTCGGGGTATTGAAGTCCGGTTCTCCCGCTCCAAAGCTGATAACATCCAGGCCTTGGGATTTCAACAATTTTGCCTTTGCTGAAATTGCCAAAGTTACTGAGGGCGACACACCTTTGCATCTGTTTGTAATTTTCATAATTTCCTCCGAAATTAGTTATAAAATTGTATATACATAAAATGAACCGAAATGAAAATCCTGTGCCTTATTTCCTGCAAAATGATTTTATTTTCCTTCTTCTATGTGCTTTTGTCTGTTCTAACTCGTCTAAAATGAATAATTCACTAGTCTAATTATTCATTATTAGGAACATGATAGCACTAGTCATTATAATTTGCAAGAAATTTATTTAATATTATTACTTGTTTTGTATTAATATTCTCATAAAATCGTCAATATCTTCTTTTTTTGTTGCAAACGAGCACATAAGCCTCATTACCTTGCCTTCTTTTGTGTCCATGTCATAGAAAAAATACTCCTTAAGCGCTTCTTCTGCAAGGCGTTTAGGCATCTTAATAAAGATTCCGTTCGCCTGCGGTTCGTGCACAAATTCTATCCCTTCTATCTTCTTCAGCTGCTCATAGAAATACCTGCACATATCATTGGCATGTTTTCCGTTATCCAGATACATTTTATCTCCAAGATAGGCCTCAAACTGCGCTGAAATAAACCTCATCTTAGAATGCAGCTGTGTTCCGTTCTTTCTGAAATATCCGAAATCCACTCCCAACTCTTTGTTGAAAAACACAACTGCCTCGCCGAACATCATGCCTCCCTTTGTTCCTCCGAAAGATAGCACATCTACACCACAGTCTGCTGTTATTTCCTTAAGGCTTTTCCCTAATGCTGCCGCCGCGTTGCCTATCCGTGCCCCATCCATATGCACATACAGCCCATGCTCATGAGAAAAATCACATATCTCTTTTATTTCATCTGTGTTATACAGCGTGCCTTCTTCTGTAGGATTCGTAATAGACACAACTTTCGGCTGGCTATGATGGACAGTACCCAGCACATCAAGATGCGGTCTGATATCTTCAATGCCTATCTTTCCCGTTTCCGTAGCACATGTTATGATCTTGCAGCCCGTATATTTCTCCGGCGCCCCTGTTTCATCCACTGAAATATGTGAAAATGCAGGAGTTATTACCGCCTGGTAGGGCTTTAAGATTGAACCCAATGCCAGCGTATTAGCGCCAGTTCCGTTATATACAAAGTATACTTTTATGTCATTGCCAAATTCCTTTATAAAAGCCTCGACAGCCGCCTTCGTATATACATCATCTCCATATGAAAGCGTAAAGCCTTCGTTGGCCTTCTCTATCGCCTTCATGATTCTTTTGTCTGTGCCTGCGCAGTTATCGCTGGCAAAAGTGTAGTTCATGTTTTTCTCCCTGATTATATTATTTTTATCTCTAAATCATATGCAGGCCCTTTTTCTCCATCCCTGCTTACGGCGTATATCTCCACTTCATATGTTCCTTTTGGGGCTATTATTGGAATCGGTGCACTCAATCCGTATGTATCGATTCCTGTTTGGTTGAGCTTTTTTTGACCTTTATATTTTTTCAATGCTCCCTCACAATACTCAATTTCTTTTGTAGCGTTCTTTATCTTCACTTCAACGGAAGCTTTCCGCCCTCTTCTTAATTCTTTTGAAGATAGTGAGACCTCTATATCATAAGTAAAATCCATATGCTTCCTTTCTAATAATTAATTATGTCTATCTGCTCTTTTTAAGCTTAGTATATCATATATATTTTATCTGCTCAAAATATATAATCCAAACATTGGTTATGTAAATTTATGCAGTTGATTATTTTATTTTTATTCATCGCTAAGGCGCCTTACTTAAGTTTATTTCATAGCAAAAAAGGGCTATGATGTACACAACCCTTTTAAGTAATATTATAATTCAATATTTAGTCTCCGAATATATATCTCCAGCCAAAAAACCAGAACCTATTATTGTCAAAGTGGTCTTCCATATCGTCTGCAAATTCTTCCATGTCATCTGCAAAATCCTCCATTGACCTTTCAAATTCTTCTGAATCGCTTTCGCTGAAATATACCCAGTTGCCGTGATCGTAAGCAATATTAGTGATAAATGACTGGATATCATGAATATCCTCAGCGTCAAAATCCTTAACTGCCTCCTTTGCAAAGCCAACGCTTCCTATAATAACGCCGCTTATTGAAGCAATGCACAAAAGTACAGTAAGTATCCATACTACTGGATGAATCTTTATCTTTTTATGTTCAACTTTTTTTGCCTCCTCTGTTTTTCCGTCCAGAGACATGGCAAGCTGCTTGAACCACTTTACGACCAGCGGGATAAGCTTGATTATTCCTAGAGCGATGAGCACAAAGATTGCAATAATTAATACTATTGCAGAAATTGCTGTCAGTCGCAGCATTGCATTTGAAAAGACTGCTGCCACTGCAACCGCTCCGAATATTCCGCTTATTGCTCCTGCTATAACGCTTAAGAGCACTGAACCCAGCGCAAAGCACGCAACGGCAAGTATAATAATTCCTATTATATACCCGGCTGTGTTTACGCCATCAGTACTGGGCGCCGACTTCTGGCTCTGATTTTTTATTTCGTTCGCTATTTCTCGCGGGTCGCCTAGCGCCTCACATATTTCCTCTTCTGTTCTTCCCTGGTTTTTTCCGTCCAGGAAGTGTTCTTCATAGTCCAAAAGAACTTCCCTTTTATCATTCTGGTTAAGCCCCATTAGACTATCTTTTAGTTTCTGCATAAATTCTTTCTTATTCATTTTTGCCTCCAGATAAAATCTTGTTTACTCCTTTTAAAAACTCTTTCCATTCTTCAGACAAAAGTTTATGGGCTCTTCTTCCGTCCTCTGTAATCCTGTAGTATTTTCTCGGCGGCCCCTCGCTGGATTCTTTCAGGTATGTGGAGAAGTATCCTTCCTGATTCAGCCTTCTCAACAGCGGATATATCGTTCCTTCAGATACAGATATGTTTTCTGATAAAATGTTGAAGAGTTCATATCCGTATCTATCCTCATCCATCAGTAAAGACAGTGCACAGAGCTCTAAAATACCTTTTTTAAACTGAATATTCAAACCCAAACCTCCTTTCTGTAGCTACAGTATAACACATACTACTGTTGATTGCAAGGTAGTAAATTAAATTTAGTTCTGTTTTTTTATTTATCGTTCTTTTTGGGGTAATTTGGTTACTTGCTTCTTACGCAGGCCATTACTAATACTGCCACGCTTTTTGCTCCATTTTTTCGCAGCAAGTTTGCACACACATGGCAGGTAGACCCTGAAGTGAAGACATCGTCAACAAGCAGAACATTCCTGCCCGTTACGTCGTATGATCCCTTGAAATAGCTTCTTCCTGCTATCTCCATGCGCTGCCGCGATGATTTTTTTCGCATAGCCTTTGAGAAGCCTTTTCGAACAAGACATTTATTTGAATATTCAATATTTGTGTGTTTGGAGAGAGCGCGTGCAAAAAAGCGTGGAGCATTTCGAAGCCTTGCGATTTTTCTAAGTTTATTTGCAGGGACACTTGTTATCAAATCAATATTATCTATATTAAAATCATCGTACTTTTCTATAAGGGACTTGGTAAACATTCTCCCGTATATGGTCATGCCCTGCTCTTTGAACTCATTTATAAATTTATCTATAGGTTCCGCATATTCAAATACTGAGTATACTTTTGTGTATGGCTTCTTGTTTTCCCTGCAGTATCTGCATGTTCCTTCGGAAACAATCCTTCCGCAAACATCACATTTATTGGCGTTATCAGTGGACAGCTCCTTTTTGCATGATTCACACAGGTATTCTCGCATGTCTTGCATTTCCTCTCCGCAGGCCATGCATACATGCTCGGATGAAGTAAACGTGAGATAAATGTTTTCTTTAATGAAGCTTAATGTTTCAGCTAAACACTGTTTGATCGTTCGCAAGACGCCTCCTTATGGCCGGAGCCAGCCCAGAATATCTGTTGTATATTAAATCATTTTCTATCATTTTATCAACTGTTTTTTCGTCGCCAATTATTACGACGAGCCTTTTAGCCCTTGTAACAGCCGTATATAGAAGATTGCGGGTGAAAAGAATCGGATTGCTGTTTAGCAGAGGCAGGATAACGGCCTCATATTCGCTGCCCTGAGATTTATGTATTGTAATAGCATATGATAGAGACAGTTCATCCAGATTGCTGAAGAGATATTCCACTATTTTGCCGTCTTCATACTCTACTATCAATGTCTGCTCTTCATGGTTTATTCCGCTAACAAACCCTACATCTCCGTTAAATACACCCTTACCGCTGGTGTAGGTGCCATTGGGCATCATCATTTTCCACTCAATATTATAGTTGTTTTTTATCTGCATCACTTTGTCATTGCATCTGAAGACCATTTCTCCGTATTTTTTTTCTTCAGTTTTTTTATCCGGAGGATTAAAAACATTTTGGAGTATTCTATTCAAACTCTCCACTCCCAAGTCTGTTCGCTTGATTGGTGAGAGCACCTGTATATCCTTAAGAGAATCACAGGAAAGAAATCCCGGTATTCTCTTTGTAGCCATAGAGATAATTTCATTTGTAGCTCCTTCTGAGCTTGTCTGCTTAACGAAGAAAAAGTCGGAATCTCTATTATAGAGCTCAATTTTATTGCCTTTATTTATATTATGCGCATTCATTACTATCAGGCTTTCCTGTGCCTGCCTGTAGATCTGCGTCAGTCTTTTCACCTTAACTGCTTTGCTGTTTATTATATCGTGCAGAACATTTCCTGCACTAACCGACGGCAGCTGATCAGCGTCACCTACCAATATCAGCCTGCAATTGTTCGGTATTGCTTTTAAAAGATAGCTCATCAAAAGCACGTCAACCATGGACATCTCATCTACTATCAGAGCGTCGCATTCCAGCTGATTGTTCTCATTTTTGCTGAATGATAATACGCTCTCGTCTTCACTGTATCCATACTCTAAGAGCCTGTGTATTGTAGATGCTTCATGCCCAGTGGCAATTGAAAGCCTTTTTGATGCCCTTCCGGTGGGCGCTGCGAGAATCACCTTAGCGCCTATCTGCTCCAAAGCCCATATTATGCTGTTTACTATTGTGGTCTTTCCTGTGCCCGGGCCGCCCGTTATAACGCTGATGCCTGCTGAAAGTGCACACCTTACCGCATCCATCTGTTCATCTGATAATTCGATACCTTGAATTGTCTTGATTATCTTCTGTGCAGTATCCAGATCCACTTTCTGCTCAAAATCGCTATTCAATGTAAGGCTTGCAATCTTTTCTGCCGTATATCTTTCAGCACTGTCAAGATATGCTAGGTATGCGTAGCTAATGCTTTCATACTCTCTTATCACTATTTCGCTCTTTATGATAGCCTTTTCAAACGCCTCCTGATATTTTTCATCAGTGCAGCTTAATAGCCTTTCTGCTCTGCCTTTCAATGCGTCAAGAGGCAGGCAGGAGTTCCCATCCTTTTTAGCGGTTTCACTAAGGCAATAGGAAATTCCGGCTACAAGCCTTTCAACGGATGCCATGTCAAATTCTAGCTGCCTTGCTATTCTGTCTGCGCGCAGAAACCCTATGCCGTCAATATCCGATGCCAGTTTATATGGATAATTCTCAACAATTGTTTTGGTGTTTATTCCGTATGTGCTGCATATTTTGGCAGCCAGGTTAAGCGGGACAGATAACGACTGCAGGAATATCATGTTGTCCTGCATAGCAATATGTTCTGATAGAGCTTTTGCGATTACTTCAGCTTTTGAGTGACCGATTCCTTCTACGTCTTTCAGTTTTTCAGGGTTATACCTTATTATTTCCAGCGTTTCCTCGCCAAAAGCATCAACTATCTTCTTTGCTGTGGCTGGCCCAACCCCTTTTATCAATCCGGACGCCAGATACCTTAGAATTCCGTCTTTGGAATCAGGGGGAAGTTTTTCGCATTTTTCCACCTTAAATTGTTTGCCGTATTTATCATGCGTTATCCATTTGCCGCCCAGGCGCATCTTCTCGCCTTCGCCAATAGGCGGCATTGAGCCGACAGCGGTCTCCAGCTCATTGTCTACCGCTATCTCAAATACCGTATATCCGTTTTCTTCATTTCTGAATACTACGCCTTCAATTGTTGCAACAATATATTCCATCGATTACCTGACTATTTAATTGCTTTTTTAATGTGCTCCAGCTTCGATATTTTTTCCCAAGGCAGGTTCAGGTCATCTCTGCCGAAATGCCCATAGCTCGCAGTCTGCCTGTATATGGGCCGCCTTAGGTCAAGCTCATTTATTATGGACGATGGCCTTAGGTCGAATACCTCACGTACAATTTTTTCTATCTCATTTTCGGCCATCCTGCCCGTGCCGAATGTGTCCACCAACAGGCTGACCGGCTCTGCTACGCCTATTGCGTAGGCGATTTCTATTTCGCACTTGTCGCATAAATCCGCCGCCACCAGATGCTTTGCCACCCATCTTGCTGCGTACGCTGCGCTTCTGTCTACCTTCGTGCAGTCCTTTCCTGAGAATGCCCCTCCGCCATGCTTTGCATATCCGCCATAGGTATCAACGATTATTTTTCTTCCTGTTAATCCAGAGTCACCCATAGGGCCGCCTATTACAAACCTGCCCGTTGGATTAATTAGGTACTTTATATTGCTAATATCCAAATCCTGCGGCAAGCAAGGCTCAACCACATGCTTAATTATTTCTTCTTTTATTGTTGATAAAGGAACATTTTCGCTATGCTGGCATGATACAACAACTGTATCCACAGCAACCGGCTTTTCATCTTCATATTTGATAGTTACCTGGGTTTTGCCGTCAGGCCTCAGCCAGTCCAGTGTTTCTTTTTTTCTCACTTCTGCCAGGCGCTTGCTCATATTATGGGCAAGGTAAATAGGCATAGGCATATAGCTTTCAGTCTCTTTGCATGCAAAGCCAAACATCATCCCTTGGTCGCCTGCTCCGTTCTGGTGCACTTCGCTCTGCCTGGTTTCCAGCGCATCGTTTACGCCCATTGCTATGTCGGATGACTGCTCATCTATGCTCTGCAGCACTGCGCAGGTGTCCGCATCAAATCCGTACTTTGCACGGGTATAGCCGATATCTCTTACAGTATTTCTTACTATACTGGGTATGTCAACATAACAGCAGGTCGATATTTCTCCCATCACCATAACTAGGCCTGTGTTTACTGCGGTCTCGCAGGCTACTCTTGCGTTTGGATCCTGCTCCATAATAGCGTCCAATATGCTGTCTGAAATCTGGTCGCATACTTTATCAGGATGCCCCTCCGTCACTGATTCTGATGTAAAAAGTTTCGTTCTTGACATGTCTGTCACCTCATTATTTATTTTTTTAAATATTAAGTGCTGAAATTTTTTACAAAATAAAAAACCTCACACTTGAATGAGGTTATGTATATAGCCTCATCTGCCAGGAATAAATCCTGCGGGAAGTAGCACCTTCCTGCTTTCACACAGGGGTTGCTGGGTGTCATCGGGCCCGATCCCTCAACCACTCTTGATAAGTAATATTTAAAAATGCTTTTATATTATATAATACGCTACTTTGCTTGTCAAACAATGAAAACCACGCTGTTATTTCCAGACTGGCCCGAATGCTTTGTGCATATCATCGTAGAACATTCCCACATTTGGAGGAAGATAAGTAAAAACTGCATACATCATTACAATAATTACATATATGGCTATTCCATATGGCGCAAGGCTTGAATAATCCTTCTTTGAAGTAATCATAACAACAGATACTATAAAGCCAAGCAATATAAGAGCTACTGATAAAACAATATGTGCACCTTCAAGGCTGAAATCGCCAAATAGATTTGTATGAGTCAGATAAACAATCAACATAAGTATAGGCAATGAGGATGCAATAATTGTATGAATAAAGATAAAGCCTCTAATCTTTCTGCCTACAATCAGGTACTCAATCAAGAACCATATAGACATTCCCACCAGAAGGATTTTGCCCTGTTCCCATAGGCAAAGGTTTGACGGAAAGAGCATCCTGCCTAAAAAGTTGGGAAACGTCCTCGCCAAATCATGCACTACAGACCCGTAAAAGCATACCATTACAAATCCTATTCCGTGCAGTACAAACAATGTTTTTTCTTTTGACCATTTCTTAAAAGCGTTATTCAATTTTCCTTCCCCCTTTTATATATCAATATATACGTATAAATACTGTTACATTATATACCAGAATTTTTGAATTTAAAATGTTTTTTTACTATATATCAGTGATTTTTGCGGATATGCGTAGCTTCAAAGCAAAATTGTACACTTTTTACTTAAATGCAGGGCCATAGAGCTTATTCACTGCATCATAGAACACCGCGGCTTTAGGCGGCATAAACAAGAATACGATATATGCTATGTTAAGAAGGAAATATAGAATAATGAATAGTAAAGCAAACTTATTGAAATTAGTTTCTGCTGTAACGAGCATAACAGATGAAAGCAGGGCAGCCAAAAGCAGAGTAAAAGAGAAAACAATCTGAGGGCCGTCATTGCTTAGTGAACCGAAGGCTGCAGAATAAAGGCTATATATCAGAACCAGAAATACAGGTATCGCAAATGCAACCAGAAAATGGACAGGAATAAAGTTCTTGAATTTTTTACCGACTATAAAATATTCTATGAAGAAAAACAGCGAAAGAGGAACAACCAAGAGCTTTCCCTGCTCCCAAGGGCTCATATTGGCAGGAAAAAGCAATCTCACTGTAAGACTAGGGTATGTGCTGGCTACTTTATGGGCGATTGCAATAAAAACACTGACAATAATAAACCCAATAATATGGCATACTGCCAGCAGCTGAACATCAGTTAAGCCTCTTGACTTTGAACTCATTTGTCTCACCTCTTAATGTATTTTTTTTGTATATATATATTGCTTTATTTAGTTATATAACATCCAAAACTCAATACAAAACAATGTGCTTAAAAAATTTTTATGTTATAATAAAATTCGAATCAATCAAAATACTCAAAAAAAGTCTGAAAAGAGGAAATAGAAATGCTTCAGAAAGCCCAGCTGGCAATTGAGAAACTTCTATGTTATGGCATAAAAAAAGAACTCATTAAGCCAATAGACAAAATATACTGCAGAAATCTATTGATGGATTTGCTTGGTATCGGCAATCCTGCGGAAAGTTTCGATTCCGAGAACTATGCTCCTCCTGAAATGCCTTTTGAAATTCTGGACATCCTTCTTGATTTTGCTCAGCAGCACGGTATAATAGGCGATTCCATAACAGAACGTGATTTGCTGGATACTAGAATTATGAATACGCTTACCCCCATACCATCATTCGTGCTTGAGAAATTTAATTCCATTTCGAATTCCGTGAGCAAGAAAGCAGCGACTGACTGGTATTATTCCTTTTGTAAATCTACAAATTATATACGCCAGGAGCGCATAGCAAAAAATATAATATGGGAGCATAAAACCGAAAAGTATGGTGCTCTTGAAATAACCATCAATCTATCCAAGCCCGAAAAAGACCCTAAAGAAATTGCAAAACTAAAAGATGTAAAAAGTACAGGATATCCATCCTGCTTGCTATGTGCAGAAAACATGGGATATGCAGGCAACCTAAATCACCCTGCGCGCCAGAACCACAGAATACTGCCCATTACTCTTAATAATGAGCAATGGTATTTTCAGTATTCTCCTTATATTTACTTTAATGAGCACACAATAGCACTTCGCGGTGAGCACGTGCCGATGAATATAAACAGAGATACCTTTGTAAGGCTGCTTGAATTTACGAGTGAAATTCCTCATTATTTCATGGGCTCCAACGCGGGCCTTCCTATTGTAGGCGGCTCCATACTAAGCCACGACCACTATCAGGGCGGCGGATACGAGATGCCTATGGCCAAGGCCTCAATATACAAAAAGTATGAAATCAAAAACTTCCCTGATGTAAAGGCTGGGCTTGTGAACTGGCCAATGACCTGCATCAGGCTGCAATGCGCTTCACTTTATACTCTGGCCGATGCCGCGGAATATGTGCTTGAAAGCTGGCAGGAATATACTGACGATAAGCGGTTTATATTTGCATATACAAAAGGAGAAATGCATAATGCAATAACTCCGATTGCCAGAAACCGCGGAGGCTATTATGAAATAGATTTAGTATTGCGAAACAATATAACAACTGAAGAACTTCCAATGGGTGTTTACCATCCTCATCCTCACCTTCACCATATTAAGAAGGAAAACATCGGGTTAATTGAAGTGATGGGCGTGTTTATTCTTCCGGGAAGGCTTAAGCACGAGCTGGATCTGGTAAAGAGAATACTGAAGGGGGAAAATATATCTGCTTCAGAGTACCCTGAGCTAGAAAAGCATATGCACTGGGTCAATAAAATGAAGGAAGATAATTCCCTGCCGCTTGCAGAAAGCGCTGCTGACCAGCTTATTAAGCAGGAAATCGGCAGAATATGCCTTGAAGTCTTAGACTGCGCAGCAGTATATAAGGATACTGAAGACGGCCGTAAGGGGGCAGAAAAATTTATGGAAAGCTGCGGATTCATTAACCCCTGATTCGCCGATAATCTTATGAAATATGATGAGATATTAATTAAAGAAGCAACTATTGATTCCGTTGACGCTAAAGAAATGATGCGCATGCTTTCATCATCTCTAAAAAACATTACAGGAAACAGCGGTAAGAATTCATTTGATCCTGAATCATTCAGTGAAAAAGGAAATGTATTTTTACTAGCTTATCATAAAGACGAGGCAATAGGCTGCGGCGCTATCCGCAGAGTAGACAATAAAACCGCTGAGATGAAAAGAGTATATGCAAAATACAAAGGTTGCGGCATCGGGAAAAAGCTGGTTACGGCATTGGAATGCAAAGCAATTGATGAAGGATACGAGAAACTTATTCTAGAAACCCGAAAGGTAAACACCGATGCTGTTGGCTTCTACATAGCAATGGGATACAGCACAATAGAAAACTACGGAAAATATGTAGGCCGGCAAGATGCAATATGCTTTGAAAAGACTCTTCTTTAGTGCTAAAGCTCTGAAAAGCAAGCGCAAAAATAGAAGCTAAATAGCCTAAAATTATCTTGACATTTACTCTCATTTATCATAGAATAACAAAGCAAATGCATATAGCAGTCGTAGACAGCAGGTACTATTGGTTTAAAGGTTCGCCGCCCGCCGAGATTGAAACATATGATTATTTTATAATTATTTATGTGAACTTTCTATCCTTACGCTGCAGTTATGCGGGTAGGGTTTTATTTTTTGCCCTGCAAAAATAATTAAGGAGGTATTAGATGGCAGAGTTATCAAAAATCAAACAGCAGAAGCAAGCTATAATCGACGACATTCAAACAAAACTTGAATCCGCGAAAAGCATAGTTCTGGTCAACTACATTGGTCTCAATGTAGAAGAAGTAAGTGAACTGAGAAATCAATTCCGCGCTCTGAATGTAGAGTACAAAGTTCTGAAAAACACCATGGTTACACGCGCTGCGCAGAATCTTGGCATAGACGGCCTAGAAGAATATCTGCACGGCACAACAGCCATTGCTTTTTCTTATGATGATCCTACAGCTGGCCCCAAAGTAATTAAAGACTTCATAAAGAAAACCAAGAAGACTGAAATTAAGTGCGGTTTACTGGGAAAAAATCTTATCAGCGTTGACCAGGTAGAAGCTTTAGCTTCCGTACCGAACAAGGAAACTCTCGTTGCAATGCTCTTAAGCGTAATGAACGGCCCAATTCGCGGCTTCGTCACTGCTCTTAACGGCATACCTACAGGATTAGTACGAGCTCTTGACGGCGTAAGAGCACAAAAACAAGGGTAAAGATGTGGCCCTTTACAAATTACATTGAATTAAAATTAAAATTTTTGGAGGAATAAAAAATGGCAGCATTAACAAAAGATCAAATCATTGAAGCTATAAAAGAAATGAACGTAATGGACCTTAGCGAACTCGTTAAGGAATTAGAAGAAGTTTTCGGCGTTAGCGCAGCAGCTCCAGTAGCAGTTGCAGCAGCAGGTGCTCCAGTAGCAGCCGCAGCAGCAGAAGAAGAAAAGACAGAATTTGATGTTGTTCTGGTTGACGCAGGCGCAGAAAAGATCAAGGTTATCAAGGTTGTTCGCGAATTAACAGGTCTCGGCCTCAAGGAAGCTAAGGACTTAGTTGACGGCGCTCCTGGCAAAGTAAAGGAAGCTCTTCCTAAGGAAGAAGCAGAAGCTATGAAAGCCAAGATTGAAGAAGCCGGCGCAAAGGTTGAATTGAAATAATTTAGTTTTCAATATAATTAAGAGGAATTATCAATTGATAGTTCCTCTTTTATTATATAGATTTATTTTTGTTTTTTCAGAAAAGCGTATCTTTATTTTTTTCTGCGATTAAAAGAATGTGTCCGAGGTTTCCGTCACCTGCATACCGAGTGGTATCAAAGAAATTATCATCAGCGCTTACCCAGCACAGCGGATTTTCCTCTCCATATACTTCTACGTCATATTTCAGTCTTCCTGCAAATATTTCTAAGCCAAAACCCATCAATAGATACTTCGTGCTCATTAAATAATGTAGAGTAATATCTTTTTTTGTTATTCCGGTCTCTTCGGACATTTCTCTGTATGCTGCTTCGGCTTCGGTTTCTCCCTGCTCTATCCTTCCGCCTACAAAGTTCATTAGTCCTGTGTAGGGCTCCTTTGTTCTGTGGCACATTAGTAGCCTACTTCTGTCTTTGTTGTATATCAGAATAATGCAGTATTTATCCATTAATTTTATTCCCCTGTAAAATTTGTTTCTATTAATAATATAATATCATGCAGATTATAGCAATGAATAAAGTATAAGATATAGAAAGAGGAGCGCATATTCGCAGCTCCTCCTAATTTTTTGTTCCGGTTTATTTTATTGGGCATTGTATCTCCGTAAGATATTTTTCCGGGTCTTCTTCATTCCAAGGGCCCTTTATCGGCACCTGCCTCATTCTTCCCGCTATTTCGCTTCCCGTTTCTTCCAGCCATTTGCCGAGGAATTCAAAAGCTTTCGTGATGTTCTCATATTTACCGGGAATCATCACGCAGGCAGCTTTTTCGATTTTCTCTGTTTCCTTGAAAACAAATTCTCCGTCACTTTTAACAGGATTTATAACTTCCATCAAAACTTCGACATCCACATCTTCATCTTTGTGCTCTGTATCATAATATGTGGCGTAGCAATATTCCGTGACTGCTATCTGATTTCGTCCAATATGTTTTCCTAGCTTTTCCCAAAGCATGCCTTCCATATTATATGCCGGGATAGTATCCCTCAATGTAATTGCTTGAATTGACGGCAGTGATTTAATATTTACAGTAAACTCCATTTCTTTGTGCTCCTTTTCGATATATTCGATGGCAAAAGATATTGCTTCGTATCGGGCTTTCTCAGCAATTATATTATCAGCTGCTTCTTTCTGCTTCACTGCCAGCATTTGCTTTTGTTCTTCCCTGTCGGATTTCAGGTATCTGCCGATTTCCAAGACATTCATTCCATAGTCCCTAAGCTTTATTATGGTGTTAAGCTCAAATATACGGTTTGCGGAATAATACCTGTATCCGGTGAACTTATCGACTTTGTCTGGCTTAAATATATCATTTTCGTCATAGTAGCGAAGCATCCTTACTGATACTCTGGATAATCGTGAGAAATCACCTATCTTGAACATACCTCTTACCTTCCTTTATTTAATCCGGATTATAGATATACCTTATCATCTGCCACCATGTCAGAGTCAATAGTAAAATTAAAATTTAACAATGTTGCGTCAAATAATTACATATTCATACACATATATGATATAATATCCTCCATGAAAATACTATAAGGACATATAAATGATAAAATGAACAGAAGCACTAAAAATATTATTATATTAGCTATAACCGTTATTTTTGCAGTGGGATTGTTTTTTCTTGTTACGCAGGTTCTTCTCCCTTTGCAGGAATATAATAATGCTGTGAAGGCAGCGGAAAGCGGCAGCTATATTGAAGCGATAAATGCATTTTCTAATCTTGGCGATTATAAAGACTCACAGGCGCTGCTGCTTGAGTCAAAGCTGGACTACGGAAAGCAGCTTCTATCCTACTCTGATTATGATGCAGCAGCAGATATTTTCTATTCTCTTGGCGAATACGAAAACGCTTCTGAACTATTGTCTGAGTGCATATACAAGAAAGCTTTAGCTGAGATATCAAATATGCAGTATGACAATGCAGTTTCTTTATTTGAGTCCATTGTTCCCTATTCAGATTCGCAGGAGCAGATATTATACTGTAAATACCAGATAGCCCTTACATTGAAATCCGAAGGAAGATATGATGAAGCATTAGCCATTCTTGCAGAAATCCCTGAATATGAAACTGCTCCATCAGAAACGCAGGATTGCAAATATCTGAAAGCATTGAGCCTGATAGAATCAAAAAACTACGATGAAGCTGAAATACTGCTAAAGGAAGTCTCGGGATACAAAGATGCAGACAATCAGTTTATAACAATCGATTATCTTTCGGCAATAGATGAATACAACAACGGAAATTATTTTGCAGCAATGGATATGTTCATGAATATATGGACATATGAAGATTCCTATGATTACATTAAGAAAATTGCTTCAAGAAACTATGAATATATGTCTGCAGGCTCGGCCCATGTGGCGGCTCTTCATCCGGACGGCACTGTTACAGTTGTAGGCAGCGGCCTATATAACAAAGATGACACCGACGACTGGACAGATATTGTGGCAGTATCTGCAGGCAACTGGTGCACAATGGGACTTAAAGATGACGGTACAGTAGTATGCACAGTGGGAGCTGAAGCATATGGAAAAGACTTTGGTAAATATCTTGTTAACGATTGGACTAATGTAATTCAAATATCCGCATCATATAGCCACACTGTTGGTCTAAAAGCAGACGGAACAGTGGTTGCAGCCGGAAGAACCGATTCGGATGATCGAGCGCTTTTATCTGACTGGACGGATATAATTGCCATTACAACAGGGTGGTCCAACACCTACGGGCTTAAAGCTGACGGCACTGTGGTCGCTGCCGGCGACAATAAATTCAATCAGAACGGAGTAGAAGGCTGGACGGATATAGTTGAGGTCTCTGCTGCTGCTTCATTTGTAGTGGGTCTTAAAAGCGACGGCACAGTAGTGGGTGCGGGAAACAACAGCTATCACCAATTGGAATTTGATGACTGGACAGATATAGTCCAGATTTCCGCGGGCTCTCGCCACACAGTCGGGCTGAAATCCGACGGAACTGTAGTCGCCGTAGGTAAAAACGAAAATGGAGAATTATATGTATCTTCCTGGACTGATATTATATATATTGAAACGGGAAATTCTCTGACCATGGGAATAAAATCCGATGGTACAATAGTATCCACCGGAGAACTTGGAAGATATGAGGTGAATGAGCTTAATCAAATGAATATTGTGCCTACCCCCAGCAGGTTGCCTTAGTATATAAAACAAAACTCCATGATTAAAAACCATGGAGTTCTTTTTTTTTTAGAATTTTTTGTTTTACTTTAATGCTTCAATTATCCTGCTATCATAGAAATTCTCTTTCTTTATCTCCAGCTTCTTATCCTCGATTTCCTTTACTATCTGCGTTATAGCTCTATTCATAGGCGCCAGCACGTTCAATTCATCCGCTTTGTCAGCTATATATCCGTTAAAGAAATCTATTTCTGTTTTTCTGCCTCGCAGTACGGACTGCAGACTGGATGATTTCAACCTTCTGTACTTTATGCCGACTACACGAATTGTTAAGTGTGCCTTGAATTTTTTAAATCCAGTGCTTAAATCCGTCATTTTATAGTAATCCAACTTCCCCGCATACGGCGGCAGTTTCAGATTCAGCGCATTAGTTAAATCCACTGCCTCACACATGATTTTTAAAAATATATTTCTCACGTGCTTAATTTTCAGCATTTCTCCCAGATATAGCCCTGAAACAACGCCCAAGGTTGAAATGCAGGCATTGACAATGAGTTTTGAGTATAACTCACTTAATATGTTCTCGGATATACGCGCTGCGAAAGCTGCACTTAGTATGTCTTTTAGTTCTTCTAGCTTGGGGCTGTTTTCCTGCATACCTATTATGTATTCTCCGAATGATGTTACATCCAGCACTCCATATTCAAGCATGGTCGTTCCATAGCCTATTACGCAGCCAACTGTTCTGTCTTTCCCTACTACCTTTGCCATGGCATCCAATGGGATGCCGTTCTGCATGGCGACAAAGAGCGTATCATCCTCTGCGAATTTCAATGCTCTTTTGCAGGTCTCGGGCATATCATATGATTTTGTTGCAACTAATATATAGTCCTTTTTTCCGGTTAGTTCCTCCACCTCTTTAACCGCATTCATTTTTACTATATGTTCGCCCTTTACGCCTACAATTTTCAGCCCTTCCTTGGCTTTTTGAGTAATCTCATCATATTTGCATACAAGCTCAACGTCATAGCCAGCCTCTGCCAGAAATGCCGCCGTTGTGCCGCCTATTGCGCCCGCGCCGATTACTGCAATTTTTAAATCTTTTTTCATTGTATATTCTCCTGAAATAAATTATTAATAAATCCTTATGCAATATTTTATCACTGGGATGGTGCAATGTAAACTTCAATGACTAAATTACGAGTGCTGGCTTATAAAACTCTTAATTTACATTTTTCCATTTCTTCGTTGAATTAATAAACAGTTTAGTTTATAATATACCAAATAAACTCGCACTGATTCACAGTTAGCATTTTAATATAACTATATGGGAATTAATAAGCATTAATTTTCGCTTTTTATGAAAGGACATATTATGGCGGTTACCAAAGAACAAGTAAAATATATTGCGTCCCTGGCAAAGCTTGAAATAGATGAAAAAGACCTAGATGCCTTTACAAAAGAAATGGAGCAGATTATTGAATTTGCTGATTCTTTAAACACGATTGACACAGAAGGCATAGCCCCAACGGCGCACATTCAGGGAATTGAAAATGTACTAAGGCCTGACAGCACACCTGTTCAGTTTGACACAGAAAAACTGCTTTCCAATGCACCTGAAAAAGTAGATACATGTTTTTCCGTTCCGAAGGTGGTGGAATAATGAATATACTTGGTTTATCCGCAATTGAAATCGCAGAAAAAATAGCAGCTAAAGAACTTACCGCTGTTGAAGTGACCAGAGCATATCTTGATGTAATAAGTCAAACAGATGATGCTATAAACGCATGGCTTTATGTTGATGACGCCTATGCTTTGAATAATGCAGAAAAAGTGCAGAAAGAAATTGATTCTCTGCTTTCACAGGGCAAAAAGCTGCCAGCTCTTGCAGGAGTTCCTGTAGGAATTAAAGACAATATGTGCGTAAATAGCGTTAAAACCACATGCGCATCAAAAATTCTATATAATTTCGTGCCGCCATATGACGCCACTGCCATAAAAAATGCGCAGAAAAACCTGATGGTAATACTGGGCAAAACAAATATGGATGAATTTGCAATGGGATCATCGACGGAGCACTCTGCATTCAAGCAGACGAAAAATCCATGGAATACACGCTGTGTTCCGGGCGGCTCATCAGGCGGAAGCGCAGCGGCAGTCGCCGCATTGCAGGCGCCTCTTGCATTGGGTTCTGATACAGGCGGCTCTATACGCCAGCCGGCAGCATTCTGTGGAGTAACGGGGCTCAAGCCAACCTACGGCACGGTTTCAAGGTATGGCCTTGTAGCCTTTGCGTCTTCGCTCGATCAGATTGGCCCCTTTGCCAAGGACGCCGCAGGCTGCGCAGCATTATTTGATGCAATAAAAGGCCATGATGAAAAAGACTCCACATCATATAAAATGGAATATGAAAGCTCATATGAAGAAATAGATAATTTTAAAAAGCCAACTATCGGCATACTTACAGAATATATGGGCGAAGGCGTGACGAATGATATCAAGCAGGCAGTAATTGACGCTAAAGCTAAATACGAATCGTTGGGCTGCGATGTCATTGAAATATCAATACCTGTATTAACTCTGGCACTGCCGGCATATTATATTTTATCTTCGGCCGAGGCTTCATCCAACCTTTCAAGATTTGACGGGGTACGCTATGGCTACCGCAGCGAGGGAGCTGATGACCTGCAGGATTTATATATAAGATCCCGCTCAGAGGGATTCGGCACGGAAGTAAAGCGCAGGATAATGCTGGGTACTTTTACATTGTGCTCAGGCTACTATGATGAATACTACAACAAGGCACTAAAAGCACGGTCTTTGGTTGTAAAAGGATATGAGGACGCATTCAGCAAAGTGGATATTCTGCTCTGCCCAGCGACGCCGACTACAGCCTTTAAAATAGGAGAAAAAACAGACGATGCTATGAGCATGTATCTTGCTGATTTGTGCACAGTTTCTGTTAATATAGCAGGGCTCCCTGCCATTTCATTCCCCGGAGGATTTGATGAAAGCGGCCTGCCAATTGGCCTGCAGCTGATAGGCAGCAAATTCAGTGAAAGCCTGCTTTTATCTACTGTTAACGCTTTTCAAAATGAAACAAATTATCACAAAGCCTGCCCGGCGGAAAAGGGAGGTGCAAAGTAATGCTAAAAGGTTATGATATTACAATAGGCCTCGAAGTCCATTGCGAGCTAAACACACAAACCAAAGTATTCTGCAACTGCAAAAACGAATTCGGCGGCGAGCCGAACACTCATACCTGCCCGGTATGCCTCGGAATGCCCGGTATGCTGCCCGTTCTTAATAAGCAGGCTGTTGAAAAATGCATTCTGGCTGGCTTTGCAACAGGCTGCAGCATAAATGACATTGCCCACATGGACAGAAAAAACTATTTCTATCCGGATTCACCTAAGGCATACCAAATATCACAGCTTTATCACCCCCTGTGCTCTGAAGGGCTCATAAAATTCTCATTCACTGATGATGAGGGCACGGAGCAGCAAAGCCAGGTGAGAATAGAAAGAATACACTTAGAGGAAGACGCGGGTAAATCAATCCACGATGCCTGGGGCAAATCATCACTGCTGGATTTTAACCGCTGCGGCGTTCCATTAATTGAAATAGTTACATATCCCGACATGACATCTGCTGAGCAGACATGCGCCTTTTTCGAGGCGCTGCGCGCAAGGCTTCGCTTTGCCGGTGTTTCCGACTGCAAGATGCAGGAAGGATCTCTGCGCGCTGACGTAAACCTATCTATCAAGCCAGTAGGCAGCGATACTTTAGGAACCAGAACAGAAATGAAAAACCTAAACTCCGTAAAAGCAATATACAGAGCTATTAAGTCTGAGGCCAAGCGCCAGGCGGAGGAGCTATCTCAGGGGAAAAGAATAATACAGGAAACCAGAAGATGGGATGACAACAAAGGCAGAAGCCTGCGAATGAGAAGCAAGGAAGAGGCCAATGACTACCGATACTTCCCTGACCCTGACTTAGCCCCTATAGCAGTAGATGAGGAATGGAAAAACGAATTAAGAAAATCTCTTCCTGAAATGCCTGCTGAGAAAATGAAAAAATATATGGATGAATTTGCCCTTCCCGAGTATGATTGCGGCATACTTACATCAGATCCTGATATATCCAGTTTTTTTGAGGCCGCTCTTAATCACACAAAAAACATCAAAAGCGTTTCCAACTTCATAATGGTTGACATGTTAAGAATCATCAAAGAAACGGAAATGGAGTTTTCCGATGTTTGTTTCTCTCCTGCCGATCTAGCCCAGCTTATCAATCTGGTAGATACTGGCGTAATAAACATCTCAACTGCCAAGACAACAGTACTTGAGGCGATGTTCGCAGGCGAAGGCTCACCAGATGCTATAATCGAAAGCAAGGGCCTAAAGCAAATGGGCAATGAAGATGAACTTCTGAAAATTGTGCAGGAAGTAATCGCCGAAAACCCAACACCTGTACAGCAATACAAAGAAGGCAAACAGCAGGTAATAGGCTTCCTTATGGGGCAGGTAATGAAAAAGACGCAGGGAAAAGCCAAACCTGACACCGTTATAGAGCTATTTAAGAAAGAACTAATATGACACAGGAATTTATACATGAAATAAGTCCAGTATTCCTGCTTGATGGTGAGGAGATACTTTGGGAAGGAAAGCCAACAGAACTAAAGGGGCTTACAGCCAGTTCTGTTTCCACATCCTTTTTCGGTATTATTTGGCTTGCCTTCAGCATATTGTGGACAGCTATTGCGGTCTATAGCTCAATCGCAGCAACTCAGCTTAGTCCTATTTCTTTTGTTTTTCCTTTGCTCGGGTTTCCTTTTGTTGCAATAGGTGTCTATCTGGTTTTCATTATGCCCAATAAGCATAAGAAGAAATCACAGTCAATTTTCTACTATATAACAGACCAGCGTGTAATAATATTGACCAATTCAAGGACAAAAGCAATAAAAGAACTTAGATATGAAAATCTAGGGAAAGTAATTCTTACCGAGAACAAAAATAATACCGGCAATATTATGTTCAGCCAGTTTACTCTGGGCCAGTCAATTTCCTTTACATTAAATAAATCGTCTCTCCCCACTCCTGATAACTGCTTCTATAAAATCAAAGAGGCTGAAGATGTATATAAATTGATTGAATTGCGCAGAGAGCTAGCATTAAGCCATCAAGAACAATAAGACAAATTATAAATTATCTGATATAATAGTAAATACTTAGAAAGCTGATTATTTAAAATCAGGAAGAGGCATTTGTGGATGAATTAATCCGGGAAATATTTTTAATTGGCGGAAAAGTATTATGACTTCCATAGAACTACCCAAAAAAAGAGACCCCTACGAGGAAGAAGAACCCATCATTTGGAAAGCTTTTCAAGAGCCGCAAAGGCTCTCTATTGATACTGTGTTTACACGTGCTAATTTACCACACTTATTTTTTTGTTTTATTTGGAATACTCTACTCATTTTATTTGTTTCTCTTATTATAAAGCATAATCCTAAAGTTTTTTTGAATATCTTTGTCACTTCATGTTTTATTTTGTTTTTTATCGTGGGAATTTATCTTCCTTTTGCAGGCTCTAAACCATTAATAAAGAGTAAAAACAAAACTCTATATATGATTACACAAAAGAAAATAATTATAAAAGATGTTAAAAGGCAAAGTGAATGTTCATACTATTGGGATGAAGTAAAGGACATAAGTTTGGAAATAAATAAAAACAATTTAGGCAATATATATTTTAATTTATCTTCAAATAGAAAAGTCCCTTCTGAAACCATTTCTGATAATGCAGTTAATTTTGAAAGCTGCTTCTATAACATTAGCAATCCTATTTATGTATACCAGCTGATAAGACAGCAAATGCAGGCAAAGTATTTCCCAGATAAAGATTTTTTTTCTGTTCATACAAGTGTATCCACTCAAAATATGGACAACCCACGCAAGCTGCTTCTTAACAATGAAACAATTATTTGGAATGGACATCCGAGTAGTATCTCTATTTTTAAGCCTCCGCAGAATATAAAAAGATTGATATTTTCTATTGTTTGGGCAATGATAGCGCTATTTATGTTTGTACAGTCTATTAGGTTAAATGGTGGATTTTCATTAAATCTGTTTCCAGTTCTTCTGCTCGCTTTATTAGGAGTGGTTATTCTTTTATCTAATTTCCTAGTTCCCTTAAACATGATTAATGCATACAACAAGACCTCATATATAGTAACAGATAAAGGCATAAGCATATATATTAATACTTACAGAAAATATTATCTATCTATATGGTATCCAAGTTTAGAAAGTATTCATATACAGGAAAACAGAGATGAAAGCGGAACCATATATTATAATTCTGACTTCTCCTCTACACTTGTAGATCAAATGCATTGTTTAAAAACCAATTTTTATAACATAAATAATGCCAATCACGTTTATGTTTTGGTTAAAGAACTTTATGATAAACATAAGTATGCAAATGAAGAATCCTCAGATACAGACAGAGAGCTTATTCTATAGTATTCCGTTTATAAAATTAATTTTTCTTCTGAATACTGCTTTTGCATATTGAACTACTTCATATACCTGTTTTCTGAGTCTTCATTAGCTTCTTTGAAGAGATTTGCTGCGTCCCTGCCGTCTGCAAGTATTTTCCCCTCTTCTTCAGGCGGATAGTCATAATCCCCCAGAAAAGCTCTTGTCAGGTCATGCCTTACTTTTCTATCTCTGTTTTTGGGCACTTCGGGCTTAACATTATCCATCATATGATGATATGTCCTTATAGCTACATCTTCTGCGCTTTCATTTTTATCGACAGGGATAGGAACACCAAAATTCATGTTTATCCTTCTTCTGAAATAAACTTTCTCTGTACCCCTCACATATACAGGCAAAATCGGCAGTCCTGTCTTTACTGCTGCAAAAAAGACTCCCTTATAAAAAGGATACAGCCTTTTTGTGTCCCTGTTTATTCTGCCTTCCGGCAGTATTACAACGGGATACCCTTCGTTAGCTTTTTTTATTATTTGCGCTAGTCCTGCCATTCGGGACCCCTGGCTGGTTCTGTCTATCTCAATTAGCTTAAGGTCGCCTTTTTTGATAAAGTATTTAATGAATTTCTGCTGATATGCTCCCGCTCTCTCCGCCAGCGAAACCAACTGGAATGTCCTTGGTGTCTTCGCAATCAACATTATCAAATCAAGCCAGCTCGTGTGATTGCACACTATTACATACTGCTGATTTTTGTCAAAATTCTGATAACCCGTTACCTTAATTTTAACCAGAATTGAAACAAGAAAATTAATTATTGCCTTGAGTATCCTGTATCCCGTAGACGGCTTCTTCAAATGTTGTCCTTTCTCATTTAAATAAACGGTTTTCCGTTTATTTTCGTGCTGTCAAGATTTAAGTATTTCATGCAGGTAGCGGCTATGTCTGTATATGCTTCCCTTGTTCCCAGGCATTTGCCTCCATCTATGGATTTTGAATAGATTAAAAGCGGAACACATTCCCTGGTGTGGTCACTGCCGGGATATCCGGGATCTACGCCGTGGTCAGCTGTTATAATAAGCAAATCATTTTCTCCCTGAAGCTTCATATATTCACCGATATATTTATCCGTTGCCTCCAGCGATTTCGCGAAGCCCTCTATATCATTTCTATGCCCGTATACCATATCAGTATCTACAAGGTTAACAAACAATATTCCCGAGAAATCCCTCTGTATTTCTTTCAGAGTAGCTTCAAGGCAGTCCGGATTTCCATGTGTGTGAATTGCCTTGCTTATGCCGTATTTATTGAAAATATCTTCTATCTTCCCTACGCCGACTGTCTCCATGCCTGCTTCCATTACATAGTTAAGCATGGTGGGTTCTGTAGGCTTCAGTGAAAAGTCTTTTCGGTCTGCAGTCCTTTTGAAGTTGGGATATTCACCTGTAAACGGGCGAGCTATTACCCTGGCTACCGCATGCTCACCTTTTAATATTCCTCTCGCCTTCTCACATATATCATAAAGCTTATCAATAGGGTAAATGCTATCATGCGCTGCAATCTGGAATACGCTGTCTGCTGATGTATAGACTATCAGCTTCTTTGTTTCCAGGTGCTCTCTGCCAAGCTCCATTATGATTTCCGTGCCTGATGCCGGCTTGTTCCCTATTACGCCGCAGCCTGTCTGATTTACAAATTCATCTATTATTTCTTTAGGAAACCCATCAGGATATGTAGGGAATGGTTTCGGCGTTATTATTCCCGCCATTTCCCAGTGTCCTATTGTCGTGTCCTTTCCCATGGATTTTTCCGCGCATCTTCCGTAAGACCCTTCGAGCTTGTCCGGGAAAGTATGATTTTCCTTGTTGAACTCATTTCGCATATTTAAAATCCCCAGCCTTGCCATATTAGGCAGTTTGACATCAGGAAATTTTTTAAATACTGAACCTAATGAGTCAGCACCCTCATCTCCGAATTCCTTAGCATCCGGTGCAAGGCCTGTACCCACCCCGTCCAGCACAATTATTGTAATTTTTTTATTCATTTTGTTTCCTCTTTTCCATGACGCGTGCAATATTAGTATATCAAATTAAAATAGCTCTTTCAATATATTGCGCAAAGGCACTGCACATGATATAATCGCTGAAATGAACAATGAAACAAGAGAAAAAAATCTAGGCAGACTATATATATTTATTGCAGCGGTCATATGGAGTATGGGCGGTTTTTTAATTAAAAATATTGATGCAAGCCCTGCCTTTATCGCATTAGGCCGAAGCGCAATCGCCGGAGTTTTTCTTTCTCCTTTTATACGATTTAAAAAGATCAAAAACATAAAGAAACTTATCTTCTTAAGCTTAAGCTACAGTACATGCTTAACGACATTCGTTATATCAACAAAGCTGACTGCTGCCGCCAACGCCATCGCTATACAGTATTCCTCGCCGCTTTTTCTATTTCTTGGCCTCTGGCTCTACAGAAAAAAGCTTGATACAAGGAAAGTTGTTCCTATGATTTTGATACTGCTGGGTATTATTTCTTTTCTGCTGGAGCCTGTAACGGGCAGCAACATGTCAGGAAATCTGCTTGCGCTGGTCAGCGGAATAGCCTTCGCTTTTGTTATTTACCTTTTTGGCTTTGACTACGGAATAAGCGGAATAGGGCTGACTGCTCTGCTAAACATTCTAATAGTTCCTTTTGCGGCAATAGTAGTTCCGTGGAAAAATGTGCTCTACCCTACAGATTTAAAGAGCATTCTCTGCCTTGCAATTCTGGGAATTGTTCAGATTGGAATATCATATGTGTTCTTTTATGAAGGCAGAAAAAAAGTGACATCTTTAGATGCCAGCATATTAACTTTGATAGAGCCTGTTCTAAACCCTATTTGGGTGTTCATCCTTCTGAGCGAAAAGCCTACTGTTTACGCGTTCTTTGGAATGTCGCTTATATTACTCGCACAGCTGCTTAACACATATCTTGAATACCGCAAAGCAAAGTCCGTCAAATTATCAGGTTAAGACTTTATCTGTCAGACTAATATTATTGTCAATAGCGAATTTCCTTATTCCTGCTTTGTAGTTATCGTACCAGTTAAATTCCTTTATTCCGTAATATATAATCGGGCTGCTGATTTTTTTTGTGCGAATTATTATTCTCTCAGATTGATAGTCTTTGAAGTTAGCCCTTTCATTACAGTATTCAATTGTAATAGACTGAATCTCTTTGTGAAATACAGTAATGTCTCTTTTTATTTTTCGTCCGCCTATCATGGTATCGAAATTAAGCAATAGCTTTTCATTAAAGAATTCTATTCTTGGCTTTCTCATATACATTATCCTTCTAATCAAAAAACGCTCCCCAGAAAAATCTCTAATTTTCGTTTGTTTTACCTTAAAATATAATATCACAGCTTATTATAATTTAAAAGCAAATATATATCGCAAAAAGATTATATTTCTTGTAATACTGTATAATATTTTATATAATGTATATTAATCAAAACTGACAATAACCAATTTTACTTTCAATTGTAAAAATCAGCAGTATTGCTGTTAGTTTTTAAATAATTTAGAAAAGGGAAAATATTATGAACAGAGTTTTCAATTTTTCTGCCGGCCCCTCGGTTCTTCCCGAAGAAGTCCTGAAACAAGCACAGGAACAAATGCTTTGCTATAAGGATTCCGGCATGAGCGTAATGGAAATGAGTCACAGGTCAAAAGTATATCAAGAAATTTTTGACACTGCACAGTCACTTTTTAAACAGCTTCTTAATATCTCTGATGATTACGAAGTGCTCTTTTTACAGGGAGGAGCTACCACACAGTTTTCTGCAGTTCCAATGAACCTTTCAGGCGGAAAAAAGTGCCTTTATATAGATAGCGGCGCTTTTGCCTCCAAGGCTATTAAAGAAGCCAAAAGATATGCTGATGTTTCCGTCATCGCGTCTTCAAAAGCAGATAACTATTCATATGTTCCTACTGAATATGAAATAGATCAGGATGCTGCCTATCTTCATATCACGTCAAACAATACAATCTTCGGTACATCTTATCCTTCACTTCCGAAAACAGGCAAAGTAGCGCTCGTTGCTGATATGTCCTCTGAAATATGCGGCGTTGAAAGAGATATAAGTAAATTTGGATTAGTGTATGCCGGTGCGCAGAAAAACATCGGACCTGCTGGCCTCACTGTAGTAATCATTAAAAAGAGCTTGCTTGAGAATCCTTTGGGAATCACTCCTTTGATGCTTAATTATTCTGAGCTTGCTAAGACCGGCTCCATGCTAAATACCCCCTGCACATACGCCATATATATTGCAATGCTCAACTTTGAGTATATGCTGAGAAACGGCGGAGTGAAGGGAGCGCATCAAAGAAACAAGGAAAAAGCAGCCTTGGTGTATGACGCCCTTGACAGTTCATCTTTCTACACACCGGTTGCCAAAAAGGAGTTTCGTTCCATAATGAACGTTACTTTTACTCTTCCTAATGAAGAGCTAACGCAGAAGTTCGTATCCGAAGCAGGCAGTATTGGCCTTGTTAATATCAAAGGACACCGCTCTGTCGGCGGAATACGTGCGAGTATGTACAACGCCATGCCAAAAGAAGGAGCTGAAAAACTGGCGCAATTTATGGCTGACTTCGAAAGGAAAAATTAATGTATAAAATAAAGACACTTAATCCTATTTCAGATATAGTTAAAAAATACCTTCCTCAGAGCAATTATTCCATATCGGATGCTGAAGAAAGCCCCGAAGGAATCCTCGTTCGTTCGGCATCAATGCATGAATATAAGAAAAATGATAATCTTCTGTGCGTAGCAAGAGCCGGCGCTGGCTATAACAACATTCCCTATGATGAATACGCTCAAAGCGGCATAGTTGTTTTCAATACTCCCGGAGCCAATGCAAACGGAGTAAAAGAGCTTGTTATATGCGGTATGCTTTTATCTGCCAGAGGCATATACGACGGAATAGCCTGGACACAGCAATTGAAAGGCAGCGAAAATGTCGCCAAAGCAGTAGAAAAAGGTAAAAAGGACTTTGCAGGCAGTGAAATATCCGGTAAAAAGCTTGGCATTATAGGCATAGGCGCTATAGGTGCTATGGTGGCAAACGCTGCGGTAGCGCTGGATATGGACGTAACCGGCTATGATCCATTTATGACAGTGGAGGCAGCCTTGAGCCTTTCCCGCTCTGTCAACAGGGGAATAAGCCTAGATGAAATATACTCCGAAAGTGATTTTATATCATTGCATGTTCCGCTCTTGGATAAAACAAAGGGCATGATAAACAAGCAGACAATAAATAAATGCAAAGACGGTGTAGTAATCCTTAACTTTGCAAGGGGCGAGCTGGTGGATACAAAGGCAGTAATTGAAGCACTAGAAAGCGGCAAGATAGCTAAATATGTAACCGACTTCCCAAGCGAAGAGCTCCTTGACGTGAAAAACGTAATTTCAATTCCTCACCTTGGCGCGTCAACAAAGGAATCGGAAGAAAATTGCGCTGAAATGGCAGCAAAGCAGATAAAAGACTATTTGGAAGACGGAAACATTAGAAACTCCGTAAATTATCCTGACTGCTCACAGCCGCGTTCGGGGGAATACCGGCTGGCGATACTACATAAAAATGTTACAAACATGGTCGGCCAGATTACCCAGAAGCTCGCGGACGAAAACCACAATATATCCAACATGATAAACAAGTCCAGAGACGCATTGGCATACACAATTTTAGACCTTGATGACAGTCCCAGCAGAGAATGTGTTTCGGCACTAGAACAAATAGACGGCATAATAAAAGTCCGTTCTTTATAAAGGAATTGTTATTAACATTATCCACAAAGGATGTGGATAACTCGTTTCCCGGGCATATATTTCAGCAGTAAAAGCCGGATTAAATGATTAATAAAAGAGCCTTCAGCAGAATATAAACTGAGGGCTCTTTTAAATGTAAACTAATATATTCAGTTATTTTATTATATCAATACCAATATACTTTCGAAGTACTTCAGGCACTATTACGCTGCCGTCAGCCTGCTGGTTCTGCTCAAGTATTGCGGGCAGAAGCCTGCTGGTAGCTAGCCCGGAGCCATTAAGCGTATGCATAAGCTCTGTCTTCTTCTCGCCTTTTCTCTTAAAGCGCAATGCTGCCCTTCTTGCCTGATAGTCGCGGGCATTAGAAACAGAAGAAACCTCCTTATACTCATTCATGGACGGCATCCATATCTCTATATCATATGTGCTTGCCATCGATGCGGAAACATCGCCTGCAGCCAGCTTTGTAAGCTGATAATGAAGCCCAAGCCCTTCAACAAGCCTGCACGCTTTATCTATTAGTTCTTTCTGAAGTGCATCGCTTTCTTCCGGCTTTGTAAAGGCGAACATCTCTACTTTATTGAATTGATGCCCTCTTATCATCCCTCTTTCATTGGCACGGTAGCTTCCCGCTTCTCTCCTATAGCATGGGGTGTATGCAAACAATCTTTTAGGCAGCTCTTCTCCGGATAGGATCTCATCTCTGTACAAGTTAATTAGTGCTGTTTCCGCAGTAGGCAGCATAAACATAAATCTGTCACCCTGAAGCCTGAAGACGTCCTCTTCAAATTTAGGAAACTGTCCTGCGCCATAGCCGCATTCATAGTTCAGCATGTGAGGAGGAAGAATAAACTCGTATCCGTCCTTAATATGTTCGGAAACGAAGTAATTTAGGAGAGCCCACTCTATCTGAGCGCCCATTCCTGAATAAAGCCAGAATCCATTTCCGCCCAGCTTCACTCCTCTTTCATAATCAATTAGCTTTAAATTAGTAGCAAGGTCCACATGGTTTTTCGCTTCAAAGCCAAACTCCGGCTTTTTACCAAATGTTTTTACTACCTGATTGTTTTCCTTGCCTCCCGCTACTACATCATCATCGGGAAGATTAGGAAGTGCTTCAACAAATTCCTTTACTTTATTGTCAACTTCTGCGGCCTTTATGTCCAGTTCCTTTATTTTATCGGAGGCTTTTTTCATCTCATCAAAAAGATGTGATGCGTCTCCGCCATCCCTTTTAATCTGGCCTACATCTTTGCTTGCTTTGTTTCTTTGCGCTTTCAGCTCTTCTACTTCCGTAATCAGCTTTTTTCTCTCCTCGTCCAGTTCGAGCAGCACATTGAAATCCACCTTATAGTTACGCTTAAGCAGGGCTTTTTTTACTTCTTCTGGGTTTTCCCTAATTTTTTTGATGTCTAGCATTTTATCACCTGAAAATTTATATTTAGCCTTAAATCTAAGGCTATAAAACATATTTATGCATATAGCGTGATATTAATATATCATATAATTTAAAAATTTTAAACACAATTATTCTTTAATAGAAAATTGAGTAGAAAAATATTATTTTCTGGTTAATTATTTTTTTTAATGTTTCACCCGTTCTCTTTTTGTATAAACATAGTGTATAATCAATTTATATTAATATAACTGAAAGGGGTAAATTATGAAGCATACTATACAAGGGGGCAACCTCCCTGTGGCTTTAATTACATTAGAAGCTGGCGAAGCTCTGATAACGGAAAGAGGCGCTATGAGCTGGATGACACCAAACCTTACAATGGATACCAATATGAAAGGCGGGCTTCTGAAGGGAATAGGAAGGGCAGCCTCTGGCGAATCAGTGTTCTTAAATACCTATACAAACAATTCTGGGAATCCCGCTCTTATGGCCTGTGCCTCATCATTCCCGGGCGAAATATTTGCAAAGCAGCTTGCTCCCGGTGAGGAGCTGGTGGCGCAAAAGGGCGCGTTCCTTTGTGCAGAATCTTCTGTAACAGTATCTGTACATATACGTAAAAAACTTGGAGTCGGGCTTTTTGGAGGTGAAGGATTTATCATGCAAAAATACACCGGCCCCGGCTGGGTCTTCCTAGAGATTGACGGCTCAGCAATTAAATATTCGCTAGAACCGGGCCAGCAATTGGTCATAGACCCTGGCCATCTCGCTATACAATCGCCTTCTATTAATACTGAGATTACAATGGTTAAGGGCTTTAAAAACATAGCTCTCGGCGGTGAGGGATTGCTTCTTGCCACAGTAACTGGCCCCGGAGACATCTGGCTGCAGACGCTTACAATTCCTAACGTCGCTAAGGCGGTATCGAGATTCCTTCCTACTGCAAATTCAAGCGGCGGCATCAATCTGAATCTATAATAATTGTTTCAAGCAAAAAGGCCTTTACGGCCTTTTTTGTGTTTCTATTCAAAATATTTTTTCAGCTTCTCCGGCCCTGCTATTATTTCCTTTATTATTTCTGATTCATTCCTTTTCCATTTGACCAGCATAATATTCCCTTTGTCTATCTCTATCGCAGTTATGCCGCTTTTTGCCACGCAGCACCCATCATTGAAATAGGGAGGAACATCAAAGTCCGAAAATATTGGCTTGTGAGTATGGCCGGCTATAAGAAGCTTTTTATTTTCTATGATCCATTCTGTCAGCTTCTTTTCGACGGCTCTTTTCTTTTTGTATGCCTTTGCCGGCCTTGTAGGGTCCTGTACGCCCAGCTGTTCCAAAGGCTTCCACAGCACTCTTAAAAGAAATCTAGCCAAATACCAAAGTTTGTTATTGAAATAATCTGCCTGATGCCCGTGCAGCAGAAAAATGTCACCTTCAAAATCTTTGTGGTTCATTATGATCGATTCGTATATATCAATTCCTGCAAACAGCTCCTTGCAGGATTTGCACTCGTCGTCATAATACCTTTGCAGGTTGTCCTCAACAAATTTCTTGTTCTGTCTATCCATATCGTGATTGCCAAAAACCAAATACAGCATATCTCGCTCATGGAATTTCTTAAGAAGTGTATATACATCTATGTGTGTGTTAATTATTTTGCCTATTCGCCTGTTTTCCCACAATTCTTCGCCGTCTCCCAGCTCGATATAGGCGTATTCCTCATCATAATAATTTTTCAGAGCGAACATAAACAAATCTTTATTCTTTAAAAAATCATCGGATTTTCCGCCTGTACCCCTGTGCACATCACTCATTATTGCGAATCTGCTTTTGTCGTCTATTTTCACCTTTTTCGCATTATTGTAGGCTTTTGTAATATCATTCATCTAGTTTAATTGTTCTCCGAAGTGATTTTTCTCCAATTATAATTTAAGGACTGATAAAACAGTCCTTAAATTGTGTTTTTTCTTTGCCGTTTAGCAGCAGTCACAGCCATCGCCATGGTGATGATGATGTCCGTCTTCGCAATCGCAGTCATCTCCGCAGCCGCAGCCGTCGTCTCCACAGCCACAGCCATCATCAACTAAAGAGGCTGGGATGTTCAGTTTATCTATGGCCTTCTGAATAGATTCATCATTGTTTTCCGGTACTTCAACATCCGGCGTCAAATTCCATACTTCAATGTGCTCCAGCATTTCGCCTGGGCCAACTTTCATTAACGGGCTAAGTGTCTCAATCTCCAGCATAAAATCATTTGTATAGGTTTCAAAGCTGACATTATTGTCCGGGTAATCTTCCCCTTCAAAATGTGCATACCTTTTTACAAATGCATATCCATTATTAAAGTATGCTGCCCAGCCGTTATTATTGGTTGTACCTATTTTAAATGCATCTTTTGCTCCCGGGGTCTGCTTCAATGTAATGAATTTATCTCCCCAGAATACTCTTTTATCCGTCATTTTTGTATATGGCCAAAGGCTCATGCTTCTGTTGTGTAAAAGTCCTGTATCTTCCGTGTTGCAGGGGATTACTTCTGTGCCGCCTTCTGCCATAACGGAGAGCGCCCATACTGCATATTCTACTGGCCATACTCCGCGGTTAGCAACAGAATGGATAACTGCCGTCTCAGCTGTTTCTTCCGAAAGGATTATAATCATGTGCTTTTGCAATCCTGTTGTTTTCTCTATTGAGCATCTTATCTGTATGCCGTTTTCAATAGGCATATAGTCTATTTTTTCATTATCCGCTTCATAGGTTCTTGGAACGGCTTCCGGAGAATGCCAGAGCCTGTGTCCGCCGTATATTTTCCATCCGGTTTCCTTCATTGAAGGTTCATCTGAAAAATGCTCGCAGAATACGTTCGGCTTGTCAAGCAGCGCGTATTTAATTATCCTCGGACCAAAGTCCAGTGTTACAAAAATCTCTGCTGTTTCGTTGTAAATGCGTACGCACTTACCGAATTCCTTATAATTTTTTTCTTCTATTTTTACCATTTTATATTTAACCCTTCTATTTATTATTCCGTTTTTAAATTAACTTCAACCATTTTCCTTAGCATATGCTCTGCCAAAGTAATGGACATGTGTTTTTTGGGATCCATTTTTAATCTGTATTTTATTTTGTCTGAAAAGAACTCAACTACATTCGTAAATACTATATTAGGACTTGAGACCTTATCTGCAGGTATATAAATATCCCCCAATCTGACGCCGTCCTTATCTATGATAAAGCTGCTTTTTCTTTTTTTAAGTCTATTGTTTTCAACCATAGTCAGCTTCACATCTTCATTTGCAAACGGCAGGTTATTTTCATAGATTTCATCTATGAACTGCCGCTGCCATACATTCCAGCTGTGCAGATTGTCGAACTGTTCGCTTCCGTGTATAAAGCCCACTTCATCTACTGTGTATTTCTTGCCGCATTCTTTGCACCAGAATTCCTCGCCTTTTGATGTATGTGAATTGACTGCCATGCAATTTGGGCATTTAAATATTACTTTCTCTATGCTTTCTGCCAGGTCCTTGCCCCTATATGCTACTTTATTTTCTCTCTGTCTTTCGTATTCATTGTATGTAAGCGACTTCTTTATCTCTGTCAGCACTTCATCACTGCTTAGCTTCTTTACTTGATCTTTATCAAGAACCTTTACTATGCCCATTGTTGTTTTGCCTTTTCTGTATTTCTTTGCCCATCTTGGCTTTACCAGATAAAATCCCCGCAGATCAATATAATAAACGGGCACTTTTAAAAGCTTGATAAGATTTGATATGGATTCGATGATATATATATTGCTCCCGTCCCATGTTCTGCCGCCCTCCGGATAAAGACCCACAGAACGCCCCTTATCTATAAGCCTCTTAAGTTCTTTAATTGCCTTTATGTCCATTTCGCCCTTAGTGAAGGGAACAATCCTGAATAAGTCGAATATTACTTTCTTAAACGGATTATCATAGTTTATTCTTGCTGCCAGAAAGCTAATTGGGCGATTGGTGTATAATATTGCCATGATAGCATCTTCAAAGGTTACATGATTCCCTAGAAAAATAGCCGGGCCTTCGTTTTTATCTAAGTCATTTCTTATTACTTCAGTATGAAAAACTGTTTTCATCCAAACGGCAACCGGCCACTTTAGTATATCCATTAATACTCTTTCTCTCATATGCATCCCTCCCTTACGGCTAATATTAATATATATCATGCCCCCATATGTGTCAAATAATAAAAAATGAATTTTTTTTAGATTTTTTGCTTTTTCTGCTCAAAGAAAACCTATTCAGTTGAAAAATGTTTAAATAGAATGTAAACTACTTAGGTATCCTTTTATTGGATGGAAAAAGGCTGAATTATGAAAAAAAAATTGTTGTGCTTTATATTATTATTTGCTATTGTATGCCTCTTTGCTTCGTGCGGGACTTTAGAAAAAAATGAGGATTATTTTACGCCGCCTGCACTAAGCGGTACTTTTACTGAAACATTTATGCATAACGGTGTAACACGCGAGTATATCATCTATATACCTGATAATCTGCCGATGAACGCACCAATTGTGGTTGGTATGCATGGATTTACCAGTTCACCTTGGACGTTCAAGAATAATTTCGGCTGGGACAAGCTTGCAGAAGAAAATAAATTCATAATGTGTTACCCTAAAGGGACAAACGAGCCTTTCACCGATTATTCCCACTGGAATGCGCGAATACCATTGAGCACAACGGATGATGTCGGCTTTATTTCTGAACTGGCTCTCTATATTGCTGATGAGTATCAAGCCGACAAAAACAGGATATTCGCGGTTGGCTTTTCTAACGGCGGTTACATGGCATATACCCTTGCATGTGAGAGGCCTGATGTATTCCGCGCAGTTGCTTCTGTATCGGGGCTCATTAGCGAATATTCCTGGAAAAGCTACAATCCAAATGAATTTAATGCCGTCAAATGGCTTGAGCATTCGCCTTCAAATCCTGTTCCTGTATGTCATATTCATGGCACAGCTGACCTGGTAGTGCCTATTGACGGTTCTGACTATCTTTCCGCATTTAAACCCGGCCTTTCTGCCAAACAGATAATTGAATTCTGGGCCGGGATAAACAAATGCTCTCAAAAAGAAACTAAAAAGCTCACTAAAAATGTTACAGCGACATACTATTCAAGCACGGAAAGCGAAGCTCAAGTGTGGTATATTGAATACTCAGGCTGGGCGCATTACTGGCCTTCGAAAGATTATATCGTTGACAAGCCGTCAGAGATTAACGCTCAGGATATTATATGGGAGTTTTTTAGCCTTTATCAATAAAATTAATAAGGATATTTTTATGGAAAAATGGGATATATATGATGTTAATATGCAAAAAACCGGCCAATATAAAATCCGCGGCGAAGAAATAGAAAAGGGTGAATACCATCTTGTAGTCGGCGTATGTATTTTCAATAATGAAGGGCAGATGCTGATACAACAAAGACAGAAAGATAAAGACGGCTGGCCGGGGATGTGGGACATAACGGCAGCCGGGAGTGCAGTATCCGGCGAAACAAGCAGCCAAGCCGCACAAAGAGAGCTTTTTGAGGAGATGGGCATAGCTATTGACTTTTCAGATAAACGGCCAATTATTTCTGTGGGCTTTGAAAGAGGCTTTACTGACTACTACTGCATAGAGCATAGCACGCCTATAGAAAGCCTTGTGCTGCAAAAAGAGGAAGTGCAGAATGCAAAATGGGCGGATATAAAGACAATTTTTGAAATGATTGATGCGGGCAGCTTTATCCCATATTATAAAAGCCTGATTACAGCGCTTTTTGATATGCGTAACGCAAAAGGTTCGTTTATATATTAAACCTGTCTAATTATACGCACTCCTGTTTGAAAAGAGCATTCACAAGGAGGCAGCTAAGCAAAGCTTTTCGTACTGCCGGCATAAACGAGCGCACGGATGCCAAGATATTATATGTGCAGTGGCTTTGCCTTTTTCGGTGCTACCTAGAATACAACAGCCACAAATAGAAGATATCCGCATGCAGGCATGTAAAAACCCGGCAAATTTCTTATGCTCCTTGTCTATAAAATGTTTATATGTTAAAATCTTTTTTGTAATAAACTTATTTTATAACAGACAGAAAGGGAAAGTTTAATAAACTTAATGGTATAACAATGTCAGGACATTCCAAGTGGTCAACAATAAAACATAAAAAAGGCAAAGCGGATGCAGCCAAGGGAAAAATATTCACTAAAATAGGGCGCGAAATAATGGTAGCCGTCAAAATGGGAGGCGCTGACCCGGATATGAACTCACGCCTAAGGGATGCCATAGCAAAGGCAAAAGCAAATAATATGCCCAATGATAACGTAAGCAGGGTTATAAAAAAAGCTGCCGGGGAAAATGACGACGTAAACTACGAAGAAATAATGTATGAAGGTTATGGCCCGGGCGGCGTTGCCGTTATAGTGGAAGCAATGACCGATAATAAAAACCGCACAGCCTCTAACGTTCGTTTCTATTTTGATAAAAACGGAGGCTCTTTAGGTGCCACCGGATGCGTCAACTGGATGTTTGACAGGAAAGGCTCCATTGCTGTGGAAAAATCAGATGCAATTAAAGAGGATGAACTGATGATGCTCGCTTTGGAAGCCGGTGCTGAGGATTTTATTGATAATGATGATATTTATGAAATCATTACAGACCCCTCACAGTTCTCCGCTGTGCGTGATGAGCTGGAGAAGCATGGAATTGAGCTACTAGGCGCTGAAATACAGAGAATTCCGCAAAATACTGTTGATATAGACGAAGAACTTAGTGAAAGTATAAATAAAATGCTGGATATGATGGAAGACGATGATGATGTACAAAATGTATATCATAACGGAGTTTTTCTATAATATATATTGATGAATATTTAAGCCTCCTACGGGAGGTTTTTTTATATTTATAAAAAGAATATTAAATATAAATCAATACTTACTAATACTTCTTGTTTCACAATAAAAAATATTCTATAATGTTATAAGCAAAGGAAAGAATATGCCAAAAAATAAGAAAAATGATTTTGATGCTGCCTCTTTAAACAAAGAGCAGTATATGCGTGAAAACTACTTAGTAAAAGAAAATTCGTCCGAGCAGACATTAAACAGAAAAAGGCAAGTTCTTATTGCTTCTATGCTTTCTGTTCTGTTGGTGTGCCTTTCAGTTTTACTTTACTGGTCATTTTTCGTGCGTCCGCAAAATGAGGCTGTTTCCGCTTCTCTTCCTTCAACATCAGTATTTGAACCAGTGCCTACACCTTTTTCCTCTGCTCTGCCAGCTACGCCCACTCCTGTGCCAGTTCTAGAAAAGTACGCGGAATACAGAGATATTTATCCTGATATAGTTGGCTGGATAAGCATTGATAATATTAAGGTTGATTACCCGGTAGTTCAAAGTGATGACCCGGCGCAGCCGCTTCTATACATAGATTTAGGCCCTGACGGAGAAAGCAGCAAAGCCGGATCCATATTCTTAGACAGTCGCAATTCAATAGATGCGTCAGACCGCCATACAATAATATACGGACATAATATGAAAAACGGCTCTATGTTTGGTCAGCTTGATATGTATCTTAAGAAATCCTTTTTTGATGACCACCTTATAATAAGATATGATACGCTCTATCAGGAGCTTGAATGGGAAGTTATCAATGTTTTTATAACTACAATAGATTTTTACTATATACAGACATATTTTGATACAGATGATGATTTTGTTAATCTGATGACGCAGTGCGTATATAAAAGCTACTATAACAATAACAATACTGTAATATCCCCTGAAGACAGAATACTCACCCTTTCAACCTGTACAAACGGGCCGGATGATGAAAGACTGGTTATACAAGCGCGTCTGATAACTCCGCTTCAGGGCGATGACCAAGCGCTTTTTTCCAATCCATAGAAAACGCTGGTACTTGATGCAGACAATATCCGTATAAGCTCATGCCAGAGAGGCCCGCGGCACACCATGCACATCGCTTAATGCTGCTTCCTTCCGGACCTGACATGGTTCACAAGGCACAGTTGCACGAGTTCCGGCACTCAACACATATACTTCTATTATCTGCGCCAAATACCAGCGCAGTTTTGTTTCATCATTATACAATATAGGCTTAATTTGAGCAAGCGGCTTTTTCCTTATAATTTATTCCTCGTTTTTAGGTTTTACAGTTTCTTCTGTTTTCTCTTTATTTATATCGTTGTTTATAGTTTGTTTTTTTGATTCCTCTATAAATTTCTTTGCCAGCTCCTCTTCTTTTAGAAACTGTGCATGAAGCGATTTTCTTACTACTAGGAACACCGCAGCAAAAACATGGAACACAACTGTTGTATGAGTTCCTCCGTGAGCATATACTAAATGTCTACTTATGCCCAGTAACCATATAAACTGAGTAGATATATTAAAATTATTGGGGAAAATAGTAATTGTAAATCCTGTTTGAATCAGAATTAATATTGTCCATAGCACTTGTCTATTTATTCTTGTTTTCATGCACAATATAAACGCAACTATCATTATTCCATATGATATAAAGTTCAGTATAAATAATATCCAAGCCATTGTATTATAATCATCATATCTGGAGTTCACCACAAAATTAGCATTGTCAGAAATAGAAAAACCGGAAAGTACGTAGTTTATGCTGTCTGTGCTGCTATAGTTCATGGTTAACATATATGTGCTTTTAGTGGTATCTACTATGTATATTGCGTTCATTTGATATGTTCTGTCACTGTCATTATTCAGCGGATAATTGGATTCTGAATCCGTATTATAAAATCTAATATTAGTAATCTCTCCATGAATAATATCAAACAATCCATCCAATTCTTCGTTGAACTTTTCTTTGTCCATGTAATTGAAATATGTATTATACAAGAATTCACTGTCTTTTTGCTCAAGTGCAGCCACTACAATCTCCACATCTTCCCGCACTTCTGGGTTTTCAGGCTGCTGCACATTATCGCTGCAGCCTGAAAGAAAAGATACTGCAATTACTAGGGCCGCTAAAAAGTAAAATTTTGCTTTATTCATATATTTTCCTTAAATAGTATTTTTGGTTTACTAAAACATAATAATGTATGATATTAAAATAGTCAATTTAAAATAAAATAATATATGGCAAAAAAATGCAAAATGTATTATTATAATAGCATGGAAACACATATATACATTCTGCTTGCAATGATAGGCAGATATATTTTAATTCTTGTCTGTTTTCTCATTTTTGTAGCTGCACTGCTTGAAATACGAAAAGCCGCTCAGTCAAAAAAACCATTAAATCCAGCATCTTTAAAGTGGAATAGAGGAAAAGCAATTTTTGACCTTCGCCACGAAAGCATTATCGGGCGCTCAAAAAAATGCAATATCGTCATAAACTCTCCTTTTGTAAAAAGATATCATTTAAGAATACTTGAAGACTGTGGCGAATGGGTGATAATCCCATATAAAGACACAAAAGTATATTTAAACAAGCAGTTCATAGACGACAGAACCTTACTCACGGATAAAGATGTTATATCTTTCGGTAAAGAAAGCATGGTATTTATGCTCTCTACTGAAATGGAAGAGGCACAAAATGTTTAATACGAGCAAACACAGGCTCCATTTCAGCGAAATTGCTATTTTTTATATAGTCGGGTATGCACTGCTCGCATTCAGAAATTCTCAGTTTGACGCACGTGCTCTGCTTTTCAGCCTTGCGGCTGTGCTTTTGCTATTTACTCAGTACATAATCATCAATGCTTTTTTTGCGGAGGTTAACAGGCCAATAGTCATAGCTGTCAATATGCTGTGTGCTGTGTCTCTGATTATTCTCTATAGGCTAGAGCCGGATTTGGGAATAAAGCAGATGATATGGGTTGCACTTGGATTTTCACTAATGTTTGTGACGGCAAAAGTGCTTGCAAAACTTAAAAATATAGATAACAGATACTTTTTATATATGGGCACTGGTTTAACGCTTCTGCTCATAACCTTTGTTTTCGGATCAGTCGTAGGCGGCGCACAAAACTGGATAAAGCTTGATTCCCTTGGCATATCTCTTCAGCCTTCAGAATTCGTTAAGATTTTTCTTGTTTTGGCTGTAAGCAGTGTTTTCTGCAAAAAAAGAAAATTTTATGTTTATGTGCTTGGCGTTATTTTTACAATGATAAGCATACTGCTTTTAGTTCTTGCCAACGACCTTGGCGCAGCATTGCTCTATTTTATTGTGTTTTTGTTTATCTTTTACGCCGGAAAAAATTCCGCCTGGCTTACTCTTTCCGCATTCGGAGCCTTTGTTCTGGCTGCATATATCAGCTATTTTCTTTTCTCCCATGTACAGGTTAGAGTGGATGCATGGCTGCATCCTTGGTCAGACCCAAATGACAGAGGGTATCAGATAATACAAGGCCTTATCTCTATGGTGTCCGGAGGCGCTTTCGGCTCTGGGCTTGGCATAGGTTCGCCTCGATATGTGCCTGCCTATGAAACAGACTATATATTTACTGCTATTAATGAAGAAATGGGCATCATAATGGGGCTTTTGATTATTGGCTTCTACGTGATAATCGCATATGAAGGAATAAAAATTGCGCTGAAGCAAAATGATTCTTTTTATGCTCTAATAGCGTTTGGCTCAACAGCGCTTCTTTCTGTTCAGACCTTTATTATATTGGGTGGTATTCTAAGGATTATGCCATTGACAGGAATTACACTTCCTTTTGTCTCCTATGGGGGATCATCCATAATCATTTCCTTTGTCCTTGCAGGAATTATTCTATCTGTCGGATCCAAAAATTCCGCGGAAGAACTTAAGGAGGAAGATGCATGAACCAGATACAAAAAAATATTATAAAAGCTTCTGTAGTAATAATGGTCTTGTTCGCTGCTGTACTAGTGGCGTTTCTAATAAACTTAAGCCAGTCGGACAAACTGATCAACTCACCTTATAACAAAAGGCTCAAAGAACTCAGGCAGTCCGTTGAAATAGGAAGTATATATGATACTAACGGCATACTTCTAGCGGGCTATGAAGAGGGCGAGCGAACATACAGCAGCAGTGAAACTGCGAGAAATTCAGTCTCCCACCTTATCGGAGACACATATGGCTACTGCCCGACTGGTGCTGAAATTCAGTATGCTTCCATACTTTTAAACAGCAATGAATCATTTCTTTCTACATTAAGCAGGACTATAAGGCAAACTGAAAAAGCGGGCAAAGATATTGACCTTACAGTTGACTACCGTCTTAATTTGTTTGCATATGATTTATTAAAAGATTATTCCGGCGCAGTTGTAGTTCAGGATTACACAACGGGTGAAATTTTATGCATGGTTTCCACGCCGGCTTTTGACCCGCAAAGCGTAATAGAGAATTTAAGCTATTACATGCAGGAAGATGCTTTTGTAAACCGAGCAATCCAGGGACAATATGCACCCGGCTCATTATTCTATTTAATAACAGCTGGTGCTGCATACGAAAACATTGATGCTGTCTCAAATCGCCAATATACATGCAGCGGAAGCTACAATATAGACAACGAAATCCTGCAGTGCAGCTCAGCTCATGGCAATATGAACCTTGACTATGCTTTTCAAAATTCATGCAGTGTATTTTTTGCTGATTTAGGCGTAGAGCTAGGTGCAAAAAAGCTCACATCATTTGCTGAGCAGCTGCGTTTTAATAAAAAGCTGTCATACTCGGATATTGAGCTATATCCTTCAAGCATCAGTGTATCTCCAAAGGAAGAAGCCGCCGCCTTTGCCTATGCAGCTATCGGCCAGCATGAAGATATAGTATCTCCCCTTCATATGTCCATGATTTTAGGAGCAGTCGCCAATGACGGCAAAATGATGTCGCCGGTTCTCATAAAATCTATAGATAGCAAAGAAATAAATCACAAAAGCGGGTCAAGGGTATTATCCGATGATACTGATCAATTCCTAAAACATCTAATGAGCTTGAATGCTGAAAAAATTGAATCATCTAATATCAGCATATTCGGAACGGAGGGAACAGCTATCTCATCAGTTGATAACAGCCTCTATCCTAACGCGTGGTATATGGGCTACATAGACGACCCTTTGCACCCTCTTGTTATCTGCGTGATAACCGAGCAGTCATATGTGGATGAAAATGTTTCAGCCATTATTGGAAAAAGTATTCTTGAGCATGCATATTTAATTGGATATTAAAGAAAAAATACTCTAAATATTATTAAATGAATGTCTCTGCTCTCATATATTGAAATGAAATATTAAAAGTAGTAAACTCTGGGTAGATAATCCTGATTATCTGCTCTTATTTTTTGGGGGATAGTTATATGAGTAATTTTAAAGCGGGCATTATTCAAATGCCGGTTGTTGATAAAATTGATGAAAACATTGATACAGCACTGTCTATGATAGCGTCGGCAGCGGAGCAAGGCGCTGATGTAGTGTGTCTGCCGGAAATGTTCAATTGCCCTTACCAAACAGAAAACTTTCCGATATATGCCGAAAGCCAGGGCGGAAAAACATTCAAAGCCCTCCAAAGCGCTGCCGCCGAAAACCACATTATATTAGTAGGCGGATCAATCCCTGAAGAGGATAAAGGAAAAATTTATAATACATCATATATTTTTGATGAAAACGGATGGCTTATAGGCAAGCACAGAAAAATGCATTTATATGATGTCAATGTAGAGGGCGGAATACACTTTATGGAATCCTTAACCCTTTCTCCCGGAAACGAGGCTACTCTTTTCGATACGAAGCTTGGCCTTTTTGGCGCTGGCATATGCTACGATGTTCGGTTTCCTGAATACACAAGAATCCTCTCCATATCAGGTGCTAAGGTTGTATTTTTGCCTGCCGCTTTCAATATGACTTCCGGGCCGGCTCATTGGGAATTCAATTTTCGGTGCAGGGCTTTTGAAAATCAGGTGTATTTAATAGGCGCAGCGCCTGCAAGAGACAATACCGCTGGCTACGTTTCATATGGCCATTCAATTGCCGTTTCACCTTGGGGCGAGATAATAGGCCAGCTTGATGAAAAACCCGGCATTCTTATAGTGGATATTGATTTAGGCTATGTTGATAAAATACGTGATGAGTTCCCAATGCTTAAGCATAGAAGAACAGATTTATATCAAATAAATATGAACGGAAAAAAAATTAAATAAAATAAAGAGGCTGTCCCTTTGTATAAGGCAGCCTCTTATTTTTAGAACAAATAATTAGTTCAATGCATCCTTGAATGCTTTTCCGGCCTTAAATGCCGGCTTATTTGATGCAGCGATTTTGATTTTCTCTTTTGTTGAAGGGTTAAATCCTTCACGTGCAGGTGTATGTTTCTTTTCAAAAGTTCCAAAGCCAACTAATTGTACTTTTTCGTCTTTCTTAAGAGCTTCGATAACTACCTCATTGAATGCTGACAAAAATTTTTCTGCGTCCTTCTTTGTCAGTTCTGCCTTTTCAGCAATGGCTACAGCCAATTCGTTTTTGTTCATTATAGTCCTCCTTTTTTTGCAGAGCGCTATGTTCTGCTTTTGCTGCCTTACCTATTTTACACATTGTTTTTATGATTTGCAAGCATTTTATTCAGTTTTTTCTGCCTTATTTTTTGCATTTTCCCAAAATATATCCATCTGCTCTAGTGAAAGCTCTGAAAAGCTCAAATTTTCGGATTTTATGTCTTTTTCCATGGTTTCAAATCTATCTATGAACTTATTAGTTGATTCATTCAGAACAAACTCTGAAAGCATATCATACATCCTGCACATGTTAACAACCGCAAATAATAAATCTCCCAGCTCTTCCCTTAAATTCTGCTCGTTGTTTTGCTTATACTCAACTATAACTTCATCAAGCTCTTCTCTTATCTTGTCAATTACGCCTTCCATGCTATCCCAGTCGAATCCTACTTTGGCCGCCCTCTCCTGCACCTTCTGAGCGCGAATCAGAGCATTTAAGTTTTTAGGATATTTCTTCATTATTTCAGCTTCAGATTTATTATTGCGCTGCTTTTTCTTGATCTCGTCCCAGTTATGCAGCACTTCTTCTGAATTGTTTACATCCACATTACCAAACACATGAGGGTGACGGACAATCAGCTTATTGCTAAGATTTTCAATTACTGAGTATATATCAAAATCTCCTCTTTCTTCTGCTATTACAGAATGGAACATGACTTGCAGCAGAACGTCACCAAGTTCATCCATAAGCTCGTTCATGTCATTTTTGTCTATTGCATCCAGCACCTCAGCACATTCCTCAATAAGGTGTCTTTTAAGGCTTTTGTGGTCCTGTTCTCTGTCCCACGGACACCCGCCCGGCGAACGAAGCCTTCTGAATATTTTTAGCAAATCATACAAGTCATATTTTTCATCATTTTTTTTAGGTGAGATATATAATATGGACGTATGGCTTACATTGTGGCCTCTGTCAATTTCAAAAAGCATTATGTCCTTTTTGTCGTTTTCGTTAATTAAAGTAACGGGGTGCTCATCTGAATATTTCTCTGAAAGCACAATTTTTATTTCAGTCAGTGTGTACTGGTCATCAAGAGAGGTTATTATCATAGGAAGCCGTGTGTTGATTACCGCATCACTTAAAACGGATGCCGGAATTTTAACAATACCCTCGCTCACACCATGAGGCAGATGCTTCGCCAACATATATTCACCCGCGGAAACACCGGCAATGATCTCAGTGTTCTTATACATTGAGCATATCATATCCACACTGCCATCACCATAGATACCGCTTCCGGGCACTGCATATATTATATCCTCTTCTTTTGCCAATTTTATTATGTGCTCTGCTATACTTTTGTCCAATGCATCAAAATCTTCTGCCGTTTCATAGATAAAGTCGCAGCTCTCTATTTTAATATTTTTCTCTGCAAGATACTCTGCTGCGCCGCATATATGGGTTCTGAATATTATTCTTTTTCCGCTTTGCAGCATTTCATTAGCCGTTACTGTCAGCAATGTGATATCATCCGGGCCCAGCCCTAATATTGTGATTTTATTCATTTGTTTTTCTCTCCCATATCAGTCTGTAAAGTTTAGCCAACTTTTTCCCGCCGGGAATTGCGTTCATCTCCTCTTTTTTTAGAACCTTGAATGCTACAAGGCCTATAATAAAAACAACAACTCCTATTGCGACTGCAAGCAACGTTGCAATCTTCGTTCCTGTAATTTTCATTATCTGTGCATGGCTGAACCACACTACAGCACCCATAAGGCCGGACGCAAGAGCAATCTTTACATTAAACCAATTTTGGCTAAGCTTTGCTTTCGTGAGCTTTTTAACTACTATTATGTCAATTGTTGCCGCAACAACATAGCATGCAAACGTAGATATAGGGGCTCCGTAAATATTGAAAAAAGGCGTACCTATCAAAAAATAACTTAAAATCACTTTTGTAACTGCGCCTGAAGAAAGAGCGATAACAGGGACAAATACCTTTCCCATACCCTGAAGCAGTCCGTTAAACGTCTGCAGAATAGACAGAAATATAATGCCTCCTGATATTACTTTAAGAAGGTTTAGAGCTATATAGTAATTTTCAGGATTTTGAACAAACTCTCCGCTGTACAATAAATTCATGATTGGCCCTGCTAATACAAAAAGCCCCACGGCAGAAGGAACGGAAACCAGCAAGGAAAGACGGTAACCCAGATTAATATTTTTATTCAACAGATTATTGTCCTTCCGCGCAATTGCATCAGCGGCAGCAGGCACCATTGACACGCAAAAAGCCAGCGATATTGACCCTGGGACATTAATGAGCGTGTTTACAAAGCCTGCAAACAACCCGAATTGCTGCCTTGCTATTTCGTGCTCATACCCTATTGATTCCAATCTTACTGTAATAAGAGAAGCATCTATAAATTGGATGAGAGGCATAATTGATGCGCCTAAAAGTATCGGAAGAGCGATTGAAGCAATTTTTTTAAGTATTTCTTTTGAGGATATATCCGATTTCAAGTGTTTATCAATTTTTGGCGCTTTTCTTATGTAAAAGAATATTACTACCAACAATCCGATAATTTCAGATATTACTACGCCGCCTATTGCTCCAGCCGCGCCATATTCTATTCCTTTAGGAGTCAGTAGAATAGCCAGTGTTATTCCGAATATTATTTTTCCAACCTGCTCAGCAATCTGCGACACCGCAGTAGGTATCATGTTCTGAAGACCCTGAAAATACCCTCTTATTGCAGCCATTACTGAAACCAGTACAATAGCCGGGGCTATGAGCGCGATAGAAAACCTCGCCAACGGTTCATTAACCAGTGTAGAAAACTGCTCACTGAACAAAAATAAAAGTACGGATAATGTTAATCCCAAAATCGCCATTAAGCTAAAGGAAATCTTGAATATTTTCTTTGCTCCTGCATGGTCTCCGACGGCCACCTTTTCGGCCACAAGCTTTGCAATTGTCGGAGGCAGACCTGCAGTAGACAAAGTAAGCAGGTATGTGTAAATTGGATAGGCCTTAAAATATATTCCCGCACCGCCGGAACTTAAGATATTGTTAAGTGGAATTCTGTATAATACGCCTATAAGCTTAACCAAAAAGCCGGTTGCGCCAAGTATGGCCGCCCCTCTTATAAAACTCTTTTTTGTTGAATTCATATGTTCATTCTGCCCTTGCTTGCGACAGGGCACTGCCTTTTCTTTTTATATTAAAAACCTCTTAATAGTATATCATTAAGAGGTTCCTTTCACAATATGAGTTTGCTCATGCTAAAGCGCTCTAAAAACCATATCTGGTTTTATTAATCCAGTAAATCGCTTATTTCGTTTTCGTCTTCATCGTCCGGCTGCAGGTCAGGTTTCTTTACTGAGACTACCCTTATCTTCTCTTCAATTTCATCCCTGATGTCTGTATGCTCTTTTAAAAATTCTGCGGCATTTACTTTTCCCTGCCCTATTCTGTCTTCACCGTATGAGAACCATGTTCCTGATTTACGTACTATGTCATATTCTACTGCCAAGTCCAGTATACATCCTTCTTTAGATATGCCTTCTCCATACATAATGTCAAACTCAGCCTGCTTAAATGGAGGCGCAACCTTGTTTTTAACCACTTTTATCCTTGTACGGGAGCCTACTACATCGGTACCCTTTTTAATTGTTTCTATTTTTCTAACATCAAGCCGTACGGATGAATAGAATTTCAGTGCTCTTCCGCCCGGAGTAGTTTCAGGATTACCAAACATTACTCCTATCTTCATTCGAAGCTGATTTATAAATATTACTGTGGTGTGTGTCTTGTTTACTATACCTGCCAGCTTCCTAAGAGCTTGTGCCATCAGCCTGGCCTGAAGTCCGACATGTGTGTCTCCCATTTCGCCTTCGATTTCTACCTTTGGAACAAGAGCCGCAACGGAGTCGATAACTATAATGTCAAAAGCGCTTGAGCGCACCAGCATATCGCATATTTCCAATGCCTGCTCACCAGTATCAGGCTGAGAAACGTATAAGTCATCAATATTAACGCCCAAAGCCTTAGCATAGGTTGGATCCAGTGCGTGTTCCGCGTCAATAAAGGCCGCGTATCCTCCAAGATTCTGTACCTCTGCTACCATGTGTAGGGCAACTGTTGTCTTTCCCGATGATTCTGGGCCGAAAACTTCAACTATTCTGCCTCTCGGAATTCCGCCTACTCCCAAAGCAATATCAAGCGTTAATGCACCTGTGGGAAAAACCTCTATTTCCATTGCAGCAGCATCGCCCAGCTTCATCAGGGCGCCTTTTCCGAATTCTTTTTCTATTCCTTTAACAGCCGCTTCGATGGCTTTTAATTTATCTTCATTTTTTACATTTTCAATTGGTGCTGTTTTCTTGGCCATACTTTTATATTCCTTTCAATAACGAAATAACTTAAAATCATAATAGCATATATCATTGTTTATAGCAAACAAATTTTCGTATATACCTAAAGTTTCTGAATTGTTATATATTCTTTTTCTGATACTGCCAAAAAGCAATTTTTAAACTCAGTTTTTAATGTATTTTCGGCCTGATGCGCAATTTCTTTATCCGTAAATATTCCATAAACAGCTGAGCCGCTTCCTGTCATCATTGCATTTTCTGCGCCGAAGCGTTTAAGATAATCTATTGCGTTAAGTATTGTATCATTTAGCACCATAGCAGTCTGCTGAAGGCAGTTATGCATGTTTTTCGCCAAAACTCCTATGTCATTTTGCTGCACTGCCTTTATTATAATCTCATTGTCTGTCCTTCTTCTGCACGGGTTGCTGTCATACAGCCTGAAAACTTCCTGTGTTGAAAGCCCCTGCTCTCCCTGAACGATAACAAAAAACAGCTTGGTATCAAAATTATAGTATTCCACTCTTTCACCTATTCCCTGTACCCGGGTAATCCCGTTGTTTAAAAAAAGAGGAACATCAGCTCCAAGAGAAACGCCCATATCTGCAAGCTGATTTTTGCTTAAATTCAATTCGTAAAGTTCATTAATCCCCATCAGGACTCCGGCTGCGTTTGCGCTGCCGCCGCCAAGGCCTGCCTGCTTCCATATTCTTTTGTTAAGATGTATTTTAACTCCTGCATCAGTTGAGGTATACTCAAGTATTTTCTGCGCTGCTCTGTATACCAGATTGCTGTCATTTTCTATTTCTTTGTCAGTGCAGGATAAATGTATTCCTTTGTTGGCTTTTTCAATGGTTATTTCATCATGCATTGATATAGGGCAAATTACCATATCAAGATCATGATATTTATTTTCCAGAGTCCCCAAAACATTTAATGAAAGGTTGAGCTTTGCGCTAGTTTTTACAAATATAACTGACATTTAATTTTCCTTTTTACTGCAGTTTTCCTTCTACAACTTTTACTATTTTAATATTTTCTTCATTTTGAAGCGCCGTGCTCTCAATATCCACACATGTTATAAAGGTCTGAATATCTTTTATATATTTCAGCAGCCACTTTCTTCTGTTTTTATCAAGCTCTGAAAATACATCATCAAGCAAAAGCACTGGAAGCTCGCCGGAATATTCCTTCATAATTTCGATTTCTGAAAACTTCAATGAAAGCGCCGTAGTCCTTTTCTGTCCCTGAGACCCTTGGGTTCTAACGTCAATATCATCCAGCATAAGCTTAATATCATCTCTGTGTATTCCGATCTGCGTTATCTGCCTTCTTATATCTACTGCATGGTTTTTTTTGAGTAAGTTTAAAAATACTTCGTATGCTTCCCCTGCAGTGCTGCCTTTTATATTACTCATAAATAATATTGAAAGATTTTCTCTTCCGCCGCTTATATGTGAATGAATCTGGCTGCACTTCTTATTTATATTTTCAATGAATTCTTTCCTTAATATATATATCTGGCTGCCATAATCACAAAGCTGCTCATCCCATACAGACAAGGTATCTATATTTTTATTACTGGTGCTTAAACTTTTGAGTAAATTATTTCTTTGAGCAATAACTTTCTGATAATTCTGAAGTGCATAAAAATATTTAGGATTTATCTGCGACAAGGCAATGTCTATAAATTTTCTTCGGTACTGCGGCCCTGATGTAATAAGTGATAAATCCTCAGGTGAAAACATAACGCAGTTTATCTGCCCCATAAGCTCGCCCAGTCTCTTTGCGGGATATCCGTTTATTGATATTGCTTTTCTGTTCTGATTTTTAAGAGCTATTTCTACCCTGTGAATTCCGTCTCTCTTCTGGCACTGTATATCCAGATAAGCCATTTCTTTGCCAATTTTTATCACTTCATTGTCTTTGCTTGTCCTGTGGCTTCTACCTGTACAGCAAATATGAATACCTTCAAGGATGTTTGTCTTTCCCTGCGCATTTTCTCCTGTAAATACAGTAATATTTTCAGAAGGTATTAAGACAGTATTCTGAAGGTTTCTTATATTGGTATATGATATACTTTTTAATATCATACATTATCCTTAATTTATCAATACATTCTTATAGGCAGAACTAAATATATGAAATCCTTGTTTTCAACTGGGGTAATTACACATGGATTTGAACTCTGCGTAAAGGAAAAATATAATAATTCTACATCGGAATCCAGATGCTTGAGCACATCAGATATATACCTTATATTAAATGTTATGTCCAGGTTTTTTCCGTTTATGTTAATATCAAGTTCTTCATGAATGTTTCCTAATGATGTCTCAGTGCTCATACTTAGTTTGTCTTCATAAATGGACATTTTTACAGTATTGTTTCCTTCTTCATTTGCTATTGTTGATATTCTGTCCAATGACATTGAAAGCTCATCTACATCAACTTTTATCTGTGTATCCCATTCCTTAGGAATAATGTTTTCATATCTTATAAATTCGCCTTCAATAAGCCTTGATATAATTTTTGTATCATTTATTATGAACTGAACATGTGATTCGTTTATATAGATTTTTACAGTTCCGCTGCTAATTAATAATTTTTGTACTTCAACCAAAGTCTTTGCAGGTATTATTATGCTTACGTCGCCGTAATCAGCGCCAAGTTTTTCATTTGCAAGAGCCAGCCTATATCCATCTAGGCATACTATTTTTACTTCTTCGCCTTTTATATCCAGCAATGCACCAGTGAGCACCGGCCTTGACTCCTCAACTGCCGCTGAAAAAACGGTTGTAGAAATCATTGATCGAAGCTTGTCTTCCTTAATTAATATCTCTTCTGCCTGCTCAACAGTTGGGATAATAGGAAATTCTGCATAATCTAATGTCTGAAGATTTGTTGATGAATAGCCATAATCTATATGGACATTAAAATCCTCAAAGGTAAATTTAATTTCACCTTCAGGAAGCTTCCTTACAAATTCACTGAATATCCTGCCCTGAACCAAAGCCTTGCCTTCCTGTGCTATTTTTGCAGGTACTTTTGTTTCAATACCTATTGTCATATCTGTGCATGTAAGCTTAAGCATATTGTCGTATGTTTCTATTAATATGCCTTCTAAGGATTTATGGGTAGTTCTCGCAGCAATTGCCTTTGTAACGATTGCCAGTCCGTTATATAACTTTTCTTTTTCACATGTAAATTTCATTTTTTCATCTCCTTGGTTTTTGAGCTGTTGCTTACTATTATAATTATACTATATAATAGTAGTAATAATAAGCTATGTTTATAGAGTTAATAAGATGCCTAATACATATAAAACAGTACATTTTTGATGTATATATCTGCCTTAATAACCACGATAGTTATTATTTTTTATAAACAATCACCTTTATTTATGTTGATAAAATCAGTTTCCTCGAATTTTTTTAGTAAGGTCTGCAAGCATCAAACGCAGTTCATTGTCATCTGCAGATTGTTCTGATACTATCCTGAAAGCGTAAAGCACTGTAGTATGGTCTCTGCCGCCTAGAATATTTCCGATGTCGTGCAGAGAAAGGTCCGTAAGTTCACGCATTAAGTACATACATAACTGCCTTGGGTATGCTATGTCCTTACTTCGCCTTCTGGAACAAAGCTGCTCTGTCGTAAGAGAAAATCTGTTGCATACGGCTTCTATAATAGATTCCGGAGTGACCTGCTGTATGGAATTTTCTTTAAGGTAATCTTTTAGTGACTCTGCGGCCAGCGCAAGCGTGATTTCCTTTTTGGAAAATTCCGCGAAAGTGATAACTTTTGTCAGTGCACCTTCCAGCTTTCTTATGTTGCTTACGGATTTTGTTGCAATGTATTCATGTATTTTATGGTCTATATTAGGGTATCCTTTAGTTGCTGCCTTTTCCCTTAGTATTGCAATTCTTGTTTCTAAATCCGGCGGCTGAATATCAGCAATCAGGCCCCATTCAAATCTGGAACGCAGCCGTTCTTCCAACTGCTCAATTTCCTGAGGCGGTTTGTCAGAAGATATGATTATTTGTTTCTGTGATTCATAAAGATCATTGAAAGTATGGAAGAATTCTTCCTGGGTTCTTTCTTTTTTTGAAATGAATTGAATATCATCTATCAGCAGTACATCAACATTTCTGTATTTCTTTCTGAATTCGTCCATCTTGTTTCTTTGAATAGACTTGATTAATTCATTTGTAAAATTCTCACTTGAAATATACATAACTGTAGTGTTCTGCGAGTGATTTCTAACGAAATGGCCGATAGCATGCATAAGGTGGGTTTTTCCTAGGCCAACACCGCCATATAAAAACAGCGGATTATATGCTACTCCGGGTGATTCTGCCGCGCCTAAGCATGCAGCATGGGCAAATCTGTTTGAGTTGCCTATAACAAATGTATCAAAAGTATAATTCGGGTTTAGCATAAGCGGATTTGTAGGCTGGGTATCGCTGCCTCCCTCAGATCCGTCTATCTCTGAATACTCAAGTATTATTTCAACATGACAAGGTTTGTTTGTAACTTTTGAGAATGCATTTTCAATAAGGGGGATATAGTTATTTATCAAAAAGTTTTTTTGAAAACTATTCTGAGCTTTTAAATATAATGTACCGTTAACTAATTTAACGAATGTCAATGGCTTTATCCATGTTTGATAGCTGACCGAAGAAGGTATTTCTTCTTGAATTAAGTCTTTTGCTTCAATCCAGTCTGTGTTTTGTTTTTCATTAATATCCAGCATCTCAAATCCCCTAAATGTATCAATAAATTAATATGCGGACTTAATGCTTTTCAACATAAAACCAAAAAACAGATATCACCATCAATTGAAAGTTATCCACATATATCACAGGGTTATTAATAAGTAAAATTTAATAAATTGTGAACAAAATATATATTAACAGATATAAATGCAAAAGTAAATAGGTTTTTTTAGTCAGTTATCCACACATGTTGAGAACAAAGTAAAAAAATTGTGGATTTGTGGATAACTTTTTTTGCAACTACCAAATGTTGTATTACGATTAGTATGGCATAGCATATGTTGATTTACTTTTTTGGAAAAAAGAAAATATTTTTTTTATGAATTTTAAAAAAAGAGAGCAGAATTTATATTTATAAATTTACTCTCATTTTCTATGTGTTTATTCAGTGGTTTTAATATCCGTCACCCAATTCATTAATGTTTTCTGTGTCGGTTTCATAAAATAAACTTTCAGGATTAGAGCGCTCTATTTTTTTTGCTTTTTCTACAATATCCTTTATTGAGGATGTGCCAAGCCTTCTGGCACCTACGCTTATCGCGCTAAGGGCGTGCTCTAATGTTCTGATTCCGCCGGAGGCTTTAACGCCCATTGTTTCCGGAGTATTCGCGCGCATTATTTTCAGCGCATGTATTGTTGCTCCTCCACTACCGAAGCCTGTTGATGTTTTTACATAATCAACACCGGCCTTTATGCATATCTCGCAGGCTTTGACTATTTCATCATCAGTTAAATAGCATGTTTCAAAAATTACTTTTGAAAGCTTTCCGCTTTCTTTTATTAAATCATTGACAGCCTTTATATCCGCGTATACTGCTTCGTAATTGCCGGATTTAAGCTGAGCGATATTAAGAACCATATCCAGCTCTTCGCAGCCGATTTCGAGCATTTCTTTAGTTTCGGCCAGCTTTGCAGAGGTTAGGGTTGTACCGTGGGGAAATCCCACAACAGAGGTAAGCTTAACATCTTTTCCCTTTATATATTCCTTAACAAACGGCGTATCGCTTGGCCTTACGCATACTGTGCCTGTGCCGTACTCTATAGCTACGTCAAGCAGTGCAGTTAATTCTTCCTTTGTAACCTGCGGTTTAAGCACCGCGTAATCGACCATTTTTCCTATTTCTTTGGATGTGATTTTTATTTTCATTTTCTATCCTTATCTTTTGATCTTCTTTGCCATTTCGTAAAAATCTTCAAGCTCCTGTCTTTTGGTATAGCTTATGGTTATCTTGCCTGTCTCCAGAGAACCCTTTATATCAACCTTCATGCCGATATTTTTCTGCAAGGTTTCCTGAAACTCCTTTATTTCGGGATAAGATTTTTCCGGTTTTTTAGTTTCTTGTTTTTCTTCTGAGTTGGATGATGCCTTAACCAGATTTTCCAGCTGCCGTACATTGAGATTTTCGTTTATTGTCTTGTCACATAGTTTTTTGCGTAGGGTCTCGTTATTTATTCCCACAAGGCACCTGCCGTGCCCAGCAGAGAGCTCGCCGTCAGTAATGTGCTTTATAATATATTCAGGAAGGGCAAGAAGGCGCAACGTGTTGGCAACGGCGGGCCTGCTTTTGCTTAAGGCCTTTGCTACCTCTTCCTGCGTGAGTCCGTATTCAGACATCAGATTTTTCATTCCCTGTGCTTCTTCAATGGGATTCAAGTCGTCCCTCTGAAGGTTTTCTATTAGTGCTATCTGGGATATTTCAACAGGGGACAGATCCTTTATCAAAGCAGGGATTTCTTTCAATCCGGCAATTTTGGATGCGCGCCATCTTCTCTCTCCCGCGACAAGCAGATAGCGGCCGTTTTTTTCTGATAAAAGAATTGGCTGAAGTACGCCATGTATCTTGATTGAATCGGCGAGATCGTTAAGCTTCTTTTCATCGAATACTTGGCGAGGCTGGCCTAAATTGCGGTCAATCAGATGCATGGGAACTTTTGAAATGTCTTTTTTGCTTTCTCCGTTTACAGAAAGCGGAGTATCATATGTTTCCGACGAACCAAAGAGCGCATCCAGACCTTTTCCTAATCCTCTGTTTTTGTTATCGCTCATTATTACCCCCTGCTGTTTTGAGACAGGAATTCATTGGCCAGTGAATGATAGGCCTTTGCTCCTGTGCAGGCGGGGTCATACAAAGTGATGGGCAATCCATAGCTCGGAGCTTCACTTAGCCTTACATTTCTCGGAATAACAGTTTTATACACTTTTTCCTTAAAATGCTTTTTAACTTCGATCATTACCTGATCGGACAAATTTGTTCTGCTGTCGTACATTGTTAGCAGAACGCCTTCAAAATTTAATGAAGGGTTAAGGTGCTGTCTAACAAGGCGCACAGAATTGATCAGCTGCGCTAGGCCTTCCATTGCGTAGTACTCGCATTGGATGGGAACCAACAGGTTATCAGACGCCGTAAGTGCATTGATTGTTAATAGACCTAATGAAGGAGGGCAGTCAATGAATATATATTCAAAGTCACCCCTTACTTCTTCCAAAGCTTCCTTTAGCTTTGTTTCCCGCGATATTACAGTAACCAGCTCAACCTCCGCGCCGGAGAGCTCAGGCGCTGAAGGAACAATTGTAAGATTATCCAGCATGGTTTTCATGTAACAGTCTTTTATAGACGAACCGTTTATTATAACATCATAAATGGAATTCTTAATTTTTGCTTTATTTATGCCAATGCCGCTTGTTGAGTTCGACTGAGGGTCAATATCGATAAGCAGGACTTTGTGACCCAATGTTGCTATACAAGCGCATAAATTTACAGAAGTTGTGGTCTTTCCAACTCCCCCTTTTTGGTTTACAACCGCAATTACCTTTGACAAGTTATTTACGTCCTTTCACTTTTTAAAATAGCAAATATATTATACAAAAGATTTTCATAAAAGGAAAGACTATGTTTTTGAGTTTTCATATTTGACCCAGTAAATAGCCATTTCCAAGTTCAGCAATTTTTACATTTATTAGTTGAGTTTTTATGTCCGAAGGGCTAGATGTATTTACCGGAATATATTCCTTTGAATATCCAGTGTAAATATTTCCTTTGTTGGTCTCAAATAAAACGCTGACGGTTTTTCCTATAAATTTTTTCATATATTCCTGTTCCAATTTTTCTCCCAGATCTATCAGCTGATGTACTCTTTTATTTTTTTCTGCCTTAGGCACTTTGGCTTTCATGTCATATGCTTTGGTATTCGGGCGGGGTGAGAAAGGAAAGACGTGTATGCGTGAGAATTGAACTTTTTCTACAAAGGCTAATGTCTCACTAAAATCGGCTTCTGTTTCCCCCGGGAAGCCGACAATGATATCCGTTGTAATTGCAGCATCAGGAATAAAGCTTCTGATGAAGTCCACTTCCTTTAAATACTTTTCTGTTGTATACCACCTGTTCATGGATTTCAATGTTTTGTCACAGCCGCTTTGCAGCGAGATATGAAACTGCGGGCACAGCGCAGATATGTTTTCAAGCAGCTGCGGAGTTGACTGAAATGTTCCGGGGTCAATGGAGCCTAAGCGTATTCTTGGGATATTTTCTGCTTCAATTGTTTTAACTACATCATAAAGAGTAGGCTTGCCCGACTGGTCTTTGCCGTAGCTGGACAGGTTTATCCCTGTAAGCACAACTTCCTTGCAGTTATTCTTGTGCAGTGCGGCCGCCTCCTTTTTAATATCTTCAAGGGTGCGTGAACGTATTGATCCTCGGACAGATGGGATAATACAGTACGCGCATCGGTTATTGCAGCCTTCCTGTATCTTCATATGTGCTCTTGTATGGCCTTCAAGTTTGGTAACGAAAAGCTGTTCATAAGGTGCGTCTTTATTCAGATGGTTATGTATAACGCTTTCTTCTGTACGGCAGTTGTTTTCAAGATACTCTTCCACCATATCGGCAATCTGGTTTCTGTCCGCTGTTCCTATTGCTATGTCGCAGTATTCATATATGTCTTCCTGCATTCTCTGTGAGTAGCATCCCGCAGCAATTACAACGCAGTCTTTATTTTGCTTCGCCTGCCTCAGCATTTGCCGGGATTTTTTATCGGCGGTTGATGTGACGGTGCAGGTATTTACAAGGTATACATCCGCTGGTTCTGAAAAATCCACGACTTTATAACCCCGCTGCTCAAATATTTCAAGCATGGCCTGAGTGTCATACTGATTAACTTTGCAGCCTATTGTATGGGCCGCCACAGTTTTTTGTTTTGATTTTATATCCATATAGTCTTTCTATTAATTCATTTTTTTGCAGATGAAGAATATTGAAATGTTTCACGTGAAACATTATTTCTGCACTACTACTGCGCACCAGTCATCCTTTATATCAACAGATATTATATCGTAACCCTCGTTTGTGAAGGCCGCCTTTACGGCTTCCAGCCGTTGCGTGATTATTCCTGAAAGTATTATATATCCTTTTTCTTTAAGAAACTTTTCAAGAACCGGCGACATCTCAATAAGGATTTCTGCCATTATATTTGCAAAAACGATGTCATATTTTTTGGTTCCGATTTCTTCAATCAGATTATTATTTGTTAAGATATTGCCACACACGAATCTTAAATTGTCTATATTCAGATTATTGTTTATCGCGTTTTCTTTTGCTGTCTGTGTGCAGTGCAGGTCGATATCAGCAAATGTAATGTTCTTAACACCAGAAAGAGCAGCGCCTATTCCAAGTATACCGCTGCCGCAGCCCAAATCCAGCACAGTAATATTCTTTGATTTGTCGTATATTTTCTCGAAAGCCTCAAGGCACAGCTGCGTAGTGGCGTGTGTCCCGGAGCCAAAGGAATTAGCAGGATCCATCTCAATTACATATCTGTCGTGCTTTTCATCTATTGTTTCCCATGATGGCTTTATATAAAACGTTTCCCCTATTTTTATTGGTTTAAAGTATTTCTTCCAATCATTGAGCCAAAGCTTATCATCTGCTTCGTCATATTCGAATTCGAGCGAACCGAGGTCAAAGCCAAAATCCTGAGTTTTTAATGAATTCACTGCTGACTGAACATTTAAAAGGCTTTCTCTGCCCTGCTGGTCTTCAGGGAAATATATTTCCACACTGGTGTCAATACTCTTGTAGTCTTCCAGATTATCGTCAATATATGCCCAGTGTGAATGTTCTGCATTATAGATTTCATCTATGGTATTTGGGTCATTGATTATAAACCCTGTAATGCCGTTATCCAAAAGGACGGCGCTTAATATCTCCACTGCCTCAGGGGTACAGTATATTTTTAACTTTTTCCAATTCATATTTACCTCAAAAAAACCTTGATTATTATTTGAAAGTATTATATCATAAATACTGCGATTTATGCTCCGTATAAATCAAATATGTTTCCGTAGCTCAGCAGGATAGAGCGGCCGCCTCCTAAGCGGCAGGTCGGGTGTTCGAATCACCTCGGGAACGCCATAAGGGCTATCCAATGGATAGTCCTTTGTTGTATAGTAAAGTAAGAGCAATAATCTTAAGAATGGAGACTGCATGAGTAAAACCGTTATTTTAATAGGGCCGGTCGGTGCAGGCAAAACAACTATTGCCAAATTGATTGCAAAGAAATTAAATATACCTCGCGCAAGCCTGGATGATGAGCGATGGAATACATATAGTAAACTGGCTATGATTTTAATCTTGCTGAAAAGCTTATGGACGAAAAAGGATTCTTGGGATTGTATGAATATTGGAAACCCTTTGAAGCAGAATCAGTAGGAATTATTTTAGAAAAATATAAAGGTCATATTATAGACTTTGGCGCAGGCCAATCTGTATATGATGATAAAGAACTATTTAAAAAAGTTGAAGAAAACCTGAAACCTATTGATAATGTTGTTTTAATACTGCCCTCTTCTGACAATAAAGAATCAATTGATATTCTATATAAAAGAAACAAGTTTGAGTATAATAATATTTTTATTGAAAATGAATGCAATGCAAAGCTGGCAAAATTAATTGTCTATACAAAGGGAAAAAAGCCGAAAGAAACATGTACTGAAATTATAGAATGGATAAACAGAAAATAAGATATAAATGTTTCACGTGAAACATTTATAGATTTTGTATATTTGTTTGTAGCAAATTCCTTTGATTTGTTGTATCTAATGAATATTCATATGCTGTATCTTTTGTTTCAGCAGTTATATAGTTTGTATCCAAGCCTAAAGACTCAGCTCTCTTTTTGCTGAAATAGTAATGGCTTACGGGAATATCGCCAGCAATATTAATTGTGCCGATAAAATTCATATCAATTAACTCAACTATAGCTTTTGCTAAATCATTAACATTTACAAAAGAAGTAACAAGATTATCTGCGCGAACATATGGAATTTTATTTTCGATTTTTTCCTTTATTGTTGCTGTTCTTGTGTCTAGGCGGTTGTATCCGTCTACGCCGTATATTGAGCCTGGTCGCACAATTATGTGGTTTTTATGGGCTTTTACCAGCTTTTCACCGTCAATTTTACCGTTTACGTATTTATACAAATACATATCTTCTGTTCTGTAGACTGGGTTTACAGTTTCTCTTTGAAGCGGTCCTTCAGATATAGTTGTGGATATGTAAACAAATTTAATAGAATTATTTATACAATTTAGAATGTACTTTATTCCGATATCTGTTAGCCTATTCTCGTTCTCATAATCGCAGACAGCCCAGACTATTACATCGGGTATAGACTCTAAAAGAACCCTCTCAATGTCTGATAAGTTAAATAGGTTCATTTTAATTTGCTTAGCATCAATCTGATTGCTATTAAATGTTCCTATAACAACCGCACCATTTTGAGTGAATTTTTTATATAAAGTACTGCCTAGAAATCCGCTTGCACCGATAATCAAAACTTTCATAGGTTTATTCCTTTATTATCTGTGTACCGTTTGAGTATATAAAGGTTCATGTCATCATACCAGCTCATAGCCTGCTGAATCATATCGAGCATAAAATCAATTTCTTTCTTACCATAAGGAATAGCCCATGGAAAAGATGCCAGCATATTAACGCAAATATAAAGAGCGCTTAGTCGGAAGAAATATGCTCTATTTATCCCATTTATCATAAAATACATTTTTCTTTTCATTTGTCTTAATAGGTATCGGAGTTTCATCAGGATACCCAATGGGCACAAGAAGCTCGCATGTTATATTATCCGGCAAGCCAAGAATCTTGTTGATTTTCTCCAAATTTATAAAATCCACAAGGCAGCCTCGAAACCCCATTGACACTGCAGATAATATTATATGCTGCGCGGCGATATAGGCAGGAGATGCCTGCATCAAGGTTTTTGCGCTTTTTCTGTTTTCAGTGCCTATTAAGAAGTCGACAGTTTCCTTTCCGTAACGAGCTGTCATGCCCTGCATTGCGTAGCTTTCAGCAGTTTCGTTTTTAAGGTCAAATTGGATATTGGAGCAGCATACGAAAATAACAGGTGCATCTGCTACCCAATTTGCATAAATTGTCGCCTCCCCTATTTGATGCTTTACCACGGAGTCCCTTATGACGCCAAAGAAATAATTGCATGTATCGGTACAGGGTGCTGAGTTCGCGGCAAATAAAAGCTCATTTATAATGTCCTCATCTATTTCCGTGTCTTTAAATTTTCGCACGGATCTTCTGTTTTTATATACTTCTTTTATCTCCATAAAACAATCTTTCTTTTTAAAATGTTCTTATTAATTTCAAAGCATAAGGTTAAACAAATCACTAAGCGAAGAAAAATGTTTTTTCTGAATGTTTTTTAAGAAATCGATATGATGGCTTCCTGTCCAGTAAAAAAGAGACCGGTCAAAGGGTTTGGCTTTGGGGGTGTCATTTAAGGTGATTTTTAGAAAGCTGCGAATATTGTTTTCTACAAAACGCGCGTACCCTTCTTTCCATTCCTGCCATATCAAATATTCATAATCAGAGAGAATATCTTTCAATGTTTTATAGGAACTGATGATGCTTTTCTCGTCTGCTGCTTTGTAATGCTCGCTAAGCGAAACAACAGTTTTTGCAAAATCATTATCTTCATATGGAAAGGGGTGATTGATTTCCCACATATGATTATTTTCATTTTTATATGTTTTGTAGATTCCTAAAGTTTCTTTTATCTCTTGTTCACCGTTGTTATACTGAAAGCAGTGAACAAACTCATGGAATATAAAAATTCGCTTTTCCAATGATTCTAGCGCGTCCTCGCTGATTACTGCAGCAGGCTTTCCGTTGTAGAAATCCAAGGGAAAGCTTGCCAGCACTTTTTCAGGTATCTGAATATCCGGCAGCTGCTTTTCATAAACCAGCTCATAGATTTCTTTTGTACGGTTATAGTCGAAAATGTAGAAAGTCTTGTTTTTGACTATTGCTATTGGATGCAGTTGCTCCAATGAAAAATCAATGTGTTGTATTTGATTATGCAGCGTAATAGTATCTTTTAGCTTTTCTGTCCAGTCTTTAATAAATTCTCTATCCATATTATTAGCTCCTGTTTTATATGAGAAGATTATATCATATTATAATGACTTTTGTTTTTATATGTTGTATTATTGCTTACTGCTTTGATATAATGTAAAAAAAAAAGATAAAACAGAAGGCACTAAATTGATGAAAATAGCAGGGATACAAAAAAGTTCAATGGTTGATTATCCGGGGATGGTTTCAATTGCAGTTTTTACTTCGTACTGTAACTATGATTGTTTCTACTGTCACAACAGGGAGATATTAGATGGCAGCAGAATAATTGACACCGACGAGGTAATAGATTTCGCTGAAAAGCGAGCGGGAATTATTAAGGGTTTTGTAATAAGCGGAGGAGAGCCAACGCTGCAAAAAGACTTGGCAGAATTTATCGGCAGGATTAAGCCTTACGGATACAGCGTAAAGCTGGATACAAACGGCAGCAATACAGATGCAGTTAAATACCTGATTCAAAATAAACTGATTGACTATATCGCCGTTGACCTGAAAGCGCCGTTTGAAAAATATCCTCAAATATGCGAAGGGACGGCAGATGGAAATATGGTAAATAATACCATAACGTATATTGTTCAATCCGGTATTTCATATGAGATAAGAACAACGATGATTCCACAGCTAAATGCCGATGAAATGCTTAACACACTTGCAGGGCTTCCAAAACTCGCTAGGTACGCCATACAGCAGTATAACAAGCCATTAACCCTACGGGAACGCGACCGATTCAGGGCCAATATAAAGCCTCACAGCGAGGATTATTTGCAAGAATATGCGAAAAGATGTGAAAAGTATTGCGAGAATGTGGTGCTGAGGATATAGATTTAGGAATAGATTATTAATGTTGATAATATTATTGAAGTATATTGCTGAGATTCTCAAAATATGCTAAATATTGATCATATTTAGGACTTAAAATTCTTAGATTATCTATAAAATGCTCTTTGTACCCTACTTCTGAAAGATATGCCAGCACAGCTTTGTTTGCCTTAGCTATATCAGGGTAATTTTTTAGGGAAACATTCATCTTTTCCTTAGACGCCTGTATAAACATTCTGAATTTTTTCACTTCATCCTGGTTATCTAAATTAATATTCAGATTTTTCATTGAATAATCGAGATCATAGCTTATATCTGCCATTTCCTCTTTAGTAATCGCATTTAGCAGCATATCAATATGTTCCTGAATGGGCGACTCATCAAATTCATCTAAAAAGGAAACAATTTTATTTAGAGCTTCATTCTTTTCTATAGAATCTACGGGTTCTGCTAAATACTCTCTAAAATGAACAATGATATATTCGCCGAAAGCAGTAGGAAATAATTTTTTAAGTTTATTTAATAAGTAGTCAGTATTCGAGCGATTCACCCTTTCCAATTCCATGTTAAGGGATTTATAATTACTTGGGTTTTCCAATAAAGAGACTGTAAGGTCCTTTATATTTTTAAATTGCACTATCTTGTAATTGATGCTAGATATATGTTGATTTAGTACTTTGCTTTTGTCAGCAGCAGCAAGATAAGAAACTATATCCTGAACTGACATATCCAAATTTCGCAGGAATGCTATTAGCTGAAGCGAGTCTGCTATATCGTTAGTGTAGTTTTTGTGTCCGGCTTCATCCTCGGCCGGAGTGATTAATCCTTTCATCTCATAATATCTGATAGCTTTTTTTGTAAGTCCTGTAATTTTTGAGACTTCGCTGATTTTCATAATGGCCTCCTGAAGTTGATATTTTGAGTATATACTGTTCCCTTGGGGCATTGTCAACATCAATTTCAAAATAACGATTATATGCTTCGGGACTTACTTAATAGTACTTAGCTATTTATTCATCTTGTCTATAAAGTTTATGCTCTTTGCCGTCATCTGCACCCATGCCGGCTTAAATCCGCTCCTAATCGCATTTCTTACAGATTTGATATTTGACCACGCGCAGCAATAGAAAGGCACAATACCTCTCTTGAGAATTTCTACAGCCAGTTGGCTGGTGAGTGCAGAGGCTACTCCAGCTTTTCTATATTCTGGCAGAACATCTACGCCAATTTGCCACATGGTTTCGCAGTCGGCAGAGCAGCCAGCTAATCCGATTAATTTATTGTTATCATATGCGCCGATTGCCAACACGTCTAAGTGCTTGCGACTTTCGCACAATGCATTGCTCCATTGAGGCAGATAAAGTGATTCAAAATCTTTAGGATTTAAAATCTGGGTTGGATATTCACATATTAAAGGCATCAGTTTTTCTGCATCAGGCAAGAAATACTCAGCCATAAAGCAAACGCTCAAACCGTGCTTTTTCAATTCTTCATCTAGCATATGCATATTGGGAGTCTCAAAGCAGTGCTCCACGGCATACTTGTTGATATATTGCTCAACTATATTAACTAATTCGGGCGAAACAGACGCAACAATATTATTGCCGTAGGATGTAAGATCGCAATCAAAAGGCAGCGATAAATATCTGCGTGCACCTGAAGCAGCAGAAGAAATAACAACTTTGTTAGTATTTAATGTAAAATCCTGTGCATGGCAGCTGCTGTCTATGGCAGATTGCATCATAGCTATTTTTAATATTTCTTTGTTAGTCATCGTATACCTTTTTATTATAGTACTCTATTTCAAAATGCTCGCCGTCAAATGAAAGCATATTTACGCAGCAGTTATGAAGCCGTGTGATACCGGAGCCGAATTTACCACCTGAGAGAGTAAAAAGCATGGAATTAATCGCTGCACCGTGGGAAACCAATATAATATTTTTACCGCTGTTTTCTCTTGCGTGAGAAATAATAGATGAAAAAACTCTTTCCTGCAAAGAATCCCACTCTTCTGCACCATCATAGTTTCTGTCTGGATATTTTTTGCGTACTTCGTCCAATGCCATACCTTCAGCTTTGCCGTAATTGCGTTCAGATAGTTTTTTATCCACAAAAACCGATGGAATGTTAATAACTTTTGCGATTATTTCTGCAGTCTCCTTTGCGCGGACCAAAGGGCTGGTGATTATTTTATCCCATTTCAATTCGCCCAAAAACTGCCCTATTTGCCTTGCTTGCTCTCGGCCTGTGTCATTTAGCGGTATATCCGCGCTGCCTTGCAGGCGTTTTTCTTTATTCCACTCAGATTCACCATGCCGCACAATGCATACCCTTGACATAAAATATTTACCCCCCCCCCCTTTTTTTAATACTGCTTTTTTATTGACTATTCTTTGCTGCTTAATCAACCACATTCTTCATCCACTTATCCCCCAGTATGCGAGCCATAGAGGGCACAAACCTTAGCAGGTCGTAGCTCATTGCTATTAAAAACAAATATACAGGAGCTGCCTTAAGTACAATAGTAGCATAGAACATTGCAGGAAGAATTATCACATAAAGCGGAACAACATCAATAAGCATGGCAACCACAGTATCCCCGCCGCTTCGCAGCACCCCTACAGTTGTAATGGCACATGAACCGCGTAGGAAAAGGAACACAGAAAACAGCGATATATACAATCTTGCATAGTCTTTTGCGCTTTGCGAAATATCCTTAAATAGTGACAGAATGGGAAAACTGATAAAATACAGCGCGATACCAAGAACTAGCCCAGTAATTAAGCCGGTTATAATAAATCTGTATGCATACCTGCGCGCCTTATCAAATGTCTGCTGCCCGATAAGCTTTCCTACAGTCACAGCGCTGGCAGCAGCAAATCCCCAGTAAAAAACCAACACGAGATTTTCTATGGTTTTGGACACATTAACTGCCGCTACGACTTCGGTTTCGATGCCGCCGGCAACACGCCCGTATGCCGCAAAAAATAGAGTTGTTCCAAATCCCCATAATGTCTCAGTTATTATTACAAAAGACGATGTCTTAATAAAGCGCTTGATAAAATCACCTGAAAAAGAAAAAGCGGTTTTAATTTTCAGTGCTGCAGGAGAACCTTTAGTATATATGATTGCGAGCAGTATGATGGTTTCAATGATACGGGATATTGACGTTGCAAGCCCCGCTCCTATTATGCCCATAGCAGGGAAGCCAAGTTTTCCATAGATCAAAATGTAATTGAGTACGACATTCAGTATCAAGGACATTGCGGTTGAAAAAAACGGAGTACGCACATTTTCTGTGCTTCGTAAAGATTGGCCCAGTATCATCGTAATGCCGGAAAAGACATATGAAGCTGATACAACTCTCAAATATTTTGCGCCCTCTTCCAGAAGCTCCGGCTGGGATGTAAACAGGCTTAGCACTGTCTGTGGTTTGGCAATTACAAATAGCATTGCGGCAAGTGTAACAGGTAATAATATTGATATGCCTATACCCATTGATTTATGAATGCCCTTAATATCTTGAGAGCCCCAGTATTGTGCAATGAATACGGAAACACCGCTTGCCACACCGAAAATTATCAGATGAATAATGAAATATATCTGATTTCCCAGGCCAACCGCACCAATCGCAACATCGCCTAATGATTCCACCATTATAGTATCAACCAGATTTACAAACGAATGAAGCACGTTCTGAAATATAACAGGCAGTGAAAGCTTAAATAATATGGATAGAAAATCCTTAGTCTCTCCTTTGGGAGAGAGCTTTAGTGCTTTTATCATAAAGTAGTCCTTGCAGTAATTTTATTGATTTAGGATGTTTTTATTGCCCGACCAAGTCGGATTCATGGGTACCAGAACCTATTACCAGCTTGCTTTTGCCGGCGAACAAAACTAGCAAAGTAGATAATATAAGAATAATGGTCACTATCAATCCGCCTTCAAGCCCAAAGTCGCCGCCGGATAATATGGCAGGAGCAGCGGAAGTCACTTTAAGCAGGCTGCCGCCGAACACCTGCCCGCTTACCTCGATGCCAAAAACATTACCTTGGAAGAAATTCCAAGCGGAGTGCAGCGCGCTTATAGTCCATATGTTTCCTGTACGTAAAAACAAAAATGCGGCAAAAAGGCCAAACAGAACCAGATTGGCAAACGGCAGCACTCCCATATTGGGGTTCAATAGGTGCAGCGCAGCAAAGCCGAAGGAAGTAATAACTACAGCCCAGATAAGCCCTGCGGTCTTTGCAAGGGATGTAAGAATGTATCCTCTCATCATTATTTCCTCTGATGCGCCCTGAACAAGAAATCCAAAGAAGCAGAGCAGAATAAGAGTATAGTCAAAGGAATCACTGATCTCAATGCTTCCTTTGAATAATGCCAGCACGGCAACAGGCAAAGAAATCATTAAAATACCAATAAGATAGCCGCTGAAGTAATTTTTAGATAGTTTTTCTTTTGTTATTCCGGTTGAAGTAAGCGAGCGCCTTTCCATAAACCGCACATATAGTAATGCTATTAGTATTCCTATTGCAGTAAGGAACAGATAAAGTATTTTGAAACCATCAGACTCCAGAAGCTGCATACCGTTTGCCAACGCGCCTGGATTTTTTATTATCATCGCAAAAAGCGAAATGAAAGAAATTATCATTGTGTAGGCATAGTAAACCATGGCGGCCATCATAATTACCAGCCAGGTTTTCTGTGTTATTACGCCCTTTGATTCAAATTCAATAAATTCAACTTTTCTCAATTTCATAGTATACCCCAATATTAATTTATTCTCTGTATTATACCATTTCCATTTATAAAAGCATTAAAAAAACACAGCGGCTGCCGTGTTTTTTTGATTTCTGTGATGTACTCTTACTGAGCGACAGGATAAACGCTGACTTGCTTGCGCTTTTTGTCTTTACGCTCAAATTTTACGCGTCCATCAATAGTTGCAAATAATGTATCATCTCCGCCGATGCCTACGTTAGTGCCTGGATGAATCTTTGTTCCGCGCTGACGGACTATAATGCTGCCGCCTGTGACAAATTGTCCATCTCCGCATTTTGTTCCCAGTCGCTTGCTCTCGCTCTCGCGGCCGTTTTTGGATGAACCAACGCCTTTCTTATGTGCCATTATAATCCTCCTTACTTGACTTCCGCTGTTTTTATACCTGTTATTTCAACAGCCGTATAATTTTGGCGGTGTCCTTGCTTTTTGCGAATGTTCTTCTTTGGCTTGTACTTGAATACGATGACCTTCTTGCCGCGTACCTGCTTAAGTACTTTGCCCTCAACTGTTACACCCTTTACAAGCGGTGTTCCGATTTGAACTTTTTTGCCGTCGGAATACATTAATGTATCAAAAGATACTTTTTTACCTTCGGCTACATCCAGTTTTTCAACATAAACAGTTTCACCAACTGAGACTTTATGCTGCTTTCCGCCTGATGCTATGATTGCGTACATTTTTGCTTACTCCTTTTTATTAGGGCTCGCCGGAGACTGAAAAATCAGATATTCAGGGTGTGCTTTTGTCAGCATCTTATGTACCCTGCCCGAGCGGCTTGCCGAAATAGTGTACCATACGGGGGTATAAAAGTCAATAATTTAAGAGGATATCGGTAAGCTTGAGTGAAATAAGAGTGCTCATTTATTCCGGGTCAATATTTTATATCCAAAGATTCACTATCCAGCTCAAAAATCAAATCACAGGAATCCGGAGACAAATAATCGGAAAAGAGATCTCCAAAAAGATTGACGAATTCATCGCTTGAATCATGAATATAAATATAATCAATATCCATAGTTATAAGAAGGTCAAGGAATTCGCTATGTGTGAGATGCAATACATTTATTTCGGAGTAAAAATTCGCTATACGAATATTATGATCAATCAGATTAAAATATAGTCGATGATGCAAAATAGCTGCTGAACCTACATCCCCCTGAGTAATGTAAAATATGTTTTGCATTTCATCATCATTACCTTCTACCTGGGATACAATGTGTTCTTCAATCTGAGATGCTTCAGCATAGACCCCTGAATCGTATTTCCTGAAATTGTTTATAAGAAGTATTGAAGCTATCAATAATATGCAGGACATAGAAATCGCAGCAATATATTTTGCTCGGGAACGATTAGACTTCACTAAAGACGAGATATATTCATAAAAGTCCTTATTTTTATACTTTTCAATTAATATTGATATTAAACAGTACAATTCGCAAACAACTAAAGTTCCCATATAGCGCGTTATGCTTGGAAGCTGAACCTCAATTATTCTGTTTGCGAAAATCGCCAGATAACCAAGTACAAAAACTACATATGATGTAATTTGAATAATTGCAAACCATAGCTTAGTTTTTCTCTCGCTTGGGTCCATTCGATAGAGAATATACTTATATACTATTAAGGAAACGACAGCTACGAGTATAACTGCTAAATAAACTTTATTTCCTACAATAATTTTGACTAAGAATTTAAGTACGGATAATAAAGAAGTAGTTCCTGATAACTTTATGTGGTTAGTAATATTATATCTACTAAGAGTCAGGTGCCATGATAGATAAGCAAACAAAATAGCAATACCGGATATGCTTGCTCTAAGAATAAAGGATTTGACTTTTTTGGATTCTTTGAATTTAAAATAGTTTATTATGCTAACCAGCAGTGCTACAAAGGCGAAAAAGATGCCGGAGTCTTTCAATAAAGATAAACAGAAAAGCAGAACAAAAAATGAGTAGGTTTCAAAATTATCTTTGTATGCTGAATCTTTGGCTTTTATAATGCTATAACCAAAGGCAATGCCAAGGGTACAATCAATAAATAGGCTTTGATAATAATATGCATAATCAAAATCAAGAATATAGACCAAATGGGGCATGAAAACAATGATAAAGGCAAAGAATAATATGTTATACCATTTGCTCCATTTAAGGTATTTTGTAAATGGCAGAAGCAGTGCAAGGCCTAGAAATGAATATACAAAAAACAGCACACTTTCATTGAATGTATTAGAAAATTTAGTGAAGAAATAGCCCAAAAGAGGCATTGCAGGAGGATAAGACTGCATAATAGGATAAATCATTGCATCATTTCCAAGCTGAAGTGAACTGGTCGTGTAAAGAGCTTTTGGGTATGCACCCCATAGCCGTAGTTCATCCCAAAGGCCGACCAAGTTATCTTTTGAAAAGTATACGAAAAGGATAGTAAGCCCCAAGTAAATCAGCATTGCAGGAGAAAAAATTATGCTTCGTATAAAAATTCTTTTGGTCTGATTTGTCAGCAAATATATTAATGCGATAATAAACAACCCTATAGAAACTGCAACAACAACAAATTTTGCAATAATAAGCATATTCAATATATATCCTATATACAATAAGGATATTATGCTAAAAATAGTTGGAAGTAATGTCTCGTATAATTGCTTATTAAATATAACACATAGCGCTAAAGCAGAAAGAGTTACAGACAGAAAAGGTATTGTAATTACAGTCAAAACACCGGCCATTTTTATAATTCTCCTTGATTGCAGGCTTTATCAATTGTAAAAAAAGAACAAAGACTGCTAATATATATTTTTTTTAGATATATTTATGAAACAACCACAATGGGAGCGTAAAGGAACATGAATATTTAGATTCCTTTATCGCAACATTTTAGCACAAATGTTATTTAAAGGCAATGATGAAAAAAGCAAATAATTTAATGAGTTTATTGTGAAATATGTATATATGTGCAAGGGCTTAATATATAGCAAACGGCAGCTATTGCTCAGCCAGAGTGTTCAATTCCTTAAGCATGGCAGCCTTGAATTTATGATATCTATCCATATCAATTATGCTGTCTAGATTGATAATTGTAAAGAATTACTGAATGATAGAAGTCTCGTTTGCATCTTCACTAAACTGAATGTTATTTTTCTGATTTAATATGCGATTCAATATTGATTTTACTTCTAATACTTTTTCATGGGTTTCATCGTAATTTTTAAGTAGGATATCCAATGCTTTATAACAATAGTTTTGAGCTACATCATAATCCCCCAGCTTAAAGTATGGAAAGGCAGCATCCTTATATAATTGTGCCAGTTCAGGCGTATCTGCATGAGTGTTTTTATAACATGAAATGCTTTTTTCAAAATATTCCGCAGATGCCGAATAATCAGCATAGATATGCAAATGAATTAATGCCACCTCACGGCAGATAAGCGAATAGATTTCAGTGTTTTCTTCTGCAGGTTCACCGATCAGGTTTAGTGCTGACGCAAAGTATGCTAAGGCGTCAGAATAATCCTTGTTTTCAGAGCAGGCAAAGGCAAGATTATATGAAAGGGTTAATTTGGATTTGTCACTCGTTTCAAAGCTATTAAATACCGAAAGGGCATCCTTAAATGTTGTTATTGCTTCGGGTGTTTTTGATGTTTTATTGAATATCGCAGTTTTCCCTAGGTATAAATGAAGCAGAAGATCGAAATTGGTGTTTTCATTGATTTCAATTGCCGCGAATATTTTATTGTACCAGCTAAGGCCTTGTTCGTATTTTTCAAATTTGTAGCAAATATCCGCCGCTATAACCTGAGCGTTAATTGTAACGCGATTATTACTGCCCAATATATCAGCATAAAGTGAGGCGCATTTTTCATGCCACATAACAGCATATTCTGAGCCGATTTTGTCATAGCACTGCCCAATATTGTAGTAAAGGCTGGCTACTTTTTCATTATCTTCTCCCTGCAACTTAATCCGTCCGTTAAGTATACGTTCGTATATTTCTGCGCAGTGCTCATATAGCTTTGCCTTATAGCATGTTCGGGCTATGCGTTCGCAGGCGGAGAAGTATTCTTCAGAGTCTTCTCCATATAATTTGCCATAGATAGACATGGCGGTATCATAGTATTTAAAACCAGACTGATAGTTTTCAGTTTGTATTGTATATAGACCCGCGTTTGAATAGGCAAGCGCAGTCAAAATATGAGTTTCTCCTAAAAACTTCTCTCGTATTTTAGCAGCTTTAAGTGCATACTCAGCTGCTTTATCGAATTCACTTTGCCTGAAATATGTTGATCCCATTTCGCTATATATGTCAGCGAGTTTGGGGTGTTCGTCACTGTATACTTGTTTAAATAAATCGAGGGCTTTCATTTGATATTTCATAGATTCACGGAAGGTGCTTTTTTCGCGGTAAATGCCGCTGATATTTCCGTAAATAGTAATCAGCAGATTTTTTGTTGTTTTTATATCGGATTCAGCGATTTTAATTGACTTTATATAATATTTTAATGCCGATTCATGGCTATTTGTTTTTTGATGAATAAATGCAATGCTGTTGCAGACAGAGGCATAATCATATTTGTTTTTATCAAATATTTTTTTCTTAAGGATATCATATGCTTTATTGCACCACTGCAGGGCAAGGTCATAATCTTTTTTATTAATGTATAGATTGCCTATGTTCAGGTAAATTCGGGCAACATCCTTGCCGGGCCTTTTCTTTCTCTCTTCTCTTATCTCCTTTGAAAGGAGATAGTTTTTAAGGGCAGCATCATTATTGCCGAGTTTTCTATTTAGAACCCCAAGATTGCCATAAACGCTTGCAAGCCCTGCATGATGGAGTTCATTAAGCTCTATGTAGATATCTCTTGATTTTATAAGCCATTCTGTGCACGCAGAATACTTTCCTAAATTAAGATATACTACGCCTATTTTGTTGTATAAATCGGCTGTTTCAACATGCTTTATGCCATAAATGCTTCCGCACATAGGAAGTGCGTCATTGTAGAATTTAAGGCCTTCCTCAAATTTATCCGCAAGGACTGCACTTTCGCCTTTTTTCTTAATTTTTTTATAAGTTCTTTCTAGCCTTTTATCCATTGACTCATTATAGCATGTTTTGCACAGCAAAAATAAAAAATATATGTAAAATATTTGCTATGGATTTTTCACTTTTGCAGATTCAATAAAATAAATTTCATATCTGTCTATTCCGCTGACGCCGATAAACATCAGCTGACTTCTGACTTTCATCTCACTTCGCAAATTACCAGAGTTACGGTTGTATGCCTTTTGCCATATAGTGGTTATATGGGATTTCTCCTCAATCTGCATGTTATCTTTCAACTACAGCTTTATTCAGCTATGATGCAGCTTTCTGCTGCCCATATAGATATACTTCCCGTCATACTTATATGAATATGTTTTTCCGTTTCTGTTAAGCACTAGTTTTCCGGGAATCACATAGTATGTAGATATTGTCTGTGCTTTTCCAGACGCAAGCTCAGAATTTGAATACGCCGCATCGCCTATATATGCCTTGCCGTTGTGGAAATAGATAGCTATATTGCTTTCTGTTGTCATGCCGCCGGAGCTGTAGCTGTCATAGGATACCCAGCGGCCAGAGATGTCCCCCCCAATCAATGAAAGCGGATTTATTCCAAATGATAGCATAACTACAAAAACCATAACAAGAGCAGCGAAAACAAACAATACCCCTGCACCCTTACCGGATTTTTTCTTTTCAGGTACGCGCGTAGGCTGCAGAGGAGGAGATGCAACATAGGTTTTTTTTGGTTCATCAGGGATTTGCTCAAAAAAAGCACTAGGTATAGTTTCGCACTTTTGAAGTAATTGGGTGTATTGATTTTTCGATATTCCGGCATTAGAAAGCTTCTTTTTTAGTTTTCCGCTTCTTATTAAAAGAGAAACAATTAAAAGAAAAAGAAAAGCAGAAAAAACTGTAAAACCACCATTATGTATTGACTCAGAGGGATAGCGGATTAATGGGTAAAGCAAGGTAATTGCAGGCAGAAGCAGAAATAATATTATGAAAAATAATCCCCATGCACGTCCGTTTCTTATTTTCCGTACTTTTCGAAGTGAGGTAAGCGTTTCTAGATATTCGTGCATCTCCATTGCGGGCTTGCCGCATTTTTCACACGCCTTTTCTGAAAGGCTGACGATGCTGCCGCAGGAAGCACAGCGAACCTTGCCGATAACTTCAGAAGGTTTATCAGAAACGGAGTCTTCAGCTGTTTTAGCGCCGCATTGCCCGCAGAAAAGGGAATCAACAGGCAGCTCTGCGCCGCAGCTTTTGCAATTCAGCATTTTGTCTGAGGAGTTTTCGACTGGTTGGTTTACTGGGGCAGAAACGGGAGCACCGCAAATGTTGCAGAACTTTGATTCAGGCGGCAGAGGGCTGCCGCACTTAGCACACAAATTCATATAAATTATACCTCCTGAAAGATTAATTTTTTATATATAAATTTACTATTGAGTTCCTTTATTATAATGATGCGATTAACAGATGAAGCTGAATCTTTGCGGCAAGCCATTATATATACTTAAACCTGTAATGTACTAATCAAGATTTTCAATAATGATTTTACTATATTTTAGATATTATTGCATTATTTTTATTTAATAAGATTGAGAATTTACATTGTTTATATATTTATTTAAAAAGAAAGAGCGTAAAAAACTTTACGCTCTGTTAATTTATATTAAATTTATATGATTATTCGTTTCCTTCCATCCGCGCCTGCCTGTCCTCGATAATCAGGGCTTCAATTATTTCGTCTAGGTCTCCCTGCAGCACAGCATCCAATTTGTATAATGTCAGGTTGATTCTATGGTCGGTTACTCGCCCTTGCGGATAGTTATAGGTTCTTATCCTGCCCGACCTGTCTCCTGAGCCGACTAGGCCCTTTCTCTCAGCAGCCCTCTCTTGGTTTTTTTCGCCTTCCAGCATATCCATGATTCTCGTTTTTAATACGCGCATGGCCTTTGCCTTATTCTTGGTCTGGCTTTTTTCATCCTGGCAGGTAACCATTATACCTGTAGGTTCATGGATAATTCTTATAGCGGATGATGTTTTGTTTACGTGCTGTCCGCCCGCTCCGCTGGCTCTATATGTGTCTATGCGCAAATCCGCAGGATTAATGTCATAGTCAACATCTTCGGCCTCGGGCATAATAACTACGGTTGCCGCACTGGTGTGTATTCTGCCGCCGGATTCAGTTTCCGGGACTCGCTGCACCCGGTGGCCGCCGGATTCAAACTTAAGACGCGAATATACATTTCTGCCGGAAATAAGCACAGTTGCTTCTTTGCAGCCACCGATATCAGTTTCTGATATATCCATAATTTCTGCTGTCCATTTGTTTTTTTCGGCGTAATACATATACATTCTCAGAAGAACCATGCCAAACAGCGCCGCTTCTTCCCCGCCCGTTCCTGCCCTGATTTCTAGAACAACGTTCTTATCGTCATTTTCATCTTTTGGAATCAGCAATACTTTAATTTCTTCTTCTAGGCTCTGCGATTTTTCCTTAAGCGGGTTCAGCTCTTCTTTCGCGAGTTCTATCATTTCTTTATCATCAGAGTTTAAGATATCATCTATTTCATTCAGTTCTTTCTGTGCTCTGAGATATTCATCAATTTTTTCCACAATAGGCGCAAGCTCTGCTTGCTTTTTTAAGGATTCCCTCCATTTGTCCTGGTCATCCATAGCGTCAGGCTGGGACAAAAACTGGGTCAGTTCATCATATGCTGATTTAATGCTTTTTACCTTTTCTGTAAACATGTCTATCAATCCATTCTTGTAAAGATTAGTTTTTTTTCTTTGCAGTTATTACTCTTGCTATTCCTGCGAAGTCATTCAGTACATTAATATCTATGAAATTATCGCTAAATAGTTTAATTACCTGCTCAGACTGATTTATTCCTATTTCCACTGCTATATATCCGCCGCGGTTCATGTTTCTGTGCAGCCCGGATAATATTCTGTAGAATTCCAGCCCGTCCTCGCCGCCGAATAGAGCGTTCGCTGGTTCATAGTTGATAACAGAGCTGTCAAGGTGTTTCATATCCTCACTGGTTATGTAGGGAGGATTGGATACTATAATGTCATAGGTTTCCTCAATTTGTTTAAGATCCTTTAGTTTAAAGCGTACATCCAGATTATGCAGCTCAGCGTTTTCCCTGGCTAAGGAGATAGCGCCATTCGATATATCACATAGCGTAAGGCTGGCCTCGGGCACAGCATGCTTGATATATAGGCCTATGCACCCTGTTCCGCACCCTGCATCCAGGATTTTCGGGTTAGAAAATTTCTTTGCTATATCCGCGCCTTCAAGTGCCAATATCTCTGTTTCCGGGCGAGGGATTAGTGCTCTTTTATCAACTTTAAGCTTTAAGTCTATGAAGTCCCACTCACCTAAAATATATTGTATTGGCTCATTTTTCATCAATCTTCTTATTCCGTTTGTGAAGGCAGCCTCCTGCTCTTTTGTAAAAGTTATGTCACTTGAAAGAATCAATGAACTATAGGAGGCGCTCAGCGTATGCTCCAGCAAAAGAATAATGTCATTTGGATTTAATCCATCATAATGATTGATCAGTTGATGTATCTTCATCGTTTTTATCTGAAGGCTCATCTTCTGCGGGTTGCTTTACGGGCTTTTTTTCCTTTTTCTGATCCGCTTCAAAATCTATTATTGTATATTCCGGTTTTTCCTGTAGCGCTGCACCATTATCCTCTGTTAATTCTTCGTAGGCATCTTCTTCATCTGAAGAGGCCTCTTTTCGGTATCTTGGGCTAACATGAAGGAATTCCTCGGGAGCATACCGATCAAATAATTCGTCGCTCATTACTGTAAGTGATGATATAATTGCCGCCGCAACCATTCCGTCATCAGGCTCTTTTGTTGTCAGTTTCTGCACCTGCATTCCTGGCCAGCGGAGTATTCTTACTAATAGTCCGTTTTTGTCAGCCAGCCCCATAAGAAGCTCATAGGATATGGAAGCAACAACCGGAAGCAAAAGTATCCGCATGATTATTCTTTCCCACCATTGCTGGCCTTCCCAGCCTGTAAATGAGAATACAATTACTGAAATAAGCATGATAAAGACTAAGAACGATGTTCCGCAGCGCGGGTGCTTTGTCGTGTACTTCTGCACGTTTTCAATTGTAAGCTTGTCTCCTGCTTCGAATGCGTTTATTGTCTTATGCTCCGCGCCATGGAAGCCGAAAAATCTTTTAATATCCTTCATTTGAGATATTGCAGTAATATAGCCGATAAATATCAATATTCTTACTAAACCTTCAAGCAGGTTTACAAGGAAAGAATTGTCTATATTGCTGCCTATCCAGGAAGTTATCAGGTTTGGCAAGATAATAAAAAGCACTACTGCAAAACCAATACCAAGAAATATTGCAACGCTCATAGCAATATCCATGATGTCTTTGCCTGTTTTTTCGGCCAGCCATTTTTCGAATTTGCCGGGTTCTTCCTCTTCCAGGCCGAGCATCTGGACAGAATCATTAAGTGAAGTGACACCTAGCTTCATAATATCAATGAAGTTTGTGACACCTCTGATAAATATCCATTTTTTATACCACGGCTTTTCTTTTGCCTTTTTGTCTAAACCATATTTTTTTATTGAATATACTTTTTCAGATTTACGGATAGCAATTGCCGTCGCCGCTCCGTTTCTCATCATTACGCCTTCCATTACGGCTTGTCCGCCGATGCTTGGAAGCTTTGTTTTATCATCTGCTTTATTTTTCATTATTTTTTACCTTTGCGTTCTTTGTGATTTGCCCTATAAATAAGCAAAAAAGCAGAACGAGAGAATACGTCCTGCATTATTGCACCATTAAATTCATATTTACATTCCGTAGCGGTTTTTGAAACGGTCTACACGTCCGCCTGTATCTACCAGCTTTTGCTTTCCTGTATAGAAAGGGTGGCACTTGGAGCAGATTTCTACCTTTATTTCTTCTTTGTTAGAAATAGTTTCGAAAGTCTCACCGCATGCGCATTTAACTACGGATTTCATGTAATTTGGATGGATTCCCTGCTTCATCTTATTCACCTGCCTTACTATTGGCTTTTTGTCCTAAAATTTTTAACTACAACCTGCTTATGACATCAGTTTCTGGAGAACTGTAAGACCTATCAATAATGCCATCAATATTCCGGCAGATACCTTTGTGTAAGTCTTCAGCCTTGCTGCTCTTGTGCGCTTTGAAAAAGCTCCGTATTCTGATTCTCCGCCGACCATGCCCATTAATCCGCCGGTCTGGCCTTCCTGCATTAATACAACAGCAATCAGAAATACTGCATCCAATGCAACTAAAATGTATAATGCTATATTTAATACGTTCATTTCTCTACCTTTCGCAGTTGTAATACCCTCGAAATTACAACCTATGGATTTTCAGACAATGCTCATTATAGCACATTAGCCTTTAAATAGGCAAGATAAATTTTCATTGAAATCTTTATGCATAGTAAGCCGCTAAAATCACTGTTTATCTGGGTTTTTAGCGTATAGCCTGCCCAACAATTGCCAGTAAAGTAGTAAGGATAAGGGCGGCCGCCAGAACGCCTACTACTATCCTATAACCTCTTTTTCTTTTCTCATGACGTTTTATCTGTTTCTTTGCCATTTTCATTCTCCTGTTTTGTGTAGTTTTATTATAATAGAATGAAAATATAAGTCAATGCATTTTGATGAATTTATATATGTTGAATTTGAAGTGTTGTTTACTGGATTGACATTTATTACAGCCTTTGATATAATCACGTTGATGAAAAAGGAAGGTACTTTTATGTTATCGGTTCCGAAAGGAAAAACTAGATAATCTAATAATTGCTCTTTGGCATGCTAAGCGTAAGGCAGGCTTACTATATGCGTGCTTAGAGGACGTTACCTTTCAATTTGCTTAAAATAATGTAAAACTATTTCTTTTAAAGAATGTTATTTCAGCATAGCGGGAGCTGTGCTTTTTTAGTTTTATGGTTTCATTTTGCCCGTTGAGGAAAGTAGGCACTTTTGTGCGGTACGTCTTAAACGGGCATTATTTTTGGGATTAATACCAGCCAAAACAAACAAAAAAGACAGGGAGAAAGAAATGAACACTAAAACAAATAGTACACTGGAATTTGATAAAATTCTTGATATGCTCGCGGATATGGCAATGAGCGAAAATATAAAAGATAAGATTCGCGAGCTAAAGCCGTACATGAAAGAAACTGACGTGCTTATGCACATGGAGCAGACATCACAGGGTAAGAAAATAATAGAAACAGCAGGCAATCCGCCTCTTGCAGTAATAACGAATCTTAGCAAAGCGCTGATACAGGTTGAGCAGTATTCTGTGCTTTCACCTTCTGACCTGAATTATGTTGCGCAGTTTCTGGCGGCGTGTAGGCGAATGAAAGCCTATCTTAAAAAATGTGAATACGCCGCGCCGGAGGTTTCCTCCTATAGCGGCTCAATAGACGCAATTGAAACACTGCATGACGAAATAGCATCCAGTATAAGGGGAGAAGGTGTGGACGACAGAGCGTCCGCGCAGCTTGCTGGCATAAGAAGAAAAATAATAAATACGGAAGAACAGATAAAAGATAAAGTAAATCAATCTTTAAGCAGCAACAGGCAGTACTTGAGTGAAAACTTTATTTCATTTAAAAACGGGCATTATACTCTGCCTGTGAAGGCACAGTATAAAAACAAGATAAAGGGAAATATTATTGATATGTCTGGAAGCAAAGCAACATATTTTATCGAGCCTGCCTCTGTAGCTGCGCTTAATAGCAAAATGGATATATTAAAGATTGAAGAAGAAAATGAAATAAGGAGAATTCTATGTGACTTGACTGAAAAAGTAGAAAGTCAAATGATGACAATAAAAATAAACATCGAGGCAATGGAAACGCTTGATTTTATCTTTGCCAAGGCAAAGCTAAGCCTTAAATTGAATGGTATTCCCGCAGAGATAGTTACAAGCCGGCATATATCCATTAAAGGAGGACGACATCCTTTTATAGATGAGGATGATGTAGTTCCTCTGAATTTTGAAATGAACGGCGAAGCAAGAAGATGTGTCATTATAACAGGGCCAAACACAGGAGGAAAAACAGTGGTGCTCAAAACAGTTGGGCTATTTTCGCTGATGACTCAGTGCGGCCTGCATATACCCGCAGAGCAGGCAGTATTCACAATGCATAATATGGTGCTATGTGATATAGGAGACGGCCAGAGCATAACTGAGAATTTGTCTACCTTCTCATCACATATAACCAACATTATTGAGATAATAAAAAGGGCGGATGATCAGTCGCTGGTTATATTGGATGAATTAGGCTCCGGCACAGATCCGGCAGAAGGCATGGGCATTGCAGTAGCAATACTCGAAGAACTTGCGACGAAGAAATGCATGTTGCTTGCTACAACACATTATCCGGAGATAAAGCACTTTGCTGCCAGCAAACAGGGCTTTGTAAATGCGCGGATGGAGTTTGACAGAGAAAACATGAAGCCGCTGTATACTTTGGAGATTGGCGAAGCGGGCGAGAGCTGCGCATTGTATATAGCAAAACGGCTTGGGCTTCCTCAAAGGATGATAAAGCGGGCATACGAAGCAGCCTATACATTGGAGAAAAATGAAAAAGCTAAAACAGAATATAGTGAAGATTTGCTTAATGATTATCCAGAAAAACAACAGGAGAAAGTTTTCCTGAATGAATCAATACAAATAAAGGATGACAAAATTGAAAAGCAAAAGGAACTGGAAAACAAATTCACTGTCGGAGACTCAGTAATCGTCTACCCGGATAAAGAAATGGGGGTAATCTATCAGAAAGCAAACGCCAAGGGCGAATTCGGAGTAATGATAAAAAAGGAAAAGCAGCTGATCAACCATAAAAGAATAAAGCTGATGGTTAAAGCGGAGGAACTGTACCCGGAAGATTATGACATGAGTATAGTATTTGACACTGTGGAGAACAGAAAAGCAAGACACAAAATGGACAAAAAGCATGATCCGGATTTGATTATAAAAATTCGCGAATAGTGAAAAGGGGTTAGTTGGCTTTTAGCTGAGCAGCCCCTTTATCATAATAAACAGCAATTATGGTAAACACTTAAGAGCATTATATATAGTTATTAAAAAGCAAATATGTTATAATCTCATTATATGAAAAAGATATTTATTTTAATAATAGTAATTGCAATAATTGCAGTTCCGGTATATATAACCATAAAAACGCACCAGTCACAGAGTGATTTCTATACTCAGCTGAATGAATTCAATTTGCTTCTGAAGGAGCGCAATTATCAACAGGCAAAGCAGATGTATGATGAATCTTCGAGCACTCTTAAAGCAAATTATAATATAAGCTTGGAAAATCACGCCGATTCTCTGCTTAGCGAGGCGAAAAAGCTAGACACCACCCAGGAAGCGCTTGATTTGCTTTACTCATTTTATGATACCGGATACGACAGCAAGACTATAAGCGATGAGATAGTATATTATGAAAACCTCATCCAGTCAAATTACATTTTCAACGAAGGAATGCAGTATTATCAAAATAAAGAGTTTGAAAAAGCAGTTGAGTGCTTTTACGATGTTCTTACCTATGATGATAATTACGAAACCGCACAAAAGTATATAAGGGAAAACGAGGAGTACCTTTCTGTATGGGCACAGGCAAAGGACGAGGGACACTACGGCAGGTCGCCCTACCCCAACGCGACAGGATCCCAAAGAAACTATATATTTATTCCATACAAATTAAATGGAGCGAACTGCATATTTAAAATAAACTCTTCTACTTATGATATTTTTGCAATTCCTATTATATCAGGCGAGAACGGCACAGAGATATCCAATATTAATATAATTGGAGATTACATGTTTTTTCTTGTGGAGCAAAACGGCCTGCTAAACGATGAGGGCGGGAACAACATTATATGCAGAATGACCACAGATGGCACAGACATAATTAAGCTTACGGATTGCGACTACACATACCTTATAAGTTATCAGGATCAGTTCTATGTTATTTCCAAATCAAAAGGCATCGTAAAAACGGATATCTATTTTCAGGATGAAGAAGTACTAGTAAGCAGCGATTACGAAATAATAGAAATGCAGATGACAGAAGAAGGCATATTCTTTACCACGCACAATAGTGAAAACAATATGAACTCTCAATATTTATATAGTGATGGCAATATTGAGCTTATAGCACAGGGAATCAATATGCACTATTATGATTATGGCGACATTAATATAGCATACTATGACTCAAACGGAAGATATGAATATATGTATCAGGAAAAGGTTACGGATGGCGCCGCCGCTAATTCGCAGATCTATGCAGGGGATATATACAAATACTACGGCAAGATAAACGACAGCGTTATTCTGACTGCACTAGGGAATTATCAGCAGGAGTGCATAAAGGTTCGTGATATTGTAACTTTCAGGAATACATATTTGTCAGAAAACAATAAAATATCTTATGTGCCGCTTGGAATATGCTATCAGGAGGAATTAATAGTACTTGACTCCAAAGATGGAATATCAATAACAGCGGAGAATATGAGAATAAAGCACACAATAGAGTTTCCGAATATAAACACAAACGTCCTTAATGAAAATCAGCAGGAAATATTGAAGGAAAGAGAATACTTCTCTGAAACAGAAACCAAAATATCCGAGGATGAGGTATTTATATATACAGATTCATCTATAGATATTAGAACCGAAAAGAAATATTTTGAAGGCTATGACACCATGGTGCTTGTATCTCATATTTATACTGATGATTATAGATGGCTTAGCTCAGCAAACAAAGAAGGAGCTGTTGCTTTAAGTGATGTTTCAGGGTACACTTGGGCTGTTCCCGGGCAATCATCTTTATATAGCGGTGCTTCCGTAGTTGACGAAGCAGGAGCGTACCTCAACGCAGATGTATACGTATATAATTCTGACGGAATGTTCTATGTTTACAGGAAGGCAAGCTCAGTTCCCGCAGAGGAAATACTTTCTGCTAATATAGAGCATGTTTTTTCGCAGGGAGTAATTATAGTGGATAATTATCAGATAACAACAGATGCGTCATCGGCGGGAGAAATAGCAGCAGGAAGAAGCGCGATAGGCATGGTATCACAGGGGCATTATGTTTCGATAGTTGTTGCGGGAGAGACCGACATAAACAGAGGGCTGACTCAATACGCTCTGGCAAAGGTAATGAAAGATGAAGGATGCATGAATGCATTCAGCTTTACGTGCACTGCGCCATTTGCAGCCGTTTTTAATGAATTAATCTACACTTACATAGCAAGAGGAAACCAGGCTTATCCGTACAATGAGATATTGTATTACACAAAAGATTAGCAAACAAAAAAACGGCTGAATTGCTCAGCCGTTTTTAATATCATGATTTAATAGTTTATTATTAAGGCGCAACTCTCTTTGCCCAAACCCATACGCTCTTTCTGTAATCAGTAAAGAAATTGTCTATGTATATTCCACCTGGGTCACTGTCGCCTTTGCTGGTGCTGTGTATCATTTTTCCGTCGCCTATGTATATGCCGACGTGCCCACTGCTAAATACCAACACATCGCCTGGCTTTACGTCATTCATATTCGTAATGGATGTATACTTGCTTGTTGTTGCCCAGGCAGAAGTATCCAGATAACCGGTTCTTATTCCCGCCTGATTAAGAACATAGTATACAAAGCCGGAGCAGTCAAATCCTCCTACGCTTGGGCTTTTGCCACCCCATACATATACATAGCCCTGGTTATATAAGGATTTCGCAACGGCTACAATATCAGATGCGGAGCCGCTGCCCGTAACCGATGAGCCGCCAGAGGAACCGCTTGAAGAAGATGACGATGAAGAGCTACTGGTCGAGTTCCTTTTGGCTGATGAGCTGAAAAGCTTATTGTAAGTGTAGTATCCTACTATTCCGTCGGGAGATAAGCCGTTTGTAGACTGAAAATCCTTTACGGCGGATTTAGTTATTGAGCCGAAGAAGCCGGTTATATATGACTTTGAAGAAAGATAACGCAGGTCATAGAGCCTTTTTTGTATTTCTTCAACATCTGTGCCCTCGGCACCTTCATCCACTTTGTATTCCTGAGCTTCGGCTGAATACAGCACGGCGAGTGTTTCTGCGCCGGTTGAGCCGTCTACCTGGAGGCCATGCTGCCTTTGGAAATATTCCATAGCATAGGCAGTGTTTTTTCCGTAATAGTTCGTTACATCTGCAGACTTCATATAGTGCAGTTCCATCAAACGGGACTGTATTTTTGCTATTTCCGGGTCTTCATCTCCGATTTTATATATTTTAGGAGCAGTCGTTATTGCGCCGGATACTTCAGTTGCGTCTGCGTTTGATTCAATATTCAATGCTGCGGAAGCAGTAACTGTTTCCTGCTGCAACAGAGCATCATTTTCAGGAGAATCCGGATAGGCCAGATATAGATCCTGCTCTAATTCAGGATAAACTTCGCATGCGCTGGTGTCTGCTAAAGGCACCGTTTGCTGAAAGAGGTCAGCTGTCGGCTTCGGCGATATGAAATTGAGGCCTGCAGGCAATTCCTGGGCATATGCCAGTGCGCCTACAAAAACCAAAGCACAGACAGAAAGAAGAGAAATAGACGCCGTCATAAGCCTTTTTTGAATAAGGTGCCTTTTCTGGGCTTTTTCCATTTCTTCAGGAGACAGTGCTGCAACAGGATGCAGAGTTCTAGCGCCGATAGCCACTTTTGCCTCACTATAGGATAATGCTGACTTTACTTTTGGCTTTCTCGGCGGATACTTGCTGTCTATTTCTGCGGCTTTTTGCATTCTTAGTTCTTTGTTTAAAAAGAAGATGCCTGCATATGACAAAAGCCTTTTGAAAAAGAAATTTTTCTTTTCAGGTGCGGCTTCCATCTGCTTTTGTTCTTCGCGTGTTGTTGGCCTAGAGCCTTTATATACCCTTGTATTGGGTCTCTCAAGATATTCCGCGCTCAGTTTGCGGGTCTTACGAGCCTTTATGGTCTGCTTAACTGCATTTCTGTGTGCAACAATAGTATCGGAAAAAACTATTGCTTTTATGCCCTGTTTAAATCCTTTTAAATCTCCGTAATAATTTTCTTTACGGAATAGTTTAATAACCAGAAAGTACACAGCATAATATGCCAGCCCAAAAATAAGCATAACCGCATAACCCGCTGTTAAAAAAGGTTTTAATATAACTTGAAGAATATCTGATTCTTTTTTATTTCTGCTATCCATTTCATTCATGCCCTCATTATAGCACAGGCAAACAAAAATTAAAATAATGTTATGAAATATTTACATTTGTGTTAAGCTGCGCTGTGATCTACACACCCATTATGCCATCATAATACTACGAAAGGGTAAAAAAATCAATATGTATAAGCGTTGAGCCCTCTATTTGAAGAGAAAATCAATATTAAAACGTATCATTTCCAACCTATAGAATAGTTGCCTTTAATGTTTATATATGGTATCATGTTGCCAATATATAAACACGAAGAGGTGAAAAAAATGAAGAAAATTATTGTTTTTGTACTTGCGGCAGCCATGCTGTGCGTAATGACAATCCCTGTATTTGCTGCTAGCGATAACAGCTCAATCGGAGTAAATATTCTGCTGAATACAAGCGTCACAGATGAAATACTCTCGGAGCTGAAGGCGTACGGCAAAGTCAACGATGTAATTTATGAAATTGATGCACTGACGATGAAGATCAAAGCAGATGAATTATCCGCAATTAAGAATCTTCCGTACGTAGCGGCAGCCAATCCCGATGCAGAACGCAAGGGAGCGCCTATTGACACAGTGCTTGCCGACACAATGATTGACGGGTTAAGCACATGGGATCTGGACGCTGTAAATGTAACCGACTACGGATTTGACAACAGGACTGTCGCACAAAGCGGCGAGGGTGTGTATGTTGCGGTTCTTGATACCGGACTTGTCGATTCATGGAGACAGTACTTCCCTGAGGAAAGAATAGCAGAAGAATATGCTATCAGCTTCGGCGGTGGCGGTGGTGAAAACGGAACAGTATCTGACCAGCCAAACAAATGGGAACATGACCAAGATTCACACGGAACACACGTAACCAGCACAATTATCGGATATAGCCTGAGTGGAACTCCTGTAAACGGAGTCGCACCCAATGTAACAATAATACCGGTTAAAGTGCTTAACCAGAACGGATCAGGCTGGTCCTCAGTAATAGCCAGAGGAATAACCTACGTTGCAGAACTAAAAGAAGGCCCATTGGCAGACTACCCGGTAATCATCAATATGAGCCTTGGCGGACCGGAGCTGGACGTATTGGAAAAAGCAGCAATTGACAGAGCCATTGAAGCCGGTGTAATAATTGTAGCGGCTGCCGGAAACGAAGGCGAAGCCGGAATGGGATATCCCGGTGCCTATGAGCCAGTTATATCTGTAGCGGCATCAGGCTATGTTGGTGAATGGGAACTTGGAAGCGCTTGGTGGTACACAACAGATGTTGCAGAGCCTATCAATCCGGATGATTTCTATATTACAGACTTCTCAAGCAGAGAGCTTGCCGGACAGGACTTAGATGTTGCTGCACCGGGATCATGGATAGTTGGCCCGTATCAGGTAAACAGCGGCCAGACAAGCTACTATTTCCTCGGAGGAACATCAATGGCTAGCCCGCATGTTGCAGGAGTTGTTGCCTTAATGGCCGAAAAATATCCCGCACTTACTGCTGAGATGGCGGAAGAGTATCTGGAAGATTCAGCTATCAATCTTGATGCCGGCACAAGAACTATTTTAGACGGCCTGGGCGGCACTTATTATGAGATATCATGGGGCAGTGATGCAACAGGCGCAGGCCTGGTTGACGCACAGGCAGTGCTTGATATGCTTCCATAATTAAATTAGTAGAATAATCAAAAAAACCGTTCATATGAACGGTTTTTTGTTGTTTATATTAATATAAATCTCTCTCTACATATTTTGTGTGCAGGAACTCATGGGATTTATGTCCGCCGGGCTCGCCCAGCCAATCCTTATATACCTGCTGAACAGATGGATTTTCGTGGGATTTTCTCAGTGCTTTGCCTCTGTCTTCTGAGTAGAGTGCCTTTGCACGCTGCTTAACCACATTTGTTTTCAGCTTTATTTCGCTGTCTACCAGCGGCTGTCCGCCGCCGTTTATGCAGCCGCCCGGGCAGGCCATAATCTCTATAAAGTGATATTCCTTTTCGCCGCTTCTTATTGAATCGAGCAGTTTTCTTGCGTTTGCTGTTCCATGAGCTACTGCTATTTTTACATCTAGGTCATTGATTTTTACGGTGGCCTCCTTCAGGCCTTCCATGCCGCGGATGCTTTCAAATTCAATCTGCTCTAATGTTTCCTTTGTCAGCACTTCATATACTGTACGTAAAGCGGCTTCCATAACACCGCCTGTTACGCCGAATATTACTGCAGCACCGGTGGAATCACCTAATAGCGGATCGAAATCACTATCAGGTAGCCTTTCGAAATCTATTCCGGCCATTCTTATCATTCTGCCAAGTTCCTGAGTCGTTATTACTACGTCCACGTCGTCACCGAATTCAGGCCGTCCGGCTTCGAATTTCTTGGCTGAGCAGGGCATAACAGAGACAGAAACAATATTCTCCCTTGGTATATTCATCTTTGGCGCGTAATAATTTTTGATTACGGACCCCATCATTTGCTGCGGGCTTTTGCAGGAGGACATATTCGGCAGGAAATCATGATAATTGTGCTCCATGAACTTTATCCAGCCAGGAGAGCAGGATGTAATCATCGGAAGAACACCATTATTTTGCAGCCTTCCGATAAATTCAGTACCCTCTTCCATGATTGTAAGGTCAGCTGCAAAGTCTGTATCGAACACTCTGTCGAATCCCAGCCTTTTAAGGGCAGTGGCCATTTTGCCTGTTACGCATGTTCCGATTGGCAGGCCGAATTCTTCGCCTAATGCTGCGCGAACAGCCGGAGCAGTCTGTACAACTACGTGCTTATTTGGGTCAGCAATTGCATCCCATACCTTTTTTGTGTCGTCAACTATGGTGATTGCTCCCGTCGGGCAAGCCTGCAGGCACTGTCCGCAGTTGATGCAGGCTACATCGCCAAGGCTCATCTTGAATGCAGGCTCAACTATCGTGCGGAATCCTCTTTCAGTAGGCCCGATTACGCCGATATCCTGCACTCTTCCGCAGGCAGCAACGCACCTTCTGCATAGTATGCACTTGTTGGGGTCGCGGACCATTGCAGGAGAAGACAAGTCCAGCTTATGCTTGGTGTCTTTGCCGTCAAATCTTATTTCGTCAACATTCATCTGGAAAGCGGTATCCTGCAGCTCGCATTTACCGTTTCTGTCACATGTCAGGCAGCTTCTGTCATGGTTTGATAAAATCAACTCCATGTTCATCCTTCTGGCTTCCTGAACTTCTTTTGTATTGGTCTTTATTACCATTCCCTCTGCAGCCGGCAGTGTGCAGGATGCGAGCAGGCTTTTTGCTCCCGCGTCAACTACGCATATGCGGCAGCCGCCGAATGAATTAACACCATTTAGGTAACAAAGGGTAGGAATCATAATTCCTATATCTTTTGCAGCTTTTAATACGGAAGTTCCCTCTTCTACTTCCACATTGATGCCGTCTATAGTTAAAGATACCATTTTTGCCATTTCAATTCATATCCTTTCTATCTTTTATAAATCGCATCTACGGGGCAGGCTTCCATACATGCACCACATTTGATACATTTCGATCTGTCGATTTTGTGAGGCTGCTTTTTCTCTCCGCTGATTGCGTCAACCGGGCATTTTCTTGCGCATAGTCCACAGCCGATACATTTTTCAGCTTCAATGAAGTAGGCAATCATAGCCTGGCAGCTGCCTGCCGGGCATTTATGCTCTTTTATGTGTGTTTCATATTCCTGTTCAAAGTACCGTATAGTTGAAAGCACAGGATTAGGAGCTGTCTGCCCCAATCCGCAGAGTGCAGTCAGCTTTATGTTTTTGCCAAGTTCTTTGAGCTTTGATATATCGTCAGCTTTTCCTTTACTTGTGGTTATTCTTTCAAGTATTTCGAGCATGCGCTTTGTTCCTATGCGGCATGGAACACATTTTCCGCAGCTTTCATCAACAGTAAAGTCCAAAAAGTACCTTGCTATGTCCACCATGCAGTTATCTTCGTCCATTATGATAAGTCCGCCTGAACCCATCATGGTTCCTATCTCTGCAAGGGAGTCATAATCTATTGGCGTGTCTATGTGATCAACAGGGATACATCCGCCTGAGGGGCCGCCGGTCTGTGCTGCCTTGAATTTCTTTCCGTTTGGTATTCCGCCGCCCATGTTGTATATGATGTCTCTTAATGTTGTTCCCATTGGAACTTCGACAAGGCCGGGGTTGCTTATTTTTCCGCCGAGCGCGAAAACCTTGGTACCTGAAGATTTTTCAGTACCGGTGGATTTGAACCAATCAACGCCCTTAACAATAATCTGCGGGATATTCGCGAAGGTACCAACATTATTTATTACGGTAGGCTTTCCGAACACGCCGCTTTGCGATGGGAATGGCGGTTTTGGCCTTGGCTCTCCTCTTTCGCCTTCTATGGAGGCTATAAGTGCTGTTTCCTCTCCACATACAAACGCGCCTGCGCCGAGACGAAGCTCTATAGTGAAGTCAACGCCAGAGCCCATGATATTTTTACCCAGAAGGCCCTTATCCTCTGCCTGCTTGATAGCTATTTTCAGCCTTTCCACAGCCAAGGGGTATTCAGCCCTTATATAAATGTATCCAATAGTTGCGCCTATTGTATACCCTGCAATTGCCATTGCTTCTAGAAGTGCATGTGGGTCGCCTTCCAGAACTGAGCGGTTCATGAACGCGCCGGGGTCGCCTTCGTCGGCATTGCATACAACGTATTTCTGGTCTGCCTCTGCCATGGTGAATTTCCACTTCAGGCCTGTAGGAAACCCTGCTCCGCCGCGGCCTCTTAATCCTGATGAAAGAAGAGTGTTCACTACATCTTCTTTAGACATTGATGTGAGCACTTTATCCAGAGCCTCATATCCGCCTCTTGCGATGTATTCATCAATATTTTCGGGGTCAATTGTTCCGCAGTTTCTAAGCACTATTCTTTTCTGCGATTTGAAGTAGCTCATTTCCGTAATGGAAGAAGCGTTTTCCTTGTCCGCTGCTCCTATAGTATACTCAGTTACTACTTTTCCGCCTTTAATATGCTCATCCAAAACTTTCTGGCACTTTTCAGGAGTCATAAATACATATGTTGTGCGCTTGCTTCCCTCATATACTTCAATCATTGGTTCCAGTCTGCATGAACCAATGCAGCCAACCATTTTAACTTCTACCTTTTCGAGGTCAGCAGTGCCCTCTTTGAGCAAACGGAAAAGTGGCTTTGCGCCTGCTGCTATTCCACAGGTTGCCATACCTACAGTCACTCTGATGCCTTCGCGAGAATCATCCAGATAGTTTTCTGTAAGGGTAGCTGCTTTAATTTTGTCTAAATCTTTTTTTGTAATCATTTTAAACACCTACCTTTAGTACTTTTTCAGGATTTCCGGAATTTCATCCGCTTTTACCTGGCCGTAAACATCGTCGTCGATCATCATCACAGGAGCCAATCCGCAGCATCCCAGGCAGCGAGTGCCGATGAGTGTGAATTTTCCGTCTTTTGTTGTGTCGCCTGTCTTTACTTTCAGTTCTTGCTCCAGTCTGTCCAACAGCGTTTGAGCACCTTTGACATAGCAGGCAGTACCAAGGCACAGGCTAAGGCTGTGCTCGCCCTGCTTTTCAAGATTGAACTGAGAATAGAAAGTTGCAACTCCGTAGACTTCCGTAAGCGGTACATCCAGGCCAAGAGCTATGAATTTCTGCACATCAAAAGGCAGATATCCGAAAATGTCTTGTGCTTTCTGCATTACGGGCATCAACGGGCCCTTTTCATTTTTCATTTCGTCAATGAAGCTTTGAAGTTCATCATATTTAGCTTTATCTGACATTGAAAACCCTCCCTTAAATTTAAAATTAAATATAAAATATTTATTATCAAAACAAGTGACACAATATTTATATAAATATCAGGTCGTCAAAAGAGATTGATAAAATATTAACAATCTCTATGGTAATTATATCACATTGCTGTCAAACTTTAAATTAAAAAATTCTTCAATAGATGTTTTTTTCTCTTAAAAATATGAAATTACTATTTTTAAGTATTAATCTTCGGAAAAACCTCGACAGGAACAAGAAAAAACAACATAAAAAAGCCCGCAAAAGATAAATATATATCTATTAGCGGGCATGTAATCAAAATTTGAATAAAAAAGCTTAAAACGGCTATGGAATTAGATGATTAATATCCCTGGGGAACAAAGTAGTATACCGTATATTATCAAGGCCTAAAAGCTGCATTGTCAGCCTTTCTAGCCCTATTCCAAGACCTCCGTGCGGAGGAGTGCCGTATTTGTGTGTCATTAGATAGCTTTTGAAGTCTGCAATGTCCATTCCAAGCTTTGTCATCTTTTCTATCTGCATAGTATAGTTGTTTATTCTCTGCCCGCCTGTTGTTATCTCCATTCCGTTTAGAAGCAAGTCAAAGCTTAATGTAACGTCCGGGTTTTCCGGGTCGTCCATAGTGTAAAATGGGCGCGCTGAGGAAGGATAGTGAGTGACAAACACAAATGGCGTTCCGTGCTCTTCTTTGGCCCATTTGCCGAGAAGGCGCTCTTCATCAGGCTCTAAGTCAGTGTATGTTCTTACGGGACGGTTATATTTTTCTGCAATCAAGTCCTTAGCTTCATAGAATTTTATTGCCGGGATGTTATCTGCAGAGGGAAGCTGAACATTTAGCAGCTCAAGTTCGCTTTTATATTCCTTTTCTAGCAGAGAGAAAGTATACTTAAGCATGGCTGTTTCCATATTCATAATGTCATAGAAAGTGTCAATAAAGCCCATCTCAAAGTCAAGAGAGGTATATTCATTAAGATGGCGTGATGTATCATGTTTTTCTGCTCTGAATACCGGGCCAACTTCGAAAACGCGTCCAAAAACAGGAACCATAGCCTGCTTATAGAACTGAGGGCTCTGCGCAAGGAACGCCATTTTTTCAAAATATTCCAGCTTGAATATATTGGCGCCGCCTTCTGCTCCCTGTGCCACAATTTTAGGCGAGCGGAACTCTGTAAACTGCTGGGACACCAAAAATTCGCGGAATCCCCTGCAAAGGCCCTCCTGAATTTTAAAAATCGCTCGTATTTTAGGATTTCTAAGAACCAGAGGCCTATACTTAAGGTGGTTATCCATATGGAGGTTTACTTTCCCCTTATTTATGGGAACAGGTGAAATATTCTCAACAGCAGAAACAATGGTGATTTTGCTGCCGTGTATTTCAAATCCCAGCTTGGAGCGCAGATCTTCAACGACCTTGCCCTCGATTTTTATACTGTCACCTTCGGCGCAGCTAGGCGTACCATTAGCTTCATTATCCCAAACAACCTGTATCACCTGATTCAAAGTTCTGAGCAATATAAAGCAGAAACTGCCCATATCTCTTAGCCTGTGAACTGTTCCTTCAATTTCTACTGTTCCTTTTGAATTCTTTACTTCTTCAACAGAAACAGCTTTTTTGATATCTCCGTTAATTTTTATCATGTTACTACCACCCGATTTAATAAATGTGATGCTTAAAAAAGCATCACATCAATAATAGTATAATTATTAATATTACATTATATTATACCGATATATCGTTTTTAGTCAACTTATAATTGGTTTTAGAAGTAAATGTTTTCTGACGTATGCTAAGAAAATAAAAAAGCAGCTATAATCCAATATAGCTGCTTATGATGATAATAATAGCCTTTTTAGTTTTCAATTACTTCGGGAAGGGCTTCCCATCCTAATATTTCGCATATGATTATGGGTATATCCTGTATTCCGGTCGTTTTTGCGAATTCTCCGCTAGATACTCCAGTTGTGTAGCAGGGTACAAGCTGCCATGAATGATATTCGGTAGTTGGCTTAATACCCAGTTCAAGACTGGCCTGAAGAGTAATATAATTGTATAGATTTGCCCTGTCCTCCTCTACCGTACCCCAAAGAGAGTCTACTGCATAATTAACATAGTTTGTTATTTTTGATCCATACACTTCAACACCCCATACACTATCTAAGAATGCTATCATTTCATCAGCATTATCAGTCCATGTAAAGGGAGCCCATGTTTTAAATTCAGCAAATTTTTCTTCGTCATATCTATACTCGCCTGTTTCGTGGTCTGCTGTTAGAATTACAAGAGTTTCATATGGATGCTCATTATAGAATTCCATTATAGTTTTAAGAGTATCATTCAGGTTCCGTATTTGTGCTATGTTTCCGGATTGAGACCCATTGTGGCTTCTTTTATCAATACTGGCCTCTTCTATCATCATAATAAATCCGTTTTCATTTTGACTGAGCATTTGTATTCCGCCTTCTGTCATTTCTGACAGGGAAGGCACAAACTCACACTCTTCAATGTTTTTAGGATCCATTTTATGTGTTTCGTATGCCATTGTACTCTCGGAAAACACGCAGATCGCTTTCTCTTCGCTGAATGTACCTGCGTCTATCTGCTCCAGGAAGCTTTGTGCTCCGGCCAGCCCAAGGTATGGCACATACCCTAATTCTTCTACCATTATCGGGAAAGATGAATCGTTGCTGACGCTTGCCGTATCACGCACCAGTCTTTTTCTGCAGTCAGTACTATTAAAAGAGGAATAGTATGATTTAGGTACAAGGCGCATCAGTCCGCCGCCTGCTATGTAGTCTACATTGCAGGTATACATCCTTTCTGCCAGATCATCAAAGTTTAGCCTCCAGTCATCATGAGTTAGGAAGGTTGCGGGTGTAGCATCGAGAAGGAAAGCGTTGGATACAACTCCTGTTGACATGCCTGCCTCTTTAGCCCTATCCATTATTGTATATAGGTCTTGGTACTCAGTAGTCTGCGATATAAAACTCGCTGGAGAAACATACCCTGTAGCAATTGCTGTTCCGCCGGAGGCAGACTCGCCTCTGCCGTCTACCCAGCTTTGCTGAGCAAAGTTTTCCCATTCTGCGCCTACTTGCATATCTTCGCTTTTAAGGCGGGCATATATTTCTCCCATCATCATCGCGCCTCTTCCGAATCCGTCACCTATAACTATGAATATGTATTTTGGCACAGTTGGCACAGCAGTAGGGCTGGGAGTAGGCTCCGGTGTATCCGTCGGTACAGGCGTAGCCACCGGTGTTGGTTCAGCTGTTATTTGCTCTGTTGCAGCGTTGTCTAATTTTGTATTGCTGTTTGTGCATGAGCTAAATAGCAATACAATGATTATAAAAATTAAAAATATTTTTCTCATTAATTTTATCCCTTATTTATTCCTGCGGAAGCTTCACTTCCGGTAGAGGTGTCCATCCCATAATGTTGCAGATATTCGCTGGTATCTCCTTTATATGGGTGCTGTCTTTAAATATTTCGCTTCCTGTACCAATTACAAATAGCGGCACTAATTGTCCGGAATGTTCAGAAGACCTTATTTTTGTTCCGTATTTCCCGGCGGTATACATAGTTACCTCAGCATATAGATACGCGCGGTTGTCACTGACGGTGCCAATCTCAGCTGCATTTGACTTGTTTATCTGTGTTTCCAGATTTTTAGAGTATGTGGTTACGCCCCACTCTTGGGTTAAGAAGGCTGCCATTTCACTTGCGTCATCTGCCCACAGGAAGGGAGATTTCGCTTTCCACTGGTTAAGCAGCTCATCATCATGGGTGTAGTTGCCTGTTTCGTGGTCAGCAGTCAGTATTATCATGGTTTCATATGGATGCTCATTGTAGAAGTCCATTAGTTCCAGCAATAGATTATTTAATTCTTTGACTTCATAGATTTCCATCTCTTCATTTGATTTATGTGCGCATTTATCTATTAAGCCGGATTCAATCATCATTACGAATCCGTTTTCGTTTTGGCTGAGAGATTGTATTCCTGCTTGTGTCATTTCAGTTAATGAAGGAACATCATCATATTTTGTGCCCGCTTTTGATGAATACCTATAAAACTCATAGGGCATAATTCCGCCTGTAAACAGATTCAGAGATTTTTCAGGATTGTATGTTCCGTTTGCCATTTCGCTTCTCAGTGCAATGGAGCCGGCGAGCCCAAAATATGTTTCATAGCCCATATTCATTAATTCGGGAAGCAGCCATTCTGAGCCTACTAATTCCGGAGCATAGTGCATTGCATCTACACCATCGAACACATCTCCGGGCTTTTCAGGGAGAACGCTTATCAATCCTCCGCCTGCAATAAAGTCAACATTGCTTTCAGGGAAGCAGTCGGCTATCCTAGTAAATCCGTATCTATTAGTAATATGGCTCATGAAAGTAGCAGGGGTCGCATCTGTTATGCTGGAATTAGTAATTACACCTGTCGCATAGCCAGCATCTTTTGCCCTGTCCATAATTGTGTACATTTCCTGCCCGTCTATGTTCTTTCCGATGTACCATGGGTCTGTTTCCACACCGCATGATATGGCTGTGCCGCCGGATGCGGATTCGCCCATTGCTGTTACATAATTCTGGACAGTAAAGTCTTCCCATGCTGCGCCTTTGCTCATATCTTCGCTTTCGAGGCGCGCGTATATTTCGCCCAATGTCATTGCGCCTCTGCCAAAGCCATCACCTATTATAATAAAAATATATTTCGGCTTGGTAGGCACAGCTGTAGGGCTGGGTGTTGGAACAGGAGTATCTGTTGGCGCAACGGTTATAATTTCAGTTGTAGCTATTTCGGGGGTTTGCTGTGCATTTATATCTGTTGCTGTATCCGGCTGGCTGCATGACGAAAAAACAAGCAGCGTACAGAATACAATAAGCATTATTTTATTTTTCATATTTTACCTCATAAGTTATCAAAAATTATAACATAAAGAATCTTCAATAACAACACGAAATAGACATATGTTATATATAATAATGATGCAAAAACAGCTATTAGCTTAAAATCTAAAAAAAGTGGTATAATAATATAAAGGAACAAAGGAGGAAAAAAAGATGAAGATGCTGAAAAACTGGAAAATAAAAGACAACATAATTAAAGTGATAAAAACATATCCTGTTGTGCTTTGCAGTATTATTCTAATAGGTATTTTAGGAATAATCTCAATTCACAGTGAAATTGACGAGGATATAATCGCGAAGATAAACCTTTCTATAGCAGTATTTGCGGGATTTTCTTTGATATTAAGAGCATTAAAGCTGAGCTATGATAATTTTGACAATAAAAAGTACTCAATAATATTGATAATCTGTCTTTTGCTTTCCGCTGGGTACTATTTCACTATTGACATGCAGAAAGACTGGACTATTGAAAGAACCTTTATAATACTTTTTATACAAGGGCTTCTGTTTATTTCTCTGCCATTTATTAAGGATGATGAAAAAGCAGAGCACTTTGTTAATACAGCCGCAGGAAGGCTTGTTATATCAGGGGTGCTTTTTGGCATAGCTTACGGAGGGGTAGCAGGAATATTGTTTGCACTGGAGGAACTTTTCGGACTGGATATTTCAGAAAAAATTTATCAGGATGCGGCTATAATATTGTCAACTACTTTCCTGCCAATGCTATGGCTTTTCGGTCTTAACTTCAAAACCGAACCTTTTACATCAAGACTATATAAAGTTTTGCTGTGCTATGTATGCATACCACTGCTTTTTGTTTACTCCGCAGTTGTATATGGATTCATAGCGAAGATAGTAATAGATGGGTTTGTGATGCCAAGCTCAATTATAGGAAATCTTGTTCTTTGGTATAGCTTTGTGAGCATCATAGTTACATATCTTGCTCGGCCATATGAAGAAAACTCACTGACAAAATTCTTTTATAAATGGTATCCGTTAATTTCGGTACTGCCAATTATTATTATGTTCATCGCGATATTCATGAGAATGAAGCAGTATTCATTAACAATAAACAGGTATTACCTGCTTTTAGGAGGCATTTGGTTAGCAGCTATGTTCGGATACCTTATTTTTATCCGGTTTGCCCATAAAAAGAGAAGAAATATTGTTATTACTCTTTCTATTGCTTTATTTGCGCTTATTAGTATTCTTGAGCCTGTCTCTGCTTATTCGGTTTCGGAGAATGCGCAGATAAATCGTTTAAAAGAAACAGTGGAACAATATAAAGAAAGCGGTGGAGAACTGGAGGCTGCAAACATGACGGATGAAGATATTAGGCAAACGCAGGATATTCTTAATTATCTTCAGTGGAATCATGGCTACAGATTCAATCAGGATGAGGACATAGATACATACGAGAATTTGGACTTTTTGACTGAAGAACAAATAAAGGATATACTTTCGCAGCAGGTTAAATATGAAATATCGTATGAAGAAACGAACTATGGTTATGCAGTAAGAGGAGAGAGAGGCTCAGTAGCTTCCCCGATTGATATAGATGGGTATAAATACTTTATTGATATCTATTCCTATGACTTTAACAATGGAGATATCTACTCATTTGATAATTACGAGATCAAAATAGAAGATGTTATCGGAAGCGGAGGAGAAAATCAGGACAATATTATATACATATATAAAGACAAAGCATTAGTTTATAAATTATCAATGCTGGAATGCTTCGGAGACAGGATTCAGTCTAAAGGAACCTCATTTGGAAGCAGCGTCTCAGACTTTGTATATGTAACGGAAGATGAAGCGGTTAAAATTGTAATCAGCAACGTTGATTACAGGTTTGGGGAAGAGATAGCAATTACTTATTTCAATGCGGAACTGTTTATAAAGTAGGTCATTTTAAAAAGTAAATTTTAAAGCACCTCGAAAAGCGTTTTTTTGAGGTGCTTTTCTGTTAGAAGCTTCATAAATAGGATTTTAATAAAATATGTAAAATATATAATAATTTTAACAAAACATGCATATTTATAAGCATAATCTTGACAGTACAATAAAAAAACTATAAAATGATAATAGTTGATAGTAGAAGGACTCATCTAGTATATTATATAGTGGTGGGTATGTGTGTGTAAAGCAGCATCGCGTAATGATTATTATAGATTTTTTAATTCTTTTAACGTACTCAAAAGTCAGTTTAATAGCACAAACACGTAAACTCTAAACTAGTAAAAAATAGTATTGCAGATGGGCGTCCGTTAATAATAAAAGGAGGTGCATCTTTTGGGCGTGCAGCAAATTATTTTAAGTGTTGTATTTGTTATCGTTTCGCTTGCAATCGGCATAGCCGTAGGATACGGTATGCGTAAAGCCATGGCTGAGAAAAAGCTTGGCCGTGCTGAAGACGTAGCAAATAAGCTGCTTGAAGAAGCCATGCAAAAAGCCGAGGCTAACAAAAAGGTTACCATTATTGAAGCAAGAGAAGAAGTCCACAGGTTAAGAAATGATGTAGAAAAAGAAGTAAAGGAGAGACGTCTGGAGGTCCAAAAGGCCGAGAGGCGCCAACAACAGAAGGAAGACGCGCTGGAGAAAAAGATAGAGCAGATTGAGCAGCGCGAAGAAAAGACGCAACAGATACAGGCAGAGGCTGAGAGAACCCAGGAAAAGGCAATGGCGCTGTATAATGAGCAGCTACAGGAATTGGAGAGAATATCCGGGCATACCAAGGAGGAAGCTCACACAATTCTCATGGAGAAGGTGGAAAGAGAAACCAGATATGAAGCTGCAGTGATGATTCGTGAAATCGAAAGCGAAGCAAAACAGGAGGCCGAGAAGCGATCCAGGAACATAGTTGGCCTCGCTATTCAGAAATGTGCAGCAGACCATGTAGCTGAAACTACTGTATCAGTAGTTAACCTTCCCAATGATGATATGAAGGGAAGAATAATCGGCCGTGAAGGAAGAAACATCAGGTCTCTTGAGACTGCAACGGGGATTGACTTTATAATTGATGATACTCCGGAGGCAGTAATCCTTTCAGGATTTGACCCTATACGCAGGGAAGTAGCCAGGAGAGCACTGGAAAAGCTGATACTTGACGGACGCATTCATCCTGCCAGAATAGAAGAAATGGTGGGAAAAGCGAAAAAGGAAGTAGAAGGATTAATCCGTGAAGCAGGAGAAGCTGCGGTGTTTGATGTGGGCGTTCACGGAATACATCACGACTTAGTCAGGACAATAGGAAGGCTGAGATACCGTACAAGCTACGGACAGAATGTATTGAAGCACTCAATTGAGGTAGCCTACCTAGCAGGGTTGATGGCAGCTGAAATTGGCGCAAATATTAAAATAGCAAAAAGAGCCGGGCTGCTGCATGACATAGGAAAAGCCGTTGACCACGAGGTTGAGGGCCCGCACGTACAGATAGGCGCAGATCTGGCTAAAAAATACAACGAGAGCCCGAAGGTAATTCACGCTATTATGGCACACCATGGCGACGTAGAGGCAGAAAGCATCGAGGCTATTCTGGTGCAGGCGGCAGACGCAATATCGGCTGCAAGGCCGGGAGCTAGACGCGAAACATTGGAGAATTACATTAAAAGGCTTGAAGACCTTGAAAATATATCGAACTCTTTCCCAGGAGTTGATAAATCATTTGCTATTCAGGCAGGCAGAGAAGTTCGCATAATTGTTAAACCCGAAGAAATTGATGATAAAGCTTCAGTAATACTTGCGAAAGATATCGCGAAGAAGATAGAAACAGAGCTTGATTATCCGGGACAGATTAAGGTAAACGTAATAAGGGAAACTCGCGCTACTGAGCTGGCAAAATAAAATAGACTAAAAACATTTTAAGGAGCAGCTCTTTGCAGCATGCTCCTTTTTTATTAATTAATAGGAGGGATATGATGTCAAATATATATAAGCAAGGTGATATTATAGAATATGGCCAAAATCGATTTACTGTATTGGAAAATAGAATAGCTGCAGGGAAGGAAAAGGCAAATAAGATAATTTTGATAAATGCGGTTGCTATTTTGCTAATAATTCTGGTATATGCGCTATATATTCCCTTCAGGGTAATGATGGGGACACCTGCAGAAGAGTTTTCATTTGGTGCGAAAGACTTTTTAATATACTTAGCAGCTTTTTTTGCCTCCTTTATTGTATTTGTAGTAGCACATGAATATGTACACTATCTCTCATATAGAATATGGGGAAAAGTACCCAAGGAAAAGCTGAAGTTCGGATTAGTAGTGAAATCCGGCATGGCGTATTGTATTTCGTTGGAGCCAACTACCGTAAAGGAATCCAGAACATCCTTAATGATGCCTATTTATGTGCTGGTATTGCCTGTTATGGCTCTTGCGTTTGCCCTGCAGAATGGATTTTTAGTTTTTTTAAGCGCAATGTTTTTTAGCGGCAGTGCAGGCGACCTATGGTATATGTGGACAATGAGAAAGGATGGCAGGGATAAATACGTGATAGAGAACATGCCTAAAAATGGGGAATATGAATTGGGATACCTGCTGCTTGAAAAAATAAATTAATCTATATATTGATATTTCACAAGGATACTTTTCACAAAAAGAAAGGTATCCTTTTTATTTACAAGTGAATTAACTATATAAAAATACTATTGTTATAAAAAAACTATTGACATACAAACAGTAGTAATGTAAAATCACTATTATTATAAAAACAATAGAGGGGGGAAACGTATGAATAGTCAATTTAAAAATAGCGTATTAGAGCTTTGCTTGCTTGCTGCAGTTCAATTTGTTCTATTTGCTTCAATTTATGCAGTGTTGTTTTTAGCTATGCAATAGCAAAGGTCTATATTAAAAGGCTGACGTAGAACTCACTCTATTAATTTTAAAAAACTATTGACACAAGAACAGTAATAATATATAATTACTATTATTCAAGAAACAGTAGAGAAAGGAGAACATATGGATATTCAATTTAAAAAGGGTGTAATAGAATTGTGCGTACTGTCTATGCTTCTGGAAGAAGACAGGTATGGATATGAATTAGCAAGCGTACTTAGCAAAAAGATAAATATTTCCGATGGGGGTATATATCCCGTTCTAAGAAGATTAAAAGACGAAAACAGCGTTGAAACATATCTGAGTGAGTCCAGTGAAGGCCCGCCAAGAAAATATTACAGACTAACAAAAAGAGGAGACGAGCAGAGGCAAAGCCTAGAGGGCGACTGGGTGCTGCTGCGAAATGGAGTAGACAGTATTGTAGAGGGAGGCGAGTCCTATGAATAAGGAACAATATTTATCAAAATTGAAAAAAATGCTGCCGACTGATGAATCAAACGAAATCATTAATGATTTCGAGGAACACTTCGCTACTGGAATGGCAGAGGGAAAGACGGAACAGGAAATAATTGAATCATTGGGTGACCCTGTGGACATAGCCAAAGAGTATGGATATGATGAGAGCAAAGACGGCAAAATGTCTGTTGGAAGCAGAATAGTCGGACTAATAGGACTATTATTCTTCGATATACTTATAGGAGTATCTATAATATTAACACTTTTCTCAATATGGCTCGCTCTGTGGACTGTAGTTCTCGGGCTTGTAGTATCAGGAATTGCAGCAATTCTGGGAATGTTTTTCATTGCCCTGCCCTGGTACATTCTGCTATTTGGCGGAATCTCGGTTCTGGCGCTTGCGGTATTGATGGGAATAGGCATGATATATCTGACTATATATTCGTTCAAGGGGCTTGTATGGTTTGCGAATCTTCATATAAAAATGGTAACGGGAGAATAGGAGAAAGAAATGAATAATAAAGTTGTTTTAAAAATTGTTGTTATTTGCTTAGCGGTTTTTGTTGTCTTTGGCATTATAGCGTCAATATTTATAGCGCAGTCTATAAAGGACGGACTCGATGGAGACGGGGAATTCTTAATAAGCAGCAGAGAGCCATTTGAATACCACAAAAATGATGTATTTGATTTGGACGGCATAACAAAAGTGAATATCATAACTGTATCATCAGACGTGACATTTTATGAGTCAGAAGAGCAGCTGGAGATTACTTTGGACTGCTACGGCTACACAAGCACAGAAACAGTTACATTGGAAACTGAAAAAATCGGCAGTGTAATAAATGCGAAGGTAAAGTATCCGCAAATGGTTTTTGGCAACCTGAATATCACAGACAGTCAGCTTAGAGTGGGCATACCCGCTGATTACGCACAGGACATAAAAATATCCGGAGTATCAAGCGATGTAAGTATGGAAAGCTTTTTGAAAAATAGCTTTGCTGAGCTGGAAGTGGGAACAGTATCAGGGGATATAAATATATACTGCACTCAGGTGGACACACTGGATATTACAACTACATCAGGAAATATAACATCGCAGGAGACAGTATTAGGCAAAGTTCTTGTAAATACAACAAGCGGAGATGTAGAATTGAGTAATATTGATTCGGAAGATAACTATGTTAATGTAAATACAGTATCCGGTAGCGTTAACCTCCACTATGATGTTTTATGCGAAACACATATAAACACAACAAGCGGAGATATATCACTGACTATGCCTGAAGACAGCGTAATGAAGCTGGACTTTGACAGTGTAAGCGGAGACATTAACGGCGAGTACAGCACAAACTCAGCTGGTACATATGTGAATATTGATACTGTGAGCGGAGACTTAAATATGAACTAAACTAATAGAAATATGCTTTATCACACAAAAAAAGGACCTGCTATATGGCAAGTCCTTTTAGATTGTTCTTAATTATTTTTAAAGGCCTTTAAATGTTGTTCCTAAGAACAGAAGAACATATGCTGCTGTCATTCCCCAGAACAGGTTGTTCATGATAATTGGCGGAATTAGGCTGCTAAGTGCTGGAACCAGTTTTGCAACCAGCACTACTATTGCAAGTATTAAAGCAATAATATAAATGCCCTTTTTTGGTGCGGATAATTTCATAATGATACCTCCTATTTTGCGTATTCTGTATCTATGCATATAATACTAGTAGAATATATCACGAATAGGCAATAATTTCAACTTAATTGGAGAATAACTTTTTTTCACTTATTTTAATAAGCGATTTACTTATTTTACAAAATACGATATTATTATTTTAATGCAAGGAGAGAAATTATGCCAGAATTACCCGATTTATATGTATACGCAGAAAACTTGAGAAAACAGCTTCTCAATAAAAAAATCATCGAAGTAAAAACCTTTGCTGCAAAGAAGATAAATGTATCTCCGCAGGCTTTTGTGGATGGAATTACCGGAGATTACTTTGCAGATATTACACAGGATGGAAAGGAAATAAAATTTTCATTAAGCAACGGGAATAGCTTTTATGTCCATTTGATGCTTTCAGGAATTTTTACCGTTAGCAGCAAATATATTGACCCGAATCTTTTTAACAAAATAACCGCATTGTTTTTTGAAGATGAAACAATACTATCAATAAGTGACAGACAGATGATGGCAAAAATTGAATTCAATCCGAAGGTACGACAGGTACCCGACGCATTATCGGAAGGTTTCACGTATCCATATTTTCTATCTCTTGTGCTTGGGTCATCACGAAGAAATATTAAGGCGCTTCTACTTGATCAGAAATGCATAAGAGGAATTGGAAATGCTTACTGTGACGAAATACTATACAATGCAGGCGTTTCGCCCAAATCCATAACCGGGAAAATACCGGAGGAGAAAATAGAAGAACTTTACGAACATATAAAAGAAACTCTTCTTTGGGGAATAGAGAATATAAAGTATATCTCACCCAACATAATATCCGGAGAGATACGAGATTTCTTCAATGTTCACAACAAAAGGCTGAGGAAAACAAAAAAAGGCGAGATGATAATAGTGGAGCAAATAGCGTCTAAAAAAACATATTACACTAGGCAGCAGGAAGTATATGAATAATAAAAAACCCGATTTATAAAATCGGGTTTTGCTTTGCTATTCTTTTGGCTTCATTGTCGGGAAAAGCAGCACATCTCGGATAGACGGTGCATCTGTAAAGAGCATTATCAGCCTGTCCAAGCCAATTCCCATTCCGCCAGTTGGAGGCATTCCGTATTCCATTGCAGTAACGAAGTCTTCATCTATTGTGTAATCTTCATCTCCATGCTTAGCAATCGCCTGCTTTTCGAATCTTTGGCGCTGGTCAATCGGGTCATTCAGCTCTGTAAACGCATTGCCCAGCTCACGCCTTGTAACAAATATTTCAAACCTTTCAGTTAGGTGCTCTCTGCCCTGTATGCGCTTAGCAAGCGGAGAGACCTCAATCGGGTAATTATAGATGAAGGTTGGCTGCAGAAGGTTTTCTTCTACCTTTTCTTCAAAAACTTCATTTAATACATTGCCCCATACGGCGTTATTTTCCACATGTACTCCCAGTTCCTTGGCCGCAGCTCTTGCTTTTTCATCATCCTGCTCAAAGCTTTCGAAGTCCACTCCGGTATACTGCTTCACTGCGTCTATCATGCTAAGCCTTGCAAATGGGCTGTTTAAATTTATTGTTTCATCTTGATAAGTAATTTCCCTTTTTCCAATTACTTTGTCGGCTATATGAACTATCATATCCTCAGCTAGGTTCATCATGCCTTCAAGGTCAGTATAGGCTTGATACATTTCAATCATTGTAAATTCCGGATTATGCCGTGTGCTCATGCCTTCGTTTCTGAAAATACGACCTATTTCATATACTCTGTCGAATCCGCCGATAATTAGCCGCTTTAGCATCAATTCCAGCTCAACTCTGAGGAACATATCAAGATCTAAAGTATTATGATGTGTCCTGAAAGGCCTTGCAGCAGCATTGGTAGAGTGATTGCTTAAAACAGGTGTTTCAACCTCCAGAAAGCCTTTCTCATCCATGAAATTGCGGATTTCCTTAATAATCCTTGAGCGTAGAACAAATACGTCCTTTACTTCAGGGTTTACAATAAGGTCTAGATATCTCTGCCGGTATCTTAAATCCTGGTCTTTAAGCCCGTGGTATTTTTCGGGAAGAGGCAGAAGAGACTTGGAAAGAAGAATGACCTCAGTGGCCTCAACGGATATTTCGCCTTTTTGAGTTCTGAATACAATGCCTTTTACGCCTGCGATATCGCCGATATCCATCTTTTTAAAGTGCCTGTATTCATCCTCTCCCAGCAAATCACGCTTTACATATATCTGAATCTGGCCTTTAGTGTCCTGAATATGGCCGAAGCTGGCCTTGCCCATTACACGTTTGCTCATCAGCCTGCCCGCTATGCTCACTTCCTGTCCTTCTAGTGATTCAAACTTATCAGTTATTTCATTTGAATAAGCAGTAATTTTATATTTAGTCTGTAAAAAAGGGTTCATACCCTCATTTATTAAGTTATCAAGTTTTTCATGGCGAACCTTGATTATTTCACTTTCATTTATCTGTGGTTCAATATGATTGTGATTGTCAGACATTTTTTACCTCGCTTATTTTAGTCGTTTTTGTTTATTTAGCTGTGAACCTCAAGAATCTTAAGGTGCTTCTCTCCCTTAGGAGTAGAAATAGTCACTGTATCGCCGACTGCCTTTTCCATCAGCGCTATACCTATAGGAGACTCATTAGATACTTTTCCGGTAAATGGGTCGGCCTCGTTAGGGCTGACTATAGTATAGGTTATTTTCTTTTTGCTGTCCAAATCTTTAAGTTCGACTACTGCGCCTACTATAACATGATTGCCGTCTATATCGGCAGAGTTAATAAGCTGTGCGTGGCGCAAAGTTGTTTCTATCTGAACGATCTCGCCCTCAAGAAAGGCTTGGTCGTTTTTTGCCTCAATATATTCTGAGTTTTCAGAAAGATCGCCAAGAGCTATAGCAGCCTTAATTCTTTCGGCTACTTCACTGCGTCTGGTAGAGGTCAGGTATTCAAGACGATCCTCCAGCTTTTTTAAACCTTCTTTAGTAAGGTATACAGGTTTGGTTGACATAGGATGTTCCCCCTTGTTAATTGACTAAGAGTTTTAGGTAAACTACTCTATGGGCCATAAAATTACCTTAAGGGAGCCGCGATAATCACAGACTCCCAGTAATTATCAAATTATAAAGACGCAGACACAGAATGTCAAGGTAAATTTTTGATTTTGGAGAAAAATGGTATAACCAATGGCTGAAAATTATATTTGTTGACTTTTGCCTAAATTAAGTAAAACCCTCATAATATAATGAGGGTAAAAAGCTCTATATTTCTTTTATCCAGCATCTTCTACGGCGATGCTGTCTTTTTTCAAAGTCTTTCCATTGAGACTGTACCTTCTCATTGTTTTCAAGCTCAGGATTGCTTTCTGCGTATTTAAGATTGTACTTAATAGCTGTAGACATTAGTGAATCAATCAATATTGCGTTTATCCCCTGGCCCTGAAGTTCCGGAAGCACCCCTACCAGATACATATCCATGGTGTCATTTTTCTTCAATGCGTGAAGAAAATGCAGCAGTCCAAACGGAAGAATATTCCCCTTTGCTTTTTGAGCGGCTTTTGTAAGCGAGGGAAAACATATTCCAAAAGCGACAATGTTATCATTTTTATCAGCAACTAGTTTAATGAACTCCGGGTTAACAATCCCTAAAAACTCCTTTACGATTTCATCTACCTGGTTTTCATCCAGCAAAGCTGCGCCAAAGAGAACAATATATGCCTTGTTCCATATACTAAATAAATCCTTTGCGTACTTAAGCAGGTCTTTTGTTTTTGTGAATTCTAGCAGCTTATACCCTGCTTTTTTCTGAAGCATTTGAGATATTGTATGTATTTTTTTGTCTACTTTTTCTGGAATTTCGAATCTGTATTCAACCCAGTCTATGTCTTTTCCATAGCCGTGGTGCTTCATGTGATCCACGTAATACTCATAATTGTAGAGCGTTACAAAAGTTCCCATCTCATCAAAGCCCTCTATCAGCATACCTTCCTGATCAAGGTCTGAGTATCCTAAAGGCCCGTGGCATTTATCTGCACCTTCGCTTGCGCCCCATTCCTCTACAGCCTTCAAAAGAGCACCGGACACTTCATAGTCATCAATAAAATCAAATCTTGTAAAGCGCACGCTGTTTTCGTTCCATTGGGCGTTTGTTCGTGAGTTTATTATTCCGCCTACTCTGCCCACTAGTTTGCCGTCCTTATATGCAAGGAAAAACTTGCTTTTGCAGAATTTATGTGCAGCAACCTTTCCCGGGATTAGTATGTCCATTTCGCTTGCCTTAAAAGGCGGAGCCCAGTATTTATTTCCTTTATAGAGTTTAAAAAGAAAGTTTACAAACTCTTTTCTCTGCTTTTTTGTTTCTACTACCTTTATTTCAACCATTATATTATCCTGCAATCTTCAATTAATTTTTTGCTTTGTAAGCCAGAGCCAGCGTGCCTGGTCCGCAATGCGTGCCGATTACAGGGCCGATATTTTGCATCATGATATTCTCACAGTGTATTTTTTCGCATGCTGCGTTCTTAAGCAAGTCAGCGTCCTGAATGCTGTCAGCGTGAACAATAAGCACTGTGGCATTCTTATCGTCAACGATGTTTTCGTTTACGAGCTCGGCAATTTTAGATATAGCCTTTTTTCGACCCTTTTCACTGCCGAATTTTACTATCTGGCCTTCGTCGTTTATTATAAGAATAGGCTTAATGCTGAGCATTGTGCCTATCGCGGCAACTGCTGGCGAAATGCGCCCTCCTCTTTTTAGGTGGTTAATATCATCAACCATGAAGAAAACTCTATATTTTAATTTGTTATCATCGATCCATTTTGCTAGCTCTTCCATTGGCATTCCGTTTTCATATTCTTTAATCGCATCCATCACTAACAGCGCCATTGGGGCGGAAATGCGGAGAGTATCAATTGTTATAATTTTTCTCTTGGGAAAGCTGCTTCGAAGCTGCTCACATGCAAGTGAAAGATAGCTGAAGGCAGAGGAAAGCTGGGATGAGAAGCTGATAAAGAGAATGTCCTGGCCGCTTTCAAGATAGGGAGATAATTTTTCTACATAATATTCGGGCGGATAGGTGGATGTCTGCGGCAGCTTTCCTTCCCTTACTTTGTCATAGAAAGCCTTAAAATCAGTAAATTCACCAAGATGGTAATTAACTTCATTTTCATCAAGCACATAGGGCATTGGTACGTAGTCAACATTATGTTCTTTAGCAAACTGCAGTGGCAGCTCACTGTTACTGTCCGTAACAATTACATATTCCTTTTTCATTTGTATATCCTCACTTTGATAAAATATTAATAAGTCCTTAACCTATTATACATAGAAACTACTCTTTTTAGCAAGAAAAGAAAATACTAAAGAAGAGCACTATAATATAAAGGCGCTTTCCTTTTAATTAAGTAAAGCGCCGAAAGTTGATGTTTTAAACGGGAAGTATGTTCTGAACTGCTGCTGTAATAGCAAGAACCGCAAAGAGTATGCATGCCGACAAAACAATCAAAACCAGCGCTGCAGGACGCAAGGGCTTTTTATAGGGATTAGCCGGCGGAGACTTTGCCAGTTTGGCGAAACCCCACAAGGCAACTGCCAGAAGAATAAATGAAATTATTCCGTAAATCGTCAAAAATATTATGTTCTCTGCTCCGCTCTGAACCAAGGAGGAAGCCTCCTCAACAGTATCATTACCCAACAATTGCAACACGTAAAGGCCGAAAACAGCTATTGAATTGTTCACGAAGTGAAAAGCCATAGAGGGCAGTATTGATCCGCTTTTGTATGCCATATACCCCAAAAGGCAGCCGCATGCGAAAGTAAAAACCAAAGATTCCACACTCAGATGCATAAGCATAAAAATAACAGAGGATATAATAATTGCAGTTTTTGGCTTTGAGCTTCTCAACAAGCCTTTCTGCAGGATGCCTCTGAAAATAAGTTCTTCGAAAATTGCAGGTGATACGGCAACTCCGACCAATGCCCAGAAGAATACGCCGAGAGAATCAACAGGCGGGAAAGAGGGCTCGGCCACATTGAAACCGACGGCATCAAGAAAGGCAACCCATAATACCTGCAGCCCGCTTAGGAACATTCGGCCAAACAAAGCCATGCCGGCGCCAAGCAAAACAAGCCATAGCATATTTTTCTTGTTTTCTTTTGCCTGGGGTTTGTTGAAATGAATAATATCCGATAGCTGCTGCTTGGTAAGATATAGGTATATCAATACTCCGGCGCCAAGTGGAATGATTTCCATAAGGATTACCAGCAGGTAATAATCAGATGTCTCAAAGAAATAACGCGGTAAAAATATTTGTGCTGCAAAAATGACTACAATAAAGAGTATTACAGATACAAATAAACTGATAGCAGCAGCGCTTGTTGTTAATACTTTATTTTGATTATCCATTTTTTTATGATAACATATTTTAATTCCGTTGTATATTATATTTAGTAATATTTACTAGCAAATTTTTTCCTGCTGATACTGCAAAACCGGAAGTAAGAATTAAGCAAAATTTTATGACATCTAAAACCGTGAGATGTATGTTAATGGCTAATTACCGTGCATTTTAATAGCTGCTATGATAAAATGAGTATAATATTTGGTATTTAATAATTGGAGGTAGATATGGGATATGTAGCAGCAAGATGCCCAAATTGTGCGGGAGATCTGCAGCTGGATGAAAAGATGGAAAAAGGCTATTGTGCACACTGCGGAACTCCTATTTATTTCAAAGATGCTGTTCAGAAGGTAAAAATAGTCGGGCCGATTGAGATTGCTGGATTTGCAAAGCTTGATAACCTAATTAAGCTTATAAAAAAGGACCTTGATTTCGGCATGAACAGAACACCTGAGTTCAGAAACAGGCTTAACAGGGCGCTGGAGCTGGATCCAAATAATCAGTATTTATATGACCTTCAGTCCTCTGAGATATGGAATGCCAGAATAATGGACGGAAGGCTTTTGGAATACAAAAGCAATGCAAAAAGAATCGTTGTACCGGACTGTGTAGTAAGCATAGAGAGGTTTTCACTAAAAGGATGCACTAGGCTTAAAGAGCTAGTGCTGCCCAGAACAATTGTAAATATTGAAGAAAATGCATTTTTCAAAGAAGGTGAACTGACGATTTCTGCCTATAAGAATACATTCGCTGCAAGGTATGCGCTTTTCAGTCCTGCTTTCTTAAAGATTATTGATGATGATGAAAACAATCAGGAAGCGATAACGAAAATCGAGCAAGAGCTCAAGGAGATAGTTGAGTATAAAGACAGGCTGGTATCAGAAATAAAAGCTCGATACAGCGGCCATATAACAGGAAGAATTGTTGTTCCGATAGTTTTTTTTGTGCTGATAATACTTCCTAGCATCATAGTACCGACAAGATTTCTATCTGCTGATGGATTTGTGTACTATTTGATTTTTTTGGGCTTAGTTATTATATTTTCTTTCTTAAGCAAAGGCTACATTGAAGTATACAGAAAATTAGCAGTAAAAAATCAGGTAATGAAATTTAATAAAAAGTGCAACGATCTTTTAGGACCGCTTGGAATAATTGATTTCAGATATCTTAAAAATATATGGGAAGTCAGCAATGTGGATTTGGAGTACGAAGCAAAACACCTGGAAAATATTAAGAAGCAAATACTCAACATCGATAAAAGACAATTTTTAAGGAATGCATATGTTCATCTGTCATTATTGGCATATATGTTCGGCGAAAGGCCAAAAGGGCTGGATGAGTATTAGAGCATAACAATAGTAATACACATAAAGCAGATTAAAATAATCAGGAGAAAAGTATGCCATATGTTGCGGCAACCTGCCCTCACTGCGGAGGAGAGCTAAAAATAGATACCGAGATGGAAAAAGGGTATTGTACCCACTGCGGAAGCAGGATAGATTTCTCTGGAGACGTTAAAGAGGTTAGTATAAACTTTCCAGTAGAGCTTGAGGGATTTGAAAGCTTCCCGCGGCTTTACAAATACGTTGAGCAAGCTCTTAACGAAGGCACAAACCGAAGTGAAGAATTCAGGAGTAATCTTACTAAGGCACTTGAGCTGAAACCCGACAGTGAATATCTATATAACCTTGTGTCGTCGGAAGTATGGACAGCGGAAATAAAAAACCATGTACTGATTTCCTATAATAGCAGGGCCAGAAAGATAGCAGTGCCGGAAGGAATACTTGAAATAGGCAGATTTGCATTTTCAAACTGCATCAATCTTGAGGAAGTTATTCTGCCAAGGAGCTTGAAAAGAATAGAACAAGGTGCATTTCTATATGAGCCTCGACTGATTATTAGTGCATATAGAGACAGCTATGCTGCGCGATATGGCGCCGACAGCCCGGCGAGACTGAGGCTGATTGATTATGAGGGAGAAACAAAAAAGCTCCTTGAAGAATCGCAGGAGATACTAAGAGAGCTAGTGGTATATAAAAACCTTACACTTGAAAAAATAGAAAAGTATATGAACAAAGCATATTCAATAAGATGGATTTTTGTCTTTGCCGCACTTTTCCCTGTAATATATATCTTCGCAAGAGCGTATTCAACATTCTCGCTTTATGGGTTGTTTGTACATTTAGGAGCAATGATTGTAAGTATTTTATATGCCATAGTGATAATTCTTGCCGTAATAATGAAAACTGGATATGATGAGATACTTCGCAAGGAGGCAATTAAAATGCAGCAAAGCCGATATATAAAAAAAGGCAACATTATATTAGGCAGAGTTGGCATAGAAGACTTTAGATTCAAATATGACCTGCTTGGTTTGGACGCTGAAAGATTGGAACACGAAATAAAGAAAATTAAAGCGGCAAAGGAATTGTTTTTTAATTTGGATTTGAAGGACATATATAGGAAACCCAAAATACAATACTCAATAATAGAATATATTAAGGGCAAAAAACCTCAAGGCATAAAATAAAAGGTGCTCTCCTGCATTGATTGCGGGAAAGCACCAGAGAATTTTAATTTATTCAGACTTTGACTTTTTGTCTTCCTTTTGCTTTTTATCCTCTTCTTCTCTTCGTTCATACCGGTCTATAAGCCTTTCTGAAAGAAGCTTGAATGCGGAGGCTTCGCAGGCAAGGCAGCTAATCAATGTCATTAGCCTTGCCCTGTCGTCTAAAATGCCATTTTCCAGCAGAGTGTTATCCATGTTTTCTATCTCGCGCTTGAGAAGCTCAGCTGTGGATTGGTAGGTCTCCTCCATTATGTTCTTAAAAACATTATACTGGGGCTCAAGCAGAAGATCGTCCTTCTTATCGGTAAGATTGAAAAAAGCCTTAATATCCTGAATAGAGAGAACTTTTTTGAGTATTATTATATATGTCATGGCAATCATGTGCTCTCTGGAATATTTCTTTTTTTCCGGATGAGGCAGCACTTCATACTTTGTATAATTGTTAATCATGGTTTTTGTAAGTATCTTATCATCTTCCTTGCGACGCATATCCCCCAACTGATCCTCAAAGAAGCTGGTAACCTGCTCCATATAGAGGTCAATTTTAGGTATTTCAGATGTATCAAGAAGTTCTACTGAAAAGACATCATCTATTATGTCTTTAATATCAAGTTTCAGGTCATTCATTTTATTTTCCTCAGTAATAATTATAATTAATAAGTCCTTATAAATATTATATGGTAATTAAAACTATATTGCAAGATTATAAATACAAGGTATGTATGCCTAGTACTCGATGCGTCTCTTTTTGGTAGACATTATATGAAAGTATGTTGTATAATTAGGCGATAAAAAGATAGATGGTTTCCGGGAGCAGGATTTGATAGAAGTAATATATAATTAATATTAAGGTGATGTGAATTGGAATACAACAAAGATAAAATAAGAAACTTTTGCATAATTGCGCATATAGACCACGGCAAGTCTACCCTTGCTGACAGGCTTATTGAGTTTACCGGCGCAATAAACAAAAGAGATATGTCTGATCAGGTATTAGACACCATGGACCTTGAGAGAGAAAGGGGCATAACAATCAAATCTCAGGCGGTGCGCATGGACTACAACGCGATGGACGGAACTACATATGTCCTTAACTTGATTGACACCCCCGGCCATGTTGACTTCACATATGAGGTGTCAAGGTCGCTGGCTGCGTGCGAGGGAGCCATACTGGTAGTTGACGCCAGCCAGGGAATAGAGGCCCAGACGCTCGCTAATGTATACATGGCTCTGGAGCATGACCTTGAAATAATTCCTGTTATTAATAAAATTGACCTGCCAAGTGCAGATGTAGAAAACACAAAAAGAGAAATAGAAGACATCATCGGCTTGGACGCAAGCGATGCCCCGTGCGTATCGGCAAAGGACGGGCTTAACATTCAGGATGTGCTGGAGGCAATCGTGGAAAAAGTGCCTGCACCAAAAGGCGACCCAAATGCGCCGCTTAAAGCGCTGATATTTGACTCGTTTTATGATAACTATCGCGGAGCCATGAGCTATATACGCGTTATGGACGGCACCATAAAAAAGGGCGGCCGAATGAAAATGATGTCTACTGGTTCTAAATTCGAAATAGTAGAAACCGGTATCTTTACGCCTTATTGGGTTGAAAGAGACAGCCTCAAGGCCGGTGAAGTTGGGTATGTAGGCGGCTCTATCAAGAATTTATCTGAAACCAAAGTTGGAGATACCATAACGGATGCAAACAACCCCGCAAAGGAGCCTCTGCCCGGATACAAGCATGTAAAACCGATGGTTTTCTGCGGAATTTACCCAGCTGACGGAGCTCACTATGCTGATGTTCGCGACGCACTTGAAAAGCTGCAGCTAAATGACGCATCCTTGATATTTGAGCCGGAAACATCTGTCGCGCTTGGTTTTGGATTCAGATGCGGCTTTTTGGGCCTTTTGCATATGGAGATAATAGCGGAACGCCTTGAAAGGGAATTCGACCTTGATCTTGTTACGACAGCGCCCAGCGTTATATACAAAATTGTTCAGACAGATGGCAAGGTGATAAGTGTAGACAACCCTACAAATTTGCCGGAGCTTGCATCAATTGAGCATATGGAAGAACCGATAACGAATGCCCATATAATATCTCCATCAGAATATGTCGGAGCCATTATGGATCTTTGCCAGGAAAAGCGAGGCATTTTCAAGGATATGCAGTATCTGGATAAAACCCGTGTCCAGATAAACTATGAGTTGCCGCTGAATGAGATTATCTATGATTTCTTCGATGCGCTGAAGTCCCGCACAAAGGGATACGCCTCATTGGACTATGAAATACTGAACTATAAGCAAAGCGAGCTTGTCAAGCTGGATATACTATTGAACGGCGAGCTTTGCGATGCGCTATCATGCATAGTGCATAAGGATAAGGCCTATGCTCGAGGCAGAGCAATGGCGCAGAAGCTACAGGAAGTTATACCGAGGCAGCAATTTGAAATACCTATTCAGGCAGCAATTGGGGGAAAAATAATCGCCCGTGAAACAGTGCGCGCGTATAGAAAAGACGTTTTGGCAAAATGCTACGGCGGCGATATATCCAGAAAGAAAAAGCTGCTGGAAAAGCAGAAGGAAGGCAAAAAGCGCATGAGGCAGGTTGGAAGTGTATCTTTGCCATCAGAGGCATTTATGTCGGTACTGAAACTATAAAAATAAAAGCAGGCAGTTTGTTAATAAACTGCCTGCTTTGTATTTACAGCTGAATATTTTATATATCCACTTTTTTGGTTAGAAGTGTTCCGGAAACTAAGAAGGAAGCCGCTATCCAGAAAAGATATTCTATGCCTCCAAGTATCAGGTACTTCGTAAAATTAACCGCTGTTTCAGTCTGGCTGTCAAAAGAGAATGAATTGCTGAATATTCCGTCTTCTAAACCGATTAATAGAACGAGCATTCCGTTTACTGTTTGCACGACTATGCTGACCATTACAAAGAACAAGACTGCCCAGAACCAATTGTATGAGTTTTTTGATAGAATTGTTCTGCCAAGAGTTATGGAAGTAACGGCTATGGACTGGCTGGCAAAGTACTGAAGAAATATCAAGAATAAAAATCCTGCTACAACCCACCATGTGTTTGCGGAACCTACACTCATGTTAAGGCTTTCTTTTAATAATTGAATCTGAGGGCCGATACCTTCGTATCCTTCGGCTACAGCAAAGGAATTTGTTATCCATGAAAACAGCAGAGCAAGTGAAAGTCCGGCTAGGAGTTCAGCTGCGCCAAAGAGCATTTTAGAGCCAACAATTTTATATCCGCTGTTAGGCGAAAGGAACAACAGAGTCCCTTGGGATTTCTTGAAATCATTGAAATATTGCACAACTACATCTACAAAAACAATTAGCAGTACGCCGATAAACATTACAATATTTATGATTGCGCCGAATACAGGGCTGCTATTGCTCTTAGTTACCTGATAAATAGCTAATATTTCAGCAGTTGAAAGAATTATCAAGGCAATTAATAGCAGCGATTTTCTTTTCTTAAATTCATGTTTTAATAGTTTAAACATCAGGCATACACCTCCTTGTACAGTTCAGCAATTGATTTATTGTAGTTTGCTCTTGCATCTTCTGCATTTTCGTTGATTACAACTTTGCCTTCCTTTATGAATATCACGTCATCCAGTACATTTTCCATTATGTCGATTAGGTGAGAGGATATGACTACTGCATTGTCTTCACTTGCTCCGCCAATTATTGCCGCCATTATTGCATCCCTTGCAATCAGGTCGATTCCGTTTAATGGCTCATCAAGAAGATATACATCTGCTTTTCTAGCCATTGTCAGGGCTACTCTCAGCTTGGCGTTCATTCCGGAAGACAGCGAAGTTATTTTCATTTTCCTGTTAAGCTGCATTTTTGCAAGCAGGTCGGAGAACTTTTCAACATCGAAATCTTCAAAGAAATCAATAAAGAACTTTTCTGCGTCCTTAATTTTCATATAATCGTAGAAGAATGCTTCTGTTGGCATATAGGCAACGTGCGCTTTTGAATTTACAGAAATATTCTCCGAAAGCACTTGTATGCTTCCTTTTGAAGGATAGAACAAGCCGGCTATCAGCCTCATCAATGTTGTTTTGCCGCTTCCGTTGGGTCCTAATAGGCCGTATATTTTGCCGTTTTCAATATTAATTGACACATCATTTACGGCTTTTACTGCTCCGAAAGACTTGAATAATTCATTAGTCTTCACTAACTCCATTTTATTTTTCCTCCCTTTCTATGAGGTTCACAATTTCCTTTTTGTCATAGCCCAGGCTTTTCATCGACTGCAGATACAGCTTTGTGTAATCTTCCGCCATGTTTTCCTTAATAGAGCTTATAGTTTTTTTATCTTCCGCTACAAATGTGCCAAGGCCTCTTTTTGTGAAGCAAAGGCCAAGCAGTTCCATTTCTCTATAGACTCTGGATGCCGTATTAGGGTTAATATTGTATTCCAGAGCAAGCTCTCTTGATGAGGGGAGCTTATCCCCCGGCTTAAGATTATTTAAAGCCATTTGTTTTTTCAGCTTGTCTATGACCTGAATGTAAATAGGTGTGCCCGAATTAAGTTCATTCATTAAACCACCTCCTTAGTGCACTAGATATATAGTACACTAATGTTATTCAAATGTCAACTCTTTAAATAAAAAAAGAACAACTTTCGTTGTTCTTTTGAAAAATTAGTTATTATTTGGGCTACATTTCAATAATTTTAGCACCTATTAAATAATCACCTATCATATCTCTGAGCCAGTCATGGCATGTGAATATTATTACCTGTCTATGCATGGACATCTTGCTCAATAGTCTCATTACGGCTTTCATTCGTCTCTTGTCCCAGGTGATCAGTGCTTCGTCAAAGAACATTGGGAAGATCAACGACTTTTCATCGAATAAATCAGCTATTGAAACCCTTAGTGCCAAATATAGCTGCTCTCTCGTTGCTTGAGACAATCTGTCTTTTGTAGTATCGAACCACTGTCCATCTTTATCACAGATTGCAAGGCCTGTTAAATTATCATTAATCTTAACCTGAACATATTTGCCTAAGGTAAGCTCCTTCATATATTCGCTGGTATCATCAATTATGTAGGATCTGTCGGGGCCTGATGACATGTCAAGCAGCTTTTTCTTTTCAAGAATTTCTTCGGCTATAGCATGTTTGTCGTTTTCCAGCTTAAGCTGCTCTATTTCTTCTTCAATAGTTTTAAGTCTATCAGATATTGCCTGTGGAGTATCTTCATATTCTACATCTGTCATTTTTCCCAGAAGCATTTCTATATGGCGCTTAAGCTTCAGTTTATCAGCCTCTAGGTCATCTACTCTTTCCGTGCTGGCATCAATTGCTTTTTGCTTATAGGGCCATTTGTTTGAAGACAATGTAGACAGTCTTACTGCGGCGTCGTTGAGCTTGAGAAGCTCAGCCATAGATTTGTCTCTCTTTATTATTTCGTAGTGGAGTTCTCTGGTCATGTCTTCAACTTCGCGAATTGCCGATTCGGGGTCGTCTCCAAGTATCTCCAGCATTTTATCCAGCTCTTTTTCCCGGCGGTCTTTTTCAGCAGGTACTACGGGAACAGGCTCCTCTGCTTCCTCAACAGGCGCTGTTTCTTCCGGTTCATCCACTGCTATATGCTCCTCTTCAATTTCAGGAACAGCCGCTTCTATCTTCTGCTCATCAGGATTGTATGCAGGGTACTTGGTAATTCCTGGGATTCCGAATTCGTTTTCTGATTCTTCTGGTGGTGTCTCCTCAACTGGCGCTGATTCTACGGGCTGCTCTTCTGCAGGCACGGGTTTGTTCTGCTGTTCATTTCTGTTGGAGAACATATCAAGACCCGGCAGGCCGCTGGCTATAGCTGCGCCTGTAGCTGCCGCTGCAGCTTCGGCTGGAACCGCAGAAGGAGGCACGAAAAATGGAGTGTCAGAGGTTTTTTCTGCTGGTTGCTCATTTCTATTGGAGAATTTGTCGATTCCGGGAAGATTGCCAAATGAGCTCTGCTGCGGCTGAGATTTTTCCTCTGCAGGAGCGCTGCCTGTATACCGGTGTATGCCCGGAATTCCGAATTCATTTTCTTCTTCCGGTTTAGCTTCTGTTTCCGGAGGTGTTGAGACAGGCTCACTATATTTGTTTATTCCGGGAATACCAAAATCAGATCCTTTATTAGCTTCAGGCTGCTGCTGGGTGTCGCTGCCTGTGTACCTTCTTATTCCGGGTATACCGAAATCATTGCTCTCTTCGGATGCATCTTTTACCGGTTCGCTAATGAAAGATGGCTTTTGGTCTGTTTCCGGAATTTTAAAGGCGGTTTCTGTTTCCGGCGTGGTGCTGCCTGAGTATCTGTTTATTCCGGGAATACCAAAGTCATCCGTTTTAGGTGTTGGACTCTCATTTTCAATATCGGGCTTTTTGAACCCAAAGTCAGGCTGTGCAGGGCTTTCTGAAGGATATGAGGGTTCCTTTGCAGCGCCAAACTGAGAAGTATCCATTGAAAAGTCGGGATTTTTCGGAGTTCCGAATATGCCGCCGTCAGAGGGGTAACCGGTGTCGTTTTCTGCTTTTGTAATTCCGCTTGTATCTGAAGGGTAACCGAAATTATTGGCCGAACCTAAAGCAGGGCTGTTCTCGGGGTAATCCTTGCGCTCAGGCTGGGAGAAATCCAGGTTGCCTTGGCCAGGGAAATTAAACGGCGATGAAGTATCGTTATCAGATTGCTCAGATTGGGGTGGAATATTTCCGGTATTGCTTGGCTCAGGTATTCCGAATGCACTTGGCTGAGAGGCTTCAGGTGATTGCTTGGGGTCCATTCCGGGGAACTGATTTTCATCAAGCCCGCCAGAATAGTTTCCGGAAGAAAATTGTGATGTTCCGGGTGTGGTGCTTTTGAAGCTCTCGAATTTATCCATAGGATCCAATGATTCACTTTTCCTTGAAGACGGGGAAGAAGACATTAGGTCTATTCTCATTTTCGCGTCTTTTAGCTTGCGATCCTGTTCGGCTTTTTCGTCCTTAAAATCCTTAATTTTCAGGCGGATTTTGGCAATGTTGTCAAACAAGTCGCTGCTTAGCTCCTGCTCAGGAAGTACTTTCTTTGACAATGCCCATAATGCCCTGTAGTTTTCGTTTTTCGGCAGTGTACTTTCAATAATCAGTTCCTTGTATGTTTCTTCGGCTTCCCGCAACTCATTTATAATGGATATTATGGAGTTGTTTGGATTATCAAGGTAAGGTGCCGGAATCGGGAACCCCTGAAGGGAATCTACAACTTCCCTTTTGGCAAGGCGTATATTGTTTTTGAGTTCATCCAGCTCCACTTCGCTCATGTTTATGGTCTCTGCTGCAACTTCGCCTTTGTCATTCCCCAGCATTATTGCCACAATCAAAAGAACGGCGATTAGCGAGAAGGCCCCGCCTGAAAGCACGTTACCGGGAATTATATCGCTTAACGGCATGTCGCTAAGCACTTCGCCTATGGTTTTTATGATTTCTATATCATAGAATATTGATACTATTTGGTCAATAAAGAAGCAAGCTAGCCCTAGAAGCAGGCTGAAGAATGCTACAACGCCAAGCGCAAAGGATGAGCTGGAAGCAGCCTGTTTCTTTTCAGTCGGCGCATCCGTGATATGCTCGGCTGAACGCTGTTTCTGCGCAAGGCCTTTATATTTGACTATTGCTTTGTATATAACATTTGTATCCAGCTTTTTTAATTTATCAGAAAGCTCAGACATTTCAACATCCTTGCTGAATATCCTTTTGGCAATTATATTATACCTTAATTTTGCTTTGTCTATCTCTTCCTGAGCCTCTTCGCTGACTTCGACGGTCTCCTTTGACGCTGCAATTATCTCCTGCATGTTGATACTATTAAGGAACTGCTCAGCTTTAAGGATATCTTCTTCCTTTTTATCGCCTTTTGTGTTCATATCTTTCTCGTCGACTTTCTTGCTCTGTTTAGGCAAGTCATTAGAAGAGCTGGGTGAATATTTGTCCTCGTCGTCGTCTTCATCCGCCTCAGGCATGTTTTTGCCTGAATAATTAACCCTTCCCATGTTGGGGAAGAAATTATCAGAATATGGATTGGTTTGGCCGTAATTATTAACGGCAGTTTTATCTTCGCTTTCGTCTGCTTTCTTTGTCATATCCTTGGGTTTCCTTATTTCCAGCGGCTTTATTTCCGGCTCTGGTTTTTCTTCTATGGTATTTTCAATGATTTCTTCAGGCAGCACGTCTTCCAGCTCGTCATTTAATTCGGCGACTTCAGTCATCTTTTCCGGATTATCCATGTAGTTTTCCTTTATGAACTTGTCTATGCGCTTTTTCGCCATTATATAGTCATCTTCTGAAGGCAGCTTAATATTATCATACAAATTGACACGCTTTTTAGCAGGTTTTTCTTCTACTATTTCAGGCTTTTCTTCCACTGGTTTTTCTTCAGCTGAAGAAAGGTCGGGCTCTGCGTCGCCGTAGACCAGCTCTTCGGCAGCGGTTCTTTCCAAATCGTCAAACATTTCTAGCGGATTTTCTATTCCGTTCGCTTTGTTTTCGGCATATAGAACAAGCCGCTCATAATACTCTCTGAGATTTGGCATCCAAGGCTTTAAATTCTTGTACTTTTCAAGCTCCAAAGTAAGATCCTGCGTCTTTTTGATTGTTTCTCGTATCTGGTTCATTTTATGAGCTTCTTTCAGATATGAGCTTTCCAGCTCAATGTTGTTTTCCACATCTTCAAGCTCGCTCAGCAGATCATCTATCTTATCCTGATTGGATATCATCTTTTTCTGCATTTTCTGCGCCTCTCTAAGGCGGTCTTCAAGCTGCTTTTTCTCTTCTTCTCTTTTCTTTATTTCATCTTCGAAGCTGGATTTTATTTTCTCCGGTTTTTCTTCATCTGAGGAACTGTAATCGGGCGTCACTCTGGGAGCGCCGTGGGATTCATCTATTACTTTTATTATTTGCTGCCATACATTGTTGGTTATGGTAGCCATGTTATAGTAATCTATTGTATGGAAGGCTTCATACATATCCTTCGTTAAGTCACCGATAAAAGGAACGTTTACATTGCCCAGGCTTGAAACATTATCCTGATCCGCTATTGAAAGGTTTGTATTATTATTATATATTTCTCGGGCAATGGATATTTCCTTGCCTTCAAGATTGATAATAGCATACACACGGGCGTACTTTTCATCGGATTTTATCAGCTTGTTGCTTTCGGCCATCTCTTCATCCGTAGACGGGGCGAAGAGCAGAATTGATATGATTTCATACAATGTGGTTTTGCCGGCTTCGTTGTCGCCATAAAAAACATTTATGTTGTCGCTTAAATTCACAGTATACCTGTCGAATTTACCGAAATTTTCCGCAGAAATGCTTTTAATAATCATGGCCGTCCTCCTTAATTGCAGATTCTAATAGTATAGAATCAACGCCTTCTAATATTTTTCTTTTGTCCGCCGTGGAGCCCTCCCTGCCGTAGAACACCCTTTTTGCTTTTAGGCTGTTTATGGTGCGGTTATATAGCTCTTCATCATCATACAGCCTGATGCACTCATCCAAAAGCTCCGTAATATGGCTCTCTTCCTCTATTCTCCCTTCAGGCTTAATTGCCTTTGTGAGATTATTTATGTTTATATTAAGCGCCGTTTCGGTTATTTTGGAGATTTCTCCCTGAAGCTCCTCACGGTGGGTTACCAATTGATTATAGCATGAGCAAGGCCCGGAGAGAACAAGATTGACTATCATTTCGCATCCCGGTACTTTGCTTTTCATTATCAGGTCCGCGCATCTTTCCATCAGCTGATAGATATCCTTGCTTTTGTAGGCGTCATCCACCCTGATTGTGGTGAAGGCTACATCGCATAAAGAAACAGGGCTTACGCTGACCTTGAGTTTGTTTGTAATATTTATCATCAGGCATCCTGGCCCGTCTGACTGCTTGGGGCAAAGGTGCCCCGCGTAGTAGAAATTCGTGCCCTGCACGGATGCGCGCTCGCCGTCGCTGCCGCCCAATGCCCAGTAGAGCGCAGTGCTTTTCTCCAGCCTTCTATGCAGGAGCTCCAGTGTTTCTTCCTTATAGAGGCTGCTGTCTATGTACATAAGCCCTACTGACGGGGTGTCATCATCCTTAGGTTCTAGGTATTCATCCTGAAAAACTAGCCTTTTGCTATACCCTATTCCCTCAAAGTTTACAGAGTCGATTCCGAAAGGCAGGGAATACACCTGGCTTGTGTATCTGTTTTTTATCTCAATTATGTCGTTTTCTATACTGTCTAAGAAATATCCCTTGTCGAGGCTGCCGTGTGCATAAACTATGGCAATGTCGTTGGATTTCAGCCGCGCAAAGCTCTTTTTAATCAATCTGGCATTTTCGAAGGTGATATGTTGCTCATCGTATAGATTGCCTAGGATCAGCAGCGCTGTTGCCTTCTCTTCGATGCACAAATCAATAACTTTAATGAAGCTTTCCCTGCGGAGATTTTCAACATACTTGTTTATCTCCGAATCCGTGGATAAAGAGTGATTGAAGCCTACATCTGAAATTTGTACAAATTTATACGCCATTATCCCTATTCTCTGCTGCCTGTTAATATATATACATAGATAATTATAGCATGTATGTATAATATTTTCTAGCCTTAATAAACATTATAAAAATGCTGCCTAAATGGAGCAGAAAGCAAAAGGCGAGCAACTTTTGTAAGTTTATTGAAAAAGGTATATCTTTTTGTTATAATTTCATTAACTCACTTACACAAATATTTCAGGAGGCATATTATTAATGTCGAATAAGATTCATCTGGTCGGAAAGATCGGCTCAATGGCCTTGATTAGATCAGGCGAAAATGATATAGATTACAATATATTCAGCAGGCTTGGCAGGGAACTAAAGCCCGGCATGGTATGGGTAAGCTCAGGCGCGACGGAAATCGGCAGACTGGATTACATAAACAGGAATGGCAAAGAGATAACCGGGGATGAAGAGGAGACTAAATCCGACTATGCGGCGCAGGGCCAGAGCGTGCTGATGGAAAACTACCGCAAATTCATATCGCCCAAATATTCTGTGCGTCAGCTGCTTGTTGAGCATACTCATTTCAACGACAGCGAAAAAAGAGACCACATAAAAAAATTCCTGCAAAGGTGCCCGGGGCAGAACACGATACCCATAATCAACTACAATGACCCAGTAAGCTATGATGAAAACAGGCGCAGGGAAATATCCCTGCTGAAAAATGGTGGCAAGGCAGCAGTGGAGTGCGTCGACAATGACGAAACCGCGGCGGTAATCTGCTCACTGGTTGAGGCGCCTGTCCTGCTTATCCTTACATCAGTATACGGAATATACAAAGTGGCGGGAGACGAGTCATCCCTGGTGGAGGAGATAGTGGCAAAGGATGCCCACAGCCTTGAAGAGAAGGTAAAACAGCTGCAGCAGGCCTGCGTGGGTGCATCCCGAAAGGGTGCCGGCGGAGCATTCGCCAAGCTGCAATATGTGATGCCACCTGCCATGAACGGAACAAGAGTGCTGATTGCCAACGCGAAATACAACATAAATGATATACTGGAGGGAAGAGTACCTTCAACAAGAATCGAAATAATCTAAATACCTGAACAGAGGGTGAAAAATATGATAGAACCAACACAAAAAAGAATATCAGATGCAATCATTAGACGGCTGCCCAGATACTACAAACAGCTGTGCGACCTAGAGGCTGCAGGGGTGGATCACATCTCGTCACAGTCGCTGGGGGAGAGGCTGGAGGTTAAGGCCTCGCAGATTCGGCAGGATTTGAATAGCTTTGGCGGATTCGGCCAGCAGGGCTACGGATACCCGGTATCTGACCTCAAGACGAGAATTGCGAAAATCCTTCACATTGACAAGCAATGGAGGGTGGTTATTGTTGGAGCAGGCAATATCGGCAAGGCCCTTGCAAATTACGGCGAATTCGGCAAGGAAGGTTTTGAAATTGCGGCGCTTTTTGATTCCAGCCCGTCAATGATTGGGAAAAGGGTGGGAAACCTGGAGGTGCAGGATTCCAAAACACTGGCTGAATATATAACAAAAAACAATGTTGACATCATGGCTCTTTCCGTTCCGCAGAACGCGGCAAAGGAGCTGATGCAGATAGCAGAAAAAACAAATGTCGGAGCAGTGTGGAATTTTTCCCCCGCGGACATATTTTCTCCCAACGTAATAGTTGAAAACATCCATTTAACAGATTCATTGATGGCGCTCAGCTATCATCTTGGCAACAAGGAGAAGCAATAAGGAAAAGCAAAATTTATAGTGCGATACATGTGAAAAAGATGGATTTCAGTTTTTGAGATATTCAGCTTGCTGTAATTCGTAAAGAATCAATGGGATTTTACCAACATAGTTTTACAAAATTGTTACAACACTATTGATTTGTGCCGATATTATGCTATAATGTTAACTATAAATTTTGAATATATCAAATTAAATTTAGTATTATTACTACATAAAGGAAGGTAAAAAGACAATGAGCAGAGGAATGTCAAGAGGAGGCAGTGGGTTTCCAATTATTATTGCTGTCCTGGGCGTATTGATTTTAGCAGTAATCGGTATATTTATATATATGCAGCTCTCAGGCACAGATGACAAAGCATTAGATAACACTCTACCTACAATCGTACCAACAGTTGAATCAACACCTATACCTACGGTTGCACCGGTTACGCCGGAGCCGGCTACTGAGGAGCCTGTAACAGTTCCCCCAACAACAGAGCCGACACAGGCAGTTGATGCCACAACGACACCATATATCACAGCACCGCCTGTTGGAACAAGCGGAACTGTATGGGTTAACGTTGATGCGCTGCAGATACACACAGCAGCAAGCTTTGACTCTGACGTTGTAGGCAAGATACCATATGGTATATCAGTCTCAGGGGATATCTCCGCAGACAGAAAATGGATGAACACATCCTATGAAGGTACATCAGGCTATATATATTTAAAAAATCTGTCTTCTGGGCGTGCGTGTACGGTAACAAGTGAAAGCTTACTTCAACCACTAGATCCGGATCCTGATGCACCTACAACAAATTTGGTACAGAGCCATACGTTTAATGAAAGTGGAACTACTCTGACTTTGACAATAACGTTTACAACAGGCGTTTACTCAAAAGATGATAAGTCGGGCGATTTAGCTTTAAGCGATTTTTCAATATCAACCAACGGAACGCTTACAAACATCTCACATGTAGCGGGATCGCAAACAGCTATAGTAACTGCTTTTATAGATACTGCTAGTTCAAACTATGTTATAACACTGAAAGACCAATCCGTATTCGACGCATCAGGTAATGCGTGCTCATCACAAACCTTTACACAGCCATAATACGGATATTATAAGCTTTTAAGAGATTGGCAGTTAACTTTGCCAGTCTCTTTTTTATTGTTTGGAATGATGTCAGGCAGGTGACCGGCAAATGACCGGCATATGCCCGCATAGGAGAGAATAGAAGAGATTAGATTAGCATAGGAGAGAGAAGGTGCTCTCTCAATTGATTTCATCATTTAATAACCTTGATAAGTTATTTCCCTTGATGTAAAATACATATGCTAAGGAGAAAACATGACTTTCAATAAAAGACTAATCAAAAGATTTATAAGCTACTACAGACCGTATAAGCTGCTTTTTGTTCTCGATTTGATTGCCGCGCTAGGCATGTCCGGCATTCAGCTTATCTACCCTGTGATAACCACAAAGATAATCGACGTATATCTTCCTCAGCTGGAGATAAACGCAATACTGGGCAATGTAGTGGTTTTGCTGGGGCTCTATCTGGTAGCGGCGGGGCTCGCATATTTCATGCACTATTGGGGGCATATAATAGGCGTACGCATGGAGGCGGACATGCGCAAGGATATGTTCACCCATATGCAAAAGCTACCCTTTTCATTCTATGATAACCACAGAACCGGAAAGCTGATGTCAAGAATTATAAACGACCTGAATGAGGTATCCGAGCTGGCCCATCATGGCCCGGAGGATATTTTCATTGCGGCTATTATGTTTGTCGGGTCCTTCATAATACTTTTCCGTCAGGAGTGGCGGCTGGCACTGCCTGTGTATGTCATTATTCTGCCTCTTATCATTGTGTTCACCATAAAGCAGAGGACGAAAATGAGCAAATCGTTCGGAGATGTGCGCCAGACAACAGCCGATATCAACGCCCAAGTGGAAAATGCTCTATCCGGCATACGTGAAGCGAAAAGCTACACAAATGAAGAATATGAAATAGACAAGTTCTCCATGGGCAATGACGCGTTCAGGTCGTCCAAAAACCGCGCGCTCAAGGCACTGGCTGTTTTTGCCACAGGGATGGGATTCTTTATAGATCTGCTTAATATTCTGGTTCTTGGCTTTGGAGGGTTCTTTGCATATAAGGGCATGATTACAATAGGTGAGCTGGCAGGCTTTTTGCTGTTTATTAACCTGATGACCCAGCCAATAAGAAGGCTGACTAATTTCACCCAGCAGTTTGAGTCCGGCATGAATGGATTTAAAAGGTTTGATGAGATTATGGAGGAAGGTGCTGAGGGCGGACACGGCAGCAAGGAGCTGAAAAACCCAAAAGGTCATATCTATATGGATAATATCACTTTCCGCTACAACAGCGACGAGGTGGTAATAGACAATCTTTCGCTGAATATTGAGGCCGGAAGGACAACGGCGCTGGTTGGCCCTTCAGGCGGCGGCAAGACCACTCTTTGCAGGCTGATACCCAGCTTCTACAAGGTGCAGGAAGGCGCGATAAAAATTGACGGTGTAAACATAGATGAATTTACATTGGATTCACTGAGAAGAAATATTGGCGTAGTACAGCAGGACGTATTCCTCTTTACGGGGACTATAAAGGAAAACATACTCTATGGCAGAGTGGATGCTGCGCAGGAAGACATAGAGCGCGCGGCAATTGACGCCAATATCCACGACTTTATAATGTCTCTTCCAGACAAATACGACACATGGATAGGCGAAAAGGGAATAAGATTGTCCGGTGGGCAGAAGCAGAGGATAAGCATAGCAAGAGTGTTCTTGAAAAACCCGCCTATACTTATACTGGATGAGGCCACATCAGCGCTTGACAATGAGACGGAGATAGCCATTCAGAAGTCCCTTGAAAAGCTGCTGGTTGGAAGGACGACAATAGTAATAGCCCACAGACTTTCAACTATAAGGAACGCAGACAAGATAGTGGTGCTATCAGAAAATGGGATTGAGGAAGAGGGCAACCACGACACGCTCTATAGCGTGGAAAAAGGAATATATAAGCGGCTCTATGATGCGCAGTTCTATGCTGAGAAAAACAGTCTGATTCAACACGAACTGAACGAATAGCAAAACAAAAAGACAGCCTATAAAAGGCTGTCTTTTAAATTATATTATAAATTCTACTTTTGCGGCACTTCGCTGATGAATTCCACATAGCCTCCTGTTATGGATTCCATTACGTCAGCATACTTCAGAGAGAGGGTTTTCGCGAAATCTTTCGGTACGGAGAAGTCATCAATATTCATTTTCTCAATAGCTGTGCCGGAAGGAAACACATGGTAATCATAAAGGTATGTATAATTATTGTCCACATAGGTAGGCAGCACTTGAGTTTTATTTATTGTAACCTCCTCCGTAACGGGGTCAAAGCTTAAATAGACGTAGCATATTGCTCCCTCCTGCTGCAGCCTCTTGTAGGAGGTAGCGAGGAAATTGCCAAGCGACCAGCAAACAACTGCGGAGTTCACTGTTCCGTCATCCAGCGTAACCTCCATATACTCTATGGGCTGCAGTATATGCGGATGATGCCCGAATATTATGTCGACTCCCGCGGCAACCAGCAAAGGCGCTAGCTCAGCCTGGTCGTCATATATTTCGTAGGTGTCTTCATATCCCCAGTGCATGGATGCAACTATTATCTGAGCCCCCGCTGATTTTAGATCCGCGACCTCTTTTTTCAGGTATTCTGCTTCATTTACGGATATCATATATTGCTGTTCTTCCGGTGTCAGAGAATTGATATGTTGGTATGCATATGCGCCGGACATTACGCCAACCTTGACACCGTTTACATCAATTACTATAGGGGTGTTGTAGCTTTCGATGCTGTCAAAGGTGCCGGTGTGGTATAGGCTGTTTTCATCGAGTATTGATATTGTGCGCAAAAGCCCGTCCTTGCCCCTGTCCAGCGCGTGGTTATTGGAGTTGGTCAGCACATCAAAGCCGGCTTCCTTCAGCTCATAGGCGAATATATCCGGCGTGTTGAAGTCCGGCCAGCCGGAATATTCCGCTGATTGAGATGCAAACACCGTTTCCAGATTGCCAATCATAAGGTCAGGGTATTGCAGGGCGTCTTTAATATATTTAAAGTTATGCTTGAAGTAGTATTCATAGCCTTCCTCAAATTTCGCAGTGTATTTTGCGTCTTCCAGCTGCCTTTTATGCACCATAATGTCACCGGTGCCGCCGATTATTATCTCAATGGGTTGGGGCACAGCCGTCGGCTCAGGAGTGGGTTCGACTGTTGCGGTGGCCTGAGGAGTGAGTGTGGGTATGGCGGTCTCTTCAATAATGATTTCATTTTGCTGCGCGCAGCCTGATAATAATGCTGCGGCCAATAATGCGGCAAGCACGGAAAGCAGAATAATATTTTTTATATATATTTTAATTTTTGACATATTGAGATTATAAGGCATTTCCAAATTCTGTTCAAGGAGAAAAGCTGACATAGTGAGTCAATATTCTTTTTTCCTAGATGTTTTTATATAAATATTGTATAATACTTCTAATAAGAGAAGAACACAAGGAGCACTAAATGACATATCCGAAGAAAATATTTGTTTTTCTTTGCCTTTCAGTTTTGGCTCTTTCGGGATGCTCAGAATGGAAAAGCGAAGAGAGCGTGGCAGTCGGCGCGGAATACCCGGCGGAGATGTTCCCTGTATACAGCGGAGCAGAAGTATATGAATATTCATTCAATGAAGGCATTATAGATATTTCTTTTGGAACAGATGACGACTATGAAAAGGTAAGCAGGTATTATGATACCTTGTTTGAACACAGCAAATATGATGTAACAGCAAATAAGCTGACAACCCAGAGCTATATATCATCCGGCAAGACGAACCACTATAAATACCTTCTTGAAGTGAAAAAGGCAATATTCAGGCAGGAGAAAAAGCGGTATAATACCATAATAAGCCTGCGCATCAGCATCAATGGGTTTACGCCGGACAGCGAAATCAATGCTGACGCCACGCCTACCCCGCAGGCCGTACTAAAAACCACTCCCCCGCCCACAGGAACGCCCGTCGTGACGGACACACCGGCGCCAACAGCAGAGCCGGAAACGTTTCTGGACATGGAAGCAATATCTACAGTCGACATGGCAGACGAGCAGATATTTATCGAATGCCTTTCGCTGGAAGAAAACCTACGGGAAGACGGACAGACAGATATATTGGTTTTGTTGAAGATTGTCAATTACGGCGACCAAGAGACAGGATATATATCGGTTTCTGATTTTGTATTGATAGACAGCGACGGAGATGCGTATTACAGCGCAATGAATGACGGCATATTCGCCGCAGGGGTAAATATTCTTCCAGGCGGATACTGCGCGGATTATATTCGTTTCACGGTGAATAAGGGCACGAAAGCGGCAGTTCTTGCAATGCCGGAAGGGCTGGGCAGCAGAACAGGAAGCAGCTATGATTTCGATATCGCACCTGTGCAGTTCAGCGATAATTCAGGGGCATACGATAGCATGATAGCAGAGCCTGCGGATATATCAGGCATTCCTACCTTTATTATCGGGCAGGAATACACTTTGGATGATTCTTTGAAGGTGAAGCTGAGCAGTGCACAGTATTTTGACAATCACACTACGGTAAACCAGGAAAACCTGATGTACACATTCAGTATGGAGTTTACTAATATATCAGCTGGCGTAATTATCCCTGCTGAAATACGCAGCTTTGCACTCTACGACCTAGAGCATAATATTATAGTGAAGCCTACACTTGAGCTGACGCCGTATGATGAATTGGGGTTCGGCCCTGTGCAGGGAGGAACAGCAGAAAATTATCATCTGAGCTTTGAGATTTTTGAAAAAACGGGCGAAAATTATCTATGTTTGCTGCTTACCAGTGCAAATCCGCAGGATAGCCCAATAATTTACAAAATTCGATAAAAAAGGCCATACAAAATATAGGATAAATATTATACAATTAGGAGAAAACAATGGATACTAACCATACAATTAAATTCAGCATTGATAAGGAAGAAACTTCGGTTGAGGATATCCTCAAGCAGGTATATTCTTCACTTACTGAAAAAGGATACGACCCTATTAACCAGATAGTAGGCTATATTATTTCAGGAGACCCTACCTACATAACCAGCTATAACAATGCAAGGTATTTAATCAGAAGATACGAGAGAGATGAAATACTAGAAGAGCTTGTCAAAAATTATATAGCTAAAATTGAAAAGGAAACTAAAGAATAGTTATGCCTGACTACACTCGTCTGATGGGGCTCGACATCGGCAAAAAGAGAATAGGAATAGCGCTTAGCGACCCTCTTGGCATAACGGCGCAGGGGCATGAAACATATCTTCGACAGAGCCTGGAGAAGGACGCAGATCATTACAATGAGATAATCAGAAACTATAATGTGAGCAAGATTATAGCAGGGCTGCCCAAGACTCTGGCCGGAGAGATAGGAATAGCGGCAGAAGATATATTAAAATACTGCGACAGCCTGCAGAAACATCTGCCCGTACCCATAGTAATGTACGATGAAAGAATGACGTCGGCCCACGCACACAGGGTGCTGGATGAGGGCAATGTGCGCCACAAAAACAGAAGGAACGCCGTTGATATGATGGCGGCGACAATAATATTAAGTGATTATATGAAAGGTGAAATATGCAGGGACAGATAATTCAGCTGGAAAGCGACGGAGGAAAAAAGGCATTTGAACTCTTAATGATGTTTGATGACAACAATTCTCAATACGCCGCATTTTCAGAGATTGAAAACGATGAGGGCATCGTTATAATGAAGATGATTGAAGAAGACGGCGAATATATATTTGAAACCATTGAAAGTGAGCTTAAGGCGCAAGAGCTGTTTGTAAAGTTCTTATCCCTTTGGGAAACAGAAGAAGAAGACGACTAAACGCGAAGGAACACCATGAACAGTAATAAGATATCTGTACTAATAATTGACGATAATAAGTCTTTTGCCGGGATGCTTAAAAAAAGCCTGGAATATACTAATATATATGAAGTTATAGATATCATTGATGACGGAATCGCGGCTTTGAAAGCCGCGTTTGAATACAGGCCAAAGGTAATAATAGCCGATCTGCTTATTCCCAACCTCAACGGTAAGGAAATAAGCTCTATGATTGAGCATGTGCCGGATTATAAACCAATATATATAATTTATTCCTCCATAAATGAAGATGAAGTTATAAAAGATATTGTTAGAGGCGGAGTATCGCATTATTTTGTGCAGCCGTTTGATTTGGATATCTTCGTGTGCAGGCTCAATTCGCTTCTAAATATTAATGTCGATTCAAAATTCTCATTAGAGTATAAGGAAAATTCACAGAAGGATACTTATGTTTCGGAAGCAACGAAATTGCTACGCAGGCTGGGCATACCTCCTCATATTTCAGGGTACCACTATTTAAGGGAAGCAATTATACTGGCTGCGGAGGATTTCAACAGGGTAAATACTATGATGAACAGCATATATAAGCCTATTGCCTACAAGAATGACAGCACTATTGCCAGAGTGGAAAGATCAATGCGCCATGCAATAGAAGTGGCATGCGACCGAAGCAGGGTTCATGTGCTGGAGGACTTTTTCGGAAGCACATTAGACAGGAATAAAGATAAGCCTTCAAACAGAGAATTCATTGCGCTGCTTGCAGACAGAGTCATATTGAATTTAATAACAATAAGGAACAAAGATAATTAGAGCGGCTATATTTTCTGTGCGAGGAAATGTATTCTTTCTGATTTTTCATCAGGTTTTTCAGAGGACAAGTCCCCATATGTATTAATAAGCGCAAAACCGCACTTTTGGAGAAGAGATTCTAATTCCGCTGGTTCATGGGCACGCTGCACATGCAGCTCTGACGACCTGCGAAAAATATCAGCTTCAGTTTGGGTAAAAAAGGTCAGCTCCATATAAAGGAGCTTTTTTCTATCATTGAATTCATTAAACCAAATATAGGCGAAATCATCGCCGTCTTCAGCGAAGACTTGATTATGCATGCTCTTAAGCTTTAGTTTTGTGCTTATATCAAAAAGCAGGAATGCACCTTTTTCCATATGATTTGCAGAGCTACTAAAAAAAGCCTCAACATCCTCTAAGGTTGTCAGATAATTAACGCCGTCATTGATGCAGGTGATAATCGAGTATTTACTGTGGGATTTGAATGATCGCATATCCTGCGCGGTATAGTTGATGCTAAGCCCGAGGTTGTGCGTCTTTTCCTTTGCAATCATTAGCATGTCAAGCGATGTATCAATTGCGTCAACCAGCATTCCTTTTTGAGATAGATGGATTGATATATCCCCTGTTCCGCATCCGCAGTCCAGCACCTTTGCAGAAGGAGGAATGGAGCATTGATTAATTATGTAATCAACAAATTTAAACCATGCATCAATATTCTCGTTTTGCCTGGAGATATCATATATCTTTGATAGTGTCGAATAAATACTGATAAGGCCAACCTCCTTCAGGTATCATTCCTGTTCGCCTGTTTCGTCAGTCTCATCTTCGTCAGGCTTATTCATATGCTTTTCGAATACTACGGTTGTAAAGCTGGTTATTATATAAAGGCCTAATACCAACCCAAAAAGCAAGGAATAAAATATCAAGACGATTAAAGCATATGGCCACACCTGATATAAGAAAATCAGAAGAATGAAAGGAAGCAGCGCTAGCAGCGGAGCTAGGACAGTGCTCTTTAGCGAACCGATAGTAAGCAGCAGGGAGTTTTTAATGATGTACTTCAGTTTTAAATCATATGTTACCATCATCGGGAAGGCATAAATAATGGATACCAGGATGAAGAAATATACCGCCATAAACATTCCCCGGAATATTGAGGTGAAATTGCTAGCCTCCATAACAACTGTGTAGCCGTATAAAACAATCTGTCCGAAAAGGGCAAATATTCCGTAAATAAGCATATATAAAAGCGCTTGCTTAGCATTAGATTTTGAATGTGCTGTAAAGTCCTTCCAAAGCCATACGTGCTTATCCTGCGTATAATTTTTTACTATATAGGTTATTCCAGCGAGAGGCGCTGCTAGAATCAGAAGACAAGGAATCAGCCCTGCAGCATAAAAAACGGCGTTGCTGGCTCTTTCCTGAAGTGTTGAGTCAACTGTAATAATAGAAAGGGAAATCCAGGTCCACGCAATGAAAGGAAGCATGCATACAAAAAGCAGCAGATTGATTTTTACAAACTGGCCGAACTGCGAAGAGAGAATATCAAAAAACAGCTTTATCCTGCTTTCACTCTGAAGGTCTTCCTTAGTGTAGTCTGGTTTGTTGGATTTTCCATACATTAATCTGTTTAAGAAATTATTCATTTATATTACACCTTTTACGAAATATATTCCTGCATTAGCAGGCAAGCTGCCAGCAAATCCTAGAAAAGCCCTAGAATATCGCCGTCCTCATTTACATCAATATTCATTGCACTGGGTTCCTTCGGCAGCCCGGGCATGCGCATAATTTTACCGGTTATAACCACTATAAATCCTGCACCGTTATTTATGGCAACATCCCGAACCGTTATCCGGAATCCTTTTGGGCGGCCTACTAGCTTGGGGTCATCCGAAAGGGAATATTGTGTTTTTGCCATACATATCGGGAGATTGCCTTTACCCATTTTCTCAAGATATTGGATAGCTTGGTCAGCACTTTCTGTGTAGTCTGCCCCGTCAGCGCCATAATACTTGGATATGGAATCTACTTTCTCCTTTATTGAAAGGGAAGTATCATAAAGGTATTTCGGTGAGCTTCCACTAGCTTTATTTATTGCCGCCATTACTTTTTCAGCCAAGTCCTTCGTGCCTTCTCCGCCTTTTTCCCACCCTTCTGAGAGGGAGACTTCAACGTCCATTTTCTCACAAAGCTGATATATCGGAAGCATTTCTGCATCCGTGTCTGCTGAGAATTTATTGATTGCAACAACTACATTAACACCAAAATTGCTTTTAAGGTTAGTAATATGAGCTTCCAGGTTAGCAAGGCCCTTTTTCACTGCTTCTGCATTTTCTTCTGACAGGTTTTCCTTTTGTACGCCGCCGTGATATTTAAGCGCGCGCACCGTGGCAACCAAAACCACAGCATCGGGGAAAATGTTTCCGCTTCGGCATTTAATATCGATAAATTTTTCTGCGCCGAGGTCAGCACCGAAGCCAGCCTCCGTTACTACCACATCAAAGAGCTTCATAGCTGTTTTTGTTGCGATTATGGAATTGCATCCGTGAGCAATATTAGCAAACGGTCCTCCGTGAACAAAAGCAGGAGTCTGCTCCATCGTCTGCACAAGATTAGGGCTGAAGGCATCTTTCAGCAGAGCTGTCATGGCTCCCTGTGCATTCAGGTCGCGAGCATACACGGGATTTTTATTTACATCATAGGCAACTATAATATTGCCAAGGCGGGACTTTAAGTCATCAAGAGAAGACGCCAAGCAGAAAGCAGCCATTACCTCAGAAGCAGCTGTAATATCAAAGCCGTCTTTTCTGGGAACGCCGTTTCTTTTGCCAAGCCCGCATTCTATTTCCCGCAGCTGCCGGTCGTTCATATCCATGCAGCGGCGCCATATGATGCTTTCTGTGTCAATTTTCAGATTATTGCCCTGATAAATATGGTTATCCATAAGAGCTGAAAGCAGATTGTTGGCTGATGTAATTGCATGCATATCACCTGTGAAATGAAGGTTTAAATCCTCCATAGGCACAACCTGAGAGTATCCGCCGCCCGCCGCTCCACCTTTCATACCGAAAACAGGGCCTAACGACGGCTCACGCAGAGCAACGCAGGAATTTACACCGATTTTTGAAAGGCCGTCAGCTAGGCCAACAGATGTGGTTGTCTTTCCTTCGCCTGCCGGAGTCGGGTTAATGGCGGTTACTAAAACCAACTTTCCCGAAGGAGAGCGTTTTAGGCTTTCCGCCGAAAGAGATATTTTTGCTTTATAATGTCCATAGGGTACGTAATCGTCTTTTTTTAGTCCGCACTTTAGTGCGATCTCCAAGATATCTTCCTTTTTTGCTTCTCTTGCAATGTCTATATCTGGTTTACTCAAAGCGACATCTCCTTTCCGGGTTTGGCTATATATGTTTTTTAGAAATCCAAATGAGGTACTTTCTCAAGAGGCAGCAGCCACTCTTCAATATCTTCTGTCAGCAGCGCAGGTATTGTCTTATCCGTATAGGTTACAAACATGTCTGCTTCATCATATATGGATATTGTTGCCGGTGCAAGGCGGCTTAGTGTGTTTCTGAAATCCTGAAATGTTTCAAGCCTTAGATGTTCCATTACCCTCGCCAGCTTCCGAACGTTTTCTGTGATGACTAAGAAATAGTCACTGGGCATTGCAACCGAATAATCGTTTGTATTGTACTCTTCATCCAGGCCTATATCTGTAAGCCTGCCCTTGAATTCCATGATTTCATCCGGATTCAGCTGAATAAACTGTGGGTCAAGTAAGCTGGGATGGACTGTTTGAAAAACGACAATCGGCTGTGAACCCATAAGGTAAGCTGAACGTGACGCAGCAAGATACACATCCGTTACCACATCCTCTTTTTCGTCTGCGGCTTTTCTGCCCTTTACAAACGAAAACTCACATACTTCATATTTTGAGCTCAGATTCTTAATGACCTGCCTCAACATACGCCCAGGCAAAACATCAAGCCCTCTTGGTGCTGATATGCAAAAAACATTCTCTGCTGATTTGTAATCGCACTTTATTGGCATTTTAATTCTCTCCTATATAATTATTCTACAGCAAATAATTATACCATAATTTATTTAAAAATCCCACGGTAAGCAAAAAAAATATATGGATTTTGCTAAATATGCATATGGCATTATAATAGTATTTAAAATATTGTAACGATACAGTAATATTTGTATCTTATTTTAGTATTTCAAAATATAATGAAAAGTTGTATAATGATACAAGTGTCTTAATTAAAGGCACAGGAGGTTACAATGGAAAAAAAGACAATGGAAATAAGCGTTAGAGGTTTTATATTTACATTAGTATTAATGTTTTTCATAGGCGCTGCTCTTTCGGGCGGCCTAGTATATCTGTTATTTGGCAACCAGACTGTTATTCAGGAAGCCAAAGTATACGATAGCAGAGACTATGAAGATTATGGATTACTTGAAGAAATAATTGATAAATATGAAGAGTATTATATCGAAGAAGTAGACAGGGATACCCTGATAGAAAACGCGGCAAAAGGAATGGTATACGGCACGGGAGACAAATATGGAGCGTATTTTACTCCACAGGAATATGAAGAGTTTGTAATGGCCGATAACGGCGAATACGTAGGAATCGGAGTTCTTGTAAATATCGGAGAGAACAACAAGATTTCAGTAGCTCAGGTATATAAGGACTCTCCGGCTCAGAAAGCAGGAGTGCTGCCGGGTGATATATTGGTCGGCGTTGATGGCTTGAACACGGTAGGCATGGACTACATAAAGGTAGTTGACATGGTAAAGGGCGAAGAAGGAACCGAAGTCGTTGTTACATTTGAAAGAGATGGCGAGGCAATCGACCTTACAATGACCAGGGCAAAAATAATTGCTGAGCAATGCGAGTGGTTCATGGCGGAAGATAAAATAGGATATATAAAGATTCAGGAATTCTCCGGAAATGCCAGTGAGCTTTTTCACCAGGCTCTGGATGAGCTTGCAGCTGCCGGTGCAGAAGGATACATACTGGACTTAAGGTATAATCCAGGCGGAAGCAAGGACATAGCAGTAGAAATCGGCGATACGCTGTTCCCTAAGGGAGACATTATAACGTTGATTGACAACGACGGAAAAGAAACAGTAGACAGAAGTGATGCAAGATACTTGAATAAACCTCTGGTAGTTCTAGTCAACGGCTCCTCAGCCAGCGCCAGCGAGCTGATATCCGGCTGCGTGCAGGACTACGGAGTCGGCGTATTGGTAGGCGAAACTACATTCGGCAAAGGTGTTGCTCAGGGATTCTATTTCTTAGGTGACGGCGGCGTGCTGCGCATTACGTCCAGCTATTATGAGACAGCAGGCGGAAGATGCCCGCAGGATGTAGGATTCACTCCTGACTATGAAGTTGTGCTCAATGAAGAAGTTCAGAAAGACCCCTCACTGCTTACAACAGAAGCTGACAATCAGATGCAGAAAGCTTTGGAGATACTTCGTGAGCAGATAGCAGATCTGGAATAAAAAAATAGATAATAAAAAAAAGCCTGATAATATATCAGGCTTTTTTAATAGTCTGCAAAAATATTAACTAGCGCTTGTTCTTGCGTCTAGCAGCTTCTGCTTTCTTTTTGCGACGCACGCTAGGCTTCTCGTAATGCTCGCGTTTGCGAACCTCTGCCATTACGCCGGAGCGCGCACACTTGCGCTTGAAACGCTTAAGTGCACTTTCAAGAGATTCATTCTCTCCTACTTTGATTTCAGACATGTCCAACCCTCCCTTCCCTATTGGGAATATGTGTACGAGAGGACATGCTCCCGCAGACACAATAATGATTATACTTTGATGCAGGGATTATGTCAATATAATCATTCATTTTTTAAACTGCAATGTAAATGCAGGACAGTTTTTAACGCAAATGGCTCTTTCCGCTACAGCAGGCTTATAATATGTAGCCATACAGGGATTGTAATACCTGATAATATCGTACTGATTGCTACAACAGATGCAGAGTATTTGGCATCCGCGTCGTAGTTTGTGGCAAAAAGCACTGTATTGGTAGCAGAAGGCATACCGGAAAGAATAACGACACAGTAGAAGAATATGCCGTCGGCAGGGCTGAAACCGAGTAGCCTAAGAACGATTAGCGCAAGGCCGGGGGCAAGAATCAAGCGGAAAAGAGCGGTAATATAGGTAGGCAGGTCCTTTAGAGAATGAACAATGTCAACCTCAGAAAGAAACGCACCGATAATAAGCATCGCAAGGGGTGAAGTCATGGATCCTACCATATGGAAAGCATTATAGATAAAAGAGGGAAGCTTTATTTGAAGTATGAACAAAGTCAATCCAGTTACTACCCCGATTATTCCCGGCTGCAGCAGAGGCTTGTACCATGTTTTTGGTTTTTCAGAGAATATCATCACACCCAGCGTCCATAGAAACACCTGAAAAACCAGCACAAAAACGGAGGCGTAGAGGACACCCGTCTCGCCGAAGAGTGCAGAAAGCAGCGGATAGCCTATAAAACCGCAGTTCATAAACCCGCTGGCGTGAGTTAAAACCTGTGCCTTGTCCTGTGGTTGATTGCGCCAAAGCAGCCGGCCTATAGCTAGGCCTAATGATATGACTGCTATGGCAAATAATGCGACTATGCCCATGGTTTTAAGAAGATATTCAGAGTATTCTATCTGAAATGAGGTGATTACATAAAGCGGAGCCACCACATAAATTAACATGGAGGACATTTTTTTTCTTGTATCGCCTGTAAGTATTGAAAGCTTTGCGAGTATTATGCCTATAAATATTATTATTCCGAGAGTAAGTATTTGATTTAAAACGGTTGTCATTATTTCCTCATTTTTATAAGTGCTTTTCTAAATATTTATCAAGAATATTCAGGTTATCAATAAAATCGCTTCTTCCGAAGCCCAGGCGAAAAGCATTGATTTCTATATTGAATACTTTTGAAGGAAGCACCATTAAACTTTTTTCTTCTATAAGGTTTTCTGCAAGTTCAGCAGAATCCAAAGAGCTATCCAGCACAGGCATGCATATCGACCCTGCCACAGGGCGGCTGTAGTTAATGATTGATTTATATTTGCGAGCAAAATTATCAAGATGTGCTAGATTATGATAAATAATATTGAGATTTCTATTGATTATTTTGTCCCTATTTTTCAGCGCTATAATGCTGAGGATTTCAGCAGGTGCGGCTGCGCATATAGTAGTGTAGTCTTTATATGTCCTGAAGCGCTGCATAAAGTCCTTATTTTTTGTAATAAGCCATCCGCAGCGGAGTCCCGGAAGGGCAAAGGATTTTGAAAGGCCGCCTAAACAAACAGAATTTTCATAAATTTCGCAAGCACTAGGAAGGCGTGCATCAGAATGATATTCAAGAAATCTATACATCTCGTCACAGAATAAAATGCTATTGTTAGCTCTGCAGATATTTACTATCTCCATAAACTCCGCATGGCTGAAGTGTGCCCCTGTGGGATTATGGGGTGTATTTATGATAACCATTTCCGTGCTTGAATTGCATAAGTTTCTAAGGTCTTCTATGTCAAAGCGCCATTTATCATCATAGGATGCGTGCCATCTTTTTACTTCTGCTCCTTGGGACACGGCGATTTCCTCCAGCGACTGATAGCACGGATGCATTACCACCACATGATCACCTTTTTTTATAAGCGTACGCATTGCAATGTAAATTCCCTCTTCGGGAATTATCTCAAGAATATCAGAAGTATTGGAATTGCTATAGAGATTAGCGATTGCCTCAACTAGAAGAGGATGGCCGCCGGATTCTGTATAGGAAAGTTTCAAATTATCCCAAAGGCTTTTTTCATTGCTGTCGGCAAGTGATAAAATTTCGTCAAGGCTTAAAGGTTCGCAATCAGATGAACTGAGAAGGTGAGATACACTGAACTCATACCGGCTGAAATACCTTTCCAGCTCAAAGGGCCTTAATTCCATAATTCTGATCCTACCTCTAGCGTCGCAAGCCTGTCGTACTGATATGTTCCATAAAGCACATCCTCGCCGAATGCTTTGTATAGCGCTTGAATGTAGCTGTTTATAAATGGCGTCTCCATGGGGGCGTCTTCGGGATTGTTTTTGTATTCATATACGTTTTCTCCAGCAGGGTTGTCCACTGGCGGAAGTATCTCATAATATCCGGAAACGGTGTTCACTTTTTCACCAGATATGTATATATCAATTGTTGTTGTGCACTTTGCGCCAAGATAGCTACTGCCCATCATCCCTCTGTATTGCTTTGAAACAGGGACTTCGTTGATGGTTATTACCAGCTTTGTTGTTGCTGTATCGGTTACCTTAAGTCCGAGAGCGTTGATGCTCTGAAGAATCATCCCCTCGTAATCTAAAAAGTCGCTTTTGTCTACGTTGGTTACCTTTACGCTCTTCATTTCATATGCTATTTCGCCAATTACAGTGTCAGTTCCTGCAATGCTCAGGTTCAGTTTTTTTGCGCCTTCGCCCACATAATGCCAGCATAAAACTGTGAATACAGACTGGTCTTTGTAGCCTTCGTATACCTTCTGATAGAATTCATGGTGCTCCACACCTTCTGGTATTTTGCTTAATATCTGCAGCGCGATATTCTTTGTGTCGGAGTTATGGGAATTTAAATCCTGCACAAGCTTCGCTGCATAGGGCGAAAAATCCATATCAGTATATTTAAACTTTATCCCCATTGAGGTTGCTTCCAGTATTACGTCCATTGCGCTTTTTGATAGAGCGGCATCTGGGCCTGCGTACCTGTCCCATACAAGTTTCGGATATACGCCATCCTCGCCATAAGCTAAGACTATCATCGTGCGTGTCGCGCTGATGTTGTCCATTGCATTCAGCATGGTATCTATTCTTTGAGAAATTGTTAAATTCTCAGACGTCCGGGAAAGAGCGTCCCCTATGGTTTTTGGGTTTGCTCCCTCCAGCTGCAAGGCATTGTTTAGTGCCGCTGCATCCATTGCTATCACGGATTGCGCCACACCTTTAAATACAGGGTCGTATATCAGTTTGCTTGCAAGAGTATAGATGGTTGAATTTATAGTATCACTTTCAGTAAGTGAATTAAGAACTTCTATAAATGCCTCCGTAGAGAAATCATATGAGGCGAGAGCAAAGGATATGGAAGTAATGGTCTCTGTTGAATTGCTGTTCATTGCTGTTTCCACTATGCGGGGCACGCCTGCCTGGCGCACCAGCTCCTTTAGCATGTCGTTTGTGTTTACCGCATTCGAGCTTTTTGCGCACTTTTCAAATATGGTGCCAAGGTCACTTTCCTTTGAAAGTTCATATATCATAGTCGCTGAGGTTACAGGATTGGTGTTTCCAAGCGCGACCATATTTATTATTTCATCTATTGCTACATCCTTATTATTGTTCAGGGCAGTTGAGGATATCCTTATCGCTTTTTCATTGCTAAGAGAAGTGTCGTTTAGCACATTCTGGACGAAGGGGCTTATTACGGAACTATCAGAGAGAGCAATGATCTCCATTGCCCGATTTTGGATATATGAACTTTGGTTGCTTACCATTGGAATGATGTCGTCAATTACCCGCTGTGAGTTGCCTGCTATTACCGCATTTACGCAGGAATAATATTTCTCTTGATATAGGAGAGTTTCCAGAAACTGAGCAGCAGAGTCCCCCATATTTATAAGCGCTGCAACGCTGACATCGAATCCGCCGTCTAGGGCGCTCATAGCAAGCAGCTGCAGCATGGCATCTTTGCTCATCTGCTCGGCCAGTACATCAGCAAGGGCAGCCTTTCCGGATTCGCTTAGGGACTGGTAATCACTAAGGACTATTGTAATCCCGTCCTTGCCCATCAGGCTAAGCAGCTCTTTAGTTTCGCTTACCTTATTTTTATTGGATGATGAGAGCCTGTCCACAAGAACGGGGGCAACCAAGTCCTTATTATATATCAGCCACTCGACGGCTTCATCGCTGGCATTATTCTGCGCCAGCACCATGTTGATTTTTTCGTTTACAAATGAGCTGTTGGAGCAGCCTGAAAATATTATTAATAAAGCAACTATCAATATTATAAATTTCAAATACTTAGACATTAATGCTTTTATTCTCCTAAATTAATAATTGTTCACATTATTATACTCGAAATCATTAATAATCTCAACAAAACATAAATGAACTGTGTGTATATGAAAAGGCTCTGTTGTAACAATCCCCTTATCACAACAGAGCCTTAATTAACCTGCGGCAATACGCACCCACATATCGCCAGAGCTTATTCCTCCCCGGAAAAAGCGCAGATCAAAACATTTTTCTTCGCCAGAGCCATATTACCGCGAATATGGTTATAGCAAGCGCAATGGACATAACAATCGCGAAACCATACGGATTGTATTCCCACGGCAGATTTACATTCATGCCCCAGGCACTTGTTACAAGTGTGGGCAGCGAAATGACGATGGTAACGGCTGCAAGGAACTTCATAACAATGCTTAAGTTGTTGGAGATGATTGATGCGTAGGCATCCATCATTCCAGATAAAATGTCTCTATAAATCGAGCACATTTCAATGGCCTGTTTATTTTCAACTATTACATCTTCAAGCAGTTCTTCATCATCATGATATTTTTTTACGTAATTGACCTTTACAAGCTTTTCTAGTACAGCTTCATTTCCCTTTAAGGATGTGGTGAAATACACCAGTGATTTCTCCAGCGCCATCATTTGGAAAAGCTCTTTGTTTCTGTAGCTGCGCTGCATTTCCTCGTTCAGCCTTACGCTGGCCTTATCTATAAGGCGAAGATAGCGTAGAAATCGCGTTGAATTCCTGTATAGCAAAAGAAGCACAAATCTTGTCCTTTTATATGTATAAAATTTCCGTACCTTGCCCTTTATAAAGTCTTCAAGCAAAGAGCTTCTTACCAAGCATACAGTTATAATATAATCACCGACAAAAATGATTCCTAATGGCAAAGTAGTATATACATAGCCGTCTATGCCTTCTTTTTCAACTCTTGGTATGTCAACCACTATTATGGTTTGGTTAATTTCCTCTTCCAGTTCAATTCTGGAGCGTTCCTCTTCATCAAGCGCTGCACGAAGCAAATCTATGTCCGCACCTGTTTTCTGCGATACAAGATCCAATTCTTCGTTTGTAGGCGCCACAAGATTAATCCATGAACCGTTCTCAAAATCATCCAGCAAGGAAAATTGACCGTTGATGTGTTTGTAAATTGAAACCACAGCCTCCCCCCTTTCTGCCCGAAATATCTGCAGGTGAGGGATGCCATATTAGAAAATGTTTAAACTAAAATGAGCAAAAGCCGCACGCAGCTGATATACAGACGTATTTTTTTGTTCTGGTTCTACTTCCCGGATCAGCGTCCACGACTTTTACCTCCTGTTTTTGTTTAATTTATGGTATTTAACTACCGTAAACTATTATATTCTTTTATTTGTAATAATTCAAGCAAAATGTATTGAGCTAACGTAATATTTTATTTAAATTATTGTACTGTGCAGCTTTACTTTATAGCTTAGCTGGACTAGAATTATAAATGAAAGGAAGTATACATTTATGAATAAAAAAGAACCATCAAGAGTAGTATCAGGCTATTTCAGAGTAAAGGACAAAAGCAAAGAAGAAATACAAAACATGTTTTCCGCGGCAATAGACAATGGAATCAACTTCTTTGACCACGCGGATAAATATGGCGGAGACCATGTGTGCGAAAGCCGATTCGGCGAAAGCATAAAAATGAGCGATGACCTGCGAGAAGAAATATACATTCAGACAAAGTGCGGCATACGCAGCTGGGAAGGCGGAGACTACTACGATTTCTCAAAAGAGCATATAATAAGGCAGGCAGAAGACAGCTTAAAAGCGCTGCATACGGAGTATATTGACAGTCTTCTGCTTCACCGTCCGGACACGCTTATGGAGGGCGAAGAGATAGCCGAGGCGTTTGAAACGCTGCACAGCACAGGAAAGGTAAGGAACTTCGGGGTAAGCAATTTCACGCCTTACCAGGTTGAGTATGTGCAAAAATATGTGAATCAGAAAATCAGATTTAATCAGATACAGTTTTCACTGGTACATGCGTCCATAATAGATAACGGAGTATGTATGAATACAGTGTTTGATGGTGCAATAGACAGAGACAGAGGCGTGCTGGAATATTCAAGAATTAATGATATAACCATTCAGGCATGGTCACCTATGCAGTACGGCTGGTTCGAGGGAATATTCCTCAACAATGATAAATTTACAGAGCTTAACAAAGAAATCAGTTTGCTGGCGGAAAAATACAATACTGACCCAATAGCAATAAGCATTGCATGGATACTGAGGCACCCCGCAAATATGCAGGCGGTAATAGGCACTACAAACCCGGAGCGCATTAAAAAAAGCGCTCAGGCTATGAACATTGAATTAACAAGAAAAGAATGGTATAAGCTTTATTCAGCTGCAGGGCACTTTATTCCATAGATTTAATTAATTCTTCAGCAATTGCGGCTCCGTCGCCAACGAGCTGCGAGCATATGTCGCGGTCTTTCAGGTCGCGGCATACTATTGACCCATGCAATTTTTTGAATCTTTCGTTAAATTCAATGGTCAGGTCAGACGCTTTTTGCTTCGCTTCAATATCGTCCTCATCTTTCTGACCATAGATTAAGCCAATTGCCATTATTGAGCCGGAAACAGCTCCGCAGATTTCTTTATCGCGGACTCCTCCGCCAAAACCGGTGGCTATCTTCATAGCGGTTTCCTCAGGAAGACCGGCCTCTGTGCAAAAGGCGCATAGTGCTGCCTGTGCACAGTTTGTATTTGTGCGCGCGAAATATGCTTTGGCTAAATCAGATTTACTCATTTGATTAGTATCCTTGCTTTTTTATTTAATGTGTTTTATCAAAGAGCGGGAGTATTGGCAATAGAATGAATGAAAGTAAGCCAGACAGGCTTTTTATTTATGAATAAATATGCAAAAAGAGAAAAACTGTGTGATAAATTTAACAATGTGACTTGAACACAGCTACCTATTAGGTTATAATTAATCTGATACGCAAATACCAAGTGGAAGTTTTTTGCCGGGCAGCGGCTGAATGATGTAAAAGATTTGTTTTAGGCAAATTGATATAATCTTTTAAAATTTTATCAACTTATCAAGGAGAAAGACTCATGAACAAAATGACAATAAAAGACATTGATGTTAAGGGTAAAAAAGTAATAGCTAGAGTTGACTTTAATGTTCCGCTGGATAACGGAGTTATTACAGATGACACTCGCATTCAGGCTGCCCTGCCGACTATTAATTATCTGCTTGAAAATGGCGCAAAACTAATTCTGTGCGCGCATCTTGGCCGCCCGGATGGCGAATTTAAGCCGGAATATTCTCTGGAACCATGCGCAAAGAGACTAAGCGAACTTTTGGGCAAAGAGGTTAAGCTGGCAAAGGACGTTGTAGGAGAAAGCGCAAAAGAGCTGGCGGCTCAGGTAAAAGAAGGCGAAGTAGTAATGCTGGAGAACGTAAGGTATATGCCTGGCGAAACGGAAAACGACAAAGAGCTGTCAAAACAGCTTGCATCCCTGGCTGACATATATGTAAATGACGCTTTCGGAGCTGCACACAGGGCGCACTCATCAACAGCGGGCATAGCTGAATTTTTACCTTCTGCAATGGGATTTTTGCTTGAGAAGGAAATCGAATTTATCGGCAAGGCTTTGGAGAACCCGGAACGCCCCTTTATTGCAATATTGGGCGGAGCCAAGGTAAAGGATAAATTAGGCGTAATAAGGAACCTTTTGGACAAGGTTGATGTTCTGCTGATTGGCGGAGGCATGAGTTATACATTCCAGAAGGCATTAGGCGGAAAAATTGGCGACTCACTGCTGGATTCAGACAGAATAGACTTCGCGAAGGAAATGATGGAACTAGCGGAGAAAAAGGGCGTAAAGCTGATGTTGCCTGTGGATAATGAAGCTGGGCAGGAGTTTTCAAACGATACTATGCGTGCTACTTTCCACTCAAGGGATATACCGGACGGCTGGGAAGGCATGGATATAGGCCCGGATACGCAGAAGATATTTTCAGATGAAATAGCAAAGGCTAAAACAGTTATATGGAATGGCCCAATGGGCGTATCGGAATTCCCTAACTTTGCACAGGGAACAATAGCTGTAGCGCAGGCTATGGCGAACATAGACGGAATGACAATAATCGGCGGCGGAGACTCCGCTGCAGCAGTAGAAAAATTAGGATTCGCCGACAAGATGAGCCACATATCAACAGGCGGCGGCGCATCACTTGAGTTCATGGAAGGCATAGTGCTTCCGGGAATCGCGGCAATACAGGACAAAAAATAGTTGGAAGGATAAATAAATGCGAAAAGCAATAATTGCAGGAAACTGGAAAATGAATAAAACTCCTCAGGAGGCGGCAGCCTTGGTAGAGGAACTGAAGCCGCTGGTAGCTGGCGCAAACTGCGACGTAGTAATCTGCCCGCCCTTTGTGTGCCTGGACGCAGCGCAGAAGGCAGCAAAAGGATCAAATGTAAAAGTAGGAGCGCAGAACTGCTATCTAAAAGACTCAGGAGCCTATACTGGCGAGGTAGCCCCCGCTATGCTGGAGGCAATGGGAATAGAGTACGTAATAATCGGCCACAGTGAGAGGCGCGAATATTTCAATGAGACAGACGCAAGTGTAAACGAGAAGGTGAAGCTTGCACTGCAGCATAATCTTACGCCCATCATCTGCTGCGGCGAGACATTAGCCCAGCGCGAAGCAGGCGTAACAAAAACATTGGTTAAGTATCAGATGCAGGCAGCTCTGTCGGGACTGACAAATGACCAGGTAGAAAAATCCGTAATAGCATACGAGCCGATCTGGGCGATAGGCACAGGGAAGACAGCAACCGATGAAGACGCAAACGAAGTCATTGGATATATCAGAGATCAAGTAGAATCAGACTTCGGGAAAGAAACTGCGGAGGCGGTACGCATACAATACGGCGGCTCAATGAAGCCAAGCAATGTAAAGGGCTTGATGGCACAGGACGAAATAGACGGAGGATTAGTTGGCGGAGCAAGCCTAAACGCTGAAGATTTTGCAGCAATCGTTAACTATGACAAGTAATATGAGTAAACCTTTGACAACATTAATAATAATGGATGGATACGGCTGCGCAAAGCCGGATAAGTTCAATGCGGTAACGAAGGCAAAAAGGCCGAATCTAGATAAACTGTTTGATAAATACCCGCATACCACAATCAACTGCTTCGGCCCGTACGTAGGACTCCCTAAAGGGCAGATGGGAAACAGCGAAGTGGGCCACCTTAATCTCGGCGCCGGCAGGATAATATATCAGCCATTGACAAGGATAACAAAAGCCATTGAGGACGGAGAATTTTTCGAAAATCCTGCTTTAGTTTCAGCGATGGAAAACGCAGTAAAGAACAATTCGGCGCTGCATCTTCTGGGCTTGGTTTCAGACGGTGGAGTCCATTCTCATCAGGATCACCTTCTGGCATGCGTCGAGATGGCGAAGAGTTTCGGAATCAAGGATGTTTTTGTACACTGCTTTATGGACGGACGCGATGTGCCGCCGACTTCGGGACTAGGATTTATTAAAGACCTAGAACAAGCACTTAATAAAATCGGCCTTGGCAAGATTGCTACCATCGCCGGCCGTTTCTATGCGATGGACAGGGACAATATATGGGAAAGAGTATCCCTTGCATATTCAGCGATAGCAGACGGTGAAGGAGTTGCCGCCCAAAGCCCTGAAGAGGCAATGCAGCAATCCTACGACAAGGGCGAAAATGATGAATTCGTTAAGCCTACAGTTGTATTGGAAAACGGCAAGCCCACAGGAGTAGTACACGATAAGGATTCGGTGATATTCTTCAACTTTCGCCCGGATAGGGCAAGGCAGCTGACAAACAGCTTTATAAATAAGGATTTTGATGGGTTTGAGCGCAAAAAGGGATGCCTTGACCTTTGCTTTGTTACTATGACTGTTTATGATGCTACATTTGACATCCCGGCGGCGTTTAAGCCGCAGTCCTATGAAAACACATTGGGTGAATACCTCGCAAAGAACGGCAAAAAGCAGCTGCGAATTGCAGAGACCCAAAAGTACGCCCACGTGACATATTTCTTTAACGGCGGCGAGGAGACACCAAATGAAGGCGAAGACAGAATACTTGTGCCTTCTCCTAAGATTGCAACATTTGACATGAAGCCGGAAATGAGCGCTTACGAAGTGACAGAAGCGGTTCTAAAAGAAATTGAAGCAGAAAAGTATGATGTGATAATAATGAACTACGCAAACTGCGACATGGTAGGCCATACAGGTATATTGCAGGCTGCTGTTGACGCAGTGGAGACCATTGATACCTGCGTAGGAAGAGTGGTGGAGGCAATTCGTGCAAAGGGCGGAAAGATCATTATAACAGCAGACCACGGCAACGCAGAGCAGATGTGGGACTATGAGAAGAATGTTCCTTATACTGCGCACACCGTTTCCAATCCTGTGCCCCTGATTATTATAGATGACAACAGGGATGATATTGAGCTTTATGATGACGGAAAGCTAGCGGATGTTGCGCCGACATTGCTTACCATGATGGGATTAGAGATTCCAAAAGAGATGACAGGCAAGTCACTGATAAAATAAAAAGATATTAATTTCTATAAAGGAAGAGGCTATTTGCTCAAATAGCCTCTTTTGTTATTTATAAATAGGTTGCGCCATTAAATGATAAAACCTGCACCTATTGCAGCCAATACTATGAGAGGCGCAGGGACTTTTTTAGTTAGCAGGAGAATGACTGTTATAAGCACCACGACAAGATTATCTATTGAAAAGCCGCTTTTTTGCATGAGGATTATTGCTGCTACAGAAATCAGGCCTCCAGCTACAGCGGTTATTCCTTTCAGAGAGATTTTGATTCCTTTTATCTTTTTTAAATTTTCCCAGACTGGGTATACAAAATATATAAGAAGCAGCCCGGGTAAAAAAATGGCAATCGCTCCTGCTGCGGCGCCTAATACCTGGGTTAATATGCTTCCTCCTCTTGCCGCCATCCCGCCGGCGTATGCGCTGAAGCTGAACATCGGCCCGGGTAACCCCTGAACCAATCCGAAGCCAGTCAAAAATTCCTGATTTGTCATGTATTGATTTACCTGAACCAGCTCACTGTACATAAGCGGAACCACGACCTGCCCCCCGCCGATCACAAGATAGCCAAACCGATAGAAGCTTTCAAATATATGAATGATTCTGCTGCTAAAAATAAAGGATAAAACTAAGCTGCCAATTGCGAATATTGCAAATATAATAAGATAGCGCCACGGAGGATTTAGTTTTACGTGATTCCAAAGGGCTTTTTCTCGTGACAGCAGCACGCTCACTGCACCCCCAAAAATCAAAACAAGAGGATATATCCAGGGCGTTCTGATGAAGAAAGTTATTATGGCTCCGGTAAGAAGCAGCGCAAATGTAATTTTATCTTTGACTACTTTTCTGCTTATTCTGTATGCAGCCACGATAATGAAACCAACTGCCATTGGCCCTATATACCGAAGACTGTCTTGGGATACATTAATTTTGCTAAGGAACTGGCTTAGAAAAGAAAGAAGTGTCATTAAAATTATGACTGGCAATGCCCACACAAGCATAGTGAATAATGCCAGCAAAGGCCCGCCCATTTTATACCCTATGGAAACAATAGTCTGTGTGCTGCTGGGACCGGGCAAAACGCCGGTTAGAGCTATTAGCTCGACTAACTCCTCTTCAGTGATGTATTTCTTTTTAACTACAAGCTGATCTGTAAACACACCATAGTGTGCTTCAGGGCCGCCATAGGCACCTAGAGAACAGATGAAAACATCCTTTAAGAAAGCTCTCCACTTTGCCTTTGTTAGTAAATCGTTATTTGGCACTTCGCATACCTCTTCATTTGAAAGCTGTTTTAGTTAAAATAGTTTAATATAGTTTTTCTGCATTTTCCTCAATTTATATCCGCAGTGCTCATAGAATAAATGAGCACCTTCCCTATTCATACCGGAAACTAAGCGCACGCCGGAGCAGCCGTCCAGCTTAGCCCAGTCCTCTACTGCCTCTAGCAGCATTCGGCCAAGGCCCATGCCGCGGTGAGAGCCGTCTACAGCTATAGCCATAATGTTTTTTTGAGGGTCGAAATATGTGCCTTCATAATCACAGGCGTGCACATAGCCGGCTATTTCATCATCAATGCAAACGACAAAAATTCTATCAGATGATTTTTTTAGGATACTTTCAAGCTGCAATTTAGTTTTTGATACAGGGTATACATAGCCGAATTCGTTGGAATTTAGTTGGGCTATGCTTGCTGCGTCATCAGGTTCGGCATTACGAATTGTTATCATGTGTGCTCCTGTCAAGATTATTTTTCAGCTTATCTATAAGTAGTGCACCAATAGGCGCAGTTATTATAATGGAAAGTACAGCAACTGAAAGTATGATGTTTCCGCTTGCTAGGCCATAGGCTAAGGGGATTGTTCCGATTGCAGCCTGCACAGTCGCTTTGGGTGAATATGCTGCCATAGCGAATATCTTTTCTTTCCTGTTTAGATGGCTGCCTGAAACGCTTATGGATACTCCCAGCATACGGGCTGTGAGTGACAATGCAAGCAGCAAAACTGCGCTTAGGGAGACAACCTTAAGAACCGATAGATCGACTGCCGCGCCAACTAAGACAAAAAGAATAATCTCGGCTGCAATCCACAGCTTGGAAAGCTTTGCAGATAGCCTGCCTGCAACCTGAGGCAGCTGCTTTAGTATTGTCATGCCTGCGAACATAACCCCTAGCAGAGCAGAGAAAGGAATAAAACTCTCTGTCAATGGCTCAATTGCCACAAGCAATATGGACAATGACAAAAGAATGATAATTTTTGATGAATCACGTATATGGAACTTTCTGAAAAGATAGCTCAGGAAATAGCCGATTATTACTCCGAAGGCTGCTCCGAGGATAATGCTCAAAGGAGCTTTAAAGAAGTCAAAGGTTGTTACAGAACCTCCGGTTGAGATTTTGAGCAATGTAAAAAACAATATAATTACGAAGACATCATCAACAGAAGCCCCTGCCATTATAAGCTGCGGTATTTTTTTGTCGCTTCCGTAGCCTTCCTTTATAAGCTTCAGCATACGAGGCACTACGACTGCAGGGGAAACTGCGGCGATTACTGTGCCCAAGATTCCAGCTTCTAGGTACGATATATCAAAGATCAGAGGTGCAATCAATGTGATTGCTGCTATTTCAAAAACCGCAGGCACAAAGCAAAGCAGCACTGCAGGCCGCCCTACCTGGCGTAGATCCTTCAAATCCAGTGCAAGCCCTGCTCTGAGAAGGATTATAATAAGTGCGAACTTCCTTAAGTCAGCCGAAATTGCGAGTATATTTTCATCCAGCAGATTTAGCGCGAAAGGGCCGACAATAATGCCCGTAATAAGCATGCCGAGCAATGAAGGCAGATTAATCTTTTCAAAGGCCAGACCAAGGATATAGCCTGAAATTAATATTATTCCTAGACTCGTAAGCATCTTTTTCCCCTTTGTGTTTTTAGTTAGTTAATGTGATCAGCCAGTTTTTCTTTTTATATACTATTATGCATGCAAAGAACTTAACTGCCTGCTCAACACCTGTAAGAAGATAAATGTATTCAAAAGGAAGCTTCAATATAAAGGCTGCAACTGCGACCACAGGTATGCCTATCAGCCATACAGTAAAAGCATCTAGAATCATGCCGATCTTCGGGCTTCCGGCTGAGCGAAAGACGCCGACAATTGCAATGTATGTCATAACAAAGAACGGAAATATTATAGTGTACATCCGAATTACACGGATTGCCATATTGAAGGTATATTCATTGTTCGGGTTCATCAAACTGACAAGTGATGGAGCGAATATGAATAGAAATACAGAAAAAAGCATAGAAAAGATGACAGTATATTTAATATAATCTATGCCGAACTTATATGCTCTTTCTTTTTCTCCTCTTCCTACTAACTTTCCTACAATTACTCCGCAGGCAGAGCATAGCCCGATAAAAATGGTAAAGGTAATTTGGTCAAAAGCTGAAAATATTGTATATGCAGCGAAATTGGCAGTGCCCTGCCAGCTAAGGATAACTACATAGACAGATACGCCGATTCCCCACAAAACCTCATTTCCCAATGCAGGCAGAGACATTCTATAGAATTTTTTTATGAATTCTTTGCTTTTGGGTATCATTTCAGATAGCGAAGCGTTTGTTATGTTGTTCTGCAGTTTGCTGATTATGATATAAAGCAGCATCTGAACAGTCGCTGCAACAAGAGTTGCAATTGCTGCGCCTTTCACCCATAATCTCGGCATACCGAAATGGCCGAATATCAGCAGGTAGTTTAATATCGTGTTTATGCCCACACTTATTATTGATATAACCAGCGGAAGCTTGACGCTTGCGGTTGATCGAAGCAGCAAAGAGTAGGTGATGGATACTGAAACTGGAATGAAGGCAAGGCCGGCAATTTTAATATAGGCTGCCCCTATTGCCTGCACATACACATCATTAGTAAAAAGCGATATTATACCCGCAGGGAAAAAGAAGCACAGGGCTGCCGCAAGCAAGCCGATGATGGACAGATTGAGAAGCCCGAGCCCGAAAGCCTGCTTAATAGATTTGCTGTCATTTATTCCGAAGTACTGCGACGATAGTACCATCATGCCCGAGCAAAAGCCAAACATAGTAACATCTATTAAAAAGAAAAATTTACCTGCGACGCCGATAGCCGATGTTGGCGCGTCGCCAAGAGACACAATAAATCCGGTATCGACAAGGCGAAGTGCAGCTGCAAGCAGCTGCTGCAGCGAAATAGGAACGGCGATTTTAATTATGTTCGCAAAGGAAGTTTCTTTTTCTAAATTGTTCACGAAAATTATGATACATTACTTATTCGGAAAATGCAATATTCATTGCTAACTCATGGGAAATGCTCAATTTCACAATAAACAGAAAAACACACTATGTTTATCAGAGAAATAGCATATCTCTTCATTAACTGCTATAATTAAGTGCGAGAGGAAAATGCTATGCAAGAATTTTATTTAGCAGGATATAAGTTAGTTATACCCACAAAAAGATATAAACATATGGATCAAGATATTGTACCTGAATATTTTATTTCAGCATCTTCATGTGTGTCAAATATTCTTGTAGAAAGTACTAATATAAGTATGCCCTACAGCATGAGCATTTTAGATCTCAACGCAAAGCGTGGAGACAAAGCATTAGAACTTTATCAAATAATCACCCAACTCAGCATAAATGAAATAGAAAAGTTAAATAAAGATATGACGGAATTACATATGTGCGGAAAATTCGGAATGGACGGGGTTTTTTCGGATAAAGACGCTGCCATTGAAATATATCATAAGTATTTTCGGCATCTGAATGATGTTAAGCTGATTAGCCTTGGATTAGCGAGTGAAGAATATAATGATATCCTGGAAACAGAACCTATCGACAAAAACAATAGGTACTATGGCATATATACCTGCATAGCAGAGAAAGCAAGTATACAGGAAGGAACACTTCTGGGATACGAAGTCTTGGGTGCAGAGTTTGGGTATAGCTCCTTTCACTCAATGTTTTGCAGCGGCGCAGAAAAAGATGTTCACTTAAAATTCGGATACACACTAAATGGTAGTGGGCTATTTGATGAATATATACATGCAAAGAATGCTGCAAGGTACATCTGCGAAGAGGAGCTGGGTGAGCCCGTAACATGGCAGCCTTGGGCAATATTTGAAAACAAGCTGTGTTAAATTGTTCAAATGCTCTACAAAGAATACAAATTGGCAGCTGATTGAACAAGCAATATAAATGTGATATACTCAACTTAAAATTCTGCTGATTAAAAGGAGAAAAAAATGAAAAAAGCAGTCCCTACTATATTAGCGACGTTGATATTTATTGCGGTGATTGCCGCGTATGCATGGGGAATAGTTAAGCTGATTTCTGAGGAGATGACAATAGAAACCCTGCTTATACCTTTTATGATTCTGGCGGTCTTCAGCATTATTGCAGTTCTTCTAATTGTAGTGCTCGTTAAAAGAGTAAAGGCTATTAAAGCAGAAGAGAAAGATGACTATGACGAATATTAAGAAAATTCTTAAGAACAAGGTTTTTGTTATTTCTTCATTAGTTATAGCAATTGCGGTAATTGCTGCGGCATTCTTGTTTATGCCTCAGATTATTGGACAATATATAAAAATCTTTGGTGTTACGCTAGCGCCGGATTATGACATAAAGCCTCTTTATGACAAGGTGTATCTGCAGACGGATGAGCGATGGAAAAGCGAATACTTAGCAGATACAGAGTTCACACTGGGAGAGCAAGGCTGTCTGACATGCGTTATCGCGGCTGACCTTTGCTATCTAGGGTATGATGTGCTGCCAGATGAAGTAAATAATGATTTTAAAGAGAGCGGAGCATACACTGATAGCGGTGAATTGATTTGGTATAAAATAAGCGATACTTACAGCGGAATAGAGTATCAATATAAAAAGGCTTTCAGTAGTGCAGATATTATGAGAGATTTGCAAGCGGGCCGCCTGCCTATAGTAAAAGTAAAATATAAAAGGACTGGAATATATCACTGGGTGATGATTGTAGGTGCAAGTGAAGGAGAATTCTACATAATTGACCCGTTGGAGCAAAGCGAGGGCATTATTCCACTCAGCACACATGGAAAGGCGTATGCATACAGAGTAATCAAAAAAACGGACTAATTTATAAATATATGTGAGGTTGTTATGGCAATTAAGAACAAGAAACTGTTTTTCTCATTGTTTGCCTTGTACATTGCAGTAATGCTGATAATGTGCGCAATAGGCACCATACCTGCAGGCAGCAACACCTGGAACAAAGGTGCTAAAATTTACTTTCCCTACAGCGAAAAGACAACAGGCGGGCAAATTGAGATAAAGGGAAGCGCGTATTCGAAGGATGGCATAGAAAATATCGAACTAAAAATTATGCCCGAAAACAAAAAGGTTCCAATTGAAAGAGAGAAGATTTACTATCAGGGCGAGACAATACTAACGCTTTCCACTTTTTCAGTTAACGTTTCGCTGGAGGATGGCGATCACACGCTGAGCGTAATTGTAACGGACAGCGCCGGTACATATGAATTTGATAAACTAAACTTTATATCAGACAGCCATATGAGCACCATTGGATTTGAGATGTTTTCACTGCAGCATATCATTGCATTGGCATTAGTAATCATTTTATATATAGCTATATTGCTTCTATATAAAAAATATCCAACAGAAAAAACAAAGAAAGCTATTTACGCTCTTATATCATTATGCTTGGTTTTCTGCGATATTTCGGTTAAAATATGGCTTCTTAAAAACGGAGTCTTCAAGGCCAGCTACGACGGATTTTTGCACATGTGCGATATTTCCGGACCTTTTTTGATGATACTTTTCTACATGAAAGATTCAAAAAACAGACAGAGGTTTTTCAGCCTCATGTTTATATGGGGTGTCCTTGGCGCAGCCATGGCGCTGCTTACGCCTGAAATGCGCGGCAATGTATTCCCCAGTTTATATTTCATGACTTTCTTTATCAAGCACGGTGCTATAGTTATTGGCGTGCTGATACTGGGAGTTATAGAAAAATACAGGCCTAAGATGAAGCACCTGCCCATTGTAATGGCTATAAGCCTGGTAATCGTAGCTATAGTATATGCCATAAACAGGCTGATTGTTTTTCTGCCTCCTCTTGAGCCGGGCAATTATATGTTCCTGAGCTATCCACCTACCGGAGGATCAGCCATTGATATTCTGGTTGATATATTCGGGCCGTCGCCATACTATATCATAGGCATGGTTACACTGGCATTTGTGCTCTATACCTTTATGTGGGCAATATATGCAGTTATTGAAAAGGTAAAGTCAACTAAAGAGAAATAAAAAAAGGAGCTGCCTTAAGAAAATATTAGGGCAGCTCCTTTATACTATTCTGATTTACTTTCGTATTTGTCCGCAACTATTGCAAGCGTCTTGATTATTTCGATATTCTGCGGGCAGTGGGTTTCGCATTGGCCGCACTCAACGCAGTTTGATGCTCTTTCGCTTTTATCCATCCACATGTTAATTTGGTTGCAGGAGCCAGCAAAGTCATCATATATCGCATCGTTATTATATGCCCATAAATTATCCGGTATATTTACTCCCGCAGGGCAAGGCATACAGTACTTGCATCTGGTGCAGTTCACTCTTATTCTGGAGTAGTAAAAGTCCTTTACCTTGCTAATGGTATCGACGTCTTTATCTGTAAGTGAACCAGCAGTACTTTCGGATGCTACGGCAACGTTTTCTTTTGCCTGCTCAATAGTGCTCATTCCGCTTAAGACTACACCTACATCTTCCATATTCCAAAGGTATTTTAATGCCCATTGTGCTGGAGTCCAGTTTTTTCCGGATTCGGCATATATTTTTTTGATTGCTTCAGGCAGCTCAGTTTTTGCAAGCAGCCCACCCCTTAAAGGCTCCATTATTATTATGCCCATTCCTTTCGCACTTGCATATTTTAGTCCCTCAAGGCCTGCCTGATAATTCTCGTCCATATAGTTCAGCTGAATTTGGCAGAAATCCCAGTCGTAATCATCCACGATTTCCTTGAAAAGGCTCAAATCATCGTGGAATGAAAAGCCTGCATACTTTATTTTACCGTCTTCTTTTCCTTTTCGCAGGAATTCTTTATAATCATTTTTTTTGATTGTTTCCCAGAAGTCGGTGTTTAAAGCGTGAAGCAGATAGAAATCAATCTGACTAACTTCAAGGTTGCTTAGTTGTTCGTCGAGTTTGCTATAGAAGTCCTCATGCTTTTTTATATCCCATACAGGGGACTTAGTAGCAATTTTTATTTTCTCACGATAACCATCCTTCATGACTGCCGCACAGAATGCTTCGCTTTTCCCGCCATGATACGGATATGCAGTGTCCAGATAGTTGACTCCGTTGTCTATAGCATAGCGCACCATTTCTATTGATTTGTCATAGTCGATTTTTGAACTATCATCATCAATTACAGGAAGCCTCATTGCACCGAAGCCGAGAATACTAAGGCGCTCCCCTGTTTTTCCAAATTCACGATATTGCATATTGTTCTCCTTAATTTTTTCTTTTTATATCATCTATGGCTTTTTTCAGCCTTTGTATTGCCTGCTGTATTTGTTCTGTATTTAGATGTCCGAAACCGATAATTAATGAATTGCAGCTGGACGATGGTTTATCAACATTGTATTCAGATGTTAGTTCAATATCTAATCCATTGTCGCGGAAGATTTCCTTATTTTTTATATTGAACATTATATCAGTAAATTCTACTGATATATGCAGTCCGATTGCGCAGCCGTTTATTATGATGGATTCTGCAAAAGCATCCGATAAACTCTGCGTCAGCATTTTCATTTTAGCTTTGTATACTTTGGTCATTTTGTATATATGGCTTTCATAGACACCGCTTGTTATCAGCTCATTCAAGGCGGCTTGGTTCAATGTGTTTACAGGATTGCCGACGGAATCTTGATATACATTGAATACATCAACCAATTTATCAGGAACCACAATATACCCTAGGCGCAGTGCAGGCGACAGGGTTTTGCTGAATGAGCCTAAATGTATCACTCTTTCTGAGTTTAGCTGATACAATGAATTAACCGGAGCACCTTTATATCTGAATTCGCTGTCGTAGTCATCTTCCAGCACAATGTGGCCGTTGGCAGCTGCAAAGTCCAATAATTTCTGTCGCCTGCAGATCGGCATGGTGCCACCAAGAGGGAACTGGTGAGCTGGCGACGTATAAATAAGGGAAGGTGTGCTTTCGTTAAGGTTTTCTACAATCATCCCGTTATTGTCCGTTGGAGCAGCAGTAACGTCATATCCGTTTTGATGAAATGTCCGGGCTATAAAATCTACCGCTGGAGACTCGATCATTACTTTGCTGTATTTATGTTTCAAAGCTGAAGCAATCAAGTATGCAGCATGCTTTGTGCCGTTTGTTACAATTATTTGATTATAGCTGCAATATATGCCTTTATGATATTTTAAATATTTTACCAGAGATTTTCTAAACGGCGTATATCCATTTGTTTCGCCGTAGTCAAAAAACCTTTGGCTGTGAGTTTCTAAAACATCTCTGCATGCTTTCAGCCACTGTTTATCGGGAAAGCTTTCTAAATCCGGCCGGCCCGCTACTAAACTTATGATATCTTTATCGGAAGTATCTTCTTTTTCGCTGAAGTCTTTTTTCTGGCTGGAGGATATCTTGCAATCGCCTAACTGTGCTACAAAAGTTCCCCTGCCCTGATATGTATTTAGATAGGATTCTGCTACAAGTTGGTCATATATTTCCGTTACTGTATTACGGGCAATACTCAGCTGATCTGAAAGCTGTCGTGATGACGGCATCCTATGGCCTGCGGGAAGCTCTTTATTCAGTATTTTATAGGTGAGGGCATCATATAGCTGCTTTTTAATGGATATGCTGCTATTGCGGTCTATCTCAACAAACATATATATGATGCCTCCTTGAAGTAACTGTAATAATAATAACAAAAATAATTGGTTCTGAAAAGGGCCAATATAAATGATATTATTAAGAGCCAATAATATTTAAAAGGAGCAGTTAACTGCTCCTTTTAAGGAAGGTTTATTTTAATCTTCTTACTTAGGTAAGAAGTACTTGTTTTTGTCGTCCTGATTTGCCCAAGATACTGCATCAATTTTCGGAAGCCGTATATTAAGGGTTTCTCTGAGTACGTCTTCAATAGTTTCAACTGGAGTGATTTCCAGATCAGCCTTTACCTCATCCGGTACTTCTTTTAGGTCGATTTCGTTGTCTACAGGTATCAGCGCCTTGGTTATGCCTGCCCTGTGAGCTGCAATGAGCTTCTCCTTCAATCCGCCGATTGGCATCACCACTCCGCGGAGAGACACCTCTCCGGTCATTGCTATTTTTCCGTTTACAGGAATGCCTGTGACCAGTGAAGCAAGAGAAGAAAACAAAGCTATTCCGGCAGAAGGCCCGTCCTTAGGTACCGCACCTGAAGGAACGTGGATATGGATATCCTTGTCCTTGAATGAAACGGCATTTACAGGCAATCTGGATTTAAGCAGGCTAAGCGCGATTTTGGCAGATTCCTGCATAACGTCGCCTAGCTTTCCAGTCAAGGTTATTCCGCCTTTTCCAGGGATATCGGTTGCCTCGATAAAGAGTATTTCGCCGCCAACAGGGGTCCAGGCGAGGCCTGTTACCACTCCCGGAGGGTTCTGCTCCTGTGCTATTTCATGGCGCGATATCTTACTGCCCAGCATGTCCGCCAGATCATCCGGCTTAATGATGAACGGTCTTTCATCAGCGTTTTCAATAACCTTTTCCGCTGTAACTCTTGATAGAGTATCAATCTGCTTTTTAAGCCCGCGTACGCCAGCCTCCATAGTGTATTCCGCGATAATTTTCTTTAAGGTTTCATCCTCTATTTGTATGTCTTCTTTGGTGAGTCCGTGCTCATCAAGAGACTTCCTTATGAGATGCTCCTTAGCTATGTGGAACTTTTCAGTCGCTGTATAGCTTGAAATATGTATTACTTCCATACGGTCAAGAAGCGGAGCAGGAATGTTCTCTATTGAGTTTGCTGTTGTTACAAAAAACACATTGGATAAATCGTATGGAAGGTCCAGATAATTATCCGTGAAGGTATTGTTCTGCTCAGGGTCTAATACTTCAAGCAGAGCACTGGCGGGGTCTCCGCTGTAGGCTACCATTAGCTTGTCCACTTCATCCAGCACCATTACTGGGTTAACTGTTCCAGCGTCTTTCATTGCCTTCAGTATTCTGCCGGGCAATGCACCTACATACGTCCTTCTGTGTCCGCGTATCTGTGCTTCGTCGCGAACTCCGCCCAGGCTGATTCTTACATATTCTCTGTTCAATGCTTCCGCAATGCTCTTTCCAAGACTGGTTTTGCCCGTTCCTGGAGGGCCGACAAGCAGCAGGATTGAGCCTTTTTTATTTTTCCTCAGCTGCATTACCGCAAGATGCTGTATAATTCTTTCTTTCACCTTGTTGAGCCCGTAATGATTCTCGTTAAGCACCCTTCTTGCTTCTGTTATTGAGATGTTTTCGTCCTCATCATCTGCACTCCATGGCAAGTCTAGCACGAAATCAAGATAATTCCTGATTACATTGTAGTCTGCGCTGGATGGCTGCTGGCTTTCGAACTTGTCCACTTCTTCTAAAACAGCTGATTTAATGTCATCAGGCATGGCGGACTCTTCCACTCTTGTCCTGTAATCTTTCTTTTTCTTGTCTCCGGATGTCTGGTTTTCGTTGAGCTCCTCCTGAATAATCCGGAGCTGCTCACGAAGTGCAGCCTCGCGATAGTTTTTGTTGGCTTTTTCGCTGAAGTGCTCCGCCAACTCTATCTGAACCTGAAGAGCTTCTTTGAAGCGCAGAAGATAATCAATAAAAATCAAGGTACGTTCCTTTAGTGAGATTGTCTCCATCAGCTTGTACTTTTCCGTGCTGCTTATGTTCATCCCCTGTGTTACAAAGCCCATCAGTTTATTCAAATCATTGAACTCATTGAGCATCTTAAGAACCTCATCTACATTTGTCATGCGGGAGGCAAGGTCGTTTGAAATATTTTTGATGTAGTTGAGCATTTCATTCTGTTCTGTGGAGTCAATGTCTATATTGTCTTCAATTATTTTTACTTCACCAGTCAAGTGTGAGCCATCATATTCCAGATTAGAAACCTGTGCAAAGTTGACTACAACTATACTTACAGACACCCCATCTGATACATTCTTTATTTCATCTACATGCAGGAGTGCTCCGATTTTATAAAAATCCTGCGCGTTTAAAGGAGGGAGCTTCTTGTTTTTCATAGGAAGCGCGACGATTTTTTCGCCGTTTTCTACTCTATCATGTAACTCTTCTTTATTAATGTTCTTTATTTTGAGCACATAGTGCATATTAGGCAGCAATGCTAAATCGTAAATTGGTATAATCATAATTATTTCCTTTCCGGTTATTTACCCTTGTAAATTTTCCTTTAAATGAACATTCGTTTATTTAAAGTGATATTATAAAGTGAGAATAATCTCACCTGAAGTATTCAAAACTATGCAAGCAACGCTTTTTGAATGATTTTTATCATTTCATCTAGCTGCTCTTCCGGCGTCTGCTCATATCCGCAGGGTTTGTTTGCTATTGCTTTAACGGGATAAAATAGCATTCCCCAGATATTTTTGGTATCGTAGGATCGTATTTCGCCATGTCTTATGTATTCTTCCAGCATCTCATCCAACTTGTCGGGTCCTGATACGCTGTGGCAGCCTTTTTTTAGCTTAGGACAGAAATCAAATTGTTCAACAAAATGATACTTTTCTTCATTGCTTGTTATATAAGAATAGTATTCTCTTATTAGGCTGTCAATGAATTGCTCTCCGGACATATGGGAATCAAGCTGATGTAATAGATGAGAAAAAATGTCCTCGGCGTATTCATTATATATATCCCTGAGCATTTCATCCTTATTTTCATAATAGATATACACAGTTGCAGGGGATACTCCGGCGTATTTCGCAATTTTGGATATAGAAGCCCCATTCATGCCCTGCTCCAAAATGATTTCAACAACAGCTCTTTTAATGCTGTTGCGCTTTTCGTCGTCTTTTTTTCTCATAAAGTATCCTTAAAGCTTATCCATCGTAAGTCTATAATAAATGAACATTCATTTAAAGTCAAGTTAAGTTTTTGAGTTTTTGTTTATTTTTTTCTGTATATTTATTAAACGAGTGCTATATCTGCTCTAAAGCTCTGCGTCCAGCAGCTTCCTTGTATATTCATGCTTTGGATTAAAAAGGACTTCCGAAGATTTCCCGATTTCTACAATTTTGCCTTCATGCATTACGGCTGTTTTCTCGCACATCAATCGGACGACTTTGAGGTCGTGAGAAATAAAAAGATATGTCAGGTTCAATTCTTCTTTCAATTTTATCAGCAGATTTAGTATCTGACCCTGAACGGAAACATCAAGGGATGAAACGGGCTCGTCGCATACTATGATCTTTGGGCGCGTGGCTATAGCTCTTGCGATGATTACCCGCTGGTTCTGACCGCCGCTTAGCTGCTGAGGAAACTTTATCTTTTCTCCTGCAGGCAGCCCGACCATATTAAGTAACCGATCGACTTCTTTATCCAGCTCTTGTACAGGGACGATATTATGGATAATGAGAGGTTCTTTTAGCAGCTCATCAACAGTCATTTTAGGGTCAAGCGCGGAGAAGGTATGCTGGAATATGATCTGAATATCTTTTCTTAAAATTCGCATTTCTTTGTAGTTGATATCAGCGATATTTTTGCCAAACAGCATGATTTCTCCTCTTGTAGGCTCCAGAAGCCGGAGCACTAAGTTGGCGGTTGTGCTCTTTCCGCTGCCGCTTTCTCCAATTAGCCCCATCGACTCATTCGGAAGTATATCAAAGGATATATCATTTACAGCGTTAATTATTTTCTTTTGTGAAAAAACATTATTCTTTATAATAAAATGCTTGGATAAGTTTTTTACTGAAAGTATAGTGCCTGTCATTTCTATCACCTTTTCAGACATCTTACCTGTCTGCCTTCTATTTCTTTCATGTATGGTATTGCCTGTCTGCATTCATCTTCTCGTATTTTGCATCTGCTGTAAAATGGGCATTCGTCCTTGAATTCATATGGCGTAGGCGGAGCGCCTTCCAGCGAATAAAGGGAGTCTTTATAGTTATCCAACGAATAAGCACATTTAATTAATTCCTCAGTATATGGATGCAACGGATTATTAAGAATGCTATTAATATCGCCAGTTTCCACCACTAGTCCGCCGTACATTATTACAAGACGATTGCAGATATATTTCGCTACATTGAAATCATGAGTAATAATTATCATTGACATATTGTATTTTTTATTAATGTCCCTGAATAAATCTAGAACTTTCTTTATAAGGGAGGTATCTATAGAGCTAGTAGGCTCATCAGCAATCAGAAGATCAGGTTTTGTTATTATGCTCAGAGCTATCATTATCCGTTGGTTCTGCCCGCCGCTTAGCTGAAAAGGATACATATTCAGAACTGTTTCGGCATCTTTTATGCCTACCTCTTCCAAGGCGGACTGCACGGCAGCAGAGCTATATTTAAGGTTATGGTTTTTTAGAAGATTTTTAAACTGACGGCCTATTTTTTTGTATGGGCTTAGCGCCTGTGCCGGATTCTGAAAAACATACGCTATTTTTCTTCCGCGTATAGTATTCATTTGCTTTTCACTTAACGTAGCTAGGTCTTTTTTATTGTACAGAATCTCACCGGATGTTATAATTCCTTCGTTTTTTTCCATCATATGCAGAATACTTGTGGAAGAAACAGTTTTTCCGCTGCCGGATTCGCCAAGAATCCCTACAATTTCACCTTCCCATACATCAATATCAAAGCCGCGGATTACCTCGACTGCTTTGTTATTGTTATAGAAAGATACTTTTAAATCTTTTACTTTAATAAGCGGTTTTTTCATTTTATGAAAGCAGATAAAAACATTTAGATTTTAGCCTGCTCATTCTCCTTTCGCCTGAATGTTAGATGTAACTAGTAATTATTTTTATTGATTACTTCAAGCAATATTCTGCCTATATCCGATATGTTATGACGGCTGCCGCCTTTTTCCGTGTTTATTACAATAGTTGCTATGCCTCTTTCCCAGAAAAGAGTGTTTTTCTCTGGATCTTCAGTGAATATATATTCTCCGTTTGAGTATACTGTTGCAAGCTCTGCTGTTTCAATTCGTTCCTTTTCAAAGCTGCTTTCCAGCTGATGCGCTACGCTCCAGGCAAACTGGCGCGTGAACGGCGCCTGCGCTGAACTGAAAGCAACTTCATCAAAATCAGCGGAATTAAGCCCGGTCAAGTCAATGAAAACATTTACCTTGGATGAAGTATAGGGGAAGTCTTGAGCCAAAGCGTAAATGCCGTTCTGTATTGGATTTAATGTACCGTCCACAAAAAGGAAAATAATAGAGCGCTTATTTTCAAAGGAAATGCAGAGTCTGCGCATAAGTTCCAGATTGAAATTAAGGATGTCCTTCCCATCTTTATCAAGATAGTTATAGCGCATGCCAATGAGTATTGCTTCCTCTGCAAGCGCGCCTTCCCCGTGGTATATTCCGATTAAGTTGTTTCCTGATGTACCTAGATTCTTTATTTCAGCTGAGACAGTAATATTTTCATCAATGTTGTCTTTTATGGTATCTGACAAAGTGTTTGATATATTCAGGATAAACATATCATCGGATCTGTTCAAAATATAGTTTTCAATTTCTCTGTCTTCCCTAGTGTATAGAAACACGCCTTTCGCTGAGGAGTAAAGGTCAATCTGGCTTAAAATATAATTAATATATGAATCTGAATAGTAGCTTTTGTTGATCATAACGAATTTATCATCAAACTTTGAAAATTCAGATAGACTGTACAAGTCGTCTTTAGAAGCGTCATAAACAGGAGCTGTATAGTTAAAACTGCCAGTAGATATAAAAGAGTAATCTTTGTTAGCTTCAAATTCCAATGAAGTATTACCAGAATGTATTACAAAGCTCTGGGCCGTGTTTATGCAGGTCTTGTCTATATCGTATTCCTGCATATATCCTTCTTCATAAAGGGGTTCTATATTTAACTCCTTCATTTTGTCTATAATTGCTTCTGCAGCTTCATCTGCTTCAACAGTGCTTATTATGGCCTGTTCGCTACGCAGATCAACTGGATTTTCTATTTCAAAATTATACTTGGCATTGCTGAATATGCTTTGGACAGCAATTATTCCTCCGAGGAGAATGATAAATACTGCTAGCTTGATTTTGGCGCTTGTTGCAGAAGTTTTGAATGATTTTATAAGATTGAAGGAGATTAGCTTCCTGATAAAGGGTATAACAGCGGAATCTTTTTTTTGCATGCTGCTTCTTAAGCCTTCTCCGAAGAGATTGAACGCAAGCACGCTGATAAAAAAGGCGAGCGCCGGATAAAGAAGAGCCCACGGAGCAGCGTGAAGCATATTTCTGGATGAGCCCAGCATACTTGCCCATTCAGGCTCAAAGCTGACGTTTGCAAATACTAATGTGCCGTTGTCGCTGTCAATAATTATTTTAAGGTTTCCAATAAATATGCTGAATATGCCGAGCTGCATAAGCATGGATAAAGCTCTTGCAATTTCCATGAAAAACAGCACAATAAGCTCTGGTGCAAGATGTGGGATAACATTCTCGGTAGCTATTTTTAGTTTCCTTTTTCCTATGGCCGTTTCCGCGGTTATGAAGCTTTGCTTGTTAATTAAAGTTACCCTTTCATGAATAACATCGCCTATGTTCGCCCAGCCCACAATAGAGAGCACTACTACGAATGATAAAATAGACGCGGATTTATTAAGCCCGGAGAAAAAATCCAGACTCAGAACAATAATGCTTATCAATATAGCAGGGATAGCAGAAAAAACCGTATTAAACTGCTTAATTATCGACTTACTTGTTTCATTCCCGAATCCTGCACTCAAAGCCATAGGAACAGCAAGCAGGAATCTGCCGAGAGCAATTAATATTCCTAAGGAAATTGTCAGACGCGTACCATATATAATTCTGCTGTATATGTCTCTGCCGTAATCGTCACTTCCAAGCGGGAAGTCATCTGAGGGTGGATGGGGAGCTAATTCAATCTCTAATTTGTCATCAACTACGAGAAAGCGTAGCTGCTCTAGAGTATAGGGGCTTTTCCCCGAAAATAACTGCGGAAAAAGCATAATAATCAGAATAAGAGCCAGAAGCACACTGCCAAGAATTAAAGAGAAATTAGGCCTTTTCATTTTTTTCCTCCTTCTTAAGCGGGTTTATCATTCTTGCAATGAATTTAATTCCCCAAGTTAACACAATGAATATAGTGCCCAGCACCAAAGATAGCGCTATAAATCCGTTGATATCCTGTTTTTTGAAAAAGTACAATAAGTAATAAACAACGCCAGTGTAATTAAAAAGATATTCGACGACAATCATGTTTGAAAGAATCATTGTCATTATAGCAGGCAAAGAATCTGTTATTTTAAATATTACCGCCGGGAACAATTCACCTGCAAAAATTCTTAATCGGGAGAAGCCCTTTGCCTTAGCGCTTTTTACATATTCCTTTTTGGTTTCGTCCTCTATAGTGATGAATGTAATCCTCGAAATATAGATAGTGGGGAGTATTGACAAAGTAATAAGCGGCAGAACAAACTCGTCTAGCTTGATTACATCTTTGACATTGGGGTAATTCTGAGATATATAAATATAGAAAACCATTCCCAGCAGAACTATTAATACATCAGGGATGGAGAATATAACCAATGTTAAAAGAGACTTGAACCTGCCTCTATGTGACCTGTAGCCTTCGTACATACCCCTTACTATTCCAAGCAGCGTTGAAAGTATAAGCGCTGCTGACATCAGCTTAATTGTCATTAATGAAGATTTTGAAATAACCTTCAGCAATCCGGCAGACTCCGATATGCTGTCGGGGGAAAAGCTGAACAATGATTTAAGATAAAGGATGCTGTTTTTGGTAGTCAGGTATAAAGAGACATTAGTAACGGTTTCCCCATTGATTGCTTTTATATTTGATTCAGGGTTTATATTTGCGAGGAACGATAGCATGAAAACAGACAAAATCAAGGGAGCAATAACAAAATAAGCTTTTCGTAAAAATGTTACGGCGCTATTGAAATAAAGGCTTTCAGCAGTAGATTTTCCAAGCCTTGCATTTGGATTGGTTTTGTAGAGCCTGATTACAACATAATTAAAAATGAGGCCCAAAAGAAAAATGAATAATATTAACTTATCAACATATGTCAGATAATCTACGGCGACATCTTTATAAATATCTCTTTTGATGTAGCTTAATAGTACTAAAGCAGAGTTTTTCAAAGCGTCACTGTTTACGTTATCGATAGTGTCTTCATATGTATCAAGCTCATATGTATCAAGCCAGTATGAAGCATCACTTAAGGTTACTGCAGCGATTTTTTTATCTGCAAAGCTGTTGACCGCACTTTCAGAAATACCTGCACCCAAAACAAAGAGGTTCATATCATCCGCATAATTTTTAATTTTATTTTTTAGTATTGAGCTATATATATTGTCTGAATAGAGCCTGGTTCCCTCTCTTGATGTATCACCTATATTAATCAGGTGAATTATCTTCGACTGCTCTAAAGGATATAAAGGATTTTTAAGATAAAAGTCAGAGCCTGAATAGAGTTGCTGCTGAGCATTGAACCCAATGAATATTATTGTTTCATATGGCAGATTTTTTTGTTGTGATATTACACGGGCAGTCTCAAGCAGCGTTGCTACGCCTGAGACATTGCTAATAGCACCTGGGAAATAGTTGCCGTTTACTCCGGTTCCGGAGCCATCTATATTGGCGGAGATAATGAGGGTTTTGCCGTTTTTTACTCTGCCTTCAATTTTTCCTAATATATTTGCCGTTTCTATTACGGGGAAGCTGATATCTGCTTTAATTTTTACATTAGGGATTATTCCTTCGTAGTATTTGCTTCCTTCGATATTATTCTCTTCTATAAACGAAAGCATGTATTTATAAATACTATTAGAAAGATAACCGACGGCAACGCTCTGTCCTGTTTTTCCCCAAACATCCAGAGATTTTTCTGCCACAAAATCGTACTTTGCGCCGCGGGACAATCTTTCATATCCGCAGAGAAGGCCTTTTCCGCCGTTTTGAGTTACATATAAAACTGAGTCAAGAGAAATGCCGTTTGCTTCAACTACGACAATTTTGCCTTTAATAAGCTCTGGGTCAATGCGGAAAAGATTACTGCCTACGATTATTAAATCCCCATAGAAATCAACGCTTCCGCCGTTAAGTGCCGGCGTAACCTTATAGTCTTTATACATTGTAAGTTCCTTAAGGGTATCTCCGCTGTCTGAAAATATCTTAAATTCAGGGTTTGTGTCAATCTGCGGAATTATTGCGGAAAAATTCTGATAATATGTTCCGTTTTCGCCAGCAGGTTCAATCCCCCACTCGCTAAACAAGTCTTCAATATAATCAAGCGCTAGTTCGTTGCCCTCTGTTCCTGCCAGCCTGCCTGAATATTTTTTTGAAGAGAGTTCATTTATATGAGAAAGTATGTTGTTTTCATTCAGATAGGTTTCGTCGAATTCATTGCTTTTGAGCCAAAGCAGAGCCGAAGCAATAATTAATATAATAACAAAGAGAGGTATAAACAACTTAATGTATTTAAATTTAGGTTTCATTTTCTCCACCTTTTGTTTTTATGTTTTCATTTTCTGCAAAAATAAAGGGGAATTAAAGCACTTGTCTAATTCTCAATTTAGGATGAAAATCTGCATCCAATCCAGTATATGGTTTTACGTATCCGCAAGGTTATTAATTGTAATTTTGCATTATTTATAATGATAATCCAAAATGCCGTAAAAAGAAAGGGGAATATCTCAATTACTCAGATTATTGGAAAATTAATGCGTTTTCAAATTCGAAAACTATAATATATTTGATAGTAAAAATTCAAGAAATATGATAATAATGCCTTGCAAACTAATACAATTTGATATATAATTTGTTGGCAAGCAAAAATGCGGACGTGGCGGAACAGGTAGACGCACTAGCTTGTGGGGACGTATCGTCATTGATTAATTGGATAGACAGCTTCAATCTAGAAAATACTAGATGAATAAATATAAATAATAGAATATGCGGACGTGGCGGAATAGGTAGACGCACTAGCTTGAGGGGCTAGCGGTAGCAATATCGTGCTGGTTCAAGTCCAGTCGTCCGCACCAGAGGCACATCTAAAAGGATGTGTCTTTTTGTTTTCTTTTCAACTCGGAGTTTTAGTATTTTCAGATATCGATAAACAGCTTATTGGGTGGTGGAACTGACGCTAAAGAGCTCAGTATATTCCATTCTGCCGTTTACTCTCTTGGATAGCATAAGGCTTAGCGAGCTTACATCGGCAGAAAAAGGAGCATCCATAAGTAGGGATTTATCAATCTTATCTTTCGATCTGACGCGGCGGGCCAGAGTAATATGCGGACGGTATTCTCTATTTTCGGGGGTATATCCTAGTTTAGTGAACGCTTCAGTAAGATCCTTGTGAAGAACAGCCAGTGCGTCATTATATTCCATGCCAAGCCACCATATATCTCCATCATCTTTGCTGAAATATCCGGTATGGCTGAATACAAGGTTCATTTCGGGAATAGTTATGCTCTGCATTGCGTCTTTGATGCTTTGAAGCTTGCTTGGCTCTGTTTCGCCAAGAAACACAAGAGTGAGATGCAGGTTTTCATAATAAGAAAAGGAACCTGATGCATACTCCCTGAGATGGTCCTGAATATTCAGGATTTTCCTTTTGGTATCTTTATCAAAATTAATGGCTGCAAATAACCGCATTATGCTCTCCTTTTATAATGTATGTACACCGCTACTGCTAGCTTCGCTAAGTACTGCCTCTTCGCTAAAGATAGACTTGAACGTCTGGTTTTCTGGTGATTGTGCAGTGGATTGCATTTCGTGAATTCTAATGGTCTTAATCATACTGCAATAGATTTTCTGCCTTACGCAGCTTCTTTTTGCTTTTTTTCATTTTCCTGTGAAGGAACTTGTAGCTGAAAGGCGACAGCTTAAGATAGTTTTTAATGTATGGTTTGCTATAGTATTTTCTGTTCTTCCAGATTGCCTCGTAGATTAAAAGCAATGTATTGTCCGTTATCAGCTTCTTAATGTCTTCTGCCCACGGCGAAGAGGAGCTTTTGCTGAAGTCCAGTGAAGAAAGAGTAAAATTTATCAGTCTACTGGTTATAATATCCAGATTCTCTTTATGGATTTTTCTTGAGAAGACGGTAATATGATTATTATCGAAATCAGTTTTGGAGTCCTGAAGGTCATCCACTAGCTGCAGTGCAAATCCGAACCCGAAAACTAGGTCGGCAAGCTCGGGGCTCAGATTTCCGCAAACCAGATATGCATCTGCAAGAACTGAAGTGCCGCCTTTTTCTGCGCTTATTCGTATGATATCTTTTTCTGTGGGGTTTTTTGCATTATCCTGCTGTTCAATGCTTTTGCACTGGCCGTTATGGATGCACAAAATACTGTCGAAAACCTGAGGGTATTTATATCTATTATACTCAGACTCAATTATGGAGATTAATTCATATACCTTTTCTTCATTAGGGGTATCTGGAGATACATTTTTTCCTTCAAGTCGCATGGCGAGCCGCGAATTAAAAAGTGCTTTGTCTTCTTTGCTTATTTTTGTATCATCAAGAAAGTTATCTGTACATGGGTAAAGCATGCTATAGGCAAAGATGGAAGGGGTATGCTTGATTTCAATGCCGGCAATGGCCTGAATGGTATTCATAATCCATACGTTTCTCATTGCCTGCGTTATATCCTGCGGCTTGATTTGCTTGTCAAACTCCCTTGCTGTATTTATGAATGCTTCCGCAGCTTCGGTAAAATTATTTACTACGGCACTTTCGAAGTCTTGATTTTCAATATTTAGAAACAACTTAGCGTGCTTTATCAGCAGAACTTTTAGATCTTGCTGCCAATCGCTTCCTTTGCCTAATGAAGCGGAAGCTTTCTTTATCTGCGAGACAAAGGCGTTTATAGACATGTTTATTTTTCGCTGAGCTCTTATTTTTTCAATAAATGAGTGTTTTTTTATAGCAGAAATATCAGGAATAGTACTTTCCCATATTTCTGAGTATTTTTCGGTCATTTTTATAACGTCATTTGTAAGAGTGTTCATATTGCTCCTGCTTTAATATAATGATAGAGGATAAAATATATTCTACCATAGATTTATTATGCTTTGCCATAAAATCATATAGTTTTCTCTATCGGATGGTTTGCTAACGTGAATTTATTATGATAAAATTCTTCTATAAAAGAGATAGATAAGAATTGAGGATGAAAACGTGGAAAAGAAAATAAAGATATTTGTTCTTATATTTCTGCTGATAGGTTTTGGTGCACTTTCATCATGCAGTTTTAGCCCTAAAAACTTACAGTTAACAGAGACTCCATCTGAAACTCCAGTAGTAACAGAAGCGTCACCTGCGACATTCACGCCCTCGCCAACGCCAACAGAGCAGCCAACGCCGGAACCATCTCCCACGCCCCGAAGCGGACCCTTGGTAGTCGGGATATATAAAAGCGGCTCCGGAGGCAGAGTGCTCTTGACTGAGTATGTGAGCAAATGGAAAAGAGGCGAAGATATAGCGACGTTTAATACCTTTGCATCCAACGAACCGATTCTGAACTACGCTGCATACAGGGACATGCTGGTGGACTGCTGGTTTTCGTTTCCGGATGCTGAAAGCTACAAAATCGGCTATTGTTTAAAGTACACTCTAGTCACAGGTGAAGAATTCTCTATTACTATAAAAAAGCCCAGCGATATAACACACACAGAATACCTCGAAGTGTATCTTTATGATTCTGTTCAGCAGTATAATAGGTCGGCGGGGTGGTACACACATTTATCGGATGACGACATGGACGATGAGACACTTCTTTATTCATTCAAACTTACGCCCGGTGTAAAAATCAAGGAAGTAGATACAATCAAGTTAATGGCGTTTGTATATAAATATAATGATGAGAGTGACTTTGACCCGGAATCCGGCGAATATATTGGAACGGTTAGCTACGCGATAGACATAATAAAGCAGGATTAGTTAATGAGCCTCGTGCAATGCACGGGGTTTTTTATTTGATTGAATGTCATGGAATATGATTTGATGTAAGTGATATTGGGTATATTATACAAATATATATAAAGCAGTGTAACATTGGGATAAAAGAGGAAGAAAAATGAAGAAATTGATTTTGGCATTTATATTGTCTTGCACAATTATATGTTCAGCAGCTTCCTGCGCGCCTGCCGAGATTGCAAGGGACGACAAAAGCGCATTGGAAACTGAGTCTTCTGACATTCAGCTGCCGGAAGAAGGGCTGCCGGTTGATTCTCTCTCGCCTGAAAGCATTGTGTATCTTGGAGCTTTTCAGCTGCCGGATGATGGGGAAGAAGAACGGCAAATGTACGCCTACGGCGGAGAAGCGCTGTGCTATAATCCTTTAAACAATTCACTTTTTATAACAGGACACAACTGGTATGCATATGTATCGGAGATAACAATCCCGGAAACCAAACTTACAGATAATATATTTGAGCTGCCCAAAGCAAAGGTGATAAAGGAGTTCACTGATATCAAAGGCGATTTATTTGATGACTGGACTATGGAAATACCAAGAGCTGGGCTGGAGGTAATAGACGGGAATCTATTTTTCTGCTTTGGGGAGCACTACGAGGAAGACACGAAATCAGGAACGCATGGATATACTAGCCTTGACTTATCGGAAGCTAAAAAGGTTTGTATAGTCGGTGACTATTTATATTCTACTAATGATTACCTGTTTGCTATTCCAAATGAATTTACAGATTATTTTTATGGGAAAGATTTGCTTACAGGCAGGTTTCGCGACGGCGGCTGGAGCGGCATGGGGCCTTCTTTATTTGCGATATCCACAGAAGACATTATGGGTGCAGATAATGACCAAAGGATTGAAGCCTTGCCTATAATAAAGTACGATGATTCATTTGGTGGAGATGATGGAAACAAAATGAACAATTACTCTCATGCGGATTCATGGGCCGGAGGAGCCTTCATTTCATGTGCGGCAGGCAGCGCAATTGTTTTTGTCGGCACTCACGGCTACGGAGACACATGGTATGGATTTGCAAATGGTGTAGTATACCCAACAAGCGGGGATGAAGATGATGTATATCCTGATGTACCCGATTATCCTTATGATCAGAGAGGCTGGTGGAACAATGACTTCCGCGCGTGCATTGCTTTCTATGATGTGAATGACGCACAGAAGGCAATAAGGGGACAAATAGAGCCTTATGAAATGCAGCCCTATGCATTTCTTGACATAAGTGAATACATGCTTGCGGAAAAAACGGATACAGATATGCAGCATCTGGGCGCATCGGCATATGACTATGAGAACAACAGGCTCTATGTTATAGAGCTTTTTGCCGATGAAGGCAGGCCTATTGTACACGTATTTACATTTGAATAGGAGAAGATAATATGAAGAGGTATTTGATTTTTATTGTTGTTGTATTTGCTGTTTTTTCAGGCTGTGCAGACAGCGGAGAATATTCACAGGGAGATGAGCTGGACTCAAATAACAATGTATATTTTGACAACTCGCAATATGACGCGGAAGCAATAAACCAGACACTGCAGGATTGGGTACTGGGCACGAATTATAAAATAAATGATGCTGAACTTGATTTAGTAAATAGTGCGGTAAATATATCAATTACAGAAAGCGATTATGAGGCACTTGAAAGCTATGAGCTGGAGGATATAAAAACCGGCATCGAGGATATTTTATCGTTCTATAATATAGAGAAGGATTTCAAAATAGTGTTTTCAAGCGGTGAAGCAATTGAAACAGACAGTGAACCTGCAGTAGAGATGAATACAGAAAACCCAATAGGTGAAACAGTAAACCTAATATTTATTCATCATAGTGTAGGAGAAAATTGGCTGAATGCCGGCCTTAACGATATGCTGAATGAAAATAATATCCATGTGGCAGACACCTACTATGGCTGGGGCGAAATGGGCGACAGGACGGATACATCTGACTGGCCGGACTGGTTTAGCGACGATGTAATGCCTGATGTATACAATGAGCTAGGCAATATGACGGGGCATAATTCCATAGCGCCGGCTGAAGGCGAGAACACAATAATAATGTTTAAGTCCTGCTTTCCAAACAGTGATGTGGGCAGCTCCATACAAGACGAAAAGAGAATATATGTAAGCCTGCTTGACTATTTCAGCGAGCATCCAGACAAGATGTTTATTCTGGTTACACCACCACCTATGCAGAGCATATCTCATCCCGAAAAAACAAGGGAGCTTTCAAACTGGCTGGTGGATCAAGATGGATGGCGCAGGGATTATGAAGGCAGTAACTTGTATGTATTTGATTTATACAATGTGCTCACGGCGGAAAGCAACCACCATATGCTCCTGGAAGGCGTAGAGCAGCATATAATAAACGACGGCTCAAATACACTCTACTATGATTCTTGGGGAGATGACCATCCAAACGATGATGGAAGCCGAAAAGCAGCAGAGGAATTCGTGCCGCTGCTTATTTATTGGTACGGTATTTTTAGCGGCGAGGGCTGAATTTTATAATTCAAATATCTAAAAACAGTATATAAAGTAAGGGTAAAGTTAAGGTAAAATTATTGGAAAAAAGAATAATTGCACGCAATTACGCAAAAAATAAAAGAACTATTAAGAAAATAGTTCTTGACGCATATTACCGTGTTTGGTATAATTTAAAATTGCGTTAGAATATTAATTACAGAGCATTTCATCCTAAACAAGATACGATCTTGGGTAGGGCGTTTTATGCTCTTTTACGATTATTTAGCTGGGAGTTTATTTGTCCCATTAATGCGTCGTAAAAGCAAAGCGTTTAGGGAATTTCTGTGTCTCTGTAATAAGTATAATAACTCAAAATCACGAAGTATTCAACAATTTTTTATAAAAAGGGTGTGAAATATTAAATGACGCATAAGGTGAAAGTTCACGAAATTCCATCAGGCTTAAGAACGCGCTGGACATTTTCAAACATCAAAGAAGTACTGGAAATGCCGGACTTAATTGACATTCAGAAGAAGTCGTACGCGCAGTTTTTAGAACAGGGCCTTCGTGAAGTACTAAAAGACATTTCCCCTATCAACGATTACTCTGACACTTTAACACTTGAACTGATTGACTACACTATTGACGAGGAACCGAAATATTCAGTAGCGGAATGTAAAGAAAGAGACGTAACATTTTCCGCTCCTCTTCGTATGAAAGTGCGCTTAATCAACAGGGAAACGGGAGAGATTAAGGAGTCAGAGGTATTCATGGGAGAGTTTCCTTTGATGACGGAAACAGGCACATTTATTATAAATGGCGCCGAGAGGGTAATTGTTTCTCAGCTTGTCAGATCACCGGGAGTAATATTCGGAAGCGAGATTGACAAGAACGGAAACCCACTATTTACATCAACATTAATACCAAACCGCGGCGCGTGGCTGGAATTTGAAAGCGATGCCAACAGCGTCATGTGGATAAGGGTAGACAGAACCAGAAAGCAGCCTGCGACAGTTATACTGCGTGCTCTTGATTATGGAACTGATGCCCAGATTACAGAATTGGTAGGCGAAGACCAGAGAATACTGGCTACACTTGCCAAAGACAACGCAAAAACTAAGGAAGAAGGCTTAATAGAGATATATAAGCGCCTTCGCCCGGGTGAACCACCAGCAGTGGAATCAGCCACTTCTTTGATAAATTCCTTGTTTTTTGACGACAGAAGATACGACCTTGCCAGAGTCGGAAGATATAAATTCAATACTAAGCTGTCACTGGCAACCAGAATATCGGGAAAAACAGCAGCCGAGGACGTAGTAAACCCGGATACGGGCGAAGTATACGTTAAAAAAGGCGAAAAGATACATTCCGATATCGCTATTGCGATAAAGGACTCAGGCATTCAGTCTGTTTCTGTGTCTCTTGACAGCGATGTGCTAAAAATCATCGGAAACAGGTTTGTTGACCCGAAAGTGCACTTGGAGCCATTAGGGCTGGATGCAAAAGAACTGGGCCTCAACGAGGATGTTCACTACCCTACCCTGAAGGAAATAATCGACGAATACAAAGGCAACGTAAAAGAGATGGCAACGTCCATCAGCGAAAACATTGACCTGCTGATTCCGAGGCATATACACAGGGACGATATTATTGCTGCTTTCAGCTATTACATGGGCCTGTTCCACAATATAGGAACAACAGATGACATTGACCATCTGGGCAACAGGAGAATTCGCTCCGTGGGCGAGCTGCTTCAAAACCAGATGCGAATAGGATTAACTAGGCTGGAAAGAGTAGTCCGCGAAAGAATGGGAACACAGGACCTTGAGACTGTTACACCGCAAGCTCTTATAAACATCAGGCCGGTAACAGCGGCAATAAAGGAATTCTTCGGTTCATCTCAGCTGTCTCACTTCATGGATCAGACCAATCCTTTGGCGGAGTTGACAAACAAGAGGCGTCTTTCAGCGCTGGGCCCGGGCGGACTAAACCGCGACAGAGCCACACTGGATGTTCGCGACGTTCACTCGTCTCACTACGGACGCATGTGCCCGGTAGAAACGCCTGAAGGACCAAACATCGGCCTTATAGGTTCACTGGCCATATATTCAAGAATAAATAAATATGGATTTATAGAGACACCTTACCGAAAGGTAGACAAGAAAAAGGGCATCGTAACGGATGATGTAGTATATATGACTGCTGATGTGGAGGATAACTACATAATAGCCCAGGCGAATGAGCCGACAGATGAAAAGGGCCATTTTGAAAATGATCACATCGCTGCCCGTGTATACGGAAAGATAATGGAGATACGCTCGAATCAGGTCGACTTCATGGACGTATCGCCAAAGCAGGTTGTTTCTGTAGCTACAGCAATGATTCCGTTCCTTGAAAATGATGACGCATCACGCGCATTGATGGGATCAAACATGCAGCGCCAGGCAGTTCCGCTTTTAATTCCGGAAGCTCCGTTTATTGGAACAGGAATGGAAAGCAAAACAGCATATGACTCAGGCGTAATGGCAACAGCAAGGCATACCGGCACTATTGACAAAGTATCTGCCGCAGAAATAGTAATTAAGGATCAAAAAGGGCAGAAGCATACACAGGTACTTAATAAATTTGAACGTTCAAACCAAGGAACATGCATTAATCAGCATCCGCTGGTAAATGAAGGCTCGAAGGTGGAGAAAGGCGACATAATCGCTGACGGCCCATCCACAGAAAACGGAGAGCTGGCTCTGGGAAGGAACATTCTTGTTGGATTCATGCCATGGGAAGGTTATAACTTCGAAGACGCTATACTGCTGTCTGAAAGGCTTGTCAAAGATGACGTGCTTACCTCCATACATATTGAAGAGTATGAATGCGAAGCAAGAGATACAAAGCTTGGCCCGGAAGAAATAACGCGTGAAGTGCCCAACGTAGGTGAAGACGCGCTGAAGGAGCTAAACGAAAGAGGCATAATCCGCATTGGTGCTGAGGTAAAATCGGGAGACATCTTGGTGGGCAAGGTTACCCCAAAGGGAGAGACTGAGCTTAACCCCGAAGAGCGCCTGCTCCGTGCTATATTCGGCGAGAAAGTACGCGAAGTAAGAGACACTTCTCTCAAAGTACCACACGGCGAGAACGGAATAATCATAGATGTAAAGACATTTACTAGAGACAACCACGATGAAATGAAGCCGGGCGTAAACGAAATGGTACGCGTATATATTGCTCAGCGCAGAAAAATTTCAGTTGGAGACAAGATGGCCGGTAGGCATGGCAATAAGGGCGTTGTATCAAGAATTTTACCTGAGGAAGACATGCCGTACATGGCAGACGGAACTCCACTTGAGATAGTACTGAATCCTCTCGGTGTTCCTTCACGTATGAATATCGGCCAGGTTCTTGAAGTCCACCTTGGGCTTCTTGCTAAGAAAAAAGGCTGGCATATAGCAACTCCAGTATTTGACGGAGCCCACGAGGAAGACATACAGACTTTGTTTGCAGAGGAAGGAATGGATACCTCAGGGAAAATGATGCTGCGCGACGGAAGGACAGGAGAATATTTCGAAAACCCTGTTACAGTAGGATACATGTATATGCTTAAGCTTATCCATCTGGTTGATGATAAAATCCATGCCCGCGCTACAGGCCCGTATTCCCTAATCACCCAGCAGCCGTTGGGAGGCAAGGCGCAGTTTGGCGGCCAGAGGTTCGGAGAGATGGAAGTATGGGCGTTGGAAGCCTACGGAGCTGCCTATACACTGCAGGAAATACTCACAGTAAAGTCAGACGACGTTGTAGGCCGCGTAAAGACATACGAAGCAATTGTGAAGGGCGAAAATGTGCCAGAGCCGGGCATACCGGAATCATTCAAGGTGCTTATAAAGGAACTTCAGTCACTGGCCCTTGATATGAGCATGCTCACTGAAAACAATCAGGAAATCGAGATGAAGGAAACCGACTACAATGATGAGCCGGACGACTTCCTGGATGTAAACATTGAAGGCGAAGAAGACACACTTGACTTTGATGATGACTTTGGCGACCTGACTCTGGGAGACCTGGAAGACCTGCCTTCGCTGGATGACGAAGACGATGATGATATTGAAGACGATGATGATATAGATATCGATATAGAGAAGCTTTTGGACTTAGACTCTGATATTGATGACGAAGAGTAAAATCATTGGGTGTATAAAGTGCATAAAAAGAAAGGAGTCACAATTTGGACGAGCTAAACAAATTTGATTCGATAAAGATAGGCCTTGCTTCACCGCAGAAAATAAGGGAGTGGTCCCACGGCGAAGTAACAAAGCCGGAAACTATAAACTACAGAACTCTTAAGCCGGAGAGAGACGGCCTTTTCTGTGAAAGGATTTTCGGACCGTCAAAGGACTGGGAATGCCACTGCGGAAAATACAAGAGAACAAGGCATAAAGGAATAATCTGCGACAAGTGCGGAGTTGAGGTAACACGCTCAAAAGTACGCAGAGAAAGAATGGGACACATAGAGCTGGCTGCTCCAGTGAGCCATATTTGGTATTTCAAAGGAATACCAAGCAGAATGGGGCTCCTTCTTGATATGTCCCCGAGACTTCTGGAGAGAGTACTGTATTTTGCATCATTCCTTGTAATTGATCCGGGCGAAACACCTCTGGAAAAGATGCAGATACTTTCAGATGCTGAATACAGAGAAGCAACGGATGTATACGGCGACACATTCAAGGCTGCAATGGGAGCAGAAGCAATCAAAGAGATGCTTTCTTCACTGAACCTTGAAAAGATGTCTGAAGAGCTAAGAGAAGTAATAGATAATTCAACAGGACAAAAGCGCCTTAGAGCAGTGAAAAGGCTAGAAGTTGTGGAGGCATTCAGAAAATCCGGAAACAAACCTGAATGGATGATTCTGGATGTAATCCCTGTAATTCCACCTGAAATCAGGCCAATGGTTCAGCTGGACGGCGGAAGATTCGCCACCAGTGACCTAAATGACTTATACCGCAGGGTTATAAACAGAAATAACCGCCTAAAGAGGCTGATTGAGCTTGGCGCACCTGACATAATTGTAAGAAACGAAAAACGCATGCTGCAGGAAGCTGTGGATGCGCTGATTGACAACGGCAGGCGCGGACGCGCAGTAACAGGCCCGGGAAACCGCCCGCTTAAGTCACTTTCTGATATGTTAAGAGGTAAACAGGGACGTTTCAGACAGAACCTACTGGGCAAGCGCGTGGACTACTCCGGCCGTTCAGTTATCGTAGTAGGCCCTGAGCTTCAGCTGCATCAGTGCGGCCTTCCAAAGAACATGGCTTTAGAACTTTTTAAGCCGTTTGTAATGAAGAGGCTGGTAGAAGACGGCTACGCTCTGAACATAAAGAATGCAAAACGCATGGTAGAGAGGGCACGTGACGAAGTTTGGGATATCCTTGAAGAAGTTATTCAGGGGCATCCGGTTCTTCTTAACCGCGCGCCAACTCTTCACAGATTGGGAATACAGGCATTTGAACCTGTTTTAGTTGAAGGAAAGGCGTTAAAGCTGCACCCACTTGTATGTACTGCATACAACGCAGACTTTGACGGCGACCAGATGGCTGTGCATGTTCCGCTATCTGCGGAGGCGCAGGCAGAATGCAGATTCCTTATGCTGGCTACTAATAATATCCTTAAGCCTGCTGATGGCAAGCCGGTAGTAGCCCCTACTCAGGATATGATAATGGGCGTATACTACATGACATTGATAAGGCCGGGCGCAAAAGGCGAAGGCAAGGTATTCTCGAGCCCTGAAGAGGCCAAAATGGCGTATACACTGGGAGATATCAGTATACAGGCCAAAATAAAGGTAAGAATAAAAAGAGAAATAAAGGGCGAAACAAAGAGCCGCATAATTGATACGACTGTAGGAAGGCTTATTTTCAACGAGCCGATTCCGCAGGATCTGGGATTCGTAAAGAGAAAAACAGAAGAGGATATGTTCAAGCTGGAGATAGATCAGGTGGTAGGCAAAAAGCTCCTAAGCCCGATAGTCGAAAGATGCTATTTCAAGCACGGAAATACAGAAACAGCCAGAATGCTCGATAGCATTAAGGCGATGGGATACAAATACTCTACAAGAGCCGCAGTTACCATATCCGTTTCAGATATTGTGGTTCCTGAGGACAAGCCAAGGCTGCTGCGTGAAGCTGAAGAACAGGTTCAGAGAATTGAAGACGCATACAGCGACGGACTTATATCTGAAGAAGAACGCTATGACAAGGTAGTAATGACCTGGAAAGAGACAAAAGACCTTGTAACGGAATCGCTGCTCAAGAACCTTGATGAATTCAACTCAATAAACATGATGTCAACATCAGGTGCCAGAGGTAACGTATCTCAGATAGGACAGCTTGCAGGTATGCGTGGACTGATGGCTAACCCGTCAGGAAGAATAATTGAGGTTCCGATTGTTGCGAACTTCCGTGAAGGCCTGACCGTTCTTGAATTCTTCATCTCTTCCCACGGTACTAGAAAAGGGCTTGCCGATACCGCGCTGCGTACTGCAGAATCAGGATATTTGACAAGAAGACTGGTGGATGTTGCGCAGGATGTAATAGTTGTAACTGACGATTGCTTCGCAGATAAAGGTGAAACAATAAGAGGAAACGTGGTAAGAGCGTTAAGCGACGGACACAGGGAGATTGAATCATTAACTGAGAGGATATGGGGCCGCTACAGCGTAAAGGACGTTATTCACCCAGAAACCGGCGAAGTGATGGTTAAGTCAAATGAATTGATAACCAAAGTTATTGCTGAAGAAATAGAGGAAGCAGGCATTACTGAGGTAGAGATAAGGACTGTATTCACCTGTCGCGACGAGCGCGGAGCCTGCGCAAAATGCTACGGCATAAATCTGGCAACAGGCGACAAAGTAAGGATTGGCGATGCAGTGGGAACACTGGCAGCCCAAGCTATCGGAGAGCCGGGAACACAGCTGACAATGAGAACATTCCATACCGGCGGCGTAGCGCAGACAGAGGATATTACGCAGGGTCTTCCACGTGTTGAAGAGCTGTTTGAAGCGAGAAAACCTAAGGATATGGCCGTAATATCTGAAATCGGGGGCAAAGTATCTATAAGCGCTGAAAACCCCAGAGATATAACAATATCTAATGACGACGGCGAAGCAAAAGAATACAGAATACCGTTTGGTTCAAGATTGAAAGTAAATGAAGGGGAGACAATTGAAGCGGGAGACCCAATAACTGTCGGCTCAATTAACCCTCATGACGTATTAAGAATCAAGGGTACACACGGCGTACAGGAATATCTGCTAAATGAAGTTCAGACTGTATACAGAGGCCAAGGTGTTGAGACAGCTGACAAACACATAGAAGTAATAATGCGCCAGATGATGAGAAAAGTAAAAATCGAAGAAGCCGGTGACACAGAAATGCTTCCGGGCGCAATGGTTGATATCTTTGAATTCGAGAAAAACAACGAGCAGGCTATGCTTGAAGGAAAAGAGCCGGCAATTGCAATGCGTGTGCTGCTTGGAATAACCAAGGCTTCTTTGGCGACAAACTCCTTCTTGGCTGCCGCCGCATTCCAGGAAACAACAAGGGTTTTGACAGACGCAGCTATTAAGGGCAAGGTTGATCCACTAGTTGGATTGAAAGAAAACATAATCCTCGGAAAGCTGATACCCTCAGGAACAGGAATAAAAAAATACAACAGCATTTCAATAAGCACAAAGCAGGGCAAGCAAGGTACTACAAGCTTAGATGACGCAAGTAGGCTTGGCGGAGACATTGATAAATACTAAAACATAAGGAAACAGCCTGTCTGAAGGGCATATTACTGCTTTTCAGGCAGGCGGAATCCTGCTTATAAGGCGAAGAAAATACGTTGACATAAAAGAGTGCTAATGGTAAAATGACTTAGCGTGTAAGGTTATGCGTCTTTTTGTGTGTTTAGCAATATAATGTTAATAAAGCTTTGACACAACGGGAAATACGGAGGTAAAAAGTGAAAGATCCTGACGGGCCGAGTAGAAGAGTAGTAGGAACAAAGCAGGTATTGAGGGCATTAAAATGCAATCAGGTGGAAAAAGTATATATTGCCAGCGATGCTGATGAGTCTGTAAAATTATCGGTTATAGATTTTTGCAGTAAGCTGAAAATAGTAACGGAAGAAGTAAACACCATGCATGAACTCGGATGTGAGTTCGGCATCAGCGTGGGCGCAGCAACAGCTGCTATACTAAAGGAAAACAATTCTCAATAGGGTTGTGTTGAGGAATGATATATATTAAATAAATAATGATAGGAGGTGTGACTAGTGCCAACAGTGAATCAGATGATCCGCATGGGTCGAGGTTCAAAAGTGAAAAAGAGCAAAGCACCGTTATTGGATTCAAATCCACAAAAACGCGGTGTTTGTTTATCAGTAACAACACTTACACCAAAGAAGCCTAATTCAGCTCTTCGCAAAATTGCAAGAGTACGTCTGACAGACGGAAGTGAAGGATGGGCATATATACCAGGTGTCGGACATAATCTGCAGGAGCACAGCGTTGTCCTGATAAGGGGCGGACGTGTTCGCGATTTGCCAGGTGTTCGTTATCATATAATTCGTGGTACTCTTGATACATCAGGTGTTGAAGGCCGCAAACAAGCTCGTTCATGCTATGGAGCTAAGCGCCCGAAAAAATAATAAAATAATCGATATTCTTTATATAGAATAAATGAAAAGGAGGTAAACATGCCAAGGCGTGGAGGAGTCCCAAAACGCTCAGTGCTTACAGATCCGGTATATGGTTCAATAGTTGTTACAAAGCTGATTAACCAGGTTATGGTGGATGGAAAAAGAGGCACTGCACAGCGTATATGCTATGATGCTTTTCAAATCGTAGCTGACAAAAGTGGACGTAATGCATTGGAAGTATTCGAAGAGGCAATGACTAATATTATGCCTGTTCTTGAAGTAAAAGCGCGTAGAGTCGGCGGAAGTACATACCAGGTGCCTATGGAAGTTCGTCCTGAAAGACGACAGACATTGGGCATAAGATGGCTGATAGAATTCGCAAAGAAAAGAAATGAGCGCACTATGAAAGAGCGTCTTGCCGGCGAAATTCTGGATGCTTCAGCAAATTCAGGCGGAGCTGTAAAGCGGCGTGAAGACACGCATCGTATGGCAGATGCCAATAAGGCATTCGCACATTACAGATGGTAGGATAATACTAATATAATATGAGGATAAATATAGATATAAAAAGACCATTAGAAAGGAGGAAGCTAAATGGCTAGACAAGTACCATTGGAAAAGACAAGAAACGTTGGAATAATGGCGCATATTGATGCCGGTAAAACAACAACAACAGAGCGAATACTTTTCTATACAGGCATGGTGCACCGCATGGGCGAAGTACACGACGGCGGAGCTACGATGGACTGGATGGAACAAGAACAGGAACGCGGTATCACGATTACATCTGCTGCCACGACAACAAACTGGCGCGAGCACAGAATTAATATAATTGATACTCCCGGCCACGTGGATTTTACTGTTGAAGTTGAGCGCTCCCTCCGTGTATTGGATGGAGCAGTAGCGGTTTTTTGCGCAAAAGGCGGAGTTGAGCCACAGTCTGAAACTGTTTGGAGACAGGCTGACAGATATGGTGTTCCACGTATAGCTTTTGTAAACAAGATGGATATTACTGGTGCGGATTTTTATCGAGTTGTAGATATGATAAGAACCCGTTTAAGCGCTAATCCCGTACCAATTCAGCTGCCAATCGGCACTGAAGACAACTTCAAGGGAATTGTGGATCTGGTTACGATGAGAGCTGTAATATATACAGACGACCTAGGCACAACAAGGGAAGACGCAGAAATACCTGCAGACTTAAAGGAAAACGCCGATGAATACAGGCTTCACATGGTAGAAGCAATAGCGATGACACACGAAGAGCTATTGAACAAATATCTTGATGAAGGTGATTTATCTGCTGATGAAATAAAGGCTGCGCTGCGCGAAGCAACAATAAACAATGAGATTATTCCTGTGCTTTGCGGATCAGCTTACAAAAACAAAGGCGTTCAGCCCGTGCTGGATGCTATGGTTGATTATCTGCCTTCACCGCTTGACATACCTCCAATTACAGGTGTTCATCCGGAAACAGGAAATGATGATAAAAGACTCAGCAGCGATGATGAGCCATTTGCCGCATTGGCATTTAAAATAATGACTGACCCATACGTAGGAAAACTGGCATTTTTCAGAGTTTATTCAGGAAAGCTGGAAACTGGAATGACAGTATATAACTCTACCAAGGGTAAACGCGAAAGAATAGGCCGCCTGCTTAAGATGCATGCAAATTCCCGCGAAGAAGTAAGTGAAGTACGCGCTGGAGACATAGCTGCAGCAGTAGGCTTGAAGCTGGCAACCACCGGTGATACCCTTTGCGAAATAAACAGGCCCATTATTTTAGAATCTATGGAATTCCCTGATCCAGTTATTAGGGTGGCTATTGAGCCCAAAACAAAGGCTGGTCAGGATAAGATGACAATGGCGCTGATAAAGCTCGCTGAGGAAGATCCGACATTCAAGACATATACTGATGCTGAAACAGGACAGACAATTATAGCTGGCATGGGTGAACTTCACCTTGAGATTATAGTTGACAGGCTGCTGCGTGAGTTTAAAGTTGAGGCAAATGTCGGTGCGCCACAGGTATCTTACAGAGAGACCATTCAGAAACATGCGAAAGCAGAAGGAAAATTTGTACGTCAGAGCGGCGGACGCGGACAATACGGACATGCTGTGGTTGAGGTTGAACCTCTTGAAGCAGGTGAAGGTATTGTATTCGAAGACAAAATCGTCGGCGGAGTTATACCGAAAGAGTATATCAGCGCAGTTGAGGCAGGCGTACGCGAGGCTACATCCAACGGGCCTTTGGGCGGATATGAATTAGTAGACTTAAAGGTTACTTTGGTAGACGGTTCATACCACGAAGTTGACTCATCTGAAGTTGCGTTTAAAATAGCAGGTTCGATGGCACTGCGCAGTGCGTGCAGCAAGGCCGATCCTGTTTTGCTTGAACCAATGATGAGTGTAGAGGTTGTAATGCCTGAAGAATATTTGGGTGATGTAATGGGTTCTCTTTCATCAAGAAGAGGCAACATAGGCGGAATGGACGTAGTAGCCGGATCACAGGTTGTGACGGCGCACGTACCACTTTCTGAAATGTTTGGTTACGCAACATCTCTTCGTTCACAGACTCAGGGACGCGGAACATTCACAATGCAGTTCGCGCACTTTGCACCGGTTCCAAAATCGATTGCAGAGGAAATTACAAAACGATAATTAACTTAAATTAAGTTAATCATAACAACAATAATATTTTAAACTCTAAGGAGGATATAAGAAAATGGCCAAGGCAAAATTTGAAAGAACGAAACCACACGTTAACATCGGTACAATCGGACACGTTGACCATGGTAAAACAACATTGACAGCTGCCATTACTATGACTTTGGCAAAAGATGGCGGTGCTATAGCTATGAACTATGCTGACATCGACAAAGCACCAGAAGAAAAAGAACGTGGAATCACAATCAACACAGCTCACGTTGAGTATGAAACAACAGCACGTCACTATGCTCACGTTGACTGCCCGGGACACGCCGACTACGTTAAGAACATGATTACAGGCGCTGCACAGATGGACGGAGCAATCCTGGTTGTATCTGCAGCAGACGGCCCAATGCCACAAACACGTGAGCACATTCTTTTGGCTCACCAGGTTGGCGTTAACTATCTGATAGTTTTCATGAACAAAACTGACCAGGTTGACGATCCAGAGCTTTTGGAACTGGTTGAAATGGAAATCAGAGAGCTTCTTTCTGAATATGAATTCCCAGGTGACGATATTCCAATCGTTATGGGTTCAGCTCTTAAGGCTCTTGAAGCAGCACAGAAAGATGAATCAGTTAAAGAAAATCCTGACTGCAAATGCATATTTGACTTGATGGACGCTGTTGACTCATACATCCCTACTCCGGAACGTGCAGCAGACCTTCCATTCCTTATGCCTGTTGAAGACGTATTCTCAATCACAGGCCGTGGAACAGTTGCTACAGGCAGAGTAGAGCGTGGAACAGTTAAAGTACAAGACACAGTTGAAATCGTTGGCTTAGCAGACGAAACACGTGACGTAGTTGTTACAGGTGTTGAAATGTTCCGTAAGCTTCTTGATCAGGCTATTGCTGGTGACAACATTGGTTGCTTGCTGCGTGGTGTATCAAGAGACGAAATCGAACGTGGACAGGTTCTTGCGAAGAAGGGCTCAATTAAGCCTCATACAAAATTCAAAGGACAAGTATACGTACTTAAGAAAGAAGAAGGCGGACGCCACACACCATTCTTCAATGGTTACAGGCCACAGTTCTTCTTCCGCACAACAGACGTTACTGGTTCAATCCAGTTGCCAGAGGGCGTAGAAATGGTTATGCCTGGTGATAACATCGAAATGAAGATTGAACTCATTACACCAATTGCTATCGAGCAAGGCCTACGTTTCGCTATTCGCGAAGGCGGCCGTACAGTTGGTTCAGGCGCTGTTGCTTCTATCGATGTATAATTGATAATCTCGAAAAGGGCGGCCAAAACGGCTGCTCTTTTTTTATTGTTTTATATTGTAGTTTATTTATTTTACTGTATAATACAATTATATATACTTATATTAGGAGGTAGTTATGAAAAACGGAAAAATATTGATTTTATTGATGGCAGTAATTTTTATTCTATCAGGATGTATACCGTCTGCGTATACAAAAGGAGTAGAGGCTGAAAATTATCCTGAGAAGGAATTGCCGGTATACGACGACGCAATTATATTTGAATATGAAGGCGACGATGAAGAAGTAACAATAAAATACGGCACAGAGGACGACGTAGAGGATGTAATGGAATTTTATCAGGACTATTTTGAAGATGAAGGCATAGTTCTGGATGAAGAGACAGAGGACAAGGGAGAATACAGCGCCAGCGGGTTCTTCGAGGAATTCCTTTTTGAGATCAGTGTGGAAGAAGCAAAAGGGGACATAGAAGAAAAGGTATTTAGTTCTGTAGCTGAAGTTACCATTGAATTTTTGACAGACGAAGAAATTGAAGAGAGACAGGGAACAAACTTCGAGAAGGAAATGATAGGATTCTGGCAAGTAATGTCTATGGAATACACAGGCGGGGAAGAAAACGTTGAAGACTATGGATTTGCAATGGATTTTATGGCCGGCGGAAAGCTTGACCTATATATATTCTTCACAAACGAAGGCATGGCGGGAAATGACTGGTCTGTAACAGAAGACGGAATGTTGCAGTATTACGATCCGTCGATGATGGAAAATGTAGATGCAACGGTAACTTTCGAAATGAAAGGCTCCGATCAATACATGTATATATCAGAAGAAGACGGCAGTTATATACTGAAGAAAACCGACAAAGATGAATTTCTTGCAGGAGCAGATGACTTCGGAATGGATATTGATCCAGATGACGGTGGAGATGTTGATGTGAATGTACCGACCGTAAGCGGTGAATTACTGCTTAATCAGGACGGAATCACAGTTACTTTAGTGGATTTTGAAGAGACTTATTATTCTCTTGATATGAATCTGTTAATTGAAAATACTAATGATAAACAGGTGGATGTTGAGCTTCAATCACTAGTTGTAAACGGCTATTCCATGCAAAACTCTTACTTAATCGGAACGGTTGACGCAAATGTAAAGCTGAACACAGAAATTAGCCTGGATACAGATGAGCTTGCAGACTGCAATATCGATGAAATAGCAACAATTGATTTAGTGCTGGAGCTATATGATTATGATACATGGAGCACGATTTCTGTAAGCGACGTTATTCACATAGATACCGGCAGCAACTTTGTTCAGACATATGACACCTCAGGAACCACGATTATAAACGAATCTGGCGTTGTGATAAAATACAAGGAATTTATCCAGGATGCTGATTATTACGGACCTTATGCTCTATTCTATATTGAGAACAATACTGATACAGCGATTAATCTTTCCAGTGATAACGTTCAGATTAACGGATTTATGATTTCCGGCTACCTGTATGGCAATGTAGCACCGGGCACATGTGCGATAATGAGGCTTGAGTTCTACACAAGCGACCTTGAAGATAGCGGAATTGACCAGATAGATGATGTAAAACTTTCAATCAATGTAAACTACGAGGATGAATGGAGCTATTTTATAGAGAGTGATATAATTACACTGCCGATTAAATAGAGAAACTATAAAACAGACAAAACAAAAGGGGCAGTCATATGACTGCCCCTTTGAACATTTATATGTAAGAACTTATTTACCAGCTTTGAGCCTTGCGATAGCTTTGGCTGTGTTTTCCGCAGATCCGAATCCAGTTAAGCGGAAATATCCTTCACCGCATTTGCCGAATCCTGAGCCAGGCGTGCCAACTATCTGGTAATTTTCTAAAAGATAATCAAAGAACTGCCATGATGTATATTCCTTTGGTACCTTTAGCCAGATATATGGACTGTTTTTACCGCCGTATACAGTGTATTTTAATTCTTTGAAACAGTTTCTGATTGCTTCAGCATTTTTAAGATAGTAATTGATGTTTTCTTCTATTTGTGCTTTGCCCTCCGTGCTGTAGCAGGCTTCAGCAGCCTTCTGTGTAATGTAGCTTACACCGTTAAATTTAGTAGCATGCCGGCGATTCCACATCTTATTTAAAGATACTGTACCGCCCTCTTTTACGTGGCATCTGATTTCGTTGGGGACAATGGTATAAGCGCATCTTACGCCGGTAAATCCTGCTGTTTTAGAGAATGAGCAGAACTCAACCGCGCATGTTTTAGCGCCTTCTATTTCATAAATGGAATGAGGAATGTCATTATCTCGTATGTATGCTTTGTATGCTGCGTCAAAGAGAATAATGGCGGAATTTTTATTGGCATATTCAACCCATTTTTTCAGCTGCTTTCTTGTAAATGCTGTACCTGTTGGGTTGTTTGGTGAGCATAGATAGATGATATCAGCTCTTTTTTTGGGGATTTCAGGCAGAAAAGAATTTTTCTCAATACAGTCCATCATTCTTATTTTACCGAATTCTCCTGAGTATGAAACCTTGCCTGCGTTGCCTGACATTATATTAGAATCCAGATATACCGGGTATACCGGGTCTGTTATGGCTATTGTATTTCCTTTGCCAAACATATCCGTAAAGTTCGCAGTTTCGCTTTTCGCGCCGGATGATATAAATACCTCCTCCGGGCTTAAATCGACACCCAGCGGAGCATAGTCATTTTCAATGATTGCTTTCTTTAGGAATTCATAGCCTGTGTTTTCGGGATAGCCCATGAAGGTTTCTGCTTTAGCCATTTCATCAACTGCTTTGTGAAAGGCTTCAACAACGGCTGGCACTAAAGGCCGGGTTACATCCCCTATTCCAAGAACTACAATGTCTGCATCAGGGTGTTCAACTCTGTATTGTTTAGTTTTCTGCGCTACTGTCTGAAAAAGATAATTTGTCTTTAATAATTGGAAATTACCATTGGCATTTATCATTTTGCTGTACCTTGCTCAAATTATTGAGCATCCTCTCTTTCCATTATAAATCTATTTCTATCTCGCCCGAAAAAACTTCTTTGCAGGGCCCCGTCATAAATACATTAGAATCTTCGGAATACTCAATAGTAAGCATGCCACCCAGAAGCTGAAGGTCTACTCTCTCTTTTGCCTTTCCCAGCTTTATGCAGGCGACTGCTGTGGCGCTGGCACCTGTGCCGCAGGCCAATGTCTCGCCGCTTCCGCGTTCATATACGCGCATTTTAATCAGGCCATCAGAAATGACCTGAGTGAACTCTATATTACTTTTTTTGGGGAATGCCGGGTGGCTTTCAAGAATTGGTCCAACTTTTAAAACATCGAAATCATCAACTGAGTCAACAAAAATAACAGCGTGAGGGTTGCCCATAGACACGCAGTAGGCTCTAAATGTTTTTCCATCTGCTGTAATTTCATACCCTTCATTATTATCCCATGAATCAGGGAAATCGGGACTTTTAAATGAGGGTGTACCCATGTCTACGCGGGCTTTGTTGACTTTTCCGTCTTCCCCTATAAACATGTCTATATATTTTATTCCTGCAAGCGTCTCAATAGAAGTAGAAAGGCCGTTGACGATTTTATGATCAAAAAGGTATTTTGCCACGCAGCGTATTCCATTGCCGCACATTTCGCCCTCTGAGCCATCCAGATTAAACATGCGCATTTTCGCGTCTGCGACTTGGGAAGGGCAGATTAATATCAGTCCGTCAGATCCAATGCCATAGTGCCTGTCGGATACTATTCGTGCTATTTCAGACAGGTGCTCTTCAGGCAATTCTGTCTTAAATGCGTTTACGTAAACATAATCGTTGCCTGCGCCCTCCATTTTGGTAAATGGAATAATCATTATTTACTCCTTGAATTATATATTCTTCATTAGATATGCATCTATCTCTTCTGCGGCAGACCTGCCTTCATATATAGCCCATATAACAAGGGACTGTCCCCTTCGCATATCTCCGGCTACGAATACTTTTTCATTGATAGTGCTATAGCCTTCACGAGGAACTGTAATATTGAACTCATCAAGTGTATTTTGCTCTGGGCCAGTGAAACCCATACACAATAGAACCAAATCAGCCTTGTATGTTTTTTCTGTTCCCTCAATAGGAACAGGGATAAAGCGGCCTTCAGTATTCTTTTTCCACTTTATCTTTACAGTATCCACAGACACTACTTTACCATCTTCTCCGTTAAATTTCAATGTATTAATTTCATATGTTCGCGGATCTTTTCCTTGAAGGTATATTGCCTCCTGCTGTCCGTAATCTGTTTTTTTGGTTCTGGGAAATGTCGGCCACGGGTTATCATATGCTCTATTTTCCGGCGCTTCAGGCATGATTTCGAATTGCTCTACGTGGGCTCCCCTGCGCAGCGATGTACCCACGCAGTCGTTTCCGGTATCTCCGCCCCCTATTACAATTACATTCATGCCCTTCATAGTTTCTTTAAGAGACTTAGGGCCATCTTTGAGCAGTGTCTTTGTAGTATCGGTCAAAAAATCAACTGCAAATTTAACACCGGAAAGATCTCTGCCGGGAATATTCAAATCCCTCGGCACAGTTGAACCGCCTGTCAGTAATATAGCGTCATATTGAGCATTTAGCTGATCATACGAAATATCTTTGCCTACGTTGCAGTTTAGTATAAATTTAATACCAAGATCCTTCATGATATTCACACGCTGAGCAACAACATCCTTGTCAAGCTTCATATTTGGTATTCCGTACATCAGAAGCCCGCCTACCGTGTCATTTCTCTCATATACAGTTACTTTATGTCCAAGCTTATTAAGCCGCCATGCAGCTGATAGCCCGGCGGGGCCCGAGCCGACAATTGCCACTTTCTTGCCTGTTTCCAGTATTGGTTCGCCGTCTTCTCTTACCCATCCGTTGGCAAAGGCTTTATCTGAGATTAGTCTTTCATTATAATGTATTGTTACGGGCTCGCCATCTATGCCGTTGGTGCAGGCTCCTTCACAGGGAGCTGGGCACACCCGTGAGGTCATTTCGGGGAGTGGGTTTGTTTTGCATAGCCTTTCCCAGGCTTCTTTATAATTTCCCTGATATATAAGTTCATTCCATTCGGGAATCAAATTCCCGTTCGGGCAGCCTGATACGCTGTTGCCATACATTACGCCTGAAAGGCAGAAAGGTATGCCGCAGTCCATGCATCTAGCAGCCTGTATTTGCTGCTCTTTTTCGTCGAGAGGTATAACGAACTCGTCAAAATTATTAAGCCTATCCTGGGGCTCAACATATTTTGCGCCTTTTCTCTTATATTCTAAAAATCCGGTTGCTTTTCCCATTTTATTTTATAGTGCTTTGCCGCTGCCGGCCGAGCTTCCTCCTATCTGTTATTTTGCCGCCACTTTTCGTTCGAATGCCACCGTCAGCATCTCTTCGCCGTCTAGGCCTTCGCTTTGTGCTTTGGCTATTTCATCTAGCATCTCCTTGTAGTCATTAGGCATTACTTTCTTGAAAGACTGTAAGGATTTGTCCCAGTTTGAAAGGATTTTATCTGCTGTTTCGGATCCTGTATACTTTTTGTGATTTTCTATTAAATTCTTCAGCTTACCAATTTCAGCTTCACTTTCTATTGATGAAACAGTTATCATTTCCATATTGCAGTGTTCTGCAAGAGTATTATTTTTGTCAAAGACATATGCAATTCCGCCGGACATGCCTGCAGCGAAATTGTACCCTACTTCACCGAGTATAACCGCGATTCCGCCTGTCATGTATTCGCAGCCGTGGTCACCTATGCCTTCTACTACTGCGTGGACGCCTGAGTTGCGCACGCAGAAACGCTCGCCGGCAAGTCCTCTTGCGTATATTTCGCCTGATGTCGCTCCATAGCAGGCTACATTACCTATTACAGTGTTTTTGTCGGCTTCGTATGCGGCATCAAGAGGCGGAGATATAATTATTTTTCCTCCGCAGAGGCCCTTACCGACGTAATCGTTGGCATCGCCCTTGACGTTAAGCGTAATTCCCTTTGGAAGGAATGCGCCCAGGCTTTGGCCAGCGGTTCCTTCGAAATTATAAACTATGGAATCATCTTCAAGGCCGTCATCACCATATCTTTTTGCCAGCCAGCCTCCTATGCGTGTGCCGGTTGCGCGGTCTGTATTGTAGATAGGCATATTGATTTGTACTTTCTGCTTTGTGGCTACAAGTGCCTCAATAGCGGCGAAGTAATGATCCCATTCTGATGAACCGGCAAGCGGAGCCATGTGCTTCCGCGTAATTGGGTTCGGATCGACAATTATTCCAGACAAATCAATTGAGTTGGCTTTTTCATTGTTCTTAACAACTTTTTGCTTAAGGACCGTTGATTTCCCGATAAGCTCTTCTATTGATTTGAATCCAAGGCTTGCCATTATCTCGCGCATGTCCATTGCGATGAATTTGAGCGCATTTTCAACATGCTCAGGCTTGCCTGCGAATCTCTTGCGAAGTTCAGGGCTTTGCGTTGCTACGCCTACAGGGCAAGTATTCAGGTTGCATACGCGCATCATGATGCATCCTATTGCAACCAATGGCAGCGTTGCGAAGCCAAATTCCTCAGCGCCAAGCAGAGCGGCTATTACGACATCGCGGCCTGTCATCATCTTGCCGTCAGTTTCTAATATTACTCTGTCGCGGAGGCCGTTCATCTCCAATGTCTGATGAGTTTCTGCTACACCTAGCTCCCAAGGAAGCCCTGCATGCTGCGTGGAGGTTCTTGGCGACGCCCCTGTTCCTCCGTCGTATCCTGATACAAGTATAACGTCTGCTCTTCCCTTTGCAACTCCCGCGGCTATTGTGCCGACACCTACCTCAGAAACAAGCTTTACGTTTACGCGTGCTGATGGGTTAGCGTTTTTCAGGTCGTATATTAACTGCGCCAGATCTTCAATTGAATAGATATCGTGATGCGGCGGCGGAGAAATCAGCCCAACGCCCGGAGTGGAATGGCGAACCTTAGCAATCCAGGGATAAACTTTATGTCCCGGAAGGTGGCCGCCCTCGCCGGGCTTTGCGCCTTGAGCCATCTTGATCTGTATTTCTTTCGCACTGGATAGATAATGCGATGTTACGCCGAATCTTCCTGACGCTATCTGTTTGATAGCCGAGCAGGCGGAATCGCCGTTTTCCATTATCTCAAATCTTTTTTTGTCCTCTCCGCCTTCGCCGGAGTTGGATTTGCCTTGCAGCCTGTTTAAAGCTATTGCAATAGTCGTGTGAGCTTCCTCCGAGATGGAGCCATAGCTCATGGCACCGGTTTTAAACCTCTGCACTATCCTCTCGACAGGCTCAACTTCAGCTATGTCAACAGGTTCCCTGTGGGAGTCAAACTCCATCATTGAGCGCAATGTATATATTTCTTCTGCTTCGCCTTGAAGCTGCTTTTTGTATTCTTTGTAAAGGTCATAGCTGCCTTCGCGAACTGCTCTCTGGAAAAGGTGCACAGTCTTTGGATTGTACATGTGCTCTTCGCCGTCAGGTTTGTATTGGAACACGCCCCCGGAATTAAGCAGGTCATGGCTTTTGCGTCCGAAGCCCATCAGATGCCTGCGCTTAGTTTCATCTGCTATGTGCCTTAATTTAAGCCCGTCTATTCTGGTTGCAGTTCCAGTAAAGTATTTATCAACCACTTCTTTGCTTATGCCTAGAGCCTCGAATATCTGTGCACCCTGATATGACTGCACACATGAGATACCCATTTTAGACATTACTTTGATAATGCCGTGCAAAAGAGCTTCCTTATAGTTGTCTTTGGCCTTTTCGCTTTCGATAGCGCCGGTATACCCGCGCTTGACGCATTCCTCGACCAGTCTGTATGCAAGGTATGGATGAATCGCTGAAGCACCGTAGCCTATCAGTGCAGCGAAATGATGCACTTCTGAGGGCTCTCCTGAATCCACTATTATATCGGCTTTGCCCCTAAGGCCTTTTCTTATAAGGTGATGATGCAGGCCGGAAACTGCAAGCAACGCAGGAATTCCTGCCATGTTTTTAGTGAAGTTTCGATCCGAAAGAACCAGTATTGTCGTTCCTGCTTCAATGGCCTTTTCAGCATCTTCAAATAGCTTATCAAGTGCTGTCTCCAGTGCAAAGCCGCCGCAGTCAATATCATATAAAATATCAAGTAATTGTGATTTAAACCCGTCCTCATCCAGGCTAAGAATTCGGGAATATGTTTCGCTGTCTAAAATCGGGGAATCAAGACGCAGCTTTTTGCAGTTGCTTGGGGCATCCTCAGCAAAGTTGCCTGAAGCGCCAAGAAAAACATCTGAGCCGGTGACGATCTCCTCGCGCAGTGCGTCAATAGGAGGGTTTGTTACCTGCGCAAATAATTGCTTGAAGTAATTGTACAAAAGCTGAGGGCGCTTTGAAAGAACCGCAAGCGGTATGTCCATGCCCATTGCAGATATTGGCTCTTTTGCGTCACGCGCCATGGGTGTTATAACGGATTGAATGCTTTCAAAAGTGTATCCGAAGGCCTTGATTGCAGCACCGAATTTTTCATCTTCAACCTTTACAAACTTAGCAGGTTTTGGAAGGCTGTCTTCGGTTTTTCTGTATTGAGTGAGCCAGGATTTGTAGTCATGCCTGTGGGCGTAGTCTTCCTTAACCTGATGGTCAAGATACATTTTGCCATCCTGCGTATCGACCAGGATCATTTCACCGGGGCCAAGGCGGCCCTTTTTTACCGTTTTTGAAAAGGGTATGTCCAAGACGCCGGCTTCGGATGCCAGAATAACACGCCTATCCTTTGTTACCTGATAGCGTGAAGGCCTGAGGCCGTTTCTGTCCAATATGGCGCCTGCGTATCTGCCGTCTGAAAAGCATATTGCGGCAGGCCCGTCCCACGGTTCCATTATTGTGGCTGAATATTCATAGAACGCCTTCATTTCCTCGGAGATATCTACAGCCTTAGACCAAGCTTCAGGTATCATCATTAATAGAACCTGAGGCAGAGGCCTTCCCTGCAGGCAAAGGAATTCAAGACAGTTATCAAACTTTGTTGAGTCTGAACCCTCATCGTCAATTACCGGAATTACTGCGCTTCTGACGTTCTTGAATACGCCTCCGTCATTTACGGATTCTCTCGCCCTAAACCAGTTTTCGTTTCCGCGTAGAGTGTTTATTTCGCCGTTATGAGCAATAAACCTGCAGGGCTGAGCTCTATCCCATGAGGGGAATGTATTTGTAGAGAAGCGGGAGTGGACCACACATATTGATGTTTCCATGCGTTCATCATTTAGATCCGGGAAGAATTTTCTTATTTGCCAGGCATGAAGCATGCCCTTATATACTAAAGTCTTTGAAGAAAATGATGAGAAATAGTAATCATCATTGCCTGCAACCCTTATTTTCTGCTCTAAAGTACGGCGTAGAACATAGATTTTGTGCTCGAATGAGCCTTGAACGTTGAATATGCCGTCGCCTGAAATAAACAGCTGATAAAAATTGGGCATGCAGTTTCTTGCCGCAGGGCCCGCATCAAAAAAGCTGTAGGGTACTTTCCTTGCCAGAAGCAGCTTGAACCCCATTGCTTTGATTATCTGCTCAGTTTCTTCTAGGAGTGCTACGCAGCGCTTTTCATCTTTAGGCAAAAATGCCATCGCTACAGCATATTCACCTAATGGCGGAAGGCTGACATTGTGCTCCTCTTGGCAAACAGAGCGCAGGAATTTATCCGGCATTGCCATAAGTATGCCTGCCCCGTCGCCGGTGTCCTCTTCTGCTCCTGTGCCTCCGCGGTGCACCAGCCTTTCTAAGATTACCAACCCATCATCAACAATGGACCTGGACGGGATTCCGTCCATATGAGAAATAAAGCCCATTCCGCAGGCATCATGCTCATAATCAGCATTATACAGCCCTTTTGACTGCGGCCGCTGGTTAAATGAATAGTTAGCCTGGTCTGCTATGCTTTCCTTGGTTGACATATTTAAACCCCCATAAAATAGTAAAAAATTTTAAAGCACGTTAGTGCTGTTATATACAAAATTAGTAACGGTAGAATTCCACGCCGTCCGTATCAATTACCCTTTTGGCAATTTCCTTAACTGGTATGCCAGTATCCATTGAAGTCTTCTGCAAGGATCTGTATGCCTGCGGTTCGTCCATATTGTACTTTTTCATAAGTACTTGCTTTGCCTGTACCAGCAGAGCTCTCTGCTCGGTTTCTTTTTTCAGGCGGTCTCTCTCTTTTTTTATGTTTACGTTTCTTTTCCGGTTATTCCATGTAATATCTAAAGCGTGCTGGAGAACCATTCTGGAAACGGGCTTTACAAGGCAGGTGATGTCGTAGTCTGCATATTGTGTTTCAACTTCTACCTTTTCTCTCTCGCTTGTTACCATAAGCACACTGACATCTTTTCGTTCCAGCATATCAATAGCCATTGAAAGGCCTCGCATGTCGGGAAGATTGTCGCTGCAAAGGACGATATCATAATTGTGATACGATGTGCCGCGAAGCGCAGCTCCCCCAGAGTGACAGACCTCAACTACCCTGTATCCAAGAGAGTGCAGCAATTTGCAAAGCTTATCAACCGTTTCGCCATGACGCATCACTACTAAGATTTCACAGATGCCCTCAGGCATAAGCAGCTCCTTTCTGCAACTTTATAAAGTATACTCAAAGGGGCGGATTGAAAAATCGCCCCCTGATATTTAGTCAGTATGAATGTGATTACGGAAAATAGTAATATTTATGCATGCCCCAATATATTAGATTAATATGTGGGCAGGTACTTATTAATTTCCCATTCAGTGACGATTGAACAATATTCGTTCCATTCTGCAATTTTTGCCATAATGTAATTATTAAATATATGGCTTCCAAGGGTCTTCTTAACCAATTCATCTTTCTGCATTTCGCAGATAGCCTCATAAAGGTTCGCTGGCAGGCTTTCTATATTATGTTCCTTCAGCTGCTCCTCGGTCATTGCGAATATATTCTGCTCTACGGAATCATAAGGCTTTTTGCCTTTTTTTATTCCTTCAAGGCCTGCTGCTATCATGCATGCTAATGATAGGTAAGGGTTGCAAGTGGGGTCCGGGTTTCTAAGCTCTATTCTTGTTCCGGCTTCCCTTGCAGCAGGTATGCGGATAAGCGGAGAGCGGTTTCTTGTAGCCCAAGCAATATAAACAGGCGCTTCATATCCCGGAACGAGACGCTTATAGGAATTAACGAGAGGATTTGTAAGTGCGGTGAAGCCCTTTACGTGGTCAAGTATTCCTGCGATGTAGCTATAGCAATCAGTAGAAAGCTGGAGCTTGTCATCTGCTGAATAGAAAGCATTTTTTCCGTCTTTAAAAAGAGACTGGTTAGTATGCATGCCTGAACCGTTGATTCCATGTATGGGTTTTGGCATAAAGGACGCATAAAGCCCGTGACGCTTGGCAATTGATTTAACAACCATTTTAAAAGTCATGATATTATCAGCAGTAGTAAGCACTTCATCATATTTGAAGTCGATTTCATGCTGGCCGTGAGCAACTTCATGGTGGCTGGCTTCAATGTGAAAGCCCATCTCCTCCAGAGTTAGGCACATGTCGCGCCTTGCGTCCGCGCCGAGGTCGATGGGAGCCAAATCAAAATAACCTGCTTCATCATGTGTAGTAGTTGTCGGCCTTCCTTCGTCATCTACGTGGAAGAGGAAGAATTCGCATTCGGGACCAACGTTAACAGAGTAGCCCATTTCCTTAGCTTCTGCTACTACCTTTTTAAGTACATATCGTGGGTCGCCTTCAAAAGGCTTGCCGTCAGGAGTATAAATATCACATATCAGTCTGGCGACGCGGCCTACCTGCGGCCTCCACGGGAATATTACAAATGTATCAGGGTCAGGCTGAAGATACATATCGCTTTCTTCAATCCTTACAAAGCCCTCAATTGAAGAGCCGTCAAACATGCATTTGCCGTCCAAAGCTTTAGGGAGCTCCTCTATGGTGATAGCTACATTTTTAAGTGCACCAAAGACATCAGTAAATTGTAGCCTTATAAATTTGACATCATTTTCTTCTGCTAGACGCAGAACGTCTTTTTTTGTGTATTTAGCCATTATTTTTCCTCCTTATAATTATCACTTTAGGAGCAATTACGAATAAAATCAGCCGAAATCGTTGATATTTTTGCTGCTAATATTTACACTAATATGCAGGAAAAAAATATTAATCCTGCAAAAAGCGAGTTCCTTATAGGTATTATAGCAGTAAATCTCGTTTTTGCAAGTCCATTTGTGAAAAGTTTCAGTTTTTTTACGTCAAAAATTTAGTTCAGTTTGTGGTGATATTTTACAGTCCGAGCATATCATAAGCAGATATGCCATGTTCAGCCTCATCTAGTCCCATTACTTCCTCTCTTCTGTGCACTCTTACCTTTACGGTTGACTTAGCGGTCTGGAAGAACAATGTAGCAGAAATCAGCGCGACTGAGCCGCATGCAGCGACGCCAAGGGACTGAATTGCTATTGAGTGCCAGCCTCCGCCATAAAGCAGGCCGCCGTCAAGAGCGAAAACTCCGACCAAGATTGTTCCCAGTGCACCGCAGACGCCGTGAACGGATATTGCACCTACCGGATCGTCAATCCTAAGTTTCTTGTCAATTGCCTCACAGGCAAATATCATAACTATAGAGCAGATGATACCTATTGCGATTGCCCCATTAGGGCTGACGGCATCGCAGCCGGCAGTGACGCCTACCAGGCCGGCGAGGCATCCGTTGAGTGTCATTCCTACATCTGATTTCTTATCCCTTATATAGGTAAAGAGCATTGCGGCTAATGCGGCAGATGCACCTGCAAGCACGGTGTTCACTGCAATTATGCCTATTGCTTCAGGGTCTGCAGAAAGTGTAGAGCCGCAATTGAACCCAAACCAGCCAAACCACAGAAGAAGAACGCCAAGAGCGCCAAGGGGAATTGAGTGAGCCGGAATCGTGTTGGATTTGCCGGTGTGATTATACTTGCCCGCTCTTGCGCCGATAATCTTCGCAGCTGCAAGTGCAGAAAAGCCGCCTATTGCATGAACAGCAGTAGAACCAGCAAAATCATGGAAACCCATTTGAGCAAGCCATCCACCTCCCCATATCCAATGGCCTGTTAATGGATAGACAAGAGAACAGACAAACAAGCAGAAGAAAAGATAAACATTGAACTTAGTTCTTTCTGCTACTGCGCCCGAAACTATAGTGGCGCATGTGGCCGCGAAAACAGCCTGGAAGAACCAGAAAACATTTAAGGGCAGCCCATCCGGTGACCCTCCCGGATTGATACCGAATCCGTTCCACCCGATTATCCCGGATGAATCACTGCCGAACATCAATGAATACCCAATAAAATAGTATGCCAATGTCCCTATTGCTATTGTCATGAAGTTTTTCATTATGATGTTTGCTGTATTCTTTGACTGAGTGAAGCCAGCCTCCACGCAGGCAAAGCCAGCATGCATAATAAAAACCAGCGCAGAAGACACGACAATCCATACGGTATTTACTGCCAATGTCAAAGTTAATTCCATAAAAACCTCCTTCTAATAAAATATGAATAAAATAAAAAAAGACAGAATTACGCCTGCCTTAAAATATGTCACCCCAGCGTAACTAATATTATTATTCATGTAATTAAAAAAAAGACGCCTGAAAACATCCCGTCTAGGGATGTCAGAACGCCATTGTTCCTGAATAGTATAATACTGAATAAATAAAAATGCAATTTAAATTTTTTAATCTTGCAAAATATTATAAACAGAAATGTATATTATGCAAAAATGGTTGAATGAATCTATTTGCTCTATGAAAACCGATAAGAATATTCATTTGCTAAATAATCATGTTTTTTGATATAATATTTAAACCAAAAAAATTATGGTTTTCAATAGGTGAATTAATGAACTTTGATAAAATTACAGGAACAGTCAACGACCGGCAAATAGATGTAATTCCAGGCATAAGGGTGCTGGCTATAGGACTGATAGCATGGTTTCATATCTGGCAGCAATCCTGGCTCTGCCCGGCCTTTTTTGTCGGCAATAAATTTATAGACTGGACCTTCATTCCGGGAACGGGATACCTATGGGTTGATATGTTTATACTGCTTTCTGCATTTCAGCTATCTTTGCCCTACATTCATAGAATGCAGGAAGGCAGAGAGTTTCCTAGTGTACTTGATTTCTACAAAAGGCGGGCGACAAGAATAATGCCGTCTTATTACTTCAGTGTGTTGGTATGCTTTGTAATAGCTGCATTGCTGAATGAATTTTATTCCCCTGAAACAATGCTGGTGGATTTGCTGACGCATCTTACATTTACGCAGACACTTAAGGACTACACATATCTTTGGACGAACCTAAATGTTGTATTGTGGACTGTTGCAGTATTGATGCAGTTTTACATTCTTTTCCCCTTTATAATAAGAGCCTTCAGAAAGTGGCCGGTTCTTTCTTTTGTTATTATGGTTATTATCGGGGTAGGCTTCAGGAACCTCTACGTAAATAATTCATCTAATCCTGCTATGACAGTTAATCAGCTTCCTGCATTCTTTGATGTGTTCGCTCTTGGTATATTCGGTGCATACATGGCTGTTGCCATTAATAAATTTGCTTCGTATAAAAAATATTCAATAGGGTTTACTCTGATGTCTGTTTTTTCTTTGGCACTAATACTCAACTATATGAAAGAGCTGCGAATGGTATCGGGCCATGACGCGCTGCAGAGGTGGCAGGGAAGCAACCGACTTGAGATTGCCCTGCTCTTTTTAGTGTTTCTGCTTTCTACAATGTATTCAATAAAGCAATACAGGTGGCTCTTTTCCAACAAGGTTATGGTTTTTCTGGCGTCAGTTTCATATAATTATTATATATGGCATCAGTATATTGCCGTAAGGCTGAGGGAGATGCATATTCCTCCCTATGTTTCTGAAATGCCGAACATGACTGCGGAGCAGCCCTGGCAGTATACCTACACCCTGCTCAGTTTTTTGGTTCCGCTTGTCGTAGCTATAGTGCTGACGTATATTATTGATAAATGGCTGGTAGGAATCTTTACTAAGCAAAGGACATATGAAGGCGGGGAGAAAACATGAAATATCATATAGATACTATACCGGTATGGGACGCGATGAAAGAGGACAAGGAGTGCCTTTTTTGTGAAATAGAAAGCCGTATGGAAGAAAAATATGTGGAGTTTTACCTGGGTGATAGCGTAATGCAGCCGGATGTGCGGCAGAAAACAAATAAAACAGGTTTCTGCGGTCATCACTACCAGATGATGCACAACGCAACAAAGAAGCTGCCTCTCGGGCTAAGCAGCTACACTCGGCTGGAATACCTTAGAGAGCACCTTGATAAATATTTTGACAGCATAGTGTCAGAAGATAAATCATTAAAAAAATCTTCCGCGGCGGATATGGCAGAATATATTAATAAAATTACCTCTACTTGTGCTGTATGCGAAAATGTTGATGAAAACATGAAAAGGTATTTATATACTTTTATTCATTTATGGAAATCAGATAGCGAGTTCAAGCAGGCATTTTTGAATTCAAAGGGAATGTGTCTCAAGCATTTTGCTGGAATGATTGAATTTTCTAAAAAGGAAATGACAGACAGCGTTACGCTGGCGCTGGCTAAAGATATGGCAGAAGTGCAAAAGAAAAGCCTTGCAAGGCTTTCCGACGACGTGAAATACTTCAACGATAAATTTGACCACAGAAATGTGGAAAAGCCCTGGGGCACATCTAAAGACGCGCTTCCCAGGGCGATTAACAAGCTATCCGGCCGTATTATAAAGTAATGAATTTTCGTGGCAGCCGTGAAAATTCCGGCAGGCCATCATTGCCATGGCGCAGCATCACTTCGCCCTTCATCAAAGGCTCAGTGTATTCAATAATATCATTTGTCATTTGCTTGCCATCTATGATCCATTCCTGAGGAATGGTTTTTTCGGCGTTTGCAACCTGGCTAAGTGGAGTTAGTTTGTAGTTCATTACATATGGGTTATTCTGCACTCTTTCGTATGCAACCATGTATCCGCTTTTTCCTTCATATGCTGATTTAACTGCCATATAACCGGTATTGAACGTTTCTTCCATATCAGTAGCTGATGCAACATGGGTTGCGCAGCGCTGAATGATATTGGGGTTGATTATCTTTGTACGGGGAGTAATATTTTCAGCGATTCGGCTCTTTAGAAATTCGCTTACGCCGCCCAGCTGTGCATGTCCGAAATTATCATTTACTGAAACTCCGGAGAGCAGGAAGTCGCCGTTTTTATCCTTTATGCCCTCGGAAACCGTAAGGAAAACCATCTTCTTTTCTTTGAAGAGCTTTTCAGTATCGGCAAGGAAAGCATCCATATCAAATACTGATTCAGGCAGATATATCCTGTCAACCAACTGCTCGCCATTATACTTGGCGCAGGCAGTGGAAGCGGCCAGCCAGCCGGCATGCCTGCCCATTGTTTCCATCATTATAATTGTAGGTGTGGAATAAGAATAGCAGTCATATGCGGAAACCTGCAAAGTAGTATTCAGGTATTTGGCAGCTGAACCGAACCCCGGGCAGTGGTCTGTGCCTACAAGGTCGTTATCTACTGTTTTTGGTATGCCGATAACTTTGATATCTATTCCATGTTTTACGGCGTATTCATTTATTTTATCGCAGGTATCCATGGAGTCGTTGCCGCCATTATAGAAGAAGTATCCTATTTCAAGCTCCTCAAAGACTTTAAAAACGGCTTCAAAATCAGGATGAGTAATGTCTTTGGACATTTTATACCTGCATGAACCGAGCCCAGCTGATGGCGTATATTTTAGTCCTTCCACCGTTTTTCTGTCCGCAGCCTTAAGGTCAATAATCTCCTTTTTAAGTACGCCTTCAATGCCCTGATAAGCTGCGTAGATATTATCAAATTTCAGGTCCATTGCAGCCGTAAAGGCGCCGACGACACCGGAGTTTATTACAGCAGTCGGCCCTCCGGACTGCGCAATAAGCATATTCTTTTTCATAATAAGTCCTCCAAAATATTTTAAAGTGCAGCTAAGTATTGCACTATTTTACTATATCTTTTTATCTGTCATGTGCTCCAATGCGTATATTGCCAAGGCGCACTCCAGCCTCTTTCTTTGCATTTCGCATTCCAAAAGGTGTGGTTTTGCAATGGTTCCGTTGAAGTTATACGCGTTTGCGCTGCAGCCGCCGCCGCAGAACATCTGCGCCCAGCAATTGCGGCAGTCATCCTTTGAGGATACCTGATTGGAAGCAAAACTGCTGCGTATGTCCATGTTGGTTATTCCGTCATTTAAATTGCCGAGAAGGAAATCCTCCTGTCCAGCAAACTGGTGGCATGGGTAGATTTCTCCTGAAGGAGCGACGGCTAGATACTCGCATCCTGCGCCGCATCCGCTTAAGCGCTTTGTTACACACGGGCCCGTTTCAAGGTCTACAAAGAAGTGGAAAAAGTTAAGCCACCTTCCCTTTGCTCTTTCTTTTATATACCATTTTGCAAGCTTTTCGTATTCTGAAAATATCTGAGGCAAATCATCTTCGGTTATGGCATAGCTTAACTTTTCATCAGCTACAACGGGCTCTACTGAAATTTGCTTAAAACCTTGAGAGTGCAGGTACTTGACATCTTCTGAAAAATCAAGATTGTGTTTTGTGAAGGTTCCGCGTATATAGTGAGATTTATCTCCGCGCATTTTAACAAATTTCTTCGCATTCTCCAGTATGACGCTGTGAGAACCCGTTTTTTCAGCAGTTGGACGCATAAAATTATGCTTATCCTCCCTGCCGTCCAGACTGATTACGATGTTATGCATTTCCTCATTAAGATATTCCATAGCTTCTTCTGAAATATCGTAGCAATTAGTAGTCATAGTGAAATTGACGTGCTTATTATATTTTTTCTCCAGTTCTCTGCCATGTCTGACTATTGCCTTGACAACATCAAAATTCATCATGGGTTCGCCGCCAAAGAAATCAACTTCGAGGTTTTTTGTTTTTCCGCTATTTGCAAAAAGCAAGTCGAGCGCTTTAAGTCCGACAGCTTCGCTCATTAATTCCCGCTTGCCACCGAATGCTCCTGTGGAGGCAAAGCAGTATTTGCACCTTAAGTTGCAGTCATGGGCTATATGCAGACACAGAGCTTTTATATGGAAGTCAGTGCTTGGCTCGCAAGAGGCATAATTAATTTCCGAATCAAAAGAGCCTGATTTTTTAAGCTCTTCAATTTCAAAAAGTATTTCGTTTACCGCCTGTACGTCAAAACGAGCGTCAAGACGCTCGTGTATGCTTTGTTCGTTATGTCCCTTTGAGTACAAATCAATAACATTGTGTGTTGCTTCGTCCACCTCCATTAAGGAGGATGAGAACACATCGTATGCGAAAAAGCGGTTATCGAATTTAAAGGTATGTATCATTAGTTTTGCTTGTCTCGCTTGCGCATTCCTGGTTGCCTACTGTGCAAGATGTTTTGCAGGCGCTCTGGCAGGATGACTGGCATTCACCGCAGCCGCCGTCTGTCTTTAAACAGTTGGATTTAATAACTTTTATGTGTTTCATAATAAACATCCTTTTCCTTTTTTGTTCTTATGATATTATACACATAAACAGTTATTTTAACAAGTAAATATTGTTACGAACTCATGTGGTCATTTAAATATAATCTTGCGCTTTCAGCCGCTACAGCGCCGTCTGCACATGCTGTGACGACTTGGCGAAGAGGAGTGGTACGGACATCTCCAGCTGCGAATACGCCGAGTACATTGGTAGCCATGCGTTCATCCGTTATTATATATCCGCCGTTATCCAGACGAATATTGTTCTTTATATCGCTGGTATTTGGTATCAGGCCAATTGCTACAAAAACGCCGTCTACATCAACTTTCTTTGTTTCGCCGGTAATCTTATTTCTTATCTGCATATCGGTTACTTTGTCTGCGCCTTCAATCTTGTCAACCACGCTATCCCATAGTATCTGAACTTTTGGATTTTTAAGCACCCTTTGGGCTATTATATAAGCTGCTCTCAGCTCATCTCTTCTATGAACCAGATAAACTTTTTTTGCTATCTTTGAGAGGTATTCTGCATCTTCACAGGCTGTGTCTCCGCCACCTACTACAGCAACGACTTTATCCCTATAGAATGATCCGTCGCATGTGGCACAGTAGGAAACTCCCCTACCCCGGTATTTATCCTCGCCGGGTACGCCTAGAAGCCTAGATTGCGCACCGGTAGCCAGTATAACTGTATACGCAGTATATATTCCACCTGTAGTTGTTACTTTTTTTACTGGGCCTGTAAGGTGGTATTCAGTGACTTCTTCGTTTATAATTTCAACGCCGAAATTTCTTGCCTGTTCATCTAAAGCCATGCTGAAATCCACACCACTTATGGGATTAGGAAAGCCGGGGTAGTTTTCAAGGCTGTCCGTTGTTGCTATCTGTCCGCCTGAAAACATCTTTTCAATAAGGACTATATCCAATCCTGCGCGTGCTGCATATATCGCGGCAGTCAGCCCTGCAGGGCCTCCGCCAATAATAATAATATCTTTTTCCATAACAAGTTCCTCTATACTATAATTTTATTGCTCCATAATATTATACACAAAATGCAAAACTTTATGTAGCAAAATCACAAAAAATATAAAATAAGCTTTAATAGTGCTCAATACAATATTCTTTTCAATTATGCTTTATCATAGTTATCTCAGACTTTTCCACACCGGCAGTAAAACCTATAGATTTATATAGATGAATTGCATTTTTGTTATCCTCGTCTACTGCCAGGAATGCTTTCTGAGCGCCTTTTTCCTTACCGTATGCCAAGGCTTGCGATATGAGCTTCCTTGCAATTCCCTTATTCTGAAAATCTGGCTTAACGGCTAGTTCCCTAATCCATACAACAGGCCCTTTGTCCGTATCGTGCCCATATGTTCCAACGCACAATATTCCATAAATCGTTCCATCTGCTGTGCGCTCCACGAGAACAGCTGTATTCTTTATCTCATTATCATTGGCCAACCAATTTATAAACCATTGAGGTGTTTGTCCTGTAAAGCCACGACTCTGCCCCATACATTCCATAGTAAGACGGGAGGCTTCGTTAACTTCCGATAATTTTAAATAATCTGTAGCATTATTATTTTTTATAATAATGTTGTCCAGATTGTACAGAAAGTAATCGTGCCATGCGTTTCTAATGTGAAATCCGGATTTCTCTAAAATACCAACCCATTCATCAGGAATGAATGAAAGAAAAAATGATTTTTCATGGTTCAATGAAGAAATTAATGCATCTACCATATTCGCAGCCCATATATATTCATAGCATTTAGATTCGTAATTATACCCAAGCAAGAGAATAATTGCACTGTTATCTATCATCAAGTCGTAATTGGCAACATCTTCATATTCAATATATGTGAAAGACGAATAATTAAATGCTTCCGCTTTGTCCTTTATTATATCAAATTCATACTTATTCATATTTATTTACACTTTCCACAATATATACAACTCTAGAATTCTGTGCTTAATAAAAAAAGCTTCCCACAAGGGAAGCTTTTTGAATAAACAAGTTAACGTTTTGAGAACTGAGGAGCACGACGGGCTGCCTTGAGGCCGTACTTTTTACGCTCCTTCATGCGTGGGTCTCTTGTAAGGAATCCGGCTTTCTTAAGAGCAGGCCTTAATTCTGGATTAACTTCCAGCAGAGCTCTTGAAATCCCGTGCCTAATAGCGCCTGCCTGTCCTGTATATCCGCCGCCGTTTACATTTACAAGGACGTCATAGCTTCCCTCGGTTTTTGTTAATACTAAAGGCTGACGTACAATCATCTTTAATGTTTCAAATCCGAAATATTCGTCCATGTCTTTTTTATTTATAGTAACTTTTCCATTACCGGGAACTAAACGCACTCTTGCAACTGCTGATTTACGTCTTCCTGTTCCCCAATACTGTGCTTGTGACATATTATAATTATTCCTTTCTTAAAGTATGATTGTATTATATTCTAATTTCCATTACTTCAGGCTGCTGTCCCTGATGTTGATGCTCGCTGCCTGGGTATAAACGCAATTTTTTAATCATAGCCCTGCCCAAACGATTCTTAGGGAGCATTCTTTCAACTGCTTTCCTCATTGCGAGTTCAGGCCTTTTCTCCATTATTTCCTTATAAGGAGTTGCCTTAAGTCCGCCAACATAGCCTGAATGATGATAGTACATTTTCTGCTCAAGCTTTTTGCCTGTCAGCACCGCTTCTTTGCAATTGATTACGATTACGAAATCCCCGGTGTCAACGTGAGTTGTAAATGTGGGTTTGTGCTTGCCGCGCAAAACGTGAGCCACCTGAGAAGCTACTCTTCCAAGGGGCTTGCCTTTTGCATCTATAATATACCATTTGCGTTCAACATTCTGCTCATTTGCCATGAATGTGCTCATAGATGGATACCTCCGTAATATTTTTGCAAAAATTCTGGTAGCCGGTTCTGCATATACCGGGCTTCCTGCCGCTCGGGGCATGTGAGCGTATAGTCAGCACTACGTATTTTACTATATACACGGCATACTGTCAATAAAAAAATGGATATATTTATATACTGGAATGCCACTAAACAGGGAGTTTGGTGACGTTGTCAATATGTGGTATACCGTTAGCTTATGGGTACAGTTCTTAGTGGTTGGGCTACGGAAGTTCCAAGACGATTTGTAACCAGATTCCAGACCTTTTCTAAATCCCTGCTAAGGTCGCGGGAGGTTAGGCCGCTTATCAATTCAGGATTATCTAGGATTTCACCTACCGGAAGAACACAGTAGCTTTTACTGTCTGTTTCGCTGCTGTATTCAATATATGTCCAAACCGGAAGATAGCTGACATCGTCAATTGTAAACTGCCCTGTTTCGTTATTTACTGTGATTGTTACATATGCAATAGCACCAGATACGGTCTCAATCTTGCTCATTTGACTTGAAACAAAATTGCCGAGAGACCAGAAAACAACGCCCTCTCTCTCTGTTCCGTCATAGCACTCAACCTTTAGTATGTCAACGGGCTGCAGGACATGAGGGTGATGGGCAAGAATGATATCTGCACCCATCTTTATGTATTCTTCTGCAAGTGATATCTGTCCCGCGTTAGGATATATCTCGTATTGATATCCCCAATGAGGACATACCACAACTAAATCGGCCCCTGAATCCCTGCAATTTTTAATCTGGCGGTACATATCATCAAGATCGCTTGCCAAGGTGTACATATATTCCTGCTCGTCTGAGGATAGATGCTTTTCCTGGTCGTTTAACGAAGTGGTTGCCGAGACAATGCCTACTTTAACGCCTTTAACGTCAATTATCAAGGGAGTATTCTTGCTCTCTAAGGATGTCCAAGCTCCGGTGTGGAATATATCTGCTTCATCAATAGATGTTACTGTCGAAATAAGCCCGGTTTGTTCTTTGTCAAGCATATGGTTATTTGCATTAACCAGCACATCAAATCCTGCACTTTTGAGTGCAGGGAGGATTTCTTTTGGTGCCGCAAAAAAAGGATATCCTGATACAAGTGAATTATCGGAGGCAATCGTGGTTTCCAAATTTCCTATCATTAGGTCTGCATACTCAAGCGAAGGCTTTATGTATTCAAACCAGTGGTCAAATGAATACAGTTCATTTCCTTCCGTTGTAAATGTATGTTCTCCCTCTGCTGCGTACTGGGCATCTGCAATTTGGGAAAGATGCGCCATAATGTCACCGGTTGAACCAATTATTATTGTTGTATAGGGTTCTTCATAAGGAGTCGGCTCTGGAGTATATACCATAGCTTGTGAAGGGGATACTTCAGTAGAAACGATAGGAGAAGGCGAGGAAGTACAATTTAAATTCGGTGAAGCGCTCTCTTGAGTATTCATGCCGGGCTGGCATGCTGATAGAATCAGCAATGAAGCTAAAATTATGCATATATAAATATATTTATTACAATTATTTTTTCTATTTATTATATTCATATTAACAAACTAAGGACTATTCGTCTCTGACCGGAACATCTGAAAGAACATCCGCATATTCAACGCCTACCTGACTGATGGCCAAATCCCATGCCCTGGCAAGGCTTGCCAGGTTTGCCTCCGTAAACTTAAGGTCGGTGTATGTATCTGAAAGAAAATCTATATCTTTACCTGCAGGAAGGACAGCGTATATGCGGGGATTGATATCCGCTCTGCGAAGCATCCATATAGGAAGGTATTCCAGGCTTTCTATTTTCACCTCACCGGTGTAGTTGTTTTTTTGAATATTAACGTATAGAATTATTCCCGTTTCCCTCGCTTCGCGGGCAAAATCTTTGTATCCTAGCGTTACTTGATTGCTCATGAAGTTGCCTATTGAAAAGAAAACTACCCCCTGCTTGATAGTTCCGTCTTCAAGCTCCACTTCAACAATCTCTGATGATTGCAAAACATGTGGGTGGTGAGCTACAACCAAATCTGCTCCCATGGCAATATATGCGCGCGCATAATCACGAAAACCCTCTCTGGTATACTGCGCATACTCATCGCCCATATGGGGAGAAACGATTACTATTTCGGCTCCGTACTCGCGGCACAAATCTATCTGTTCTTTTACTTGGTCAGTATCTATAAAGCATGTCATGTAACTTAGGATTTCTTTATCAACGTACGCTTCCCTTCCGTTAAGAGAAAAAGTAGCGGAAACAATACCAACCTTAATGCCTTGAATATCCACAACCGTAGGTACTGACCGCTCTTCGGGGCTACGCCATGCACCTGTGTGCATAAGCCCGACTTCATCAAGCACATCAAGAGTGCGGAATAGGCCTTCAGGGTTTTTGTCGCATGCGTGATTATTTGCATTAAGCACCATATCAATTCCGGAATTCTTGATTGCTGTCGCGATTTCGTCAGGGAAATTAAATGTAAGCGTATTGGTGACAGAATATCCCACTGCCTCCCCTGCTATTGGTGATTCAAGATTTGCAATCATTAAATCAGGATAGTCAAGAGCCGGCTTAATATACTTGAATATATGGTCAAAGGTATACGACTTGCTTCCGTTATCCCACCTTATAGCGTTATCAAGAACGCGTTCATGAGAAATTATGTCTCCCGTGAAGCCTATTACTATATCTGTATATTCTGGAATAGGCTCCGGAGTCTCTGTAGGAATGGGTGTTGGAGCCTCAGTAGCTGTCGGGGAAGGCGAAATGTATTCCGTAGCAGAAGGCGAAGGTGAGTCCTCAGCCTTAATTGAAAATAGCTTGCCTTGGTTTGAAAACACAGATATTGCAATTACCGAGACTATAGCAAGGAATATTATTGATGATATTATTAAAAGTTTTTTTTTCATTTTCCCAATTATTTATATTTAACCCATTTTTAATCCGCTAGAATCGACTAATATATATTTAATATACTTATTAGTTAGTTGATTTTTTTATAGCAGTAATATTATTATACATTATCATAAAGATATATCAACTAAATAATGGCTATAAAAACATTATTAGATATTAATAATGTACTCAGTTGTGATATACTTATAGGCATGAAATTACCAGATAAAAAGAAATATAATATATCTGTACATCAGTTTGTAAGCATGACAATGCAGAGCGGCGACCTAGGCGGAGGAGCACTATACACTAAAAGAATGCAACAAGGCATACAAACCCATATAAAAAGGCAGGAGGATCAAGGGAAAATCAGCGAGCTTCCCCTGAAATATACTGCTGATGGGAATCTGGTATGTATGACAGTGAGCGGCAGGGCAGACATTGTTGATACGAGCAAAGAAATACATGTAATAGAAGAGATAAAGACACTGTTTGGGGAACCGACGAAGAACCTGTCCCCTCAGAATGAGCATCTGGCTCAGTGCAAATGCTATTGCGCAATGTACCTAATTGAAAACAATTTAGAGGAAATAGGCGCTAGGATTGCATACATAGAATACGACACGTCAAAGGCACATATATTTGAATATTTATATGCGAAAGATGAAATCCTAGATTGGTTTATTGACAACTTACACAGGATCATTGAAATATTTGATAAAAGGCAGGACCATATAAACAAAAGGAATTTATCTGCTGACAATCTAAAATTCCCTTATGCGGCATACCGCGCAGGTCAGAAAGAGATGGCCACATATGTATACAAAGCATGTCGTGAAGGCAAGATTCAATTCCTTCAGGCACCGACAGGCATAGGCAAAACAATGGGCACAATATACCCTGCGATTAAGATATTCGCCAAAGAGGATACAGAAAAAATATTCTACGCAACTGCTAAAAACACAATTAAGCAGGTTGCTCGCGATACGATAGATACGCTTCGAAAAAAAGGACTGATAGTAAACAGCATTACGCTTACCGCAAAGGAAAAATCCTGCCCGCAGGAAATATACAACTGTCATCCTAATGTTTGTCCCAGAGCAAAGGGGTATTTTGACCGGCTTGGCGCTGCAATGGACACATTTGAAGAAAATAAGCATTACGACCTTAAGGATATAAGAAAAACTGCGGACAAATATCATCTTTGCCCGTTTGAGCTTTCCTTAGATATGTCATTAGAATGCGATATTATAATATGCGATTTCAATAATGTGTACGACCCCAGAGCAAAGCTGAAGAGATTTTTTGATGAAGGCGGAGAATATATAATTCTCGCAGATGAGGCGCATAACCTGGTGAGCAGAGCAAGGGAAATGTACTCAGGTGAAGTAAACCGAGATACATATATAATAGTCTCCAATACAATGCAGGGAGTAAGAACCAAGAATGGCCGACTTACGCTGAAATATATCAATAGTATAATTGATTATTTTAACCGCGAAGAAAAACATATGAAAACAGAGGAAATGAGCTATGAAGTGCTATGCAATCCTCTGGACGAACTAAATGAACTGCTGGAGGGGTTTACACAGGCAGCTGAAAAGATACTCGATATGTCTTCAGTAAGAGAATATACTAACGATTTGGCAGATGCATTCTATCAGACAAAAGGTTATCTTTTTGCAGTAAATAAGGCGGATGAAAATTATATTCATTATTTCTTTTTAGAGGGTAATGATATAAGGGCTAGGATGTTTTGCATTGATCCATCAAGCAGGCTGCAGGAATGCCATAATAAATCAAGAGCTACGATAATGTTTTCCGCCAGCCTTACTCCTTTTGAATACTATGCCAGGCTTTTGCAGAAAGAGGCAATTTTCAATAGTCATTCTCTGCCTTCGCCTTTTGACAAGGGCAACTTTCGGCTGCTGGTTAATGCTGCTATTCCTGTGGAATACAAATTCAGAGAGAGATTTATTGCAGAGCTAGTCGGAAACATATATACATTTGTAAAAGCTAAAAGAGGAAAGTACTTAATATTCTTCCCTTCATATGGCTATATGGAAAAAGCTCATAACCTATTCATATCGCTATATAATGACATATTTGCACCGAAGCAGGAAAGGACGATGGACACCGACGCTAGGGAAGGCTTTATATCATTATTTGAAGAAGACGCACATATGGCAGCGTTTGCAGTTATGGGTGGAGTGTTCTCTGAAGGTATTGACCTGCGGGGAGAAAAGCTTATCGGGGCGGTTATTATCGGAACGGGATTTCCGATGATTAGCCTCGAAAATAACTTTATAAAAGAATTTCATAATACGAAGGATGAAGAAGGGTTGGGATACGCATATATTTATCCCGGATTTAATAAAGTACTTCAGGCGGCGGGAAGAGTAATCAGATCTGAAGAGGATAAAGGAACAGTGCTGCTAATAGACAGAAGATTCGCAAGGCAGGAATATCAGGATTTAATGCCAGACTGGTGGAAGCCGGTGGAATATGTTGATGACAGTTCAGATATAAATAAAAGCCTTGATGATTTCTGGAGCGAGTAGCGGCATAAAAGTTGGATGGCAATAGAAAAATATAGTATAGTTCACTATAAGTATAAATATTGAAGAAAAAATCTTATACAACATATAGTGGGTTTAAGGTTGATAATTAGTATATTTATGTTATCTTAAGATACTAAGATGACTAGCAAAAAAAAGCATAAAAATAAACATCAAAAAAACGATAATTTTTTCATTTTTATTATTGACATCCAATTAGGTATATGTTATTCTAGTCTAGCTGTCGCCGGATAGGGGACAGAGCTTGAAGGCGAAAGCTAACAGGGAAAAGCACCTTGAAAACTACAAAGCAAGACAAGAAAAT
>JAFGUF010000026.1 GCA_016938675.1 Clostridia bacterium | reverse complement strand
CCAAGCGGTATCAGAAGATGCCGCGACGGGCGAAAGCGACTTGGAAAGTCGCAAAAGCCACCGAAGAGGGGAGCCTATACGTTCAACTACATACTACTGTTTTAAAAAAGGGGGTGTTAGGGGCGCAGCCCTTAATTATAAGGGTGGTGGGTGGGGTAGGGAAATCCTTTTCTCTTTAGATAATTGTTCACCTAGTCACCTGCGAGCGGGAACCTCTCAGTCTCACTACGTTCGACAGCTTGGCTATCACAATTTCTACGAAATTGCTTGCGCCCAATGCCTACAAGGAGAGCCTTAGCATCAGAAAAATAAATTTACTATTTTAAAAAGCAGTTGTTAAAGGAGAGTCACCTCAGCTCTAGAAGCAAAGAAAAACAGCTTATTCTCCCAGCCTCCCATTGTAGGGGAGGTGGCACCCGCAGGTGACGGAGAGGTTTTTATTACATCTCCACTCAAAGCAACGTCTTTATATAATCCTTAGTCGGCCCTTTAAACCTCGGCCATTTTTTTATATCAAAACTCTTCTCCGTGCAGTTAATAGCCGCCGTGGGGCAAAAATGATAGCACCTCATGCAGGCCATGCAGTTGTCGCCGATTTGTATTTTGCCATCTTCGAATTTAATATTTTCAACGGGGCACATCTTTACGCAGCGCATGCACTTGATGCATTTATCGTGCTTCACCAGCAGCTTCTTATTAAGCATTTTTATGGACATATCATAAAATATTCTCTGGCTGATGCCTGTAAACCGGCCGAAAAATCCGCCGCCTTCTGTTTTTGATTGGCCGGATATTATAGCCTCTGCCATCTGCTTTGCTTTGGCTATAGCGTTTTCGTTGCGAAGGGCGATTTTTTCTTCGTCCCCGGGCTTGAACATATCCGGGAAGCCGGGCACATTCAGATTGCTGTGCATCACAAATTCCATGCCTGCTTCGAATGCATATCCTTTGCGCTGCAATAGCTTTCTATAGTGGATAGTTCCGTCGCCGGAGTAGAGCGCAACCGTCGTGAATACGCTGACTGGTTTACCTTTTTCCTGCGGCAGGTTATCTATAAACTGCTCCATGTTTCTCGGCGCGGCGGAGCAATAGATAGGGAAGCCCAGCACGATTTTATCACTTTCCTTTATGGCTTTTTCGCTGTCTGTTTGATTGATCTTTTCTATGGATATGGCCTCCGCTTGCACTCCCTTGTTATTAATAGCCTCTGCAAGGCTGTTTGCCACGTACCATGTGCTGCCTGTTCCTGAAAAATAGAATATTGTTATTTTCATAAATGTGCCTCTTTTTATTTGCTGGTTTTATTATAGCACAGGTTATGAGCGGGGCAATAAAAATGAGGCCGCATAATGCAAGCCTCATTTAAAAATTTAGTTTTGTTTCAGTTTATTATATTAATACTTAATAAACTTTTCCCCGGGCACGCCGCAGATGCTGCATTTATCGGGAACGAACTTTTCGATATTTCCGCATACTGGGCACAGATAGTAGAATACTTCTTCATCATTATCAAGGGTATCCAAAGCTTCCTGATATAGCGCCGCATGCACTTCTTCTGCCTTCATTGCAAATGTGAATGTCCTTACGGCTGCAGTGTTGCCCTCGGCCTCTGCCTGCTCAACAAAGGGAGGATACATATCCTTATATTCATATGTCTCGCCTTCAACGCCTGTTTTTAGGTTATCGGCAGTTGAGCCCACTTTTCCGGCCACCTCAAAGTGCCTTAAGGCGTGAATTGTCTCCGCGTCTGATGCTGCCTTGAATAGCTTTGCCGCGTTAGTGTGTCCCTCTGCTTCAGCCTTCTTTGCAAAGGCTAGGTATTTTCTGTTTGCCTGCGATTCGCCCGCAAAGGCGTCCATCAGGTTGTCTTTTGTTTTGCTCATATTTTTTACCTCCGTTGTGTTGTTTTTGCTTATTAATTCAATCAAATCTTTAATTGTTTGCTTTGGGAAATCGCCGCCCATTTCAAGCGACAGCAGCGATTCGAGCATCTCTTTTACGTTCTCGCTCTGGGGCAGCATATAGCCGGACTCTCTGATGAGATCCTCAGCCATCAGCTTGTTGGATATGGCAAGTGCCTCCGCCAGCTGCTTTGTTGCCGGGTCGTCCGCGCTCGCTGATATTTCCTCCGCGATGCTTTCCTGCTCCACTTTCTTCTCCGCCAAATCCATAAGCTGCGCTATTACATCTTTTGATTTTTCCTGCTGTGGAGGGTATGTATCCGGCACTAATGATATCGCATGGGAAGGGCAGGCGTCCACGCAGGCTCTGCAGCCTGATATGCATGTATCGGCGTCAATCTGTCCGTTCTCTGTGTCTGTCGCTCCAGTGGGACAGACGTAGAGGCAAAGGCAGTCTTTTGTACATAATCTGATATTTCGTACTGCGTGCATCACACTACCTTCCTTTCGATTTTTCTTATTTTAAATTTCGGCACTTTGCATACCGGGCATATTTCCGGCGGCTCATCGCCGATGTAGACAAAGCCGCATATCTCGCATACGAATATGTTTTTATCGTCCAAAAATTCGGTGCCGCTCTTTTCATATTTGCTTATTGTGGATGCAACTATGCGCGTCACTTTTTCGGCCCACAGCAGTGCTCTTTGCGCTCCTCTGTCGGATAGCTCCTTTGCAATTGCATTTGATGAGGGGAAATCCTTCTCAATGTTTTCTGCTGTCATTCTGCCTAAGGTTTCGAATCCATCATGCGCTTTATTGCTTGCAATGCTCTTGAAATACTGCGCCAGTTCATTGAATTTCTCTGCTTCCGCCATGCGGTATTGCTTCTCGCTGCCTTTTGCCAAATTGGAAAACAGCGAGCTCATCGCCCTGAATGACATCTTGCTGAGCTCGTGCTTTTGCGCAGTTTCTGGCTTTGGCTTTATAGATGCAGCATTTTTCTCTTTGCTTTCTACGGCTTCAAATGCACTTTTCTCTGCGCCGCATACAGGGCACACCCAGTCTTCGGGCACGTCTTCCCATTTAGTTCCCGGAGCTATTCCGCCGTCAGGGTCGCCCAGGGCTTCATCATATACATATCCGCAGATTGTACACACATATTTGCTCATTAATCAACCTCCCCTTCATATTTAGCATATTATATATACTTATGTTTATTATAGGAGGTTTATAGTCATTATTCAAGATTTCGGACATAAGTTAATTATATTTTGGTAAATGTCTTTCGCAAAGCTCTGCCTTAAAATGTTTGTTTCGATTAATTGCTAAGCGCTTCCGAAAGGCACAGCCTGCCGCCTAATCGCATAGATGAGTTTAAAGGGCTGGTGCTCATCCGGCTGTTTTGCAAGAATAATGCATTCAATTATTTAGAGATTATAAGTATTGTAATGCAAATTCCCCTGTGTTATAATGCTAGAATATGTAAATAAAGTTTGGTTATGTATCGAGTCATTATTATAAAATTTCACCGCAGGAGAATAGATGGAAACAGATAAATACGTTTTAGACAGGTTGGGCAGAGATGAATATATAGTATGGACAGGCAAGCCCAAAAGTGGAAGGGTATTTGAACACAGAGATATTATACAGATTCCATTATCATTATTGTTTTTCGGATTTTCACTCTTTATGTTATCTAAGTCATTAAATTTGCAAATAGATATATTTCATATTAAGGCAGCTGAAAATTATCAGCCGAATTTGTTTTTTATTATATTTGGTGTTGTTTTTTCACTGGTTGGTTTTCAAATGTCTATAGGGCGTTTTTTCCTGCGCTCGTATCTTTTCAGGCATATGCGCTATTATATTACAAATAAAAGGATATTCTCCTTTTCAAATGGTTTTATAAAAGAAAAAGACAAAGACTTGATAGAAGTGAAAAAAAACATAAGTACAAATATCCAGCTTCTAAAAATAGGTGGCGGACCGATGATACATTACGAAAGAAAGCTCTACTCTATAGAATCATGCTGGGCAGAGAGAAATATCTGCGGCAGTCTGGATGTGATTTTTCATATAAATCTCAATACGTTGGTCAGCGTTATATACTTTTACGGGGTGGAAAATGCTGTGCTGATTGCTGATGTAATAACGGAATTAAGTGAAAAGGCAAAAAACAAGGTGACATGCGAGGATATAGATGGAACAACACACATATTATGATTTATTTTCAGATGAAACTGTGCTCTGGTGGACCAGATGCTTACCTTCAGAAGTAAGAAAAAGCTATCTTAAGAAAGATATAATATATCGATTAATAGGTTTAATTCTTGCTTCTTTAGCAATTGCGTATCTTCTAACTAATAAGACTGGTTTGATATTTCTGGGGAAATCTTTACCAGGAGCAGGCACTTTCATAATCGTACTGTTTATTTTGATCGCAATCCTTGTATTATCAGTCCCGATTTTTAGTTACTTTGTTAATGGTATCTTAGATGGTGAATTAACTTACTGCCTTACAGACATAAGAATATTTATCGTCAGGGAAAACCGCAATAAGCGCATAATCAGGTCACAGTATATTACGGATATTGAATTAATTGAAGTTATGAGGCGGGAAAATTACAGGTCAAATTTATATTTTTCTCCTCCGAATAATATCAGCGTAATTGAGCATATCCAGAAAAAAGAACGAAATCAAAAAAGAAAGATTGCAATGAATGCGCCAATGACTTTTTTAAACGTATATGATGCGGAAGAACTTCTTTATAAAATAGAGAAACTACTTGACGTTGATATTCACTATATGAATTAGCCGGAGGATTTTAATGCTTAAAGATTATATTCATGAAAAGCTTGATTACGATGAAGAAATACTATGGTCAGGAAAGGCACATGTTTTTAAAGGATTTTATGGGAAGCCCACCTCCGGAAAAGTATTCAGCATTTTTTTTACTATTATGGGACTGGTTTTTACAGTCATTGTTTTTTCAGCAGAAGCTACGATTCTCTCTAAGCTATTAGTTTCCGTATTACCTGCTGCAGGACTGACGTTCTTTTTTAACTCAATCAAAAACAAAAACGGGTATTCATGGGAAAAGCTTTACTATATTACCAACAAGAGAATAATTGCAATAACCGGGGGCAGTGCACATTCCATGATGGAGCAAAGGATTGATGAAACCTATTCTGTAGCTGAACAAGAGGGGGAAGTCGACAGTACTACACTCATTTTTAATAAGATTCCCAGTACGGCTGAAAAAAGCAATTACCAGGAATATGTGCCCACAAAGCCCACAGCCACCCTAGCTCCTCTGGCCTTTACCAATATTTATGACCATCAGAATGCCATAAGAATATTAAAAGAGCAGAAGGACAGGCTTAGAGGATTTTAAGAATCTGCCGGAATCATATTCGTACAATACCTCGCTTATTAATTTTTAGTAAATGGCACGCTTTGCTTTCGAAATTCTTACGAATGTCTTTCGCAAAGCTCTGCCGATCATTGTTTTTCATGGATCATTGTTTTCAATACCTCGCTTATTAATTTTTAGGTATACGTCTAATTTAGCTTGCTAAAGCACATCATTTCAGATATAATTAGTACCCATAGCGAGGTATTGTATACATGAAATTCACGTACAAACAGGAGCTGCCAACGCCGGAGGAGATCATATCGGCGCTGCCACTAAAAGACTCCCTGAAAAAAATAAAAGATCAGAAGCTTGAAGAAATAAAGCAGATATTCACAGGCGAAAGCGACAAGTTCCTTTTGCTTATCGGGCCATGCTCAGCTGACAATGAAAAAGCCGTGCTTGAATATATCGGCCGCCTGGCAAAAGCGCAGGAGAAGGTGAAGGACAAGATATTGATTGTCCCGCGCATATACACAAACAAGCCAAGGACAACCGGCGAAGGCTACAAGGGAATGGTGCACCAGCCCAACCCCGAGGAAGACACCGACATGCAGAAGGGCATAATAGCCATCCGCAGCATGCACATAAAGACAATTGAGAATTTCCATATGCCGGCGGCGGACGAAATGCTATACCCTGAAAACTACGCGTATTTAGCGGACATCCTTGCCTATGTCGCAATTGGCGCACGCTCGGTTGAGAACCAGCAGCACAGGCTGACATCATCGGGAGTTAACGCACCGGTCGGAATGAAGAACCCGACAAGCGGCGATATAGCCGTCATGCTCAATTCCATAAGGGCCGCCCAGTTGCCCCAGAGGTTTATATTCCGCGGTTACGAAGTGGAGACAACGGGAAATGAATTAGCCCACGGCATACTGCGGGGCGCGGTGGATATCCACGGCGTCAATATCCCGAATTACCACTATGAAGACTTAGTATACGTTTATGAAGAATACATGAAGCGCAATCTTAAAAACCCGGCGCTTATCATAGACTGCAACCATTCAAACTCCGGCAAGAAGTTCGCTGAGCAGCCGCGAATCTCAATGGAGATAATGCACAGCAGAAGGTACAATCCTGAGCTTAAGAAAATGATTAAAGGGCTGATGATAGAAAGCTATCTGGAGGAGGGCAGCCAGAAGATAGGCGAAAATATCTACGGCAAGTCCATCACCGACCCATGCCTAGGCTGGAGCGCCACCGAGAGGCTGATATACGATATTGCAGAGAAAATGAACTAATGATTATGCCGCCCGATGGGCGGCTTTATATTAGAAAAGAATAAACCAGCTTTAAACAGCGGATGACACGAAGGAATTCAACCATTGGACAGCTTAATTAAAATTAATGATAACCTTCTCCTTTACAATAAAATACGCAAAGAGTATAATAAATTCAGAGCCTTACACAGCCGTATAAGCGGTATTTATTAGAATATTATTAGTTCAGATTGCATCATTACCGCAACGGAAAGCTCGAATTATTTTGAGGCTATATTTACCGGAGGTATCATATGTTTTGCCAGAAGTGCGGAGCGGAACTGCCGGATGACGCGGCAAAATGCGGCAACTGCGGAGCGAGAATGTATCCGCCAGATGAGATAGCAAAAAATATTATTGCAGAGCAGGACGAAGCCGGCGAAACAAAGAAATCCGGCGAACGCACGCTGCTGATATTTGCCTGTCTTCTCATTTTTGCAGCGGCTTTGCTATATGCGCTGGATTACTTCAATGTGCTGGATGTCGGCGGGTTCTTTGTGCCGGATGATGAGCAAAGTGAGGCAGCGGAAACCGGCAGCACCTACAGCGATATATTCGTCTCCGTTGAGGAGCAGCGGGAGCTGAATCAGCTGAAACTAAATCATTCCATGCCCGGCTCTGCCATATCGTCGACCCCACGGCCAACGGCTACGCCTGCAATAACCAACTAAGATTAATAGTATGCAAATCTTCAATAAGCCCGACGGGCTTTTTTTGCGCAAAAAAAAGTTCCCCGCTGCACAAGCAATGGGGAAAGAAGAGAATAACACTAAAGAGCTTACAAATAATGCTGCATAAATTATGCATTGTTATTTGTACTACCTATATTTTACCATATCATTGGCTAATTGCAATTGTATGCAAGCGTTTTACATAATTTCACTTATTGTCATTATTATCATGAGATTATGCTCTGATAAGGGGCTCTCGCGGTGAATACAGTGCCAAGCTGCAAGCGGCACCTTTTTCGTGATAATCCAGCTGAATAAATACTGCTGACAACATCAAAAAAGCACTTTTCTGCCCCTTCAATTCTCCCTGAAAAGTAGTCTCCATATGTTTTCTCTATGCTTGGAATTATTATATATGATTAAACAATATACCACGAAACAGCGCTATTTCTATGCTTATGTTTGCGTGGATTTTGCACACTGGCATATCTAAGTTGCTTTTGCAGAAATTATATTTTTATGCTATTATTATAAAATAAAAACTAAGAGGTTCATCATGGTAAAAAAGACATTTTCTATGCTTAAAAAGCATCCGGAAATCCTCGGCGTATGCCTTCTGGCGGCGCTTCTTCTGGCGATTGCCGCCATCCCTGCATTCATGCAGATAAGGGCGTTTATGGGCAATATAATTTCTGAGATGGATATCCCCGACAGCCTGGCCGACGAGCAGATGGTTAATTTTATTGCGGGCTATTTGTCATCACTTGGCTTGATTCTGATGATGGCGCTGGTCGTTGGTTTCCTTTTGTTGCCGCCGGTATTCAACAGGGTGTATGAGCTATCAGAGGGCATAGATGAGCCCGGATGGATAGAGCGGGGAATGAAACGCAGCTGGTGGAAAGTGGTGGTTACGACCATAGCAGCAGGCGCTGCTTCGCTTGCACTAAACTTTGCTTCATCAATACTCGGCGCTATTCCTTTTATAGGTTGGCTTGCGTCCATCGCGGCGGCCATGGCTCTTGGGATTTTCAAGCTGATAGCCTACACAGCCACCATAGCGGAGGACGACTACGCAACCGGCATCAAGCGGACATTTATTGTGGGCTGGAAATACTTTTTCCGGTTTTTAGGCGCTGCGGCTGTTGCCTTTATACCGGTTGTAGTGGTTTCATTAGGCGTCGCCATATATGTCACAGTGAATATATTCAGCATATCAAACAGCGAGACAGCCGAGCTGATGATTAAGAGCTTTATGACGGGATTGTTTACAAAAGGGATTTGGATAATATACGGCGTCGTGGGGATTCTTTCGGTGATTGCGAATTGCTTCCTATATGTTTACGGCATGCTGCTATATGTGGAGAACAGAAAATTGGTTTTCCCGGAGGCGGATGAGGCTGTGGCAGAAGAAGAGTAAGGAATATATTATAAGACCGCTGCGGCTCTAGGGAAACCTCTCAGTCAATTTCTTCGAAATTGCCAGCCAAGCGGTATCGCAAGATGCCGCGATGAGCGAAAGAAAAATACCTGCCAATGGCAGGTATTAACGCAATTATAGAAGCACGATACTATGCGGCAACACATTGCGAAAGACATTCGTAAGAATTTCGAAAGCAATGTGTGCCTTGTAGCAGTATATATAATGCTAAAGCCGCGAATGCCACCGAAAGCAGAGCCTAGAAAAGCACCCTTCAGTCTCGCTTCGCTCAACAGCTCCCCTCTAGGGGAGCCGTTTAGTTAATTTATTATATGCAGCGATAAGTCTCCCCTTTCAAGGGGAGATGCCTGACGAAGGAAGGCAGAGAGGTGGTAGTAGCGAAAGTCTCCGAAAAGCAGGGACTAGAAAAACACCCTTCAGTCTCGCTTCGCTCGACAGCCAAGCGGTATCAGAAGATGCCGCGACGGGCGAAAGCGACTTGGAAAGTCGCAAAAGCCACCGAAGAGGGGAGCCTATACGTT
>JAFGUF010000025.1 GCA_016938675.1 Clostridia bacterium | reverse complement strand
TAATATAAAATATATTTAATATTAATACTCAAATAATGTTTAGTGCTAGTAAAGAGTACTTATTATAGATATAAATATTTTTGGAGGAGCACACTATGGGAGTCAAAATAATTACGGATGTCATAAGCGATATAAATAGAAACATTGCAGAAAAATATGACATTGACGTCATGCCTATTGAAATAATGATAAAGGGGAAATACATTCCGACTACAGACATTTCAGTAGAAGAAATGGTAAAGCTTATTCAGTCCACAAAGAAAATTCCGGATTTTAAAGGCGTGAGTATTGAAAAATATGAAGAAGCTTTTAAAAAGCATGTAACTAAGGGAGACGATATAGTATGCGTTACAGCCGGAAGCATAGCCATATCAAATTATGACTGCGCATGCTATGCAGCAACAAAATTCCCTGATGCTAAAATTCATGTCATAAATACAAACCGTTTTTCAGGCAATGTAGGCCTGCTGTCTGTAAAAGCAGCAATACTGGCACAGGAAGGTTTGTCTGCAGCGGAAATAGCCGACAGGTGCACGCGATCATTAGACAAATTAAGTCAGACAGCTCTAATGGATTCACTCGACTTCCTGAAATATGCAGGCAGTGTTCCAAAAATATTAGCTGCGGGTACCAGCGCACTTCATGCCAAATTTGCCTTTGCGATGAGCAAGGACGACGAAAGAGACGCAGAGATAGTCGGATACTCTATGAAAAAGGCTGTAAAGAATTTCTGCACAAAGGTCTTTAAGGATATTAATAAAATAAAGCCGGATATAGTATTCCTTACGCATACACTTTCTGAGGAGAATTATATACAGGAAGTAGAAGAATTCGTACGCAATTTAAAATTCTTTGAAGAGGTAATAGTTTGCGAGTCCAGCCATTTCAATACAAGTTTCGTAGGGCCTAACTGCATGACAGTGACATATCTTTTAAAATAGTATAATTATTAAGAATACATTAGAATAACAAAATAACCTCCGCTTAACCGGAGGTTATTTTCGTAATATTTATGTACAGCTTACATAACTGGCTGTACATTTTCCTTTTTTAGTTCCTCTACACAGCGCTGAACAGTGATTTCAATAGCCTCATCCACGTCGCTGCCTGAATAGCCCAGCTCTTTTTTGACAGCATCTGCATCAAGAAAGCTGTTTTTCTCCTGAATATCTTTGAAAAGATGTGAATAGGTAAGCCCTGGCTGCCTGCCGCGCTCCGCTTCGTCCTTAAGTAGTTTTTTTCCATACATGGTCATAAGGAATGTCGGTACGGTTGATATTTTTTTATGCTCCATACCCATAGCCTTCAGCATAACTTTTATCATTTCTACCCAAGTTTTGTTTTCATCTCCGATGGGGTAGCATTTGCCGTGAGATCCGTTTTCCAATGCGCCTGCTGCTGCCATAGCAACAGTCTGAACGCTTACCATCGCCGTTCCGCCTTTCGGGTAGCTGATTTTAGGGCTGGTGTAGAGCATTTTAATTAATATATCTTTCCATAAAGGAATACGTTCCGGCATCACTCCGAAGATGTATGGCAATTCAAGAACCATAACGTCCATCTTGTCTTTGCCTTCGGATATCACTCTTTTTTCCTGTGAGACTCTCGCGTTTATATAAGGATGGCGCTCAGTTAGTTTTCGTTCTGGGTATTTCTTGTGAAAATATGAAAAATAAGAGCCGCACACAACGCATTTTTTCACGCCGGCTTCTCGTGCTGCTGCAACAACATTCCCGCACTTTTCAACCAGTGCGTTATTAAAAAAATCAGTTGCAGAACCCTCTGGTACATATCTGTCGTCAGGTCCAACAGCGTACACCATCTCATCATAACCTTTAAAAAGCTTCTTTAGTTCGTCACTGCTCATTTCGAATACGTTTCCGAATTCGACTTTTATTTCTTTTGGGAACCAGTTCCCGAGATCAATATCCGGCAGAGATACAACGGCCACTTCTTTGCCTCTCTTTAGCAGCTCCAGTGCCGTGTGGTATCCTATAAACCCGGTTCCTCCAACAATAAATACTTTACTCATTTTCTCTTCCTTTCATCATTTTTATAAGATGCTTTACATACTTTATTCTTGTATCTTTATCTTCGAGTTCAATTTGATTATAAAAAGATGTATTTTGATTAACAGAAGCAGGGTACACAACAGAAGCTATAAGAACAGTCTCATAATAAACGGCTGCTTTGCCTTCGGGGTTTTCTAATATCTCATTAATCAATGATTGTGTTTTTCTTGAATTTTCTTTTACGTATAAAGACAAGTGCTTTCCCATATCGCTGCTGCTGTCTGCCATCTTCCTGTTTATCAAGGCAGTTATACCCGGATAATGAAGAGTGTACTCAATTATTTCATTCAAGAGCTTTTCAAGTTTCTCTTCTGCACTATATTTTTCGTCGTCAAGTATGCTGAATACTTGATTGTAATTATCAATAAATAGACGCTCAACTTCCTTAAGCATTAGCTCTTTTGTACGGAAGTGATAATTAATTGCGGCGACATTAACGCCTGCCTCCATAGCAATCTCTCTGACGGAGACATTCATTCTCCCGGTTTTGCCTATCAGGTACAATGTCCTGTCTAATATTTTTTCTTTTACTGAATCAAATTGTTTCATATATTTTATCTTCTTTGTTAATAATTTTATGATAGTATATGAAACGGAAAAATGCAACAGAATGTTTAAAACAAAATGTTTGAAATTTAAGATATGCTTATTTGACTTTATTTAGGTTTTCTAACAAGCTTAATAGTTCTTGGATAGAAGTCGAATTGTTCATAGAATTTAAGGGCTCTTTCATTGCCGACCGCCACATAAAGTTCGGAGTTTTCTACGCCATTCTGTGCAATCCAATCCAAAGATTGCTTCGTTAATTCAGTTCCTATTTTTTGTCCACGATAATCTTCGTCAATATATATTGATTCTATCTCTCCTTTATTACTGGAAACGGATGCAGCGCAATACCCAATATCTATTCCTTCGCAATGAGCGATTATAATAAATAGCTTTTTATTCTCATCTAAGAAGCTTACTTTTCTGTCATTATAGGATACGGATAGAAAAGCATCACTAAAATATACAGAACAGCTGCTGTGAAGTAACCTTAGTTTGTTCCATAGAGGCTCTAGCCGATCTACAAGCTCCACTCCACCAGTTATATAGTTTATAGACTTTTTAATCGTAGTCATTTTTTAAATACTCCATTTATTTTTTATTGCTCTCGTACTTGGACAAATAAACTGCGATCATTTCATTCAGAATTGGTGCTGCCGCTTTTCTGTCAATACCATCTGAAAAGAGAGCGGGCCACGTAATTGCGCCAACTACCATGGAGTAGAAAATTCTAGCTGCCAAAATAATATTATCAGTATCTATCCTGCCGTCATTTTTTGCATCTGTAAGCCACTCAATCAGCATGCTGTAAGCAGGCGGATATTTTGCCACGGTTTTTCTTTGGAAATTTAAATCCTTTAGGAAAGTAATAGTGAGAAAACGGGATAATTCCAGCCGCCTAGGAGAATCAATAAGAAAGATTTCAGCTTCAGCGAAGGATATGAGCTGCTCATCGAGTGATTTATCCGGGTCGTATTTTATTTTATTCAGGTTTTGCCTCTGTGCAAGAAGGTCATCAACAATAACTTCAAATAGGTTTTCTTTGCTACCGAAGTGATTATATACGGTTCTTTTTGAGACGTTGGCTGCTTCAGCGATTCTATCCATGCTGGCATTTTCATAGCCCATTGATATAAATACATCAGTAGCTCCATCCATAATCGCGGCTCTCTTTTTGCTTTTGTCTCGTTCTTTCTGCTGTGCCATAGCTGCAACCTCCATAAAGATTAAATAAACTACACCGTATAGTGCAAATAAGTATTGACTTTTATCTATTTACACTATATAGTATACATTAAAACTAAACAAAAATACAACAGTAAAACAGGAGGAAACATGGAAAATTCGAAACAAAACAATATGCTGCTTAGGTTTTTTGGAATAACGCTTTTTACTCAGGCTATCACTTCACTAGTAGGGGGAATGCTGTTTTTAAACCCATTTGCTTCAACTGAGGTGAATGATGCGATGCTAAGTGAGATAGCATCGTTAATTCCCATTGCATATAGCAGCATGGTAGTGCAGATGATCACTGCTATTGTGATTATTATGCTGGGGGTTGCAATGTACAGGTTGGGTGAGCATAAAAGCAAAACACTGGCTGCCATAGCGCTCAGCATGTATATTTTCGAGGCAATTCTGCTTGCATCAGCTCAGGTGTTTGCATATGCTTTGGTGGAGGTCAGCAAGCTATATGCAATTAACGGGGATACAGCTCTATTTTCTTTGGGGCATATTCTTTTTTCTTGTAAGGAATTTGCAGGCAAGATAGCGATGCTTCCTTTCGGGATAGGCGCAGTGCTGTTTTACTATCTTATGACTAAAGCTAGAGTTTTTCCAAAATGGATGGGGATTTACGGAATGATAACAGTAACCTTTATAGGTATTTGCATGCCTCTTATGGCATTCAATGTTGATATTCCGTTTGCTTTCTGTGTTCCATATGTACCTTTTGAGTTTGTCGTCGGCATTTATTTAATAATTAAACATTTCGGAGATAAGCAGCACATTCAAGATTAATCAAATAAATATGCCTCAGTAGATAGCGAAGTAATATTTTTAAATATTTAAGGTATTCTTTTAATTAAATTTAAGGATACCTTTTGTTTTTATTTCCATTTTGTTTTACAATAGTATTAACTATTTATATAAAGCATAAGAAGGGATAGACAGATGAAGATAGCCTTAATTATTATTGGAATATTTATATTAGCTGACATAATACTCGCAGCAAGGGCAGCTATAAGGATAGTATACCCCGTTATGAAAACAGATGAGCACTTTGCCAAAGTGCTCGAACAGTACCATGCATACGACCCGGATTGGTATAATAATCTAGAGAAAGATGAATTCTATATTCAATCTCAATATGGCTATAGAATTCATCTGACATATGTAAAAAACCCTGCTTCAACGGAACATACTATTATCGTTTCTCACGGGGTAACATCCCGAAGCGAAGGTGTAAGAAAATATTTAAAGATGTTTATTGACAATGGCTACAATGCATTGTTTATTGACCATAGGGCTCACGGAAAAACAGGAGGCAAAAAAGTGAGCTATGGGTACTTTGAAAAGTATGATATGGCTAGCGCAATAAAGTGGGTAAAGGAAAGGCACAGCGGAAAAATAGGCATGATAGGCGAATCAATGGGCGCTGGTATATTGATGCAGGCGCTATCCTTAGAAAAAGTAGACTTTATAATTGAAGACTGTGGTTATTCTTCATTCGGAGGAGAAATCAAGCATAGATTTAGAAGAAACAAGTACGTTCCGCTTTATCCTACATATTATATTACAAGGTTTTTGGTTTTGATTATGGCAGGGTATGACATGGAGAAGGTATCGCCCGTAGAAGCGATAAAACACGTTGATATACCCATTATGATTGTGCATGGCGAAGAGGATGATTATGTGCCCTTTTATATGGCGTCTATACTCTATGACAATATTAATTCTGATAAAAAGGCTTTTTATGTGGCAGAAGGGTCTAAACACGCTCTTGCCTACGAAGACCACCAGCAGGAATACCCCCAGAGAGTGCAGGAGTTCCTTGAAATAAGCGAAATGCCTTACGTATAGAAATCCGCTTAATAGCTTTCCAGGTAAACGAAAGCAATCTGCAATAAAAACTTTACATTTTCTGTGATATGCTATATCCTAAGTTGAAATCAAGCAATAAACGAGGTAAGAAATGAAAATACTATTAGTGAATGATGACGGATATTTTGCTAAGGGAATACAGTATGTTAAGGAATACCTTATCAGCAAAGGGCATAAGGTATGCATAGTAGCTCCTAAAACTGAAAAAAGCGCCGCTTCATCATCATTAACAATAAGAGGCACACTGAAGAAAGAAAAAATTGACGAAAACACATATGCAGTTGAAGGAACTCCTGTAGACTGCGTGAAGCTTGGACTTGCAACATGGGACGAAGGAAGCGCACCAGACCTTGTTATTTCCGGAATAAACATGGGAACAAATTTGGGTACAGACACTCTTTATTCAGGGACAGTAGGCGCAGCTCTTGACGCAGCTGTAATGGGATTCCGAGCCTTAGCGCTATCTACAAACAGGGAATTTATGCAGGAAGGTCCCGGCGCCGATTTTGACGAGTATCTTGGAAAAGCTATAGATATAGCAATGAGCAGTGCTGTTCCGCTGCATACTATGCTTAATATAAACATACCTAGAAAGAACATAAAAGGTATTAAATATATTCAGACAGGAATGGTTATATACCGCGGTGATTATGAGCCATGCGAAGAGAAAGAGAATGAATATTGCTTAAATGGCGTGCGTGACGATCAATACAACCTTTCCAATGAAGTGGATGACAGGTATTTCTATGAGAGCTATATGACTGTCACTCCATTATCATATAATCTGACAGACTATAAAACACTTGAAAAGCTATATGCGGCAGAAAATCAATAATTACTATATTGTATTGGGAGGCTAAGAGTGAACAAAACAGATGATTTGGTAGTTCTTATAAAAGAGCAGTTTCATTCCATGAGCAAGGGGCACAAGCAGATTGCCGAATATATATTGTCGCATTACGACAAGGCAGCCTTTATGACGGCAATAAAGCTGGGGGAAAGTGCAGGCGTCAGCGAATCCACCATTGTGCGTTTTGCAATGGCGCTCGGATTCGAGGGCTATCCCGAGCTGCAGAAATCCCTGCAGGATATGGTTCGCAATAAGCTGACTACTATTCAGAGAATGGACATGAACTCAGAACTTAGCCAGTCAATGATGCTAAGGTCGGTGCTCAAGGCAGACCTAAGCAACATGAAGATGACTATTGAGGAGCTGAATACTGAAATTTATGAAGAGATAGTAGATGAAGTATATGCCGCGAAGACAGTCTATATTATGGGCGTTCGCTCCTCTGCCCCGCTTGCACAGTTTTTGGGCTACTATCTTAACTTTATACTTGATAATGTTAGGATTGTAACATCAGGCATCAATGATATATTAGAGCAGGTAATCCATATAGGCGAAAAAGATACGTTGATATGCATATCGTTCCCAAGGTATTCGCGCAAAGTTATTGAGGCTGTTAAATTCGCGAAAAAAAGGAACGCAAGTGTCGTATCTATTACAGATTCATATAAGTCGCCGTTAACTAAATATTCAAAATTGATTCTTACAGCAAAAAGCGACATAGCATCTTTTGTTGATTCGTTGGTTGCACCAATGTCCTTGATCAATGCCCTTATTGTGTCCATAGGGTTCAGAAAAAAGCAGGAAGTTGCGGAACACTTTAAGTATCTTGAAAAAATCTGGGACGAGTATGATGTTTACATAGAAAAAGATGATGCGAGTGAAAATGATAACAGCTGAAGCATATAGAAAGAAGGACATGTATTGAAGAATATATGCATAATCGGTGGAGGTGCATCAGGTGCAATGGCGGCGATAAGCGCAGCAGAATGCGGAGCAGATGTCACTATAATTGAAAAAAATGAAAAGCTTATGAAAAAGCTTTATATTACAGGCAAGGGAAGATGCAACATAACGAATTCTGCGTACTATGAGGACTTTCTGCAGAATATTTTACGTGGAAGAAAATTTTTCATGAGCTCTTTCACCGCGTATGATAACTATGCTGTAATTGATTTTTTCAAAAACAACGGACTTGCAGTAAAGGAAGAAAGAGGCGGAAGGATATTCCCGGCTTCTGATAAATCAAGCGACGTAATAAAGGTGCTTGAAAACAAGCTGAGAAATCTGAACGTAAAAACAATACTTAACTATGATGTGAAGAAAATAGAGAAAACAAAAGATAAATTTGTAGTCAACGAAGATTTACAATTTGATAATGTTATAATCTGCGCTGGAGGATCAACCTACAAATCAACCGGATCAGATGGCAGCATTTATACAATAGCAGAAAGATTGGGTCACGAAGTGACGGAAATACTGCCGGGCCTAACGGGGCTTGCAGCGAAGGGCTTAAGGCTGAATGACCTGCAGGGTGTGTCATTGTTGAATGTGAGTCTTACGGCCAGCCTTGGGAAAAAGCAAATATACTCGGAGCTTGGAGAAATGCTGTTTACTCACTTTGGCATATCAGGGCCTCTGGTTCTCAGCATGTCTTCTTTGCTTGACAAAGATAAGATGCAAGACTATACAGTATATATAGACCTAAAACCTGCGCTGGACGAAGAGAAACTATATAACAGAATAATGAGAGACTTTGAAAAAGAGCCAAAAAGGGCAATGAAAAATGTATTAAGAAGACTGCTGCCGGCCGCATTGATAGACAGTGTGTTGGAGAAATCGCAGATATCAGGGGACATTGTGTGCAATCAGGTTACTGCAGAGCAGAGGCGCAGCCTTGTAAAAACATTGAAATTCTTTATAATAGATATTGAAGGATTTTACAAGCTGGATCTTGCAATTATTACCCGGGGTGGAGTAAACCTGAAGGAAATAAATCCGAAAACAATGGAATCCAAAATTGTACCGGGATTATATTTTGCAGGTGAGGTACTGGACATTGATGCACTGACAGGCGGGTATAACCTGCAGGTGGCTTTTTCTACCGGTTACTGCGCAGGCAAACACTGCGCATCCTCATAGAAGGAAAGGAGCACGGAATGGATGTATTTGACGCCATTAATAAAAGGGCAACATACAGGGGCCCGTATAAAAGTGAAAGTATACCGCAAGAAGATTTGAAGAAGATAGTACAGGCGGCTATAGAGGCACCTTCCGGATGCAATGCCCAGAGCACAACATTCATAATAGTAGATGACGCAAAAGTAATGAGAGAGCTTTCAGCAATTATGCCAAAGGGCGGAATGGACACAGCGCCGGCAGCAATTGTTGTTATTGCAAGTACTGAGCCTGCTTATGATGATGTATCATTCTATAAAGAGGATTATTCGGCTGCGGTGCAGAATATCTACCTTGCCGCTACGGCAATGGGGTACGCCACATGCTGGCTGGATGGAGTGCTGCGCAGAGACGACATTAACAAAAAGATAAGCAGCCTTCTAAATATTCCGGACAGCCTGCTTACATGTGTGCTTTTGCCGATTGGAATACCCGAGAAAGAGCCTGTTCATAAGGAAAAGAAAAAATTTGCCGAAAGAGCCTGCTATAATAAATACAGCTTATAGATTAATAAATTTACAAGCCTCGATAATACAAGGAGAAAGATAATAAAATGCAGATAGCGATAGACGGGCCTGCAGGCGCAGGAAAATCCAGCATTGCAAAGAGCCTCGCAAAGGAGCTGGGGATATTGTACCTTGATACAGGAGCTATGTACAGGGCTGTTGGATACAAAGCAATGAAGCTTGGCATCGATACACTAAATGAAGAAAAAGTATCTGCTATGATGGATGATATAGAAATCAAGGTTATCTACTCGGAAACAGGCCAGCATATAATTTTGGACGGCACAGATATAACTGAACATATAAGAGAACCGGAAGTTTCCATTAATGCATCAAACGCGTCGAAGCACAGGAAAGTGAGAGACAAGCTTGTGGCTATGCAGCAGGAGATAGCTAAAGAGACAGATGTAGTAGCCGAAGGAAGGGATATAGGTACGTATGTGCTGCCTGAAGCGGAATATAAATTTTACATTACGGCAAGCGCAGAGGAGAGAGCAAAAAGAAGGCATAAGGAGCTCTGCGAAAAAGGGAAAAATACTGATATAGAGAAACTTGCTGAGGAAATTAAGGCAAGAGACTATCAGGACATGAACAGAGAGTACGCACCTCTGAAAGCAGCAGAAGATTCGGTGCTTATAGACACAACAAATCTGAATTTCGATGAAGTGCTGTCACTTATCTTAGATACTATAAAAGACAAGGGAAAGAGAAATGAAAGTAATTAATTATATTATACGCAGGCTGTCAATTATTTTACTATCTGTTTTGTCAGCTATTGTATATCCTCACAGAGTCTACGGAAGGAAGAATATTCCCAAGAATATTCCTTATTTAATATACGGCAATCATATTTCAATGATTGATCCGGTATTCATAATAACAGCTTTTTCATCCAGAAACACATTCTATATGGGTAAAGAAGAGCTGTTCAAAAATCCGATATTAAGCTGGTATTTCAGGGTGATGGGGGGCTTCCCGGTAAAAAGAGGAACAGCTGATATGGCGGCCATAAGGCAGTGTGTTAACCATATAAAAGACGGAGATATAATGGTGATATTCCCGGAAGGCACTCGCAACACGGGAGACCACACAAAGCTGCAGGAGTTCCATAATGGAGCGTCGCTAGTGCTTCATAATTCAAAAGTATCTGCTATTCCTGTATACCTTGAAAATAAAAAGAAAATGAGGATATTTTCCTTCACAAAAGTACATATCGGAGAGCTTATTGACATGAGTGAATATACGGAGGGTAAGCTAACATCAGAGAAACTTTCTGCCAGCACAGAAAGGCTAAAGGTTGAATTAGAGAAATTGGTGCAAATGCAATAATAATTATAAGTTTTTATTAAGATTATATTACCATAGATTTACGTATGTGATTATTATGGCAATTCTATAAACAAATGCTTGAATATCTACCCGTTTTGTTATATCATGTACTAGTATGAACAAGTGCTGGAGTATTTGAAAAAGGGAATAAAAAGGCTATGAAAATTACTTTGGCTAAATATGGCGGATTCTGTTTTGGAGTGCAGAAGGCGTTGGATAAAGCGCTGGAAATGCATGAAAGAAACGTTGAAATATCGACTTACGGGTCTATAATCCATAATCCGCTAGTTGTTGATATGCTTGCTGAAAAAGGAATAAAGAGCGTAGATGATGTAAGGGAATGCAAGACATCACATATTGTGATACGTTCACATGGGGTTTCTCCGGAAATATATGAGGAATGTAATGACTATTCATTAACTGTAGTTGATGCTACATGCCCCTTTGTAAGCAAGATTCAAAAGAAGGCAAAAGAATGCAGGGAAAAGTCCATACCGTTGATAATAGTTGGTGAGAAGGACCACCCTGAAACAATCGGAATAAACGGATGGTACGGCGGCAGCGCGGCAGTTATAAACAATAATGAAGAAACAATCAGCTTTGAAAGAATTGAAAATGCCTGCGTGGTAGCACAGACCACAATGCCCGAAGAGAAATTTAATGAAATAATTGAAATTCTCAAAGGGAAAATAGATAATTTGGAAATATTTAATTCAATCTGCTCTGCTACGAAAGAAAGGCAGGAAGAGGCGGTTAGTATCTCTAAAGAGTGTGATATAGTATTTGTAGTTGGAGGGAAAAATTCCTCAAACACACGAAAACTTTTTGAAATTTGCAGCGGCAATTGCGAAAATGTATATCACATAGAAAACATGCAGGACATTCCTGCGCTGGACTACAGCCAGTTCAGCAATCTAGGTATCATCTCAGGTGCTTCAACACCTGATTGGATAATCAAGGAGGTTTATTACACAATGAGCGACATCGAAAAGGTAGAGCAAACTGAAGTTACTACTGAGGAGAAAGTAGCCGAAGAAAGCATGCCAACAGAAGAGAACAAAGCAGAAGCAGTGGAAAGCACACCAGTTGCTGCAGAGCCTGCAGAAGAAGTTTCAGAAAAAGAGCAGCCACAGGAAGCGGCACCGGCCACAACTGAAGAAAAAGCTAACGCGTCCTTCATGGAAGATGTGGAAAAGAGCATGGTTCAGATTAAGTCGGGCATGGTTCTTACAGGAAAAGTTGTTTCTGTAAACGAAGAAGAAGTTTGCGTAAATATTGGATACAAAGCTGACGGAATAATCAAGCGCAAAGATTTCTCTAATAATGAGGACGAAAATCCTGCTGATGTAGTCAAAGAGGGAGACGAAATCGAAGTAGAGGTAGTCCGTGTAAGGGATGAGGACGGAAATGTAATATTATCCCGCAAGAACGTGGAAGCACGCAAAAACTGGAAAACATTATTAGACAAAATCGAAGAAGGCGGCACTTTTGTAGGTATCGGCAGGCAGGCGATAAAAGGCGGCTTGATTGCTGAGATAGAGGGCGTGCGTGCGTTCGTTCCGGCATCACATCTGGATGTAAGGTATGTTAACGATATTTCTGAATATGTAGGCAAAGAAATGGAACTTAAGATACTGGAAGTTGAAAAGCACAGACGTAGAGTTGTTGCTTCCAGAAAGGATTTTCTGCTGGATAAGGAAAAAGAGGACAAATCTGCTCTTTGGGATCAGGTTGAGGAAGGAATTACTGTGCGCGGCATAGTAAGGCGCCTTACCAATTTTGGAGCCTTTGTAGACATAGGCGGAATTGACGGATTAGTTCATGTTACAGATCTTGCATGGGGCCGTGTTGAGCACCCGAAAGATGTAGTAAGCATTAATGAAGAAATTGATGTCGTTGTGTTGAAAGTAGATAAAGAGCGCGAAAGAATATCATTAGGATATAAGCAGACGAAGCCGAAACCATGGGATGCAGTAGATGAAAATTATATAATCGGATCTGTTGTGTCAGGTAAGGTTGTACGCATAGTTGACTTTGGCGCGTTCATTGAATTAGAGCCGGGCCTCGACGGACTGATTCACATTTCTCAGATAGCGGATAAGCGCATTGAAAAGGTGCAGGATGTTCTTGAACTTGGACAGACAGTGGAAGCAAAGGTTCTGGATGTTAATGCTACTGCAAGACGCATCAGCCTATCTATAAGGGAACTTATTGCACCAAGCGAACATAAAGAAGAATCAGAAGAAGATGAAGGCTATGACGATGGAGCATCATCTGTAAAGGTTGATATATCAAAGTATTAATTTAAATATTGTACTTTGAGCGAAAAGTAAACACGAAGAAGGAATAGAAGAAGCGAAGAGGTTGCCGGATACGGTAACCTCTTCGCTTATATAAGTATCTTTATATTTTTTATATTAAAAAATGCGGAGCTTTAAGCTCCGCATTTAATGCTGTTTAGATTTTTAGTGACCATCCATACTTGTCATCAATTTGTCCGGTCTGGATGCCTGTCAGGTGCTTGAACATTTTAAGAGTAAGCTCACCTGTTTTATTTTCATTTATTTCTATCACTTCGTCATTCCAGTTCAGTATTCCTACTGGTGATACAACTGCTGCAGTTCCCGTTCCGAAAGCTTCCAAAAGCTCGCCTTTTTTGGCTCTGTCAAATACTTCTTGTATAGAAATGTGGCGCTCTTCAACAGAGTAACCATCATCTTTTAATAGCTGAATGATTGATTTCCGGGTAATGCCGGGCAGTATGCTCCCGGAAAGTTCGGGCGTAACCACCGCGTCATTGAAACGGAAGAAGATATTCATAGCACCGACTTCTTCAATGTATTTTCTCTCTATGCCGTCAAGCCATAGCACCTGCGAATATCCTTTATCTTTCGCAGCAGAGCTAGCAAGAAGTGATGCGGCATAGTTTCCGCCAGCTTTAACATTGCCTGTTCCGCCGGGAACAGCTCGAACATATTTCGTTTCAACATATATTTTAACGGGATTAAAGCCAGTTGCATAATATGCGCCAACAGGGCTCATTATGATAAAAAACAGATATTCCTGAGAAGGCTTTAGCCCTAGGTAAGGGTCAACTGCTATCATGGTTGGGCGGATATAGAGCGAAGTGCCCTCTAAAGCAGGTATCCAGTCTTTTTCTAATTTAAGCAGTTCGCATAGACCTTCAAGAGCCAGTTTTTCATCAAGCTTGGGCATTTTCAGCCTTTCAGCCGAGCTGCTCATGCGCTTGAAGTTCTCGTCGGGGCGGAAAAGCAGAGGCTCGCCATTGGGCGAAAGATAGGCTTTCATTCCTTCGAATATTTCCTGTCCATAATGGAATACCAAGCTTGCAGGGTTCAATGAAATATTTTCATACGGCTTTATCTGTGCGTCGTGCCATCCCTTTTCGGGCAGATAGCGCATTGTAAATATATAGTCAGTGTACATTTCACCGAATACTAACTTGTTTGCATCCTCATATTTCTTTTTTAGCTCGGAAGTTTTGGTGATTGTTATATTACTCATAAATAATTTTCTCTCCTCCAGATATCAGATAATTCAATTATATTCTTTAATAAGAATATGTCAAACCAAAGTATATAAATATATTTTTTTAATGGGAACTTGTTTTTAATTCTAAATAAATGAAAGTCCCACATTGTGTGGGACTTTCAAAATTTAAAGAAGAAGGAGGAGAGATCTATTTATAGTTCTCTCATGCCTACATTATATATTATTGTATATATGCAGTCAATGCACGGAGTTTACGAATATTTGCATATATTTTTATCATATTATCTAAAAAACTCTGCAATAAGTCAATAATTTGTAATGCAATAGTACAATAAACTTAATAATTAATGTTTATTTCTGCAAATTATGAAAAAATTAAGATAATATGCGAACAAATAGACAGCCTGATATGTATATTGTCCAATTACTGCACCGGAATATTCAGGTGTTACTTATGTGTTGAGTTACTGTTAACCTTTTGTTAACAAAAGGCAGATTATGTAAGTCCATCTTCCGTTATTCTTCCGTCTCCCCAGATGGGCAGCTCTTCGCCTAAAATTACATCCGGTTTAATGATATGCACGTAAAAGAAATCTTTAAAACGAGCGGCATATTCCCTTGCCTTAAAATAGGGAAGCTTGCTGGAAATAAACACATCACAGGGTATTCCTGCTGCATCCATGCCTAACCGGCGGGCTATATATACTGCTCTGTAAAGATGGTACTGCTGTGTTGAGATTATGCAGGATTCAACCAAAAAGACTTCCTTAGCTCTTTTCATGGTAGTATAGGTGTCAATACCGGCATGATCCATGAATATATCCTGTTCAGGTACGCCTAATTCCAGAAGATATTCTTTCATTGCGTTCGCCTCGTCATAGCCTTCATACATATGGTCGCCGCTCACTAGAATCTTCTTTGCATAGCCCTGGCTGTACAATTCATAGGCGAGGTCAAGCCGGTCCTTCAGGATAAGTGAAGGCTTTCCGGTTCTTGCTGATGCACCTAATACAATGACGCAGTCTGCGGTTTCGCCCGAATAGCTGCCTCTTTCATCAATATGCTTTTTGGAGTAAGCGGTCACATACAAATTTACAAGCAACGTACACAGGAGCATTATTAAAAAACATACAAGCAAAAACTTAAAGGATTTAATCAATTTTCTTTTCATCACAGCAAATTATATCACACTACACAAATATGAACAAATGTGAAATCAACCTTATTTACAAAAAATACGTTTAGAGATTTAAATACTTTATGATATAATAAACATGATTTTTATCCAAAAATTAGCTATGCAGGTTTACGTGCTCTTATATGAGCAGCAATAAAAAGCCTCGGATAGAAAATGCAATTGAAAGGACAAATATATTTGATGGCAGCAAGGAAAAGAAATAAGCCAGAAGATAGTAGAAATAGCAGAGACGTTAAAAGAAGAAAAACGGATGAGAATAAATCTCATGCTAAACATAATGTAGGCACAAGAATATCCTCTGCAAACGTCAGTGAGTATTCAGAACGCACGCAGAAAAATGTAGGCCGCAAAAAAATGAACAGGCGTATGAAAATAAGCATTCTGCGGTCACTTATTTTTGCAGTTATAGCACTTAGCCTGGCATTAGCATCATTTTTTATTGTCAGAGCAGTTATTGAGAGGCAAAAGGGGTTTAAAAGCCCAGTAAATGAGAACATCTCCGGCAATTACGCGACGCAGGTACCAAGAACTGAAAAAAGCGAATCTCAGGCGAATTATGGGGAGATTGTAGAACCTGAACCCGAAAAAGTGCGAGATATAAGCTTCGGTGCAAAGGATATTGAATTCAAGGAGCGCCAGATAAATATTCCCGGTATATTTGATACGGAGATAGTTTTTTCTGCGGGGACAGGTAGCCTCGACGGAGAAGTCCTTACCAAACTATATCTTTACAACCTTGATACACAGACAGAGGAGCTGATTACAAAATCGCAGCTTGGATATCAGGGAGAGATATATGAAACATATATTAACCATAACTGGATAGTGTGGCTTGATACAGATAAGGGCGAAAAAAACCAGGTTAAGGTAATGAATCGCGGAACAGGGCAGATATTTACTCTGAAAACCACAAAAACTGGCCAGCCGAAACTCAGGCTTTATGGCGACATATTGGTATGGATGGAGCAGGTATCAGACGCCGAGGACAGGCTCTATATGGTTGACTTGAATGTGCAGGAGGACCTTACTCTGTCCTCATTCACGGATAAGGCTACATATGGCGTATCAGCACCATGCATCTATGAAAATGCAATTATATGGGCTGGCCCGGGCGAAACAGAGGAAACGTCCGGCATATATTATCTGAAGCTTGAAACAGACGAACAAGGACTTTTCAACGAACCCGAGGTCTACTACCCGGGTACATACGTGCACGAGCCTTTGTATAACGGCGATATTTTTCTGTGGCTTGACACAAATAAATCAAGAGACGGCAAACTTTATATGGGCAGGTTTGGCGAAGAGCCTTTGGTAATAGATCAGGATATAACTACCTATTCTCTTGGCGATGGCATTGTGGTATACGGCAAGAACTCTGGGATCTGGGTGTACATTATAGCGACAGGCGAGCTATGTCGCCTGACATCTCCTGATGAATTGGGAATGTTGCCTAAAGTATCAAAAAGGACAGTTGTGTGGTATAATTTATCCAGTGATTCTGATAAAGATGTACTGAGATACAAAATTTTGACAGACGATGAACTATATCCGGGAGGAAAACCATAATTTAATGGCGAAACAGAAAATAATATATATCTGTACAGAATGCGGCGGAACAAGCCTAAAGTGGGTTGGTAAATGCCCCGAATGCGGCAAATGGAACACTATGGTTGAAGAGGCTGTTGAGGTCAAACCCGCAAACGAGAAAAGAAGAGTATCCGCAGCAAACATCTCCCGGCTGAAGGACATAGATGAAGGAGCGCATATCCGCGCACTGACAGGAATAGGCGAGCTGGACAGAGTTCTGGGTGGAGGAATAGTGGACGGTGCCATTACCCTTATTGGCGGAGACCCCGGAATAGGAAAATCCACACTGCTATTGCAGGTTGCAGGACATATAGCAAAGAATGAAGTAGAAGTTCTTTATGTATCCGGTGAGGAATCAACCCATCAGGTGGCGCTAAGAGCAAAAAGGCTGAAAGTAAGCGACAGCCAGGTAAACCTTTACTGCCAGACAGATGTAGATAGAATAATAAAAGCAGCCAAGGACACAAAAGCTAAGGTAATGATAGTGGACTCAATACAGACAATGTATAAAGAGGAGCTGCCTTCAGCGCCCGGCTCTGTTGCACAGGTTAGGGAAAGCACAGCTGCATTCATGAGATTTGCAAAGGAAAACGGCTGCGCAATATTCCTTGTCGGGCATGTAACCAAGCAGGGATCAATAGCGGGGCCACGGATATTGGAGCATATGGTGGACACGGTGCTTTACTTTGAGGGAAGCTCAGACCACAGTTACAGGATACTCAGAGCTGTTAAAAACCGATTTGGCTCAACAAATGAAATAGGCGTATTTGAGATGACAGATGCAGGAATGGTTGAGGTAAAAAACCCTAGCCAGATGTTGATGTCGCAGCGTAGTGAGGGTTTCCCGGGATCGGTAGTAACCGTTACAATGGAGGGAACAAGAGCGATTCTTGTTGAGGTACAGGCCTTAGTAAGCCACACGGCATTCGGTATGCCGAGGCGGCAGGCATCCGGAATGGACTATAACAGGGTGGTTTTGCTGCTTGCAGTATTGGAAAAGCGCGCCGGATTGCAGCTATATGACCAGGACTGCTATGTAAATATCGCTGGCGGAATGAAGATAGTGGAACCGGCTGCTGACCTCGCGCTATGCATAGCTGTTGCATCAGCTCTTAAAAACCAGAGCCTGCCCGCAGATACAGCCGTTTTCGGCGAAGTTGGGCTGACCGGAGAAATAAGAAGCACCAGCAGCATGCAGCAAAGAATAGATGAAGCTGTCAGATCCGGATTTAGCAAGATAATTATTCCTGGCAAATCAGTAAAAGGATTGAAGGAAAAGGAAGGGACAAAACTGATTCCGGTTGAGAGGCTCTCTCAGGCCCTTAAGGCCGCATGGGAATAACATAAATAAAAATGCAAATTAAAGGAGGTTAAGGTGGATAAAAAACTTTTGGGAGCTATCAAGATATTCGGAGCCTGTTTCGGGGTACTGGTCGGGCTGGGGCTCTATGTATTGATAAACAGGCTTCTGACTGAACTGGGATACTCTACATTATCTAATATACTCTTGCCGTGGGTTAATATATCTATCATAGTGGTGCTATCTATTATTTTCGGAATTATATTTTTCATTTTTGCACCCGAAGCAGGAGAAAAGGTAAAGGAACTTGAAAAAACATTGAAGAGCCTCCCGGCAGAGAGCATGTTCGTTGGAGCAATTGGCCTGATAATAGGGCTGGTGCTTGCTTATCTTTTGGTGGGCCTGCTGGATATGCTTAAGCTGACTTGGATTACTGTTCCGCTTTCTATTCTTCTATATGTTCTGCTGGGTTATTTAGGCATAGCACTGGCTCTTAATAAATCGCAGGATTTAAACTTTCTTGATTTAGTGAAAAGAGGGACTGCAAATGCCGGCAAAAATTCCAATTCTGTTAAGGTATTGGACACATCTGCAATTATCGACGGCAGAATATATGAAATTGCTAAGATAGGCTTTATAGAAGGTGTTATTTACGTACCGCAGTTTGTGCTGACAGAGCTAAGGCATATAGCCGATTCCGCAGATGAGCTTAGAAGAAATCGCGGAAGGAGAGGGCTGGACATACTAAAGTCCATGCAGAACACTTCAACAATAAAAATTAAAATAATTGATAAAGACTATGAAGAAAATATGGAAGTGGACGCGAAGCTGATAAAGCTGGCAGCTGAAATGAAAGCGAAAGTTGTAACCAATGATTATAACCTTAACAAAGTAGCTTCGGTGCAGGGCGTTGAAGTATTAAATGTTAATGAGCTTTCCAACGCTGTAAAGCCTGTTGCACTGCCTGGAGAGCAAATGACAGTGAAAATAGTCAAAGAAGGCAAAGAGCAGCAGCAGGGTGTGGCATTCCTTGGTGACGGCACAATGATTGTAGTTCAGGAAGCACGCGAAAGAATAGGAGAGAACCTTTTTGTGGAGGTCACATCATCTCTGCAGACATCTGCGGGAAGGATGATATTTGCAAGGATTATCGGTGAAGACGAACAATAAATGCCAATCTGCGTGAAATAATTTTTATAATAATAAGCACTTATAAGCACTTCTGAAATTCTAAAAATATTCAGAGGTGTTTTTTTTATATAAATTTGGGAACTTATTGACAACCAGATACGTCATATATTAATTGAGAAGAAATATTACCAAGTGCCGGTATTAATGAATTATGTTTAGGTGTATAATACATTGAGACTGGTTTTTATAAACGATTTCAGAACTTATCTGATATGAAAGATAGATATAATTGAGGTAAGACTTAAATGAGAAACAAAACATTAAAGATATTTTTGCTGCTCTTATTTGTTTATTTTGCTTTCAGCATCAGTGCAATTGCTGCTGCAGAGCCGGCAACTGAGGCAGAAGAACTCATTGGAACAGTAGGCATTTCACACGATGGCAGCCCTCAGTACGGAGAAACTATAGTCGCTGATGTTTCGGGGATTACAAATAACACCGGCACTTTGAGCTACCAGTGGCTTAGAGGAGGAGCGGCCGTATCCGGAGCAGATTCATCCACTTATACATTATCTCAGGATGACATAGGCAAAAGTATCAGTGTGGAAGTAGCAAGTTCCAGCCAATCCGGCTCTTTGATTAGCAATTCGATAGCAGTTGCAAAGGCAGACAGAGAAGCACCCCCAGCGCCAACGATTCTTAGTGCGTCTTCACGCAATGTTACACTAAGTGTAACTTCAGGCTGCGAATATAAAGCAGGAAGCGGAAGTTTTTCTGCAAATAATGCATTTAACGGACTTTTGTATGATACGGAATATGTATTTTATCAAAGATATGCAGAAACTGCAGTATACAATGCTTCACCTGCCAGCACAGGCCTTGCGTATAGAACAGGCTACCTGCTGATTTCAAATACATCATACAATATATCAGGCCTAAGCTCCGGAGACGGAGTATATTTAAGCGGCTCAGTCACCTTATCAGGAAGTCAAAATATTAGAGCAGTATGCAGCGCGGGAACAAAGCTAACCTTTCAGAACGCCTCAATAAATTTATCCTCTGCAGCAGGCGCATGCGCAGTGGAGTTTGAAAGCAGCGGACAGCTAGTATTATCGGGTACAAACAGCGTCGTTTCTGGCAGCGGCAGGGCAGGCGTGGAATGCGCGGGTTCGCTATCAATATACGGAACGGGAAGCCTATACGCAAAGGGAGGAAGCGGTGGTGCCGGAATAGGCGGCGGCAACGGAGAACAGGGCGGAAATATTAGCATAACGGGCGGCCTGATTTTTGCTTCAGGCTCCGGAGGATATGACATAGGAGGCGGAAGCTCAAGTTCAGGCAATGGTACATTGGGTATATCCGGCAGCAGCGCACTGTTTTTGCGGAGCAATCTAGCCCCTGCTGCGAGCACAAGCACGCATGCTTTGTACACTGATGAAACAGTGGAAAGTGGTGCAGCATATGGCTATATACTGCCTTCTGCGTGGACAAATGGCAGCAGTGCCTATGCATATATTGATTACTGCACAGTATCATTCAATACAAACGGAGCAGGAAGTATACCCAGCCAGAATGCAGGCAAGATGAGCAGCCTTACTTTGCCGGCTGACCCGCAAAAGTCAGGATTCTATTTCGGAGGCTGGTATAAAGACAGCAGCTTGACGGACTATTTTGATTCATCAAGCGATAAAGTATATTCAGACATGACATTGTACGCTAGATGGAACGTAAAGGTAAATGTTTCTGCCAACGCGGGCGGCACTGTAAATCCCGTTGGCGACATATATACTGAGGCTGGGAGAAATTTAATTATTGAATGCGTGCCTCAGGAGAAGTTCATAGTAGGCAGCGTAACATCTGAGAAGGGCTATGTAATTGTAAACAACGGTGACGACACCTACACTATCAAAAACATTGGTGCTGATGACAAAATAAAAGTAGTCTTTGAAAATAGATATATAAGCGGAACTGTAACCATAAACCATGACGGCACACCAGCATGCATGGAGACAGTGAGTGCAGATGTAACAAAGGCGGAAAATGTCAAAGGGACTATTACGTATCAATGGACAAGGGATGGCAATAATATATCAGGGGCAAATGACGCGACATATATACTTGCAAGAGAAGACGTCGGGCACAGCGTAGGAGTGAATGTAACCAGCAGCGAAAGGGAAGGGGCAATTTCCGACACGATAGCAATGAAGGTGGAAAAAGCAACAAAGGCGGCTCCCCGCCCGCCGGAAGTGATTGCAAAGACAACTGATTCAATAACCCTGGAGATTGTAGAAGGATGCGAATATAAAATGGGAGACGGCAAATGGCAGGATTCCAATGAGTTCACTGGTCTTGAGCCAGAGACAGAGTATGTATTTTACCAAAGGTATGCAGAATCATATACGCATAAGGCTTCAAGCCAGAGCTTCGCATTGAAGGTATACACTGAAGGATTTAATGTAAAAGAGATTGAGATATACAAGGATTCTGTTCATATGCAGAAGGGTGATATACTTAGCATTGAGGATTTAATCGAATATATCATCTATCCTGAAAACGCGCAGAACAAAAAAGTATACTGGACAAGCTCAAACGAAAAGACAGCAGTTATAGATAGTGAAAGCGGAAAGATAACGGCTGTCGGCTACGGCAAAAGTATTATTACGATAACATCAGAAGACGAAAAAAACGGAATAATATCAGACATATGTGAACTAACAGTATATGATGAATATTCTGATACAGAGAATTCTTATAAAGGCACCTTAAGAGGCAGGCTTACAGATAGTGATGGCATGGCCGTTTCAGGATACACTATAGTCTTGTATTCAAGCCCATTATCAAGGCTGACAGATGAAAACGGCGAGTTCAGCTTTGAAAATATACCCTACACCAGGCACACAATGATAGTTGAGAATGAATTAGGAGAGGAAACGGGCAGATTTGACATAGTATGGGCAGCGGGCGAAGAATCACATGCACTGGCAGATGAAAGTACAAATATAATCAGCATAATATATTCTGAGGATACATTGACTGTAAGCATACCTGTCGAAATTGAAAGCACAGGCGGCGACATAGCAATTGCTTCAGGAGAAGAAATCAGCTTTTTATTAAAAGAACCTGAGCAGACATCTTCCGGAAAAAAAGTATATATGATAGTTTTAATGGGAATAATTGCTGCGTGCATTATAGGCGTAGGCTACATCCTTTATATAGGCAGAATAAGAAATAAAGAAGAAGTGGGATTCACATATGAGCAGCCGTTGATTGAGGAAGGCAGTGAACCTAATCCGAAAGTTCAAGACAAGGAGTGATAGGCTTTAGAGAGGCTCAGGAATATTCCTGAGCCTCATTTGCTATATTTTCTTCTGTGATATTCTCGAAATCTTCATCCAAGTCTTCTTCGTTTATTATGTTGAGCTTGGGCAGCTGTGACAGGTCTTTGAGGTTAAAATCCCTAAGGAATATTGAAGTTGTTGAGAATAGCGAAGGATGTCCCAGAGTATCCTTTTTCCCGCTTTCTTCAACTAGGCCCTTTTTTATAAGGGTGTTTATAAGGTAATCGCTTCTCACTCCACGTATTTCAGCTATCTCGCTTCTAGTGATAGGCTGGCGGTAGGCAATTATAGAAAGCACCTCAATGGCTGACTTTGTAAGCTTTTCGCTTCTTATAGGCGCAAGGACTTCCTCCACAAGCTCAGCGTACTTTTCGCTGGTGGACATCTGCACCATCGTGTCCATTATAACTATAGCTATACCTCTGCTGTTTTTGCTGTATTCATCCTGCAGCTCTTCAACTGCCAGCTTTATTTCCTTCGCACTGATATCCAGTGACGAACCAAGCACATTTATAGATATCGGCTCACCGCTGGCAAAAAGGATTGCTTCCAGTATATTTTTCAGGTTATTATTTTCTTCCACTATGCACTCTTCTCTTTCAATGAAATTATTAAATCTTTATCGTAGCCTGACTGCTTAACGAGAATCTGATTGAGCCGCAGCATCTCAAGCAATGCCATAAATGTAGTAATCACTTCGTATTTTGAAGGGAATTCAGGAAACAATTCATTAAACGATAATTTTTTCTTTGAATACAAAGCTTTTGAGATGTAGCTTATTTTTGATTCAACAGTAATTTCTTCTCTAATAATTTCCCTTATCTCTTCCGCTTTCTGCTCCACATTAGAAATGAGCAGAAGCTTCTGGAACGTTTCCTGGAGTATCTTCAAGGATACGTCTGATAGGTCAAGCTCCACTTTCTCTTCCTGTTCGGAGGGCTCTCTGTAGAATCTGGCTTGGGCGATTTCGTGGCCGGGTGATAGCTTTTCGCTGGCCTCTTTCATAAGCTTGAAGTCTTCCAGTTGGCGGATCAGGGCTTGTTCGGGGTCTTCCTCCTCAGCGTCTTCTATTCGGGGCTTAGGGAGAAGCTTCCTTGATTTTATTTCAATAAGCCTTGCTGCCATGTGAATAAACTCGCTTGCCCGATCCATGTCCTCATCATGCAGCGAATTCACGAACTCCAGGTATTGCCCGGTAACCTTTGATACAAAGATATCCTTTATATCTATTTGCGCCCTGGAAACCAAGAACAAAAGCAAGTCTAGAGGGCCTTCAAACAAATCTAAATATATATGATATGCCATTATTTTTAATTTACTCCCATATTCAGCCTACAATAGCCCGATAATATAGTCTAGTCCATAGAATATCCAATTGCTTAATTTAATAAAGATAAAATAAACAAAATTAAAGTAATAACTTAATATTCCCAGAAAAGATAATCCAATTAGAATCATAATTCCGTAGTTTTTGATTTTTCTGTATGTTTCCATTGCTCTAGGACTGAGAGCCATTTCAACAAGCGTTGCACCATCTAGCGGGGGGACGGGAAGCAGATTGAAAGCAAAAAGCACAACATTTATAGACACAAAGACGTTAAGGAATTTCAGAAGTATGAAGCTCTGCGAGATTGCGCTGTGCGAGAAATGCAGGATGAACAATCCTATGAAAGCCAGAACAAGGTTGGTTAAGGGGCCCGCCAAGGAAACCATTATCCGGCCTTTTTTATAATTGGTGTAGTTTCTTGGTATAGTAGGCACCGGCTTTGCCCAGCCGAAACCTGCAATTAAAATCAGGATGAATCCAATCCAGTCTATATGCACCATTGGATTAAGCGTAAGCCTTCCATTGGAGCGGGGGGTAGGGTCACCGAACCTGTCGGCTGTGTACGCGTGCATAAATTCATGCAGCGTGAATGCAATGATTACAACGGGTATTCTATATAGTGCTTCTTCGAGAGAGAAATCATTAAAAAACATGTATTCACCTTTAATTGCCTGTTTTTATTGGATAGTATATCTCATTTATTTCAATTGCTTTTTTGTCCAAAAGAGTAATTTCGAAAAGCAATTTACCTTCAATGCTGGGGTTATTAAGGAACAAAGACTCTAAATCAGAAAGGCTTGCCGTATATGGCGTGTTATTGCTCATGGAGTTAGCACGCCGAATAAGCGTAATATTTGTCCATTCCAGAGAAGAGCACCTTATCCATGCAATATTTTTATTATATATAAAGTATGAGCCGTCATCCGAGGAAATAGCCTGCCTTGCAGTATCCAGTGATACGCTGTTGTATGCGGCATACTGGTCTATAGCTTCCTGCCCCTGATAGAAAGCCACGTTGTCATAATCAAAGGTTAATGTCTGAGGGTCAATATCTTTTATATAGGCGTATATAACCTTCGGGAGGGATTTATTAAGAGTAGCTGTCGTTATGTCATAAATATATGTTTCCGGTTCATAGCCGTCAGCAGGGCAGCTTTGGAAAAAAACCATATTGCCGGATGCGGCTAATGAAAGCAGGTTCTGAGAGGAAACAAGGGTTATTGTGTCTCCTGTTTTCATATTATAGGATTGTATATAGCCTGTATTTATTGTGCGGTATATCAGATAGTTCTGTATAATATTCAGATCGGTGCACCCTTGCGTGACCACAACTGTTTGGTTAAGGCCGGATCTATCCATGCTCATTACGTTGTAGCCTGATTCCGAACTGATATAATATAGTTTATCATTTATGATATTTAGCTGGCTAACTTTATCGTTTGTTATCTTAACATTTTGTGAAGCGATTGTATCATATCTCCATAAAGCGCCGTTATCTTCCATATTGCCGTAGTAGAAATAAGCACCGTCTGGAGTAATACCGGAAGCCTTAATAAAGAGGCATTCCTGAACCATTCCGCTAAGAGGAGACCTATAGGTATAGTGCGTAGCGTTTTCGCCCACAGTCATGCTGTAGTACATATAGTCACCGATAATTATCAGGCTGCCCGCACCTGTGATGTTCAGTGATTCAGGCGTTGATCCGGGCTCCTTTTTTACGCGGTATATGGTGCCGTCGTGGGTGGATAGAAAATAAATATAATCATCAGTATTGTTAAGGCAGGATATATTCTGCATATCCGTTATCTGCACCTTATTTTCACTGCCTTTGGACATACTCCATATACCATCGTCAATATAGTATATGCTGTTTCTGTCTGCAGTGCTCAGTCCGCCGTTTTCTATGTTTGCGCCTGAGTTGCCTACTGATGGCACGGGGTATGTATCGTCGTATACAGGTGTTGTGTTATTGCTCGGCGCTATCTCTGTTATTACTGTATTTAGAGCTTCGTCAGGAGCAGCAGAAAATGAAAAAAAGTCGGAGGGCTCAGGCGTAGGGGTGCTGGAAAGCTGTGCAGCAGAAAAACAGCCTGATAATAATATGCTTAGCATTATTATCAAGGCAGATAATTCAATATATTTTAATAAGGAACTTTTATATAAAGCGCCGTAAATTTTGTAGGTTTCTGATTTTCTCATAAAGTATATTATAACATAAAGAATATATAAAATAAACTTTTTAAGACAGTGGAAATTAAAGGAATTTATCTTTTTTTTAGCTTTCTTCAGCAGAAGCTTCCGGTATTTTAACTTTACCTGCAATATATACATTTATGAAGGATAGCAGCGCAGTGCTGAAGAATACATATTGAGGGCCGAATTTATCCCATACGATGCCTGCAAGAGCGGCAAAGAAAATTGTGATAAAGTGATCCAGACTTATGCCTGTGGATAGGGCAGCAGTAATATCTTCTTGCTTTTTTGCAATGGATTTTAAATAAAGCACTCTTACCATTCCCATGTTCATGCTGATTCTATCTAATACAAACATAAAGCTGACTAATACTACCGGCCACCCGACAAGAGGAAGAAAGGAGGTATTAAGGCCCCATGCTATAAGCCCATAAAGAAAATACACTCCGATAAAGGAAAGGGCATCGGCATATAAAAGTTTTCTGATGCCGAATCTGTCTATCCATTTTCCGAGGGCCCGTAGAAAGAATATGCCTATAAATGCGCCGATTATTGTAAGCAGCGCAATGGTATCTGCCTGCTTTTGCAGGATTTTTATCAAAACCCATGGACCGAAAACAAGCATTACCTGTTTTTGCGCTCCGTGTACGGAGGCGAGGATATAATAAAACTTATAGTCCTTATCAAGCTTTAAATGGAATTTCTTTTCAACTATTTTCTCATTTCTTCGGCTTAAGAGAAGGTAAAATAATAAAGCTGCCGCAGCAAATGCAACAGCAGAAATGATGAAAACCCACTTTATTTTTGTACTAAATGAAAGCAAACCATATCTGAAGCCGAAGAAAGCTATGATTGCAGCTACCAGAGTGAATGCTGTGTATAAACTTTTATATTGGCCCATTTTTTTGCCGATGGTGCTTTTATCAGGATTTAAAGCAATGAAAATGCTGTCACTTAATGGCATATATATGTGCTGCCCTGCCGACATCAGAAAGAGGAATATAAGCATTACTGCAAAAGGCGGGGTAAATAGGCCAAGAACTGCGATTCCTATTACTGATAAGACCTGAGAAAAGAGTGCTATGCGGATATCTCCCCAGAAAGCAAGCGCGCTGATAATAAACAGGCAAAGCAGGCCGGGCAGCTCACGAGGGCCCTCAATAAAGCCTCTTTGAGTTGTAGTTACGTCATAGACTTCCTTAAGGTAGTTGCCGAACACTGTGTCATATAGTCCTGTGCCAAGTCCGATAAACCCGGCTATTATAAGCAGTATTACTAGGTTTTTAGTTTCCCACTTTTTTATATTAATTTCATTCATTATCTTATCGCAGTATCACTTAAGGTCAGTCCTTTATTATTGTCGGTCGCCCAATGTATGGACCAATCATTTGCGAACAAAAGCACCGGCCTGTCGTGAATATCCTTTGCTATTCTAGTTGTGCTGGTAAGTGAAAGTTTCTCAGGGTCAATTTTTTCCTGTATCCATCGAACAAACCTAAAGGGCAGATGTTCGAAGTTTATATCAACGTTATATTCGCTTTTTAAGCGGTATTTCAGAACATCAAACTGAAGTACTCCTACAACGCCGCATACCAACTCTTCTCTGCCAACATCAGTCTGTTTAAAGGTTTGTATGGCGCCTTCCTGGGAGAGCTGAGTTACGCCTCTGACGAACTGCTTGCGTTTTAAGGAGTCTTCCGGAGAAATTCTTGCGAATCTTTCAGGGGCGAAGAGCGGAATGCCTGAATACTTGAAAATAGGCTTGCCTGTAATCAGAGTATCTCCCAGCCCGAAAATGCCTGGGTCAAAAAGCCCGATTATATCTCCCGGCCAAGCCTCCGTCACTGATGAGCGTTCGTCAGCCATAAACTGCTGCGGCTGGGCAAGGCGTATATTCTTGTCACCCTGTACATGGTATGCGTCCATTCCCGCTTCAAACTTGCCGGAACATATGCGGACAAAAGCCAGTCGGTCGCGATGAGCAGGATCCATATTGGCTTGTATTTTGAACACAAATGCGGAAAACTGATCGCTGTCTACAGGGATTAAGCCTATATCTGATTCGCGAGGCATAGGTGACAAGGTGTATTCCAGAAATTTATCCAGAAAGCTTTCAACGCCAAAGTTATTTATTGCTGAGCCGAAGAACATAGGAGTTAAGTCCCCTGTCAGAACCTTCTGCATGTCCAATGGGTCGCCGGCACCTTCTAAAAGGTCAATTTCGTCCATAAGCTGCTGGTGCAGGCTGTCTCCGATATATTTTTTTGCCTGCTCACTTTCCACGGGCGCAAATTCTGCGGCCGCTTTGTTTGCACCATGGGATTGATCTTTGCCGTACATTTCAATGTTTTTATCTTCTCTGTGGTATACGCCTTTAAAATTGCCCATGGTCCCTATAGGCCAGTTTATGGGGCAAGAGCGGATACCAAGCACATTTTCTATTTCTTCCATCAGCTCAAATGGGTCTTTTGATGCACGATCCATCTTGTTTACAAAAGTAAAGATAGGTATATTGCGCATCTTGCATACGTGGAATAGCTTGATAGTCTGCGGCTCTACGCCTTTTGCGCCGTCAATAAGCATGACTGCGCTGTCTGCAGCAACCAGCGTTCTATATGTATCCTCCGAGAAATCCTGATGCCCGGGAGTGTCCAGAATGTTAATAGAGTATCCGTTATAATTGAATTGCATTGCAGAAGATGTCACCGAAATTCCGCGCTGCTTTTCTATCTCCATCCAGTCGCTGGTGGCATGCCGTGCGGCCTTTCGCCCCTTTACAGAACCGGCTAGGTGGATAGCGCCGCCGTAGAGGAGCAGCTTTTCGGTGAGTGTGGTTTTTCCCGCATCCGGGTGAGATATTATAGCGAATGTCCTGCGTTTTTTGATTCTATTTAAAATTTCGTTATTCATTTGATTATACCTTTAGTTGTTTGGATTGTAGTAAAAATTATTTCTTTATAAATATAAATCTCAGCAAGCTAATAAAAGCTTGCTGAATAATATAGTTATAGTATCTGCGTTAAGGCAGAATATAATTTATCAATCTTTAATCAGTACAGCTTTTATTCTTCTTACTCCAGCGGATGATGACTGCTCCTTCTGGATTTCAAATCTTCCTAAATCTGCTGTATTTGATGCGTGAGGCCCGCCGCATATTTCCTTTGAATAGCCTTCAATAGTATATACTTTTACGGTGTTGCCGTACTTTGATGAGAACAGGCCTATGGCTCCTTGTGCTTTAGCCTTATCAACAGGCAGTTCCTCCATTATCACAGGTATCTTTGCTTCTATTGCGCGGTTTACCCAGTCTTCAAGTTCTTTGAGTTCATCAGGCTCAATTTTCCTCTCGAAGGAAAAGTCGAAGCGCATTCTTTCTGCTGTGATATTGGAGCCTTTTTGCTCCACAGTATCTCCGAACATATTTCTCAATGCAGCGTGCAGCAGGTGTGTCGCAGTGTGCAGATGGCTGGTGGCCTCTGTGCTGTCTGCAAGGCCGCCCTTGAATTTTTGTTCTGCACCGGCTGAGGATTTTTCCTGATGTTCCCTGAAGGCTTCATCGAAGCCATTAGTGTCCACTTTAAGGCCTTTTTCCTCTGCCATTTCAACGGTTATTTCGATAGGGAAGCCATATGTGTCGTATAGATGGAAGGCGGTCTGGCCGTCTATAGTATCGCCTTCAGCCATCTCCGATGCTACTTTTTCGAATTCTCTGAGTCCTCTCTGCAATGTTTTCGCAAAGCGGGCCTCCTCTTTGTTGAGCTCATCATGAATTCTGGATTTATTCTCAACAAGCTCAGGATATACGTCCTTGTATATATCTATTACAACACTTGCTATCTTCCATGCGTTTCCATTTTCCCAGGAAAGCTTAGCTCCGTGGCGGACTACGCGGCGGATAAGCCTGCGCAGCACATAGCCCTGGTCAACGTTGGAAGGTGTGATGCCTTTTTCATCGCCAATCATAAATGTAGCTGTTCTAATGTGGTCTGCCATTATGCGCATTGCTTCAGTAGTTTCTGGGTCTTTGCCGTAATTCACGCCTGAGAGGTCTTCTATCTTTTTAATAATTGGCGCGAAAAGGTCTGTTTCATATACTGAGGATACGCCCTGCAGCACAGCTATTGTTCTATCCAAGCCCATTCCGGTATCCACGTTTTTCTTTTTCAGCGGTTCGTATGTACCATCCGGCTTTTTATTATACTCCATGAATACATTGTTCCAGATTTCTAGGTATCTGCCGCAGTCGCACGCGGGAGAACATTCCGGTGAACAAGGCTCTTTATCGGTAATTATGAATATTTCAGTATCAGGTCCGCATGGGCCTGCGTCTCCTGCTATCCACCAGTTATTTTTCTTTGGAAGATAGAATATTCTCTCTTTAGGTATGCCGCATTCCTGCCATACGCCGGCGGAGACTTCATCTCTTGGTGCGTCATCATCGCCCTCAAATACGGAGATAGCTATTTTGGTTACGTCCAAGTTCAGCCATTTATCACTGGTCAGGAATTCATAACTCCATTTGATGGATTCTTCCTTGAAGTAATCGCCCAATGACCAGTTGCCAAGCATTTCAAAAAATGTGCAGTGGCTGGTATCGCCAACCTCGTCTATGTCTATAGTCCTGATACATTTCTGTACATCGCAAAGGCGCGCTCCTTCCGGGTGAGGTTCACCCAAAAGATAAGGAACCAATGGGTGCATGCCCGCTGGTGTAAAGAGCACTGTCGGGTCATTTTCCGGTATAATAGATGCAGATGGTATCACTGCATGGCCTTTTTCTTTAAAAAACTGTAGATATTTTTCTCTTAGTTCGCTCGATGATATCATTGAATAGTCCTTTCTATTGGTGCATATATAATATAAATTCTTATTTAAACTATCTTGATAAATTATAGAGGCAAGTTTATTTTATGTCAATTAAAATTAGGCTTTAAAAGGCTATATAAAGGCACTTTATGAATAAAAAGGCCTATACTTTGCTGTATAGGCCTGCTTGATTAAATTGCTGTAGATTATGCTACATATGGTCCGTACTGGTTGTCTGATTTCTGCGGCTCCTGCGCGAGCATTATTATCAGCCATATTTGGCCCACAAGCGGGATAAGAACAACTAAGATCCAAACCCAGTCTTTTCCGATATCGTGCAGTCTTCTTACGCTCATTCCCAAGCTGGGCACCAATATTGCCAGTGAGAAAAGTCCGGATATTGAGTAGAAGAAATTACCTAAGAAATTATTAGCAAATATACCGGCTAATATGCCTAAGGCAATGTTAATAATAACTACGCAAAGCACGAACATCCAGTAATTTCTTCTGGTTTCTCTGCCGTTAAATTCTGCATATTTTGTCTTTAATACTTCAATAAAGTTCTTTTCGAATAGTTCTTTCATAGAGAACCTCCTCCAAAATAATATATTTATAATTCATATATGTATTTTATCATATATATTTTTATATGTACACAAATTTGAATGGACTTAAACAAAACAATACACAAGCATAAATTTAATAATGTGAAAGTTAGGCGCTATTGACAATAAATTAATATAATGGTACTATACCATAAAATAAATGAAAGAGAAGGCTTATGCTCAAAGCATTTCTGCAAAACTTTTACGGCTTTTTTTCATTTAGCTTTGGTTATTATTACTTTAGCTTTTTTAGCCATGTAAAAGTAAATGTGTAAGTAAACTCTTAATATTATTAAAAGAAGAAACCAAGAGGAGTTGAAAACACAGCTCCTCTTTTTGTTTTTAAATTTAATACGACAAGAAGAAAAGATTAGAAAAGAGAGGACTAGAAAGATGATAATAGTACTTGAGCCGAATACACCGGAAAAGGAAGTACAAAACCTTATAACTGAGGTGAAACAAAATGGCGTAGAGGTGCACAGAAGTGATGGACAATCCTATACGATTTTAGGATTGGTTGGCGACACTAGCAAGGTGCAGGAATCGCCGATATTATCCAACAAGTGGGTACATAACCTTGTGCATATCCAAGAACCCTATAAAAGAGCCAATAAAATATTCAAACCAGAGGCCACTATAATTGAAGTAGCAGGGCATAAAATCGGCGGCGATGCAATAGTAGTCATGGCAGGGCCGTGCTCAGTGGAAGGGAAAGACGCGGTTATTGAACATGCCAAGGCAGTAAAAGAAGCCGGTGCACATTTTCTTAGGGCAGGTGCCTACAAGCCTAGGTCCTCACCATATTCATTTCAAGGGCTCGGTAAAGAGGGCATAGAATATATGCTGGAGGCAAAAAAGGAAACAGGCCTCCCTATAGTAACGGAAATCATGTCAATTGGTACACTTGATGAATTTAAGGATGTTGATATTATACAGGTGGGCGCAAGAAACATGCAGAACTTTGCTCTGCTTAAGGCATTAGGCAAGACAGATAAACCCATATTACTCAAAAGAGGGCTAAGCTCAACAATTGAAGAATGGTTGATGTCGGCGGAGTATATTCTGGCAGAAGGAAACCCTAATGTCATCCTTTGTGAACGGGGCATACGTACATTTGAAAACTATACCAGAAATACTTTGGATGTAAGCGCAGTGCCAATGGTAAAGAGGCTTAGCCACCTTCCGATCATAGTTGACCCAAGCCATGCGGCAGGGCTATGGTGGATGGTAGATTCGCTTTCTAAGGCATCAATAGCAGCTGGAGCAGACGGCCTTATTATTGAAGTCCATCCTGATCCTGCCCACGCATTAAGCGATGGAGCACAGACAATAAAACCGCAGCAATTTGCGAAGCTTATGATAGAAATGGACAAAATTGCAAAGGTTCTTGAAAGGCACGTAATTTAAGGAGATTTTAGGAAATAAAATCTCCGACACAACAAATAAGAAACTGACAGGCCGAGGCTGGTTACTAACGGAGTGGAACCAGCTTAAGGCTACACCTAGGAATGAATTGCCCTTACGTAACCTAAGGAGGTTGTATGATAGCGAATATAGGAAATATCTCGTATCCATTATATATTGAAAAAGGAGCACTGGATACAGTCGGCGAAAAAATAGCGGAGAAATTCCCGTCCGCTAAAGTTGTAATAATTACGGATGATAAGGTTTTTTCTCTTTACGGCAAAAGAGTGGAAGACAGCATCAACGCACAAGGAACGGAAGTAAACTCTATAATATTAGAACAGGGAGAAGAAAGCAAATCTCTGGCTACGCTTGAGCATGTTTTTGATAAGCTGATTGAATACGAAACAAGCAGAACAGATATTATTGCCGCCCTTGGCGGAGGAGTAATAGGCGACCTTGCCGGTTTTGCAGCCTCATGCTATTTAAGAGGAATAAATTATGTTCAGATTCCTACAACGCTGCTGGCGCAGGTGGATAGCTCAATAGGTGGAAAGACAGCAGTAAACTTAAAGCAGGGCAAAAACCTTGCCGGGGCTTTTTATCATCCCAGCATGGTAATCATAGATCCGGATGCTTCTGAGACACTGGATGATGAAAACTTCGCGTGCGGAATGGCAGAAGTCATAAAGTACGCCTTCATAATGGATAAAGACCTATATGGAATTCTTAATAAATATAATTCCAGAAGCAAAATACAACCTGTATTAAGCGACGTGATAAAGAAATGCTGCGAAGACAAACTGAAAGTGGTTCAGCGGGATGAAAAGGACAACGGACTAAGGCTTACACTTAATTTTGGTCATACATTAGGGCACGCACTGGAGAAAAACCAGGAGCTTAATTTATCTCACGGCCACGCGGTGGCAATAGGCATGGCTGTATTCACTAAAAACAGCGAGAAACTAGGCCAAACAAAGCAAGGAACATATGATCAGGTAATATCTTTGCTTAAAAGCTTTCATTTGCCCATTGATATGCCGGAAGCGGATATGCAAAAGACATTTGAATATGCAAAAAGAGATAAAAAGACCTTCAATGCCAAACTTAAGCTAATTCTCCTTGAGGAAATCGGCAAATGCTTTATATGCCCAATAGATTATGAAGAGCTTCATAAATATATTTAGGAGGAGCAATGTGATTAAGATACAACCTGCCACATTAAGCGGGAAAGTTGAAATGCCTTCATCAAAAAGTGAAGCACACAGGGCTTTGATATGTGCTAGCTTTGCGGAAGGCAAGTCCATCGTATCAAATGTAACAATGTCCAAGGACATTGCTGCGACTATAAATGTGCTTACTCATATGGGTGCGGATATTAAAGGGGAAAACGCCACAGAAGGCGGGCAGGTAACTCTAATAATTGATAGGTTTGTTAAGAAACCATTTGATGAAGTATTGATTGACAGCAATGAGTCCGGCTCTACACTAAGATTTATGATTCCGATTGTGCTATCATTTTTCAAGAAAGCCCGTTTTACAGGCAGCGGGAGGCTTCCGGAAAGGTCTCTGGATGACTATTTTAAGATTTTCGAAAAGAATAACATTACATATCATCATGGCGACAATTTCCTTCCGCTTGAAACAGAAGGCATACTAGATGCGGATGAGTATGAAACATCCGGAGATGTAAGTTCTCAGTTTATTACCGGCCTTATGCTAGCGGCGGGAAACAGAGAAGCAGAAACTCATATTAAAATACTAAACAAACTTGAATCAAAGCCGTATATTGACATTACGCAGGATATAATGAATAAATTCGGAGTGCTCTCTGAGTATGATGAATACTTCAAAACATATACCGTAAACGGCGGAGGTTACAAGGCTAGGGATTTTGCAGTGATGGGCGACTGGTCTCACGCTGGGTTCTGGCTGCTTTCAGGGGCAAAAGGGAAGATAGAGATATCCGGTCTTGATAGGAATTCAAAACAGGGTGACAAGATCATTGTTGATATACTGAATTCAATGGGAGCTAGTATTTACTGGGATGGTGCAATGCTGATATCTGAGAAAGCTACATTACATCGCGCCCAGATAGATGTGTCCCAATGCCCTGACTTGGCTCCGGTAATTGCGGCTGCCATGGCTATAGCTGAGGGGGAAAGCAGGATTACTGGAGGAGAGAGGCTGAAGATAAAGGAATCAGACAGAATACAGAGCATAGCAGCAGTGATAAACAACTTGGGCGGTAGCGCAATAGCCACAGATGACGGAATGATTATAAAAGGCAGGAGCAGTCTTTCGGGTGGAAGTATTTCATGCTATAATGACCATAGGATTGGGATGATGGCAGGGGCGCTGTCGGCTTTCTGCAGAAATCCGGTTGAAATAGACGGACATGAATGCGTAGCAAAATCTTACCCTGATTTCTGGAGAGACTTTGAAAGCCTTGGAGGAAAAATATGAGCAGTATTTGGGGGAAAAACATCAGAATAAGCATATTCGGGGAATCCCACGGGAAAGCCATAGGAGTTACAATAGACGGCCTTCCCAGCGGACTATTATTAGACATGGATAAAATTGAATCCTTAATGAAGCAGCGAGCCCCAGGAAGAACTCCGTGGTCAACTCCGCGAAAAGAGGATGACAAGGTGGATATAATATCCGGCATGAATAAAGGATACACAGCAGGTACTCCATTGACGGGATTAATATATTCAAATAACACAAAAAGCTCTGATTATGAAAAAACCAAAAATATAATTCGTCCTTCACATGCAGACTATACTGGCCACATAAGGTATAAAGGGCATAATATAGTTTCTGGAGGAGGGCATTTTTCCGGAAGGCTTACCTCGCCGCTTGTGTTTGCCGGCGCTGTCGCTATGCAGATATTAGCTGAAAAGGGCATATCAATAGAGGCGAGGATATATTCAATAGGCGGCATAGCTGATGACGAAATAAATTACTGCAGAGAATTCACTTCAGCGCAGATTGCAGACAGCAATTTCCCTACGGTTTCAGAAATTAAAAAAGAGCAAATGATAAATCATATTATGCAGTGCAGAGAGAACAAGGACTCCGCAGGCGGCGTAATAGAGATAGCAGTTAATTCGCTCCCAGCAGGGATAGGTTCGCCGATATTTGATAACCTCGAGAGCAATATAGCATCCATCCTTTTTGCTATACCTGCGGTTAAGGGTGTGGAGTTTGGAGCAGGGTTTGATATCGCTGATAAAAAGGGCAGCGAAGCGAACGATGAATACGAAATTAAAGAAGGCAAAATAGTAACAAAGACAAATAATAATGGTGGAATATTAGGAGGCATATCAAATGGCATGCCTGTTTTTGCAAGATGCGCCATTAAGCCGACGCCATCTATTTCCGCGAAGCAAAACTCCGTTGATATTGACCTAATGGAGAATGCGGAACTGGAGATAAAGGGCAGGCACGACCCATGCATAGTACCTAGGGCTATTCCCGTTGCTAAGGCTGCAGTTGCATTGGCAGTACTGGATACATATTTAAGCCAGGCAGAAATATAATACCGGGAGCATAAAAGTGGATTTAAAGAAGATAAGAAGGCAGATTGACAGAGTCGACTCCAAGATTATTAAATTCTTTCAGAAGAGAATGAAAATAGTCGATGAAGTCACGAAATATAAGATAGAGCACAAAATGGAAGTGCTGGATGTTACCCGTGAAAAAAATGTGATAGACAATGCGGCAAAAAAAGTCGACAATCCCATACTTAAATCATACATCCCATCTCTTTACTCAACTATAATGGGAATAAGCAGGCGATATCAGACCACTCTTATAAAGGAACACTACGATTCACAAAAGGTATATTCCGCTGAGCTTATAAAGAATCCTAAAACCGGATATTTGGGGATTGAAGGTTCATTCAGTTATCAGGCAGCTTCTGAATATTTTGAAGGAGCAATTCTTACCCCATTTGAAAGCTTTGAATCAATGGTTGATGCCGTCATAAATGAAGAAATTGACTATGCTGTTCTTCCGGTAGAGAATACATCTTCAGGTAATGTTGACGCCTCTATTGACATACTGGCGCAAAAAAGCGTGTGGATTATAGATGAGTATATACTGAAAATAAGGCATAACCTTCTGGGCATTGAAGGAGCAAAAGAAACCGACATAAAGAAAGTATATTCCCATTATCAGGCCATAAAGCAGTGCGGCGAGTATCTGGAGAAGCATAAAATATTCGGACATATTGTGGAATCCACCGCCCACGGAGCAAAAATGGCTGTAGAGGAGAAGAACAAAGAAACCGGCGCTATAGCATCAGGCACTTGCGCAAAATTGTATGGTTTGAATGTGATAAAAGAGGATATACAGACAAATAAAAACAACTATACAAAGTTTGCTATAGTAGCAAAAGATGAATATATGCTTGTAGGCGCAAATAAAATTAGTATAGTGGCTACGCTTAACCATAGAGCTGGTTCATTGCATGAGCTGATTTCGATATTTGCAGATAACAGTGTAAATTTATTAAAAATAGTATCCAGGCCGATAGCGAATAATCCTTGGGAATATAATTTTCATTTGGATTTCAGCGGGAACCTGGCTGATGAAAATGTGGCAAAGGCCATTGAAGAAGCGAAGAAAACATGCCTTGATATTAAGGTACTAGGCTGCTACAGAGCATATGAAAGGATTGAATAAAATGAATATATACGGATTATTGGGCGAAAAGCTGGGACATTCAATGTCACCAGAGATACACAAAAAAATATTTAAGTACTCGGGAATTGAGGGTGAATACAAACTTTTCCCCGTTAAAAAAGAAGACTTGGGAAAATTCATGAATGATGTAAGATCCGGAAAGATAAAAGGGCTCAGCGTCACCATACCCTATAAGAGTGAGGTCATAAAATATTTAGATGGCTTGTCGGAAGAAGCTGAATATATAGGCGCAGTTAACACTATCTGCATGAAAGGTGATAAGCTCGTAGGCTTCAATACAGACAGCTTAGGATTCAAAAAAACATTAGAAAATAATAATATACAGGTAAAGGGCAAAAATGCCGCTATATTAGGTACAGGCGGTGCATCCAAGGCTGTTAAATTTGTGTTGGAAAGCATGGGTGCATCCAGTGTAGATTTGTTCAGCAGAACGCCAAATAGTTCACAGAAGGCCTATAAAGAAATCGATAAAAATCATAAGTATCAAATAATAATTAACGCTACACCCCTGGGGATGAGCCCGAACACAGACAGCTCACCCATAGAAAAGGAAGCTATAGGCAATGCGGAGGCTGTTGTAGACCTTATTTATAATCCAATGGAGACAAAGCTTTTAGGCTATGCAAAAGGTGCAGGTAAAAAGGCAGTTAACGGCATGTATATGCTTATTGCCCAGGCAGTGAAAGCACAGGAAATATTTAATTCCGTAAAGATAGATGCAGGCACAGCGCAGAAAATATATAATGACATATCGGGCGGTAAGTAATGGCTAAAAATATTGTATTGATAGGAATGTCAGGATGCGGCAAAACCAGCATAGGAGAAATTCTTGCAAAAAAACTGGGATATACATTTCTTGATACGGACGAGATAACAGAAAGCTACGGCATGACAATAGAGGAGCTGTTTGAAAGCGGCGAGAAGAGCTTTCGGTGTGTGGAAACCATGGCCGTTAAGGAAGCAGCCTCATATGAAAAGGCCGTTATATCAACTGGCGGCGGCGTGGTGACGGTTGCTGAAAATATGAATTACCTTTCGGATAACGCTGTAGTTTTTTTTGTTAAGCGCAGCCTAGAGAGCATAAAGAAATCCCTTCAGAAGGATAAGAATAAAAGGCCACTCCTTAAAAATGATAATTCTCTTGATAAACTCTATTTAAAAAGAGTAAAATTATATGAAAAGTATGCTGATTATATTGTAGATAATAATTCGTCCATATATAAAGTATGTGATGAAATAATACAAAAATACAAGGAGACTGAAGATGAAGATATTAATTCTTAACGGTCCTAATTTAAATATGCTGGGCAAGAGAGAGCCGGAAATATACGGGACTAAAACATATTACGATTTAGTAGAATATATAAAGAAATGTGCTGAAGAACTGGGTGTAGAGGTGGATTTCTGCCAGTCGAATTCCGAAAGCAAACTGATTGACCTAATACAGGATGCCGGCGATGATTCGTATGATGGAATAGTCGCAAACCTTGGTGCATACACTCACTATAGCTACGCTTTGCATGACGCCATAAAGTCCCAGAGGCTTCCCTATGTTGAAGTTCACATATCCAACATACATGCAAGGGAAGAATTCCGCGCAGTCTCCGTGACAGCGGGTGCAGGCATAGGCATAATCTCCGGGTTTGGTTTTTTGAGTTATGAACTCGGACTAAGGGCAATTGTTGATAAAATTTAAGTTATCCACCGGAATTATTAACAAATGCCATTAACCTGTTGATAACTGTGTTAATAAACGTTGCCATTCATAATGTTTTGTGGTATATTGTTATAGAACTGGAGGCATATAAATGAAGTGCGTATACTGCAACTGCACCGAAAGCAAAGTGACAGATTCCAGGCCTACTGAGGATAACAGCGCAATCAGAAGGCGCAGGGAATGCATACAGTGCGGAAAAAGATTCACAACCTACGAGAAAGTAGAGCAGCCCACTGTCCTTGTTATAAAAAGCAATGACAGGAGGGAATCGTTTGACCCTGACAAAATCCGCACAGGTATTATAAAGGCATGCGAAAAAAGGCCGGTAAGTGTAAACGCAATAAATGAAATAGTTTCTTCAGTTGAAAAGTGGGTATATAATTCACTGCATCAGGAAATATCCAGCAAAGAAATCGGCGAAAAGGTCGTAGAGCTACTAAAGGGAGTAGACCAGGTGGCCTATGTTCGATTTGCTTCTGTATATAAGGATTTTCAGGATATCAGCTCGTTCCAGGAAGAGCTTAATAAATTGAAAAAATCATAATTAGTGAGAAAGAATTCAAATGGAAGATTTTATAAAGAAAACAAGGAATGGAGTAGAATATTACACCATTCCTTTATTTAATAACGGCAAAGTTAAGACAGCATTTACGACAAGGCATGGCGGAGTCAGCGAGGGGCACCTAGCGACAATGAACATGTCCTACACCAGAGGCGACGCTGGAGAAAACGTATATGAAAACTATATGAGACTTGCAGGCGTACTTGAAGCGAACCCAGAGAAATTTGCCTTTTCATATCAGATACATGAAGACAATGTGCATATAGTTGATGAAAATAACTTTGGAATAGGCTATGGAGTAATTCCCGATTTAGTAAAGGCAGACGCTTTGATAACCAATCAAAAAGGCGTTACTCTGGTAAAGCACTCCGCTGACTGCGCTATAGTATACTTCTATGACCCGAAAAACAACGCGATTGGCCTCGCCCACAGCGGCTGGAGAAGCACGGTTATGAACATAGCCGCAAAGACCGCGAAAAAAATGAGCGAAGTATACGGAACAAAACCCGAAGATTTGCTTTGTGCAGTATCGCCAACTATAATGGAATGCTGCTTCGAGGTGGGAAGCGAAGTATCGGAGAAATTCGAGGAAGTATTCGCTAAAGAAGACAGCACAGTATCATATAGCTACGAAAAGCCCCATGTTAACCTAGTAAATGCGCTAAAAACGCAGCTTATGAAAGCAGGAGTAAAAGAGGAGAATATAGCATTTGCTAATTTGTGCTCCTGCTGCAACAGTGAGGAATTCTTTTCGCATAGGAAAACCGGCGGGCGCTGCGGGCTTTCAGTAGGCGTAATATCATTAGCGGATTAGCACATAACAAACAGCAGTGCACAAAAAAACAGACACTTTCAAAGAGCGTAAACCCTCTGAAACAAGGCAGTTGAGGGAAATAAAGTGTTGAATTAACAAAGTTGATGTTATATAATGTTTAGTGGCTTGTACAGGTATCAGTATATACTGTACAATTTAAAATAATTTGGTAATAGAAGTACATAATTTATTGATTGTACATGCTTTTTATAAAATAGCGTGTGCTGTGAATTATGCGGCTATTTAATATTTCAGGAGGCATAATAAGATAATGAGCAAAAAGTACGTTTATATGTTCAGCGAGGGTGACGCGAGCATGAAGGACATCCTCGGTGGAAAAGGGGCAAACCTAGCAGAAATGACATCTCTGGGACTGCCGGTTCCACAGGGCTTTACAGTAAGCACGGATGCATGCACACGTTACTATGAAGACGGCAAAAAGATTGCCGATGACATTTTAGAGCAGATTGAGGATGCTCTGAAGAAAGCAGAGAAAATCGTAGGCAAAAAGTTGGGTGACTTAGAGAATCCTTTCCTAGTATCAGTTCGTTCAGGAGCAAGGGTATCCATGCCGGGAATGATGGACACAGTTTTGAACCTTGGACTTAATGATATAGCAGTTCAGGGGCTTGCAAAGCTGACCGAGAATGATAGATTTGCATATGACAGCTATCGCAGATTCATCCAGATGTTTTCAGACGTAGTTATGGGCTTGCCAAAGCCGGAATTTGAAAAGATAATTGACGTTATGAAAGAAGAAAAAGGCGTAGAGCATGACACAGAGCTTGACGCAGAAGACATGAAGGAAATGGTTGTAAGGTTCAAGGCTTTATACAAATCAAAATTGGGAGTAGATTTCCCACAGGACCCGAAAGACCAATTGATGAAAGCGATAAAGGCTGTTTTTAATTCATGGGATAATCCAAGAGCAATAATTTACCGCAGAATGAACAATATCTCATCTTCATGGGGTACTGCAGTTAATGTTCAGGCTATGGTATTTGGAAACATGGGTAATGATTCAGGCACAGGCGTTGCATTCACAAGAAACCCAAGCACAGGCGAAAAGCTGATATACGGCGAATACCTGATGAACGCACAGGGCGAAGACGTAGTTGCGGGTATCCGTACACCTCAGCCTATTTCAGCGCTGCAGACAGAAAATGTAGAGATATATAATCAGTTTATGGATATTGCTGAAAAGCTTGAAAACCACTATCGTGACATGCAGGACATGGAGTTCACAATCGAAAAAGGCAAGCTTTATATGCTGCAGACTCGTAACGGAAAAAGAACAGCTGCAGCTGCATTGAAAATAGCAGTTGACTTGGTTGATGAAAAGATGCTTACAAAAGAGGAAGCAATATTAAAGGTTGGCCCGGGCCAATTGGATTCACTGCTTCATCCGCAATTTGATATAAAGGCATTAAAGGCTGCAAAGGTAGTCGGAAAAGGTCTTCCGGCATCTCCGGGAGCTGCCTGCGGAAAAGTATACTTCACAGCTGAGGATGCAGTAAAGGCAAAGAACAAGGGCGAAAAAGTTGTTCTTGTACGTCATGAGACTTCACCTGAGGATATCGAAGGTATGTATGCATCTGAAGGCATATTGACTGCACGTGGTGGAATGACATCGCACGCAGCAGTTGTTGCCCGCGGTATGGGCGTATGCTGCGTAGCAGGATGCGGCGATGTAAAACTTAATGAAGAAAAGAAACTCTTCACTTTGGGCGGAAGTACAATAAAAGAAGGAGATTACATCTCTCTCAACGGCTCAACAGGTGACGTATATGCAGAAGCCATAAAGACAGTTGAAGCTGAAGTTACAGGTGACTTTGCAAAGCTGATGGGATGGGCTGATGAAATCCGTACACTTAAGGTTCGTACAAATGCTGATACTCCAAGGGATGCAGCGCAGGCTGTTGTATTCGGTGCAGAGGGCATTGGCCTTTGCCGCACAGAACACATGTTTTTCGATGAAGACAGAATTCCGGCAATGCGCGAGATGATAGTATCATCAAACGAAGAGCAGAGAAGAGCTGCCCTTAATAAGCTTCTTCCTATGCAGAAAGCTGACTTCAAGGGAATATACGAAGCAATGGAAGGACGTCCGGTTACTATTCGTTTCTTGGATCCACCGCTTCACGAATTCCTTCCTCACGATGAAAAGGACATAAAAGACCTAGCAAAAGAAATGAAGATGAAGTTTGAGGACCTAAAGCACATAATCGAAGGACTTCATGAATTTAACCCAATGCTTGGACATCGCGGATGCCGCCTGTCTGTTACATATCCTGAAATTGCTGAGATGCAGACAACAGCGGTTATTGAAGCAGCATTGGAAGTAAACGCGGAAAAAGGACTGAACATTGTTCCTGAAATTATGATTCCGCTTGTAGGTGAAGTAAAGGAACTTTCCTATGTAAAGAAAGTAGTAACAGAAACAGCAGATAAAATAATTGCAGAAGCCGGAAGCGATTTGAAGTATCTCGTTGGAACAATGATAGAGATACCAAGAGCAGCACTTACAGCAGACGCAATCGCAAAAGAAGCAGAGTTCTTCTCATTCGGAACAAACGACCTAACACAGATGACGTTCGGATTTTCACGTGATGATGCAGGCTCATTCCTTGAAGACTACTACGCTAAGGGAATATTTGAATCTGATCCGTTTGCTCACGTTGACCAGACAGGCGTTGGCCAGCTGATGCAGATAGCAGCAGAGAAGGGCAGAAGTGTACGCCCGGATCTAAAGCTCGGAATATGCGGAGAGCACGGCGGAGACCCTGATTCAGTTATCTTCTGCCACAATATAGGATTGAACTATGTAAGCTGTTCTCCTTTCCGTGTGCCGATTGCCCGCCTGGCAGCAGCACATGCGGCAGTAATGGCGAAGAAGTAATTAAGACTTCTTAATTTAATACAGCTAATGCTTAGCCCGCCTGATATGATTTATCAGGCGGGCTTTCTATATGATAAATATATTATTTGATAATTTTATGTTTAAGGAGTAGTATAAATATAGAAGTCACATTCAGAGGACACCTATATGAAAGAAATAATAGATTTATCTCAGAAATTATTCGATAAAATGCCTGTTCATCCATACGATGAGGAGGCAATAGTTATACAGAATAGATTTATAGAGAATGATAAATACAGTAATACAAAAATCTCTTTGGGAATGCACACGGGAACGCATATAGACGCTCCAAGTCATCTGATACTGGGAGGCAAAGGCCTTGAGAGCTATCAACTATCTCATTTCATGGGTAGGGCCTGCGTTATTAATGTGTCGGGCAAGAAGGAAATAACACTCAGTGAAGAAGACAAGAATAAAATCAAAAAAAGCGAAATAGTGCTTTTTTATACTGGGTATGGAGATATGTTTGAACAAGCGGAATACTATGCAGAAGACGCACCTGTTATTTCGATTGAAACCGCAGAATACCTTGTACTGCAGAAAATAAAAATAGCAGGTATGGATTTGCCTTCGCCGGATAGATTTCCGTTTGTAGTGCATAATATTTTGCTAAGCAAAGATATTCTTATTATTGAGAACCTGACAAACCTTGAAAAGCTTTTGGATATGACAGAATTTCTTTTTATGGCACTTCCAATAAAGATAAGCGCTGAAGCATCCATAACTAGGGCTATCGCTATTATTGAATAAAATTAAATTTTAGTAAGAAACCACCTGCTTAACTTTTTTTCAAAATTAAGAGCAAAGCAAATTTCGCAGTCTTCTTTCATGGCTACGCAGTCGTACACTTCCACAGTATTTCCCCCAAATGTGTTGACGCCGCGCTTTAGAATACGCGATATCTGCATGATTTGTATGCCTTCTTTTTCGTATTTTATGCGGTATGGAGTAATAATCCCTTTTGTGTCAAAATGAGCGATGACTTCAGCCGGTATCATAGTCTTTTTCATGAGTTTCCTGTGGGATTGCCCCACGAACCTCCCAGCATGTGGCTGATATCTTCATCCAGGAAGCAACCTCTTTTTATTATGGATGACCCATATTTGTTTCTTAAGTTATCTACGGTACAATCAATAAATTTTGATTTTTCGCTTTCTATTTCGAACATATTAATCTGAGTATTTTCTGATGAAGTGAGGCATGTGGCATGCACGCCAATAGCCCGTATTGGCTGCATATCCCATAGTTCGTCCAGAAGCGAACAGGCACGATTATATAACTCCTGTGTGGAGCTGGTAGGGGAAAGGTATTTTTTTTGCCTGCCGAAGCGCTCGAATTCGCTGGTTGTGTAGCCGACATGTATTACCTGAGCCTTAAAATTATGTTCTCTTAGTCTCCTAGACACCGTTTCGCATAATGATAAAAGAGCCTTATAAGCGGCGCTTTTTGTCTCCAGGTTGAATGCGATTGTGCTGGAATTGCCTATGCCCTTGGCTTTTGAGTCGGTTTCATGGGTAAGCGCACCCTGAAAGAAGGCTGTTCCGCCTTTGTCGCTTTCCGGATAGCTACCGTTGGCAAAATGCCAAAGAAGTTCTCCGAATCCCTTTATCCACTTCTTTAGATAGACAATATCGCATTTTGCGAGGTCACCTATGGTCAGTATTCCTTTATGAATCAGTTTTTCTTCCGTTTTTCGGCCGACCATGTAAAGCTCACCTATAGGCAGAGGCCACATTTTCGATGGCACTTCGTGAGGCCATAATGTATGCACTTTGTTTGGCTTTTCGAACTCGCAGGCCATTTTTGCAAGAAGTTTATTGGTTGAGATTCCAATATTAACTGTAAAGCCTAATTTGCTTTCTATTTCGTCTTTTATTATATATGCGGTTTTTACGGGGTCTCCATAGAGCATCTCCATACCGGTATAATCTAAAAAAGCCTCGTCTATTGAAAAACGTTCTACAACAGGGGAGTACTGTTGCAGTACGTTCATCATAGCATCTGAGGCCTCTTTGTATAAGCCGTGTCTGGGAGGGACAACGACTAGATTGTTCCCCGCCTTGTTCTGTGCCTGAACAAGAGGTTCACCTGTTTTCACATTGTAGAGTTTTTTTGCTGACAACGATTTTGCCAATACAATGCCATGGCGGTTTTTTTCAGAGCCGCCAACTACTGAAGGAATGTCACGAAGATCCACGGTTTCACCGTGCTGAAGCCTATAAACGGCTTCCCAGGATAAAAACGCGCTATTTACGTCTATTAGCATATAACACGATTTCGCCATACAAACATCCCCTCAAAACACACAAATATCGAATAAAGCGAAAATATGTTCCGATATTTATTGTTATTATACGAACAATTGTGCAGTTTGTCAAGTATTTGTTTTAAAAATATATTATAAGAATTCTTATTTTTATATTTATGAAGTGATTTTCTCCATTTAGCTCATCTAATATATATAGAAAGGAATTATATTATGAGATTATTTGAAATTATGATTTTTGTATTTATTTTTGCAGGCTTGGTTGGAAGACAGATACCTTGCTGCAAAAAAACAGTTTTTATTAAACTTATGCCATTTGCAGCTATAGCAGCAATGATGCTTAACATAATAATTGAAGGCTACAGATGGCAGATGGTACCGATATATATTTTTTCAGTATGCTGTTTGATTATCGGTATAGTAGAATTACTATTAAAAAAAGACATTCGCGTAAAAAGCAAGTTTATAAGAGTGCTTTACGTAGTTTTTGCTTTTATAGCTTATTTTGCTTCCTTGATTTGGCCTTTGCTGCTTCCGGTGGTAGACCTGCCTGCACCACATGGTGAATATGGCGTAGGTACGATAAGCTTCAGGATGATTGACTATGAACGAGAAGAAATTTATACTGAAGAAAAGGGAGATGCTAGGAACTTTTTGGTTACGGCGTGGTACCCAACTGACGTCAAGGATGGAGAAGTAGAGAAATATTGGGATGAGCAGGGCATAACAGGCAAGGCGTATTCCATTAATTCCGGCATGGGTACTTTCTGGTATTCGCATCTGTCGCTCTCAAAAACAAACAGCATCGGAAATGCGCCGGTATCATCATTGGAGGATACATATCCGGTAATTATTTATTCGCCGTCATTTTATGGGCTTAATTCAGAAAACACGATGCTATTTGAAGAGCTGGCGAGCAATGGATATATTGTATTCAGCATATCCCATTCATATGAAACAATAGTGTCAATATACCCCGACGGAGAAGTTATATACGGCGATTTATCATATTTTTCTGAGGTATATGATGACAACTATCTGAAAGAAGAGCAATTATACAAAGAATACGAAGCTGCATCAAGCAGAGAAGAAAAGGAACGCATCATAGGCGAAATATTGACAGTCGATGATTCATCAACAAAAACTATTGAGATAAGAACAGAAGATGTACTGTTTTTACTGGACGAAATTGAAAGAATGAATAGCGAGAACAATATTTTTTCCACAAAGCTGAATCTGGACAATATAGGAATAATAGGATGGTCCTTTGGCGGTGCTACTGCTGAGGAGGCATGTATGATGGACGACAGAATAAAAGCAGGTGTAAATATTGATGGATGGCCATACGGGCAGCAATTCGCAAGTGGAGCGGAAATTGAGCAGCCTTTCATGATTATACAGAGCGATTCTGATGAAGAGATGGAAGAAATAATAGGGGAATCAATATACGGAAAAATTGCGGGGCCAGCTTATTATATGAAAATAAGCGACACAACCCATTTGAATTTTTGGGATTTCCCTATGTTCTTCGACATATATAAATACATCGGCTACTGGGGAACTATGGACGCGAAAAGGCTGAATACTATACACAGAGAGTATACTATAGGGTTTTTTAATAAATATCTAAAAGGTGAGGATATTGATCTGTTTGAGAATGCTTTTAAGGAATTTGCTGAAATCACATACAAAACCAAAAACTAATAGGTGCAGCAGCCAAAAAAATAAAAATATATAAGGCATTTAAGTTTGAATATTTAATATATTAATTATATAATAAATATAAATAATTTAAGGAGGCAGGTTTATGAAATTAACACCACCTAAAAAGAATGTTTTTTGGATTACTGTTATAATTGCAGTAGTAGCAGTAGCGGCTTATGTAGTTCCGCAAATCGTTTCAGCTGTTCCCGGATTTGTTAGCATGATTGGCGCAGCGTTGTTGGCAGTTGCTTATATTTTACTGGTATTATCAATAGCATTAAAAGGGTTCTAATAAACAATCAGCCAAAAAAGCCGGATGTAATAGTCCGGCTTTTTTTATAATGTTTTTTAGGATTTTAGTTTAGATAAACAAGAATTAATTCAAATAAGTATCATATAATAAATTTATTTTAAAAATAATAATCTGAAGCAAAATGCCCGTTAATTATTCAATCTTATTGTTTATATTCATTGTATATTACAGCTGAATATGATAAAATAATCTTTAGTTGTGATATAAAAAATATTGCATTACTATTACTTAGGAGGATAATATGAAAAAATTATTAGTTCTTATACTGGCATTAGTTCTGGTATCATCTGTTTTTGCAGGATGCGCAAAAGAGCCTGAAGCAACAGAAGCACCAGTTGATGAAGCACCAGTTGATGAAGCACCAGTTGATGAAGCAACTGAAGCACCGGTTGAAGAAGTTGAAGGCTATCAAATTGCTATGATTACAGACGCAGGCGAAATTGATGACAAATCCTTTAACCAAGGTACTTGGGAAGGTATTCAAGCCTTTGCAAAAGACAATGGCAAGACTTTTAAATACTACAAACCGACAGAAGTTTCAGACGCAGCATATCTTGCAGCAATCGACTTGGCTATTCAAGGCGGAGCAGAAGTTGTTGTAACTCCAGGCTTCCTTTTTGAACCAGCTATTTATGAAGCACAGGATTTATATCCAGAAACAAGCTTTATAATTTTGGACGGAACACCTCATACAGCTGACTATTCAACATTCAGAATTGAATCTAACGTATATTCAATCTTCTATGCTGAGCAGCAGGCAGGCTTCTTGGCAGGCTATGCAGCAGTTAAAGACGGCTATACAAAGTTAGGCTTTATGGGCGGAATGGCTGTTCCTGCAGTTGTACGTTTTGGTTACGGATTTGTTCAGGGCGCAGAATATGCAGCAGTTGAAATGGGATTAGACTCAGTAGAGATTAAGTATCACTACACAGGCGATTTCTCAGCAACACCTAAGAACCAGACAACAGCAGCAACATGGTATGCTGACGGCACAGAAGTTATCTTCGCATGCGGCGGAAAAGTTGGTAACTCAGTTATGGCAGCAGCAGATGCAGCAGGCGCAAAGGTTATCGGCGTAGACGTTGACCAGTCAGCAGAATCTGAAACAGTTATTACTTCAGCTATGAAGCAGCTGGGTGTATCAGTTTACATGGGCCTTGAAGGCTTCTATGCAGGTGAATTCAAGGGCGGCGTAAGCGAAACTCTGGACATCACTGTTGACGGTGTTGGCCTTCCATTCGCAAGCTCAAGATTCAACACATTCTCAGAAGCTGATTACAATGCTATATATGATGCATTGGTTGCTGATACAGACGGACTAAGATCATCTCTTCTTGGCGACACAGATGTAGATGCAGCAACAGATATTCCAACAACAGTTGTTACAGTTACTATTGTTGAGTAATAGCAAAACAAAACAAAAACAAAGGATGCTACGGCATCCTTTTTTTATTCATGCAAGGTGATATTTAAATTCCAATTTCAAATGAAATATGTTATCATCATATTGTAGCGAGTTCGCAGAATTCTCACAATTTAATGTATTTTTAAGGATTGAATTTGCTTATTATATTTACGCAAATGTAAGAAGAACGGAGGTTTGTTTTGGATTACGTAATAGAGATGCTGGGAATAACAAAAAGTTTTCCGGGCATACTGGCTAACGATAACATATCTCTGCAGCTAAGGCGTGGAGAAATCCATGCGCTGCTTGGAGAGAACGGAGCCGGAAAATCCACATTAATGAGTATATTATTCGGCCTTTATAAGCCTGATAAAGGCATTATAAAGAAGAATGGAAAAGAAATACAAATTTCTAATCCGAACGATGCCAATGATTACGGGATAGGCATGGTGCACCAGCACTTTAAACTGGTACATAACTTCACAGTACTCGAAAATATAATAATGGGAGTAGAAACAACCAGAAGGGGATTTCTAAAGCTGGATGAAGCGCGGAAAAAAGTGGTTGATCTGAGCCATAAATATAACCTGTTTATTGACCCGGACGCCTTGATATCAGATATTACGGTTGGAATGCAGCAGAGAGTTGAAATAATAAAGATGCTTTACCGTGATAATGAAATCCTTATATTTGATGAGCCGACTGCAATGCTTACCCCGCAGGAAATTAAAGAGCTAATGAATATAATGAGAGATCTTGCAAAAGAGGGAAAGTCGATATTATTTATAACTCATAAACTGGATGAAATAAAGCAGGTTGCAGATAGGTGCACGGTACTTCAAAAGGGGAAATATATAGATACTTTGGATGTAGCGGATACTTCCAAAGAGAAGTTTTCTGAGCTTATGGTTGGCAGAAAAATTGAGTTTACTGTAATTAAGGATAAGGCTAAAACAGGCAATGTAGTGCTTAGTGTAAAAAACCTTACAGTTAAGTCAAAGCATTCTGAAAAACCAGTGGTTAAAAATGTGTCTTTCAATGTAAAAGCAGGAGAAGTGGTATGCCTTGCCGGAATTGACGGAAACGGGCAGTCGGAGTTGGTATATGCCATAACAGGGCTTGAAAAAGTGACTGCCGGCGCCATTGAACTCAACGGGAAAGACATTACAAAATCAAGCATAAGGCGCAAAAGCAACTCCGGAATGTCCCATATACCTGAAGACAGGCATAAGCACGGATTGATTCTGGAATATAGCCTAGCAAAAAACCTTGTTCTGCAAAGTTATTATAAAAAAGAGTTTCAGACATATGGCTTTCTAAGATTCAAAGAAATTACAAAATACGCAAATAAACTTATTGAGCAATTTGATATCAGAAGCGGGCAGGGAGCCAAGACGCTGACAAGAAGCATGTCGGGCGGCAACCAGCAGAAGGCGATAGTAGCAAGGGAGATTGATAAAGACCCCGAATTGTTAGTAGCTGTGCAGCCTACACGCGGACTGGATGTAGGAGCTATTGAATATATTCATAAACAGCTGGTAAAGCAAAGAGACAAAAACAAGGCAATATTTCTGGTATCTTTGGAGCTAGAGGAAGTTATGAATGTTTCTGACAGAATATTGGTTATATACGAGGGTGAAATAGTGGCAGACCTTGACCCTAAGAGTGTAACAATGGAGGATTTAGGTTTATATATGTCGGGTGCAAAAAGAGAGGAGAAGGCAGTATGAACAGACTAAAAAAATGGGTTAATTCTCCTAGGTTTTCAGATGTAGTAGCTTCAGTTGGTGCCATTATTGTCGGATTGATTTTCGGGCTTGTTATTCTCCTGATAACGAATGCACAGCAGGCATTTCCGGCATTTTTCACAATACTAAAAGGAGGGTTCTCCGGCGGAGCAAAGGGAATAGGAGAAGTTCTTTACATGGCAACCCCGCTGATTCTTACGGGATTGTCAGTAGGGTTTGCTTTCAAAACAGGACTGTTCAATATCGGAGCATCCGGGCAGCTGATAGTGGGCGGATTTGTAGCTATACTTGTTGGCGTAAAGGGAGAAGCCTTAGGTTCATATCAATGGATAGTCGCATTCTTAGGAGCAATGGCTGCCGGAGCGGTTTGGGCGGCGGTTCCCGGAATATTGAAAGCCGTATTCAATGTTCATGAGGTTATATCCAGCATAATGATGAATTATATTGGAATGTACCTTGTTAATATGCTGGTCGTAGAAATGGTATATGACAAGCTTAAGAACCAATCACTGATTATTAAGGAGACAGCTGAGCTGCCTACATGGGGGCTGGATAAAATCACGCAGGGCTCAGGCCTAAATGCAGGGTTTCTGATTGCAATATTGTTTGTGATTATTACATACATAATACTTAATAAAACCGTCTTCGGATATGAGCTGATTGCATGCGGGCATAACCCTGAAGCAAGCAAATACGCAGGAATAAAGGCAAAGCGAAATATAGTGCTCGCCATGGTTATAGCTGGTGCGCTAGCCGGAGCAGCTGGAGCATTAATGTACCTTGCCAGCACAGGGAAACACATAAGGGTGGTTGACGTTTTGGCGAATGAAGGATTTATGGGTATACCTATTGCCCTTCTGGGCCTCTCGAACCCGATTGGGGTGTTCTTCGCTGCGATATTTATCGCCTATATAACCATAGGCGGATTCTACATGCAGCTGTTTGATTTTGTACCTGAAATAATAGATATTATGATAGCATCCATTATTTATTTCAGCGCATTTGCATTGATTGCGAAGAATCTTATTGCATATATATTAAAAAGGCAGAAGAAGAAAGAGAAGGACAAACCTATTGAGGAAGTGAAGGAGGCGAAAAAATAATGGATATATTAGCATTTTTAATACAACAGACAATGTTTTTCTCCATACCTTTGCTTGTAGTAGCCTTAGGTGGAATGTTCTCTGAACGCAGCGGCGTTGTAAACATTGCTCTCGAAGGAATAATGATAATGGGAGCCTTTGTAAGCATGATGGCAATAAGCGTGCTGCAGGATACGATGCAGGGACAGGGGCTTTTGCTTATAGCTCTTTCTGTTGCCGCTCTAGCCGGAATGGCATTCTCTCTGCTGCATGCATATGCATCAATAAATATGAAAGCAGATCAGGTAATCAGCGGTACAGCGCTCAATATGTTCGCGCCGGCATTTGCGATATTTGTGGCCAGGACTGTTCAGGAAACGCATACAAAGGACATTAACTTCACAAATACATTCAGAATAGAAAGTGTTCCCGTTTTAGGCAAAATTCCAGTCATAGGCCCGTGGCTGTTTCAAAACGCATACATAACCACATATATTGGTATAGCAATACTAATAATATCTGCTATATTGCTATATAAGACAAAATTCGGATTGCGCCTCCGTGCATGCGGAGAGCACCCGCAGGCAGCCGACTCAGTGGGCGTAAATGTATACAAAATTAGATATGCAGGAGTATTGATATCCGGTGCATTGGCTGGCATAGGCGGGCTGATATTTGTTATACCAACATCCACAAATTTCAGTGCGACTGTATCAGGATATGGATTTTTAGCACTAGCCGTTCTGATATTCGGCCAATGGAAGCCTAAAAGGATACTATTTGCGGCGTTTTTCTTCGGGTTTATGAAAACGATTTCTGCAGCGTATTCAGGGATACCAGCATTGAAAGACCTAGACATTTCTAGCGGAATATACAAAATGATACCCTACATTATTACTCTGTTTGTCCTTGCTATTTCATCAAAGAATTCGCAGTCACCAAAGGCTGCCGGAATACCGTATGATGTAGGCAAAAGATAATAAGACTTAAATAAACACTTACAAGGAGCTGATTTTATCAGCTCCTTTTGTGTTGAATTGCTATTTGAAAAACTTTGTATTATAATTGCATAAGGCTGTAAAAATAAAACAGCAAACTATCATTTAAAATAATTAGTATAATTACCGAGAAGGAAAAAGTAAAATGAGCGGGAAAAGAACCAACGAAAACAGCGAAGGCCGCAGTAAAAATATAAGCACCAGAGAATATGCCCTAAACAAAAGAAATGAAAGCAGGGCAGTATACGACAACTCCAGGTATTCAAAAAGGGCAAGAGTTGAAGATTTTACGCAAAGAGATTACGATGACAGATCGGCTACCAGACGCAAGGGAAGAGCCGGATGCTTAGTATCCATCGCTTTATTTGCAGTAATAATGGCTGGTCTCTATATTATTATATTTCACTCACCATGGTTTAAGAGAGAGACTTCAATAGATGCGGATACAACAGCACAAGCAACGCAGTATGCTGTTTCCACTCCTACACCAACCGCAAAGCCGGAGCCGACAGAAGTGCCGTCCCCAACACCTGTGCCTGTAAGCACAATAGGATATATAAGCACAGAGGACACAGACGGAGTGGTCAGGGTTCGGGAGGAGGCAAATAGAAGCAGCGACATTCTGGGAGAGCTGCACAACAGAGAAGTCCTATATATACTGGGAAAAGAAGGCGAGTACTATAAAATAAGGTACCAGAACCAAAGCGGTTATGTTCAGCAGGATTATGTAGAGGAGCATTTGCCTGCTGATAATATGCTATGCGATGTGGTGACACATGAGATAGCGTATTCAAAGCTTGTAGAGGTAACTCAAATAGTGCCTGAACTCATAGTAGAGATGCCATACATTACTGAAAGCAACCATATAAATAAAAAAGTATATCCTTTTGAATTAGTGCTTCTGCAGGAGACGACTGCACAGAAGCTTAAAAAAGCTCAGGAAATGTTTTTGGAGGATGGATATTCTCTGGTTATTTGGGATGCATACAGGCCATACAGCGTCACTGTGCAGATATTTGAAGTGATACAGGATCCTAAGCTGGCGGCGGATCCGGAAGTAGGCTCGAAGCATAACAGGGGCGCAGCGCTGGACGTTACGCTATATAATCTGAAGACAGAAGAGTATGTGGATATGCCTACGGAAGTAAGAGAAATGGACAAGGCGCTTGCCAGTAGGACATCCTCATATATGACCAGCGAACAGCGTGCAAACATGAACTATATGCAGGGCATAATGGAGCAGGCAGGATTTTCTCCGTATATGGGGGAATGGTGGCATTACAACGATATGGATACTGCAGATTATCCTGTTCTGGATATACAATTTGAGGCCTGGGAAGGCCGATAAGAAAATTAGCAAAAAAAATACGCCGAAAAGGCGTATTTTTATTAGTTTATTTTACTATTTCCACAATTAAATCTTCAATATTATCAAATCGGAAAGAGCCGGCTACGTAATCCACTTTTCTCTCTGTGGTCAGCTCCAGTGCACGGACACTCATTTCCCATCTTCTTATCAGCCTGTTTGATGCATCGAAGATATAATTATTGGTGGTTGTTAATGTCCTGAAGTTTTCGTACTGCCTTGCGAAATTATCACCTTTAACATACTCTATGCTGTTTAGTTCATCAAGATAGTTATAGGGTACACCGCGCAGATTGGACTCAAACTCAAGGCTGCTGAATAATTTTGAAAGCGGGCTGTAATCCTGATATATGTTACCTTCATCAGAAAGCACTATCTGCTCGTTGGTGTCAAAAGAATAATCAACGCCGAATTCGCCGTATTTAAGCAGCATGTATATATCCATATCGCTGTATACAGCATTGATAAAGCGCATTGTTTCGCTTTGGTCTGTGTTTTTTGCTGCAGCGATATATGTATTCTCGTGCTGCCTTTCAAGGAACATGTCCGCATTTAATATCACCATTGAATAATTTGGCGGATAGAAATTATAATCCGGTATATTTGAGTAGTAGTACATATCTCCAAGAGGCATAACAACAGAAGAATACTGCGAGAAATTTTTATAAGCATTATTTTCGTGCTTAATTACAATTTTTGAATAATTAATGTTTACTTCTATGCTTTCATACATAGAATCAAAAAATGCAAGTTTTGTAGTGTCATATATTTTCTCCGGTTTTTTGGCGTCCACACATAGGCTGTAGGTTTTGCCTAAATAATTTCCAAGAGGTATATAGCCTTCGCTTGGAAGAAAAATATCATACAAGATATTAGACCTTGCCGTTATGTCTTCATGGAATGTAAGGATAACAGAAGGTATTGAATTTTCATACTGTGTATCAGCCCAGCTGATAAATTTCAGGTAGTCATCTGAGCTTTGAATGGATGAGCCGTATTTGGAGAGGATACTATTTGATATAAATACTGCGGTAATATTATCAAAATCTGAAAGCGAAGAGGCTATAAGAGCGTCATTGCTTTGGGAAACTAAGGGGTTGCGCAATGCATATTGATAATAGTCAGGCGCGCTTTCCTCTGCAAGCTTGCTTAAATCTGCCAGTTCTATATAGTTTTCCAGTGATTCTGATTTATACCCCGGTACAAAAGCGATTGTATTATCGCCGTTTAAACTCTGTGCAAGGTAGGATAAGTACTCATCATAGCATGTTGGGCTATCGGTATTTAAATAAACCATATTGAATTCCGCATCAAACCCCTTTTCTGACAGGGTCTCTTTTAACTGAATGACATATTCATCTGTAATAGTTGTGTCATAGCTGCCGGAATATAAAAAAGGAACTATTATCGTAATGGGGCTGCTTTCCGCAGGGCTGCTGGTTGCAGCGGCCTCAATAGCGGCAGTCTGCTGTACAACGGGGGTTGATTGCGCTTCTGGCTGCGTATTGCAGCCGGAAAAAGCAGCTGCCACAATTGCAGTTATACAGATAATATATATAAATTTTTTCATTAACATCCTCCGGAATTTAAGTAACTAATATGTTATTATAAGGCATAGCAAGAGTAAATTCAATTATCAAATGCTCAACAAATAATAAACTGAGGGTTTTAATGAAAAATTCAGCAATGAAATAATATAACGCATTATAATATCAAAAGTATAGTGAAAACTGCAATTAATCAGATAAGCAACCAACGTTTTGATAACATAGAATAGAAAAAATGAAATTTGCTTGCTTTGCATATGCATATCAAGTATGATATAATATCACCGATAAAAATGAAACAACAGTGAGGAATCAAACTAGTGAGACAAACTGACAGAAGAACTGCCAGTCACGGAAGGCAATCAGGCGTCGAAGAGCATAAAGGACACAAAACTTTAGCTGCAATTATGGTAATTGTACTGATTGTTATTGTACTGGGCGGATTATATATACTAAACAGCGAAGGAAAAATCAATATCAAATGGCTTGATGGGGTTGACAGACAGCTATCGGAGCAAGTTACGCCTGTTCCTGCTGAAATGAGCGAAGAATTCACAATAGAACCGGAAATAACCCCAAACAGCACGCCAGAACCCACGGAAAAAGTATACATTCCTGATATCGGGGAGCTGCAGGAGCTGCCTGACCCGACAATAATAGCACTTACTGATAACAAGCTGAACGTTGAAATAACAGCGGAGGTCTCAGCTGTAAATTGGGACGAATATCCTGATGCCAGCTATTATGTACTGGCGGTATATAACAGTAACTATGTGGAGATTCAAAAAGACATCCTCTGGTCAAATATAACAGAGTGGCAGGTTCCCGGATTTACAAGCGGCAAGATTATACTTTATGTATACAAAGACAAAGGCGAAGATGGAGCTGCTGACGACGAGATAATCGATATTTATGCGCACGAGGTTCTTCCGGTAGACGGCGAGGAAATAAACTTTGCACCAACAAAGAATAAATATTATTTGCTTGTAGATAAATCATCGTTTGCTATATCGGTATTTACATATGATGAAACAGGAGAATACAATGTTCTGCTCTATACTTTTCCTTGTGCATTAGGAGAATCCGACAGGATGACTGCACTGGGAACCTGGGAGATCAGCTCAAAAGGCCCATGGAAATTGTGGAGCACCGGCTGGTATTCGCCGTATTACTCCAGGTTTACGGCGGGACTTTATATCCACGGCGCGGTGTATGCGGATGCAGACTTTTCAACTCTGTCGCCTACTTCATATGAAAAAATAGGTACAAAGGCCACAAGCGGATGCATAAGGACAACAGTTGAGGGAGCAGAGTGGATATACTATAACTGCCCTGCGGGAACTATAATAGAGATTGTTGATTACAGTGATTTGGTTGTATACCCAGGAAAGCCAGCGATTGACCCGGACTACCCTACATGGGATCCCACAGACCCGAATAAACCAGGAAATTGATTCTGAATTAGTATAATAAACAGGAGATAAAAATATGAAAAAAATAATGATATTTTTAATAATAGGAGTGCTTGCAATAAGCGCTGCTGCATGCTCTGATAAAGCAGCTGAAACCGCTGCACCGGAAACAAACCAGACTCAGCAGTATGCGGCGCCTACAGGGCCATTTAGCGAAGCGGATATGGTTTTTGTAAACAATGGAGCAGGCTATCCCATAAGCACAGATGTTACTCCGCTGCTTAGCCTTTTTGGCGAAGGCTACGAAGTGATTGCTGCACCAAGCTGCGCATTTACAGGAGAAGACAAGCAGTTTATATATGATTTTGCAACAATATACACCTATCCCATGAATGGCGTGGATATGATAAATGAGATTTATATTTACGGCGGCGACTACACAACCAGCAGGGGAATAGGCCTTGGCGCAACTTTGGATGAAGTGAAAGCGGCATACGGAGACACCGGTTTTCAGGAAGGAAACAGCTATGTATATGTTGTTTCAGGAAACATGGAAAACACATCAAGCCCAAAGCTTTATTTTGAGCTTACAGATGGTGCGGTATCCGGCATCAGCTATTTCGGAGCTAACGGCATAATACAATAAACATATTTAAGCATTTAGTTGTAAGGGCTGCACAAGCGGCCCTTTTTTAGTCTGTTTGCGGTAATATACATATGTTTGTGCGGTTGACTAAAAATAAGCCATATGCTACTATACAAGTGCAATTTTAAAAGAAAAGGCATTACAGAAGAAAGGCATAGAAATAATGCATCAGCTACTTAAATATCCCTTCGACGGGGATATAATATTGCAGAAAAGAAAACGAATAAAGCGGGAACTGTTATCTTCAGATACTGCCTTTATTGATAAGAATATTGCCGTTTTAGGCGGCTCTACGACGGATGATATAGTGAGTATGCTTGAGCTTTTTTTATTAAGCAATGGCATACGGCCTAGATTTTATCAGTCGGAATTCGGTCAGTATTGGCAGGATGCCATGTTTGGAAATGAAGAACTTGATAGTTTTAATCCTGATGTGATATTTATTCATACCAGTGGAAGGAACATAATTAATTATCCCAATGTAAAGATGACGGTTCAGGAAGTTAACAATATGTTAAGTGAGCAATATGCATATTTTGAATCAATGTGGGAAAATTTAAGCAAAAAGTTTGGCTGCGCTATAATACAAAATAATTTCGAGATGCCTTTTTACAGGTTGATGGGTAATAAGGACGCATACGACATACACGGCAGAACCAATTATTTGAACAGGCTAAACAGTATGTTCTATGAGTATGCAGCAAACCATAATAACTTTTTTATTAATGATATCAATTATCTTTCAGCGTCATACGGACTTGATAAATGGTCGGATACATTTTTCTGGCATATGTATAAATATGCTCTGGCAGTTCCAGCGATTCCGGAACTAGCTTTCAGCGTATCAAATATCATTAAGTCTATATACGGCAAAAACAAAAAGGCGCTGGTATTAGACCTTGATAATACGCTCTGGGGAGGAGTAGTGGGCGACGACGGTGTGGAAGGCATAGACATAGGCAAAGAGACATCTATGGGCCAGGTCTACTACGAGTTTCAGGACTATGCAAAGCAGCATAAGGACTTGGGCGTGCTGCTTTGTGTCAATTCTAAAAATGATTATGAAAACGCCATAGCAGGCCTTGAGCATCCTGAGGGCTGCCTTAAGCCTAATGATTTTGTCGCCATAAAGGCCAACTGGGAAAACAAAGACAGAAATATTATTGAGACAGCGGATGAACTTAACATACTGCCGGAAAGTCTTGTCTTTGTGGATGACAATCCAGCAGAAAGAGCTATAGTGGAGGCACAGATTGATGGAATTGCTGTGCCGGATATAGACAAAGCAGAAAACTACATCAGAATAATAGACCGCAGCGGCTTTTTTGAGGTAACGAATTTCTCGGAAGATGATATAAAACGCAATGAGATGTATGCAGCCAATGCAGAGAGGGCTAAGCTGAATAAAAGCTTTGAGAATTATGAAGACTACCTGCTGTCACTGGATATGAATGCGCAGATAAAAGAATTCGAAAATATATACTTGCCGAGGATAACGCAGCTTACCAATAAATCGAATCAGTTTAATCTGACAACAAAGAGGTATCAGGAGCAGGAAATAAAGGATGTTATGGAGTCTGAAAATCATATTGCACTCTATGGTAAGCTTTCTGATAAATTCGGCGACAATGGAATTATATCCGTTGTAATAGGCAGGCAGGAAAATGATATCCTGCATATAGAACTATGGCTGATGAGCTGCAGGGTATTAAAAAGAAATATGGAATTTGCCATGATGGATGACGTAATTAGGCGGGCTAAGGAGCAGGGCATAAAAAAGGTAATCGGCTATTATTACAAAACCGCTAAAAACAGCATGGTAAAGGACTTTTACAGTCAGTTCGGATTTAAAAAAGTCTCAGAGGAAAATGACGACTCCGTGTGGGAGATTGCGGCAGATACATATGCATACAAAAACAAAGTAATAAAGGTGGAAAATTAAATGACAAGGGATAATGTATTAGATAAGGTCCAGGATATTTTAAGAGACATATTTGATGATGAAAATATAGTAGTAACGAATAATACGACAGCAGACGACATAGAGGACTGGGATTCGCTGGAGCATATCAATGTGATAACGTCCATAGAGAAGCACTTTAAAATCAAGTTTGCTATGAACGACGTAACGGGATTCAAAAACGTCGGCAATATGGTGGACACAATATTTAATAAGATATCATAATTTGGTTTAATAATTCGGGGGACATATGGCATTTACATCATTGACTTTTATTATATTCGCGGCGATCACTGTCGCGGTTTATGCACTCTTGCCGCAAAAGGCAAAGCATATTTTTCTTATTGCAGCATCGCTGGTATTCTACTTCTGGTGGAAAGCCTGGGCGCCGGTCTTTATTATTGCATACGCCCTGTTTAATTATTTTATGGCGCTTGCAATAGCCAAAAGCGAAGGCAGCAAAAAAAGAATACTGCTCTTTACAGCAATAGGCGCAAGCATAATTCTATTCTTTATCTTCAGATACCACATATTAGATGGCATTTTAAGCGCAATAGTAAACCCAAACGGCATAGACATAAGCATACTGTTTCCGCTTGGATTTTCATACTATATGTTTAAGAGCGTGAGCTATTTAATTGACGTAAACAACAAAACCTTTGAGAAAGTTAACAAATTTGACTATTTCCTACTGTATGTAGTTTATTTTCCTGAGGTATCAATGGGCCCCATAACAAGGGCAGTTGATTTTGTGCCTCAGATAAGCAAAGAAAAAAGCATTACTGCTCAAAGTATAAACAAAGGCCTTGTGCTTGTTGCATGGGGATTTTTTAAGAAGATAATTTTTGCAGACAGGCTGGCATCATTGATTGCGCCTTATTACAGCGACATAAACACAGCGGGCAATGGCTCAGCATGGTTCTTGATAGCAGCGGGATTTCTACTGCAGCTCTACCTTGACTTTTCCGCATATACCGATATTTCAGTAGGTGTATCAAAAATGCTGGGATATGAAATAAAGCATAACTTCAAAGCTCCGTTCTTTTCATACAGCATTCCGGAATTCTGGCGGAAATGGCACATCTCTCTTACAAGCTGGCTTCTGGATTATGTTTTTACTCCGCTGCAGTTTCTTTTAAGGTCGCTTGGCAAATTTGCCTCCATAATCCCAGCTATTATAACATTCACCTTAATCGGTGTATGGCACGGCGGCACATCCGCCTACTTGATGTTTGGATTTCTTATGGGGCTGCTGGTTGCCGTTGACGCATTGATAGCTAAGAGCAGAAAAAAACTGAAAAAGAAGATGCCCAAAGCTTTGTTTAATACAGTATCGTTGATACTGCTGACGATAATAAACATAATAGTATTTCTATTTATGCGTGTGCCGGATGCGCAGACAGGCTTAAATATTATAGTCAGGCACATGTTTGATTTCGGTTCATGGACGGCCGCTTCAACACTGACGTTGGAATTTTATATAGTCATGGCTTTAAGCTTGATTATGACTATTATTTCGCATATTCTTGAGCTTAAAACAGACGAATTCACGGAAAGGTTTATAAAGCTTAAGCAGCCATTGTTGTGGATTGTGTACTTAGCAGTTATATTCGCGGTAATATTATTCGGCCACTATGGCCCAGGATATGATCCTATCGAATTTATATATATGGGATTTTGAGGAGAGCAACATGAAAAAAATAAAGTTTATAGTTAAATTAATAATATTTATATGCATCTTCTCAGTTTTACTTGTGAGCGTATCATATATAGTAAGGCCTCAAAGCGACATGAAGGATAGATTCGCGGGATTCTACAGCGAGCCAAAGGATACAATAGATGCAGTGATGATAGGCGCAAGTTCTGTTTCGCCCTTGCTTGCCGCACCATATATATGGAATGAATACGGGATAACGACATATCCACTTTCCACAAATGCACAACCTGCCGCAGGAATAAAGTATATCATTGAAGAGGCGAGTAAATCTCAGGAAGACTGCCTTTTTATGGTGGATGCTACTATGTTTATGGTGGAGCAGAGCTCATTAATGACAGAACCTAGGATCAGGAATGTAGTTGACAACATGAAATATTCCTTTACAAGGATAAGGGCAATAAATGAAATGGTAGAGGACAAGGGAAGCAGGATAGACTATTATTTCGATATCAGCAAATACCACTCTGCAATATTCGGCGAAAACGGAGTAAAAGCAGAGGATATAAAGTATTTCAATTTCCAAAGTCCTTCAGAATATAAGGGGTATCTTTTTGTTGAGGCGGTTGATATATTCGAGCCTGTAGATTTATCAAATATTACTGAGGAAAAGCCGATTCCGGAGGACTCGGAGGCGGAGCTAAAAGCACTGATGGATTACTGCGAAGCAAATGAAGTGAATATATTATTCTTTATTAATCCATATGCCGCCACAGAGATAAACAAGCAGGAGCACAATTATATAAAGAGCATTGTAGAGCAAAGAGGATTTAGCTTCATAAACTTTAACGATTTCTATGAGGAGATGGATATAAACTTCGGCAAAGATTTATACAATGTAAACCATATGAATGTATACGGCGCTGAGAAATTCAGCAGCTTTCTTGGCAGATATCTGATTGAAAACTATGCTTTTGAAGACAAAAGAGGAAACGAAGATTATGCTGACTGGGACGAAGCATACATTGCATGGGATAAGAGAGCTATTGAAGCAAAGCAAAAAACAGACGAAAACCTTGGCAAGATAAAGAAAAGATAAATTAACTAAAAAACTTCACTTTTTGTTAAGTGAAGTTTTTGTTTATAAAATGAAACTTAATGAAAAAGATCGGGGTTTATCCGCCTTAAGGATGAAATCACAGCATTAGCCATCACTTCATGCCCTTTTTCATTGGGGTGTATTCCGTCTAAGCAGTATAGTTTTCTGTAATCATCAGTTTCCAGCAAAGCACTCCTTATGTCCAGTACGCGACAATGGGTTTCGCTGGCTACCTGCAATACTGCAGCGTTGTATCTTTCCTGCCACCAGTATATGCGGTTAACATCGCCCAGCCAGCTCAATATATGCGGCTTTGCGTCCACACTAAATGAGCTTATCCAGTCAAAATATCTGTGTGCATCAATTGGAGGCAAAGTGGCAAGGACCGGGACTATTTCATTTTCTCGTGCAGTTTCTATCATCTCTTTAAGAATGTTTTTATATTCCGTGTAGTCAGTATTAGGCGCGTGAGTGCCCTCCGGGTTGTCGGCTACCGCCTTCCAGTTGAAGTCGCAGTCGTTACCGCCAAGCTCAAATAGAACATATTTATATTTCTTATTGATTATAGCCTTTTTGAAGCTATTTAAAGCGCGCTTAACTGTATTGCCGAACTTAGACATATTATCAATAGTCAGATGCATTTTTTGAGCAACCTCATCGGTTACTGCTTTTTTTGTGTTGATGTATCTGTTGCTTTGTTCGTCGAAAATGACGCCTCTTGTAATGGAATCGCCGCATACAAGAATACGGCTTTCTAACTTAGTTTCCATAATTACCTCCCGAACCCAATTAGCACACATGGTATATACACGTAATGCCTTTATATAGTACATAAAACTATGTGATACATCTAATATATCACACCACACAGGAAAAGGCAACAGCAAAAGGTAAAGAAATAAATTGTAATAGGCAATTTACTCTGATATTATAATAGTTAGCAAATGGGATGTTCAGTGAAAGGATTTACACTAAATGCCGTCTTTATATGCACATAAAATAATTGCAGATAAGGTTTTTGAACAATTAGAAAAACCAAGCTATATTAAGAATAACTACAATGAGTTCCTGCTGGGTAGTATGGGCCTTGAGATGTTTAATTATCACAGGCTGCTTAAGATGCTGCAAAGCTCTCGCCTGGAGCAGCTGGGCTCCGTACTCAAATATATAAATCACAGAGAATTTTTATTAATGCTTATTAAGCAATCAAAAGGCGAAGTAAAGCATATGATATACGTGCTTGGCTTTATTACAAACTATGCTTCTGACAGGACAATACGACCATATATGCACAGCCAGACAGAAAAGCCGGAAGGCGGCGGAGACATAGTTAAGCAGATTGAATTTGAGCAGGCGCTGGATGCCTATTTATACAGAGAAAACGAGCTGGAAAGCCAGGTGAAGCAGGCGGAGTACCTGCAGAATGTAAAAAGAAGAGAGATAAGGAATGTATCTAAGCTTTTAAGCATAGTATGCAGGTATGTTTCAGAGGATAAGCGCATATGGAAAAAAGACATAGTAGGCGCATATGAGGACACAAAGGCTTTCACACAAAGGATAAAGGAAGACGGAAACGAAGCAGCTAGGAAAATGAAGCTTTACGAGGCGATGATAGGCAAGCAGGGAAGACTGGCTATTTATATTCCGCCGGAGATTATTACAGGAAACGACATCTTCAATCTTGCTCACCGGACATGGCGTGCACCGTGGAGAGTGCAAAAAGGGCGCACTGAAAGCATAAAAGATCTGATGAAAAACGCGGTTGATTTATCGGTTGAATTGATAAATCTGGTTAATGACTATTATCTTGATGAATGCGGAATTGAGGAAATAGAGCGGGCATTTGGGAATATTAATTTCAACGGGCGAGAAATGGAATAATCAGAAATCGTTGAAATATTCGACTTTTTCTTTTATTATACTGTCAATGTTTTTTATATAGTGCTCTACTGATTTAGGGTTTGCAAAACGAGTGTGCCTGTCTTCTGAATAAAAAAACCTTTTGGATATTCCGCCTGCGCCAAGGGCTATAAGGTTATGGGTTTCCTCCATTATGTCAATATTATATACGCACTGCTTGCCGGGCATTGAGTAGCCCACGTTTTCCAGATTGCCTGCCATATATTTTTGCCTGTAAAGATAGTAGGGCTGCATGCCTATCTGCGCTGCTGTTTCTCTGCCTTTATCCACCATTTTGGCAACAGTTTCCTGCGGCGCGTATTCCAGAACCTGATTTTCCATCTTGATTTTCGACGCCCGCTTGATTGCAAGGGTATGTATTGTGAGGTTATCAACAGGTATAGACTTAACAGATTGTAAAGTATGCTCCATGTGTTTTTGGGTTTCGCTGGGCAATCCCATTATGAGGTCCATGTTCACACTGTCAAAATGATACGAGGCGGCAAGATCAAATACTCTATAAATATCTTTTACCGTATGGATTCTGTTAACGAACTCCAAGGTATTGTCATTAAAAGTCTGCGGATTGATGCTGATTCTGCCGACATTATTGTCTTTAAGAACTCTAAGTATATTTTCGTCTATTGTGTCCGCGCGTCCGGCCTCCACTGTTATTTCGCAGGTGCTCTCAAGAGTGGGTGAAAGCGCAGCAAGAATAGTATCAAGATGTCTATAGCCAAGAGTTGTGGGCGTGCCTCCGCCAAAGTAAAGGCAGCGTATGCGTTTATTATATTTCTCTTTAAGCTTTTTTAGCATATTTATTTCTTTTATAAGGCAGTCTACGTATTCGGCAATAGGAGCAGGGTGCCTTGATAAATCGTGGCTTATAAATGAGCAGTAAAGGCAGCGGGTAGGGCAGAAAGGTATGCCGATATATACATCTATCTCATCAGAAGGGCCTTTGAAGTATATGCTTTTTTGGTTGTCAATGATATCCTCGACTAATCTTATTTTATTTTCTGATACATCCAATGCTGTTTGGAATTGATGCCGCGCGCTCATGTTTTCGTAGGTATTCAGCTGGCGGTACAGGCTCACAGGGCGTATGCCAGTAAGCGCTCCCCATGGGAGCTGCCTTCCGGAGATTGATTTAAGCGCATAATACAGGCCAAGCTTAGCGCTTCTTTTTGCGGTTCTGCTCTCAAGTATTTCATCTACTGAATGAGTAAATGGATATTGATATGTGAAAGTATACTTTTTTCCGTTAATGAGCGTTTCGTAGATTTCGGAGTAACCTGACTTCGTTGCGGACTGAGAGTGCGTAGTAACAAATGATGAATCAACTGCTGAAATATTATTGCCCTGCTTAACCTGGCAGTCAGAATAAAACAGGCGGATAATATCCGCCAGGTCATTGTATATTTTCGGGGTATTGGTAATTAAGTATATCATTAAAATGTCCTGCGCGAGTCCAATAGAATAGTAACTGGCCCGGAATTTATCAGCTCTACGTCCATCATAGCGCCGAATATTCCCGTGCCCACATTTATGCCAAACGATTTTATGCTCTCTACCAGCTGCATATACATTTGGTTGGCTTTATCAGGGAGCATAGCATTGGAGAAACTGGGTCGTCTGCCTTTCCGTGCATCTCCGGCAAGAGTGAACTGGGACACTACGATTATTTCGCCTTTTACATCCATTATGGAAAGATTCATTTTTTCATCCGAATCTTCGAATATGCGCAGGCCTGTTATTTTGCTTACTATATAGTCTATGTCCTGCTGAGTGTCCCCGTTTTCAACACCTAAGAGCACCAGAAAGCCATTGCCTATGGATGAAACTACTTTGCCGTCGACTGTAACGGATGCATTCTTTACCCTTTGTACTACCGCTCTCATATTATCCATTCTTTCTGTATATATCAATGCATTCGGGCATCTTTTTAAACTGGTGTATCAATGTCACAAGCTGCTCCTTTTTAGAGAGCTCAACAGTCATATCTATGCTTGCGACGGATTGCACGTTTACCTCGGCGTTCATCTTTATAAGGGATACATTAAGGCTCTGCATTGTATTTGATATTCTAACCAGCAGGCCGGGTTCATCATGCATACGAACATGGAGCGCAGCCTGAAAGCGCTTTTCCACTTTTTGTTCCCAAGCAACTTCAATATACCTGCTTGGGTCGTGACCCTGAGACGTTACATTATAGCAGTCTTTTCTGTGTATTGATACGCCGCGGCCTCTGGTGATGAAACCGATAATGGGATCATACGGAACGGGATTGCAGCAGCCTGCATAGCGCACCAGCATGTTGCGCTCACCTTTTACGGTTACGCCGCCTGTGCTTGTAGCATTTTCTTTGTTTTGGCCTTTTGTGTAGTCTTTATTGTAGTCCTCTGCTAACGGGACAACAGGAATGTCTTCCTGCTTATTTTCTTTTCTGTATTCCTCCAGCAGTCTTTGATACACCTGATTTGATGTAAGCTCGCCATAGCCTATCGCAGCGAGTATATCATCGAAACGCTTGTAGTAGAGCTTCTCGCATAGCTTATCAATATACTCATTCTTTGTCAGCCGGGAAAGAGGTACAGCGCCTTTTTTTGCCGCTTCTTCAAGCATGGTTTTTCCTTTAAGGATATTGCCTTCCTTGCCTTCTTTTTTAAGGTAGGCGCGTATTTTGGATCTGGCCTGCGGAGTTTTGGCAATTTTAATCCAGTCCATGCTCGGCCCGTTTGAATTATTTGATGTAATAATTTCAACAATATCCCCGGTTTGCAGCTCTGTATCTATGCTTACCATCTTGTTGTTGATTTTCGCGCCAACGCATTTATTGCCTACGGCGCTATGGACTTTATATGCAAAGTCAATGGGATTAGAACCTACAGGCAGATTATAAACATCTCCCTTTGGTGAGAAAACATAAACGGTTTCCTGAACCAAATCCACCTTCAATGTATTAACGAACTCCATTGCATTGGAGGATGTATCCTTGAGCTCAAGTATCTGAGAACGGAAAAGGGAAAGCTCCTCGTCAATGCCGCTTTTGTCAGATTTCTTTTCTTTATAAAGCCAGTGAGCGGCAATTCCGTATTCGGCGATTTCGTGCATTTTTTCCGTACGTATTTGCACTTCAAATGCTACTCCGTGTTCGCCCATCAATGTCGTATGAATGGATTGATATAGATTAGATTTTGGCATGGCTATGTAGTCCTTGAACCGTCCGGGAATAGGTGTCCACATTGTGTGAACTACACCTAATGCCCCATAACAGCTTTTTAAATCATCTACGATTATTCTTATAGCTGTTAAATCATATATTTCCTCAAAAGGCTTACTCTGTGCCTGCATTTTTCTGTATATGCTGTAGAAGTGCTTCGGACGACCTTCGATAGTTCCTGAAATACCATGTTCTTTCAAGGCTTCCTGTATCATTTCTATTTTCTTGTTTACAATATCTTCGCGCTGCTGTCGGCGCATAGCCACCTTTTTGGAAAGCCTCTGGTACTCATCCCTGTTGGAGTAGGCAAAAGCCAGATCCTCAAGCTCCCATTTGATTTTGGAAATTCCAAGCCTGTGGGCAAGAGGCGCGTATATATCCAGAGTTTCCTTGCAGACCTCTATTATCTTTTCCTGCGGACGGTACTGCAGAGTACGCATGTTGTGCAGCCTGTCGGCAAGCTTTATGAAAATGACCCGTATATCCTGTGCCATTGCCAGCATCATATTACGGGTGTTTTCTGCCTGGGCCTCTTCTTTACTCGCGAATTTCATTTTATCGAGCTTTGTTACGCTCAATACAAGCTCTGCAATTTTACTGTTGAAGTTTTTCTCGATATCTTCATAGGTATATCCACAGTCTTCCACTACGTCGTGAAGGTAGCCTGCTGCTATGGTATCATCATCAAGGCCAAGCTCCATAAGAATCTGGGCAACATGTTCAGGGTGCACAAAATAGGGCTCTCCGCTTTCGCGGAACTGGCCCTCGTGAGCTTTTTTGGCAAATTCCTTTGCCTTCTGAATTATGTCTGGTTTGTGTGCGTCATCCATAGATTCCCTCTTATTCTATACCCAAAGCAAACAGCTTGTATCCTCTTGATTCTTCGATATCTTTTGTTGTTTCTGTGCTCACAGCAAATTCTTTATTCTCTCTTTTCAACAGGCCGGTTTCCGTAAAAATATCAATTGCAATTAGCATTTCACTGCGTGAGATTTTTAAATCGCCGCATATATCAAGAAGTGAAACCACAGGAGAATTATTTACAGCGTGCTTTATTATGCTGTATATTTCCCTAAGGCGTTCCTTCGAAATCAGCTTGTCTTTATATATGCTATCCATTATAACCATTTGTATATCATGATGCAATGATTTTGCTAAAGATTCGGCAGTGTTTACATGGTTATAACTGCTTACATAATATATATTGCTGTACCATTTGGATTTAAGCTTATCCAAATGCGGTGCAAGAAGCAGTGAGTTTCTGCCCATTGCAGATACATCCAAAGTATTTGTGGAAATAATGAGCTTGGACAAGATTTCACTTCCCAGTTCGCCAGTTATCCTTTGCGCGCTTTGTGCGTCTTCCGCAATTATAAGTGTGGAATAATCGCTTTCTTCAATAGAAGCTTTGATATCATCAAAAGAAGATATTCTATACCCGCTGTTTCCATGTGCAAGAGCAGCCTGCACGCTTGATGATATAAAATCTGAATTTATGCTGCTTATATAGTCTGTATAATCACTAAATTTTTCAAATCGTCCATGTATACCTTCAATTAGCCCCTGAACGGATGAATGGCCGTTCCATATATTCTCGCTTGGTTCAATCATTACATCGCAGACCATGCTCCCGCCTGACAGTGCGCTGCGCAAAGAGGAAAAGAACCCGACACAATTCACTTGCCCGGTGCTGTCTTTGAAAGAAGCCCTGTAGTGGTTGTTATCCTTACCCATGGTTTTGTATTCTGTGGCCTTCATGTTTTTTAGGAGTAGTTTTACAGAAGGATTGCCCTGCCCGAAAGGCTTCATATATGAAAATTCGTGAATTAAATCAAGTGTCACCTCATCTGCGCTGCAAACTGTATCATAGTAAAGAGTATTATCAAAAAGGTCTTTACTGTAGCTTTGCATGGAACTTTGGAATCGTTCCTTGAATTCATTGTATTTGCCGTCGTGAAGAGTGATGCCTGCGGCCTTTGAATGGCCGCCGAAGGATTGAAAAAGCTCCTCCATTTCGCAGAGCACATCAAATATATTTATGCCCTCCACACTTCTTAAGGATCCTTTTATTACGCCGTCGGATTCACCAAGCAACGCAACAGGCATGCCGAATGCTTTCATAAGCTTTGATGCCGCTATGCCGATTACGCCTATTGGCCAGTCCTTATTATAGAGGACTATTGCGTGCTGACTTTTCAAGTCATCAGCAGTTAACATATGCAAAGCTTCGCTGTATACTCCTGCCTGTATATTTTTGCGTTCGTCATTATGTGCAGTCATCTGAAGAGCGTCCTCTAGAGGAGACTTTGACCTTCCTGACAGTAGCTCAACTCCTATATGGGCAGAGGATACTCTGCCGGCTGCATTTATAACAGGACCAAGCTTAAAAGCTATGTCATCAGAATCAATGATATCTTTCCCTACAGCCGCCTTAATAAGCATTTTTATTTCATGGCTTGGCTTGTTGTTCATAAGCAATAGGCCTTCATTTACGATGTGCTTGTTTTCGCCGACAAGTGGCATCATATCGGCAACTGTTGCAATGGCTGCAAGCTCCATACCTTCCTTAAATGCGCTTCCGCCGCCTAACGCCTGGCAGACCTTCATCGCCACTGCAGCTCCGCATAGATTCTCCTGCCCATTGGCGCAGCCAAGCTTGGGGTTCACAAGTATGCAGTCAGGCAGGCTCGGAGGACAGTTATGATGGTCTGTTACAATCATATCAAGCCCAACGGAGTTAGCATGGGATATTTCTTCAATATTTGATATACCGCAGTCGACGGTTATAACAAGGCCAGTGCCGTTATTCTGCAGTCTGTCAAGTGCGTCACGGTTAAGCCCGTACCCTTCTCCCTCTCTGTCGGGAACATAATAATTTACGTTATCATACCCAAGTTCCTTGAATTTATTTAAGAAAATTGAGCATCCGCATACGCCGTCGGCATCGTAATCGGAATATATTGTTATGCGGGCATTTTCGCTCATCGCCTTTTTTATTCCATCTACAGCTTCTGAAACCCCTGCTATATCGTAAGGATTGGAGAATTTTATTCCGTTCAGGCCTAGATATTCCCGCGCCGAATCAGCGTCGGTATATCCACGCATCAAAAGAATTCTGGCGGTTATTTCACTCAATGATAATTCTTTAGCCAGTGATTTGATATCTTTAATGTCAGGTTCTTTTTCGTTTCTTTGCTTAAATTTCATAAATGGTTCCTTTTATAGTGAATAAAAGAGCTGCATCTTTTAATGATGCAGCTCACAATAACTATGTATTATATTAACTTAAGGATTCTTCGATAGCCACCGCAACGGCTACGGATGCGCCGACCATTGGGTTGTTGCCCATGCCTATAAGCCCCATCATTTCAACGTGGGCAGGAACTGAGGATGAACCTGCAAACTGGGCATCGGAGTGCATTCTTCCCATTGTGTCTGTCATGCCGTATGAAGCCGGGCCTGCTGCCATGTTGTCAGGATGCAGTGTGCGGCCTGTGCCGCCGCCGGAGGCAACGGAGAAATATTTTTTGCCTTTATCAATGCATTCTTTCTTGTATGTTCCTGCAACAGGGTGCTGGAATCTGGTCGGATTTGTTGAGTTTCCTGTTATGGATACATCGACATCCTCCATATGCATTATGGCGACGCCTTCGCGCACGTCGTCCGCGCCGTAGCAGCGCACTTTGGCGCGTTCACCATCTGAATATGCCTTTTTCATTACTACTTTTAGTTCGTCTGTATAGTAATCAAATTCAGTCTGTACATATGTAAAGCCGTTGATTCTGCTTATTATGAATGCAGCATCCTTGCCAAGGCCATTCAATATAACATTCAGTGGACTTTTACGAACTTTGTTTGCAGTTTTGGCGATGCCTATTGCACCTTCAGCTGCAGCGAAGGACTCATGGCCTGCCAAAAAGCAGAAGCACTTTGTCTCCTCGCGAAGAAGCATTGCCGCCAGATTGCCGTGGCCTAAGCCGACCAGCCTTGTTTGTGCTACTGAGCCGGGTATGCAGAATGCCTGCAGGCCTTCGCCCAAAGCCTCAGCGGCCTCGGCAGCGTTTTTAACGCCCTTTTTATATGCAATACCTGCGCCCAAAGTATAGGCCCATACAGCGTTTTCAAAAGCTATAGGCTGCACATCGCGAACGATTTTTTCCACATTGACGCCTTTTTCAAGGCAGAAATCTTTCACAGAATCAAGGTCTGCAAATCCATATTTATTTAAGACTTCGGTAATCTTACCTATTCGTCTTTCATAACCTTCAAATGTTGCCATTTCAATTTCCTCCTTACGCATGCCTTGGGTCGATAGTTTTTACGGCGTCTGCAAAGCGCCCGTAAGTGCCGATATTGCTTTCGTAGGCTTCCTTATGGCTTTTGCCTGCCTTGATAGCATCCATCATTTTTCCAAGGTGAACAAACTTGTAGCCGATAACTTCATTGTCACTGTCTAAGCCGAGCTCCATAATATAGCCCTCTGCTAGGTCAAGATAGCGTACGCCTTTTGCCTTGGTACCGTAGGTTGTACCTACCTGTGAACGAAGACCTTTGCCTAGGTCTTCAAGCCCTGCGCCTATAGGAAGGCCGCCCTCTGAAAAAGCGGACTGAGAACGTCCATAAGCTATCTGCAGGAAAAGCTCTCTCATTGCAGTGTTGATAGCATCGCATACCAAGTCAGTATTCATAGCTTCAAGGGGGGTCTTGCCCGGAAGGATTTCAGCTGCCATTGCAGCAGAATGAGTCATCCCTGTGCATCCTAAAGTCTCTACCAGAGCTTCCTCTATGATGCCCTCCTTAATATTCAGTGTTAGTTTGCATGCGCCTTGCTGTGGTGCGCACCAGCCTACTCCGTGGGTAAAGCCTGAAATGTCAGTTATCTGCGTAGCCTTTATCCATTTTCCTTCCTCAGGAATTGGTGCTGGGCCGTGCTTCGGGCCCTTTGCTATGCAAACCATTTCTTCGACTTCTCTTGAGTATTGCATAATGTATCCTCCTAAAAATATTTTGAGCTTAGTTAATTTCACCGGCCATTACAAAACGCGGCACATTTAAAAATTAAATGTGCGTGCAGATTTATATTATACAGTAAAAACTTAGACAGAAGACATAAGCTTACTGCCTGTTACTGTTCCGGCTTACTACCTGTGAATTAAACGGCACCAAAGACAGCTGTGCAAACTTAAAGTGCTGCTTGCCGAAAGGTATTCCAAGTATTGTAATATAAAATAATGTGCCGATAATAGCGTGGAAAGCGGCAAATTCCCAGCCGAAAATCAGGATCCATAGTATGTCGCCTATAAGCCTTCCTGCGCCTATCTTGCCGATTATAACGTCTTTTTTGAAAGGCCAGATGACGTATCCTGCAATTTTAATGCATTGTATTCCGAACGGTATGCCTATAATGGTTACGCAGAGAACTATGCCGGCGACCAGCCACAGGACAAAAGAAATAAACCCGCCTAAAAGAAACCAAATAATATATCCTATAGTTTTCAAAACAATGCTCCTTGATTTTCAAAATATCCACCGGAATCAGTGGTCTTTATGTACCCCATAAACAAGTTAACATATTATATCATATACTTTAAGAAAATAAAATAAAATTGTCTTATGATAAAAACAGCAAGAATATTGCGTATTGAAAAAAGAGAAGTCTGCCTGTATAATCAACTTTATGGAAACGATGCTTTATGTACTTAAATTTTTATGGTATATATTTAAATACCTGATTATCGGCATGCTTATAGCAGCCGTATTAATAGCAGGCTTTTTTGTGGCGAGAGAAACAGCCAATGTATACATAATAGTAACTGAGGGCATGGAGGCCCGTGCAGGGACTATACTTAACCTGACACAATTAGAGGATCTCGATAAATACTTTATAGCTAATTATGCTGTAGGTGATGCGGAACTTTCAACAGACAAATATGACGAATTTTTTATAAGAGATTTTGACTATAAGCTAAAAATAGAAAGCCTATGGGCAAGCCCATGGGAAAACACAGCCTACGTAAGGGCTGTTGAAAGCGTGCCTGAAATAGACGGGGAGTATCCTACGGAGGACGAGAACGAGGTGCCGCGGGTAATGCCCAAATGGCAGAGTTCCAGGTATACAATATATCTTGAAAAAATAGATGATGCGTGGCACATAAGCCAGGTAGTCAAAACGGATATTATTGATGAAACACAGAACAACTAAAAAGGTTGATGAAGACCATATTTAACACATTTATAAACTCACAGAAAAAAATTATTGCGCTCGCGCCTATGGCAGGCATAAGTGACGCACCATACAGAGGGATATGTTCAGCATTCGGCGCGGATGTGACCTATACGGAAATGGTCAGCGCGCTGGGGATGAAATATAATCCTGAAAGATGCGAAGACATAAGAATGCGCAGCCCGAATGAAACAATATGCGCTATGCAGCTATTTGGGGACAATCCTTCCGTTATGGCCAAAATAGCAAAAGAATATTGTGAACCTTACGATTTCATAGATATTAATATGGGATGCCCTGCGCCTAAGATAACAAAGAACAATCAGGGTTCTGCACTGATGAAAAATCCGCAGCTTGCAGCAGACATCGTAAAAGCGATGACAGACGCAATAGATAAACCAGTTACCGTAAAAATACGTTCAGGTTGGGACGCTAATTCAATAAATGCAGTGGAGTTTGCCAAAAAGCTGGAGGAAGCCGGCGCTGCTTGCATCGCTGTTCACGGCAGGCACAGAAGCCAGTTTTATTCTGGGAAAGCAGACCTCGCTATTATAAAGCAAGTAAAAGATGAGCTTAAAGTTCCGGTGCTGGGAAACGGAGATATATTCTGTGCTGATGACGCAGCAGCAATGATAGCAAAGACGGGCTGTGACGGAGTAATGGTTGCTAGAGGCGCTCAGGGCAATCCATTCATTTTTGAGCAGATTAATGATTTGCTAAACGGAAGAAAACCAAGGGAATACACAGAAGAGGAAAGAAAAGCAGTTATACTAAAGCATGCTGAAGCGCTGAGTGAAATATACGGCGAAAAAATGATGGCGCTTAAAATGAGGAAGCATCTTTGCTGGTATTCCAAGGGGCATAAGGGAGTGTCTGCTCTTAAGCAGAAAGCCATCAAAGTATCTGACTATAATGACATAGTTGAATTCTGCAAAATGCTTTAGATTTTGCTGATTATGCGCTATTGTTTGACTAAATGAAATATGAAAATGTCATTATTATGGCAAGCATCTGATATTAGTGTTAATAATAGAGTTTTTTAAGTATCTTTAGCTTTTCAAACAATTCCAATTAGTATATAATGACACTATACTGAAGAATAAAAGGAGGATGATCATGTTAGAAGTAATTTATGGAAAACGTGGTTCTGGAAAAACAAAAACGCTGATTGATGCAGCCAATGCTGCTATTAAGGATTGCTCGGGTGATGTAGTCTATATCGACGATGACAACAGGTGTATTTTGGATTTGAATCACGGAATAAGATTTATGAATGCAAAAGAATATGACATTATGACAACCACAGGGTTAAGAGGGTTTATATGCGGAGTTTTGGCCTCCGATTATGATATAAAGGAAGTATTTATCGACGGTTTTCCGAAGATAGTCGGATGCGAATCTGTTGATGAACTTCAGGAAACAATTGAAAAAATAAATGAAATCGGCAAAAAGCATACTGTAAAAATGACAATATCAATAAGCGGAGAAAAAGGCGGCGAGCCCGATTTCATAAAGGAATATATCAAATAACAGAGGTAATGAAATAAATGAAATACTTAAGCACAAGAGGAAATGCTTATGCTGAGAAGTCATACTCCGCCATCACCAAAGGACTAGCTGATGATGGCGGTCTTTTTCTACCGGGAGAAATACCGGAGCTGGACATAGAAGAAGTATGCGCAGAGAATTTATCATATACAGATTTGGCACATGTTGTTTTGAAGGCTTACCTTTCCGATTACGGCGAGGATACATTGAAAGAGTGCATAAAAGGAGCCTACAGCAAATCATTTAATAATAAAAAAGTTACACCAATAGTAAAACTGGACAACCAGAATTATGTGCTTGAGTTATGGCATGGACCCACGGCGGCATTCAAAGATGTAGCTTTGCAGCTTCTGCCTCACCTTATTGTAGAGGGTAAAAAGAAGCTGGGGCTTGATGAAGAAACTCTGATACTGGTCGCGACATCCGGGGATACTGGCAAGGCAGCACTGGAAGGGTTTAAAGATGTAAAAGGCACTAGCGTGCTCTGCTTCTATCCGAAGGACGGCGTTGCACCCTTACAGGAAATACAGATGAACACGCAGCAGGGCGAAAATGTGCATGTAGTATCGGTTGAGGGAAATTTCGACGACACCCAGACCGGAGTGAAAAACATTTTTTCTGATTCAGCAAATATTGAAAAATTAAGGCAAATGGGCAAGGCTTTTTCTTCAGCAAACTCCATTAACTTCGGAAGGCTGTGTCCGCAGATAGTATATTACTTCAGCGCATACTGTCAATTGGTGCTGGCAGGGGAAATAGCTATAGGCGAGCAGATAGATGTAGTTGTTCCCACGGGTAATTTCGGGAATATACTGGCGGGATGGTATGCCAAGAAAATGGGCGTCCCTATAGGCAAGCTTATCTGCGCGAGCAACAAAAACAATATACTGACAGAATTTCTTAGCAGCGGAACCTATGATGCCAACAGAGAGCTTCACAAAACAGTTTCTCCGTCAATGGATATATTGATATCATCGAACTTAGAAAGGCTGCTTTTTGAAGCACTTGGAAGAAACGCTCTTGAAACAAAAAGCCTAATGGAGCAGCTTAAAAAAGAGGGAAGATATTCGCTGGAGGCTGATGCTCAAAACAGAATACGCATGGACTTTGAAGGAGGCTATGCCTCTGAAGACGATACCATGAAAGCAATAAAGGAAGTTTGGGATAAATATAATTATTTAGTTGATACGCACACTGCTGTTGCGTTTTCGGTTTCTGAAAAAACACCGTCAAATGGAAACAAAAGAATATTAGTTTCAACAGCGAATCCGTATAAATTCCCAGGCAGCGTACTAAGAGCACTTGGCATAGAAGCAGATGCTGATGACTTTAAAAACATTGAAGCATTAGAAAACTTTACAGATACAAAAGCCCCTAGAAGCATAAGTGCACTAAAGCAGGCAAAAACAAGGCATAATATGACCGCTGCAAAAGACAAGATGGCGGAAGCTATGTATAAGGTGCTTAAAAAGTGACACCGGAAATTACACAAAAAGACGGCAGATATATCATAAAAAACATCGGAGATTTTGACAGTGATGTAATATTCGACAGCGGGCAGAGCTTTAGATGGTATAAAAAAGATGACATGTGGCACGGGATATCACTGGACAGGCAGGCAGCTGTGAAATCCGTAGAAGGCGGAATAGAGCTGGAGTGCAGCGAAGGAGGCATAGATTACTGGACGGAATTCCTGGATTTACGTTACGATTATATAAAGGCGAGGAAAGAGCTGCTTAAGGATCCGGACATTGCGCCAATGGTTATCATGATTCCTGGAATGAGATTTCTGAATCAGGATTTCTATGAATGCCTCATGAGCTTTATAATATCAGCAAACAATAATGTAAAAAGGATCCGCGGAATTATTGAAAAAATATCCTATAGCTACGGCGAGAAAAAAGGCGATGTATACACTTTTCCTAAAGCGGAAGTTTTAGCCTCGTGCACGGCAGATGATATGGCTGCTTGTGGCGCAGGATACAGAGCTCCATATATTGTTGAGTCCGCAGCTCTTGCTGCGCAGGGGTTTGACTATAACAATCTTCGTAGTATCGGGCTTGATGCGGCAAGAAAAGAGCTGACCGCATTTAAAGGAGTTGGAATAAAAGTAGCAGACTGTGTGCTGCTTTTTTCACTTCAACGAAAAGATGCATTTCCTGTAGACACATGGATAAGGAAGGTGATGCGAAGCCTCTATAATGATGAAACCCTTACTGAAAATCAGATAAGGCAAATAGCGAAGGAGAGATTCGGCGAAAACGCGGGTCTTGCTAATCAGTACTTATTTCATATTAACAGAACAGGACTATAGCTATTTGATAAGCACTTCATCCAGGCTAAGTTTCGGAACATGCAGAACGCCATTTTCGTCAAGATAATATTTAATGTCTTCATTGTGTACATCTTCTATAACAGGGCTTCCCGCCGGGTAGCCCAAAGCCAGCAGTGAATCCAAAGAATATTCATTGCTTATATTACATGTTTTTAATATTTTATCCCTTTGTATCGCTCCCATCCAGCAGGTACCGAGACCTTCATATTGAGCCATAAGCTGGATAGCATGACTGGCGGCGCCTATATCCCATCTTGGATTAGTGATTGTTTGTTCATTATAAAGGAATAATATATAAGCACGGGGCCTTTCTTCAAAGCTTGGTGAGTGTGCCCCTTTTAAATAACCTGCCCAGCTGACATATTTGAATATTTCATCAACCAACTCAACTTTACTGGCGATATAATACCTTATAGGCTGCAGGTTTCGTCCGCTGGCAGAAAGCCGTGCATGCTCAACAAATTTTTCAAGAAGTGAATAGTCAATCTGCTTGTCGGTAAACTTTCTTATTGTGCGTCTTTTGGACTGCAGTTCATATATGTTCATAATTGCCTCGCTTAAATTTCATTTAAAATCAGGTTTGTTTGGTGTGTTTTTATTATATCAGACTTTTTTGGAGTTATCTAAAAAAATATGCAAAAAAATAAACATTAATTGACTATAGTATTTCAACCTTGTATAATAGTTCAGTAAGTCAACTTTGGAGGTTAAAAGTGATGACAAAGCGCAAGAGTATAATATCACTGATTATTATATTTATATTGATAGGCGTGTTTGGATATTGGGGTATATTTGGAACAACTATAGGCAAATACGACTTTAAATCTTTAGGAAGCACTATCCAGCAGGGACTTGACCTGAGGGGCGGTGTTTATGCATTATACGAGGCAAAGCAGCCGGACGACATGGAAAACACTGAGTTTTCGACAAAACTGTCAACGGCGATAGATATACTTCGTACAAGACTGGATAGCCAAGGCTACACCGAAGCTACAATAGCGCGCGAGGGAAGCAACAGGCTGCGTATAGAGATACCGGAAGTAGATGACGCAAATGAAGTATTATCTATTATAGGCAAGCCGGCCGTTCTCCAGTTCATTGATCCTGATGGAACAGTGATAATGGAAGGTTCGGATATAAGCTATGCCAAAGCTGGATATGTAGACGGCAGCGGCCAGCAGGCAGCAGTATTCTTCGAGCTGAAATCAGAGGGCGCAGCGGCATTTGCCGAAGCTACAACAAGACTGGCTCCGGGATACGAAAAAATATATATTGTACTGGATGGCGAAACCATATCAGAGCCTAATGTTAAAACTCCGATATTAGGCGGCAACGGACAAATATCACCAATGGAAAACATTGATGCAGCTATAAATCTCGCTATGCTTATAGAGTCCGGTGCACTGCCATTGGAGCTCGACCAGCTTGAAGCAAGAACGATTTCAGCTACTCTTGGTGTCAACGCATTAGACAGCAGTCTGCTTGCCGGATTAATAGGAATCATAGCATTGTTTATATTCCTTATATTATTCTACAGGCTCTCAGGCGTGGTAGCAGACATTGCTCTTTCAATATACTTATTAATAGTAGTCTATATAATAGCTATAGCGCAGATACAGCTAACATTGCCTGGTATAGCGGGTATCATACTCGGCGTAGGTATGGCGGTTGATGCTAACGTTATTATATATGAGAGAATAAAAGAAGAAGTAAGATTAGGTAAAACCTTCAGAAGCGCAGTAGATGCAGGATTCAAAAAAGCCGTATGGACCATACTTGATGCCAATATAACGACACTTATTGCTGCTGTAGTACTTATGTTCTTCGGAGCGGGCCAGATTAAAGGATTCGCATATACTCTAGCAATTGGTATCGGCGTATCAGTCTTCACAGCTCTTGTTATAAGCAGATGGCTGCTCAAGATATTAATAACACTTAATATAAAGAATACAAAAGTTTATTTCTCAGGTGCCGATCCGGAAAAGCCTGCAAGAGAAAAAACAATGAAGATAATGAAGAATGCTCCGATTCTTGTAAGTATTTCTGGAATAATAATAGCTGCCGGAATAGTGATTCTGGTTCTATCAGGATTTAACCTTGGCGTTGACTTCACAGGAGGCACAATACTGACTGTAGATATCGGACAGGAATTTGAAACAGCTAATATAGAAACAGTAGTAGAAAAATACGCAGGTGACTATAATGTTGCTGTCAGCGAAGACACAAAGGCGGTAATCAAATTCCAACATATAGAATCAGATACACTTGATGAAAATGCGGTCAGACAGAATTTGATTGATGATATAGCGGCGCAGTACCCTGGGGCTCAACTGGAAGACCAAGCTAAGGTTGGTGCTATCGCAAGTAGCGAGCTGATGAGAAATGCGTTTATATCGGTTCTCATTGCGTGCGTATTTATGCTTTTCTATATCTGGATAAGATTCGAAATGCTATCAGGAATTGCAGCTCTTGTTGCCCTCCTGCATGACGTTGCCATAATGTGCGCAGTAGTCTTAATACTCAGAGTTCAGATAAACTCAGCCTTTATAGCGGCGGTTCTTACGATTGTGGGTTATTCAATAAATGATACGATAGTAGTATTTGACAGGATAAGAGAAAACGGAAAGAGAATGAAGGGCTCTTCATTAAGAGGCCAGCTGGTCGATAAATCGGTAACTGAGACTATCGTCAGATCGTTAAATACATCTATTACAACTCTTTTTACAATTACTGCCCTGTACATACTTGGCGTAACTTCTATAAAAGAGTTTGCACTTCCGCTAATTGTTGGTATTTTAAGCGGAACATATTCATCAATATTTATAGCAGCTCCGTTCTGGGTATGGATACATAAAATTGATGACAACAGAAAAAAGAAATATAAAGCTTAAAATGAAGAAGTGAATAAAGAGAAGGACGGCGCTTAAAGCCCGTCCTTTTCTTATATAATAAATAAATAATTGTGTTTTGCAATTAACAAAAATCAAACGTTAATATTTAAAAAGTTCCCATCTAAAAAATGTGAACTTTTTTTGACGTTTTGGAAATAAAGTTCATAATTTTTGAATTTATTACCAAAAAAAATTAAAAATTGCTTGCATTTTACTTAAATTTATAGTATATTTTAATTACTACTTGTATGTTTTGTGCTGAAAACATTTTCAGTACAAGCTATCCTTTCCATACCCTTTTGGCCATTTAAGAGATGGCCTCTTTTTTTACTCATTTTTCAGCATGGAAAGGCCTATTCTTCCACGTTCTTTATCAACAGAGGTTACAGTGACCTCCACAATATCGCCGACCTTTAAAACTTCACTTGGGTGTTTAATATACCTGTCTACAATCTTGGAAATGTGAACAAGACCATCGTGATGCATGCCGATATCCACAAATGCACCAAAGTCCACTACATTGCGCACAGTACCTTTAAGCTTCATGCCTTCTTCCAGACTTTCGATATCCAGCACGTCTTTTCGAAGTATAGGCGGAGGCAGCTCATCCCTTGGGTCACGGCCTGGCTTTGCAAGCTCCAGGGCAATGTCCTTAAGAGTGATTTCACCGACCCCTATTTCCTCAGCCAGTTTTTTAATACCTATGTTTTCAACAGTCTTTCTTATATCAGAAAGTTTGCCTGCTTTTATGTCGTCTGTTGTGTATCTGCATATTTTAAGCAGTGCCTTTGCGGCAGAATATGACTCCGGATGGACTCCTGTTGCGTCAAGAGGATTATCTCCGTTGGCTACTCTTAAAAATCCGGCACACTGAGTGTACGCTTTTGAACCCAGTTTCTGCACTTCAAGCAATTGCTTTCTGCTCGTGAAGGAGCCAATTTGATTGCGGTAATCAATAATATTATGTGCAACTGCCGGGCCTATTCCTGCAATATAGGATAGGAGCTTTTCAGATGCTGTATTTATATCTACGCCAACTGAGTTTACACAGTTTTCCACAACCCCTGCTAAGGCGCTGTCTAATTTTGCCTTGCTGGCGTCGTGCTGATATTGGCCGACTCCTATTGATTTAGGGTCGATTTTTACGAGCTCTGCCAGAGGGTCTTGCAGTCTTCTAGCTATTGATATTGCGCTTCTAAGAGTTAGGTCGTATTCCGGGAACTCTTCTGCTGCCAGCTTGGATGCGGAGTATACCGATGCACCGGCTTCATTAACAATTATGTAGGAAACATCCTTGTCAATTTCCTTAAGCAGCTCTGCCACAAACTCTTCGGACTCTCTGGAGGCTGTGCCGTTTCCTATAGATATTGTAGTTACATCATGCTTTTTAATTAACGCTGTAAGTACTCTTTTGGATTCCTCTATTCTAGGCTGCGGCGGAGTGGGGTATATTACAGTGGTGTCAAGAACCTTGCCGGTAGCATCAACAACCGCTATTTTGCAGCCTGTTCTATATGCAGGGTCTAAACCGAGAGTTACTTTATTCTTTAATGGAGGCTGCATAAGAAGATTTTTTAAGTTTATGGAGAAAACACTAACGGCGCTGTCTTCTGCAGCAGCTGTAAGCTCATTTCTTATCTCTCTTTCTATTGCAGGAGCTATCAGCCTTCCATAGGCGTCCTTTGCAGACCGGGCTACATAGAAAGCTGCTGCTGACTTTGGCTTTAGCACTTCACGGTATATGATTCCTAAGGCCTGCGCTTCATCCACCTCAAACGCTACCTTCAGGTAACCTTCCTTTTCACCGCGGTTAATTGCAAGAATCCTGTGAGGCGGAATGCTTTTTATATCCTGTGTATAATCGCTGTACATTTCGTATACAGAGCCTTTAATTTTGATATCACCTTTATTGATGCCCTTTACTGAAAGAAAGCCTTCTTTTGATGTGTACTCCCGTATTCTTTTCCTAAGGACAGCTGTATTTGATATATTGTCGGCTATGATATCCATTGCCCCTGCTATTGCGTCATCTGCAGTATTAATATCAGCCTCTGTATTTATATATTCATTTGCGATGGATACGATGTCTTTTGTATCGTCGCTTTGCATAAAAATAATGTCCGCCAGAGGCTCAAGGCCCTTTTCTTTGGCTATTGTCGCACGGGTGCGCTTAGCTTTCTTAAACGGCAGATATATATCGTCCAGTTCTGTCAGGGTTTTAGCGGCTGCTATAGCTTTTTTTATGTCGTCTGTCAGCTTTCCCTGTTCCTCGATTTTTTTAGTGATGTCATCTTTTTTCTCAATTATGTTTCTTAATGACTGCAGCTTGTTGCTGAACTCTCGGAGTGTCTGGTCGTCCATGCTGTTTGTAGATTCTTTCCGATATCTGGCTATGAAAGGTATAGTATTGCCTTCATCAATAAGTGAGACGATGTTATCAACTATTTTACTGCTTACTGAAAATTCTTTTGAAAGTTGCTCTTTTATATTCATAATACTTCCTCTTATATAATTGGTGCAGTAAAGAATTATAGCATAAATTCTCTCAGTTTAGTATAGAAATTAAATGACATATATAGATTTTATGTAAAAGAAATTTTTATGTTAATTCAAAGGATGTAAAACAATTGTAATAAAAAAATAATTTGGTATAATAAAGTGTAGTATTAATTCAGGAGAAATAAATGAAAAGAATTCTTGTGATAATTAGCCTTGGCATTTTTCTGGTGATGGTTTTATTAATAGCGACCATATATATAGAAAAAAGCTTAAACGGGGACATCGGAAAAAGCGGTGCTCAGGAGCTGAACGGCGCAACCACACCTGAACCGACAAAAGTACCGGATGTGCTGCTGGAAGGAATATATGACGGCGCAAACCCAATAAGCGACGCGGAGCTGGCAACAATAAATGACCTTGAAATTCGCAACGTTGAAAATTTTGAATTTCTTAAAGGACAGACCCACCTAATAAATTTGCGAGTGAGCGAAGAATACGCAGACACAGTTAAGGGAGACATTGCTGATTTGAGCGAACTTGTGAAATTGAAGGTTATAGATTTAGGAAACACGGGCATCTATGGAGACATAGGCTCGCTGGAGAAGCTGGTTGACTTAGAGCATATTAATATAGGATATAACGCGCCTTCTGATGAATACTATAGTTTCGCGCATCTGACAATTGAAATGTTTGGAATGCTTGACGACATTTTTGATATGCTTTCACAAGAGAATATCGAAGGAAATATATCTGTCTTCAAAAATATGAGCAATCTACAATATATAAATATCTGCAATACCTCGGCACAGGGAAACCTATCTGACATAGCAGGATTATTTGATTTGCAGCATGTTGATTTTAACAGTGCAGCAATTAACGGAGACATAGCAGAACTTAAAGGACTTACAAACCTAGAATATATTGCAATAGGATACACACCAACAGGCGCAGAAGAGGGCAAACTTTCAGGAGATTTTTCAGTATTTGGCGAATTGTCCAATCTTAAAAATATAACAATCATCTACTCAGACATAGAGGGAGATATAAGTGATATTGCTCAATTGGAGAACTTAGAGGCGATTACTATTTATGGTGCAGCCATAGGAGGAGACATAGCAGCCGTTAAAGGTATGGCCAATCTAAAGCAGTTCAACGCTCTGATGCAGACTGTAAACGGCGTAACCGGTGATCTATCAGCTTTTGAAGGACTTGAGAATCTGGAAGTAGTTTCATTTATGCAGAATAATGTTACGGGAGATATAAAATCTCTGGCAAAATGCCCGAATCTAATAGCAGTGAATTTAACATACAGTAAGGTGCACGGAAATTTGGCTGACATAAGCGCTTTGGCAAACCTGAAAGTGCTGGATGTATCTAAAGCAGCGTATGATGAAACAAATAAAATAACAGGCAGTCTTTCTGATTTGAACGCACTAAGCCAACTGGAAGAAGTGATTATAACCTTCAGCGATGTAACCGGCACTCTGGATGATTTGAAGCAGATGGGCAATCTTATAGCTGTTATGATTTCGGACAGTCCGATTAAAGGAGACATAGAAAGCCTGGCAGAGCTTAAAAACCTTGAGCTAATCAGCCTGGCCAATATGGATGTAGGGGGAGACGTGTCTGTTTTTGCAGGGAATGATAAACTTATAATTATAATGATGGAAGGAACTAATGTTACCGGAAAACTGACCCTGTCTAACGGAATGCAGGTGGACCTAGACACTGAGGAATAAAATAAAAACTTGATATAAATAGAGAACCGCTATACAATCAAAAAACACAGGTTTTCAGCGGGTTTTTTATCAATATATTGTATATAAAATTATGTGAAATCATATGTGTTGTAGCGGCCTAAAAAAAATAAAAAAACCCTTGCATTTATCATTAAATAATTGTATACTAATGAAGCTGTGCGCAAACACAGATTGTTTTTGCGCAGCTAAAAAGGATTGATTCAGGAGGTTGCATTTGGCGTTTAGGTCAAGCGCACAAATGGTTTTTCTGATGACAAGTGTCCCGGGCAGGACTTGGGGCGACGAAGGTTGATTGCGGAATTTTCCGTAAAAAAATAATAGCGACACACACGGTTCATTGTGCATAACAAGCTTCGGCAAGAAAACGTAGGAGGTTTTTAAATGGCCAAACAAAAAATTAGAATCAAACTGAAGGCCTATGACCACAATTTGGTAGATAAATCTGCAGAGCGTATAGTAGAGACTGCAGAGCGTTCAGGAGCGGCAGTTGTAGGACCAATCCCACTGCCAACCGAAAAGGAAATAGTTACAATACTCAGAGCTACACACAAGTACAAAGACTCTCGTGAGCAATTTGAAATGCGTACACACAAGAGGATAATTGATATCTTGGCTCCCACATCACATACTGTTGATCAACTGATGAGATTAGAGCTTCCTGCCGGTGTAGACATAGAAATTAAGCTGTAGGGCAAGGAGGAACGACGATGAAAAAAGCTATACTTGGGAAAAAAGTGGGCATGACACAGGTGTTTACAGCAGATGGTACTGTAATTCCTGTAACAGTAATAGAGGCTGGTCCCTGCCCCGTAATCAGAAAAAAGAGCGTTGAACGTGATGGATATGAAGCTGTATGCGTAGCATTTGACCCTATCAGGGAAAAACTTGCAAACAAACCCAAGAAGGGTGAGTATGACAAGGCTGGCGCAGGATACTGCCGTTTCATGAAAGAATTCAAGCTCGATGACTGCTCAGCATATGAAATAGGCCAAGAAATAAAGGCCGACACTTTCGCAGAAGGCGATATAGTGGATATTCAGGGCAAAACACGCGGACGTGGGTTCACAGGCGTTATACAGAGATGGAACCAGCACAGAGGACCAATGACACACGGTTCAAAGTATCACAGAGGCGTAGGCTCAATGGGTTCATCATCAGACCCTTCAAGAGTAATGAAGGGCAAGCACATGTCAGGACACTACGGAAACGAAAAAGTTACAATCCAGAACTTAGAGGTTGTTCGCGTTGATGTAGATAGAAATATGCTCTTAATTAAGGGTGCAGTTCCTGGAAAACGTGGAAGTCTATTATTTATCCGCAACGCGGTAAAAGGTTAAGGAGGAAGTAAATGCCTAAAGTAAATACATATGATATAAAAGGCAAAAAAGTATCAGAGATTGAATTATCTGATGATATATTTGCTGTTGAGGTATCAACAAGCTCCATGCACCAAGTTATCGTTGCGCATCTGGCTAATAAAAGACAGGGCACACAATCTGCCTTAACCCGCGCAGAAGTAAGCGGCGGCGGAAAGAAACCATGGAGACAAAAAGGAACAGGACGTGCACGCGTAGGCTCCAGCCGTAACCCTGTATGGAAGCACGGCGGAGTGGCATTTGCGCCAAAACCACGTGACTATTCAAAGAGCGTAAACAAAAAGGTACGCAGACTGGCAATCAAATCTGCCCTTACAGGCAAGCTTGCAGACAAGCAGCTTTATGTGCTTGAAGATTTAAACATCGAAGCGCCAAAAACAAAAGAGATGGTCGGCGTTTTAAAGGCACTGAAGATTGACGGAAAAGCATTGATAGTAACAAAGGATGTTAATGAAGACGTTGTTCGTGCATCAAGCAATATTAAGGGAGTTAAGACTACAATATCTACTTCAATGAATGTTTATGACATATTGAACTGCGAATCATTAATACTGACACGCACAGCTGTTGAAAGTATACAGGAGGTATTCGCGTAATGAAAAGTTCATATGATATTATCAGAAAACCTATCATGACTGAACGCAGCTATGATAATATGGAATCTAAAAAATACACATTCGAAGTAGACCGCAAAGCAAACAAAACAGAAATCAAGCAGGCGGTCGAGGAAGTATTCGGTGTAGAAGTAGCGGATGTAAACACAATGACACGCAAAGGCAAAAAGAAACGCCTTGGCAAATATGAAGGATACCGCTCTACAAAGAAAATAGCTATTGTTAAACTTACAGAAGGCTCAAAGGGTATTGAGTTCTTCGAGTCAATGGGATAAGGAGGACACAAAATGCCTATTAAAAAGTATAAACCATATACGCCTTCCAGACGTTTTATGTCCGTTACAACATTTGACGAGCTTACAAAAAAAGCTCCTGAAAAATCACTGACAACGGATCTGAAATCAACAGCAGGACGTAACGTCCACGGACGCATAACAGTGCGCCATAGAGGCGGCGGAGTAAAAAGACATTACCGTATTATTGACTTCAAACGCAATAAGGACAATGTCCCGGCAAGAGTTGCGGCTCTGGAATATGATCCAAACCGTACTGCTAATATAGCCCTTCTTTATTACGCAGATGGAGAAAAGCGCTACATACTGGCTCCTTTAGGGCTGAAGAATGATGATGTTATAGTTTCAGGAACAGCAGATATAGATATCAAGGTTGGCAATGCAATGCCAATTTCCGAGATTCCTGTTGGTACAATGATTCATAACATTGAATTGAGGCCAGGCAGAGGCGGACAGATGTGCAGAAGCGCAGGAACAGCAGCACAGCTGATGGCAAAGGAAGATAACTACGCACAGGTAAGGCTTCCCTCCGGCGAAGTTCGCATGGTTCTTGTAAGGTGCCGTGCAACCATAGGCCAGGTAGGAAACATTGACCACGGCAATATCTCAATAGGTAAAGCCGGACGTAAACGCCACATGGGATGGAGACCTACAGTCCGCGGAGTTGTAATGAACCCGTGCGACCACCCACACGGCGGAGGCGAAGGCAAATCACCTATCGGTATGCCAAGCCCTGTTACTCCATGGGGTAAGCCGACATTGGGATACAAGACACGTAAACCTAAAAAGCACAGCGATAAGTACATTGTACGTCGCCGTAAGAAATAAGGAGGCTAAATTAAATGAGCAGATCGATAAAAAAAGGCCCCTTTGTGGAAGAGCGTTTATATAAACGTATTGAGGCTATGAACAGCGCAAATGAGAAAAAGGTTGTAAAGACATGGTCAAGGGCATCAACTATCTTCCCTAATTTTGTAGGACACACAATAGCAGTGCATGACGGAAGGAAACACGTTCCCGTATATGTAACTGAAGATATGGTTGGTCATAAGCTGGGTGAATTCTCACCGACACGCACCTTCAGAGGACACGCCGGATCAAAATCCAGCGGCGGCAAGTAAGGAGATAAGTAATGGCAAAAAGAATACGTGAAAAAGCTGCTGCCAGAAGAGAAAATGCTGACAAGCGTCCTCGTGCAACAGCAAGACATATAAGAATATCCACCCGCAAAGCTCGCATAGTTGTAGATTTGATAAGAGGCAAGCAGGTAAATGAAGCGCTTACTATATTAGACTATACGAACAAGGCAGCATCTCCGATAGTTGCAAAACTATTGAATTCTGCCATCGCAAATGCAGAAAACAATATGGGAATGGATAGAGAAAATCTTTATATTGCAGAGATTACAGCCGATCAGGGCCCTAAGATGAAAAGATATCGCGCAGGCTCAAGAGGAATGGCTAAACTATACGTTCACTACACCAGTCACATAACAGTTGTGCTGGACAAGATGGCTGAATAGGGAGGAATAATAATGGGTCAAAAAGTACATCCTCACGGAGCAAGAGTAGGCATTATAAAAGATTGGGATACCAGATGGTACGCTGACAAAAAGGACTTTGCAGCATATCTTTTTGAAGATTATAAGATTCGTGAGTACACTAAAAAGAAATTATATCCTGCAGGAATTTCAAGAATTGAAATTGAACGTGCTGCAAATAAAGTTATAGTAGGAATTCATACTGGAAAGCCGGGCATAGTAATAGGCAAAGCCGGCGCAGGTATTGAAACACTTAAGCAGGAAATTGCTAAGCTTACTAAAAACGAAGTAAATATAAATATTTACGAAGTTCGCAGGCCGGAAGCTTGTGCTCAGCTGGTAGCAGAAGGAATCGCGCAGCAGCTCGAGCGCCGCATATCTTTCAGACGTGCCATGAAGCAATCAATTGGCCGCGCTATGAAGGCAGGCATCAAGGGAATCAAGACACAGGTTTCTGGACGCCTTGGCGGAGCGGATATTGCTAGGTCAGAAAGCTACAACGAAGGTTCAATTCCACTGCAGACTCTGCGTGCGGATATTGAGTACGGATTTGCTGAAGCTATGACAACATATGGAATAATCGGCGTAAAAGTTTGGGTATACAGAGGTGAAGTAATGGGCAAGCAGCTGCTGAATGACAGACAGGAACGCCCTGACACAGACAAAAAACCAAAGGCTAAGCGCCGCCCTCCGAGAAAGAACACCAAGGGACAAAGCACCCAAGAGGGAGGTAACGCATAATGTTAATGCCAAAAAGGACAAAGCACAGAAAAGTGCAGCGTGGCCGCATGAAGGGCCATGCCCAAAGAGGTAATTTCATTGCCTATGGTGAGTACGGCCTAGTTGCCGAAGAACCGGCATGGATTACCGGAAATCAGATAGAAAGCGCGCGTGTTGCCATGACTCGCTATACAAAGAGGGGCGGACGCGTATGGATAAAGATTTTCCCGGATAAGCCTGTAACAAAGAAACCTGCTGAAACCCGCATGGGTAAGGGCAAAGGCTCACCAGAATATTGGGTAGCAGTAGTAAAGCCCGGCAGAGTTTTATTTGAAATCGCAGGTGTATCTGAAGAAGTGGCAAGAGAAGCTATGAGGCTTGCAGCCCATAAACTTCCTATAAAGACCAAATTCAGAACAAAAGAGCAATTGGACAAAGGTGGTGAAGCCTAATGAAAGCAGAAAAAATACGTGAGTTTAGCGATCAGGAATTGGTTGAACAACTTGAAAAATTAAAAGAAGAACTTTTCAATCTGCGTTTTCAGCAGGCAACCGGCCAGATGCCGAATGTAAAGGTTATAAGTGAATGCCGTAAGAACATAGCCCGCGTAAACACTATTATTCGTGAACGCGAAATGGCGAATTAAGGAGATAGTGAGATATGAAAAGGAATCTTCGAAAGACACGTACAGGAGTTGTAGTGTCGGATAAAATGGACAAGACGGTTGTCGTCGAAGTCCGTGATAAGATAAAGCATCCTAAATACGGAAAAACTGTTAACAGAATTAAGCGCATTAAGGCACACGATGAGAACAATGAATGTGGTATAGGTGATACAGTAATGATCATGGAAACCCGTCCTCTTTCAAAAACAAAGTGCTGGCGCTTGGTTACAATAACCGAGAAGGCCAAGTAAGGAGGCGAGAGAAATGATACAACCAGAAACTCGGCTTAAAGTGGCCGACAACAGCGGAGCAAAAGAAATAAAGTGTATACGTGTAATGGGCGGCTCAATAAGGCGCTATGCATCAGTAGGCGATATTATTATTGCATCCGTTAAGACAGCAAATCCGGGCGGAGCCGTTAAAAAGGGCGACGTTGTTAAGGCAGTTGTAGTTAGAACTGTTAAGGATATTCGAAGGTCTGACGGAACATACATCAAGTTTGATGATAATGCTGCAGTTATTATAAATAATGACAAGCAACCCAAGGGCACTCGTATTTTCGGACCAGTAGCAAGAGAGCTGCGTGATAATGATTTCATGAAAATCGTATCACTTGCTCCTGAGGTATTATAGGGAGGTCGTTTAATGAAAAAAATGCATGTTAAGAAGGGCGACACAGTAGCCGTAATATCAGGAGCAGAAAGAGGCAAAAAGGGAAAAGTGCTGCTGACTAATCCAACAGAGGGCCGCGTTCTTGTTGAAGGTATAAACATGGTAACAAGACACGTAAGGCCACGTGGAGCCACTGAAAAAGGCGGTCGCATGGAAAAAGAAGGATGGATGTTTGCATCGAATGTTATGCCTGTTTGCCCACATTGCAAAAAGGTTACACGCAGGGGATTCAAAATCCTAGAGAACGGAACCAAGCAACGCGTTTGCAAAAAATGCGGAAAAAAACTCGAGTCATAATATTGACTGATAATCCAGAAAGAAAGGGCAGAGTAAGAAAATGCCAAGATTAAAGGAAAAATATAGAAGTGAGGTAGCACCTCAGCTGAAGGATAAGTTCGAGTATTCTAGCGTTATGCAAATTCCCAGGATTGAAAAAATAGTTATCAACATGGGATTGGGCGATGCTAAGGAAAACTCCAGAGCTATTGAAAAGGCAGCAGAAGAGCTGGGAATTATATCCGGTCAAAAGCCGGTTGTTACAAAGGCTCGCAAATCTGTAGCTAATTTCAAATTAAGAGAAGGCATGAAGGTCGGGGCAAAGGTTACTCTTCGCGGCGACAACATGTATGAATTTATGGACAAGTTGATTTCTGTAGCCCTTCCTCGCGTTAGAGACTTCAGAGGCCTGTCATCGAAATCATTTGACGGCCGCGGAAACTACGCAATGGGAGTAAAAGAACAGTTGATATTTACAGAAATTGAATACGATAAGGTAGAGACAATCCGCGGAATGGATATAATATTTGTAACTACCGCAAAGACAGACGAAGAGGCTCACGAGCTATTAATGCTTATGGGCATGCCCTTCGCTAATTAACTTGGGAGGATACGTTTAATGGCCAAAAAAAGCATGATTGCCAAGCAAAAAAGGGAACCGAAGTATTCTACACGTGCATACACACGCTGCAGCATATGCGGTAGGCCGCATTCAGTACTAAGAAAGTACGGAGTGTGCAGAATATGTTTCCGTGAACTTGCTTACCAGGGACAGATACCCGGCGTAAGAAAAGCAAGCTGGTAATATAGGCACATAATGTAATCCCAATTAGGTAAAACCTAAGAGATTTAATGATTAAAGCAACTAACCAATTAGGGAGGGAACAAAATGTATGTAAATGACCCTATTGCGGATATGCTTACCAGGATAAGAAATTCTTTGGTATCCCGCAAAGAGACTGTAGACATACCTACATCAAAGATGAAAAAAGCAATCGCTGACATTCTTCTTGAAGAAGGATATATCAAGGGTGTTAAAATGGTTGATGAAGGTAATGAAAAAATTATACGTCTTACTCTGAAATATTCAAGCCAAGGCAAGAATGTAATCATGGGGTTAAAACGTATTTCAAGCCCTGGTCTTAGAGTATATGCAAAGAAAACCGAAGTACCAAAGGTATTAGATGGTATAGGAACAGCTATTATCTCTACTTCATCAGGCGTAATGACTGACAGAAAAGCACGTGAACTATCCGTTGGCGGAGAAGTTCTGGCTTATATCTGGTAGGAGGGGAAACGATATGTCAAGAATAGGAAGACAGCCAGTTGACATTCCTGCTGGTGTAACTGTAAAAATTGAAGAAGACAACACAATTGTTGTAAAAGGGCCTAAAGGCGAATTGAAGCAAAAGGTTAATCCTGTAATCAAGGCAGAAGTAAAGGATAACCAGATTCTCTTTACCCGTCCGAATGATAAAAAAGAAAACAGATCCATGCACGGACTTTACAGAGCATTGGTTAATTCTTTGGTAATTGGTGTAACACAAGGGTTTCAGAAAGAACTGCAAATTGTCGGTGTTGGATATCGTGCGCAGGCAAAAGGCAACAATTTGGAGCTGAATATGGGGTATTCCCATCCGGTTATCATGGAAGCTCCAGAAGGTATTACTTTTGAGACGCCAAGCAACACACAAATTTTTGTTAAGGGAATTGATAAACAATTAGTTGGACAGGTTGCTGCGAATATTCGTGCGGTACGTAAGCCAGAGCCATATCTAGGCAAGGGAATACGCTATGCAGGCGAGTATGTACGCCGCAAGGAAGGTAAGGCGGCTTCTAAGTAAGCGCTTAAATAGGAGTAATTGTTATGATAAATAAACAAGATAAAAATGCATTGCGCATTAAAAGGCATATAAGAGTGCGCAACAATATATCCGGAACAGCTGAACGTCCAAGGCTTTGCGTATATCGTTCTAACAAGGAAATATATGCGCAGATTATAGATGACGTGAAGGGTGTTACTCTGGCTAGCTGCAATACCAGGCAGAAGGACGTAGCGGCAGAGGTGAAGGGTAAGACAAAAGTTGAAGCAGCTAAAATAGTAGGAAAAACTATTGGCGAAAAGGCAAAGGCGAAGAAAATCAAAACTGTGGTTTTCGACAGGGGCGGATACCTATACGCAGGACGTGTAGAGGCTCTGGCAGCTGGCGCACGCGAAGCTGGATTAAACTTTTAGTAAACAGGAGGAAAGTCAATGCAACATAGAGAAAAATCCGCAAGTGAATTTGAAGAGCGCCTTGTTTTTATAAACCGCGTAGCTAAGGTTGTTAAAGGTGGCCGTAATTTTCGTTTTACAGCGTTAATGGTAGTCGGCGACAAGAATGGCCGTGTGGGCGTAGGATGCGGAAAGGCAGCTGAAATTCCTGAAGCTGTTCGCAAAGGTATAGAGGCCGCTAAAAAGAATTTAGTGACTGTTCCAATAGTTGGAACAACAATTCCTCACGAAGTTATAGGCAAGTTTGGCAGAGGCAGAGTGCTATTGCTGCCTGCAAACGAAGGATCAGGCGTTATAGCCGGCGGTCCTGTTCGTGCAGTGCTTGAAATGGCTGGCATTCATGATGTTCGTACAAAATCCCAGGGTTCGAACAATCCTGCAAACTGTGTGAAGGCAACAATACAGGGACTGAGCCGTCTTCGCACAATTGAAGATGTTGCTAAAGCACGCGGCAAAAAAGCAGAAGAGCTTCTTTAAGCGCGCCGGTAAATCTTACAAGGAGGAAAGTTTAGTATTATGGCTAACAAAAGCAAACAATTGAAAATAACTTTGGTTAAATCGCCAATTTCGAGCCTGAAGAATCATAAAGCAAATGTTGAAGCTTTAGGTCTTAGAAAAATTCACCAGTCTGTTGTAAAGGAAGATAATGCGGCAATACGCGGCATGATCTTTAAAGTTCAGCATATGGTTGATGTTGAAGAGATTTAATTGCTATAAGGAGAAAAGATAATGAGAGTACATGACATAACCCCGGCCAAGGGTTCCACAGCCTCTAAGAAGAGATTAGGCCGCGGCACGGGTTCAGGACTCGGAAAAACATCAGGCAAAGGCCATAAAGGCCAAAAAGCAAGGAGCGGCGGCGGAGTGCGTCCGGGATTCGAAGGCGGACAGACAACTCTTTACATGCGCCTTCCTAAGCGCGGCTTCACAAATCCTTTTAAGAAAGTATATGCTGAAGTTAATGTGGAAAAGCTTAATGATTTCCGCGCCAACGCTGAAGTTACACCTGAGAAATTAATCGAGCAAGGTATAATCAAAAAAATAAATGACGGTGTTAAAATCATGGGGAATGGTGAATTAAGCAAGGCCTTGAAAGTTAAGGCTCATAAATTCACAAAAGGCGCCCAAACAAAGATTGAAGCAGCCGGAGGAAGCGTAGAGGTGATTTAATCATGTTTGAAACGATTCGCAATGCATGGAAAATCAAGGATTTAAGAAAGAAAATTCTATTTACCCTTGGAATGCTTTTAGTGTACAGATTTGCAGCGGCAATCAGACTTCCTAACGTTAATTTTGACGCTGCGGCAAAAGTTGCCGAAGGGTCTTTATTTGCGCTGATGGATCTTTTTAACGGTGGTACGTTAAAATACTTCACACTGCTTGCAACAGGTATCACTCCATACATTACATCTTCCATCATTATGCAGCTTTTGACATTGGCAATTCCTGCCCTTGAAAGACTGCAGAAAGAGGGTGAAGAGGGACGAAAGAAGATAACAAAAATCACAAGATATGTCGGTATAGGCCTAGCTCTTTTCCAATCCTTGGCTATAATGATAACCAACAGAGGAATCCTATATAACAACGCATGGTACATGATAGGAATAATCGGAATAATTCATGCAGCAGGTACCGCGTTTGCCATGTGGATGGGTGAAAGTATATCCGAAAAGGGAATCGGCAACGGTATTTCATTGCTGATTTTCATCAATATTATTTCAAGGCTGCCGGTAGACATTATCACCGGTTTCAAGAGTATATTTGTTGACAAGACAGCATCATTCTGGCTAATACCTGCGGTTATTATTGCGGTTCTCGTAGTAATAGTAGCAGTTGTATATGTAAACATTGGTGAGAGGCGCATACCTATAGTATATTCAAAGAGAATATCAGGACGCAAAATGTATGGAGGACAATCAACATACATACCTATGAGGGTTAACTCATCAGGTGTTCTGCCTTTGATTTTTGCAATGACATTCGTAAGCCTTCCGACCATGATACTTCCGTATTTCCCTGAGTGGAAATTCACAACTTTCTATATGCAGAATCTTGGAGTAGGCACAGTTCCTTATGCGCTGGTAACTATACTTCTTATCGTTGCGTTCGCGTACTTCTATTCCAGTATTACTTTCAATCCGTTTGAGATGGCTGAAAACCTTAGGAAATACGGCGGCAAAGTAAGAGGCATTAGAGAAGGCAAGCCTACAGCAGTATATATGCAGAAGATCAGCTCAAGAATAACATTGTTTGCAGCGTTATTTTTAGCATTTCTTGCAGTTATACCTATGGCTGTACTTGCAACCACAGGCAGCAGTTCCCCGCTGCAGGCAACATCGATATTGATCATGGTATCAGTTGCTATTGAGACATCCAAACAGATTGAAGCTCAGTTGATTTCACACAATCACAGAGGCTTCCTGTAAAGCTTGTTCTGCGCGAGGAGATAAAATGAATCTAATTTTTGTTGGCCCGCCGGGAGCGGGCAAGGGTACACAGGCAAAGCTGATATGCAGTGAGTTCGGCATTCCGCATATTTCAACAGGAGACATGCTGCGTGCAGCAATAAGGCAAGGCAGCGAACTAGGCATAAAAGCAAAAGAGTATATTGACGCTGGCCATCTGGTACCAGACGAAGTGGTTATTGGCCTTGTAAAGGAAAGATTATCAGAAAAAGACTGCAATACAGGTTTCCTGCTTGACGGTTTTCCTAGAACGGTGGCACAGGCAGAAGAGCTAGGCAGAATTACAGATATCGACTACGTTATAAATGTTGATGTACCTGATGAAAAGCTGGTATCAAGAATAGCAGGACGCAGGAGCTGCAACAAATGCTCTGCAATATACCATGTGTCTACATATAATAAAATGACATGTGAAGATTGCGGCGGAGACATTATACAGCGCCCGGACGACAGTGAAGAGACCGTGAGAAACAGGCTGAATGTGTATCACGAAAAGACCAAACCGCTTATTGACTACTATAGGGAAAGAAAACTTCTTAGTGCTGTCGACGGCGATAAAAGTATACAGGAAATATTTGATGATATTTGCTCTGTCTTGACTTGATGGTATAGATATGATAAATATAAAGAGCAGTGAAGAAATAAGACTTATGCAGATAGCTGCGGATATCGCAAGTGAATGCATGGCGCTGCTGGAAAAGAACATAAAAGTCGGCGTAGAAACAAAGGAACTGGATAAGATAGCGTATGAATTTATGTTATCTAAAGGCGCTCAGCCCTCTTTCAAGGGATATCATGGATATCCGGGCAGCATATGTGCTTCCGTTAACGAGGAAGTGGTTCACGGGATACCGTCTGAAAGGAAGCTTAAAGACGGAGACATAGTGGGCATTGACCTAGGCACATATATAAATGGTTTTCATTCAGATATGGCAAGAACTTTCTTTGTAGGTGATGTATCTGAGGATGCCAGAAAATTGGTTGAGTGTGCAAAAAGCTGCTTTTATGAAGCTGTAAGTGTTATGTATCCTGATAACAGGCTGGGAGATATCGGATATGCTGTTCAGAACATGGCAGAATCCAATGGATTCTCGGTAGTCAGGACATTGTGCGGACACGGAATAGGCAGAGAGATGCATGAAAGCCCGGAAGTTCTTAATTTCGGTCACAAAGGTAAAGGCCTTCGACTGAAAGCGGGAATGGTGCTGGCAGTAGAACCGATGATAAACATTGGAAAACATGAAGTGATACAGCTTGCTGACGGATGGACGATTACTACAAAAGACAAGACTTTGTCTGCCCACTACGAAAACACAGTTTATATATCCAGCGAAGGGCCTGTTATTTTAACAGAGCAGCGCTGAATGAATGTGGTTTTATGTTAGGAGGTTAAGATAGCTATGAATGAACTTCCTTCAATAGGTTCAGTAGTTATTTCGAAGGCAGGAAGAGATGCAAACAGATTTTTTGTGGTTGTAGGATTCAGCGAAGATAAAAAACATGTGCTTCTGGCAGATGGAGTAATTCGCAAGGCGGACAACCCGAAAAAGAAGAAATTAAAGCATATAAGTATTAAGGGCGTAGTAATACCTGTGATAAAAGAGACTTTGGAATCCGGCGGAAAAGTCTTTGATTACGAGCTGCGCAGCCACTTAAATGCTTTAGGATATAATAAGTGAACTCTAACTTAAGGAGGAGAAAAGTTTGGCAAAGCAAGGCGTAATCGAAGTACAAGGCAAAGTGCTTGAAGCATATCCAAATGCTATGTTTCAGGTAGAACTTGAAAACGGACACACTGTATTAGCCCACATATCAGGCAAATTGCGTATGCACTATATTCGTATTTTGCCGGGTGATCAGGTTACTCTTGAACTGTCACCCTACGACCTGACTAAAGGGCGGATTACATGGAGGGGCAAGCCCCGCAATAGCTGAACCTCCTGAAAAATGTTTGAGTATACAGAAAACTGTATTTGCAAAGAAAGGAAAATTTGGTAAAATGAAAGTCAGACCATCAGTAAAACCAATTTGCGAAAAATGCAAAGTAATTAAACGTCACGGTAGGGTAATGGTAATTTGCCAGAACCCAAGACACAAACAAAGACAAGGATAATATATAAAGTAATGCTACATTTTCCCGTGGCTTGCGCTTTCCTTCATTTCCACCGCAAAGGATTATGCGCGTTATAGGTGTATCTAATTATAATGTAGTTTTAATATATTAAATTTACTCTAGCTTATTAGCTAAAAAGTGATAATAAAAATGGAGGTAATCTACGTATGGCTCGTATTGCTGGCGTTGATTTGCCAAGAGAAAAGAGAGTTGAGATAGGGCTTACATACATTTTTGGTATTGGCCTTACAACCTCTAAGAAAATTTTGGCTGAAACGAAAATAAATCCTGACGTCCGCGTCAAGGACTTAACAGAAAATGAAGTTAGTACTCTACGTGAATACATTGAAAGCAATGTACAGGTTGAGGGCGACTTGAGACGTACAATAGCTATGAATATTCGCCGTCTGATGGAAATAGGCGCATACAGAGGTATCCGCCACCGCAGAAACCTGCCCGTCAGAGGACAAAATTCCAAGCAGAATGCAAGGACCAGAAAAGGCCCTCGCAAGGGAGCTGTTGGACGCAAAAAATAGTATTTTAATACTGCAAATTTTTAGAAAGGCATGGTATTAGAACATGGCACAAGCTAAGCGCGGCACAAAGCGCCGTCGTGATAAAAAGCATGTAGAACGTGGCCAGGCACATATTCAGGCATCGTTCAATAATACAATAGTAACCATTACTGATATGCAGGGCAATGCCTTGTCATGGTCAAGTGCAGGTTCACTTAATTTCCGTGGATCCAGAAAAAGCACCCCATATGCCGCTCAAATGGCATCAGAGACTGCTGCAAAAGCGTCTTTGGATTATGGTTTAAAAACAGTAGAAGTATACGTAAAAGGCCCAGGCTCAGGCAGAGAAGCTGCGATTCGCGCACTTCAGGTTGCAGGACTGGAAATAACATCTATTAAGGATGTGACGCCGATTCCTCACAACGGATGTCGTCCGCCAAAACGTAGAAGAGTGTAATAGGAGGGAATAAAACATGGCAAGATATACAGGACCTGTTTGCCGCCTATGCCGCAGAGAGGGAACCAAACTGTTTCTTAAAGGCGATCGCTGCTACAGCGATAAATGCGCATTTAACCGCAGGCCGGTACCTCCGGGACAGCATGGCCAGGGCCGCAGAAAAGTATCAGAATATGGTCTTCAATTAAGAGAAAAGCAAAAGATGCGCAGAGCATACGGTCTTTTAGAAAAGCAATTCCGTTTGTACTTTAATAAGGCAAGCAGAATAAAGGGAGTAACAACCGGTGAAGCATTGCTTCAATTGCTGGAATTGAGACTGGATAACGTTGTCTATCGTATGGGCTTAGGCGTGAGCAGAGCACAGGCAAGGCAATTAACCCTGCATCGTCATATACTGGTTAACGGAAAGAAAGTAAACATTCCTTCATACCAGGTAAAACCCGGTGATGAAATCACCGTTAAAGAAGACAGCCAGAGCATTGATATATTCAAGGCTGTTAAAGAAAACGGCGTTTCCAATGTACCAAAGTGGCTGGAAATGAACGCAGACAAGCTGACAGGCAAAGTTTTGCAGAAACCGGAAAGAGACGATATAGACCTAACACTGGAAGAGCACTTAGTTGTTGAGTATTACTCTAAACTTTAATATTTGGAATACTTTTTTCCAAAATCTACACCTCACAAGGAGGGTTTAAATTAAATGATTGTTATTGAAAAACCCAAAATCGAATGCGTTGAAGTGAGTGAAGACAACCGCTATGGAAAGTTTGTAGTTGAGCCTCTTGAAAGAGGGTTCGGCACAACATTAGGGAACTCATTGCGCAGAGTTCTGCTGTCCTCTCTTCCGGGAGTGGCAGTAGTATCAGTTAAAATTGAAGGCGTTCTTCATGAGTTTTCCACAATTCCGGGAGTAGTTGAGGATGTTACAGAGATAATTCTTAATTTAAAAGGGCTGTCTGCACAGATGCACACTACTGAACAGAAAGTAGTTACATTGAATGTTACAGGGCCAGCGGTTGTCACCGCAGGCGACATATTTGTTGATTCTGAGGTTGAAATTCTAAACCCAGATATGCATGTATGTACAGTAAATGAAGATGGCAGTCTTTACATGGAAATAACCCTGGATAAGGGACGTGGATATGTAAGTGCAGAAAGAAACAAAGCGTTTGGACAGCCTGTGGGAGTTATCCCGGTGGATTCAATATTTACACCTATTGAAAAGGTTAATTACAAAGTTGAGGATACCCGTGTAGGCAAGCAGACAGACTTTGATAAACTTACAATGGAAATATGGACTAATGGTTCAATAAGGCCGGAGGAAGCTCAATCCTTAGCTGCGAAAATCATAAACGAACATATGAAGCTGTTCATTGACTTAACCGACGAAGTCGGCGACGTAGAGATTATGGTAGAGAAGGATGATGACGAGAAGGAAAAGGTTCTTGATATGACAATAGAAGAACTTGACCTTACAGTGCGTTCATTCAATTGCCTCAAGCGCGCAGGAATAAACACCGTATCTGAATTGGTACAGCACAGCGAAGAGGACATGATGAAGGTAAGAAACCTTGGCCGTAAGTCACTTACTGAAGTGCAGCAGAAACTTGCAGCACTAGGTCATTCGCTTAAAAAAGATGAAGAATAGCAGAAGGGAACGTAAAAAAAATGTCAGGATATCGCAAACTGGGTAAACCCACAGACCAGCGTATGGCTATACTTCGCTCACAGGTAACAGCGCTATTGGAAAATGGCAGCATACAAACTACTCTGCACCGTGCGAAGGAAGTACGTAAAATAGCTGAAAAGCTTATTACTTTAGCTGTTAAAGAATGCGACAATAGCATAACAGTTACTAAAAAATCAAAAAATGAAAAAGGTCAGTTTGTAGAGATTGAAGTAGTAAACGACAGTCCTTCAAAATTGGCTGCCCGCCGTAAAATAATGGCTAAAACATATGATGTTAAACCAAGACGCGAAGATAAAGAAAGCAAATCGGAGTATCTTGAGCGCTTAGACGGAGTAAACCATCCGTTGGTAGAAAAAATGTTTAAGGAAATCGGTCCTCACTACAAGGAAAGAAAAGAGGAAACAGGCAACGGCGGCGGATATACACGCATATTAAAGTTTGGCCCACGCAAGGGCGACGGCGCAGAGATGGTTATACTGGAACTGGTCTAAGCGTGTATAAAAGGAATAAAAATAAACGGAGAACTTTAAGGCTAGACCTTAGTTCTCCTTTTGCCTATATTGGCACAAAGGAATTGTAATGGGTTCAATTATAGAATTTCAGAATGTATCTTTTGATTATATTAATCACGAAGGATTAAAAAAGAGAGCATTAAATAATATATCGCTTGAAGTAGACAAAGGTGAATTTTTGGCAATTGTCGGCTCAAACGGATCGGGCAAATCGACCCTGGCCAAGCATATAAACGCGCTTTTGCTGCCTGCAGAAGGAACAGTACACATTGACGGATACGACACTAGTGATGAAGAAAAGCTATGGGATATAAGGAGAACGGCAGGAATGGTTTTTCAGAATCCCGATAACCAGCTTGTAGCGACCATAGTTGAAGAAGATATTGCTTTTGGGGCTGAAAATTTAGGTTTGCCACGTGAAGAAATAATAAAGAGAGTGGATGACTCTCTTGAAATGGTTGAAATGAATGACTACCGAGGTAAAGCGCCGCATATGCTTTCCGGAGGCCAGAAACAGCGAGTGGCAATAGCGGGAGTGCTGGCTCTTAATCCAAAAATAATTGTATTTGATGAAAGCACGGCCATGCTGGACCCAAAGGGGCGCAGAGAAGTGATGGATATTGCGATGAAGCTGAATAAAGGCGGAAAGACAATAATATTTATTACGCACTTTATGGAGGAGGCCGCGCTCGCTGACAGAGTGGTGATATTGAATGAAGGCGAAATCGCTAAAGATGGAACACCGCAAGAGATTTTCAGTAATATTGCATTGCTGGATAATCTTTGTCTGGATGTTCCTAAATCTGTGCTACTTGCAGATCAGCTGAGAAAAAGCGGTATGGATATTAAAAACGTATTTTCTATTGAAGAAATGGCGGAGGAAATATGCAGTCAGCTATAGAGAAAAAAGAGCTTCCTTTTATTAAATTTGAAAAGGTAAGCTATGTATATATGGAAGGTTCTCCTTTTGAAACAATTGCGCTGAAAGACGTTGACCTTGAAATAATGCCTGGTGAGTTTCTGGGGGTTATAGGGCATACCGGCAGCGGAAAGACAACCTTGGTACAGCATATTAACGCGCTTTTGAAGCCGACCAGCGGAAAAGTTATAATAAAGGGTGTTGAGACATCAACTGAAAAAAGCAAGCTGAATGCACTCAGGAAGACAGTGGGCCTTGTTTTTCAATATCCTGAATACCAGCTTTTTGAAGAAAGTGTTGTTAAGGACGTAGCCTACGGCCCCAAAAACCTTGGCATGGGCAAAGAGGAAATCGAAAGGCGAGTTGCAGCTGCATTGAGCCATGTTGGGCTGGATATAGATGAGGTGGGCGACAAATCCCCTTTTGAGTTATCAGGTGGGCAGAAAAGAAGGGCAGCGTTCGCTGGAGTGCTTGCAATGGAGCCGGATATATTGATTCTGGATGAACCCACCGCGGGGCTTGATCCCAAAGGTAGGAAAGAGGTCCTGGAGCTACTAGTAAAGCTAAATAAAGAAGAAAACATGACGGTCATAATGATTAGCCATTACATGGATGAAATCGCAGCTGTTTGCAGCAAGGTTCTTGTAATGGATAAGGGTGAAGTCTCAATGTTTGATGCGCCGAGAGAGGTTTTCAGTCATTATGAGGAGCTTAAATCACTCGGGCTTGACGTACCATACACACTCAACCTTGTACAGCAAATGAAATCTAGAGGAGTTAATATTAAAGGCACCCCATTGACACTGGATGAAATGTATGCATCAATTGCTGCTGCAAAGGAGGGGAAGAATGCTTAAAAATATCACAATAGGGCAGTTTTTCCCTGGAGATTCAATTATTCACAGAATGGACCCCAGAACAAAGCTTATTCTGGTTTTCTCATTTGTAGTGGGTATATTTTTGGTTAAATCATTTTTAGGATACGCCTTGATTGGTATATACATAATGCTTGTAATTGCAGTGTGTAAAATATCATTTAAGTATATGCTTAAAGGCTTAAGGCCGATATTTATTATACTTTTATTCACCTTCGTAATAAACACTCTTATGACTCCCGGCGAAACGCTGCTTTTTTCCTGGAGAAAAATTACGATATATGAAGAAGGGCTTCGCATAGGCTTCTACTTTGCCGTCAGGCTGATTCTTTTGGTTTTAGGGTCTCAGATATTAACGCTTACAACATCGCCTCTGGCCTTGACAGATGGATTAGAGACGCTTTTTAAACCGCTGCAGAAAATCGGACTACCTGTACATGAGCTTGCAATGATGATGACAATAGCCCTTAGGTTTATCCCCACCCTTTTGACGGAAACAGACAAAATAATGAAAGCGCAGATGTCAAGAGGTGCGGACTTTGAAAGCGGAAATCTGATCAGCCGAGCAAAGAGCCTTGTTCCGGTTATGGTGCCGTTGTTTATCTCTGCGTTCCGCCGTGCTGACGACCTTGCGTTGGCAATGGAAGCGAGATGCTACAGGGGAAGCGAGGGCAGGACACGCATGAAAAAGCTTAGATTTACCGGTGTTGATTTATTTACGACTTTTGCATTCTTGTTTTTTGCTGCAAGCGTAGCAGCCGTTCAGATTGTGTTGGGATAATATGCGTATAAAGGTGATTGTTGAATATGACGGCTCAGGATACGGCGGATGGCAGAGGCAGATAAACTCCAACTCGATACAGCAGACAATTGAAGAAAGCCTCTATAGGCTAACTGGCCGTAATATAATAATTCATGGAGCGGGGAGAACGGATGCGGGTGTGCATGCCTACGGTCAGGTGTTTCATTTTGACGATGACAGAATACCTGCTGAGAAGTATGCAGGGGCGCTTAACTCCGAATTACCATTTGATATAAGGGCGGTATCAGCCCAATCAGTTGATGAAAATTTCCACAGCAGGTTTGACGCTGTAGGCAAAAAATACCGTTACAGAATTTTAAATCAGGATCACCCGACTGCAATTGAGAGAAACTATGCATGGAGAGTATACCGCAGGCTTCATGTTGAGAAAATGAAAAAAGCAGCGCAGGATCTTTTGGGCGAGCACGATTTCACATCATTTATGGCTGCCAGGTCATTTGTAAACACTACTGTGAGAGACATCCACAGTATAGATATAGCAAGGGAAGGTAACCTGATTACAATAGATGTTGCCGGCAATGGATTCTTGCGGTCAATGGTTAGGATAATTGCGGGAACGCTTGTGGAAGTAGGCAGCGGACAGCGTGACTACAGAGAAATGAATCACATTATAGAATCAAAAAACCGCCCGAGTGCCGGTGTAACGGCGCCTGCAAGCGGTTTATATCTTATGGAAGTTTATTACTAGCTTTACGGCTCAATAGGATTCGCAAGCGTGCCTATTGCCAATATTCCGCCTGTTTCCTCGTCCAGCAAAACAAAAACAAATGAACGGCCGACAATGAAGAAATCCTCTCCGTTATTGTTGGCTCTTGTTATATCAACGGCTGTGATATCGCTTGGGTTTTCGCCTGTTTCAGTTATTCTTATTTGCGAAGCAGCATAGAAATCATTTACATAGAAGTTGTTGCCGAGGTTAGAAAAGTCAGCCAATTGCTCGCTGAACATTTCATCAGCCCCCATCTGGCTGAGAACTTCGGAAAGCTCAAGAATATTTGGCGATGAAAAGTTTATCTTGGGCAAATATATCCACTTTTCTTTTTGATAAGAAAGCAGCTTCCATCTTTGAATATTTTCATTTGTAAAGTCAGTAAGGAACTTTTCGATTGTGTCATCTTCAGGCGGAATAAATACAGCAAGAGTTGTTTTGCCGCCAGCTAAAGGAAGGAAGCCGCAGGTTACATCCTGGTCTTCATAAAATCCTATTGTCATCTTGCCTCTAAGAGTAGGAACAGCTAGCACTTGTCCTCCGTCTGAAGCAAAGGGCAGCGTTCTGGTATTAGCTATATTGAATTCCGTATCCCATACGCAGTCAACCGCATTTACCGATAAAACAAATGTTGAAGTATCGTGAGGCAGAGAGTCCACGGGGAAAATGGTTGTTATGCGTGCAGAAGATGATGTCACTTCGCTGGCCCAGTCATTAAGGCGGGTTTCCAGTCGGTCATAATCAAAGTCAAGGAAATTCACATCAAGTTTGAAATAGTCTTCCATCCTTATTGCGAAGTCCTCACGCAAAGTAGGGCCTTCGTTTATGTAGAGAGCGTAGCCATCTGCAAATGAGGCGCTCTGCTGCTGAAGAAGTGCATCCATCAATGTCTTTGCGCTTTCTGTAACCAATGTGGGATCGCCGAGCTCCAGCTCTAAAGCCTCCTGTATACCACTTTTAGTGTCACCTAATGCTCCTATATTGAACATTGAAAGCGCAACGCCTACATTTATTGGGCTAATAACGACATTGCCGCTAGCGGAGCTTGATTCGCCGTTGTCATAAAGATATTTTTGCTGGCTGCGAATGTTTTTGAGCAGCGTAATGGCGAAGTCGTTAAAGGTATTCAAAGTGATATTTTCTACATATGGAACCGGCACAGGGGTAATCTCCGGAGTAATATCCGCTTTATTTGTGCTGCAGCTGCTGCCTGCCAGTACAAGCAGCACCAGTATGCACAAAGCTAATGCATTTATCGTAAGCTTATTTTTCATGGGTATATTATATCATAAGAGGCAAAAAACACTATAGTTTTTTTAGGTAAGGGATGCTATAATTATTATTAAAGTTATAATATCGGAACACAGGCCTAAAGATTTGTTTTGTATGCGCTCTGTACGTATATTCATATCCGTACTTCTGCGTTGCTGTATATAACTTAATGATTCTAATTATATTTATAAGGAGGAAACATGAAGAACTTAAAAGGTACAAAGACAGAAAAGAACTTGATGGAAGCTTTTTCAGGCGAGTCACAGGCAAGAAACAAGTACACATATTTTTCATCAGTAGCCAAAAAAGAAGGATATGTGCAGATTTCACGCATTTTTGAAGAGACTGCTAACAATGAGAAAGAGCATGCAAAAATATGGTTTAAGCTGCTTGACGGCATTGGCAACACTCAGTCGAACCTGATGGCCTGCATAAATGGCGAAAACTATGAGTGGACAGAGATGTATCCCAGAATGGCAAAGGAAGCAAGAGAAGAGGGCTTTGATGAAATCGCTGAGCTTTTTGAAGGCGTTGCAGCCATAGAGAAGGAACATGAAGGAAGATATGACGCGCTCCTTAAAAATGTACAAGAGTCAAAAGTATTTAAAAAGGATACTGAAACCGAGTGGATATGCGCAAATTGCGGACATATACATGTAGGAACAGAAGCGCCTCAGCTTTGCCCAGTATGCTCACATCCGAGAGCACATTTCGAAGTAAGGGCTCAAAACTACTAGAATAAATAAAACATTGCTTGCAAAAATGACTGCTTTAGTGTATATTACATTAGAGCAGTTTTTTGTAAAGGCATATACCTTGACAGAGCATCGGGAGGCATTGTATAATTGGATACCAATGTAAGAATAAACTGGCTTCTGGATTTCTACGGAGCCATGCTGACGGCTAGGCAGAGAACCTTGATGGAGATGCACTACTGCGATGATTTGTCTCTTTCAGAGATTTCTGAAACATTGAATATAACGAGGCAGGCAGTGCACGATGCTTTGCGCCGCGGCGAGCGCACGCTGGAGAATTATGAACATAAGCTTGGCCTTGTATCCCGGTATTTTGATATTGGAAACAAAATAAAAAACCTTAGAAATAAAGCAGAAATGCTGAAAGGCAGCGCTGCACTAGAGGAAATATACAGCGATATTGCAGAACTTGCAGACAGATGGGAAAGCTAAATGGCATTTGAAGGATTAACAGAAAAGCTAAACGGCGTGTTCAGCAGGATAAGGCAGCGTGGTAAGCTGAGTGAGGCGGACGTTAAAGATGCGATGCGCGAAGTGCGCAGAGCACTGCTGGAAGCAGACGTCAATTTTATGGTAGCTAAGAATTTCGTAAACGCCGTGTCGCAAAGGGCAGTAGGCAGCGAAGTTATGCAGTCCCTCACGCCGGGACAGCAAGTAATAAAGATAGTAAACGAAGAGCTGACCAATATAATGGGAAAGCGAAGAGAGAAGATAGTATACTCTTCCAACCCTCCCACTGTTATAATGATGTGCGGGCTACAAGGCGCAGGAAAAACAACTATGTGCGCAAAGCTTGCAAAGCACATGAAAGAAAAAGACAACAAAAGGCCTATTATCGCTGCTTGCGATATATATCGGCCGGCAGCTATTGACCAGCTGAAGGTTGTCGGGGAGCAGGCCGGCGTGCCTGTGTTTGAGATGGGTCAGGAAAACCCCGTTAAAATAGCCAAGGAAGCGCTGCGTGCTGCAAAAAAAGGCGGCAGGGATGTGCTGATTATAGATACCGCCGGCCGGCTGCACATAGATGAAGAACTTATGGGCGAGCTCAAGGATATCAAGAAGGCCGTTAATCCGGATGAGATTCTGCTGGTTATTGACGCCATGACAGGACAGGATGCAGTGAATGCCGCAAAAGCATTTGACGAAGCTATAGATATAGACGGTGCTATATTGACAAAACTGGATGGCGACGCAAGGGGCGGAGCCGCACTAAGCGTACGCGAAGTGACGGGGAAAAGCATAAAGTATGCGGGCGTTGGCGAAAAGCTGGACGATATCGAGCCCTTCTATCCCGACAGGATGGCATCTAGGATATTGGGAATGGGCGATGTGCTTTCTCTTATTGAGAAGGCTCAGGAAACATTTGATGAAGACAGCGCAAAAAAATTAAGCGAGAAGATGAGAAAAGCCTCATTCACTTTAGAGGATTTTCTGCAGCAATTTGAGCAGATGGGCAAGATGGGCGGCATAGGCGCGATTATGAAGATGATGCCGGGCACACCTAATGTTGATGAGGACAGCATCGACCAGAAGCAGATAGAGAGGACAAAGGCTATCATTTTGTCTATGACCATTAAGGAGAGGCGCAACCCAAAGGTGCTGGACGCATCGAGAAAGAGGCGGATAGCGAAAGGCTGCGGAATGGAAGTTCAGGATATCAACAGGCTGCTTAAGCAATTTGAAGCGACAAAAACGATGATGAAGCAGCTGAGCGGCAAAGGAATGGGTAGAAGAGGGAATATGCCCTTTAAGCTCCCTTTTTAGAAATGATTATTGGCTTTTAGCAGACAGGCGAAAGCATAATATAAATTAATTATTCAAAAGACCGAAAGGAAATAAAGAAATGGCAGTAAAATTAAGACTGAAAAGAATCGGACAAAAGAAGAAACCTTTTTATCGCATAGTAGCGGCTGATTCACGTGCACCAAGAGACGGACGCTTTATCGAGCAGATAGGATACTATAATCCTGTATCAGAACCAGAGGAACTGAAAATTGACGCCGAAAAAGCACAAAAATGGCTTAAGACAGGAGCACAGCCTACAGATACCGTTAAGGCGCTTTTGAAGAAGACAGGTATTCTTTAAAACGAGTATCAAGAAAAGGAATTAATAATGGATAAAACTAAAGAATTGGTTGAATACGTTGCACGTTCATTGGTTAGCGATCCTGAGGGATTCAAGGTCAACAAGGTTGAAAAGGACAAACTTGTTGTAATTGAGCTCCGTGTTGCTCCTGATGATATGGGCCGTGTAATAGGCAAGCAGGGACGTATAGCCAAGGCAATCAGAACTCTGGTAAGGTCTGCAACAAGCAATTCAAGCAAGAAATACGTTGTGGAAATACTGGATTAATGAATAAAGACACATTTTTATTAGGCGTTATTGTGAAGGCGCAGGGCATCAAGGGCGAAGTAAAGGTAAAACCTTATACGGATACCCCTGATGTTTTGTGCCGCATAAAGAGTGTTATTATTAACAATGAGCCTATGTATATTGATAAAGCCCGCTGTGACCGTACTATGGCATACATCAAGCTGAAAGGCATAGAAGACAGAGACCAGGCAGAGGCGATGAAGGGCCTAGAGCTAAGCGTGGACAAAAAGGAAGCACCAGCTTTGCCAGAGGGAAGATATTATGTAGATGACCTTATCGGGTGCACGGCACTGGATGATGAGGGTGCGGAAATTGGCAAGCTGATAGACGTTATTCAAAACAGCGCCAATGATGTATATGTGATAAAAAACGAAAAGGGTGAAATATTGATACCCGCTCTTAAGTCCGTGATAAAAAGCGTAGACATTCAAAAAAAAGAAGTAGTATTTGTGAAAGAAAGGCTCTCGGAAGTGGCTCTTTATGAATATTAGCGTACTCACATTATTTCCGGACATAATAGACAACTATTTCAGCCATTCTATCGGCGCTAGAGCCGTTAGGAACGGTCATTTCAATATTGATATCATAAACATCAGGGATTTTTCACTGGATAAACACGGAAAAGTGGATGACACTCCATTCGGCGGCGGAGCAGGCATGCTGATGATGCCACAGCCGCTTTTTGACAGCGCGGAGTATATAAAAGGAAAACACCCGGATACAAAAATAATATATATGTCACCAAAAGGCAGAGTGCTCAATAATAATCTGGCGCGAGAACTGGCTCAGTACAGTTCAATCACATTTGTGTGCGGGCATTATGAGGGAGTAGACCAGCGTTTCATAGACGAGATGGTAGATATGGAGCTTTCCATAGGCGATTATGTATTAACGGGCGGCGAGCTGGCTGCCTTGGTTTCTATTGATGCCATAATGCGGTTTATCCCCGGTGTTATAGGATCTGAAGATGTGCACAATGAAGAAAGCTTCGAAGATAAACTGCTGGAATACCCGCAGTATACACGCCCTGCTGAATATAAAGGGCTTAAAGTACCCGAGGTGCTTTCAAGCGGGCACCACGCAAAGATCAAGAAATGGCAGCGTGAAAAACAGCTTGAGGAAACATTAAAAAAGCGCCCTGACTTGCTGGATATAGCAGAACTTTCAGAAAAAGACAGGCAGTATCTAGACAAATTAAGAAAAAGCAAGAAAACCACTAAGTAATAAAATCACTTTTAATAAAATTAATCATGCTATACTAAAAAAATATAGAAATAGGTACATTCACATAGAATTGCAATTCGGTTACGATTATGATACAATTATGTAACATTATTGCTGTATTATAAACATTGATTTGGGTGGTTCTATGAAAAAAAGCGTTAATATCATTTTGATAATATTTATTGTACTAGTCCTTGCAGCCTTTACGGCGGGAATTGTTTTTTTGGTGCAGAGAGCAGGAAATGAGACTGCAGCTGAGGAAGAAACAGAGGACATTATTCCTGAAATTGATGAGACACAGGAGGCCTCTTTTCAGGAAGAAGTTCCTGAGATAGCCGATGACATAAGGGACTATCAGTATGATTTAGAGCTGAAGCTCGATGTAAACACGATGACAATGGACGGCGTGCTTGACTTCACATATTATAACAACAACAGCATCCCAATGGATGAGCTTGTTTTTTATCTTTACGCTAATTCATTTGAAAAGGAAGAATACCACGCAGTTGAAGAAGAATATTTCTACCTGGGATATCCTGAAGGGTTTTCACCTGGGCGCATAGATATTGAGAGCGTTGATATAAAGGGCGGAGGCAGCTATGAAATAACGGGTTCACAAAACCATCTGCTAAAGCTTAAGCTGGATGAGCCTGTAGAGCCGGATGATAGAACACAAATAAATATGCACTATACCGTTACTATTCCAAGGTGTGAAGGCAGATTCGGATATGGAGAACAGACGATATCAATAGCTAACTGCAATCCTATTATGGCGGTATATGATGAAGAAACCGGATATTATGAATATGAATATAACAACATAGGGGATCCGTTCTTTTCAGAGTGCGCTGACTATACAGCAAAAATCACAATACAGAAAGAGTATATTGTTGCACCTACGGGGACAATAATGGGCAAAATGTATGACGGGGACTGGGCAACATATTCTATAGATGCAGAGAACAGAAGAGATTTCGCGTTCGTCGCAAGTGATGATTTCAAAGTTGCAACAGACAAGGTAAACGGCGTAACGGTGAACTCCTATAGCTTTGCAATGGACAGCGTAAATGAAAGGGCATTAGAAGCAGGGATTAATTCAATTGAAGCTTTTTCATCTGCATTTGGACAGTACCCTTACGATACATTTAATGTTGTTCAAACCAACTTCTACATAGGAGGAATGGAATACCCTGGTATGGTTATGATTGGGTCATCTTTTTATGCACCTTTTTACACTGACATTATGGAGATGATAATTGCCCATGAAGCCGCACATCAATGGTGGTACGCACAGGTAGGGAATGACCAGATTGCTGAGCCATGGCTGGATGAATCACTTGCAACATTTTCTGAAAGAGTGTATTATGAGCACGTATATCCTGATGAATATAAAAGCAAAATAATGAGATATGTTGACAGCTCATTTATAGAAGATAATAATGATATGGAACTAATGGAAACCAGAATAGACCTGAATACTCTGGAATATGGAGAGGAGTACTCTCTGGTAGTTTATGGTTTCGGCGGATGGATGATGGATGACCTGAGAGATAAATTAGGAGACGATATGTTTTTCGAAGCGATTAAAACGTACAGAGAAAACAATCTTTTCCAGCTTGCAACAAGGCAGAGCCTTGAAGAGGCTATTGAAGAAGTGACAGGGGAGGACATAACTCCCTGGTTTGATGAGAATTTAAAGATACAGGTGGGCAACTGATGAATAACAACGGAAGAAACAACTACTCAAGGCGAAGATATTCCGACAGGCAATATAAAAAGCTGATAATAGAGGATAAAGAAAACCTGGAGCAGGCAAAGGTGCAAAAGGAAAGCCGGATAGAAACTGCCAGAGACAGGATCGTAAATGAGTCCGGCTACACAGAAGGCATTAAGCAATATATCAAGAGCAAGCATGGCAAAGCAAGGAGAGCCAAAACAAGCAAACTAAGGACGTTTGGGAAAAAGGCTACTGCGGTTGGCTCCGTCGCAATGGTTATAGTTATACTAGGCCTAATTATATTCCCGCCTAATGCGAAGGCCGAGATGGTGACAGGCTACGAAATAAAAATGAACGGCACAATTCTTGGCGTTGCAGAATCCGTTGAACCGATAGCAAAGGCGCTTGATGACATACGAACTGAATTCAGCGAGGAATACGGAATGACGGTGTTCGATGCTACAGTGCTTGAATACAACCAGGTAGTAATTGATAAACAATTCATATGTCCTGAGCAAGAGTTTATAAAAATCCTAAAAAACAGTGTTGACGTAAAGGTGGAAGCCTGGGTAATACTGGTTAACAGTGCTCCTGCCGCGGCTGTAAAAACGGAGGAAGAAGCTCAGGCGGCGCTGGCAAGAGTGCTGCAGCCGTTTTTGGATGTTCCAACCACCAGAAACAGAGTAGAAGTTGACTTCGTAGAGAATGTAGATGTGAAGAGAATGCCTATTGAGTATTCACAGATTACCGATGAAGAAACAGCGTACAAGCTTCTTAGGTTTGGCGGAGATTTTGAGGAAAAATACCATGTTGTTGTTTCAGGAGAGTCTTTATACAGCATAAGCAACAGCTATGGCGTAAAAACATCAGACTTGCGAAAGGCTAACCCAACCCTCGCATCAACAGACAAAATTTATCCTGGAGACCGGCTTTTGATAACCATACCTCTTAACAGAGTAAATGTTAAATTTGTTGAAGAACTTGACAAAGTAAATGAGCCGATACCTTATGAAACAGATGTAATTGAAGACGATACAATGCTGGTGACGGAAAAAGTAGTTGTCCAGGCAGGCATTAACGGATCTCACGATGTACATGCGCTGATAACGTATATTAATGGCGTTGAGACAGACATGGAAATAATCAGCGAGGAAAACAGGATAGAGCCGCTTAACCAGATAGTAAGAAAGGGCACAAAGCCAGTACCGAAGATACAGCAACTGGCTTCAGAAGGTGGGATGCCCATGCCATTGAAATCAGGCTCCTACTATATATCATCAAAATTTGGGCCAAGAAACATTGATGTTCCGGGAGCGTCTACATGGCACAAGGGCGTGGACTTGGCAGCAAATAAAGGCACCCCAATATATGCCAGTATGGCAGGAACAGTTACACACTCCGGCTCAGGTACAGGCTATGGGCTGTATATAAAAATCGACCATGGTGACGGCGTTGAAACCAGATACGGCCACTGTTCGGAACTTTTGGTAACAAAAGGTGAGCATGTGGAGCAAGGGCAGCTGATTGCTCTGGTAGGAAACACTGGCATCTCGGGCGGCTCTCACCTACATTTTGAGGTGAGATTAAACGGCGTAGCCCGAGATCCTCTCGGTGAGTACGAGGGCACTGCGCCATAATAGGAAAACATGAAAAATAAAGAAGATAAAACCTCATCTAATTCTAACTCACAGAATATTGAGAGTATTAATAAAAATATAAGAAAAGAAAACCAGGGCGGGAAAAGCGCCGCGGAGAAGGCAGAAGATAAAAAAAGGAAAGCAAATCTGCCAGAGGCTTTTGCGAAGCTGGACATCAAGCGAATGGGCATTACCGCGGCTATTGTTTTGCTTATATTTTTGGTTGTTGCGATTATTTTGCCTGCTGCGGGCAAAGCCCAATATGTAGACGCATACGAAGTATACATAAATGATACGTCAATAGGCGCAATGTCCGATGTTTCAGGATTAGAGACTTTAGTTGATTATATATACTCCGAATACGAAGAACACTATAATATGGAAGTGTCCAGAGATGTCAAAATATCATATACTGGTATCAGAATAGAAGAAGAGTACCTTTGCCCGTCTTCATATTATGAAGAGATATTGAAAAGCAACATTGATGTCAACGTAATAGCGTGGGTAATTTATGTCAATAACTGCCCGGCAATAGCACTGGAAAGACGAGAGGACGCACAGTGGGTCCTAGAGCAGCTTTTGTCCCCGTATAAGGATGAAGAAGGCGCTGAGAACAGAACAGACCTAGGATTTCTTGAGAATGTTGAGATAAAAAGCGAAGCTATAAGCTATGATAAAGTAGTTGATAAAGAAACTGCACTTAGAATTATGCAGTACGGCGATGACATAGAAATTCAGCGGCACAAGGTTGTATCCGGCGAAAGCCTCTATAACATTGCAAATTCTTACGGAATTAAGCTGGCTGATTTGCGCAAGGCGAACCCTTGGCTAAACGAAGCGGGCAAAATATACAAGGGCGATGTATTAATAGTTACCAAAATAAACAACATAGTAAATATTAAGTACAGTGAGTATGTGGAGCGGCAAGAAGAAATCCCATACGAAACGGTAGTTATCGAAGACGATTCACTATACGAGACACAAACCAAAGTAAGACAAGAGGGCGTGACAGGGCTGCGAAATATCAAAGCTAATGTTGTATATATAAACGGAATGGAATCCTCTTATGAAATTCTGATGGCAGATGAGCCTAGCAGACAGCCAGTCGAGCGGATATTAGTTAAAGGTACAAAATCAGTGCCGGCGGTGCTGAAACTTGCAAGCAGCGGAGATATGCCTTTGCCTGTAAGTGGATATAGGATAACATCCGGATTCGGGTCAAGGGATACCGGAATAGAAGGGGCTTCCACTTTTCATAATGGTATAGACCTGGCAGTGCCTTATGGAACACCTATATATGCTAGTGAGGCAGGGAAGGTAACCTTCGCTGGCTCAAGCGGCGGATACGGCCTTTTAGTGAAAATATCGCATGAGGGCGGCGTAGAGACAAGATATGGGCACTGCAGCACATTGCTTGTAAAAAGCGGACAATACGTTGAAAAAGGCGAAGTAATAGCCTTGGTTGGCTCGACCGGAACATCATCGGGAAATCATGTTCATTTCGAAGTTAGAATAAACGGAACGCCGGTGGACCCTCAGCGCTAGCTAAATGCTAGCGGGACAATAAAATATTTAATTTAAACTGAAAACAAAGCCGAAATTATTGTAGTATGTTCTGGCTTTGTTTTTTTGTATATTTCAATGTATGAATTGGTGTTTTCAGATAATTTATGTTTATATAGCCATAAAAATGTTATATAATCATAGCAAGGAGAATTAATATGGATAGTGATTTTGTTGAAATCATATTTGTTATCGGGGCAATAGTTTTGACTGTTCTTTTTTTCAAGTACTTTCTTGTAATTATTGGAGTTTTGGCTGCTGTAATAGCCATTATTTCAGTTATCCGACATATGAAAAAGAAAAACGGAAGAAAGCAAATGGTGCTTGAGGATGTATCAAAGGGAGACATAGAGGACTTTATAAAGAATAGCACAACAAGAATACAGAACCTGAGAAGGTACTATTACAAGCTGAAAGAAGAAGATATGCGTCTTTCTCTAGATAAGACAACAGACAGCATGAAAAAAATACTAAGCATATTAAAGGAAGACCCCAGAGACTATAAGGCAATAAGAAGGTTTTTGAATATCACTTTGGAAAGCTCTGATAAGATTTTGTATCAAAGCAGCCAGCTCTATTCCATAGAAAACCCTGATGATAAAACACAAAAGGGTCTTTCAGATGCCAAAGAAGGGCTTAAGCTTTTATCAGAAGCTATGGATAAACAAATAAACAAATCATATGATAATAACGCAATGGATCTGGATATAGAGGTAAAGGTGCTTAAAAAAATATTAAGCGCAAAGGGATTAATTAATGAATCAGACAAGGAGAATGAAGATGGCTAACGAAAAAACAGCATTGGAAGAAGTGAAGGAAAATGAGGTTCAGGTTCTTACTAAGGAAGACCTGCAGGTTATTGAAGAAAAGGCAAATGAAATAGATATTACTGATTCGCAGTCAATAATACTTTTCGGCAGCGCGACACAGACTGATATTGCCGACTTTTCAGATACCGTATTAGAGAAGGTGCAGTCAAAGGATGCCGGTTATGTAGGGGATATACTAACTAACCTGATGGTAAACCTTGAGGATGTGGACGCAAAGGGCCTGACAGAGAAAAGCGGGCTTTTTACAAACCTTAAGAAGAGAGCGAAAAAGCTGGTAGCAAAATATGAAAAGCTATCAGTGCAGATAGACGGAATAGTAGAAAAGCTCGAGAATGCGCAGCATGGCCTCATGAGAGATGTTGAGCTATTGGATACACTTTATGTTAAGAACGGCGACTACATAAAGGAGCTTGACATATATATTCAGGCAGGAAAGCTATGCCTGAAAAAAGCAGAAGAAGAAGTTATACCGGAGCTAAATGTACAGGCTGAGAAAACAGGCGATGCCCTAGACATACAAAGGGCGAGGGACATGCAGGCCAATTATGAAAAGCTGGATAAGAAAATTGGTGACTTGCAGCTATCCAGGATGATAGCTATCCAGTCTCTGCCGCAGCTAAGGCTGATACAGAAGAATGACGAAGTGCTGATTGAGAAGATCCAGTCCTCACTTTTGAATACTATACCCCTCTGGAAAAACCAGATGGTAATAGCAATAACAATAATCAGGCAGAATGCGGCTGTTAAGCTGCAGAGAGAAGTGACAGACACCACCAATGAACTGCTGCAGAAAAACTCAGAGATGCTTAAGCAGGGCACGGTGGAAACCGCTATAGAGGCTGAAAGAGGAATAGTGGAGATAGAGACGCTGAAGAAGGTAAACCAGGATCTGATAGACACTGTAGCCGAAGTAATAAGAATACAGGAAGAGGGAAGGGCAGCAAGAGCAAACGCGGAAATCGAAATAAAGGCAATGGAAGAGCAGCTTAAAGATAATCTGATTAAAATGAAAAAGAACAATCAGCTGCAAGAATCAAAAGAAGCCTAATTTGTAAATCAGCTATAAATAATAATTAATATCCTCCGTTATTCGGAGGATATTTGATTTTCAGAGGAAGGTTTCGAAGAAAAAATAAAAGAGAAGATATAAATAAAATATCCGGCCCATATAAGAGCGAAACTAACTATGTGAACTTTAGTGAAAGGCTCACCGTATAAAAACACTCCAATTAAAAGCATTAGTGTTGGCGTCAGATACTGCAGAAAGCCCAGAGAAGAAAGCGGTATCCTCTTTGCACCCTCATTAAACAGTATCAGAGGCAGGCAGGTTATTACTCCGGCCATTAGAATAAGTGCTATCTGCAGTGTGCTGACATTCTGCACGGGAAAAGGGCCAGATAGTAATAAATAAAGGCTATATATTGCTGCAGGAATAGAAAGCATAAGGGTTTCAACCAGCAAGGCATTGTATGAATCAAGCTGGAGCTTTTTCTTAATAAAGCCATATAGACCGAATGAGAAGGCTAAAGCAAGTGATATATATGGGATGCTTCCTAATGAAACTGCCATATAACCAACTCCGAGAGCAGCCAGGCTGATGGCAACTATCTTTGCCTTTCCTAGCTTTTCACGGAGAAAAACGATTCCTAAGAGTATGCTGATCAGGGGATTAATATAGTATCCCAGGCTGGCTTGCAGAACATAGTCGTTGTTTACAGCATAAATGAACAGAATCCAGTTAGCCGATATCATAAGGCTTGCAAGGGCAAGGCGACGGCGAAGAAATTTGTCCTTAAAATATGAAGTGAACTGGACATTCTTTGCTGCAAATACAATTATAAGGAGCGTAATAGCAGAAAGAATAATTCTGAATACAAGTATTACGCCTGCTGAAATGGAATTAAGCTGGTGCCAGTATATGGGCAGTATCCCCCAGATAAGGTATCCAGCAAAAGCCATTATATGTCCTTTTAGTAGGTTTTTGTCGTTCATATTCGTTCCTTACTACAATTTTGCTGATTATAACAATAACCATGTTAAAAAGCAATACCGGATATAGTTTTACGTTTTTGTTCATTTGAATTATTCAAATAATTAGTGTAAAATATAATAGATAGGAACTGCAGCGGGTCGCTTGCGAAAGGAATAGAAATGTTAAAAAAAGAATATGTCGATAAATTAACAGAAATACTGGATGAGAACAGGATAAGCTTAGATGTTCCTATGGCTGAATGGACTTCATTTAAAACCGGCGGAAACGCTGAATGTATGGTATTTCCTAAAAGTGAAGATGAAATAACAGAGATTATTAAGCTATTAAAAGAGAATAAAGTACCTTATTATATTTTTGGAAACGGAACAAATACATTAGTAAGGGACGGAGGCCTCAAGGGAGTAGTAATAGGCCTTTATCAGCACTTTAATAGAATAGATATAGACGAAGAAACCGGAGTAGTCAAGGTGAAGGCGGGCGCTCTGCTTTCTGCTGTTGCCAATTTGTCCTGCAGGGCAGGGCTTTCAGGCATTGAGTTCGCCGGGGGCATACCAGGATGCATAGGAGGCGCAGTAAAAATGAATGCCGGTGCATACGACGGAGAAATGAAAGATATTGTTCAGAGAGTTAAAGTAATGCACGAAGACCTAAGCATAGATGAATACAACACAGATGAAATGGGATTTGAATATCGAAAAAGCAACATAAAAGACGGCGACATCGTGCTGGAGGTAACTATAAAACTGGGGAAAAAGGACCCCAATAAAATAAGAGCACGGATGGTGGAGCTTTCAAAGAAGCGCAAGGAAAAGCAGCCACTCAATATGCCGTCTGCAGGATCGGTTTTTAAAAGGCCAAAGGGGAATTTCGCTGGTAAGCTGATACAGGAAGCAGGCCTTCAGGGATATACTGTAGGCGGAGCGCAGGTGTCGAAAAAGCATGCTGGATTCGTTGTGAACACAGGGAAAGCAACAGCGGCTGATGTTGAGCAGATACTTAAGGATATAAAAGACAAAGTATACGAAAAGCACAGCGTAGAGCTGGAAAAAGAAATAATTATTATTGGTGATGATGAATAATAATTAGCAGAAAGGGCTGAAATTATATGCATCTGGTGGTTATAACAGGAATGTCCGGCGCGGGCAAATCGCAGGCGCTGAATATATTGGAGGATATGGACTATTATTGTATTGATAATATGCCGCCTATGCTCATAGAAGAGTTTGTAAAACTATATGATACATATGAAGTAAAAAAGACTTCGAATATTGCTGTTGGAGTGGATATACGCGGCGGCGAATTTTTTTATAAAATCAATGATATTATAACTTCACTTAAAAAGAAAGGTATTAAAGTAGATACCTTATTTTTAGATGCAGATGATGAAACGTTGATTTCGCGTTATCAGGAAAGCAGGAGAACCCATCCGCTTTCAAGAACTGGCAGAATCAAGGAAGGCATAGACAAGGAAAGAGAAATAATGTCTTCCATTAGAGAAAGCTCCACTTATGTCATTGATACAGCGGCAATATCTATAAGGGAACTCAAAGACCGTATTGTATCAATGCTATCTTCCAGCAATAATGGAAAGAGCGGATTCCCAATAAACATTATCACATTCGGTTTCAAATATGGTATGCCAAACGATGTAGACATGGTATTTGATGTAAGATTCATAGATAACCCATACTATATAAAAGAATTAAGAGAAAAGACCGGGCTTGATAAACCGGTTCATGATTACGTAATGGACAAGCCTGAAGCCAAAGTATTTTTGGCCAAGTTAACAGATATGGTGGACTATCTTGTTCCGCTCTATATAAAGGAAGGGAAGGGAAGGTTGTCGATAGCTATAGGATGCACAGGAGGAAGGCATAGGTCGGTGACAATAGCCGAGGAGCTCTCTGAGCATCTTAAAAGAACATGCCACAGGATAACGACAAATCACCTAAATATCAATAAATAATGGTTAGCTACAAGTTTAAAAACAAGCTTCGCTGGCTTGTTCCGGGTGCCAAAATAAAACGGCACATCATAGAAGCCGGTATAGGGTTTGTTTCCGTTACATTATCTGAATTCCTTTTTCAGGAAAATGCTACAAGGATAGTTTTTTTTGTTCTAGGCCAGTTACTTATACTGCATGGAGTACTCTCAATAATTGCAAGGTTATGGAGATCCAAGCCAAAAGGCATGTTCGGCACAACCAGAGCCGACCAGATGTACAGGGAACATAAACTGGACTCAGGGCCAAAAATAGCGGCATTCGGAGGGGGCACAGGGCTTTCATCGCTGCTTCGGGCTGCAAAGAAAATAACCAGCAATATAACCGCGATAGTAACCGTGGCGGACAACGGAGGGAACTCAGGAGTATTAAGGAAGGAACTTGGCATTCTGCCTCCTGGGGACATACGCAACTGCGTAATAGCGCTATCTGAAACAGAGCATACTATGGATGAGCTTCTAAACTACAGGTTTAAGGAAGGCACCATGGCAGGATACTGCGTGGGAAACCTTGTGCTGGTTGCATTAAGTGACATGCAGGGCGGATTTCTTAAGGGAATAAGGAGCGCGTCGGATGTTCTTGCGGTTACCGGACAGGTATTGCCCGTCACGCTGGACAACGTGCACCTGATAGCGGAAATGGACAGCGGCGAGGTAATTGAGGGCGAAGATTTGGTAGGCTCTGCGCAAAGGGAACATGGCGGATACATAAAGAGAGTATACTTAAAGCCTGAAAAAGCAGCTGCGCTTCCGCAAGCATTGGAGGCAATAGAAGAGGCGGACATCATAACATTTGGCCCGGGCAGCCTCTATACATCTATCCTGCCCAATCTGATGGTTGAAGGCGTAGTAGAGAGCATAAAAAAATCCAAGGCTTTAAAAATATACATAACTAATCTTATGACTCAGCCCGGAGAAACAGAGCATTATGATGTTTATCAGCATATAAAGGCAATTGAAGAGCACGCTGGAGAGAAGATATTCGATTATGTAATAGTGAACAATAACATGGAAATATCGGATGAGCTTATGGAAAAATACAGGCTTGAGTATGCGGAACCCGTAAGGCTATCACCCGAGCAAAAGGAAAAAGAAAACTACAACATTATCTGCGAAAATTTGCTGGAAAATATGGATAGTAAGTTAAGACATTCGATTCCCATGCTGGCAAATGCGATAAATAAAGTGTATAATAAACATAAGAAAAGCCAGGAGTGATAAGAGATGTCCTTTTCGTTATCGGTTAAGCAGGAGGTTTCCTCATCGCCGTTCAGTAAAGAATGTTGTTTGCGTGCCGAGCTGGCCGCGTTCGTAAGGACAAACGGCTCAATGGAGCTGGGCATAGGCGGAATAAAAGTCAGGTTTGACGTTGAACGCCTAGACACGGCAAACAGAATATATGGTATAATCAATAGATTATATAAGGCGGATGCCCAGATAGACGAAAAAGAGTATAAGCGTCTTGGGAAAAAGCACACATACTCTGTAAAGATAGGCGACCCGGAGACAGCGGAAAAGCTCCTAAATGACGCGGGAGTACTGCTTAAGGACGAGGACGGCTACACGATGGAGACCGGGCTGCCAAGGGACATGCTGAAGCTGACGTGCTGCCAGAAGTCATATCTAAAAGGTGCTTTTCAGGGCAGCGGCAGCGTATCCGACCCCAAGAAGGAATACAGGCTGGAGTTTGCATCCAGAGACACAGACACTGACAGCCATATACAAAAGATACTTCACTCAATGGACATACCGTTTCATACGTCTGTCAGGCGCGAATGGGTGATAACATATATATCCGACGCAGAGAACATAATAAAGCTGCTTGCATTGATGGGAGCTCATAGGAATTTGTTGGATATGGAAAACGTAATAGTTCTTAAAGGCATAAGGAATGACATCAACCGAAAGGTAAATCTGGAAACTGCCAACTTAAAGAAAATAAGTACGGCATCCATGCAGCAGATTGAGGCAATTAACAAGCTGATAGAAGCTGGAATATATGATAAACTGCCGCTAAAGATAAGGCTGGCGGCTGACGCGAGAATGGAAAACAAGGAAGCGACATTGGAAGAAATTGCGGATATTTTGGATATTTCAAAATCGGGTGCAAATCATAGGATGAGAAAAATTGCAGAATATGCGCAGAACTGCGAATAAAATATATATAATCGAAAGGGAAAAAATATGACCAGCAGAGAATTGACAATTAAAAGCGAGGAAGGCCTTCAATCCAGACCCGCTGCTTTGCTAGTGCAGGTAGCCAGCAAGTACGCCAGTACTATTTGGATTGAGCAGGGCTCAAAGAGAGTGAATGCCAAATCAATCATGGGAGTGCTGTCATTGAGGCTCAAAAAGGGTGACTCTTTCTTCGTAGCTGCTAAAGGCGATGATGAAGAGGCCGCGGTTGAAGCAATTGCAAGGCTTATTGATACAGGAGTTGCATAGGTTAATATAAGGTCACATCATGGGATTTACACATCTTCACGTACATAGCGAGTATTCGCTTCTTGATGGCGCGTCCACAATTTCATCTCTTATTGCCAAGGCAAAAGAGCTGGGTATGGAGTCCATAGCAATCACAGACCACGGTGCTATGTATGGCGTAGTGGATTTTTACAAAGAAGCAATCAAAAATAATATCAAGCCGATTATAGGGTGCGAAGTATATATGGCCAAGAACTCCCTGCAGGAAAGGGAAGGCTCTAAGGATAGGGAGGCGTCGCATCTTGTTTTGTTATGCAAAAATAACACCGGATATCAAAACCTTATAAAGCTGGTTTCTTTAGGATTTACAGAAGGCTTTTACTATCGGCCGAGAATAGACTATGACACCCTTCAGAAGTATTCCGAGGGGTTAATTTGCCTTTCTGCCTGCCTAGCAGGCGATATTCCGAGATTCTTAAGGGACGGAATGTATGAAAGTGCAAAAGGTTTAGCTTTGCGGCTGAATGAAATGTTCGGACAGGGCAGCTTTTATCTGGAGGTTCAAGACCATGGAATATTAGAGCAGAAGCAGGTAAACACTGATCTTAAAAAGCTGTCTGAAGATACAGGTGTTCCGCTTGTTGCAACAAATGATATCCATTATACAGAACGAAGCGACGCAAAGGTGCACGACGTGCTGCTATGTGTGCAGACGCAGACACACATAGATGACCCCAACCGAATGAGGTTTGAAGGTGAAGAATTCTATATAAAATCTGAGGATGAAATGCGGGAGGTATTCGCCTGGTGCGAAGAGGCAGTGGACGTTACCTGCGAGATAGCGGACATGTGCGACGTTTCATTTGATTTTACAAAAACTTACCTGCCTGAGTTTGAAGTTCCGGATGAATACAAGGACAATCATGATAAATATCTTTACGACCTTTGCATGAAAGGGCTAATAAGAAGATACGGCAAGACAAATGATGAATTAGATGAAAGGCTTAATTATGAGCTGGGAACTATCAGCTCAATGGGCTTTACAGACTATTTCCTTATAGTATGGGATTTCGTAAAATACGCAATTGATAACGGAATAGAGGTTGGCTGCAGGGGGTCGGGCGCCGGCTCGCTTGCATCCTATTGCCTTAATATAACAGAGGTCGACCCCATAAAGTATCAGCTCTACTTTGAAAGATTCCTGAATCCGGAAAGAATATCAATGCCGGATTTTGATATTGACTTCTGCTATGAACGCAGACATGAAGTAATAGAATACGTTAACAGGAAATACGGATATGACCACGTAGTTCAGATTATCACATTCGGCACGATGGCAGCCCGTGCGGCCATAAGAGACGTTGGCAGGGCATTGGGAATGGGATATGCTGATGTGGACAAAATTGCAAAAATGATTCCAATGGAGCTGAAGATAACAATTGATAAAGCGCTGGAAACAAATCCTGCACTTAGGGAGGCATGTGCGGCAGACGAGGAGGTCGCTAACCTAGTGGATGTTGCAAGAAAATTGGAGGGCCTTCCGCGCCACGCTTCTACCCATGCAGCTGGCGTAGTTATCACAAAAGAGCCGGTTACAAACTATGTGCCGCTAAATAGAAACGGTGACATCATAACAACCCAGTTCCCTATGACTATCATAGAAGAACTTGGGCTACTTAAAATGGATTTTCTGGGGCTGCGCACGCTGACTGTAATACATGACGCAGCGGAGCTGGCGACAGAGAAAGAAGGCCACGATATAAACATACATTCAACGGAGTTTGATGACCCGTTGGTATATGAGCTGATATCACGCGCGGAAACAGAGGGTGTATTCCAACTGGAAAGTGCGGGCATGAGAAACTTTCTAAGCCAACTAAAGCCTGATAACTTTGAAGAAATAATTGCGGCAATCTCTCTATACCGTCCGGGACCTATGGACTATATTCCGCAGTACGTACAGGGAAAGAAAGACCCATCGAGTGCTAGGTATGACCACCCGATACTGGAGAAGTCGCTGGATGTAACATACGGATGCATGGTGTATCAGGAGCAGGTAATGCAGATAGTTCGTGACGTAGCAGGGTACTCACTGGGCAGATCCGATTTGGTGCGCCGCGGAATGGCGAAGAAGAAGCACGAGTTTATGGAGGCTGAGCGAGAGATTTTCGTAAATGGCTTAATGAAAAACGGCGAGATTGTAATCCCTGGAGCTATAAGGAACGGTGTGGATGGAAAAAGCGCAAATTTGATATACGATCGTATGATAAAATTCGCAAATTACGCATTTAATAAGCCGCACGCTGCCTGCTATGCTATGGTGGCATACAGAACAGCATGGCTAAAGATACATTACCCAGTTGAGTTTATGGCAGCCACAATGAATTCTGTTATGGGCTCATCAAGCAAGGTAGCAGAGTATATACATTACTGCAGAAAGCACGATATAGATGTGCTGCCGCCGGATGTAAACAAATCCAAAGTCAAATTCACAGTTGACGGCGGAAATATAAGATTCGGAATGGCTGCGGTAAAAAACGTGGGCACTGGAGTTGTTGAGAAGATACAGGAGGAGCGGGAGGAGAAAGGGAAGTTTACAGACTTTTTCGATTTCTGCGACCGGTGTGCGGCCTTTATAAACAAGAAGATGATTGAGAGCTTGATATTGGCAGGAGCATTTGACAGCTTCAATGTATACCGTTCTCAGCTTTTATCTGTATACGAAAGCTTCGTAGACAGTGTACAGAAATTAAGAAGGAATAATCACAAAGACCAGATTTCGCTTTTTGACTTTGTAGCTGACGACAGCCTTCCTACGCCGGATTTGCCCCAAAGGGATGAACTGCCGATGAGAGAAAAGCTGAAACTGGAAAAGGAAATGACCGGAGTATATATCAGCGGGCATCCGCTTTCTGAATACAGTGCTCAGATGTCAGAGTATGTAATCAATTCTACAATGTTTATACCTGAAAGCCCTGATGAAGTGCTGGACGGCGAAACAGTGGAGGTAATGGGCATAATATCTGCAAAACAGGTAAAGTCGACCAGAAGCAACGAAATGATGTGCTTTTTGTCTCTGGAGGACATGTTTGGTGAAGTTGAAATAATTGTTTTCCCGAAGCTCATGCGGCTTTACAATGATTTTCTTTCCATTGATTCAATCATAACGGTAAAAGGAAGGGTGAGCAGCAGAGAGGGCGAGGACGCGAAACTGATAGCAGAGAAGATTTCTCCCGCAAAAGAGACAGAAGATTTAGAAAAACTATACTTGAAAATAGATAAAGAAGCAGAAGGCGATACGTTGGATGAAATAAAGAGCATATTGAAGGTGCATGAAGGGAATCAACCTGTATATGTGTATGACGAAGCAAACAACAAGAAATACCAATTCGCCAGAGAATTGTGGATCAGAGTAAATGATTCAATTTTAAGTGAGCTTAAATCATTGCTTGGTGAACCCAACGTAATTGTGCGAAAATAGAAAAACACACATAGAACTTTGTAAAAAAATGTGATATAATTACAAAAAAAATAATTCAGGCATCTATCCTGAATTATTTCTTTAAGAAAAGGACATAAAGAGAAAGGCATAAGTTATGGACGAGAGCGTAGTAGCGGGCCAATATATTGTTGTTAAGGCCAATAAAGACGGAGTTAAGGTTATTGGCATGACCCGTGGAAAAGACACAAAATTCCATCATACAGAAAAACTCAACAAAGGCGAAGTAATGATATGCCAGTTCACGCAGGATACTTCAGCTATAAAAATAAACGGGGCATCAACCATCATCACTGAGTATGGCGAAGTTACATCGGATGATGAGTAGATATAAATTTATAAGACGCATAAAAAGGTTTCTTAAAGCATTAAGAGGAGAAAAAATGAAAATAGGAATACTTACAAGCGGAGGAGACTCTCCGGGAATGAATGCTGCGGTTTGGGCAGCCTCAAGAGCGGCGCGTAATCTGGACATGGATATAGTAGCTATCAGGCACGGTTACCAAGGATTAATGACCGAAGATATCCATGAACTTACCAGAGAAATGGCCGAGGGAATGATGAACATGGGCGGCACCAGAATAAGGACATCCAGGTGCAAAGAAATGAGAACTGAGGCTGGGCAGAAACATGCAGTTGAGGTGCTAAAGAAGCACAAGATCGATGGCATAATTGTCTGCGGCGGTGACGGCTCATTCAGAGGAGCAGAGATATTATCCAATCTGGGAGTAGCTGCAATAGGAATTCCAGGAACAATTGATAATGACTTGGCCTACACCGACTATACCATAGGCTTTGACACTGCATGCAATACAATTGTTGAGAATATTGTGAAAATTAGAGATACAATGCGTTCGCACAACAGAATAGGAATAGTTGAAGTAATGGGACGCAATTGCGGCGATTTGGCGCTGATGGCCGGGATGTCATCAGGTGCTGACTATGTGCTCGTGCCGGAGAAGCAGAAGGCATATAAGACAAAGTATAACGTTGACGAAGTTTTTGAACATATCAAGAAAACTTGGTATTGCGGCAAACATTATGGAATAATCATAATAGCAGAAGGCGTAGAGTATCAAAACCCAGACAGAGCGCATGAATTCAGAACACTGCTTGAGGACAAGATCAAGAAGCATAATAGTGAAATGGAAGCTTTGGGCAAACATGCCCTAATAATAGAAACTGATGTCAGAGAAACAGTTCTTGGATATCTGCAAAGAGGCGGCCCACCTACAGTTCAGGACATGCATCTGGCAATAGAAAGCGCGATTAGGGCAGTTGAGCTGCTGAAAGAAGGCAAAACAAATAGAGTAGTCGGCATAAGAAAAGGTGAAATATTTGATCAGGATACTGACAAAGCTTTGGCTATGGACAAGGAGAGAGAATTTAACGAGAAACTGCTTTCTCATGTGAACTCACTACTTACATCAAGATAGTAGAGGCAATAATGCAAAATATCACAGCTGTCTTTTGTTATTTAAGGCAGCTGTTTATTTTTCAATTGATAGGCAGTATAGAAATATGTCATTATTTTAAAATAACTGATAAATAACGGTCTTTCAATTGACATTAATTAAAATATCTTTATAATTATAAGAGGATGTAACGAACGAGTTAAAAAAAAGAAACAAAGTTGTAACATAAAGAACAGGCTCGCGTGAGGTGATAATAGATGGCACAAAGACGTACATATACAGTGCAGCAGGAACGAGAATACAATACTAAGGTAGCTCAAAGCACAGGCGAAACAGCATCATATAAAAAGGAAAGGAATTTCCTTATTGATATAATAATTCTGCTGGCGCTGGTTTTGGTAGCTTATTGGGTTATAAGTCCGCTGATTAATAAAAATAACGGCGAAGAAGCGCAAGTTATCATGAATGAAGCCGGGGAATATATTGATGTAGATTTCCCAATAATATCTGAAGTGATGACTTCAAATAAAAGCGCATATCCCAGCAGTGATGGCGAATATTATGATTGGGTGGAAATATTTAATCCCACACAGTCAACTATTAATCTTGAGGGATTCGGGCTTTCTGACAAGGCAGACCAACCGGGAAACTATGTTTTCCCATCAATAGTTTTAGAGCCCGGAAAATTTACAGTAGTATTTTTGTCAGGCGGAGCTGTTAAGGATGCGATGCATGCGCCTTTCAAGCTTTCTTCCGCCGGAGAAACAATATATTTATTTGACAGCCAGCAGCATATTCTGGATTCCGTAACGGTGGGGCATCTCTCGCCAAATGTTTCTTATGCGCGTAATTTGGCGATACTTGACCAATGGGAAGAAAAGGATTACTATACTCCCGGATTTTATAATGATGAAACCGGATGGGAATCATACTTGCAGACCAGAAGAGTATATGATGACCCATTAATGATAAATGAAGTTATGGCATCCAATCTGATTACATTGCCGGATTGCGATGGAGACTACAGCGATTGGGTGGAAATAGTAAATACTGGGGATCAGCAGATTGTACTCACCGGCTATGCGCTTTCGGATTCTGTTCTGGAGCCTAGAAAATGGGTCTTCCCTTATACAGTTCTCGACCCTGGCCAGATGCTGGTTGTTTTTCTTTCGGGGAAAGATAAGTTTGATGAAGATACTCAGGAGATGCATACTGATTTCAAGCTGAATGCACTGGAAGATAATATTATACTTGCAAACCAGGAAGGTAAGATTGTAGATAACTGGCTGATACAAGACCTGCCGGATGACAAATCAATGGGCAGAATTTACGGCTCGATGGATAGTGTTCAGATATTTTCACACCCGACGCCGGGGTATGTAAACTCAGAAGAAGGATACAACGAGTTTAAGAAAGATACGGATCTTAAGTCGCAAGCAGGAATTATTATAAATGAAGTAATGATAGGGAATACAAATACACTGGAGGACAATTTCGAAGAAACACCTGATTGGATTGAGCTATATAACCCAACAAGCGAGCGAATATTCTTAAGTGACTATTTTTTATCGGACGATCCAAAAAACTTGCAGCTTTGGAGGTTTCCCGAAGATTTTTTTATCAATCCTGGTGAGTATCTTCTAGTATACGCATCAGGTAAAGACATAATAGCAGGAACCGGGATTCATGTTTCGTTTTCGATAAGCTCAGAAGGTGAGCCTGTAATATTATCAGATATTGATGGGAACATACTGGATACTTGTGTGCTGGCGCCCATGCCATATGATGTTTCATACGGCAGGACAGGCGAGGATATGACGTTTCAATATATGCCATACGCAACGCCCGGCGAGGCAAACGGGCTCGGATGGTCCAGCTTTACGCCGGATCCTATTTTTATGCAGGACGGAGGAGTCTACGTATCCGGATCTGTAATAGCAATCAATGTTCCTGAAGGAGCAAAGGTTTATTATACCATTGACTGTACTGACCCGACAGAAAGCTCTCAGCTTTATCAAGGGCCTTTTCAGATATATGACACAACAGTTCTAAAAGCTAGGGCATATGCCGATAACAAACTGGCCTCTAATATGATTGTAGCAACTTATTTTGTAAATGTAGACCACGAACTCCCGATAGTGAGCATTACATCTGACCCAGTAAATCTTTTTTCAGATTTATCAGGCATTTATGCCTACGGTACAAATTATGACAAGACGAAGATTCCGATAGAAGGCGCGAATTTCAGGCAGGACTGGGAAGTTGGTGCTTATATTGAAATGTATGAAATTGACGGTACACAGGCAATAAGCCAGGGCATAGGATTAAAAATATTCGGAGATTATTCAAGAGCTGAAATTAAGAAGTCGTTTGCATTGGTAGCCAGAAGTCAGTATGGATCGCCCACGATCAGCTATCCTATTTTCCCTGACCGGCCATACACTGATTACAAGTCAGTTGTTTTAAGAGCGGGTGCATCCGAGTGGTACTCATCAATGATAAGGGACTCCCTTCTTACTTCGTTAGCAAGAGACAATACCGATTTGGATGTTCAGGCATATTACCCAGTAGTTGTTTATCTGAATGGTGAATACTGGGGCGTATATTTTTTCAGAGAAAAAATTAATAAATCCTATCTTGAACAACACTACGGAATGGATCCTGATAATGTTGATATAGTTTACCGTAACGGAACATCATCAAGAAACGTACTCGCTGGAACCAATAATAACTGGCTTCAGCTGCGCGATTATGTGAAGACACATGATTTGTCTGACCCGGAAGCATATAAGGTAGTATCAGACTGGGTAGACATACAAAACTTCATGGATATGGTTATTTGCGAAATTTATGTGGGAAACTATGATACAGTTAACATAAAGTACTACAGAGAAAATGTGGAAGGCGCAAAATGGCGATGGTTCTATTATGATGTTGACTGGGGATTTTTCTACACGGAGAATGCCAATGCCCGTACAAACAACCTAAAGGAATATCTTAACCCGGATGGCCATGGCGTAGGCAACGGCGGCGAAACATGGCTTATTATGGGACTATTAGAGAACGATGGTTTCAGAAAACAGTTTATTGAAAGGTTTGCTGAGCATATCAATTACACATATGACACTACCCGAGTAATTGAGAGAATTAATGAAATTTATGCCATACTTGACCCTGAAATGGAACAGGACCGAACACACTGGAATGAAGAGTACGAAAAATCCCCCAGCTGGTACAAAGCATTAGCGGGCAGATGGATGAGCTATGATTCATGGTCAACCACGCAGAAAGAGCGACTGATAGACTTCGCTACACAGAGGCCGGCGGTTATGGAAAGCCAGCTAGTAGACTACTTTGATATAGATGACGAATGGAGAAGCCAGCTTTTCCCATAATGGAAGATTGGTTTGCGTTAAGGAGGAAACATGGAGATAATAAAGAAATCGGTACTGGAAAACATGCCGACAGCGGCGCTGGATCCGTTGGCGACAGCAGGAGCGCTGATACTGGCGTTTATATTAGGGCTGTGGATATTTATAATATATAAAAGAACATATAACGGAGTACTCTACAGCAGGAACTTCAGCCTGTCACTGATACTTCTGGCCCTAGTATCAACAATGATCATGAAG
>JAFGUF010000024.1 GCA_016938675.1 Clostridia bacterium | reverse complement strand
TGACACCTATAGTATGACACCTATAGTATCGACACCTATATCCCTATATCCTGACACCTATATCTTTGTTTAGCTCTATTCCCTGAACGCTTGACCAGCCTTTTATATATTTATATGTTTCTTCACCACATAAGTCTAATATTTCTAAAAATAAATTGTTATGCTTCTTTTTTTCTGCATTTATCACAATAGATTCTACTAACCCTGTTGCAATTATTTCTCCAAGGTATTTATCATTTATATTTTCTTCAATAAAATAAAATATTTTTTTCAATTCCAATTTATCAAAATTATAGAATTTATCTACAATAACATCGCCAAATGCTCCAAATAAAATAGTGAAAAGGGAATTTTTTTCATCGGCATATTCTAAATGTTTTTGATAAACATGAAAAAAACTCTGCGATATTTTTATGAAAAAATATATTTCATCTTCATATTTTATAAAATCATTATTTTCCATTGAGTGCATTCTTCATATCCCTTATTAGATGTTCTATAGCTTGTCTATCAGCAAAACTTGCATCTGGATTTTTATTCAACCAACGCTTTAAATATATTATACTATCTTGAGCCTTTTGAATATGCAATTTTCCTCCAACCATATCACCTGTTGCCAATTCATACCTAACTGCATCGGCCGTACTACCTGAACCGATTTTAGCATTTTCTCGATAAAGAGTGTCGATGAATTTTTGTAAATCTAAATCAGAAACTTTTGGCTTACCCATAACTGCCGACAGCTCATCTTTATACTTTTCATAATTAACTACATTCTTCGCACTCTCAGCCCCATCATATAACTCTCTTGCAACACTTTTTGGTACTTTAAACTTTTTTGCAAGTGCTAGCACAATCGCTTCTGATGATAGACCCTCCTTTTCAAGTCCTTGCACCATCTCTACCGTAATAATAATCGTATCAAGAGGCAGATTTAAAAAAGAAAGTGGTAGCCCCTCTTTTGGTTCCTCATCGGCACTCATAGGAGTATTTGCATACGCGGTTAATGCTATTATTCCTAATACAATAGCTGTTGCACCCAAATCATTATTCTTAACAGCATTCTCACCTATAAAAGAACCTAAACCGGCATCATACACATCACCACCCGTGATGCCACCTGCTAATGCACCAATAGCATTAGTGATAGCTACGATACTTTCTGCTTGCTCTTCAGAGAGTCTGCTTCTAACTAGATTACCATCTTCATCAAATGCTTCAGGGTAAAGCTCTCTAGCTAAAGCCATAGAAGCAAGCTCACTCGCAGTGGCAGATGCTGCTCCTGCTGCAGGGTCACCTCCATTCATATAGGCTATCACGGCACCTAAGACTGCATGAGAGAGCAGTTGTGCTGCTTTGTTTGGATCATCTGTATGCTCAAATGTATCTCCTATGAGTTGTGAGGCATAAGGAGCTATGGCATTGGTAGCTATCTGTGCATTGCCTTGTCCTGCTGT
>JAFGUF010000023.1 GCA_016938675.1 Clostridia bacterium | reverse complement strand
TTTATGCCTCGGTAGCTCAGTCGGTAGAGCAAGGGACTGAAAATCCCTGTGTCGACAGTTCGATTCTGTCCTGAGGCACCAATAAACAATTTAATAGGCTGGTGTAGCTCAATCGGCAGAGCAGCTGATTTGTAATCAGCAGGTTGCGGGTTCAAGTCCCATCACCAGCTCCACATGGAGGGGTTCCCGAGTGGCCAAAGGGGGCAGACTGTAAATCTGTTGTCGACGACTTCGGTGGTTCGAATCCACCTCCCTCCACCATAAACACACGACACTCAGTCGTGTGTTTTACTATGTGAAGATGTTTATTATGTAGAAATATATAATGTATTCATTGATACTTGTCCAGCCTTTGCAGTGATTCCTGATTCTACTTTTATCCACCTGTCGTAATATTCAAATACAGATATGAATATATTTTCTTTGATGCCTCTAATTAATGTAATATTACTTGATGGAGTATTCTTTGCAGCAGGTTCAATGAAAATAATACTTTCCTCAGTACTGACACTAAACCACCATTTTTTTGCTGAAAACAATGCTGGACATTTTTCATAGTTAAACCCATTTCACTCATTTAAAAAAAACCGCAATTCATTGTACTTTACCTACAACTGATTTAACTTTGATTGACAGTGAAAAAGCATATATGCGAAAATCACTTTGGATTATAAAAATATCATCATTTTAAGAAAACTTATGGGCCTATAAGCCCATAAGTTTATATAAATCGAATTCTGTTTTTCTATTTTAGTTGCGTCATCTGCGATAGAAAAATTAAAGATAGTTTAAAGCAGCAAAATCACTAAAATGAGCAAATATAAAGAACATTAAATAAACCAATTTACTGGGGGAACACATGAAAAGAAAAACACTATTGGTAGGAATTTTAGCAGCGATAATTGTATTTATTACTGCACCATCAGCATTGGCAGCAGATGCTAACATAACGTCAGGGGGAACATATGACATAGCGAATGCGCTATATGGAAATGACTCGACCCTGACAGTGCAGACGACAGATGCTGTGATATTTACTCAAAGTAATGCGACAACAGCTGTAACTGGCTTTCAAATAAGATGCACAGTCGAAAACGCAGACATAACTATTGATGGGGTAAATATAGATAACTCCTCAAACAGCGGTACTATCCCCATAGCATTTAATGCCAGCGGCTGCACATTAACAGCTTCGGGAATAAACTACCTGACGGCGGGATATTTTGAACCAGCAATCAGAATTTTGAATACTAATTCTTTAAATATCCTTGGGGATGCTTCAAGCGAAATACATGCGACGGGCGGATCCAGAGGTGTAGGTATCGGTGGCGGTCAGGATGATACAGCTGGGTTTATTACAATATCCAGTGGAACAATAGTCGCTACTGGAGGTACATATGCTGCAGGAATAGGCTCATCAATAAGTGGACATTCCGGAACAACAACTATAAACGGAACTGCTAATGTAACAGCAACAGGCGGCTATCGTGGTGCAGGTATCGGCGGAGGATATATCCTTAATGGAGGCACAATTAATATTGCAGAAAACGCTATTGTTGCTGCAACCGGCGGGGATTCGTCAGCAGGTATAGGCGGTGGAGCAGGTGCAAACGGCGGAACTATAAATATATCGGGAGGCACAATTACAGCAACAGGTGGCTCAGGAGCGGTTTATGCAGGCGGCGCAGGCATCGGAAGCGGAAGTGAGGGGGACAACGGAGGAACTATAAATATATCCGGCGGTACAATAGTAAGCGCTAAGTCAAATGGCCGCGGCGCAGGCATCGGCGGAGGATACAACAGCAGCGGGGGGACTATAACAATTACCGGTGGAACGATTACCTATGCAGGCGGAGGAAGCCACGGCGCTGGTATAGGCGGAGGATATCAAGAAGACGCAGGCACAATAAATATATCCGGCGGTACGATTACAAATGCGAAAGGTGGAAGCTATGCACCGGGTATTGGCACAGGAAAAGATGGATTACGAGGTACAATAGAATTAACGGGCGGTAATATAACTGCAAACGGCGGCAGTTATGCATCGGGAATTGGCAGCAGTTGTTCTAACTCTTCATATAATAAAGTGACAATTACAATAAACGGAGCGACAGTTAACGCTACAGGCGGTACTATGGCAGCAGGCATTGGTACAGGAAATAACAGCTATGATAACAATAGTAATTATACAACAATAAATATTATAGACGGTACAGTAACTGCAAATGGCGGAGACAGAGGTGCAGGCATCGGAGGCGGATATTATTCTGAGGGCGGTATCATAAATATATCAGGCGGAACTATTACAGCAAAAGGTGGAAACTATGCAACATCCCATAGTGGTGCAGGCATCGGCGGCGGCGGCAGCTATAACACCGATGTGAATGGAGGCACAATAAATATATCCGGCGGTACAATAACTGCAACAGGAGGTTATTGTGCGGCAGGCATCGGCGGCGGCACGGCTGGAGACGGAGGAAACATAAAAATATCCGGTGGTAATGTAACTGCCAGAGGCGGAAAAGGAAATGCATCTTATGGCTCCGGTGCAGGTATCGGCGGTGGTGGAGAAGGAGATGGAGGCATAATAACGATATCCGGCGGTAGAGTCGATGCAAAGGGTAACTACTTTAACGACGCCAGTGGTGTATATACATCCTGTGGTATCGGTGGAGGCTATGGTGTGGAATCATATTTCAAAACTGCCACAATAAATATATCCGGCGGACAAGTCTTTGGTGATGCTGGATATATTTATGGAGGTTACGATATAGGCTCTTTTTACGGAACTTTATCTATATCAGGTACAGCAGCAGTGTTTTCAAAAAACAACACTTTTGAACATATTATAGTTAATACATATTCCCATACAAAGTATACAAATGAGACAATTACAGGCGGCATGGCATACGGATATACTGTTCCTTCCGGATGGTCCGGCACAGCCTATGCGTACCTTATTGGATACACGGTTAATTATGAATCAGGAGTAAGCGGAAGCATCAGCGGCGTTTCATCTGAAACTGTATTCTATGGAACAAACCCTAGGAATGTGCCTACAGCGACGCCTGATAGCGGAAGCTCATTTGATGGCTGGCATGACGGCGAGAATATATATGTCGATTTGAGTGCATATGAAGTAACTGGTCCAGTAACTTTTACTGCTGTATTCAATCCAACACCTGTTACAGGTATCACTATCACTCCTGAGAGTGCTACTCTGATATTAGGCGATGCAAATACAGCCAATGACACAATCGATTTAGATGAAGAAATATCTCCTGCATATGCTACTAATCAAAGCGTAGCATGGCAAAGCTCAGATACATTGGTGGCAACAGTGGACTCAAATGGACTGGTAGTAGCAGTTGCGGCAGGAAGCGCGACAATAACGGCGACTACAGATGACGGAGGCTTTGAGGACACCTGTACTATAACAGTGGAGCAAAGGGTAGCGGGAGTGTCCCTAGATATTACCAGTGCAACTTTGATTTTGGACGATGCAGATGCCACAAATGATACAGTACAGCTAACAGAAACCGTTTCACCGGATAGTGCTGACAATAAAGTCGTATCATGGTCATCAGCGGATGAAACTGTAGCAACAGTTGATGCAAACGGGCTGGTAACGGCGGTAGGGGCAGGAAATACGGATATTACCGTTACAACAGATGATGGCGGATTTACAGCTGAATGTAATATAAGTGTGGAACAAAGTGTAACGGGAGTTGTTTTAAGCTATAGCGAGATGACCATAGAATTAGGCGATACAGCTGAGCTAAACTGCACAGTTGAGCCCGCTGACACGACTGATAAAACTACAACATGGACAAGCGGCAATATACCTGTAGCATCCGTTTCAAAAGACACCGATGAGCGGGGCACAGTTACTGCAAATGCTGTGGGCGTGGCATACATTACAGTCACTACAAATAATGGAGGCTACACAGACATATGCAAGGTGACGGTTGTTGACATGACGACATATGCAGTAAGCAAGTACGGCGGATTAACTGGTAATCTACTGCAAAACGACGGTGCTACCGGCATAGGAAACTGGAATGTAACCTTATATTCAACACCTGTAAGTGCAACTACAAATGCAAGCGGAGCATTTTCATACAGTGGTGTACAATATTCACACCACACGCTGGTATTTACCGATAACACAGGAGCTGAGTTTGATAGATACACTTTAAACTTTTCAGCAGGTTCGACTACTGGGTACAGTATATCGGGGGACATAATAACAATAAACTACACCAGCCGAACAACAAGCATCGATATGGACTTTACAATGGATACCACAGGCACAGAATTTTTGCTTTCCGATGTTGCGTTTAGTCAAATGGCTGTTAACCCACAAACAGGCGAAAAAGGAGTAGAGCTGCCAATTGTGCTGGTTGTTGCTGTAGCCTTATTGTTCTTATCCATCGCTTTAGGATTTGTTTACATCAAAAGTTTAAAAAGAACATGAACATAAGCAGATACATGAACACTGCCATACCAAGTTATTTTCTTGGTATGGCTAATTTGTTATTATCAATCAATGACACTTAGTAACAGTAACGTAACTTTTTGATGATAAAATCGACTATAGAATTTATTAATCAACGTGTAGAAGAGGTAAAATAATGTTTTTAACTAGTTTAGCTTGGTTTCTAATTGGAGCCTTAAGCATATTATTTTTATATTTTATCACTTTCTATTTCACTAAGAAAAGCGAAACCTATAATTTGCTATTATCTATTGGCTGCTTAGCCAGTATTATTAGAATAATCACATATAATGTTTTAGATAATATTGATTCCTCATATTCATACTATAGACTAGCTGTTATTATTATTCAGCTAACGTTCATATGGGGCCCCTGTCTATATGTAATATTAGCCAAAACATTTTTTGTAAAAATAAAAACATGGAAAGTCGTAGAAATATTTTTAGCTGTAAATTTAATCATTAGCATATTTATAATTTTCTTTCCAGAGCAAAATATTTACTATGGATTTTTATATGATTATTTAATAATAGCATATATTTTATTTGCAACATATATTTTTATTGCAGCATTGATAAAAAAAGAGCCGTATTCCATCTCGTTTTTTATAGCAAATTCTGTTTTTGTAATCGGTATTGTACACGATGTACTATTAGGTTCATACATAATAAAATCTAATGTTGGTGAAATTTTTGCATATTCCTATTTATTTTATCTGTATATAGCATCTGTTGTTTCTGCAAAAAAGCAGGTGTATGCAGACAAAAAAAGGCTGGAATCCGAGCTAAACTTTCTGCATGCACAGATACAGCCACACTTCCTATACAACACAATAAATACGATAATTGCATACAGCAGAAAAGACCCTGAAAAGGCACGGGAGCTACTCATAGAGCTAAGTACATATCTAAGAGGAAAATTCAAGAACCAAAAAGAAATCTATACTTCTTTAAAAGATGAAATTGCATTAATTAAGTCATATCTTACCATTGAGCAAGTAAGATTTGAAGATAGAATTTCTGTGGAATATGATATTGATGAAGATTGCAACATACTAATACCCTGCCTCATACTTCAGCCTATAGTTGAAAATGCAGTGAAGCATGGACTTGCACCTAAAAAAGACGGCGGTCATCTTAAGATATCAATAAAAAAAGCACAAAACACCGTAGTGGCAAAAATAATAGATGACGGAGTCGGCATGGACTCTGATAAACTTAATAACATATTTGTAGACGGCAATGATGGCATAGGATTAAGCAATACAAATGAAAGGCTTAAGCAGCACTATGGTACAGAAATAGTAGTAAAAAGCGAGAAAGGGATAGGCAGTGAATTTACAGTGACCATTCCGCTCAAGAGAGGATAGAAAATGATAGAATGCATAATAGTAGATGATGAAAAGATAATACTTGAAGAGCTTTGTGAAATGATACAAAGGCCTAGTATTAAAATAGTCGGTGCATTCCAAGACCCTTTAGAAGCATTCCAAAACATAAAAATTCTTAAACCTAATGTTGTTTTTTTGGATATCGAAATGCCCGGAATCAACGGTATAGAGCTGGCAAAAAAAATCGCAAAGCTTGATTTCGAAATACAAATAGTGTTCGTGACAGCCTACGAACAATATGCACTTAAAGCCTTTGAAGTGGCAGCTATACACTATCTTCTAAAGCCTATTACTATGGACAAAATAGAAGAAGCAATACAAAGAGTAGAGAATGTGAAAAAAATGAACACGGCAAAAGGTGTTGCAGATAAACCAAGATTAATAAACGGCATTGATAATACCAGCAGGATCAGTGTTAAAAACAGGGACAGCCTATTCATAATAAAGACCAAAGATATTATATATCTTAAATCCGAAAACGGAAAAACGATCATATACACAGTAAATGGCAGCTATTCATCGCGAAACAAACTGGAGCAATGGGAAAACAAGCTAAAAAACCTCGGCTTTATAAGATGTCATAGAAGCTTTATAGTAAACGTAAATTATATTACAAAAATGATACATGTACTAGGCGACTACAGAGAACTATGCCTAGATTACTGCGATATAAATATACCAATAAGTAGGCAAAAAATAAACGAACTAAAAACTTGGTTTCAAATCAACTGACATTCAATATAAGACTGTTTCGAAATGGACATTAAAAAGCAGTATTATTAATGATTTAATTGTTTTTAGACCTCATATTCGCTCTGTACTCACTGATATAAGGATGCCTGTAATAAGCAAACAGCAGCTGCACAGTCATAACTATCCAAATAATAGGTTCGCTGATTATTACTCCCCAATATCCTAACGATGGTATTATAAAAAACACAAATGCAATTTTTGCGGCAAGCTCAATCACGCTTGATACTAATGGAATGATTTTAGTACCGAGGCCCTGAAGAGTGAAGCGCGATGTATTTAGAAAGCCAAGAACAAAAAGAAAAAGTAGATTGAATTTCAAGTATTTTGATGCTGTCTCTAATACCTGTGGGTTCGTAGACCCGGAAAGGAACCTTGCTAGAGGTTCGGCAGTAAACATTATAATTACCGCAGCCAGCAAGCCCCATGCCGATGTAAAGATGAATGCGTATTTTACGCCCTTTATTATCCTGTCCGGCCTGCCTGCGCCCTTGTTTTGAGATACAAATGTGGACATGGAGAGCGAAAGCGCCATAATAGGCAGAAGGGAGAAAAAGAATATCCTGCGGGCTGTGATATGCCCTGCTATCGTAAGGTAACCCATATTATTTATGGAATACTGCAGAATAACTGTGCCTAAGGTTACAATTGTCCCCATCATTGCCATGGATAGCCCTTGGCCGATTAATTCTTTATAAAGGCCTTTGTCAGGCTTGAAATGCTTTTTTGCAGGGATGAGTATATGAGATTTATTTAATATATAGATAGCAGTCAAAACTGCGGAAATTCCTTGAGAAATAACTGTTGCAATTGCCGCACCTTTTATGCCCATTCCGAATTTCAAAATAAGCAGAAGGTCAAGCCCAATATTTAGAGTTGAAGATATTATTAAGAATATCAAAGGCATCAAGCTGTTGCCTATTGCGCGCAGCATCCCTGCAAGCATGTTATAGAAAAACATTACACCAAGGAACATAGTTATTATGTGAATGTAACTGTACGCCTGCGCTATGATGTCTTCAGGTGTATTAAGGATTTGCAGCAAACTATGCAGAAACAGCTCAGAAATCAGAGTGAGAACAGCTACAATAATTAGGCCCGAGATAAGTGCACCAGCCACTGCACGTTTAAGTGTATCATTGTCTTCTGCGCCATAATGCCGGGCAGCCACAATGCTTAGGCCGCTGCTCATGCCTATAGCAAAGCCGACAAGCAATTGAAAAACAACAGCACTTGAGCCTATTGCAGCCAAGGATAGCTCGCCGAGGTAATTGCCAATTACCATGGTGTCGACGGTATTATAAAGCTGCTGAAAGATATTAGAGATCAATATTGGCAGGGCAAAAAGCAAAAGTGACTTGACTATTGCGTCCTGCGTAAGGTTAACATTTATGTGTTTCATTCTCATTCCCCGAAATTCAAATACAGCTAGTCTGGATTATATATTTCGGATAATTATATCATATTTTGCATTTAGAGCAATGATATTATTATAATAATGTGTTGCAGGAGTTGAATAAATATAGTAGCATTAATTATTATACAGAAGATTTATTAAAGGAGAAAAGTTTTGACAGATACAAAAGGAAAATGGGCTTTAATTACAGGGGCTAGCAGGGGAATAGGCAGGGAGATTGCATTGTTCATGGCGGAGCAGGGATGCAACCTGATACTCCACAGCAGGAAAATTGCCGGCACAGAAGAGATAAAAAAGAAGTCTGAGTTTTTTGGCGTGAAAGTATACTCAGTGGAAGCTGATTTCTCTGACATTTCTTCAGTAGGTAAAATGCTTGAATTGATAAATAGTATGGATATTGTGGTGGACTTCGTCTTTAATAACGCGGGTATACAGCCAGGGTATAGAGAAGACTATTATAGTACACCTGCAAGTGACTATGAAATAAGCTTTTTGATTAATACAATTGTTCCGATGAAAATATGCTATTATTTTATACCTAAAATGATTGCAAGAGGCTTCGGAAGGATTATCAATACAACCAGCGGAATAGAGAACGAACCGCAGCAAGCGGGGTATTCCGCAGGTAAGGCAGCCCTTGATAAGGTGACAAAGGATTTGGCGGGCAGTCTGATTGATACAGGTGTGATGCTTTGCCTCACTGATCCGGGCTGGTGCAGGTCGGATATGGGCGGCACGCAGGCACCTAATGACTCAAAGAGCGCATTGCCCGGCGTGGCACTGGGGGCATTTGCCGACTTTGAAATAAATGGGGAGCTTATAAGGGCGCAAGAATACAGCGGGCTGAAGATTGAAGAAGCTATAAAGAAATTAAAAGAAAAGACAGCTGCTTAGAATAGCTGTCTTTTATATAAATAACTGTTTTATAAAGTTTACTTTCTTATCACCATTCCGGTATATTTTATCATGCCGAGTTTTTCGTAGTAGGGCTGCAGCTCTTTGTCGCAGATGAGGTCTATATTGTCGATATCTTTTAACTGCTCAAGAAGATTTTCCATCAGCTTTTTGCCTATTCCAATATTCTGATATTCCGGCAGTACTTCAAGCATAGGAATAAACGCGAACTTAACTTTGTCTGAAATGGCGTGCACAAAGCCGACAATTTTGCCTTTATCCTTTGCAAGAGCTATTTTATAACTGTTGCTTAGAACTTGGTAAAGTTCAGCAGAAGTCAGAGGATTTGACCAACCTGCACAAAAGCCTTCTAGCATCTCGGCAGTGATTCCTTCGAGATTAGTTTTATAAGTTATTTCTTTGATTTTAATTTTCATCATCATTCAGGCTTATCAGAAGATTTGCAAGCTCCGCAACGGAGTTAACGACGTATGTTGCGCCGGCTTTTTGGAAATCTTCCAGAGTGCTGTATCCGTAGAGTACGCCTATAGAATCAATTCCAAGCTTATATGCTGCTTCAATGTCGTATTTTGTGTCGCCGATCATTATTACCTGGCTTAAATCTCTTGCGTTAAGCTCCTCACATGCCTGAAGAATTAATTCGGATTTATCTGAGCGGGAATCATCCATGTTGGCTCCTGCGATTGCGTCAAAGTAATGGATGATTTCAAACCTTTCTAGTATTCTTTTGGCGAATACCAAAGGTTTCGATGTGGCAAGCGCTATATAGAATCCTTTTTGTATCAGCATTTGCATCAGCGGAACCATTCCTTCATATAGTGTGCAATCAAGAATGCCTTTATCCCTGTAGTATTCCCTGAAATATTCTACAGCCTTGTCGGCGAACTCATCACTGAAAGAATAAAAACTTTTAAATGAAAATTTAAGCGGCGGCCCAATAAATCTTTCGAGATCAGCGATTTGAGTCTTGGGTACGCCCATTTTGTTAAGGGCAAACTCCGCTGCCTTTACAACCCCTGGCTGGGAATCTATAATTGTACCGTCTAAATCAAATAATATATATTTATAGCTCATATTTTCTGCTTTCTTGTTTTTTGCGATATTCAGTATACTACATTAAAAGAATTAATGCAAAATTATTACAATTAATTTTTGTAAACTTTTTTCATTATCAACGCTACCTCGTCCGGTGACTCGTCAAAGAAGTCTATGCGCACACTGTTTATTCCGCAGGATTCATAGTAATCTATATCTTCTGTATTATCCAGCTGCTCTTTTGAATAAATAATGTTCCCGCAGTTTTCGCCAGCAACTACGGGGAATTTATTGCCCTTGATATCCTCAATATAGAATTCAGATGTTTTGCAGCGGCCGCATTCAAAATTTCCTTCTATTATGCAGTGCTTCATAGCCATCAATTGTACGCGCCCATAAATTAGCACTTCAGCATTTGGATATTCTCCGTACTTGTCTTTGTAGTTTTCTGCTGTGGATTTTATGTTTTCATTGGTTAATTCAACTGAAAGGCAGGAGTTTTTAATTCCAAGTGAATGTAGATGTGCCAGGGACAAGCTATTTGATAGGTTCATCAAGTAGTCTGAAATCACTATGTTATTATTGGCGTATTTAATGCCGCCTGTGTCCCTTATAACTAGCTTTTCGCCTGTATATTCTGCCTTATTATCGCTTAAAGGCGGAAGCATATAATAGATGTCTGCGATGCTTTTATATTCCGTATATAAATCAAATTCCGTTGTGAATATGCGTATATCGGGGTACTCCAGCAATTTCATTAGCTGAGCTTTTGTTCTGGCTGTGCAGGATATTTTAAATGGCAAGGGCAGGGGAGCGCGTAAATTATCTTCCGTGGATTCAAATGTATATTTATTAGTCGCAATTCTTTTGCCGTTCAGGATTTCCACAGCATCTCTACGCAGTTTGTTGAGGTTTGATTTGCTGATAAAAATATTATCGCTCATTTCAAAATTGACTTTTTCGGCATAATATGCAGTATCGCCCAGCCTTAAAAGACTTGCTTCTATGTCTGATTCTGAAAGGGGAGCGTTTATGCTTTGTTCTATTATGTCCCCTGTGCAGACTGCTATGTTGCCGTCATGGTCTGATATTTTTATCCGGCTGGGCTCGCCCAGAATGAAGCTGCCGTCAATGACTACTGGCAATTTCTTCTCATCATAGCTGCTAAGTGACTTTATCAGGTTTGTATCTTTTGTCAGCATTACTCTGTCAGTAGATTTCAGATTAATATTATTATCCAGCTGAATGACCTGCCCTGATTCTCCCGATGATGTCAATTTGCCGTTAATGTAGATTTTGTTGCAGATCATTCCTTTGTCTGCTTTGTCGAATTTTATGCCGTCTCCCTGATGCAGGGGACTAGTTAATTTAATGGTAATATAGATATTATCAAACGATATTACATCGCCGATATATACTCCTGCATGGTTCGGCCGGTCAGTACTCATGAGTTCTTTGTTATCCAGCCCGAAGGCATAGCCCTTTGTGAACCCTCTGTTAAAAAGCCTTTCAAGATTGTTTTTTTGTTCAATTGTAACGCGATGCTTTTCTTCTATATAATGCGAGTCAATGATTTCTCGGTATAGTTTTGTAATATAGCCCACATATTCCGGTGATTTCATTCTTCCTTCTATTTTTAGTGAGCATGCTCCTGCCTTGATTATCTCTGTAATGTTTTCGAGGGTTGCTAAATCCTTCGGGCTTAGAAGATACTTATTGTCAATTATTTTTCCGCCGTCTGCATAAAGAGAGTATTTCATTCTGCATGCCTGTGCGCACATTCCTCTGTTGCCGCTTCTGGAGTGCTCAAATGCGCTGAATAGGCATTGTCCGGAATAGCTGATGCATAGTGCGCCGTTGATAAAGACCTCTGTATCAATGATTTCAGACATATGCTGTATTGTATCAATTTCAGTTTCCCTCGCTGCTATCAATCTGGAAAAACCCTGTGCTTTGATAAATTCTGCATTGCCTGCAGAATAATTGTGCATTTGGGTGGATGAGTGGACAGGAATATTGGAGCTTGAGATTACCCAATGTGCCAGTCCGACATCCTGCATTATCAGTGCATCAGCTCCGGCAGAAATAAGAAATTGGATATATTTTTTAAAGGATTCGATCTCGTTTTCGAATATAAGTGTGTTGACTGTAATATATACTTTTACACCATATAAATGAGAATACTCAATAGCCTCTATCAACTCAGAATTGCTGAAATTTGCCGCATATGCCCGCGCGCCAAAATGGCTGCCGCCTAAGTATACGGCGTCCGCACCATTGTGTATTGCCTGCTTAAGGGCATCTATTGAGCCGGCAGGGGAGAGTAGCTCTGTTTTTCTAATTTTATTCATTTGTTTGTTTTTATGTATAATTGGTCTCTTTTATTAATCGGCAAAAATCATTTTTATTAATGCAACAGTCATTATTTATTCCATCTATGCTTACATATTATATAGTCTTTTTTATCGCATTCAGTGCATGTTATTTCGACACAGGGAGCGATGAACTGCTCAAAAGATGAGATTATTAGCATGTTTTCCAATGGCATAACATGGCCACATTTGCTACATATTATGCAGAATTTATCAGACTGCGCTTTAAATTTAAACATTGCAACATATCCTTGTACTTTTTTATGCGACACCGAGCAATTGATTTCATTACTAAGTATAATAAATTATATGGATCTGAGCAACTACTTTGTAATGTAATAATGCTAAAGAACTCTATGAAACGGTATGCTGAAAAATGAAAATTCTTAAAATCACATTTGCAATTTTAAGAATTTTTATATTTACAGCGCTTTCGCGTTATCATTGTATTCTTTTATTTCTGAGTAGTTCTTATCCGAGAGCTGGCTGCTTAGCGCGCTCAATTGGTCCTTCTGTGACCTTGAGAGTTTCTTTGGAACTACAACCTTGATATGCAGGTAAAGGTCGCCGCTTTTTCCTGAATGGATATGTTGTATGCCTTTATTTTTCACTTTGAACACAGTGCCGTTTTGCGTGCCCTCAGGTATGCTGTATTTAAAGCTTCCGTCGAAGTGGGGCACATCTATCTCAACGCCTATTGTTGCATCCACCATTGATATTGGAACCTCAATGTGCAGGTCCTCTCTCTGCCGCTTGAAAAGATTGTGCGGGGCAACAGTTATTGAAACCAGAAGGTCGCCTGTCGGGCCGCCATTGTGGCCAGCTTCGCCTAACCCTCTCATTTTTATTGACTGTCCTGAGTCTATACCTGCAGGTATCTTTACATTGACTGTCTTATTTTTCTGCACTCTGCCGGAGCCAGCGCATTCGCCACAACGAACCTTAATTATTTTGCCTGTTCCGTGGCATTTAGGGCAGCTTTGTACAACAGTCTGCCTGCCGAGCATGGTGTTCCTGACTGTATGCACCTGTCCTGAGCCGTTGCATTCGCCGCAGGTGGACATCTCTTTGCCGTCCTTTGCCCCGGTTCCGTGGCAGGCCGAGCAGCTTTCTGTGCGATTGTAGCTCACTTGCCTCTCAGTTCCGAAATAGGACTCCCTGAAGGTGATTTTCATATTGTAGCGGAGATTGTTTCCCGGGCGCGGTGAATTTCTGCTCCTGGTTGACGAGCCGAAGCCGCCGCCGAAGAAGTTCTCGAATATATCTTCAAATCCAGAAAAACCACCGAAGCCGCCGGAGAAGCCTTCACCGAAGCCGCCCTGCTGCCCCGCGGCATGGCCGAACTGGTCATACTGGGATTTCTTCTTAGGGTCGGACAGCACCTCATATGCTTCGCTTGCTTCCTTGAACTTTTCCTCTGCTGCCTTATCATCGGGGTTTCTATCCGGATGGTATTTCATGGCTAATTTTCTGTATGCACTTTTTATCTGAGATTCATTTGCGTTCTTTTCCAGCCCAAGAACCTCATAATAGTCTCTCTTGACCGCCATTTACAACTCCTTAAATATATCTATATCAAAGCTGATACAATAATATAGAATTTTTATTTCCTCTTATATCAAAATTCGGAAAAGGGATGTTACTCCCTTTTCCTATTTATATATTAACGGATTCGCTTTTTTAAGCTATCCGGTTTTATTGCGATTACTCGTCGTCAACTACTTCGTAATCAGCGTCTACTGTTCCGTCATCGTTTGAGGCGCCTGCGAAATCATCCGGGCCTGCGCCTTGCGCTCCGCCTGCCTGCTGGTATACTCTGCCGAATATCTCCTGGCTTACCTTTGAAAGGCTTTCTGTGGCACCTTTGATTGATTCAACATCTTCGCCGTCTTTTACAGCGTTTACAGCATCAATTTCTGCTTTCAGCCTGTCCTTGTCAGCATCTGATATTTTATCCCCAAGGTCTTCTATAGCCTTTTCTGTTGTGTATACCATCTGGTCTGCTGTGTTTTTGACGTCGGCTTTTTCCTTGTTGCGCTTGTCTTCCTCTGCGAACTTTTCAGCTTCTTTTACAGCTTGTTCGATGTCGGCATCCGACAGGTTGGTTGAGGCGGTGATTACAACTTTCTGCTCGTTGCCTGTGCCCAAATCCTTTGCAGATACGTGAACTATGCCGTTGGCGTCAATATTGAATGTTACTTCAATCTGCGGAACTCCTCTTGGAGCCGGGGCTATGCCTGTCAGCTGGAATCTTCCTAATGTCTTGTTTCCCGCTGCCATCTCTCTTTCGCCCTGCAGCACGTGTACATCAACGGAGGGCTGATTATTGGCTGCTGTTGAGAAAATCTGTGATTTCCTTGTAGGAATCGTTGTGTTTCTCTCGATCAGCTTTGTGAATACTCCGCCCAATGTCTCGATACCAAGTGATAGGGGAGTAACATCCAGCAGGAGAACGTCCTTTACATCGCCTGCTAATACGCCGCCCTGTATAGCTGCGCCTATTGCTACGCACTCGTCAGGATTGATTCCCTTGTAGGGGTCTTTGTTTGTTATGCGCTTTACAGCTTCCTGCACTGCCGGTATACGTGTTGAGCCGCCGACTAAGATGATGCGGTGTATTTCGTCAGCAGAAAGCCCGGAGTCCTTGATGGCCTGTTTTGTCGGGCCAACAGTCTTTTCAACCAAGTCTGCAGTCAGCTCGTTGAACTTTGCACGTGTCAATGTCATGTCAAGGTGCTTAGGGCCTGCTGAATCCGCTGTGATGAAGGGCAGGTTTATGCTTGTCTGCATTACACCTGAGAGCTCAATCTTTGCCTTTTCTGCAGCTTCTTTGAGGCGCTGCTTGGCCATTTTATCCTTGCTTAAGTCTATTCCGTCGGACTTTTTGAATTCTTCTACCATCCAGTCGATTACGCGCTGGTCGAAGTCGTCGCCGCCAAGCCTGTTATTTCCGTTGGTAGAGAGCACTTCGAATACGCCTTCGCCGATTTCAAGAATGGATACGTCGAATGTTCCGCCGCCTAAGTCATAAACCAATATTTTTTGGTTTGTTTCTTTATCTAGGCCGTATGCTAATGCAGCTGCCGTAGGTTCATTAATTATTCTCTGAACTTCAAGCCCTGCGATTTTACCAGCGTCTTTTGTCGCCTGTCTTTGTGAGTCGGAGAAGTATGCAGGAACTGTAATAACTGCCTGTGTTACTGTTTCGCCAAGATAGGCCTCAGCGTCGCTTTTTAATTTCTGCAGGATAAATGCAGAGATTTCCTGCGGGCTGTATGTTTTATTGTCTATCTTTACTTTATGGTCAGTTCCCATTTCTCTCTTTATTGACAAAATGGTGTGGTCAGGGTTTGTAATGGCCTGTCTTTTGGCAACCTGTCCAACCAGCCTTTCGCCCTCTTTTGTGAATCCTACTATAGAAGGGGTTGTTCTGCCGCCTTCTGCGTTTGGTATAACAGTTGGCTCACCGCCCTCTAATACTGCTACACATGAATTTGTTGTACCTAAATCAATACCTATTATCTTTGACATAATTTTTCTTCCTTTCTTATACTAAAGCTACTTTGCCACTTTTACCATGGCGTATCTAATTATTTTTTCCTTTACTTTGTATCCGTCTTGCAGCACTTCCATTACTGTGCCTGCGGGATATTCATCAGATGCCTCGCCTTCAACGACTGCATGATGCAGATTATGGTCGAACGCTTCGCCGAGAGCTTCTATTTTTTCAAGCCCAAGGCTTTTTAATGTTTCATAGAGCTGATTGAAAACCATCATTATGCCCTGCTTCAGAGGGTCGTCATCTGCAACATTTTCGCACTGCTTGATGGCTCTTTGCATATTGTCGACAACAGGCAGTATTGCTGCTATCGTGTCTCTTGCTCCGTTTCCGTTTGCTTCCAGCCTCTGCGTTTCCGAGCGCTTTCTGAAATTATCAAATTCAGCCCTTTGCCTCTGAGCCATATCAAGATACTCATCACGCTGCTTCTGCACCTTAAGCAGTTCTTCCACAGCGACATCCATTTCTTTCTGCGTATAGGTCTTTGCGGCATGCTTTTTTGATTTTTTCTTTTCCGTTTCAGCAGAATCTTCTTTTACTTCTGATTCCGATTCTACTGAGGCTTCGGCTGCTGCTTTTTCTTGCTCCAAATTTTCTTTTTCTATTATTTCCTCTTCCGGAGCATGTTTCTTATCTGCCATTATTTAAAATCCTTTCATAAACTTTTATTCATTTATATATGATGTCATTACGTTGCTCAGAGCTTTGCCTGTTTTTTCGAGTACGTTTATCACCTTGGAATAATCCATCCTAACAGGGCCGATTACGCCGATTGCGCCAATTGGCCTTGAGCCAACTTTATAGCTGGTCGTAACAACCGAAAAGTCCTCAAGCTCACGGTAGCTGTCTCCACCGCTTATGATTACGCTTGTGCCTTTTCTTGTTGAATCAGAAAGTATTTTCTGCAGAAGTTCTTTGCTGTCTAGGAGATTTAAAAACCTCTTTGCGTGGCTTACTTCCCTATATTCAGGATAATCAAATATGCATTTGACTCCTTCAAGCACTACGTCTGAACTATCGCTTTTTACTACAACTTCCGCAATATAGTTATTAATAGACTCAAAAAAAGCCGGATGCTCATTTTTGATATCTGATATACCGTCCAGAAGATTAAGGTCAATGTCTGCGATAGCTTGGCCTGAGAACCGCTTTGATATTACGAAGGACAGCTCATCAAGCAGGGATTCGTTTACGTTTACAGGGACATTTATCATCTTCTGCTTTACTCTTGCAGCGTCTGTAACCATTACTACGAGCACCAGCCCTTTAGCCACGGGTATCAGCTGTATTCTTTTTAGGGTTGTTCTGCGAAGCTGTGGAGTCAGCGCTATAGCTGTGTAGTTAGTATTCATATTTATAAGAGCTGCCGCGTTTCTTACGACCTGCAACATTTCGCCTTTAAGCTTTACGAAATCATCCTCTATATGGTTTATCTTGTAATCATCAAAATCATGCTCCTCCATTATCTTGTTCACATACATTCTGTATGCAGTCTGGGAGGGGATACGGCCTGCTGAAGTATGCGGCTGAATTAAAAGCCCCATATGCTCTAAGTCGCTCATTTCGTTTCGTATAGTCGCCGAAGAGATGTCGGGCATATATTTTCTTGCTATTGTACGTGAGCCTACGGGGACCGCAGTCTCGATATAATCGCATATGATTGCGTTAAGAATAGCTAATTGCCTTTCGCTGAAATTCATAATATACCGACCTTTCTTTTTATTAGCACTCCTAACATATGAGTGCTAACACGTTTAAGATACCACTATTTATTTTATGTGTCAATAGAATTTTAGAATTTTTTTAAAATTTAGCGTATAGTTTTTACTATTGTCACGCTTTCTGGATATTTCTACAGGACTATTGACAAAAAGATATACAGGTAATATAATAACATTAGCACTCGGAAGACAAGAGTGCTAATAATTCTAAAAAGGAGACTATGCATGAATACAGATAAATATACACAAAAAACAAATGGAGCCATTGAGACAGCCCAGAAGATGGCTATAAAGTATAATCATCAGCAATTAGAATCTGAGCATATGCATTATGGTCTGCTTACAGTTGAGGAAAGCCTGATACTTAAAGTATTGGCATATATGGAAGTTGACATTCGAAGCTACATGGCGAAACTTAAGCAGCATATTGAGGATATGCCCGCGATTGAGGGCGGGGATGGAAAGCTTTACGCATCAAGAAACTTTAATAAGCTTTTGATTAACGCTGAGGACATCGCCAAATCATTTAATGATGAATATGTCAGCTTAGAGCATGTTTACCTGGCTTTGTTTGAGGAGAAAAAAACATTCAACAGCAATCTTTTACAGCAGTATGGGATAACAAAGGAAAAGGTGCTTGCTGCGCTGAAAACAATAAGAGAGGATAAAAAAGTGACCAGCCAGAACCCTGAAGTTGAATATGATGCCCTAAATAAATATGGCCGTGACCTTGTAGAATTGGCAAGGAGCGGAAAATTAGACCCAGTAATAGGCAGGGACAGCGAGATACGAAGGGCTATAAGAATATTATCCCGCAGGACAAAAAATAACCCGGTTCTAATTGGTGAGCCCGGCGTCGGCAAAACGGCGGTTGTTGAAGGCCTTGCGCAGAGGATACTAAATGGGGACGTGCCTGAAGGATTGAAAAACAAAAAAGTCTTCGCACTTGATATGGGCGCACTTATTGCAGGTGCTAAATACCGTGGTGAATTCGAAGAGCGCTTGAAGGCTGTATTAAATGAAGTGCATAAATCAGACGGAGAGATAATCCTCTTTATTGATGAGCTGCACACAATAGTTGGAGCAGGCAAAACAGACGGTGCAATGGATGCGGGCAATATACTAAAGCCCATGCTTGCGCGCGGCGAGCTGCGCTGCGTAGGTGCGACCACACTGGATGAATACCGACAGTACATCGAAAAAGACAGCGCTTTGGAGCGCAGGTTCCAGCCTATATTAATAGAGCAGCCAACAGTTGAAGACACGATATCTATATTAAGGGGCCTTAAGGAGCGATTTGAAATACACCACGGTGTAAGAATAACAGACAGCGCTATTGTAGCATGTGCTGTTCTTAGCCATAGGTACATAAGCGATAGGTTCCTGCCGGATAAAGCCATTGACTTGATGGATGAAGCGGCCGCATTGATAAGAACGGAAATCGACTCCATGCCCAGCGAACTGGATGAAATAATGCGAAGGCTGATGCAGCTGGAAATAGAAAAGCAGGCCTTAAGCAAGGAAAAGGACAAGGCCAGCAAGGAGCGTCTAGCGGCGCTTGAGGAGCAGATAAGCGAACTTAAAGAGAACGCTGACAGCATGAAGGCACAGTGGGAGCTGGAAAAGCAGGAAATGAACAAGGAAAAAGAAATAAAGCAGCGCATCGAAAAGACAAAGCTTGAAATAGAGGAGGCGCAGCGAGTTTATGACCTGGAAAAGCTGGCGACGCTGCAGCACGGCACACTGCCGCAGCTGGAGAAAGATCTAGAAGCGGAAAGACAAAGGAAGCAATCCGCTGAGCTTAAGATGCTTAAGGAGGAAGTCACCGAGGAAGAAATCGCGGAGATCGTATCAAAGTGGACGGGCATACCCGTATCCAAGCTGAATGAATCGGAAAAGGAAAAGGTGCTGCATCTTCCAGACATTCTGCATAATCGCGTAATAGGTCAGGACGAGGCAGTTGAAGCTGTTTCCGATGCCGTAATAAGGGGCAGGGCAGGACTTAAGGATCAACGCAAGCCAATGGGTTCATTCCTGTTTCTCGGGCCTACAGGCGTAGGAAAAACAGAGCTAGCTAAGACTTTGGCGGAGGCTTTGTTCGACAGTGAAGAGAATTTAATTCGCATAGACATGAGCGAATACATGGAGCGCCATGCCGTAGCAAGGCTGATAGGTGCACCTCCGGGATACGTAGGATACGAAGAGGGCGGACAATTAACCGAAGCCGTGCGTAGGAAACCATATGCTGTAGTGCTTTTTGACGAAATAGAAAAAGCACATCCGGAGGTATTCAATGTGCTGTTGCAGCTGCTGGATGACGGCAGGCTGACAGATGCAAAGGGCAGGGTAGTTAACTTCAAAAACACGGTTATTATCCTTACTTCAAACATCGGAAGCCAGCTGCTTCTGCAGGGAATAAAAGACGGTGAAGGAGAGATATCAGAAACTGTAAAGAATGAAGTTATGGGGCTTCTATCCCAGCACTTCAGGCCGGAGTTTTTGAATCGCCTTGACGATATAGTTCTATTTAAGCCCTTGACTAAGGAACAGTTAGGCAAAATTATAGAATTGACCCTGATTGACATAAATAAACGGCTTGAAGACAGGAGAATAGAACTAAGTATCAATGACGAAGCTAAAAAGTTTATTGAAAACGAAAGCTATGATCCAGTTTACGGAGCCAGGCCGATGAAACGCTATGTACAGAGGTTTGTGGAGACTGAGCTTGGCAAGGCTATCTTAAAAGATGAAATAGTCGAAGACGACAATATAGAAATATATGTAGATAATAATAAACTGGCTTTTAAGAAAATTTAAATTTAGATAAATAAAAGGAGCTGTCCAAACGGATACAGCTCCTTTTTGTTATAAAGTTTTTTATGAATTAGCCAGCGAATACAAGCAATGCGCGTACAGCCTTGCTGCTTTGAGCAGCTCATCGACATCAGCATATTCATTGATGGTGTGCGCTCCTCCGGCGTTTCCGTTGGGGAAAACCGGGCCGAAGGCTACGGCATTAGGCAGGCATCTGGCGTATGTTCCGCCGCCTATTGCAATAGGCTCGCTTTCTGTATCGCCTGATATCTCCCTGTATAGGCTTTGCAGTGTGCTTACTAGCTTGCCGTCCTTGGGACGGTATATGCCGACGCTGCAGTATATTTTCTTAAGCTCAAAGCCTTTTAAAGCCGTTTTCATTTTTTCCATGACCTCTTTGTAATCCAGCGTTACAGGGTGACGGATATCGAAGGACGATGTTATTACATTGTCTTCATATTTTATTACGCCGTGGTTTAGTGTAAGCGCTCCTGTAATATCATCACGACAGTCTATGCCAATGCCGCTTCCGTCGCTAGCACTGAGTCCATCAGATAATGTCTTGATTAGCGGTTTGGCCGCGTCCTCGTCAGGCAGTACTTCAACCAATGCTTTGAGCAGTGTGCTTATAGCGTTGTCGCCCTTATGGGGCAGTGAAGCATGAGCAGCTATTCCTTCTGCAGTTATCGTTAAAAGGCCGTCATTGAGTTCATAGGTTATCTTATCTATAGCTTTTGGCAGAGTATCATGCTTAATTATAGCAACGGCGCTGTTTGGCACTGCGTTTGTTGCCGTGCCGCCCTTTATGGAAACCAGCTTTGTGCTTCCCTCAACATTTGCCTGATAAAATCCGCCCATAATATTCTTTTCAGCGTATATTACAGGGAAGTCAGCATCGGGAGAAAAAGCGTAATCCGGAGCCTTTACTTTTTTCAGATAGTGTGCCATATCGCTCATTCCGGTCTCCTCGTCGCTGCCGAATATCAGCTTGACGGTTTTATTCAGCTCAACGCCCGCATCAAGCAGCGCCTTTACAGCATAGAATATTGCCATTGCCGGGCCTTTGTCGTCTGTTACGCCGCGGCCGTACATGCGAGAGCCAACCATCTCTCCACCGAATGGCGGATAATCCCAGCCTTCACCTGCAGGTACAATATCCAGGTGGCATAATGCGCCGATTGTCTCTTCGCCGTCGCCTAGGCATGCGTCCATACAGTAATAATCGTAGTTTGTTGTATGTAATCCTGCTTCATCACATAATGACTGCATAAAGTCGAGAGCTTTGGCCGGCTCTTCGCCAAATGGTTTATCGGGCAGAGCCTCTCCCTTAATTGAATTAAATGAAAGCAGTTTTCTTAAGTCTGATATAAAGTTGTCTTTGTTATCATTTAAATATTGTGTTATCTTCTTGTCTAAATTATTGTCCATTGTGTGCTCCTTTTATCGTACTATCCTATATTATAAATGATGTATCTTCAATATTCAATAAATCGCTGAAACTATAAAAAAATCTAAAGTACTGAGTAGCTTTATTAGTTAATTGTTATTAGTGATGAAAGCCTATACTATATATTAATATATTTAGCTCCAATACTGTCTATAAAGAATTGGCTGAAGCCTTCCGATAAATCCTTCTTAAGAACATAGCTGTAATTGAGATCCGACTTCAAGTCCATATAGAATTTTCCGGATTCAATGTGCACGGAGAGTGAATCTAATGGGTAGCCCGGTGTACGATTTTTATGGGGATGGGCTGCTATTATGAACTCCTCGGAATGCAGGCTTTCATCTGCGCGGGTATAGATTTCATGCTTATTCATAACAAGGCATATTGCATTCTGATAATAGGCTGTTATCTCTCCGCCGTGCTGAGCAGCAAGGTTTGCATAGTATTGTATCATTTCCTCATCATTCATATGGTTTCCGTTTGCCCGGCGCACCTGTACACCCGGCTGGTATTTATCCGGAATATCTTTTAAATATAGCCCCGTATCACATGAGAAAACAGGGAAAGAAAATTCATCATAAAAAGCCAGTGCTTTTATGCTCGCATTTTCTAAAGGTGTGTTTCCGTTTTCTTCAACAATCACTTTGCTTAAATCAAAGGTATCATTGTTTGCAAGCGAAACCTCTATGCTGCGCAGCATATGGCGCATTGATTGTATTTTTGCTTTGTTTGATGTTCCATATAGTAATTCAGTCATTTTGACTCCAGAAATATAATTAAAATTTTTTAGTTTTTTTCACACATCAGCATAATAGAGTAGGACTGTCCCTTGTTTTCGTCCGGCCAGGCGTATAGCCGCGCATAATAATGGATATTTTTCGTCGAGGGCCACATTTTCAGAGCGAGATTTTTTTCGGCTTTCAGGTCGCGCAAAGCTCTGGCTTCATTTCTGTATATTGCTGACGATACAGGCTGATAAAGAGTACGAATGACGGAGAAACCGCATTTTTCAATAATGTTCTTTATGTCTTCTTCGCTGAAACTATGAAGATGAAAGGGGTTTAGGATATTTTCATTCTTATCTACCTTTTCGAAATTGCCGTCAGGTACAGAAATGAAAAGTAGCCCTTTCTTTTTAATGATTTTCGAAATTTCGACTAGAAAGCTTTCAGGATTATTAATATGCTCCAATGTCTCGAAGCAAATTGCCGCGTCCAGCCGTGCATCTGCAGGCAAAGAATCCACCCAGTTGTTTTTGTTCAAATCTGAGGCAAAGAATTTTATATTTGCTTTTTTGTATTGATTGTAAATGGGTTTTTGATCAATTGATATTACTTCTTCTGCGTATTTAGCCAGCTCATAGCTGCCATAGCCGCTGCCGCAGGCTGCGTCCAGAACGCATTTTATCTTACGCTTTCGTATCTGTTCGCTGGCATATATATATCTTGCGAGGTGTTCGCAGCGGATATAATATGAAACATTATTATCGTATATATCTATATATTCGTTGCTATCGCCTTGCATCAATGCTTTTCTCCACTGTCAGCTCGTGATTTTAGCTTCTCTGTAGTTCCGTCCGGATTTTGTATCATTGTATTATCAAGAGTAGCTTTCATGTTTTGGCGTACTTGCGCCACATACATCTGGCGGAGTTCTGCCTGTTCAGCAGCTTCTTCATCAGTTAATCCGGTGGATTTTGATTTGGCGTAGAGTTCATTAATTCTGTTTATTTGTTCATCTTTCATTTTTATATACCTGCAGTATTTATTATAATAATTTACTAAGTATCGTCTTTTTAATGTACTATACATTTTAGCTTGCTTTTTGTCAAATAACGCTAGAAGATAATAAAATAAAAGCACTCTTTCATTGTGTGTGAAAGAGTGATAATAATATTATATGTAAATTATAGAGATTTCTCAGATGGGTCAACATAGCATTCCAGCACATATACGCCCTCGCTTTTCAGCATCCTGTCTATTGCGCTTTTAGCTTCTTTTAGTGAATGGACTTTTTCTCCGGGGATGCCGTATGCTGATACCAGAGTACATATGTCAAACAAATCATCACCCAGCCAAACTCCACTGGGGCCGTTTTTAAAGGATGTGACCTGCGCTTCGCGTACCATGCCCAGATAATTATTTTTCATTATAACTATTTTTACATTCAGCTTGTACTGAATGGCGGTTGCCAGCTCGCACATGCTCATCTGGAATGATCCGTCTCCACATACTGCTACTACCTGCTTATTATCTGCTGCGAATGCTGCTCCTATTGCAGCGGGTATAGAATAGCCCATTGTGCCCATTCCTCCGGAAGTCAAAAATCTCCCTCCGCGCATCAGCACATTATTAGATGACCATATCTGATTTTGACCTACGTCAGCACAGTAGATTGAGTCGTCATCCATAGCCAAAGAAAGCATTCTCACAAAGCCCTTCGGATTAAGAGAGCCTTCTCTTTCCTCGTGGTCAAATATGTATTTAGCTTTTTCGGCGTTGAGTTCTTCTATCCATTTTGCAGTATTGAGATTAATATCGTGCTCTAATATCTGATTGATGACGCATTTTATATCTCCGATTACAGATACGTTGGCTGGAATATTTTTGCCGATCTCCGCAGGGTCAATTTCTACGTGAATAATTGTCGTGCTTTTATTTATTGCCTTGGGGTTGCCAAAGGCACGGTTGCCCACCCTTGCGCCAAAAATTATAAGCACATCGGACTTATTTATTGCATAGTTGGAGTATTTTTTCCCATGGGAGCCCAGCATGCCGAAATAATTCCTGTGGGTGCTGGGGAAAGTGCCTATGCCCATCATTGTGCCTATAGCCGGAATATTATATTTTTCGCTTAATGTAATGACTTCATCCCTGGCATCTGATAGGTGTACGCCGCCTCCTACACAAATCAATGGCTTTTTGGCGGATGATATAATATCGATCACTTCTTTAATGGATGCTTCGCTGGCATATTTGGGAACATGATATCCTTGGACATCGTTTTGCTCACACTGTTCAAATTCATCCATTACCTGATTTTGTACATCCATTGGTATGTCTATTAAAACAGGGCCTTTTCTTCCGGTATTTGCGATGTAGAATGCTTCATTGATTATTCTTGGGATGTCATTAGCGTCCATGACCATATAGCTATGCTTTACAAAGGGCTGCGTGCAGCCGAATATATCAGCTTCCTGAAAACTGTCCGTTCCAATTAAATCCTTTGCCACCTGTCCGGTAAATGCAATAATAGGTATACTGTCAGTATGCGCTGTGGCAAGAGCAGTAATTAAGTTGGCAGCTCCCGGGCCGGAGGTTGTCATACATACGCCCGGCTTTCCGCTTATTCTTGCGTAGCCGTTTGCATTGTGCCCGGCGTTTTGCTCCTGACGCACCAGTATATGCTTTATACTTGAATTGAGCATTTCATCATAAATAGGGCAGACAGCAAGTCCAGGGTATCCGAATATATATTCCACTTGTTTTTCTTCTAGGCATTTTATTATTGCTTGTGCTCCAGTTATCATAAATCCTCCTTTATAATGATGCTCGTGCAGCGTATCTATTTTTTTATTACAGAAAGCTGCATTATGGTTACTGACCGTCGCGTGTTCCATTTATCACCAACGTTTTTTAATTCTCCTATTGTTTCAAATCCCCATTTGTTATGGAAGTCGATGCTTTTTTTGTTCTCTGAGTCTATCCATGCTGTAATAACTTCAAGTTTGGATGAATATGCATCCTCTATAAGTTTTTCCATCAGCATTTTGCCTATTTTCATATTATGATAATCTTTGTCTACATATATTGATATTTCAGCGACCGGCCAATATCCTTCCTTAGGCCTGAATGGTGATAGGCTTGCATAGCCTAAAACCTTTCCGCCCTCTGCCCTTGCGACTAATATAGGGTGCAATGAAAAATCGTGAGACAAAAACCAGCGCTTGGCATCCTTCAATCTGCGAGGCTCCCAAGCCCAGTTTGCTCCGCTTGTTTCAATGTAGTAATTTACTATATTATTTATCTGCTTTACATCTTTCAATGCAGCATAATCAATTTTGAAATTGAGCATGATACTTTTATTCCTAATCATGAATATTTATGCGTTTTGTAAATTTTATAATAGTATAGCACAAATAATTGAAAAAAAAAGAAAAATGTTTTTGATTTTTATAGAACAGATATGTATAATAAATGTTTAGAGCAAGATATATAAGATTATATTCTTTTATAGAATATGGGGGAAGAAGATTATAAGATTATTAATCAGATTGGGGTATAATTTTCTATGAATCAATTATCAACTACAAAAACCCGGCGTGGAATACCATTAATAGTAACATACCTTTTTGTAAGTATTGTGGCAATTGTATTTATTACAGGCAGTATCTTGGGTGCAATTCGCATTACCAAAAGTCAGTCGACAGAAATAGAAGTAAATAACCTATATGATATTGCGGAGATCCAGATCGCTGCTCAGTATAACAGTATTGTGGGAGATGCGTTGAATATTGAAGCGCTTACCAGAAGCTATGTAGAAGAAGAAATATTATATGTAGGATACGTAAGGCTGAATCTTGAGCGCATATTTGAAAACTTCATTAGTAACACCGGCAAATATGCCGCTGTTACGTATGTTCAAAATGACGGTTACAAGGTTTCTGCAGGCAAGCCGAAAGATACTACAATACCGGAATTTATGATAAATGCATATGAAAGTGAAGCTGCAGAAGCTCCTGATCTATATGCCTATATTTCTGAATTCAACCATTCTGATGAAGTAAAGGAAGTTACATTTACAGTAACTGTTCCTATGAAAAATAACCGTGGAGAAGTTTTGGGATATGTTATCCTTGAACCATATCTTGACGTTATTATTAAGGACGTTAGGCGTGCCCTTGCAAATGCCAACATTAAATACGAAATGCTTGAGATTCAAGGGGGCGACGCAGTCTATATTTATTCAGATATAGACAAAGCACGTGGAGCAGAAGCCATGACCTTAAGCGAAGTGCAAGGAACTGATGTCGGACGTGATTTAATATATTCTGATGAAAACAACGGCAACTTTGCATCAATTGACGGCCAGGCATACTATCAAAAGTTCCAGATGCCGGTTTCAAACTATTACGGAGAGAGGCACACATATGTATCCCCGGGAACATACGTATACATCCTTACTCTTCCCACAGCATATTATAATGAGAAAACGCAAATAGAAAAAAGAGTATCCATCATGCTAGGCGGGCTTATTTCGGCGATTTCGCTTGCTATTACAATATTACTTTACATAGCGCAAAACAATAGGCGAAAGCTGGCAGCTAAAACCACGAAGATGGCGCAGGTGGATACCTTGACAGGACTATTGAACAGAGCGTACTTCACAGAACTGTTTGAAGGAATAATTGAGCAGGATCCGGAGGCTAAATACGCCATTCTCTTTATGGACCTAGATGGATTTAAAGATATTAACGACAGCTACGGGCATAATACAGGCGACAAAGTTCTTCGTGTGGTGGCAAACAGGCTGGTAATGGCTGCAAGGCGTGAAGACCTCGTGTCCAGATTCGGCGGAGACGAGTTCGCGATGCTCATTAGCTACAACAGCGTTGACCAGATAAGGTATGTTGCGAACAAGGTTGTTAGGACGATTGACGAAGTAATGATTATAGATGATAACGAATACCACGTTGGCGTCAGCGTAGGCGTAGCAATCTATCCTGATCATGCAAGGTCAGTTGATGACCTGTACAAGGTAGCTGATAATGCAATGTACAAGGTAAAATACTCCACAAAGAATGCTTACTTTATAAGCAAGGGCGACGATAAGGTTCTTTAAAAATCAATTCAGTAATTTGCTTTCGGGGGAGATTCATCAGTGAGTCTCCCCCGAAATTATAAATGAAAGACAGAATGAATATCTGTATTTATTTGTTTGACATTGTGTTTTATTTCTGCTAGCATATACTGGAAGTAAACGCTGGATATATGAAGCCACAATTCAGGAAAAGGTAAATGAATATATGACAATTTTGGATTTAACAAAAGTAGTATCAAGTTTTGCTATGTCATCACTGTTATCACTATTTTTGACCCCGGTTATGATACTGATTGCTAAAAAATACAGTATTGTAGATAAACCTAATCACAGAAAAATGCATAAGGAAAACACTCCATTGCTCGGAGGGCTTGCTATATACGCTGCATTTGTTATTACAATTGCGCTTTTTTCCTATCACGGGATGAAGCTGGTTAAGATTGCAGTTATTTTGGGAGCTACCCTTATAGAAATCCTCGCACTGATAGACGATGTAAAAAACATAAGTGCAAAATTGAGATTCGGTGCCATGGTTTTGCTGGCTGCAGCAATATATCTGACTTTCTATTTTTCATATTTTCAATGGAACATACTGCATGAGAGCCTCCTGATATCAATCGCTTTAGGTGCCGTAGTTATTTTTTGGGTTACAGCTATTATTAATGCCATAAATTTCACAGACGGAATTGACGGACTCTCAAGCTATTTTTCATTGATTGCGCTTTTTGGGTTTTCGATTATATTGTCTATTCAGGGAAGATATGAGTTTGGCCTTATAGTAAGCATCGCAGCAATAGGCGGAGTCATAGGTTTCATACCGTATAACAGGCACAAGGCGTTGATATTTATGGGTGATGCGGGCAGCATGCTTCTGGGGTTTATTATTGGCATTTTATCGCTTGTATCTACGACAAAGGCTGAATCTGTGCTTTATGTGATTGTTCCTATTTACCTTCTGTTTGTGCCGCTGATGGATTTAATTACTTCCGTTATCAGAAGGCTCATATTCAGAAAGCCGATTTTTGCAGCTGATAAATATCATTTCCATCACTTGCTCAGTGAAAAAATTGATGACTCGCTGATTGTTGTAGTAATATTGGCTGCCATTCAGGTTTCTTTTGCTTTCTTCGGGGTGATGATATATGTTTACAGCCTTTATATAATAGGCCTTACAGTGCTAGCCGTTACAGTGATTGTTTTGCTTATTCTGCTTTGCGCAAGGTATACGAAAATAAAGAAGTCTTTGACTGAAAATAATAGTCTGCAATAGTAAGAGCAGCATTTTCTTGTAATTGTTCTATTTATAAAAAGCATTGCAACAAGTAACCATGATTGGTATAATGTAAAAAGAAATACATATATAATAATTATATGATTGAATTTAGGAGGTAAGAAAATGGCGGAGAAAAAGGAATTGTATAAGGGTGTAAAAGGATTACGCCTTGGCGCAGTTATACTTTGGATTTTAGCAATTGCATGTGAAGTTGCAGCAATATATTTGTTATTAACAACAAACGAAACAGTATTATATAAACTATTAGGTGCAGGATACAATGATACTAACGCATTGTTATATTGGTTTATAGGCATACTTGTAGTAGATGCAATATTCTGCATCGTTGGTGCACTGCTTTGGAAGAAAGCTAACAGAATCAAACCAAGCAAATCAACCAACAAGGTTGTTAAATTCTTCTGGGATCAGCTTGGCGTTATCGTATGCATAATTGCATTCGTTCCTTTCGGTATTCTTCTGATTTTAGGTACTGACAAACTGGACGCTAAAGCTAAAAAGACACTTTTAGTAATTGTTGCATTGCTGTTGGTTGGCTCATCTGCTGCATCAGTTGACTATAATCCTGTTTCACCTGGAGACTCACAGAATGTTGAAGCATTGATAAAGAGCCACTATTCACCTGATGAATATGAGGTTGATGAAAACGGTGACATTATAGTTTACTGGACACAATACGGAAAGAGCATGCATCTTGACGGCGAATGCTACTATATTGCTGACTCATCAACCAAAACAAGCGGAACTGTAGCTGAAGCAATAGAAGCGGGAAAAGCAGATCCGTGCGACAACTGCATGAGTGAGATAAAGGAAATCAACAAGGAAGAGCTGGATCAAATGGCTCCGCTTGATGAGCTGACAGAAGCGCCTGCGGATGCAGAAGGAACTGTTGAAGAAGCGCCGGCTGAATAAAGGCACAATAAAAACATAATTTTGAAAAATTGCCCTGCAGTATTCTGCGGGGCTTTTATTTTTCCTTATCATAAAGAATTGTTTAGTATCGTGATAAAAATATTAAATAAAGGAAGGATGAAATATTAGAGAATGAAAGTGCAAAGGGAGGCGGCCATGAAAAATAACAAAATCTTATTTATTATAATAATTTTACTGGTATTTTCAGCAGGATGCAGCGCTTTTTTTGATAAAGGCGATACCATTCCAACGGATGAACCACCCTTAGTCAGCAAACCAGAAAGTGCTTCGGAGGGCACTCCTGATGGAGAAGGAGACATTTATTTCACGGTCATGATTCATCTTGAAGGCTGGGATGATGCAAGGTCTGAAGAAAAATTTGAAAGGCACGCAGAGCTGGTTCGAGAGTATGCTTCACTTTTTGAAACATACGGCGCTGTAATGACTTTAGAGAGCAAGGAGTTCACCGATGGCTGCATACAATGGGGCGATAATGTGCTGAAAGAAATGGAAACAAGAGGCCATGGTATAGGGCTGCATGCTGACCAGGGGGGCAGTAAAAAACAAAGCTTTGAAGAATTTAATAGAAAAGTCGGAGAAATGAAAAAGCAGCTGGAGTCGCTGGATGTAACAGTACGGCATGTATCTGGTGTATCATCGGATAAGGACTGGGTAAAGGTATGCATTGATAACGGATTTGAGGCGGTGACAGGGGTTGTAAGCTACTCGTTGTGGTCACTTGATGAGAGTCTGCGGCCTGTGGGATTTGAGCCGTATGCCAGCCCTAAGGAAGGGCATGCCGCATACCCATGGGATCCGGCGATGACAATTATGCCATGGCGCACTAGCAGCGGATCTGACTGGATAATTAATGATGAAGCCGGCAAACTGATTATAATTCCATCTGGGCTTGGGCTGACAGCTGCGTATGAAGAGATGAATGGTCTGACAGAGGGTGGGGCAGGCTTTGAATTTGATATTAAGGATATTGAAGCATGGAGAGACAAGCTGGATGAGCTGCTTGCCTATACCGACAGCAATACCGTTAACACCTATTATGCGGCGTGGTCATTGGGCGGCCCAGTGGATACGGATTTACTTGAAAAATGGCTTCAGATGATAGATGAATATGTCCGTGACGGCAGAATTATTTGGACAAATATACCGGATATGATAGATATATATAATGCGGGATAATGAAAACCTTAAATTAATTCTGCGAAGTATCCTTTGCATTAAGTTTAAAAGGTGATTAAAAGATTTTGTCGAATTAATAAATCATTTTTAAGTTTTGAACTTGAAAAATAAAGAAATGTGATATAATTATCTAATAATTTTATTACTTTACCCGAAATTAAATGAAGAGGACAAAACCATGAAGATGCATGCATTAGTAAAGAAATATCCTGAAAAAGGGTTGTGGCTTGAGGATGTAGATATTCCTGAGCCAATGACAGGGGAAGTGCTGATAAAAATTGAAAAGACCGCTATATGCGGCACTGACCTGCACATCTACAACTGGGACAAATGGTCTCAGGCAACTATCCCTGTGCCCATGGTAATAGGGCACGAGTTTGTTGGACACATTGCTAAGCTTGGTGAGAATGTACACGGGCTTAAAGAGGGTGACCTTGTTTCAGGCGAAGGGCATATAGTATGCGGAAAGTGCAGAAACTGCCTTGCTGGCAGGAGGCATCTTTGTAATCATACATTGGGAGTTGGGGTCAACAGGGCAGGCGCGTTCGCTGAATACCTCTGTATTCCGGCAGGCAATGTGTGGCTTTGTGACCCTAAGATAGACCACGATATAATTGCATGCTTTGACCCGCTCGGAAATGCAGTACATACGGCGCTAACCTATGAAATGATAGGGGAAGACGTGCTTATTACAGGTGCAGGCCCCATAGGAATAATGGCGGCTGCAATAGCGAGGCATGCAGGTGCAAGGAATGTTGTAATTACAGACGTTAACCCATATAGGCTTAAGATGGCGGAGAAAATGGGCGTTGACCTGGCTGTTGACGTATCCAAAGGAACTATAGAGGAAGCTATGGCCAAGCTAAAAATGAAAGAAGGCTTCGACATAGGTTTTGAAATGTCAGGGAGCCCGGCCGCATTCAGCCAAATGGTTGATAACATGATTCACGGCGGCAGGATAGCATTGCTGGGGCTGCAGACACATGCGGATATCGACTGGTCAAAGGTCATATTCAATAGTCTCGTTATTACAGGAATATATGGCAGAGAAATGTTTGATACATGGTATAAGATGACATCCATGCTGCAAAGCGGACTGGATATATCACACTTGATTACCCACAGAATGCATTATACAGAATTTGAAGAGGGGTTTAAAGTGATGAATGAAGGCATAAGCGGAAAAGTTGTGCTGAACTGGGAATAGGAAAGGAGCGCCTATATGAACAAAAAAGATATGCTGAGAAGTTTTTCAGAAACTGTTGAAAATATTAAAAAGGAAAATCTCTATAAAAGTGAACGTGTAATAACATCTCCCCAAAGAGCCAGAATAGACGTGGTAGGGCGGGAAGGCGTGCTGAATATGTGCGCGAATAATTATCTTGGACTTGCAGATAACGAAGAGATTATAAAAGCCGCCAAGGAAAGCTACGACAAATGGGGCTACGGAATGAGCTCTGTCAGGTTTATCTGTGGCACTCAATCCGTGCACAAGCAGCTGGAAGCTGCAATAAGCAGATTCCTTGGAATGGATGACACTATACTTTATTCATCATGCTTTGACGCAAACGGAGGACTTTTTGAAACGCTCCTTAGTGAAAATGACGCCATAATCAGCGATGAGCTAAACCACGCCAGCATAATAGACGGCGTAAGGCTTTGTAAGGCGAAAAGGTATAGATATCTAAACAACAACATGGATGACCTTAAAAGATGCCTTCAGGAGGCCGAAGCGGATGGCTGCAGAGTGAAGATGATTGCAACAGACGGCGTATTCTCTATGGATGGATATATTGCAAACCTTAAGGGAATATGCGACCTGGCAGATGAATACGGAGCTCTGGTGATGGTGGATGACAGCCACGCTGTAGGCTTTGTGGGCGAAAACGGCAAGGGCACGCACGAGCACTGCGGAGTGATGGGCAGAGTCGATATTATAACCGGAACACTTGGCAAAGCTCTAGGCGGCGCATCAGGCGGCTATACATCGGCAAGGAAAGAGATAGTTGAATTATTGAGGCAGCGATCCCGTCCTTATCTTTTTTCCAATACGCTTGCCCCTAGCATAGCTTCATCAGCATTGAAAGTATTTGAAATACTAGAAAAATCAAAAGAGCACTTAAACAGGCTGAATGAAAACACGAAGTACTTTAGAAAAAGGATGAAGGAAGAGGGGTTTGATATATCTGACGGCGTTCATCCTATAGTGCCGGTAATGCTCTATGATGCGAAAATTGCGAACGAAATGGCTAATATGATGCTGGAAAAGGGCGTTTACGTGATAGGATTTTCTTTTCCGGTTGTGCCTAAAGGAAAAGCGAGAATCAGGACTCAAATTTCTGCAGCTCATACGAGGGATAACCTTGACTTTGCGATTAATGCATTTGTGGAATGCAAAATGGAACTTGGTCTATAATATAAAGCACCGGATTTTTATCCGGTGCTTTTTGCTGTAACAATATATCTTAGTCTGGTTATAGAGTAATTACCTCGTAGCCACCGAGAGTAAAGTCTGCCATTGAAACATGGCCGTTCATATCTCCCTGAACAGGGATGCCGATCTTTTCATTATATTCAAGCACTCCTAATTTAGCAGAACATGCCCTGCATATGCTGTGAAAAAGCCCTTTGTCTTTAACTTCCATATACAGCGGGTTGCTTTCATCTTCCAGTTTTTTAAGAAGCTTTACTGATTCTCCTTCAATAACCACTTTGACTTCCATTCCTTTATCATGCATGTCTTTTGCGTTTAAAAGAACATGAATAAAACACATAGGGTCTCCTCTGAATGCGAATATTGCAACTTTAGTCATACATAATCTCCTTGACGCTTTTTCTATTATTTTACATTACAATTCAGCTATAGTAAATAAAAATTATTGCGCTGAACTGATTTCTTTGGCGTTTGCAAGCATCAGCTTAATCCGGTTTTCTTGGTTTACTTTTGTCGCGCCGGGATCATAGTCTATAGCTACGATATTTGAGGAAGGGTAGTTTTCTTTAATCTTTCTAATCATGCCTTTGCCGGCGATATGATTAGGCAGGCATCCGAAAGGCTGAGTGCAGACTATGTTGTTTACGCCCATGTGGCACAAGTCCAGCATTTCAGCGGTAAGCAGCCAGCCTTCGCCCATCTTGTTGCCGTAGCCTACATAATCATTTGTTATCAGGCCGCGCAGCTCTCTGTACTGCGTTACTGGTACATAGCTGCTGTTTTCTTCAATGATTTTTTTCATGGTTCTCTGCAAATACAGCATGAAATCAATAAACTTATTAATAAGGTATTTCTTTATCTTGCTGCCGCCGTATATGTTTACATCGTCCACACGGTTATCTGCCTTGAAAATAAGGAAGTCAAGGAGTCCCGGCACTACCACTTCGCAGCCCTCGTCAGCTAGGAACTTTTCCAAATTATTATTGCCGAGAGGTGCGTATTTAATGTATATTTCGCCTACAACGCCAACGCGAATTTTCTTTTCGTTTCTCTTTTGTATTGTTGCGAAATCTTTTGTAATCTCCACCATGTTGGATTTAATTTTCGCAAGCCTTAAATTCACTGCTTTTTTATATTCTTCTGAAAGACGATCCTCCCATTTGACTACAAGTCTGTCTGTTTCACCGGAATTTATTTCATAGGGCCGTGTCTGGTTGGCTAGCCACGTAAGAAGGTCACCATATATTACGGCGTAAATAAGCTGCACAGTTAGGGCTAAGGTCAGCTTGAACCCGGGGTTTTTCTCAAGGCCGGATATATTGAGCGATATTACGGGTATGTGCCCCATACCGCCTTGCTTCAAAGCCTTCCTTAATAAGTGAATGTAGTTGGATGCCCTGCAGCCTCCGCCTGTCTGAGTAATTATCAGTGCGGTTTTGTTGATGTCGTATCCGCCATTGTGCAGGGCGTCAAGAAGCTGGCCTATAACTAGCAGGGCAGGGTAGCATGTGTCGTTGTGCACGTTCTTTAATCCCTCATCCACTATGTTCTGATTGTTGGTTTCCAGCAGCACCACCTTATAACCATGCAGTTTAAAAGTCTTTTCCAGCAGCCTCATATGAATAGGCAGCATTGTAGGCATGAGTATCGTGTAGTCCTTTTTCATTTGTTTTGTAAATATTACTCTATCGTTATCTTTATTTTTTTTCATTTAATGTACTCCAACTATTGCCTTGTCGCAGCAAGAAGGCTTCTCAATCGTATCCTTGCAGCTCCAAGGTTGCTGATTTCATCAATTTTAATCTGAGTGTATAGCCTGCCGTGCGATTCCAGTATTTCTCTTATCTCATCTGTCGTGATGGCGTCTGTGCCGCAGCCGAATGAAACAAGCTGTACAAACTCCATGTTTTTATGTCGCGCTGCATATCTGGCAGCATTGTACATTCTGGACTGATAGGTCCACTGGTTTAGCACATTCAGCTTTATTCCCGGCAGTAGGTGCGATATGCTGTCCTCAGAAATAAGGACAAGATCGAATGATGAAATTAAATCATCTATGCCGTGGTTTATTTCAGGGTCTATATGATATGGCCTTCCCGCCATAACGATAATCTTTTTATCGTTCTCTTTTGCGAATTCAATTGCCTTGCTGCCTTGTTCCCGAATATAGCTGCGGAACTTGTGGTGCGCCTCATATGCTTTAATAACAGCAGTTTTTACCTGTTTTTTCGATACTTCGTATTTATCCTTGAAAAATTCGTAGGCCTTATTCATGAAATCCTTTTTTCGGTGCAGTCCAAAATATTCATTCATATAGTTGACGCTGTTTAGCCTTTTTATATTCGCCTTCAGCAGCTCGGGGTAATAGGCAACTACAGGGCAGTTATAGTGATTGTCGCCTATATCTTCATTGAAATTATAGCTCATGCATGGATAGAAAATGTCATTTATACCCATGTCAAGCAGCAGCTCAATATGTCCGTGCATAAGCTTAGCAGGGTAGCACACGGTGTCAGATGGTATGGTATGCTGGCCTTTTGTGTATATCTCTCTCGTTGATACGCCTGTATGCACCACCTCAACACCCAGCTCATTAAAGAACGCTGTCCAGAAAGGCAGGAGTTCGTATATATTGAGCCCCAGTGGCATTCCTATTTTCTTATCAGATTTGATTATTTCCAGATTTTTTATATAGTCAAGTTTGTCTTTATATACATTAGGTATGTCTTTTTTCTCTTTTCCTTTATAAGGGCGTTCGCACCTGTTGCCGAAGATGTATTTTTTACCATCGGCGAATGTATTGATCGTCAGGTTGCAGTGATTGGTGCAAAGGTTGCAGACGGTGTTTGTGCTTTTATGAGTAAAATTTTCAAGCATTTCAGGGCTGATTATTCCGGATGATTTATTTTGCTGTTCCTTTGCATGGAGGGCGACGCCGAAGGCACCCATAAGCCCGGCAATTGAGGGACGGACAACATTTTTGCCAAGTTCTTTTTCAAAGCTCCTTAGCACAGCATCATTTAAAAATGTTCCCCCCTGTACAACGATGTTATCGCCGAGTTCATCGCTGCTGTGCACACGCACAACCTTATAGAGAGCATTTTTGACAACGCTGAATGAAAGGCCTGCTGCTATGTCTCCAACACTGGCGCCTTCTTTTTGCGCTTGCTTAATAGATGAATTCATAAATACGGTACATCTTGAACCGAGGTCAATGGGCGTTTCGGCAAAAAGTCCAAGCCTTGCGAATTCCTCGACCTCATATCCTAGGGCCTTGGCATATGTCTGGATGAATGAGCCGCAGCCGGATGAGCAAGCCTCATTAAGGAATATATTATCAATGGCATGATTTTTTATATGGAAGCATTTTATATCCTGTCCGCCAATATCCATAATGAAGTTCACGTCATTATTAAAGTGATGAGCAGCCTTATAGTGCGCTACCGTCTCAACGAGGCCATGATCTATGCCAAAGGCTGTCTTTATCAGGTCTTCACCATAGCCCACAACGCCGGACGAAATAATTTTTATTTCATCGCCCATTTTATTATAAAGCAGCTTTAGCTGCTCGCGAATTATCTTGATTGGGTTTCCGAGGTTCGCTCCGTAGTACTCAAAGAGAATGTTGCAGTCCTTATCAATCAGCACCATTTTAGTGGTGGTTGAGCCTGCGTCTATGCCGAGGTATGCATCGCCTTTATATAAGGTTATGTCTTTTCTGGGAACATCATTTTGTGAATGCCTTTTTGTGAATTCTTCATATTCATCTGTATTCTTAAAAAGCGGCTCCAGCTTTTTGCTGGTTACTGCATTTTTGCTGCCTTTTTTAATCAGACTTAAAAGCTCATCAAAGTTAACCTTTTTTTCGCCCTTTGAATACATTGCTGCGCCGATGCCCACAAAGTACTGTGAATTATCAGGCAGCACAGCCATTTCATCGGAAAGCTTTAGGCTCGACTTGAATCTGTCACGAAGCCCCTGAGAAAATGTGAGGGGGCCACCCAGAAAGACGACCTTTCCCATGATATCTCTGCCCTGTGCAAGTCCTGCAATGGTCTGGTCAACAACAGCCTGATGGATGCTGGCAGCAATATTTTTCTTGTCAGCTCCCTGGTTTAGAAGCGGCTGTATGTCGCTCTTTGCGAAGACGCCGCAGCGGGAAGCGATCGTGTATATTTTTTCTTGATTTAAGCTTAGTTCGTTAAGCTCATCTAATGATACATTCAGAAGTGTCGCCATCTGGTCAATGAATGCCCCTGTGCCGCCTGCGCATGAGCCATTCATACGATACTCGATGCCGCTGGTTAAGAATATTATCTTGGCGTCTTCTCCGCCCAGCTCGATAACGACGTCCGCATCAGGAATATGCTCCTTTATGGCTATCTGCGTTGCGAAAACCTCCTGAACGAATGGCAGGCCGCACACCTTGCTTACGCCGAGCCCGGCAGAACCCGTAAGAGCTGCATGCAGAGCTTCACCTTTATTTACATATTGGGAAAGGCGCTCAAGCATCTCAACGGTTGTCTGGAAAACATCAGAAAAGTGTCTTTTATAATCTTTAAAAATAATATTATTGTCTTTATCAAACAACACAGTCTTTACTGTTGTTGAACCAATATCAATTCCTAGTTTCACTATCTACTCTCTCTTTTTATACTTTATTTAATAAATAATTACTTTATCAATATATTAAAATAATGTCAACTGACATAATCACGAATTTACACTCAATTTGCGTGATAATAAAGAAAAATAGTTTTTTTCCAACTTTTTAAGTATAATTGCGGTATATTATGTGTGAGAACAAAATCAGCAAAATTTTGCGGAGGTGCATATTGGACAGAACTTTAGCTGAGAAATTCCGACAGGGCAGCCACAGTGCATTTGAAGAGCTCTATAGCATGCATGCAGACAATGCTTTCCGCCTTGCGGCTGCAATATTGAAAAATGATACAAATGCAAAAGACATTGTACAGGTTTCTTTTGTGCGTGCCTATGAATACAGGAAATCCTTTAATCCAATGAAAAGCTTTTCGTTTTGGTTTAACCGGATTCTTGTAAATGAATGCAGAAGGTATATGGCGCAGGTGAAAAGGAAAAGAGAAATATTAGAGTATGATGAATACATGAGTGAAATCAGCAGTGAAGACAGCTATAAATTCGAAAAATACGAAATGCTCTACAGTGCGCTGCAGAAACTACATGATGATATGCGAATACCGCTGCTGCTAAAATACATCAATGGTTTTAAGGAAGATGAAATAGCAGAAATTATGAATTTGCGGCAAAGCACAGTTAAGTCACGGCTGTATGAAGGCAGGCAAAGAGTAAAGAGATATTTACTGGACAAAGGATTTAAGGAGTATCACCATGAATAGACTTGATTATGATTTGCGAGAAGCTATATTGAAAAGCACTGACAAAGCTTTAGAAAGCAAAAATGATGTTCTTCAGAAGCTAAGAAATGAGATAAAGGGGAATTACATAATGAAAAGAAGAAAAACAGGAAATAAGTTTGGCATTATCGCAGCGGTATTGATTCTGCTGCTTGCAGCAGGCCTTTGGTTTACTCCTACAGGACAGGCGGCCGTCAGCAGAATAATTGACCTCTTCGAAAAGGAAAAATCAGTGGAGACAATAGTTGAAGGCCAGCCGGAAACAACAGAGCAGGAACTCATTGTTGGAAATACGCCAACTCCACAGCAGGATATGATGACACCAGACAAAGTGCAGATGACATATGTGATGTACGTGGATACTGAAAGATATATAATAGAAACAGAGGATGGCGCAGACATTATAAAGCCAGCAGACTACCCGGAAGATATGCCCGAAGTGTATATGAAAATAACGCAGGTTGATGATATATCGATGCAAAACGCGCTGAGCGCAATGTTAGCGGAAATTAATGCGGAATACGAAACGGTGAGTGAGCCATACGAGGTGGGTGAACCACTTAAAGGCATATGTATAGATGCCTTTGACGGAGATCCCAACGGAACAAAAGAGACAATGCCTCAGTGGGATTCCGCTGTCACAAAAGTAATAATAGTGGACAACACTCAGGGTGGTGTATTCATTATTGAAATGAAATATTTTATTGAGGCAGAGGAAGGGCACGGCTCCAGATTCCTTTCCATGTTAGAGGAATTTGTAATAGTTCCTTCAGAATAATGATAGACGAAAGCGCCTGCTAAAAAGCGGGCGCTTAGTATAAACAAGCAGTATAATAATAAATCTTATTTTCTATATTGTTTTATGTATTAGGCTATGCTACAATATGCGTGAAAATGATTATCATACAGTGACTGATAGTTATAGAACGCAAATCCATTTTGATTCAGCCGACAGTAAAATTTTAGATGATAGTAAAAAGATCGCTGTTGAAATCATAAAATCGCAAACCTTACTATATAAAGTTAAAATAACTAAAGGAGGCTATGAGTGATGGAGTGGAAACTGGAGACATTGGATACGAGAATGCTGCTTAGCGGCTACGACGAAGATGATGACTACGACGACGAGGACTACGATGATGAAGACTATGATTATTCAGACGAAGACTATGATGACTATGACTACGACGAAGATAGCGATGATTACGAGGACTAGGAATATAGGCTAATCAGTTATAGATTATTAAAAAAATATAGCATTGTATTTGTCAGCCATCTGTAATTCAGGTGGCTGAAATCATAAACCAGCCTTTCTGACAAAATAAACACGCTGAAAATATGAATAAAAAGCATAAAATTACGAATAAATGTTCACATTTGAATTTTTGTATGGTATAATAAAAAAATAATAGCTGAATCTTTTTAAAGGGAATTTTTATGGGAAAATTTAAAATAAAATCTGATTTCAAGCCTGCCGGTGACCAGCCAAAGGCAATACAGCAGCTGACTGAAGGCATCCAGAACGGACTGGCTTCGCAGGTGCTGCTTGGCGTTACAGGGTCGGGAAAAACATATACTATAGCTAATGTAATAGAAAAGATACAAAGGCCCACATTGGTAATAGCCCACAACAAGACATTGGCTGCACAGCTTTGCAGCGAATTCAGGCAGTTTTTCCCTGATAATGCAGTGGAGTATTTCGTAAGCTATTATGATTACTATCAGCCGGAAGCGTATGTACCATCCAGTGATACATATATAGAAAAGGACGCATCAATAAACGATGAAATAGATAAGCTCCGCCATTCGGCTACCTCATCCCTTCAGGAAAGGCGAGATGTAATCGTAGTTGCCAGTGTATCCTGCATATATTCTCTTGGTGACCCAAAGGAATACCTGGACATGAGTATATCTCTGCGCCCGGGTATGACAAAATCAAGAGATGAAGTCATCCATAGGCTTATAGACATTCAATATGAAAGAAACGATATTGAATTCGAAAGAGGTACTTTCCGAGTGCGTGGCGATGTGCTGGAGATTTTCCAATCATATGCTACAGAAAGTGCTGTGAGAGTGGAATTTTTCGGCGACGAAATTGAAAAGATTTCAGATATTGAAGTGGTCACGGGAAAAGTAATCAATCAGAGAAAGCATGTTGCTATTTTTCCGGCTTCACACTATGTGATGAACAAGGAAAGTATGGCTGCGGCTATTGAAAACATAGAACGGGATCTAATGATACAGGTAAAGGAATTCGAGGACGAAGGAAAGCTGCTGGAGGCTCAGAGGATACAGCAGCGCACGATGTTCGACATTGAGATGATGCGTGAGCTTGGCTACTGCAGCGGCATAGAAAACTATTCAAGATATTTCGATAAAAGGCAAATCGGCGAACCGTCATTTACCCTGATTGATTATTTTCCGGATGACTTTATGCTGATAATTGATGAATCCCATATGACCGTGCCTCAGATAGGGGCGATGTATGCTGGTGACAGATCTAGGAAAGAGTCTCTCGTAACCTACGGGTTCAGGCTCCCGTCTGCATATGACAACAGGCCTTTGACCTTTGAGGAATTCAACGCGAAAATAGGGCAGGTTGTCTATATAAGCGCTACTCCGGCAAGATATGAGATGCAGAAAGCTGGGGCGATAGTCGAGCAGATTATAAGGCCTACAGGGCTGGTTGACCCAGAAGTGATTGTTAAGCCGATAGATGGACAGATAGACGACCTGATCGGTGAAATCCGTTACACAATAAACAAAGGATTCAGGTGCCTTATTACTACGCTGACTAAGAAGATGTCGGAGCGGTTAACTGACTACCTGCTGAATTTGAACTTCAAGGCGGAATACCTGCACAGCGATATAAGTACGCTTGAAAGAATAGAAATACTTAAAAAGCTTCGAAAAGGCACTATTGATATGGTTGTCGGCATCAACCTGCTTCGAGAGGGGCTGGATCTGCCGGAGGTAGCACTGGTTGCAATACTTGATGCTGATAAGGAAGGATTTTTAAGATCGGCTACGGCGCTTGTGCAGACCATAGGAAGGGCGGCCAGAAACAGCGAAAGCAGAGTAATTATGTATGCAGATACAATAACAGACTCTATGCAGAACGCTATTGACGAAACAAATAGAAGGCGCAGTCTGCAGGTGGCATATAATGAGGAGCATAACATAACACCGCAGAGCATAGTGAAAGCGCTTCAAGAAGACTTCGAGATATCTAAGGCTGTTGAGGAAGAAACTGCAGAACATAATAAAGAGAAATACCTGGATATTGATATCGAAGCACTAAAAGCAGAGATGGAGAATGCGGCAAAAGCGCTGAACTTTGAAAAAGCTGCACAGATAAGAGATTTTATAAGGAGCATTGTCGGAGAGAATAATGATTAAAGATACTATATCCGTAAGAGGAGCAAGAGAGCACAATTTAAAAAATATAAATGTGGATATTCCCAGAGATAAATTAGTGGTGATAACAGGACTATCAGGTTCCGGCAAATCATCACTGGCATTTGACACCATTTATGCTGAAGGCCAGAGAAAATATGTCGAATCGCTGTCTTCATACGCGCGTCAGTTTCTAGGCAGAATGGACAAGCCGGATGTTGACAATATACAAGGCCTGTCACCTGCTATTTCAATTGACCAGAAAACAACAAGCAGAAACCCAAGGTCAACTGTAGGAACGGTTACAGAGATATATGATTACCTGCGTCTGCTATATGCAAGGGTAGGCAAGGTGCACTGCCATCAGTGCGGCAAGCCAATAACCCAGCAAACAATAGACCAGATGATAGATGCTGTCAGCGAGCTGCCGGAAGGAACGAAATATATGATTCTCGCCCCTGTAGTTCGAGGCAGGAAAGGCGAGTATACAAAGCTTATAGAGTCATTGAAAAAGGACGGCTACGTCCGCGCTAGGATTGACGGCGAGATAGTAGACCTGCAGGATGATATTGACCTTGAAAGGTATAAAAAGCACACAATTGAGGTGGTAATAGACAGGCTGGTTGCAAAGGATGACAACAAGGCCAGGCTGACAGATTCCATGGAACTGGCGCTTAAGCTGGCATCAGGCCTTGCTATTGTAAAGGTGATTGATGGCGAAGAAATGCAATTTTCCAGCAATTATGCCTGCACAGACTGTGGAATCACTCTTGAGGAGATTACACCGCGTATGTTTTCATTCAACAATCCTTATGGCGCCTGCCCGGAATGCACAGGACTTGGCACAGTATACATGATGGATCCTGACGCTGCTATTAAAGACTGGGATTTGTCAATAGAAGAGGGCGCCATAAACGTTGGGGGATGGACATACAAGGAAGGCAGCTATGCATCCAGCGTTCTGAAGGAGCTTTCTTCCAGTTACGGTTTTTCGCTAAGTACGCCGCTTAAGGATTTGACAGCCAAGCAAAAAGATGTGCTGCTATATGGAACAAAGGGCAAAGCACTGACTATAAAATATTCCAGCCAGCATGGGGAGGGAACATATAAATACCCCTACGAAGGATTGATGAACAGTCTTGAGAGAAGATATAAACAGACTAATTCACAGGGGATGAAGGAATATTATGAATCCTTTATGCGCCAAACCCCCTGCAGAGTGTGCGGAGGCAAAAGGCTGCGCAAGGAGTCGCTTTCTGTCTTAATAGATGGTAAAGATATATCAACATTAACTGAATATACAATTGCAGACCTTACAGAATATATGGAGAAGCTTAAGTTCGCAGACAATGAAGAAATAATAAGTGAACCCATTATGAAAGAACTCAATGAGAGGCTGAAATTCTTAATTGATGTCGGGCTGACCTATCTTAGCCTTTCAAGGGGAGCAGCTACACTGTCTGGAGGAGAAGCGCAGAGAATTAGACTGGCGACACAGATAGGCTCCAGCCTGATGGGCGTGCTGTATGTTTTGGACGAACCTAGTATAGGCCTGCACCAGAGAGATAACCTGAAGCTGCTGGGTACGCTTAAGAGGCTGCGTGACTTAGGGAACACTCTTATTGTAGTTGAGCATGACGAGGATACAATGCGTCATGCCGACCATATTATTGACATGGGGCCGGGGCCCGGAGTGCACGGCGGTGAGATAGTGGCAGAGGGCGATGTTAACGCCATCATGGACTGTGAAGCCTCACTGACCGGCCAGTTTCTAAAAGGCGTACGAAAAATTGAAGTGCCATCCAGGCGAAAAGCAGAAAAAGGTAATTTTATTAGAATTGAAGGGGCGGGGGAGAACAATCTTAAGGGCATTAATGTCGATATCCCGATTGGCCTTTTCACCTGTGTCACAGGGGTTTCCGGATCGGGGAAATCTTCGCTTGTAAATGAAATACTTTACAAATCACTTGCAAAGAAATTGAACAGAGCAAACACAAAAGCGGGCAAGCACAAGGATATTAAAGGCGTAGAAAAGCTGGATAAAGTCATTGATATTGACCAGTCGCCGATTGGAAGGACGCCCAGATCAAATCCTGCGACCTACACGGGAATGTTTACTCTTATAAGGGATTTGTTTTCAAAGACTGTCGATGCGAAATCCAAAGGATACAAGGCAGGCAGATTTTCATTCAATGTGAAAGGCGGCAGATGCGAAGCGTGCCAGGGGGACGGAATAATAAAAATCGAAATGCATTTCCTGCCGGATGTATATGTGCCCTGTGAAGTTTGCGGAGGCAAGCGCTATAACAATGAGACATTGAATGTGAAATATAAAGGGAAAAATATAAGCGATGTTCTTGATATGACTGTGGAAGATGCTCTCGAATTTTTCAAAAATGTCCCTAATATAGCTGCAAAGGTACAGACGCTGTATGATGTAGGGCTTGGGTATATTAAGCTGGGACAGCCTTCAACACAATTATCCGGCGGTGAAGCGCAGAGAATAAAGCTGGCAACGGAGCTGTCGAAGCGCTCTACAGGAAGGACGCTTTATATCCTAGATGAACCAACAACCGGGCTGCATATTGCAGATACAGAGCATCTGCTGCTCATACTTCAAAGGCTGGTGGACAACAAAAACACTGTAGTTGTCATTGAACATAACCTAGAGGTTATAAAATCAGCTGATTATATCATTGACCTAGGCCCTGAAGGAGGCGACAAAGGCGGAACTGTAATATGTACGGGTACGCCTGAACAGGTGTCTGACTGCGACGTGAGCTATACAGGCCAGTTTCTGAAACAAGTACTTAAGTAAAAAAATAACCCTCCGGAATTAACCGGAGGATTTTCTATATCTGGTTAGTTAAAATCTTGATTTGAAGCTAGGGTAACCTCAAACTCCAATTCTTCATCTGTAGAGGTTCTGTAAACTGTCAATGTCATCGTGTCACCTATATCGCGAGAGTTGATTTCCGTAAATAAATCTGAGAATCCTAAAATAGGCTTTCCATCAACAGCGGTTATTATGTCCTCTGCAAGTATACCCGCAGTTTCAGCCGGGCCGTTTTCCACAACTAATGCGACAAAGAATCCGTCACCTTCAGGGTTGTCATATCCGTTAACGCCTATGAATGGGCGAACAATTCCGCCGTATTCTAGTATATCGTTGATGGATTCCTGAACGCTATTGGATGGTATTGCGTAGCTAATTCCTTCTGCAGCTATTGCAGTGCCGTATTCATCAAAGCCTGCGAATATGCTCTTTAAGGATGTTACACCGATGACTTCGCCGTTCATGTTTACCAGTGGTCCTCCGCTGTTTCCGGGGTTTACAGCTGCGTCTGTTTGCAGCAGAGTGAACGGGATTCCGTCGACATCTATCTGCCTGTCAACAGCTGAAATTATTCCCGCTGTTACAGTTCCTGTTAGTTCATCACCCAGCGGTGAGCCAATAGCTATAACTTGTTCACCTGGCCGTATCAATGAAGAATCTCCAAAGGGGATAGTATACAGACCATCTTTTTCGATTTTTACAACTGCCAGGTCTACATACTGGTCGCTTCCTATTATCTGAGCCTCCACTTTTTCGCCGTCATATAATGTTACGCTTACTCTGCCGGAGTCTGCTATTACGTGGTTATTTGTTACAATGTAGCCATCACTTGAAATAATTATTCCAGTTCCATAAGCCATTGGCTCCCAATCGTCAATATTATTGGATGTGGATGAATAATAAGTAGTGATGCTTACAACGACCTTCATAACATGCTCAACAACTGTAGGTATATCGCTGTATGCAGATACTGAGCTTGATGGTTTCTGTGTTGGAGAAGGCGTTGCTTCAGGTAGTGGTGTGGCCTCCGATTCAGGTGTGGATTCTGATGCAGTTTCTGTGGCATCAGATGCTGTATCCGTGTTTTTATCGGGCGGCAGGTTGAAGTAATCACGTGAAAGCACGCCTATGAAAAAGGCGGCAGCCAAAAGTATAATTACGATCAGAGTTATTATTAAAGCTCTTCCAAACGCGGATTTAGGGGGTTGATTTGAATGATATTCATATTCAAAATTGTCCATGGTTTCACCTCGTTTATAGTTCATATTTTTTAATTATTATATTTTATGTTCAATTTACTTTCGCGCTTGTAAGCGTGAAAATAAACTTTGTTCCTTGGTTAGGGTCAGACCTTACAAAAATGGTCTCCCCATGCTGGTCTAAGATTTTCTTAACGATTGAAAGGCCAAGACCTGAGCCTATCTTATTGCTATGGGCCTTATCGGATTTAAAGAACCTTTCGAAAATATAGTCAAGGTCTTCCTTTGATATTCCGCAGCCTGTGTCGCTGACACCAACTAAAACCTTTTCTTCATCAGTTTTTGTCCAAATGCTGATAGTTCCTTTTTCAGGTGTAAACTTTAGTGCGTTATCAATTAGGTTTACTATTACTTGATCTATCCTGTCAATGTCTGCAAATACCATGCAGAAATCATCAGAAAGTGATACTTTTAATTCTATGTTCTTTTCTTCTATCCTATCGATATAGCGTATAAGGACGCGCCGTATATGTTCGTTTATATCAAACTGAGAAAGATGAAGTGGAAACTCGCCTGATTCAATCTGAGAAAGGTCAAGCAGCTCATTAATTAGCTTTTTAAGCCTCATGCTTTCATCGACTATTACTTTTGCGTATTTGTCCCTGTCTTTTTCATCAATTGTTCCGTCAAGCAGTCCTTTTGCGAAGCCGTGAATGGATGTTATCGGCGAACGAAGCTCGTGGGATACATTGGCTACAAAACTGGAACGCAGAGTTTCGTGGCGCTTAAGATTCTGTGCCATTGTATTAAATGATGTCGCAAGCTGCTCAATTTCGTCATGGCCGCTCGTGTGTATATGCGTTTCAAAATTACCGTTGCTTATGTCGATACACATCTTGTTAAGCTGCTTAATTGGCAGTGTTATGTGCTTTGATGAAATAAGAACAAGCAGTCCGCTTACTAAAATTGTGATAAATGTCGATATCAGAAGATGTCTGTAGAACATATAGTCCAGCCCCTGTGTTGAATCAATGGCTCTGTACATATAGATGGCGTAACGTATGCTGTCATCTTCGAATACGACAGGAACAGCAACTGTCATTTTGAGTCCGGAGGCTACTGAGGTGGCTTCACGGTTTATAACAACAGTTTCGCCGTTGAAAACCTTTTCAAGGGACTCGGCGAGGTCTTTTTTGTTCATATGAAGTTTATCTTCGCTGTTTGCCTGAAAGACTATTCCGTTTTCGTCAACAAGCCAAAGGTTGGTGCTGCTGGTCTCGTATGCTTCCAGAGTGCTGAGAACCAATGGTGCGGAGTAGGGCTGACTGTAGTGCTGGGAGGCAATTATTTTGGCAATTTGCTCTGCCTGCTCCACAGTGGAGTCAGCAGTCATCTGGCTGTATGACTGCTTATAAAGCTGAACCAAAATAACAGACTGCAGAAGAAGGATAAAAGCTGCAATCATAATGTATGTTATGAGCATTCTGGAATAGACTGACCGAAACATTACTTTACCTCAAATTTATATCCTACTCCCCAGACGGTTTTTATTTTCCATGATACTTCAGCAGTAGCCGGGAACTTTTCCCTCAGGCGCTTTATATGAACGTCAACTGTGCGGGAGTCGCCGAAATAGTCGAAATCCCAAACCTGCTCAAGCAGCTGTTCTCTGGTGAAAACATTGTTTTTGTGATTTGCAAGGAAGAAAAGGAGCTCCATTTCTTTTGGAGGCAGTTCCATCTGCGAGCCGAAATATTCAACAGAATAGGTGTTCATGTTTATAGTCAGGTTATCAAATTCTAGTATATTGCCTCCCTGAGATTTGGGAGTCGCTCTCCTGCGCATGGCCTTTATACGCGCTACTAATTCCTTTGGATCAAATGGCTTAACCATGTAATCGTCTGCGCCAAGCTCCAGCCCTAAAACTTTATCAAATGTCTCGCCTTTGGCAGTAAGCATTATTATAGGTGCGTCGCTTATTTTCCTAATTTCCCTGCATACATCCCATCCGTCCAGACCAGGGAGCATGATGTCGAGAATAACAAGCTGAAAGCTTCCGTTTTTAAATACCTGAATCGCTTCGTCGCCTCTTAGTGCTATGGAAACAGAGAAACCCTCTTTTTCCAGGTATAGTTTTATCAGATGGCCTATGTTTACGTCATCATCAACTACCAAAATGTTCACATTATCATTCATAATTCTGCCTCCGCTTTATTTATATATAAAATACGCTCAATTTGTGTTAATTGAAACACAAAAATGTTACATAAATATGAACAAAAGTAACTAAATAAACAGTAAACCGGCTAAAATATGCCAATATCTGTTTGCGGCCTCTATTTAAGAGTTACCACAGTTACTCCGTCCTCGCCCTCGCCGTACTTTCCCAGACGGTATCCGGATACATGAGGGTGGCTTTTTAGATGCCTGTGAACCGCGCTCCTTAATATACCGGTGCCTTTACCGTGTATTATCTGTACTGTAGGAAGGTGCGATGTGAAGGCGTTATCCAGGTATAAATCAAGCTGCATGATGCCTTCTTCCGCGCTGCAGCCTCTGATATCCAGCTCAAGCGGAGCCGCATTTGTTTTGAGCCCTTTTCTTGAAACGGTCGGCATTTTTTTCTCTGAAACTTCCATGTCCATCTCAATGTTTTCAATATCGGTCATTAGCTTGATGATGCCTGCCTGCACCTGTACCTTGCCTTTGGAATCGGGCTTTTTAATCACGGTTGCTTTTGTATTTGTATCAATCAACCGTACATTCTGACCTTCCTCTATCATTTCGGGGTTGATTGCTGCGCCTTTATGCCTAGCTTTTTCCATGTATTCAAATTCTGACTGCATACTTTTTAAAGAGTCGGTAATTTCCTGGCGCTCTCTGTCTAGATTGGAGCTTCTGCCTTTTTCCAGCTCTTTAAGGCGCTTAATGACGTCATCAGATTTATCCTTAGCTTCCTGCAGTATTCGGTTTGCCTCCTGCTTTGCTTTTTCGATTTCTTTCTGCTGCTGGCTGTATATCCTATTCCATTCTTCCTGATGCCTGTCACGCAGCTTTTTGGCGTCAGCATGCATTTCTTCGGCTTCCTTACGCATACGCAGGGATGATTGCCTGTTTCGCTCGGCAGACTGAATGATATCTTCAAACCTTATACCTTCTTCATCAATATGCTCACGGGCTCTTTTTATAATGGTTTCATTGAGTCCCAGATGGCGGGATATCTCAAAGGCGTTCGATTTGCCAGGTATGCCGATACCCATTTTATAAGTTGGCGACAGAGTTTTTACATCGAACTCCATTGCGGCGTTTTCAACTCTATCCTGGGTTAGGGCAAAAGCTTTCAGTTCGCTGTAGTGAGTGGTCGCGAATATAACCGCTCCCGCTGAAATAAGGTTCTCAAGTATGCTGATAGCCAGCGCTGCGCCCTCTGTAGGGTCTGTGCCAGCTCCCAGCTCATCAAGAAGAACAAGGCTTTTATCATCAACAGTCTCTGTGATGCTGACTATATTTTTCATATGGGATGAAAATGTTGATAAACTCTGCTCTATGGACTGCTCGTCGCCGATATCGGAATAGACGGATTCAAATATTGGCAATGTAGTGCCCGTTTTCGCTGGAATGAGCATGCCGGACTGTGTCATAAGCACAAATAGGCCGCAAGTTTTAAGCGAAACCGTCTTGCCGCCCGTATTTGGCCCCGTCACAATCAAGCAGTCAAAGTCTTTGCCGCACCATATGTTTATGGGTACGACAGAGTTTTTATCAATTAGTGGGTGCCTGCCTTCTATTATATTTATATATCTTTCGTCGTTTATTTCCGGCTTTATTGCATCCATTCCCTGTGCAAGCTTAGCTTTGGCGAATATCCAGTCTATTTTGCTTAAAGTATTGAAGGCTGTGAGAAGAATATTCGATTTTTCCATAATAAGTGATGAAAGGTACTGAAGTATCCGCTGGATTTCTTTTTGTTCTTCCATCTCAAGCTGGCGAATATCATTATTCAGCTCAACTACTGCAATCGGCTCAATAAAAACGGTCGAACCAGAGGATGATACATCGTGAACAATTCCTTTTACATTGGACTTATATTCAGCCTTTACAGGTATAACATACCTGCCCGAACGCATTGTAATGATGCTTTCTTGAAGATACGAAGAAGATGATTTGAGCATAGCGTCCATTTTGTCGCGAATCTGGCTTTGTTTTTTCCTGATATTCCGGCGAATATTGTAAAGGGCTTCAGATGCGTCATCTGCAATGTCTTCCTCTGATAAAATACATTTTTTTATTTCGTTTTCTATAAACCTTTCGACAGCCAGAAGAAAGGCCAAACTTTTTAGAATAGGTATATTAAGCTCACTGTCCTCAAGCGCTGATTTGACCTCGCGGGAAACGCCGAGAAATGAGGCTACCGACAGCAGCTGGCCTCCGTGAAGGCATGCGCCTATTTTTGCTCTGTTTACATCGCTTATTATATCTCCAAACATGCGAACAGGGTTTGTACCCGTGTTCTCAAGATAACAAAGCCCTTCATCTGTTTCTTCTAGAGAAGATGTTATTTCAAAAAGGTCTGTCATTGGCTCCATTTTTTGCGCAATTCCTTTTCCGGATTCAGACATGCAGTACCCGGCAACCATATTTATTATTTTGTCAAGTTCCAGCTTGGTTGTTGACTTTTTATTCATAAATTTATCTACCTAAAATCTCCTTGTTTCAACATAACCTTCTTCGAGCTTATCCTTCACTACAGGGTGCTTTGAAACATCACATACAGACTTGTATGGGCCGGAAACCTTTTCACGTATTTTTTTTGAAAGGCCGGACATAGGCCTTATTAGTGCGAAGTAACCAATTGCAATGTATATCCATTCCAGCTTAAAAACAAAGTATGCTATTGCAACAAGAATAAGCTCAAGTATGTACATTGAATTTGATAAAATATCTGCTTTTTTATGCTTTTCAGCGCATTCCTCGCACCTTTGTATATTAACTGCGATTTTGTCTTTTCTGTCGTTGTGCATTTTCAGGTTTACTTCGTAGGCTTTTTCTTCTGCTGCATCGTTGGATTCGCAGAACCAGCATATATTTTCCATAATTGCTCCCAATTCAAATTTTTATATAATATCATTATACCTGTATATTATTTAATTATCAACAAACAGAAAAAATAAAAAAACACAGCAAATACAAATTTATCTGCCGTGTAATTCTTAAATTAATCTAAAATCCTTTATTCCTTGAATACTTTCTTATTGTGCCAGTCCATGTAGCCTAATTGTTCCTTTGTCATATTAATGGATGTAAAGAAATTCAGTGACAAGGCTTTGAAGTTCTCGAATCGCATTTCGCTGGATATCTTAATCATGCCTTTGCTGTTGAATGTTATCAGACCGGACTCAAACATATCCCTGTGCAGCGGGCACATAAGAAGCAGGTTGTTTAAATCCAGCCTTTCCGATGTTGATGAATCGCTCCAAGGCTTAATATATACAGCTGATAAAAACTCTGAATAGTCAATATCGCACAGCGCACATTTTTTTGTCTGCCTGATAAGTCTCTGCTTAAGCACTGTTTCGAGCATGCCCATCCTTACTGCCAGAGCCTTGTGCTCCTTTATTTCGTATTTATCGACTATATTCTCGACCTGGTGCACGAGCTCGATGTCGCTTTCTTTAAGTTCGGGCAGATCGAAGCTTGCGGCTATATTATAGGTTGAAACCAGATTCATTACGTACTTATGTGCTTCATATGAAATTTCGAATATTTTTCCGTCAGCTATGCTGCCGTCTTCGTTATAGGGGGCCTGCCTGCCTGAGCACAGGCGGATAATATCCTTTTTATTATTATCAAGAACAAGGATGTTCCTTTTTAATTGGCTGTAGTTAAGGTCGATATACCAGCCGTCACCAGCCGCAGGTATATCAAGGTCAGTTGGTTTTCGTCTTCTTCTAGGCTCTGAGGTAGCAATATTGACTGATGTAATTCTATTGTCTACAACGCTGTATATTACATCTCCCTTGTGCATGGCTTTCACCAATTCCCAATTATATGTTCCTATATCGCTGAAGTGTTTTTCAGGAGCCCAAATATAGCCGCCCATTCTTTCATGGGCGAATGAATTATCCTGAAACAACATGTAGATACGCATTTTATAACCTCGTTAATTACTTTTTTGCAATGTAGATATAGTATATCATTTGCAAAAATAAATCAATATAAATATAGAATGCCATCTGATGCCGAAAAAATTATTAAAAATCTATTGATTTATCCTAGAATATAATATATAATATAGATGTATAATTATAGGATATATACTAGGTGATACATGGAGGTAAGTATGCAGATTAATATTGAGAACTTAGTTTCTATAACTGAGGCGAATCAGAATTTCTCCAAGGTCGCAAGACAAGTGGATGACAAGGGCAATGTAATTATCCTTAAAAACAATAAGCCGAAATATATTATTATAGATATTGAAGACTATAAAAGGATAGATTCGGTTGCGAAGGATAACATATCAAGCCTTAACGGAAGAATACTGGAAGACAGCCTTGCCGCTTTTAATGATTTGATTGTAGGTGATGATTTATAGGCGAGGGCAGACTGACATCATACGCGTTTTTTTGTGTTCCAATTATCCAGAGAGAAAACAATTAAATAATAAATATACAATGGCTAAAAGCCATTTGTTGTAGTATAATGAAAAAAGTGTAATTGCTAAAAAGTAGGATTTTAGCGCTATCGGATATTAGATAAATAAATATATTCTTACGGAGAAAAGTATGAAGAAGGCAATATTAATTCTAGCACATAACAATTTTAAGCAGCTGAACAGATTGATTAAATCGCTGCAGCATGAAGATTTCGACATATACATTCACATAGACAAGAAAGCAAAAGATTTCGATCCAGAGACTCTAAAGGATGGTGGTGCTGCCGTCATTTTAGAAAACAGAGTTTCCGCTACTTTGGATAACTGGACGCTGATAAGAGCCACAATGAATTTAATCAATGCTGCTTTTCAGAGCGAAACAGATTATGGATACTATTTACTTTTGAGTGCAGCAGATTATCCTATTAAAAGCACAACAGCAATCAATGAATTTCTTGACAGTCATTATCCAGCCCCTTTTATGGATTGCACACCGATTGACAAGAACAACTGGGTGTGGCCTAAATTTAACCATTACAGATGGATTGAAATTAATAATTGGATAAACTCATATGTAAAGGTACGCACGATAAAGAAGCTGCTGAAAGTGCCTGTGAGGTTATCCGAAAGAGTGATGGATACTTTAGGGAAAAAGCCATATAAAAATCTGAATATTAGTTTGTATGGTGGAAGTGCATGGTGGGTATTGCCAGATTGCATTATAAAGTATATAAGAGAGCAATATTGTTCAAATAACGAATTAATCAAAATTTTCTCACATACAATAACACCCGAAGAGACATTTTTTCAGACTATGGTGATGAATTCGGAGTATAAAAATGAAGTAGTAGTAAACCCCGCAGAACAGCAAACTCAAAATTGCTTAACATTTGCATACTTTACCGATGACTACACAGGAAGTGGAAAAAAGCCTTTTAATGGACATCCATATGTATTGAAGGCTGATGATTATGATATGCTTAAAGGGATGGAGAAGAGATTTTTTGCCAGAAAATTTGACGAGAGAGTTGATTCGGTGATTTTAGATATGATTGACAAGGATAGGGCTGAACATTAAAAGTAAGGCCGTGTGAGGCTGCTTGGATGCCTTCCTTAGTGAACCATAGTTTTAGGAAAATAGCTGCACTAATAGCATAGCCTGCTTATTACAAAAGTATTTACATTATATTGGTATTGTGGTATGATACTCATTGTATGTAACCATACTACTTAACCTTAGCTTGGTTTTTCGATTCACCGACGAATACACTAAGCATAAGGCGATTTTATTGGAGGTGCCGTTATGGACGTAAAAACTAAACAAAGCATTATTGATGAGTACAAAACTCATGAGGGAGACACTGGTTCTCCGGAAGTGCAGATAGCACTGCTTACCTACAGGATTAACCACCTGAACCAACATCTGCAGACACACAAGAAGGATCATCACTCAAGGCGGGGTCTTTTAAAGATGGTTGGACAGAGACGCGGACTTCAGGAATACCTGAAGAAGAAAGACATTGAACGTTATCGTAGTCTGATTGCTAGGTTAAATCTAAGAAAATAATGACTTTAAATGTGAGGCGGGCTGATACCCGCTTCATTGCTTGTTTGCAGATATATAGTATGATATCTTCTTGCGGCAAATATTGACGGAAACAAAAAATAATTGATATAAATGAAGGGAGCACATCAAATGAAGAGAACATTTGAGATGGAGTTGGCCGGACGCACCGTAAAGGTAGAAACGGGCAACTTGGCAGGACAGGCAAACGGCGCATGTATGATAAGCTGTAATGATTCTTATGTATTAGTGGTTGCCACAATGTCCGAAAAGCCAAAAGAAGGAATAGACTTTTTCCCTCTTAGCGTAGACTATGAGGCGAAAATGTATTCAGTAGGTAAGATACCCGGAGGTTTCACAAAAAGGGAAGCTAAGCCGCCGGAACACGCGATTTTGACATCAAGGCTGATTGACAGGCCTCTTAGGCCGTTGTTTGACAAGGGGTTCAGAAATGAAGTGCAGATCATAGCAACTGTTATGTCTGTTGACCCGGATGTTGAGCCGGAAATTCTTGCAATGATAGGTTCATCAGTTGCACTGAGCATATCCAATATTCCTTTTGCAGGCCCAACTGGCGCAGTCTGCGTCGGAATGATAGACGGAGAATGCATAATTAATCCTAATGCAGAGCAGAAAGAAAAATCTGTTCTTGACCTGACAGTAGCTGGAACAAAGGATGCCGTTATGATGGTAGAGGCTGGCGCCAAGGGAATAACCGAGGCTCAGATGCTGGATGCTATCTTAACTGCGCACGAAGAAATAAAGAAAATTGTTGCTTTTATTGAAACAATCGTAGCAGAAGTCGGCGTTGAGAAAGCAACACCTGCTATACAAAAACCTGACGCTGAGCTGGAAAAGGCAATCCGTGATGAGTTCTTTGAGGACATTAAAGCTTCTTTAGAGCCATTTGACCGCTACGAAAGAAAAGAAAAGCAGGATGCCTGCAATGAGAAGATAATCTCTGCGCTAGAAGAAAAATTCCCGGAAACAATAGGGGATGCAGGAGATGTAATCTACAATATTACAAAAGAAATAGTAAGAGAAAAAATACTGGACGGTGTTCGCCCTGACGGCAGAACTACTGAACAGATTCGCCCGATTTGGAGCGAAGTGGGTGTTCTTCCCAGGACGCATGGAACGGGCATATTCACACGTGGTGAGACACAGGTGCTTTCTATTACAACTTTGGGCACAATAGGCGACGTGCAGAAGCTGGATGGAATAACAGCAGATGTAAAGAAAAGATACATTCATCACTATAATTTCCCAGGCTACAGCACAGGCGAGCCAAAGCCAAACAGAGGCCCGGGCAGGCGCGAAATAGGCCACGGCGCTTTGGCGGAAAGAGCCCTTCTGCCTGTTATACCGGAAGAGGCTGAGTTCCCGTACACAATAAGGGTGGTATCTGAAGTTCTTTCATCTAACGGCTCAACATCTCAGGCATCTATATGCGGCTCAACATTGTCGCTGATGGACGCTGGTGTTCCGATAAAAGCGCCGGTTGCAGGCGTTGCGATGGGGTTAATCAAGGAAAAAGACGGAGATAGAGTTTCCGTGCTCACAGATATTCAGGGCCTTGAGGACTTCCTCGGAGATATGGACTTTAAAGTTGCCGGAACAAGAGACGGCATAACAGCCATCCAGATGGATATAAAAATAAAAGGAATAAACAAACCTGTGCTTGAAAGAGCGCTGGAACAGGCTCGCGTCGGCAGGCTGTTTATTCTGGACAAGATGCTCGAAACTATTGCAGAACCGAGAGAGAACCTGTCGAAGTACGCTCCGAAGATTATATCATTCAAGATTGATCCGGATAAGATTAGAGAGGTAATTGGACCGGGCGGAAAGATGATTAACTCTATCATTGATGAAACGGGCGTAAAAATCGATATTGACGATGACGGAACAGTATACATCGCGACTACAGATCAGGAAGCAATGGACAAGGCGAGGGGCATGATAGAAGCCATTGTAAAGGAAGTTGAAGTAGGCGAGGTATATCTGGGTACAGTTGTCAAGATTATGGCTTTTGGCGCATTTGTCGAGCTACTGCCTGGCAAGGATGGACTTTGCCATATATCAAAGCTTGCAAACCATCGTGTTGAGAAGGTGGAAGATGAAGTTAAGCTGGGAGATAAAATTCTCGTAAAGGTTATAAAAATTGACAACAACAACAGAATTGACCTTTCACGCAAAGAGCTCATTGAGCAGGAAAAAGAAATGCTGAAGGATTTAAATAACCAGTAATTTTTCACAAACTAAAAAGTAAAGGGCTGTATATAAATATACAGCCCTTTTTTGATGCAAAAAAATCAAAATAGCAATAAAATACAATTATGCAGATAAAGAAAAACACCTGATATTATGAGAATATTAACATACTGTTAACAATTCCTTGAAATACAATTGAATGCTTGTATTCCCCTTGATTTATATTATATAGTTACTCATATAAATATAGATATAGATACATTAAAGGGCTGGATAGGATATAAATTCATATTTCATTTTATTTATATCCGGAGTAAGTAATAAGTAAATACGCACGGTATGGCTATATGGTTGAAGTTACGCTTTGGCTTTATAATAATACAGGTAGTTCTGCATCTTCAAATATATAAATTGATGCATGATCCGGAAGGACAATTATGACATACAAGATGCTTAGAAGGCTTGACAAGAATCGAGCTGGAAGACTTAAGAAAAGGCTTTTGCTTTTGCTTATATTTATCCCGCTTTTTTTGTTGGGAGCTTCATTTTTTGTATTTGCCGCAGCACAGGACAATTTTGCTGAACAATCCGTTAATTATTGGAATGAAAATAGAGATAGCCTGATTGCAGACTACTCAAATGGGCACTCCGGTTCAGACATTGCGGGAGTTATCTATTTTGACGAAACTGTATGTGTTCCGTTTTATTTTAACTTAGTGAATGTGGAAGAGTCTGCCTCGCTTTATGGTTCAGTCCTGCCGGGGCAATCCGGAAGGTCCATAATAATGGGGCATAATGATAAAGAGTTTGCGTACCTTGCAAGACTGGAAGCCGGGGATAAAATAGCCGTGGATAGCTGCGAAGGCATGCACGAATATGTTGTTATATCCACCAGAGTCGTTGTGCCGTCAGAAATACCGAAAGAGGCAACGGATGGCTCTGTCCTTACACTTGTTTCGCAGTATCCTTTCAGGGCGGTATCATTGGCAAGCAGAAGGTATGTAGTAGAAGCGATACCAGTCAATTGATTTTTTATATAATCTTTTTCTTTTCATCCTAAAGAGCCGGTTTTATACCGGCTCTTTAAATATACAAAAAAAGCTTTGAAAAACTGCATCTCAATAGTAAACTATAATGGGGAGGCTGGAATGAAAAAGAAAAACAACGAAAATGGGCTTATAGCGGCAATAGCCTGCATTATGCTTCTTGTAGTAGGTTCGGTTATTTATTCATCTGTATCCGAAGAGAAGGCTGCTTCAGATGCATTTGATTTTCTATGCACAGCTCCATTGATTATGGAAACTCCTAAAGCGCTGGCCGCTGAGGAGATTACAAATGATGTGGTATCACCTTCGCCGATAGCCTCAGCAACTCCTGTTCCTCAAATTCCTGATAAAGTTATGGAATACAGAGTCCTCAATGAAGACACAATAGGATACATAAACATTAAAGGAACAGTAATAGACTATCCTGTAATGTACAGCGGAGATAATGAGTTTTACCTAAATAATGATTTTAACAAGCAAAGCTCTTACTATGGCGCGATTTTTCTGGATTACAGATGCGATGTTTATGATATGGCTAAAACAAAGAATATTATTCTCTACGGTCATAGAATGAAAGACGGTTCTATGTTCAGAAGCTTGGTATACTATTTTGAAAAGGATTTTTTCGACAGTCATAGAATAGTCCGCTTTGATACTCTTGCTGGAACAATGGATTGGGAAGTTTTCGCTATATTTGAAGCCAATATAAATTTCTACTATATAGACACTGAATTTTCAAATGAAATAGAATGGCTGAAATTTATAAGGTATTGCCAGAGTTTATCGCTGTATGAGACTGATACTGTGCTGACCCCGGAGGATATTGTGCTTACATTGTCAACCTGTTCAACTGATAAGGATCACCGCGTTGTTGTAATGGCGCGGCTGATTCAGCATTAATATCCACAAAAAAAGACCCTCAATGAGGGCCTTTCTAAATGCTTATCAGGTTAAAAGCTTGCTTATCAGGCTGAAAATGCTGCCTAATTTAGAGCTTCCGTCGCCGTTTCCAAGGAAAGAGCCGATGAGTGTGGTTGTCAGGCTTGAAAGTCCGTCTGCATCCAGGTCGTTCTCTTCCTTTTCCTTGCTGAGTGCGCTCATAACGATTGGTGCAAGTGCGCTGAGCAGATTTGACGACTGTCCTTTTGTAAGGTTTGCGTCCTTTGATATTTCATCTGCAACATCTTCTTTGCCTGAGCCGAAAATATGAGATATAATTTTTGCACCGTCACCCAAGTCAAGCCCGCTTAGGTCACCTTTTTTAACGTCATCCAAAAGGCTGCCGCTGTGCTGGGAAAGAGCTGAAAGTAAGGCTTCTGCGCCGGTTTTTTTGTTTGTGTTTTGGTTTAAACCTTCCAGTATTGCGGGCATGCCATCCTTTACCGCGTCACTGATTGAATCCCTGTCAATTTTAGTTTTTTCTGAAAGCTGGTCAAGATTATCATCCTGCAAAACTTCTTTTAATACGCTGTTTAGTAAATCCATTAGTCTTCTCCTGTCCTATTTAGTCCATAGCATATAATAGCAATTTTATGAAAAGCCGTATATTATATGTAAATAAAGATTAGCATAATATTGCTGCATTTTCAACATAATAATTATTATTAATGTTAATTTTGAATATTTTAGAAAGTAGTGATATAATTACTAATAAATTTTATCAGAGGACACAATAGTATGGAAAAGTATAATGAGATTCCAAAGAAAGTATACGAAAAAGAGATGAAGAGGCTCCAGATAGAGCTGATTAAACTTCAGGAATGGATAAAGGACAACAACAAGAAAGTAGTAGTGGTCTTTGAAGGCAGGGACGCAGCTGGAAAAGGCGGAACTATTAAGAGAATTACACAGAAACTGAACTCCAGGCTGTGCAAGGTTGCGGCGCTTCCTGTGCCCACTGAAAGAGAGAGAAGCCAGTGGTACTTCCAAAGGTTTGTCTCGCACTTTCCGTCAGATGGCGAGATGGTTATATTCGACAGAAGCTGGTACAATAGGGCGGGCGTGGAAAAAGTGATGGGCTTCTGCACGGAAGGAGAGTATCGCCAGTTTCTTAAGGATTGCCCTAAATTTGAAGAGATGATTATATCAGGCGGTATTATATTAATAAAATACTGGTTTTCCGTGAGCAGAGAAGAGCAGCTGAAGAGACTCAATAACCGGAATGAAGATATAACAAAAAGGTGGAAATTGGGCAGCATAGATATTGCATCCATTAATAAATGGGATGAGTACTCTGAGGCTAGGGATATAATGCTTGAAAATACGGATACGGACGAATCGCCGTGGTATATTGTGGAGGCAGACAACAAAAAACATGCAAGGATAAACTGCATTACACACCTTCTGAAACAGTTTAATTATGATGACGCGGCATATCCGAAAAAAGAGATGCCTAAAGCTGAAAATGAGAAGTATAAAGGCGAATATAAAGATAAAAGACTGGTTAAGGACGTGGCGTCCGAATTAAATTAATATAACTGAAAACGGCTTAATTTGTGACTATATCACATACTTTAAAGGGTAGTTGGAAGATAATTTTATCATAATAAAACTACGTAAAGTGCATTGGAACGCACTATGTATGCATTGAAAACGCAATCAGCTGTTTTGGGCACAATTAAGTTGCTTAATAATAGGTGTGATGATATAATGTATAGGCTGTGCTCACTGCATGGCTATATAATATGATTTTAATTTAATTTTACATATATTCAAGGAGGAACGTTAATTGAAAGACAATAGAACCCTCAGTGGTTTTTTAGCGTTAGCTTTTGTAACTATTTCAGTAATTGTAGTATTTTACTTGGTTAAGGAAGCTCCTGCTCAGCCTGAGGAATTACCATACAATGAGTTTTTAATCGAGCTTTCAGAAAATGAAAACGGCGAAAAAATTCAAGCAATCAGCATAGTTGAGACTAATGTATTCGGACTCTATGCAGGTTCTGAAATAAGTGAAGAAGATTTTCCTAAAAATTATGATTTTTATGTTAATACAACAAATGTCAAGGACTTGGACGCTGATCTTAGAGCTATTGCTTTAGGGTATACCGTAAATGAAGGAAAAACCGAGAACACGGTTACAACAAAAGATTTAGGCATCAAAGTATTATACAATACAGAGATTAAAGAAACAGGTATATTTGTTGCGCTGCTCCCATATCTGGCGCTGGGCATCTTGGTTGTGCTTATGTTCAGAATGTTCATGAAGCAGGTGGATAACACCAACAGCAAGGCGATGAGTTTCGGCAAGTCAAGAGCCAGAGTAGTTGACACCGATAAGCAGAAGATAACCTTCGCAAACGTCGCCGGAGCCGAGGAAGAAAAAGAGGAGCTCGTTGAAATAGTTGAATTCCTTAAAGAGCCGGAAAGGTTCACCAAGATGGGAGCCAGGATACCAAAGGGAGTGCTTTTAGTGGGCCCTCCGGGAACTGGTAAGACATTGCTTGCAAAGGCTGTAGCCGGAGAAGCGAAAGTGCCTTTCTTCACTATATCAGGCTCAGACTTTGTAGAAATGTATGTCGGCGTTGGCGCATCCAGAGTAAGAGACCTATTCGGGCAAGCTAAAAAAAGCTCGCCGAGCATCATATTTATTGACGAAATCGACGCAGTCGGACGCCACAGAGGCAGCGGAATGGGTGGCGGCCACGACGAAAGAGAGCAGACACTGAATCAGCTCTTGGTTGAGATGGACGGATTTGAAACAAACGAAGGCATAATAGTAATGGCGGCAACAAACAGGGCAGATATCCTGGATCCGGCATTGTTAAGGCCGGGCAGGTTTGACAGGCAGATATCTGTCAACTATCCTGACATAAAAGGCCGCGAAGAGATTCTTAAAGTTCATGCCAAAGGCAAACCAATTGCAGAAAACGTAAAATTTGAAGATATCGCAAAACTCACACCATATGCAACAGGTGCAGACCTAGAAAACATCTTGAATGAGGCTGCAATACTGGCGGCGAGATATAAAGAAAATGAGATATCGATGGATAGAATAACAGAGTCCATTTACAGGGTAGTAATGGGGCTTGAAAAGAAAAGCAGGAGAGTAACACCGCGTGATTTGAAGCTGGTTGCCTATCATGAGGCCGGCCATGCATTAATATCACACATGCTTGAAAACTGTGACCCCGTACAGGAGGTGTCCATTATCCCCAGAGGGCTTGGAGCAGGCGGATACACAGCATTCTTGCCGGACAATGAAACAGACTATACTACAAAAGCAATGCTAACGGATCAGATAGCCTCAGCGCTGGGCGGATATGCCGCTGAAAGCATCATTTACGGCGATGTATCAACAGGCTCATCTAGCGACCTGCAGAGCGTAACAAATACTGCTCGCCAAATGATAACAAGATTCGGAATGAGTGATGAAATCGGGCCGATATTCCTTTCATCCCATAGTGAATTTATGATTGGCAAGGAAATTGGGCATACCAATGATTACTCGGAGGAGCTCTCAGCAAAAATTGACTCTGAAATAAAGGTAATTATAACTAAGCAATTAGAGAGAGCAAAAGATATCATTAAAAAGAATAAAGACAAGATAGAAAAAATTGTTGAAGTTCTTCTTCAAAAGGAAAAAATCAGCGGAGATGAGCTGGCCAAGCTCCTTGAAGCTTGATAGATATCGTATAGAAAAACAATGGGCAGGGAATCCTGCTCATTTGTTTCGTTTATGAAAAGGAATGATAACATGGTAGCTAGAAGAATAGCCGTAATAGATATAGGATCAAATTCAGTAAGGATGATGGTGGCTGATGTAGGAGGGGAAGGCATAAAGCCTCTCTACAGGAATCTGAACACCACGAGGCTTTACAAAGACATATCACAGGAATACATTCTCAGTGATGAATCAATGATAAGAACGGTTGGCGCTATAGCAGAATACGTACAAATAGCGGATGAAAACAGCGCAGACGAAATATACATGTTTGCTACAGCGGCAGTAAGGTCGGCAAAGAACAAGGCGGATTTTGTCAGCTTGGTTAAGGAAAAGGTCAAAATTGTCCCGGAAATAGTATCTGAAGAAAAAGAGGCTGAAATGGCCTTTGCCGGGGTTGGCGTTAATGGAGCTTGCGGAGTTATTGACATCGGCGGCGCCAGCACGGAAATAGCCATTGGACTAGACGGATTAGTTCAAGCTGCGGGCTCGGCAAAAATCGGAGCTGTAAAGTGCATGGAGCTTCTTAAGGATGACAGAGACCTGAACAAAATTGAAGAGCTGGCTGAGTCAATAATAGCAAACGAACTGAAAGAAGAAATTAGCAGCGCGCGAGACAGAAAGGACATCAGGTGGTACGGAGTAGGGGGCACAATAACAACTATGGCCGCAATGCTTAAAAACCTTGAAAAGTACGACAGCGCAATAATAAACCAAACGGAAATATCCTATGAAGAACTTATTAGGATGATTAATAAGCTGCAGGAAATGGATGTGGAAGAGAGAAAGAAAATCCCGGGTCTTCAGCCAAAGCGAGCGGATATTATTGTATACGGATTATGCATACTTAAAATTGTGATGAAAACCTGCGGAATTGCAAAGATAACAGCGAGTGACAATGATAATTTGGCAGGCTATATAAATTTACTATTAAAGGAGACATAAAATATGCTGGTGCACATTGTGATGTGGAAATTCAAGGAACAGAACAAAGAAGAAAATGTAAATTCATTCAGGGAAATGCTTATGGAGCTTCCTTCAATAATTGGAGAGATAAAGCACATGGAAGTCGGCAAAGACACAGGCGAATTCGCAGGGAATTATGACCTGGTTCTGGTAAGTAAATTCAACAATTCTGAAGATTTGGAAAAGTACAAAAAGCATCCTGCACATGTCAAGATAGCGGAATTCTGCGCTTCTGTGCGCGAAGAGCGCGCATGCGTAGATTACGAAGTATAAAAAAATATAATATAATTGAAAAAAGTACTTGATTTTTCAAGTAAAATTTTATATCATAATTATAGCCTAGCACTCATTTTGACAGAGTGCTAACAAAAAGCAATTATTCATACAGGAGGACAATGATGAAAATAAAACCATTAAGTGACAGGGTAGTATTAAAAAGCCTTGAAAACGAAGAAAAAACAGTAAGCGGAATTGTGTTACCCGGCGCTTCAAAGGAGAAGCCTCAGCTGGCAGAGGTAGTTGCAGTCGGCCCAGGAGGCGTTGTAGACGGCAATGAAGTTAAGATGAATGTATCGGTCGGCGACAAGGTAATCTATTCCAAGTACGCAGGTACAGAAGTAAAGATAGACGGGGAAGAACTGATAATTGTCCGTCAAAGCGACATACTGGCAATTGCAGAATAGGAGTTTAATCATGGCAAAACAAATTAAATATGCAGAGGACGCAAGAGCGTCATTAGAGGCCGGTGTAAATGCGCTGGCGAACACTGTTAAAATAACACTTGGTCCAAAGGGCCGCAATGTAGTGCTCGATAAGAAATTCGGCGCTCCGTTAATCACAAATGACGGTGTTACAATAGCAAAGGAAATTGAACTTGAAGACCCGTTTGAGAACATGGGTGCACAGCTTGTAAAAGAAGTATCCATAAAAACAAATGATATAGCGGGAGACGGCACAACAACAGCCACTCTTTTGGCTCAGGCCATTGTAAGGGAAGGCATAAAGAACCTTGCAGCAGGTGCAAACCCGATGATTTTGAAAAAGGGTATAGAAGATTCCGTAAAAAGGGCTGTTGAAGCATTAAAGAATATTAGTCAGCCTGTTGATAATGAAAAGGAAATTGCGCAGGTAGCGGCAATCTCTGCAAATGATGAGCAGGTGGGCGTATTAATATCCGAAGCTATGAAGAAGGTCGGAAATGACGGCGTAATCACTGTAGAAGAATCAAAGACAATGGAAACAGAACTAAACATTGTTGAAGGCATGCAGTTTGACAGAGGATACGCTTCATCATATATGGTAACAGATACTGATAAAATGGAAGCTGTTTTAGAGGACGCACTCATTCTTGTAACAGAAAATAAAATCTCAAGCATTCAGGATATCCTTCCTATACTTGAGCAGATAGTTCAGGTAGGCAAAAAGCTTCTTATTATTTCTGAGGATATTGAAGGCGAAGCGCTCGCAACTTTGGTTGTAAATAAGCTCCGCGGAACATTCAATGTCGTTGCAGTTAAGGCTCCTGGATTCGGAGACAGGCGCAAGGCAATGCTGCAGGATATAGCCATCCTTACAGGTGCACAGGTGATATCAGAAGAGCTGGGCCTTGACATAAAGGAAACAACTCTGGATATGCTGGGCAAGGCTCGCCAGATAAAAGTAGACAAGGAAAACACCACAATTGTTGAAGGCGCAGGCAGCAAAGAGGAAATAATGGCAAGGATCAACTCTTTGAAGAATCAAATCGGCGAAACAACATCTGACTATGACAGAGAGAAACTTCAGGAAAGGCTTGCTAAGCTCGCCGGCGGCGTAGCCGTAATTCACGTAGGCGCTGCAACAGAAGTTGAGATGAAGGAACGCAAGCTGCGCATCGAGGATGCTCTGGCAGCCACAAGAGCGGCTGTAGAGGAAGGAATAGTTCCTGGCGGCGGAGTAGCCCTTATGAGCACTATCAAGGATGTCAAAGCATTGGTTGAGAGTTCAGAGGGTGACTACAAGACTGGCGCTGCAATAGTAGCACGCGCGCTAGAAGAGCCTGTACGCCAGATAGCCATCAACGCTGGTGTGGACGGGGCAGTAGTAGCAGAGCGCATCAAGAATGAAAATAAGGCAAGATTCGGCTATGACGCACTAAAGAATGACTTCGGAGACATGGTTGAAAAGGGAATAATTGACCCGACAAAAGTTACCCGTTCAGCGCTGCAGAATGCAGCATCAATTGCTGCTTTGGTTCTTACAACAGAATCACTAGTAACTGACATTCCTGAACCGGAACCTGCAATGCCAGCAGGCGGCATGGGCGGCATGGGCGGCATGTATTAATAAAGCGCCGCAGCACAATACCTATTATAAATAAAGAAGGCAGCCATTTGGCTGCCTTTTCGCATATAATCTATTCTATTTTAAATCTTAATACAGTTTTCAGCTTTTCAGGTTTTGTATTTCTGAAATCACTCAGGTAAATTTCGCGATGTGTTTTCTCCGCTCTCTTGTAGCCGTTCTTTTCAACATATTCCTGCATCTTTTCAAAACTGGCTGGCTCATTGTCGTATGAGCCCTGATGAAGGAATGTGCAGCAAAGCCCATCGTTATACCTTGCCAGAGATATTTCACTTATCAGTGTATTTCCTTTTTTCTTTGCCGCCAGTTCCTTTGCCTGAGTAAATACGCCGTGTGTTACAAAATCCGGCTGCAATATACCAATTGTCCAAAGAAGATTATCTTTTGAAAACTGGCTGAAGTCTGTGCCTTCTGCTATGTCCCACACGCCCTCCAAAGGAGGAACAACATAATTATAAAATCCAGGGATATTAAGTTCGTTACCTTTATAGCTCATGCTGACAGTGTATGAAAACCCAAACAGCGCCTCGACAGCCATTGCAAAGCCCCTGCTTGTGTTGGGGTCTCCCGTACCGCTTAGCACGGCGTACTGCAGGCCCGGCACTTCCACTATTTCAGGCGTCTGTGCTGAAGGTGCATAGAGGCTTTTATACTTTTTCTTGAAATCAACTTTATCCATTTTAATCTCCTTTAGTAACTAAATATCATATATGTTTTAAGTGAAAACAATATCATTTAAATTTAAAATCATATATATACATAAACCAAAAATGCATAAGCTAAAAGCAAATACGAAAATTAATTGTAAATAAATTTCAATTATGTTGGATATCCAAGTATATTGTGATATTATTGATTAAGAAATAATAAAAAGGATGGTTATTGATGAATAATAGAAAAATAGTATTCTTTGATTCTAAGCCCTATGACATAGCTTCATTTGAAAGAACGAAGCATGATAATATTACATATAAATTTTTAGAAAGTAAACTTACTTCGGATACCGTTTCCCTTGCCAAGGGTGCAGATGCTGTATGCGCATTTGTAAACGATAGAATAGACAAGGACGTTATTGAAGGACTGCACGATCTCGGCATCAACCTTATACTTATGCGGTGTGCAGGATACAACAATGTTGATATCCACCACTCATTTAAAAGGGTTCATGTGATGAATGTACCTGCATATTCTCCATATTCAGTTGCGGAGCACGCCATGGCCTTGCTGCTGACTCTGAATAGAAAAACCCACAAGGCGTATGCGAGGGTGCGAGACAACAATTTCAGCATAAACGGACTTACAGGCATGGACCTTTACGGCAAGACAATAGGAGTGGTCGGAACCGGCAAAATCGGACAGATATTTATGAATATATGCAAGGGCTTCGGCATGGATGTTGTTGCATATGATAAGTACCCGAAGAAAGATCTTGATATTGAGTATGTTGGCCTTGATGAACTATACAAGCGCAGCCATATTATATCTTTGCACTGCCCGCTAAGCACCGAGACGCATCATATGATTAACGCTGTTTCCATAGAGGTAATGAAAGACAATGTAATCATTATTAATACATCACGAGGCGGACTAATAGATACAGCTGCTTTATTGGAGGGATTGAAGAACAAAAAGCTTGGCGGCGCCGCGCTGGATGTATACGAAGAAGAGATGAATTATTTCTTTGAGGATTTTTCTGAGGAGATAATATCAGATGATATATTATCCAGGCTGCTTACGTTCCCGAATGTGCTGATTACGTCACACCAGGCCTTCCTTACGCAGGAAGCTCTTGCTAGTATCGCGGAAACAACAATCAAGAACTTCAGAGATTTCTTCGGAGATGAGAAGCTTCCGAACGAGATATGCTACCACTGCAAAGACCATGACGGAAAATGCGCAAGAGATGAGACCGGCAGATGCTTTTAATATTATTTTCTTTTAGTGACATTATCACAGTTGCTGCAATCTGAATGTGTTAAATTTATGTCAATCAATAAAGAAAGGTAAAACATAAATTTATAATACTAGGGTTGTATAGCTAAAATAATTTGTGTTTTTGTGGTTTTTAGTATGTTTGGAAGTCTGGGAAGAAATTATATTTCACAAGCACAAGCGAAAGAAATGATGAATGGCGACGTAATAATTTTAGATGTCAGGGAAGATTACGAGTTCGCATCAGGACACATCGAAAATGCGGTAACTCTCCCTTTGGGAATGCTGCAGAACGGCATTGCAAAGGTGACATCAGAAAAAGAAAAAACTCTGCTGGTATACTGCCTTAGCGGGGCGAGAAGCGCTTCAGCAGTCAGGCAGCTTCATTCTATTGGATACAAAAACGCCTATAATATGGGCGGTATATCAACATGGGAATATGGTATTGTCAGATAATATATGATTTCGGAGAGTATCCTTTTTTCTACCTATTGCATTTGATGTATCAATTGCTTTTGATTTATAAGCCCCACATTACCATTATAATGCGGGGCTACATACTGCATTTATATCACCAAAGGTGATGTACGCTGCCTCTTATATATTTATCATAAATATTTTTTACCTGCTGCATAGTTTCAGGTGATAATCCTGCGAAGGCAGATGCTTCTGTATTCTGTGTTACCTGGGTTTTGTTTTTGCCTCCAGGGATGACACAACTGACTGCGTCATTCATTAGTATCCATTTGAGGGCGAACTGCGCCATTGTCATCTCTGCAGGTTTAAGCTTTTTAAGCTCTTCCACTGCCTGAAGACCAAGCTCATAGTCTACACCGGAGAATGTCTCGCCTTTGTCGAACGCTTCCCCATGCCTGTTAAAGGACCTGTGGTCATCTTTTGCAAACACGGTATCTTTCGTCATCTTTCCTGTCAACATGCCGCTTGCCAGAGGGACACGCGCAATGATGCCGACATTTTTAGCCATGGCTGTACTTAAAACTTGATCTTCAGGTTTAAGCCTGAACATATTGTAGATAAGCTGTATTGATGCCAGCTCATCATATTTCATTGCTGTCATCGCCTCTTCCATCTTCTCAACGCTTACTCCAAAGTGGGCAATCAATCCCTCTTTTTTCAGCTGTGATAGCCCATAGAAAAGCTCTTCGTTTTCATAGACTGGTGTAGGCGGGCAATGCAGCTGAACAAGATCAAGACAATCGACATTGAGGTTTTTTAGGCTGCGCTCAATGTGGGAACGAATTGTCTCGATTTTATATCCCTCCGGTACATGCGGGTCTATTCTGCGGCCTGCCTTTGTGGCGATATAGATTCTGTCCTTTTTGCTCTTTGCCAGCTTGCCGATTAATCTTTCGCTGCGGCCGTCGCCGTAGACATCGGCTGTATCGAAGAAGTTAATCCCCATTTCCACGGCTTTCTCCAAAGCTTCCATGCTGGTAGTATCGTCAACGTCTCCCCATGTGCCGCCTATAGCCCAGCCACCGAAGGAGACCTCTGATATTTTGTAATTTGTTTTTCCTAAAATTCTATAGTTCATTTTTTGCCTCTCCATAATTTATTCTATTTCAATTATACAACTGATAAATATATTGTAAACATTAAGTACCGATAAATCTCAAATTGATTAAAATTAATTTATTGGCTTTTTGTATGCTACATAGATATCTGCCTCTATCATTACACCATTTTCATAAAAATGATGTACGAAGTAAAGGTTTCCTTGTGCGTCAAGGGTAGGCTCGCCTGCAAATTGCGAAACTATCAGCTCAGGGGTCTGCCATTCGCCGTCCAGCTTGATTGACCTGTATATTGCAGGGCTGCCCTGATATACCCTTGTAAACCAAAGTTCTCCTCCGTCAGGCGAAATAAATGGGAATCCGTCCATTTCAGGTGTATTTACGGCTGCAATATTCTTGGCTTCGCTCCAACCATCACCTTCCTTTTTAGCCATCCAGATGTCATAATTGCCCATGCCGCCTTCTCTGTCTGAGTGGTAGTACAGTTCATCTTCGTATATGTGGAGCTCACCCACATTTAAACGACCTGCGATGTCACCGCCTACATACTGCCAGTCGCTCCACACACCATCCTTTTTTTTAGCAGTAAATATATTCATTCCGTTGTACCCTTCGCGGGCGGAAGCAAACCACATCTCATTGCCGGCTACGAAAGGCGCTCCGTCTAGCGCTAGCTTTCCGGCATCCTGAAGCCATACTCTTTCAGGCTCCGTCCATCCATCGGCCGATTTACAGGTCACCCATATTCCGGTTACGTCATCAGTCAATTGTTCATTATGTGGTATGCGCACATCAGGGGTAAAGAAAAAGTAAAGTGTATTTCCATCAGGGAGGATAAAAGGTGAGTCTTCTCCGCCGGAAGTATTGACAGGATAGGGCAGAGGAATTGGGGTCTCAAACTCATTGCTGTGCATAATCGGCGGCGTCATATCGCTATCGGCCGTTCTTTTTGTAATGTCAGCAGGCAGCGTGGATTCACGACTGACGATGGGATACTCCTCAGCCTTGCTGCATGCACTGCAAAGCAGAATGCAGACTAAGAATACAATGAAGTATTTTATCTTCATAATAAGTTCCTCCTTAGTTAAGGTCTAAGCAGAGGTATGATTTGAATTAAGCGTTTATTATATTATAACACAGCTTTATTTTTTTTCTTCACGCCAAAAAGCAGCGCAAGGTAGAGCAATGTAAATATAAAGCACATTACAATAAGGCACACTGCAACCCCGAGCCAGCCACCTACAGCATTCGGGTTAAACATCGGATAGAGGTATTTGCCATTTATGGAGTGAACAATGGAAAATATGATATATAGTATCGGATAAATGAAGAATAGAACGAGCTTTCTTTTCGTTTTTTTGGCTTCATCTAAGGCTAGGCGCTTAGCATAAAACAGCATAACTACGGAGATAGCAGGCACAAAGGTGTGCATCCATATGTTGGAAACAGAAAAGAGCCATGTTTCGCCGGGCTTATAAAACACCGGCACAAGTACCGCCCAGTATATAATGCCTGCGACAAGTATATATGTAGTTACTGCTGCTGCAAGATTAATATTTGTTGAAATTTTATATATTTTACTTCCTGTAAGTGCATGTAAAGATAAAACAAGCATCCATATAGTCGAAATAATATTTGTTTGTATGGTGAAGTAGGACAATATATTTATACTGTCTGAATCGTAACTCATTTCAGAAAATAGAATTCTGTTTATCAGGAACATAGAAGATGTAATGGCTAATATTAGCAGGAAAAGCCCGGTAAAGAGCTGTTCAGTATTTGATTGATTCTTCATTAATGCAAATGTCTCCTTATATGAAAAGTAATTAAATTCAAATTGTTTTTTAGGATATACCTAAAAAATTCGCGGGATTATCTTCCGAGATTCTTTTAAAATCTTTTGTGAAGGCCTTTCGGAAGTTATCAATATATTTTTCAGGTGTCATATTGTATAGAGCAAGCATGTAGAAATCTGACCCGAACATCACTTTTTTCTTTGCATTTCTAGGCAGATTCTTATACAAAGATTTATATATAAGTTCCATGTAGTCAGGGTTTCCACCCTGCTCATAGTAACAGGAGTAATCGGAGTACACATTGGGGAAATCATCCATCATCTCGATGATGTATTCAGGCCAGAATGAACTCTTGTCGTGGGTTGCATATTTATATGCCTGAATAACGCCGCCGAAATGAGCTAGGTCGATTTTAAGCCGTGGGTATTTTTCTAATACCTTGCGCCAGAGTACGGGATGATTTAAAAGTACGAGCCGCTCTCTGGTTATAGATTCGAAATCTTTTGTTGGCATGTTGTTTTCATATTTTATTATTCCCTCATCGTACAAAAATTCTGCCGGCACGCATTTGCCTGCTTCGGGGTAATATACATCACCTTCGATTTTAGTTTTGTCTAGAAAATGCGAGAAACCTTCTATTGAGGAATGCACAGTAACAGGAATATTATGCCTTTCACAGAATGCGTATACGCCTTGTTTTTTTCCGCTGCCAAACAGCACAGGATGAGTAGGGGAATAGCCAAGCGATGAATATAGCTTTACCCCTGCAAAGGGCTTGCTGCGCCCAACATATTTCTTGATCTCTGATAGTATGCCGCCATTGAATTCATTATCTCTTCTTGGGTCAACACTAAAAAATGGATATACCTTGTCCGGCATGCTTGCCTTTATATTTGTAAGGCTTTCTATCTGCTTTTCATAGGAATTTTTGAATACATCTATTCCAAGTGCTGACCTTTCAAAAGTATCCAGCCTTTTTTCTATGGCTTCAATATACTTTTCTGGCAGGCTGGATTCCTTAGCGGCATTCAGCGCCTTTTTAATGGTAGACACTTTTGATTCCTGTTCAGGAGCTATAAATGCATAGGTTAAATCTAGCATTAAGGGCACAGCTATAAAGTCGCATCCGTAACTTTGCTTCATATATTCATACATTTCTTCCGGAGTGTTTTCAACACCGGTGATGAGGAATTCCGCGGCCCCCTGCACAATGGGGCTGTTTACGGGCAGCGAAAGGCGCTTAGAAAGCTTAAGTATGTTTTTGGTGTCTCTTTGCAGTCTGTCTGCAAGAATTGAATTTGTGAAGAAATGGCAATGTGCGTCAATTAACATATTCATCCTCCGACGATAAAAATATTTTGGCTTTAGTAAGTATAGCATAAAAGCATGTATATGTATAAATATTTGAGTGGAAAATATTAATAGTAATTTAAATAAATAATTAGGTAAATTATATGAAAGTTTTGTAATAAGATGCTATAATAAAATCATACAGAACTAAAGAGGGAATTATGATAATAAGCCACATAGCCATATGGACACAGAATATCGAGGCGCTAAAAGAATTTTATATAAAATATTTCAATGCATCCGCTGGAAACAAATACATAAACATGAGCAAAGGGTTTGAATCCTATTTTCTTTCGTTTGATTCAGGAGCAAAAATGGAGATAATGAGCTCTTCTAAGCTGCAAATTGATAAAGCGCTTGGAATCTATTTTGGCTTAACGCACTTAGCTTTTTCCGTTGGTTCAGAGGCGGAAGTGGAGAGAATAACAAATCTTATAAGGAATGATGACTTTATAGTATTAAGTGAACCGAGGTACACAGGCGATGGCTATTATGAAAGCAAGGTGGCTGACCCTGACGGAAACGAAATAGAAATTACAATTTAATTAAATATAGAAAAACAAATAAAGGAGTAAAAAATGAGCACACAGGAACTACTAAATAAATTTGATGAACTACAAAAGAAACTATATGCATTCGGACACGCGCAGATGCTGCTGAACTGGGATGGTTCAACATTTGCACCAGAGAAATCTGTAGAAGGCAGAGGGATTACAGCGTCCATACTAGCAGGAGAAACACATGCCCTGATGACCAGCGAAGATACAGGGAAACTTGTAAAGGAACTTCAAGCGGCTGAAGGCCTTGAAGAGAAGGACAGAAGAAATGTGGAGATATTCGCAAGGGAATACAAAAAGCTAACATGTATTCCTGCAAAGGAAGTGATGGAGTATACAAAGCTGAGAGCAGAGGCTGAACAGATATGGATAAAGGCGAAAACAGACAACGACTATAAACTTTTTGCGCCGTATCTTGAGAAATTGATAGCGTTCCAGATAAAGTTCGCGAAGTACATAGACCCGGAAGCAAAAGTATACAATACTCTGCTGGATGATTATCAGGAAGGCCTGACAATGGACACGCTTGATAAATACTTTGCCGAAGTTGAAAAGACAGTTGTTCCACTTAACGCAATGGTGGCAAAAAGCAGCGTACTGCCAAGGGCAAAGGAGATAAAGGAGCGTATCAACGCGAAAGGATTCGACAAGGAAGGCCAGGAAAAACTAGTACATGCATTATTCAAGCTGCAGGGGCTGCCGGAGGACAGATGCAAAATAGCAGTCAGCGCGCATCCATTCACGTCAGGTGCAAACACAAACGACATACGCTATACAGTTGCCTATCATGAGGACAACATTGCTTCCGCTATCTATGCGGCTTTGCACGAAGGCGGGCATGCAATGTACAATCTGAATATAAACAGCGACTACAATTATACTTCACTGGATGAAGGTGCATCAATGACAATGCATGAATCACAGTCAAGAATATATGAAAACAATATAAGCAGGTCAAAAAATTTCAACAAGCATATATATAAACTGGCAAAGGATATCTTCCCCAAACAGTTTGAGGATATCACGGAGGAAGAATTCTATATATATTGCAATTATTCATCCCCTTCACTTATCAGGATAGAGGCGGACGAACTGACTTACTCACTGCACATAATGGTTAGGTACCAGATTGAGCGCATGATATTTGAAGACAAAGTTGACGTAATGGACCTGCCTGAGATGTGGAACAAAAAATATGAAGAATACCTAGGGATATGCCCGCCGGATGATACCCACGGCATACTGCAGGATGTTCACTGGTCATTCGGTCTCTTTGGATATTTCCCGACATATTCGCTGGGCACTGCGTACTCAGCCCAGTTTGAGGCAAAGATGAGAGAAGTTATAGACTATGACGGTGCACTTGAAAAGGGCGATCTGACGGAGATAACAAGCTGGCTTAATGAAAACGTACATAAATACGGCAAGCTATTAATAGATGATGAAATAGTAAGGAAGGCAACAGGTAAGGAATTTGACCCTTCATACTATGCTAAGTATCTTGAGAAAAAGTACACTGAGATTTACGGATAATTGTAAATAACGGCCGAAAAGTGTATCCGAAAAATTCATATCAATGATAGGTAATATTACGAAGCCGTCTCAGTATTTTGCAGGATGGTTAAATGGAGAATGGTTTTAATGTCAACACTTTTCTCTCGATATTTTTTCCACTATTATTTAACTGCAAAAATAAATTGCTGTGAAATAAAAAAATAACTGTCGAAAAGTGTATCCGAAAAGTTCATATCTTAGATATGTAACGCTAATACGCCTTCCCTGCAAAATGCAGGGAAGGCGTATTTTAAATGAAAAAGATTGAATAGAAGTTTTTATCTGGCCATAGAGAAGCCTGCAGCTTCTACAATGGTTTTTACGGTTTCGTCGGACACATCACCGTAGATAGTTGCCTTGTTGTTTTCGTGGTCGACTACAGCGTTTTGAATACTTTCGTTTTTCAAAAACTGCGCCTGCAGCCTGGATGAGCATCCGTTGCAGGTCATTCCGTATACGTCGTAGGTTTTACCTTCGCTGTCTGTTTTCTTATTTGCTTTTGCAGCTTTAAATTTGTTCATAAAATTTCCTCCTAGTGAATAGAGCAAGAGAATTGCAAACACTATTGCAACTATTGCCTGAAAAGTCGTAATGCCTTCTGCCGCATGGCTGGCCATCTGTGCAACATTTATATTAAGGCCGAACCTTGCGATTATAAAATCAAGCAGCAGCCCGAATAATACTGCGAAAACGGCAGTAACTGTAACATATAGAGCTACTACTTTTTTTCCTAATTTTTTCGCCAGTATGGATAGGCTGGCAGCGTTTGTGAAGGGCCCCATGAAAAGAAACACGAATGCCGCGCCGGGGCTGATGCCCTTGAGTATAAATGACACCGCTATAGGAATAGAAGAAGTGGAGCATATATACATAGGCAGCCCGATTGCTATCATAAGAAGCATTGCCAATATACCCGAATTAAGATTAGCGCGCATTATTAATTCGGTCGGCAGGAACATTGTAATCAATGTTGCAATTACAAGGCCTATAAGAAAATGAACCGCAATGTCACCCACAGTTTCAATATATGCGTAGCGCATAGTATTTACTATTTTTGTTCCCCAAGGCGCACTCTTTGATATTTCCTTGTGCGCACCGCAGGTACCTGATGTACAAGTGTCGGCAGAGCATGAATCACCATCGAGATGGAGGTGTTCATCATCGTTATGTAGTTCTACAGCACTAGCATTATTTTTTTTGCGGTTTTTATCAAATAAGCCCACTACGAACCCGCCGAGAACACCGGAAACAAAAGCAGCAACAGGCCTATACCATGCGAATAGAGGGCCCATCATACCGTATGTGGCAACTATTGAATCAACTCCCGTCTGCGGAGTGGAGATAAGGAAAGCAGTCGTAGTTGCTGTTGATGCTCCTTTATCCTTCAGGTATAATCCTGTCGGCACAACGGCACATGAACATAGAGGCAGCGGCACGCCTAGAGCGCATGCCTTTACGCTGGACCAGAATGAGCTTTTGCCAAGCTGCTTTGCTATAGTATCCCTGTTTACAAAAAGATTAAAAATACCGACAAGCGTTATTCCGAGCATTAAATAATAGGCCATGTCGACAAACAGGTTAATAAATATTTCAAGAAATTTGATCATTTCAGCTCCTTGTATGTATTTCTTCCTCGTGGTGCAAGTGTTCCATACCAATTTTTAATATTTCTTTTATATGTTCATCGTCTAGTGAGTAGTATGTTTTTTTGCCGGCCTTAACATGCTTTACGAGCCGTTGCTGCCTTAAAAGGCGAAGCTGATGAGAAACAGCCGACTGAGTCATGCCCAGCTGGTCTGCCAGATGGTGCACGCAGACTTCCCGGTCGACAAGCATGTAAAGCAGCCTTATTCTGTTGCTGTCGCCGAACATTTTAAAGAACTCCATTAGCTCTGCAGCTTTATCAAAATCAATTGTACTAAGATTGGCACCTTCGTCGCAGCGTTTCATATTTGCCTCCTAAACATTAACGTATGAACAACTATTCATATGTATTATAGTGTTTTACTTTCATTATGTCAACTAACTAAAAGTAAAAATATAAGTGAAATAATTAAAAACCATGATAAATCTATAATTTATATTACATAAATGCAATAAATATCCTATTGACACATCAATATTGAAAGGTTAAAATAGCATTTGCATGTTAGAAAACTATAAATTACCAAAGTGGAGAGAGCATGGAATACAAAAGAGGATTTGAAAATAGTGAGCCTGAAGAGTTCAGCAGGATGATGAGAGAGCCTCACATATTGATTGACGTAAGGACTGTGGAAGAATATGAAGAAGAACATATTCTTAACGCAATTAATATTCCGCTTGATGAACTTGCAGACTTCATTGAAACTCTTAGGGAACAATGCAGAGACAAGGCTGTCCTTGTTTACTGTGCTACAGGTGCGCGCAGCGCGGCGGCATGTGATATGCTTTATCGCTCAGGCTATATATATCTATATAATCTTTTAGGCGGAATAAAAGCATGGAAGAGAGTATACAGAATATAGCAATAAACGCAGACATTTATCTGCGTTTTTTAAGCTCTGTAAATATTTCATCCCATGTAATGCCGCTTTGGAACAAAAGCACACTGACATGATATAATAAATCGCTGGTTTCATAGATAACATTTTCTCTATCCTTTTTCATTGCTCCAATTATAATCTCGGATGACTCTTCGCCGACCTTTTTGCAGGTCTTTTCTATTCCCTTATCCAGCAGATAATTTGTATACGATCCTTCTTTCGGGTTTTCACTGCGGTCTTTTATTACGCTATAGACATCTTCAAGAATCTTTGATTTAACATTTATATCTTCGCCATATAAATTATTAAAAAAGCACGATAATGCTCCCGTATGGCATGCTGGCCCTGTTTGATCAACAAGCAGCAGAATGGTGTCTCCGTCACAATCATATTTCATGGAAACAATCTTTTGCAGGTTGCCTGATGTTTCGCCCTTCTTCCATAATTCCTGCCTGCTGCGTGAAAAGTATGTAGCATACCCTGTATCTACTGATATTTTCAATGATTCCTCGTTCATGTATGCTAGCATCAGAACCTGTCCGGTGTTTACATCCTGAGCAATAGCAGGCACTAAACCTGCACTATCATATTTAATATTATTTAAATCCATTATTTTTGTCTTTCTAAACCCTTACAGGGATACCCTGGGATTTCATATATTCTTTTACCTGAGCTATGGAGAGCTCATTATAATGAAATAACGATGCTGCCAGCACTGCGTCTGCCTTGCCCTTTATGCATACATCTGCAAAATGCTCAAGCTTACCTGCGCCGCCGGAGGCTATAACAGGGATATTCACACTTTCAGATACTGCTTTTGTCAGCTCAATGTCATAGCCTTCCTTCGTACCGTCGCAGTCCATTGATGTCAGCAGTATTTCACCTGCGCCTAGCTTTTCGGCCTGCTGCGCCCAATTAACTGCGTCAATGCCGAAGTCTTTCCTGCCGCCTTCAATATAGGCGTTCCATGTGCCATCGCTGTTTTGCTTTGCGTCAATTGCCACAACCACACACTGAGAGCCGAATTTCCATGCTGCGTCCGAGATAAGCTGTGGATTTTTAAGAGCAGTTGAGTTAATAGATATTTTATCTGCACCCACACGAAGTATTCTTCTGAAGTCTTCAACTGTTCTTATGCCGCCGCCCACAGTAAGGGGGATAAACACTTCCTCCGCGGTTTTTTCAACCACCTCAAGCATTATGTCTCTTTTATCTGAGGATGCCGTTATATCCAGGAATACTATCTCATCTGCTCCGGCTTTGTTGTAAGCTTTTGCAATTTCCACAGGGTCGCCAGCGTCCTGCAGATTGACGAAATTTATTCCTTTTACAACCCTGCCTTCATGCACATCCAGACAGGGGATTATTCTTTTTGTCAGCATAGCTTTATTACCTCTTTTAAGTCTATTACTCCCTCGTATATTGCCCGCCCGGTTATAGCTCCTGCAAATCCTGCTTCTTTCGCAGCGATTATATCATCCGTACAGGATACGCCGCCTGATAGTATTACGTCAATCTCGCCGATATCAGATATTTTTTTTGTCTGGCTGATATTTGGCCCTTTCATCATGCCGTCTCTTTGTATGTCTGTGTATATTATTGTCTTTATGCCGATATTTTTCATTTGCTTAGTAAGGCTAACAGCAGTAACTTTTGAAGCTTCTGCCCAGCCGTTGGCCGCGGCTATGCCGTTTTTTGCGTCTATTCCGACTGCTATTTTGTCGCCGTATTTATTAACGGCTTCTTTTACAAGATTAGGGTTGTTTATTGCCGCTGTACCAAGGATAATTCTGCTGACACCGATATCTTCAATCATTTGCTTGATAGATTCAATGCTTCGTATTCCTCCGCCTAGCTGAACAGGCACACTGACTGATGAAACTATTTTTTTTATTACGCTAAGGTTTCTTGTTTCTCCTGCGAACGCACCGTTAAGGTCAACCACGTGTATCCATTCAGCTCCAGATGATTGGAATTGCTTTGCAGTATCAGCGGGATCCAAGCTGAACACCTGTGATTTATTAATGTCACCTTGCTTGAGGCGCACTGCTTTTGAGTCCTTAAGGTCAATTGCGGGGTATATAGTAAAGCTCATGATATTCTCCTGATTAAATTTTCGCGAAATTCCGGAGCATTTTAAGCCCCTTGTCTCCGCTCTTTTCCGGGTGGAATTGAGTAGCGAAGATGTTATCCTTATTCACCGCAGCAGTAAATTCTGTTCCGTAATTGCTTGTTGCAATTACTGCATCTTTATCTTGTGTTACTGCGTGATAAGAATGCACAAAATATGTATATATATCTTCGTCAATTTCTGAAAAGAGGATATTATCTGTCGTATTCAGCTTATTCCAGCCAATGTGAGGCACTTTGTATTCAGCAGGCAGGTCAAATCTTTTTATTTCGCCCTTTATAAGCCCCAGTCCTTCAAATTCACCGCCCTCATATGATACGTCAAAAACAAGCTGCATGCCTAGGCATATGCCAAGAAAGGGCGTTCCGTCAGCTGTCTTTTTCTTTATTACATTGCTGATTCCCGATGAATTCAGGTTGCTCATTGCATCGGCAAAGGCGCCCACGCCGGGCAGTACTATTTTTTCGGCTGCTAGGATTGCAGTTTTATTGTCCGTTATTTCCGCTTCGAATCCCAGAAACTCAAATGCTTTCTGAGCACTTCTTAGATTCCCCATTCCATAGTCAATAATTGTTATCATAGTGTTCCTTTAGTGGAGGGCACGCCCTTAACTCTTGGGTCTATTGTAGCTGCTGCGCAAATCGCTCTCGCGAATGATTTGAACATTGCTTCTATTATGTGGTGTGTGTTTCTGCCGTACATCAGCTTGATGTGCAGCGTTATGCCGCAGGAGGAAGCGAATGCCTGAAAGAAATCCTCGACGGTTTCGGTCTCAAAGTCTCCAAGCAGAGGGCAGGGGAGATCGCCGTCAAACACCAGATAGCTCCTCCCGGATATGTCAAGGCTGGTCATAACCAAGGCTTCATCCATTGGAAGAAAGCACGTGCCGTATCTTGTTATGCCTTTTTTATCTCCAAGTGCCTGCTTAAATGCTTCGCCCAGCGCTATGCCGACATCTTCCACGGTGTGGTGGCAGTCAACTTGTGTGTCGCCATTGCAGGCTATATTAATATCCGTCAGCGAATGCTTCGCAAATAGGCACAGCATGTGATCAAAAAAGCCGATGCCGGTTTCAATGTCATATTGACCGCTTCCGTCAATATTTACAGATACGGATATATCTGTTTCCGCGGTTTTCCTTTTAATACTTGATTCGCGCATAGCTGCCTCCATTATTTTATTCGTCGTCGAATCGAATAGTTATGCTTCTGGCGTGTGCCTTCAATCCTTCGAGATTTGCCAGAAGTTCAATATCTTTGCTGACAGTCTCCAGCTTTTCTTTTTTATAATATATCACAGATGACCTCTTAATGAAATCATCAACTCCTAATGGGGATGAAAATCTCGCAGTGCCTGATGTTGGAAGCACGTGGTTTGGGCCGGCGAAATAGTCGCCTAATGGCTCAGGTGAATAATGCCCAAGGAATACAGAGCCTGCATTCTTTATACTGTCAAGGTATTTTTCGTGGTCAGATAGTGCCAGTTCCAGATGTTCAGGGGCTATTTTATTGGCAATTTCAATAGCTTCATCTATATCATCAGCAATCACAATGAACCCATAGTTTTTTATCGACTCAATTGCATTCTCCTTAGTTTCAGTAAGGTCTGCTATCTGCTTATCTACCTGCATCGATACGGCCTCTGCCAGCTTTCTAGATGTCGTAATAAGGATTGCCGATGCCATTGGGTCGTGCTCTGCCTGTGAAAGTAGATCGGCAACTATGTATTTCGCCTTTGCGCTATCATCTGCAATTATCAGCACTTCACTTGGGCCTGCCACCATATCAATGCCGGCGTAGCCGTAGACCTGCTTTTTGGCAAGAGCTACATATATATTTCCCGGTCCGACTATTTTGTCGGTTCGCGGCACTGATTCTGTGCCGAAGGCCATTGCGGCAACAGCCTGCGCGCCGCCTAGCTTAAATATCTTTTCAATGCCGAGGATTTTTGCTGCTGCAAGCACAACATTGTTTACTTTTCCGTCCTTTGATGGTGGTGTGCAAAGGATTATTTCCTCAACACCAGCTATTTGTGCAGGTATTACATTCATCATTACTGATGAAGGATAGGCAGCCCTGCCACCAGGTATATAAACGCCTGCTCTATCTATGGGCAGAATGCGCTGCCCGACATATCCATCACCGAAGTCTATTTTGAATCCGGTTCTTTTTTGCATTTGGTGGAAAGTAGTGATATTTTCCTTGGCTTTATTTAGGGCGTTAAGCGTATTGCTGTCAATTGAGCTATATGCTTTGTCAATTTCATCTGCTGTTACCATAAGGCCGCATTTTTTAAGGTCAGCGCCGTCATATTTCTGTGTATATTCATATAGCGCACTGTCGCCTTTTTTTCGTACGTTTTCAAGTATATCGATTACCGAGGCGGTTTCCGACGCGCAGTCCAGCTGCGAACGGCTGAAGAGCGTATTTAACAACTTTTCGTCTGTTGAGTTTATTATTTTCATATATCTGCCTTTCCGCCTTGGTACTGTCTTATGTCTGCAATAATTGGCCGTATTATTTCACCTTTAGTTTTCAGTGATACTTTGTTTACAACGAGCCTTGCCGAAATGCTGCAAATCTCATCGGTGATTTCAAGGCCGTTTTCAACCAATGTCTTTCCGGACTCAACAATATCCACTATTACATCAGATAAACCAACTAATGGTCCAAGCTCAACAGAGCCGTTAAGCTTGATTATATCAATGTTTATGCCTTTTGCCTGATAGTACGCCTTTGCAGTGTTGGGGTATTTGGTTGCTACCCTTAAGTTTACGCATGTTATTGGATTTGCTACGGCCTTTTTCGGCGAGGCAACGCACAGCCTGCATTTGCCAAAGCCAAGGTCTAGCATTTCATAAAGGTCGGTGTTGCTTTCGATAAGTGTATCCTTGCCTACCACACCTATATCAGCTACGCCTCTTTCCACATAGGTAGGCACATCACTGGGCTTAACTAAAATTACGGTTATCGTATTGTCGCTGTTAGCGAAGATCAGCTTTCTGCTCTTTGCCTTTACAAAAGACATGTCCATGCCGCATTGCTTAAAAAGCTCCATAGAATCCTCCGCCAGCCTGCCCTTGGCAAGAGCAATATTCAATGTTTTCATATTAGCTTGCCCTCCCTTTCAAGTGCAATCAGAATGTGCTTGCTGGTCATTGCAAATCCCACAGCGGGCATGTCCTTGCCGTAGTTTTTAATCAGGTTGTCGTATCTGCCGCCGGTCAAAAGGGGATATCCAAGATTGGGGCAGATGCCTTTGAATACTATACCTGTGTAATAATGTACTGATTGAACGATAGACAAATCGATTGATATATATTCCAGAAGCTGATATTCCTTTAGTATGGAAAGAACTTTTTCTATATTATCAATTGCTTTCTTGCATAGAGGGTTTTTTGAATATTTTTTTGCGCTATCGAGTATTTCGATGCCACCATAGAGCGTCGGCAGCTCCAGAATATCGTTCTTTATAGACAAATCAACGCTTTTCTCATCAAGCATGATTTCAATTGAAAGCATGTCTTTCATTTCTACAAATCTTCTGATTTGTTCGCTGTCTGATTCATTAAGGCCAGCCTCTATCATAAGGCCTTTAAAAAAGTCAGTTTGTCCGATTTCTATCTGGAAATCATTAAGCCCGGCTTCCCTAAGGGAATTGATAGCAAGTATCAGGCATTCAGCATCCGCTGATGCCGACTGATCCCCCATCAGCTCAATGCCTATTTGCGTCACTTGCTTGTAGCCTTCTTTTTTTTCACCCTTCAAATGGAATACATTTCCGCAGTAGCATAGCTTAAGCAAGTCTTTATCAGAAAGCTTTGTTGCGGCCATTCTGGCAATCGGCATGGTGATATCAGGGCGCAGCACCAGCAATGAGCCGTTGCTGTCTGAAAGCTTGAACATATCTTCTGCGGCAAAGCCGATATCACTAATGCTGAATACATCCATATACTCCAGGATGGGGGTCTCTATCATCTGATATCCGGCATTTTTGAAGCTGGAGAGTATTTTATTTTCGATATTCTCCTTCAGGCTGTATTCAAGGGGAAGATAGTCCTGCAGCCCGTAGGGGATATTTTTAAATTTATTCATTATATCCTCACGTTTAGTTTAATGCTTTAACACGATAAATCATTGTAGCAAAGATTATTGTATATGTCAACTATATTCATAAAATATTATACATTAATATTGAAAATTTAACCGATTATTAAGTAATAATTGTTTGAATTAGTTGTATAATAATGTTATTCTATATCTGTAAAGAGATATTTCCTTTTGGGAGGAGCATAAAAGTTGAATATTGATAGAAAATTAAATGATATTGTTATAGAAGCAGCAAAAAGCATCGAAAAGACAATATGCCTGCTTGATGAAACAGGGGAGATAATTGTTTCCAGCGCAGAAGAGCTTATTGGGGATTCGGACGAGAATTTCGATACCACAGATTTTAGAAACGGAGCTCCCTGTGCAGAATTGGGCAATAAAACATATGCACTTGTTGATTTTGAAGGTCACAGGCCATTGGGCATAAGTGTTGACGCAACTGGAAAAGAAATTGAAACGTATTTATTTTTCATTAAAAAGCTGGTAATTGAAATTCTTAAAACCAGCAAAAAGAAGCTGGGCAGGGAAGAGGTGTTCAGAAGGATAATCCTCGACAAAACCGATGTTTTGGAAATTCAGGAGGCTGTCTCTGACTTTAACATTGACACTGACTGTGCAAGGTGCGTTATAATAGTGCAGACCGTTAATGACGAGGCGAACAAAATTTATGATGCGCTTCATACAATTTTCCACATGAAAGAGGGCGACATTATCGTCGGGCTCAACCGCTATGTGCTGGCACTTGTAAAAACAATTGACGAAGATATTGACATGGATTCACTAAGCGAATTAGTGAATGCACTTAATGATACCATTGCAAATGAAATAGCGATAGAATCCCACATAGGAGTAGGCGGAGTAAAAAGCGGGCTGTTTAATATTAGGGAATCATTCTGCGAGGCACAGGAGGCAATTAACCTAGGGCTTATGCAGCAGAGCAAGTCAAGCATATTTATGTTCCATAAGCTACTGCTTGAAAGGTTTCTGCAGAATATTCAAAGGGATACAAGGAAAGAATTCTACGATCTAGCCTATTCGGAATCACTGAAAAAAATACTGAATGAGGAAATGCTTACTACCGTACTTACTTTCTTTGAAAATAACCTAAACTTAAGCGAAGCGGCCAGAAGGCTGTTTATCCATAGGAATACTCTTATTTACAGGCTGGAAAAAATACAGAAGTCCACAGGGCTTGATTTGAGAAATTTTGATGACGCTGTCTTGCTCAAGACAGTTATAATGATAGGGAAATCACTTTCCTCTAATAACAGAATGGAGTAACCATAATAAATGTACCTTATAAAGAATGCTAAAATACTCACCATGGCGCAGAAGGATTATGAAAATGGTGATATTTTAATTAATGACGGAAAAATACAAAAAATAGCTGAGAAAATTGATATTGAATGCGAAACATTCGATGCGGCAGGCATGTGGGTATTGCCGGGCTTTATTGATGCGCATTGCCATGTTGGAATGTGGGAAGACAAAATCGGAGAAGAGGGAGCAGACGGAAATGAAGCAACTAAGCCTATCACACCAGAACTAAGGGCAATAGACGCCGTCAATCCAGAAGACCCTGCCTTCTACGAGGCATTAAGCCATGGAGTCACATCAGTATGTACAGGGCCGGGAAGCGCAAACGTAATTGGCGGACAGTTTGTTGCGATGAAGACATTTGGACGCAGAGTCGACGACATGATAATAACGGAGCCTCTTGCAGTTAAGGCCGCATTGGGAGAAAACCCAAAAAGAGTATATTCAGAGCAGGATACCAGCCCATCAACAAGAATGGCCACCGCTGCGGAATTTCGCAAGGCAATGATAGAGGCGCAGGATTATATCACAAAGAGAGAAGCTGCTAAGGAGGACGAAGGCAAAGACTTTGAGAGAGACCTTGGCAAGGAAATGCTTGCGGAGGTACTTGAAGGCAAAACCTATCTAAAAATACACTGCCACAGGGCAGATGATATATGCACTGCTATAAGGCTGTGCAAAGAATTCAACGTTAAGTATACACTAGAGCACTGTACAGACGGATACAGAATAGCAGATATTCTTAAAAAAGAAGGCGTTAAGCCAATCCTCGGGCCGCTCTTATCAACTAGGTCAAAAATTGAGCTAAAGGATTTATCGTTCAAGGCACCTAAGGTTATTAGCGAAGCAGGCATAAAATTTGCTATGATGACAGACCATCCGGTAATTCCGCTTTATGCTTTGCCTGTTTGCGCAGCATTGAGCGTCCGGGAGGGCTTAAGCGAAGAGGAAGCATTAAAATCCATTACTATATATGCCGCAGAGATCGTAGGGATTCAGGACAGAGTGGGTTCATTGGAAGTTGGAAAGGATGCGGACATAGCGATATTCAATGGAAATCCACTGGACTTCAGGACAAAAGCTGTCAAAGTTTTTGTGGACGGAGAAGTTGTATATTCAGCATAGCTGTGATATAATTAGCAAATAATTTGAATATGTCTTTGGGGCGAGGTGAAAATCCTCACCGGCGGTATAGTCCGCGAGCCTTTAATAGGTTGATTTGGTGAAATTCCAAAACCGACAGTTATAGTCTGGATGGGAAAAGACGATTATTTATATAATCAAGCCTTTAAAATCCTAGGACATATTCCTAGGAATTTTTTAGGAGGACAGTTTATGAAAAAAAACTTGTTATTCACAGTCACAGTCGGCGTACTTGCATCATTAAGCTTTATTTTGATGCTTTGGGAGATTCCCGTTTTGCCGGCATACCCATTTCTTAAATTTGAGGCTTCAGACCTGCCTGCGCTGATAGGCGGCATACTGATGGGCCCATGGGCAGCTGCGGCAATTGAATTCGTAAAGAACATCATTCACTTTTTTGTCAAAAATGATGGCACCGGCGGCATCGGTAATCTTGCCAATTTAATTGTGGGCTGCGCACTTACATTTCCACCAGCAATCATCATGAAGAAGAAAAAAACTTTGCCTCGCCTAATTATAGGCCTTGTTATCGGAGTGATAACGATGGTTGCAGTAGGTGCAGTTGCAAACTACTTTATTTTCCTTCCGCTTTGGGGAATAGGCGAGCATACAGCTAAGATGACTATGATATTAGCGGGAATTATTCCTATCAATTTAATAAAGGCGATACCGATTTCTATTTTGGGATTTGTTTTATATATTCCTCTTTCAAAAGCACTAAAAAATACCGCACTAATGAGCGAGGAGAAGAAATAGCTTGTAATGGTAAGTATAATAACACAAAGTGAGAAGCAGACAATATTGCTTGGAGAAAAAATAGGAAGAAATGCTTTTGCAGGCATGATTGTTCTGCTATATGGCGATTTAGGAAGCGGGAAAACGCATCTCACCAAGGGGATTGCAAAAGGCTTAGAAGTAGGTGGAACGGTTAGCTCGCCAACCTATACTATTCTCTTTGAGCATAGTGGCAGGCTGCCGCTGAATCACTTTGATTTATACAGAATAACTGGCGAAGACGATTTCTTCGAAATTGGAGGGTATGAGTATATTCAATCGAGCGGAGTGTGCGTATTGGAATGGGCGGACAGGCTCGACTGGAGCAAATACGACAGGCTTGAGATTTCTATAGAAATTCTTGATGATAACTCAAGAGAGATAAAATTAGTGCCCTTTGGCGAAAGATATAAGGATTGGCTGGAGCTATTATGAAACATAAAGAACTAAATGATACACTATGTCTGTGTATAGATACATCTTCACATTCTGCTTCTGTGGCTATAGGCAAAAGCGAGAATGGAAAGGATGTTCAAATACTCTGCAGCATTTTATTAAATGATGGCTTTACGCATTCTGAGAAGATTTTACCTATGATTGACCAGTGCCTTTCAGCATGCAGGCTGGAAGCTAAAGATATTGATATATATGCCTGCATCAACGGCCCGGGTTCATTCACCGGGCTTAGGATTGGCATATCTACAATTAATGCAATGGCACAGAGCACAGATGCTTTAGCTGCAGGGATTAACACGCTTGAGGCGGCAGCATATGGCTTCAGATATTTCGATGGAATAATTGTGCCTATGATTGATGCGAGAAGAGACGAAGCGTATACCTGCACATATAAAGCAGGAGGCAGACTGATAAAAAGTTCTGATGATTCAATGAAAAATGTTGATGATTTAATAAATGATCTTTCGATAACAGAAGGGAAGCTGCTTTTTGCTGGCTACGGCGCGTACAAAGCCAGGGAACGAGCAGAAAAAGAACTCAAAGGCAGAGCTATGTTTATTGATGATGCGATGGTATATTCCAGAGCCTCTGCAGGCGCTGAAATAGCATTGAAAAGATATTATTCTGTGGATGGCCTTAAAAAGGAGCCCATTATGGCCAACTATATAAAGGACACGTCCGCCAAAACAATAGCCGAACGGAGCAGTGAAAAGTAAGTGAACAATATAGTTTACAGAAAAATGAAGCTTGAGGACGTGGACGCTGTAGCAAAGCTTGAAAGTGAAATATTCCCTACGCCCTGGTCGAGGGAATCTTTCTGTAAAGAAGTAGAGGAAAATAATATTGCGTATTATATTGTTGCGGTTAAAGGCAGCGAGCTAGTAGGCTATGGCGGGCTATGGCATGTGATCAAGGAAATGCATATCACCAATATAGCGGTGAAGCAGGAATACCGCGGCACAGGAATAGGGCAGGGCATCCTGACCCGCCTTATTGAGAGGGCAGAGAATGATGAATTGGTTGAAATTATCGCTCTTGAAGTGAGGCGCAGCAATTTCAGAGCACAGAATCTTTATAGAAAATATGGTTTTTTTGTTGCCGGCGTTCGCGAAAAGTACTACGAGAACAACAGGGAAGACGCATATATAATGTTCAAGAAAATTATGCACTGAAGAAGGCTTCATAAAATAAAATCCTCAAAACAGTAAATCACAATCAAGTAGCGCAGTTTAAGCTAAGCTGAATAAATGAAATTACTAGAAGTGCATTATTACAGGAGGCAAAATGATTATAGACCTTCACTGCGATACATTTATCAGAATGTATTGTGATGGGAAAAAGGCAGAAGAATTCGGAAAAAACGAGTATCATATTGACCTTGAAAAGCTGAAAAAAGGCCATGTTGCTGCGCAGTGCTTTGCCATATACAATGAAAAAGGCGACGGCTACGATACAGATAAAATGTATGAAAAAATCGGCTACATGTTTGACGGCCTTAAGCTCTTTGAAGAGGATCTGTTTTTTTACTCCGGAGCGCACAGCTTGACGGCAAAAATGAATGAAGGTAAGATATGTGCCATACCTACGATTGAGGACTTGGGACCTATACTGAACGATATTTCAAATATCGATAAACTGAATAACCTGGGATTTAAAATTCTGTCACTTACTTGGAATCATGAAAATTCAATAGGATATCCTAACTCCTCTGATGCATCAATTATGAACAAGGGGCTAAAGGGATTCGGGATGGACGTAGTGGAAAGAATGAATGAGCTCAACATGATAATTGATGTTTCTCACTTGTCAGATGGAGGATTTTATGATGTTTCAAAACAAAGCAAAAAGCCCTTTGTCGCGACACATTCAAATGCTCGCTCAATAAAAAACAGCACGAGAAACCTAACGGATGACATGATAAAAACGCTGAGCGATGCAGGCGGAGTGACGGGAATAAATTTTTATCATGATTTCCTATGTGACGGCGGCACTTTGAGCCGTATTGATGATATGGTGAGGCATATAAGGCATATTAAAAATGTTGGCGGGATAGACTGCATTGCCATAGGCTCTGATTTTGACGGGATAGGCGGAGAACTGGAGATAAAGGACGCCTCGGAACACTATAAACTAGTTGATGCCCTTGAAAGCCAAGGATTCACAGCCAATGAAATTGACAAGATAACGCATGAAAATGTGCTGAGAGTACTAAGGGATAGTGAATAAAACAAGCGGCTGTATCAGAAAGATGCAGCCGCTTTTATAATGAATCTTATTTAGTTTACTTAGGCGGATCCTGTGAATCAGGCCTGACAGGCGGCTTTGTAGTGCGCAGGAAGAGAACAATTACAAGGCCGAATATTGCAACAATAAGCACAATCAGCAGCACAACAAGTGTTGACAGGAACGATGAATTCGATGAATTGTTATTATTGTTATTTTCACCTGGATTTATCGTTATAATCTCCGCTGGTGCGCTGGTAGGCTCAGCTGTAAGTTCAGGCGTTGGGGTATCCGTAGGCGACGGGGTGTCTGTCGGTACAGGTGTATCCGTCGGCTTTGGAGTCGGCGTATCCTGCGGTATGGGCTGGAACAGCTCTTTTTCATAGAACTTTATTAATTTGCCATCGTATTGAGTATTCTTAATATAGTAGTCAACACTGATATCAAATGAATATGTCTGGCTTGAATTTAATCCATCAAAAGTATATGAAGTGGTATTTCTTGATACGGAGTCTATCCAGTTGCCCTGTTTTCCGTTCGGATTTGGCTCGCATATGGAGAATCTCTCGATTTGAGCTACAGCGCCATTTGGGAAATAAATATCGGGCATTTCTTCCCACTTAAGGGTTACAATTCCCGCTGTCTGGCAGATAGCGTAGAAATCCACCTTCTGAAGCTGATACTGATAGTCAGCAGCAGAAGTCGATGCCATCAAAGTATTTATAAAAGCAGAATCTGTTATATCAAAGAAGCAGTAGTTGCATACAAGATAGTCAAGACTTAAATCCTCAAGCGCGCTGGGAAGAGTGTCCAGCCTGTTTGCGCTGATGTCTAGGTACTTAAGGCCTGTCAGCTTCCCAATTTCACTTGGGATTTGTGTAACGCTGAGGGCGGAGATATCCAGGTATTCTAGATTGGTGAGATATTGCAGCTGCCTTAGCTCACGGTAGGAATCTATCGGATTGTTTCTTAATATAAGGTTGTCAAGGTTTTTCAGCTCCTCGATTCCCGTCAATTTGCTTATTTCATATCTGCTTAAGTCCAGCGTTCCGGTAACAGAATTAAGGTAATTTTTCGTTAAGTCACTTGCAGGGACTCCCAGCTCAACAGCAATAGCATTTTGAAGATGTGCGTCCTCAAAATATACAAGAGATGATGAATCCGAAGGAGCCGGCGTGATGAACGGAATAAATGTAAAGAAAGTAAACTGCGGCGGCAGGGTTGGAACTATAGTCTGAATAGGAAGGAATGTATATATAGGCGGGTCATATGCCGCGCTTGCACTTATAACAGAAAATAAAAGTACACATACAACCAAAGCTATAGTAAAAACTTTTAGTATTTTCCTCAAATATATCATAATAAATTCTACCTCGTAATTATTTTATAGATAATATTATATATTACAAAATGTGAATTTGCAATCCAAAGCGCGCTTCAGATGATGAGCTTTTAAGAAAATTAAAGCGTGAATAAAGTGATGGATTACATTTATGTAAGGGAAAATAATAAACTATTTATGGTATAATAATTAAAGGAGCATAAAATGTATGTATAAAATACTTATTGTAGAAGACGACAGCACAATATCGGTAATAATAGCAGAAAGCCTGAGAAAATGGGGCTTTGAAGCCGAGCTTGCAGCTGACTATTCAAATATTCTAAGCGATTTTAATTCCCAGCAGCCACATCTTGTGCTTATGGACATAAACCTGCCTTATTACGACGGCTTTTATTGGTGCGAAAAAATAAGAAATATATCAAATGTCCCTATAATTTTCATATCCTCAAGAACGGACGACAATGATAAAATCAGGGGAATCATAGGCGGCGGAGACGACTACATAGAAAAACCCTTTTCAATAGAGATGCTTATAACGAAGATTAAGGCCATGCTGAGAAGAGCGTATTCATATCTGGATATGAGCTATACTACAATATCTTATGGAGATATTATTCTTGATATAGAAAAGTCAGTGATAAGCTGCGGCAAGGAATCCGCCGAGCTCACTCATAATGAGTGCCAGATAATGAGCATGCTGATAAAGGCATCAGGGAAAATCGTATCCAGGTCGAAAATAATGAAATATCTGTGGGATAATGAGAATTTCATAGATGAAAACACGCTGACTGTAAATATTAACCGTATTCGAAATAAATTAAAAAATATAACAGAGAGAGAACTTATAATTACAGTAAAGGGAAAGGGACATAAGCTGAATGAGAATTAAAGACTACTTGAAACAGAGATGGTATTTGTTCGGCATCTTTTTTGGTGCAGGAGTTTTTGCCTTTCTTGTTAGTTGGTCTTCCGGATTGATCTTGAACAAGAGTTTTTTATACATTGTTCAGGGAACTTCAGCTGCCTTTATAGTTTTCGTGCTGGTCGATTATATTAAGCTTAGGGCAAGAATAGAATATATGAAGGAATATTTGGTTAATAACGCCGTTGAAGAAATAAGGAGTAATTATCCACTGGATATAAAGTATGCTTCTGAGATAAGAAAAATAGTGAAAGAAACAGAAGAGTATAAAAGAAGGATGGAAACAGACCACGGCAGTGAACTGGAGTTTATAACAAAATGGGTGCATGATATCAAGGTACCGATTTCTGCAATAGAGCTTATTACCGAGCAAACATATAGCAAAGATGCCCAGTTAATTCAAATGCAGCTTAATTACATTGACCAGAATATACAGAAAATACTATATCATATCAAATCAAAGAATTTCTATGACGACTACAGAATAAAGGAAACTGACACTCAAACAATAATTAAGGGTGCGCTGAAAAGCTACGCTGTTTTCTTCGCATATAAATCAATATCACTTACGCTCAATTACGAAAACTATAAGATATATACAGATGAAAAGTGGAGCACCTATATTATTTCTCAGTTCATATCTAACGCTGTAAAATACACCGAAAAAGGCGGAGAAATAAATATATATACAGAAGAAACGGATGAGGAAGTAATCATAAAGATAAAAAACACAGGCGAGGGAATAGACGAAGAAAACATAAGAAATATTTTCAGAAGAGGCTATTCAGGGTATAATGCGCGAAAGGAAAAATCAACAGGATATGGGCTCTACCTTTCAGAAAGATTAGCTGAGAAGATGGGGCACAGGCTAAGCGCTGTCTCTGAAAAAGGTCAATACGCTGAGTTTGCTCTTCATTTTATTAAAAGCAGTGATGAATATTACAATAATGTAAGCATGCCGGGTTGAATTGTAAGGTTATTCGATTTTTTATTTTTCTGTCAGACGGTATAATTTATTTATAAAATTATACGAGGTGAATATATGAGACTACTGGAACTAAAGAATATATCCAAAACATATGGATCAAAAAAGAATAAAAAATACACTGCGCTTAAGAACATATCCTTTGATGTTGAAAGCGGCGATTTCATGGGAATAATGGGGGCGTCAGGCTCAGGCAAGACCACACTTCTTAATATTATAGGAAGCATAGATATGCAGACATCCGGCAGCGTGGTAGTGAACGGAATAGATGTAAGCGATCTTAGCAAAAAGCAGCTTGCCGCACACAGAAGAGAAAATATCGGCTTTATCTTTCAGGATTATAACCTGCTGGATTCAATGACTATTGAGGAAAATATAGTGCTCCCGCTTGCACTCTCCGGAGAGAAAGCAAAGGTTATTAAAGATAAGCTGAACGCTCTCGCAGATGACCTGAAAATCAAAGATATTCTTCCTAAGTTTCCTTATGAAGTTTCAGGAGGAGAAAAGCAGAGAGCCAGCGCATGCAGAGCGCTGATAACAGAACCGAAAATAATTCTGGCAGATGAACCAACAGGAAACCTAGACACTGCATCCGGAAAACAGCTGCTAAATATGCTGGAATATATAAACCAGAACTATAAAACAACCATATTGATGGTTACACATGATATTTTTGCCGCAAGCTACTGCCACAATATTTTATTCATAAAAGATGGCGAGATATATAACCACCTTCATTCCAAGGGCGACAGGCAGGAGTTTTTCAATTCTATTCTTAATGTGATGAGTGCGTTAGGGGGAACTGAAAAATGAAACTGACTTCCCTTGCGATATCAAACATAAAGCATAATATGAAAAACTACGCCATGTATTTTTTCTCAATGTGCTTTTCGGTCTTTACGACGTATTCCTTTGCTAATCTTGCCCTTTCAGAGACGATAAGTGAAAGCATACAAAGCAGCATTAAATATAAAAATACTTTTATTGGCTTTGGAATAGTTATCCTGATTTTTGTTATGTTCTTTCTAATAAGCTCTAATAAAAGCTTTATAAGGTATAGAAAAAGAGAAATATCGACATACGCTCTTTTCGGCATGGAAAATGGGAAAATCGGTAGGATGCTTTTCTTTGAAACCTTGGTGATTGGCGCAGCAGCGCTTATTATTGGAATAGCCATTGGAATTTTCTTTTCCAAGCTAATGGTAATGATTTTGCTGAAGATGGTGCTTGCTGAGGTAGCAGAGGTCTCATTCGCGATAGAGTGGAATGCTATACTCATGACTTCTGCCGCATATTTTATAATTTATTGCATAATGGGGCTGTCAGGGTTGAGGGTCATTAATAAGTTTCAGTTGGTGGATTTGTTCAAGGGCGATAAAATAGCAGAAAAGCGTACAAAAGGCTCAATAGCCCTGCTTATAATTTCGGCGATTCTGATAATCGTCGCCTATAGACTGGCTATAGATAAACACTCATATATAGTTGTTATGAATATGTTTCTGGTCATTGGCATGACTATTGCCGGAACTTATCTTTTCTTCTTTGGCGGCCTGCAGAAGCTGCTGGATATTGTGAAAAAGAACAAAAATATATTTTACAAAAAGACACGTCTTGTTTCGGTCTCTCTTCTTTCTCACAAGGCAAAAACCTTTGCCGCGACAATGGGGACAATAGCGGTGCTTATAGCATCTTCCACCACAGCAATGGCATTTGGATACACTCTTTACAAAAGCGCAGAGAACAATGCAAAAGAGCTGAACAGTTTTGATGTATATTACTACGGCGGCGATGAAACAATTGAAAATGAGATATACGAATTGCTCGAAAAAAATGGCAGTGAGCCGCTGGATTTTATAAAAGTTGAGCAGTATGTAACAAAGCCGGAAGGCGAAAATTTCCCTGAAAGTATCATATGGCTTTCAGGAGACAGCCTGGCATTCTCTACATACAGCCAGAGTACTTTTAATAAAATTTCTGAGGCTTCGCAGGATTCCAATCCGATGGTTGACGTAAAAGAGGGAACTGCGCTCATTGCCTACCCGGGCTATTATGCGGACTTCGAGCATGGCGAACCGGTATTGAAATATGGCGACATTTCAATTAAAGCTGAATTTGAACCTTTGCCAAACACATACTCAAATGGCAGCTATGCAACAATAATATTCAATGATAAAGACTACGAAATGCTTAATAGATTAGGATATGTAAAAAGCAATGACAATGGAAGAGAACTCAGCGAATTCATCGGAATAAACTATAAAAATTCGTTGTATTCAAAAGAGATTGCGGCAGGGCTTAATGAAATTCTAAGAAGTAATGAAACGATAAACGGATATCATATTTTGTACGATACCTATATAGAGAGCATGACACTGTTTGGATTGCTTTGCTTTATCGGTTACTTTATCAGTGCGGTATTCATTCTGATGAGTGTAAGCCTGCTGTACTTTAAGCAGATAGCGATTGGCACAGAGGAGATATCACAGTATGAAAGCCTGCGGAGAATAGGGATTGACAAAGACCAGGAGAACAAGATCATCACCAACAGAATCTGGCCGGTTTTCTTTATACCTCTTGTTATGGGGTTGATACACTCCGTTTTTGCTATGAAGGGTGCAGACACGATACTTTTCTCCAACATGATATACACGGACGGGAATTCATATTTGGAGGTGCTAAAGACATCATCAGTAATGTATATCATTTATTCACTAGTATATTTCGTATTCTACTTAATTACTAAGTATAAATATATACGTATAGTTTCGAATAAGCAAAACTAAAAACTGAATTATAAAGATAAAGCCCGTTATTTTGACTAATAGCGGGCTTTTTTGTGCGGCAAAATGAAAAATGTGATACATGTCACAAGAGTGCACGGCAATTAGGAGTATATTGAAGACATCAATGAATTAAAAATGCAAAATACATTTTTACGCAAACATGCGGACAAGGAGGATAAAAATGAGCGAATTAATCAATAACAGGGAGTACCGTCAGCAGAAACTGAAAGAATTAATCATGAAACTGCACGACGGAGCATCAGTAGAGCAGGTCAAAGAAGAGTTCAGCATATTGACCAAAGGAGTCACAGCGTCTGAAATAACTGAAATGGAGCAGGTACTGGTGGATGAAGGCATGCCTGTAAGCGAAATACAGAGACTCTGCGATGTTCATTCAGCAGTATTTAGGGGGAGCATTGATGACATACACAAAGATGACTACAACCATTTCGGCAAAAGCGAGGATTGGCACCCTCTCAATGTTTTCAAGATGGAAAACAGGGCAATAGAACAGATTTTAGACGAAGAAATCCCGAATTCGCTGCAAGGCTACGCTAATGAAAAGTCAGCGCATACAAGAAAACCGCTGCTATTTGCCGTTCAGAAGCTATCGACGATAGATAAACATTACAAGCGGAAAGAAAATTTGATATTTCCCTATATGGAAAAGCACGGCATCACAGCCCCTCCGAAAGTGATGTGGGGAGTTGATGATGAAATACGGGAACTGATAAAATCAGCACTAAATAAATTGCAGTCAGATGGTGAAGTATCTAAAGAAGAACTCGCAACTATTACAGAGCGAGTAAAAGAGATGATTTTCAAGGAAGAAAATATAATGATTCCGATGATCATAGAAAAATTTACTACGGATGAATGGGTAGAAATTGAAGGCTCTAGCGAGGAAATAGGCTACACTTTGATAGGTGAGGTAGGCAGATGGAAAACAGATTCGAATGAAATTGAGAAAGCAGCAAGAGAAAAAGAGACAGGCAAGGCATCTTCTGCTTCGCTAAACAGCAGCTCACAAATAGAATTCGATGCAGGCAGCCTGAGTGCAGAAGAGCTGAATGCCATTTTGAATACTGTACCAATTGATATGACATTTGTGGGGGCGGACAACAGGGTGAAATACTTTACTCAGGGCAAGGAAAGAATATTTGAAAGACCAAAGACTATAATAGGACGTGAAGTGAAAAACTGCCATCCGCCAAAGAGCGTGCACATTGTGGAGCAGATAGTAGAGGACCTGCGGAGCGGAAAAAAGGACCATGAAGATTTCTGGATCAGAATGGGCGGATTATTTGTATATATCAGATATTTCGCTGTAAGAAACAAGCTGGGTGAATTCATGGGTACTTTGGAAATTTCTCAGAATATCAAGCCGATAACTGAACTGGAAGGCGAAAAAAGGCTGCTTTCAGAATAAATTACAAATTGATTGTTTTCATTGGTGCGTTTACTACGCGCCTTTTAAATATAAAAATGAAAAATGTTTAATTATTCCATTGAAACTGATATAATAAATAAAAACGGAGTTTTTAAATGCTGTATATTTGTATTGGACTTTTTCTGGTTTTCATTTTATGCCTTTTTAATGTAATAAATATTACAAAGAAGCTTTGGATAGCTATTTGGTCTGTTCTTTTGCCTCATAGCCTTCTTTATTCTGTATATGCTTTTCAGAATAACGAAAGTGTTGTTCTGAATATAATACTTGCAGTACTTTTAGTGCTTCTAATATTTTATATTCTGCTGCGATACAATATAAAGCCATATCCCGGGAAGCCCAGCACTGACAGAAGGCTGAATATATTAATAGGCGGTAGGAAGCTGCTCCTTACAGGAATATATGCTTTGCTGGCACAGAGCGTTTTATACATTATTTATTTCAATTATAAACTCAATATTCAGTTTGATAATTATTGGATTATAGCGGACATTATAATAAATATTGCATTTATACTGATGCTCTTTATCAACGGATTCTGGCGGATAATTTTGCTGTCGAGAAGGCTTAATATATTTAAAAAGCTGCTGTATGCATTTTTAATATGGATTCCGCCTGTCAACCTATTTGTTATACTGGCGCTTAACCATGCAGCAACTATAGAAAAAGACCATGAATTATATAAAATAAACCAGAATGCGTGGCGTGTTGATTCGCAAATATGCAAAACTAAATATCCTCTGCTTCTTTTGCATGGCGTCGGATTCCGTGACCTGAAATACTTAAATTATTGGGGAAGGATACCAAAGCAGCTTGTTAAAAATGGCGCTTCTGTATACTACGGCAATCAGGAGGCATGGGGAACAATAGAAGCAAATGCCGAGGATGTAAAGAAAAAGATACTGGAGATTACAAAGGAAAAGAAAGGCGCCAAGGTCAATATTATTGCGCATTCCAAGGGAGGGCTGGATGCAAGGTATACCATCAGCAAGCTGGGTATGGATGACTATGTTGCCAGCCTTACTACAATATCGACGCCGCACAGAGGGTCGTTTATTCTGGACTTTGCTCTAAAGCTGCCTAAAAAGCTATTTTCATTTATCGGAAGGCTGACAAACAAGTATTTCAAAAAGATTGGCGATACTAACCCGGATTTTGAAACGGCGTGCAGGCAGTTTTTGACTGAAAATGCAAAGGAATTCAATGAGCAGGTTAAGGACTCTGATAAGGTATATTATCAAAGCTACACCTCAATAATGAGCCGGGCACATAGTGATTTCATTTTGTTTTTTCCGTATCTGATAGGGCGCTTTCAGGGGCAAAAGAGCGACGGGCTGGTTGCGCCGGAGTCTGCTAAGTGGGGTGAATTCAAAGGTGTTATAGAAACAGAGAGGACAAGAGGCATATCCCACGGCGATATAATAGACTTAAGGAGAAACGACTATAAGGGGTTTGACGTAAGGGAATTTTACGTTAAGCTGGTAAATGAACTGAAAAACAAAGGCTTTTAGCTAATTCTTCATTACATATAGATTCATATATAAAACAAAGGCCGCTAATTTAGCGGCCGTACTGCTTTGTTTAAAAGCTATTTCTCAATGTATAATATACCAAGCGTGGACGCCCCACAATGGCTGGTAACTACGCAGCCGGCTTCTGTTATGAGTATTTCGTCAAAGTAATTCTTGCTCTTTACTATTTCATATGCGATATCTACGATTTTAGTATCGGTAGGTGAGTGGGTGATAAATACTCTCTTTGGGTCAATTTTCTCTAGGTCTTCTAGGACAAAGTCAGCGTAGTGTCGGCATACCTTTTCAGTAGGGCCTCTGAACTTAGAACCGGTTTTCATTTTGCCGTCTTCCACTATTATCTGGGGTTTGATTTTCAGTGAGTTTGCACCGAAAGCCTGTAATGCGGAGCACCGGCCGCCTCTGTAGAGGAAAGTAAGCGTGTCTATAAAAAAGCTTGCACGTACTTTTGGAATGATGTCTAGTAATTGGCTTTCAATCTGAGCCGCACTTAATCCCTTTTCAGAAAGCTCAGCAGCTATAAGAACCAGATGTCCTATTCCGGTTGAAAGATTTCTGGAATCAACAATGCGAATGTCAATATCTTTATAATCTGCTTTCGCAACCTGAGCGCTCTGCATGGTTCCTGAAAACTCGCTGGATATTGTAATGAGAACAATATCACGCTTTTCATCGCTATATTTTTGAAATACTTTTTGAAACGCTTCAATGGAAGGTGCAGCGGTTTTAGGGGTGGAATTATTTTTGTTTGACCACGCAATTACATCTTCCGACTTGATATCAACTCCGTCTTTGAAGGTTTCAGTATTGAGTATAACGTGCAGAGGGATAATATCAATGTCATATTTTCTGGCAAGTTCGCCTGTAATGTCACATGTTGAATCAGCAACTATTTTTACCGCCATATTTATTTTCCTTTCTTCTTTTGCAAATAATATATGAATAAATGTAAATATATTTTATCATAATTAACGATATAAATTAAGAGGAATTTTCCAAATAAAAGTAATAAAATAAAAAAAGTTATTAATCATTCAATGAGTGGACAACCAAGATTCAAAATGTTAATATTAACCTGTAGAATAATTTTGAATACGGATAAGGAATAAAAATATGAATAATAAAGTTATAGTATTAAATAATATTGTTCATTCTTTTGATGGGAGACAGGTATTGAAAAATCTGTCTTTCTCTGTTGGATACGGGGAAAAGTTGATTTTCAATGCGCCTTCAGGATTTGGCAAGAGCACGATTTTTAACATGATAATGGGGTATGTGCAGCCCGATTCCGGAAGCGTGATTGTAGACGGAGTGGAAGTAAATGAAGATACTGCAAAAGATGTGCGAAGCAGAATAGCTTTCCTTCCGCAGAATATGGCTCTGCCTAATATAACGCTAAAGCAGTTCGTTGAAATGATTGAGAAATTTGACGCGAATGCTGAGCTCGGCCTTGATATTGATATACTGAACAATTTATTTAAAGAGCTTCAGCTGCCCGATGACGTATGCAACATGAAGCTGAGTTCTCTGTCAGGCGGAGAGAAGCAAAGGCTGATGCTGGCTATTGTTATTGCTATGAACAAAAAGATACTTTTGCTTGATGAAGCGCTCTCCGGCGTGGATATAGACAGAGCGGGAAGAGTGCTTAACTACCTGTCTGGAAAGAAGGATTTAAGTATAATATTTATTTCCCATGACGCGCGGCATATTGGGGTAGGGGATTTTCGCGAAATGGAGGTAAAAGCAAATGGTATCTGAGCAAATAACCATATGGGGCATAGGCATACTTCTGGCATTTTTTATTCCGATTGTTATCTCTAACAGAATAATAGGCCTAAATATAAACAAGGAAATGATCATATCAGTTGCTAGGATGATTGTACAGCTGCTGCTTGTGGGAATATATTTGCAGTTCCTTTTCCAGTGGAATTATGCATGGCTTAATATTCTCTATATCGGCATTATGGTAATAGTGTCAGCAATGACTATTATAAAATCCTGCAAGCTGAAAAAGAGCAGGTTTTTCCTTTTGTTGTTTGCCGGAATAGGGATCCCGCTTTTCGCTTCTGTTTTTCTGCTTACAGGCGTTGTCTTGCAGATAGACAATATGTTTGATGCAAGATACACAATAACATTGAGCGGAATGCTGCTTGGCAACTGCATGCGCTCCATCATAATTAGCTTCAATACATTCTATAATGATATGAGGGAAAACGAGGACACCTACCTTCTTTACCTATCACTTGGCGCTTCAAGGGCACAGGCTGTTAAGCCAACGATTATCAAGGCGATGGAGGCAGCCCTTAAGCCTGCAATAGCCACCATGATGACGATAGGCCTTGTGTCTCTGCCTGGAATGATGACAGGACAGATGCTGGGCGGTTCATTGCCGCTCACTGCAATTGCATATCAGATAATTATAATGGCTGCGATATTTATACTGCAGTACACCGGAATATCTGTAATGCTAAGGATAGCCGTAAATATATCATTTACAAAAAGAGATATGCTTAGAAAAGATATTTTCGCAAAGAATAATTAGATTTATAGAATAACCGCAGTCAGTTTGTATTATATAGATATAACAAGCTATTAAGAAGGATATTCAAATGATTGATAACAATGAAATCATAAGCCAGCAAAAGCCACTAAGTTTTCATGACCTGATGAAATTCCGCGTACGTGAGATACTGATAGTGTCAACAGAGTATGACGGCTTTGTTCTGGAAGAGGACGGCAGACTGGCCGAACGGATATACAATGAGTATTATGACCTGAGCATCTATTATGTTCCGCGCATAAAAAGGGTTATACGCGTAGAGGATGCCTATTCCGCGCTAAGAAAGCGAAACTACGATATGGTAATAGTAATGTCGCATATTGGCGAGACCAATGTTTTCGACTTCTGCGACAAGGTGAAGGCAGGGCATCCCAGCCTGCCTATCGTGATGCTTAGCTACGAAAGGCTGACGCCTGAAATCATAAAGCAGGTAAGGGAAAATCCAAGCATTGACAGAGTGTTCCATTGGTCGGGCGAGAGCAACATATTACTTGCTGTTATTAAATATGTTGAGGACAAAAAGAACCTAGATGATGACTGCAGCCAGGGGATTCAGGTAATATTAGTTGTTGAGGATTCTCCTGCTTATTATTCACAGTTTTTATCAATTATATATGCTGAACTCATGAAACAGACACGTTACCTTGTTGTTCATGCGGAAAACACAGCAAATAAGCTGCTGCGTGTACGTGCAAGGCCGAAAATTATTCTTGCGGAGACATATGAAGAGGCAGTTGATGCCATTAATAAGCACAAAGAAAACCTTCTGGGCGTGATAACAGATGTAAGATTTCCTAAAGACGGAGACATGTACTCCGAGGCAGGAATAGAGCTGATTAAATTAATAAAGAAAACTATTCCCGACATACCAGTGCTTATGCAGTCCGAAGAGGAGCAGAACAGGGAAAAGGCTGAAAAACTGAAAATCAGCTTTCTTGACAAAAACTCCCCGAATCTTCTATATGATATTAGAAAATCTGTACTTGATGAATATGGCTTTGGAGAGTTTGTTTTTCGCTATGCGAATGGAGAGGTGCTGGGAAAGGCAATTGATATTGAGGAATTTATCTATCAGGTAAAGACCATACCGTCTGCAAGCTTGTATTATCACGGACTGCACAATCATTTTTCCAGATGGTTCAGGGCAAGAACAGCATTTGAAATAGCGAATGAACTGCGAAAAATAGATATTCGTAATTACACAGACCTTGAAGAACTGCGAGAAATAATACTATATAAAATTCAGTCATACCTCAAAAACTACAGGAGCGGAGAAATACTTGAATTCGACTCCACAAAGCTGGGGATAGAAAATGCTTTCCTTAAAATAGGCAGCGGCTCATTGGGTGGAAAGGCCAGAGGCATTGCCTTCCTAAACCACATTATCAAGCAGAACAGTATTCAAAATAAATACGAGAACATACAAGTCTTAATTCCTTTGACTTTCGTAATATGCGCAGATGCATTTGATGATTTTGTAGAGGCAAATAATCTGTACGAATTCGCAATGGGCACAAATGACGAGGACGCAATTGCGCAAAGATTCCTGCAGGCGGATCTGCCGGAAAAGATAAAAAACGATTTACGTAAGCTTGCAGAAAAGATAAATTCTCCTTTGGCTGTCCGCTCATCGAGCATACTGGAAGATTCGCAGACATTGCCATTCGCGGGCATATATAATACCTATATCATTCCCAATAACGACCCGGACATTGAAATAAGGCTGAAGCATATTTGCGACAGCGTACGTCTTGTCTACAGCTCAGTTTTCTATAATTCGCCAAAGCAGTATGCAAAGAATGCAGATCTTCGCATTGAAGAGGAGAAAATGGCTGTAATAATACAGGAACTTGTCGGTCAGCAGCATGAAAATTATTTTTATCCTCTCATATCAGGCGTTGCACAGTCATATAATTTCTATCCGTATTCTAATATTCAGCCTAAGGACGGCACCGTCAGCATAGCACTGGGGTTTGGCAGATTAATAGCCGAGGGAGGCAAAGTCTACAGATACAGCCCAACATATCCTAAAAAGCCGCCTCCATATTCAGGGCCGAGGGAATTCATTGAAAAACTGCAATCTAGTTTTTATGCATTGGATTTGGAGAAGACAAAGGATATCTATGTTAATAATGAGGATATGAAAGACAGGCGGATGATAAAGGAATCCAGCTGCTATGCAACGCTACCTGTATCTGAGCTTGAGGCCAGCAATTCATTCAGGTATGTTGCGTCTACATATTCACCGGAAAATGACAGAATAATTGACAATGTAAATTTCGAAGGGCCAAAAGTTATAACTTTCGCGCCGATACTAAAGCAGCATCAGGTCAATCTCAATAAGGTAATCATTGATATGCTTGCCCTAGGGAAGCGCGCATTCGGATGCGATGTGGAGATAGAATTCGCTGTAAATTTCCCGGAAGATGATTCAAAGCCGAAGCAATTTTATTTCCTGCAAGTTCGCCCTATGGTTGTCGGAAGCGAGTCGGTACAGACTAAAATATCAGAAGAAGAGAAGCAGAATGCCTATGCAAGAAGTGCCCATACCATTGGAAACGGTGTTTACAATGGTATATATGATATGATCTATGTTGACCCTGAAAAGTTCGACATTAAAGAGACTGAAAATATCGCTAAAGAAATAGAATACCTGAATAAACTTCTATTTGATGAAGGCAGAAAATGCATACTTTCTGGATTCGGACGCGTGGGCACATATGACAGATGGCTGGGCATTCCCCTGACATGGGCGCAGATGTCCCAGGCGATGGTTGTTGTCGAAAACGACATTGTCAACCTGCAGGCTGAGCCATCACTTGGCAGTCACTTCTATCATAATCTTACATCATTGAGAATGGGTTATTTTCATATCAATGCTATGAAAACAAGCAATGAATATGTAGACTGGGATAGGCTGAGAAGCGAGAGGGCATACAAGGAAACAGAACATGTGAAACTTATCAGAAGCGACAATCCTTTTATTGTTAAGATTGATGCCGGAACATCAGAGGGGATAATTTATAAAGAAAAGCAGAAAAGATAAAACGCTTTACTTAATGAATAGTTTTATTGAGAACATATACAATTATAAACCGCAGTGATATAATTTTAACGTAATTTAAACCAATAAAATTTCATATCGGGGGTACTATTATGAAGACTCTTTCGAAAACTATGGATCAAGTTGCAAAGAGGAACCCAGGCGAACCCGAATTCTATCAAGCCGTACATGAAGTGCTGGAGTCGCTGGAACCTGTGGCTGAGCAGCACCCTGAATGGGTTGAAGCGGGCATTTTTGACAGGATAGTTGAACCGGAAAGGCAGATAATTTTCCGAGTTCCGTGGGTTGATGATGACGGCGTAGTGCAGGTTAACAGAGGATTCAGGGTCCAGTTTAACAGTGCTCTCGGCCCATATAAAGGGGGGCTAAGGTTCCACCCATCAGTTAACATCAGCATTATCAAATTCTTAGGATACGAGCAAACATTTAAAAACTCACTTACAGGCCTACCCATAGGAGGCGGCAAGGGCGGCTCTGATTTTGACCCGAAAGGCAAATCTGACGGCGAAATTATGAGATTCTGCCAATCATTCATGAATGAATTATACAGACATATAGGACCGGAAAGTGACGTACCGGCTGGCGACATTGGAGTAGGCGGAAGAGAAATAGGGTATTTATTCGGTCAGTACAAAAAATTAGCGAACAGGTTTGAAGGCGTGCTTACAGGTAAAGGCTTGGCATATGGTGGGTTGAAAGGCCGTGTAGAGGCCACCGGATACGGCATAGTATTCTTTGTAAGAGAAATGCTTAAGCATTTTGGTGAGGAAGTAAAAGGAAAGACAGTTGTTGTTTCAGGATTCGGAAACGTTGCATGGGGCACAATCAACAAGCTTAATGAACTCGGCGCAAAAGTTATCACAATTTCCGGTCCGGACGGATATATACTTGATGAGAATGGTATCAAGGGTGAAAAGGAAGATTACCTTCTGGAATTAAGAAGCTCCTGCCAGGATATATGCGAGCCGTATGCGAAAAAATTTGCGGATGCTAAATTCTTTAAAGGTAAAAAACCATGGGAAGTAAAGGCAGATATTTATATTCCGTGCGCAACTCAGAATGAGATATTAATGGAAGATGCTGAAATGCTGGTCTCCAATGGGTGCAGATATATTTGCGAAGGCTCGAACATGCCGACCACAAATGAAGCAACAGCTTATCTGCAAAAGAACAATGTAATCATTGGCCCTGCAAAGGCTGCCAATGCAGGCGGAGTAGCGTGCTCATGCATTGAGATGAGGCAAAATGCGGAAAAGACAGTATTCAATGCAGACCAGGTATATAAGCAGCTGGAAGAAATCATGGTAAGGATACATAGCAGTGCAGCAGAAGCGTCTGAAAAATACGGGTTCGGATATAACCTTATTGTAGGCGCGAACATAGCGGGATTTGTAAGGGTTGCGGAGGCAATGTATTTTCAGGGAATAGTCTGATACTTTTCGAAAAATATAAAAACTTTATATAAAATAAAAATAAATCTCTGGCTTGCCGGAGATTTATTTTTGATGCAGATAACTATTACTAAACTATTCTCTGGTGGATTCCGAAATTCCAAATATATTTTATAACATACGATTATTCGCATACATATCATTGCTTAAAAGATAAATATATCTTGACATCAAGATATATAAATGTTAGAATTATCTTGACATCAAGATATAGAAAGGAAAATTATTATGTCAATCATTTTAAATAGATATAAAGCAAAACAGGTAGTTGAGGGCGGAGGAGTGGTTGTAAACCGAGTATTTGGAAACAATGAAACCAAAGAGTTCGATCCATTTCTGATGCTTGACTACTTTAAAGAGGATAAAAACAGAGACCTTCCGGGATTCCCGTGGCATCCGCACAAGGGAATGGAAACAATAACATACCTTTTGAAAGGCTCCGGAGAACATGAAGACAGCATCGGAAGCAAAGGCGTAATAAGCGCTGGTGAATTGCAGTGGATGAGCGCAGGCAAGGGAATAATGCATCAGGAGATGCTAAAGACAGATTCAGACGGCATACAGGGATTTCAATTTTGGATAAACCTGAAAAGCACTGAAAAGAATAAATCGCCTGAATACCAGTATATAAGAAAAGGCGAGATGAAGCAGGTTAATGAGGCGGGAAGCACAGTAAACATTATATCCGGTGAGTATAAAGGTCAAAATGGGCCGATAGACAAGTCCGACAAGGGAATAACTTTACTGCATGTGATTCTTGAAGAAGGTGCAGAGATTAGCCTATCAAGAGATAAGGATAAACAGGGCTTTATATTTGTATTTGAGGGTAGCGGAAAGGTTGCAGACAAAAATACAGATGAGATGACTGCCTATACCTTGGCAGGAGGAGAACTAAAAGTAAAGGCACAGAATAAAATGCAGTTTATTTATGCAGAAGGTACTCCTCTGAACGAACCGATTTTTTGGTACGGCCCGGTCGTAATGAACACCAGAGAAGAGATTATTCAGGCCTTTACGGATATTGAGACAAATAATTTTGTATAGGAGACTTTTATGACAACAAATGTGAAGCTGATGGTTGTGCTTAATAAGCTGAATTATGCTTTTATGAATGAGCTTTCAAAAAATTTGGAACAGTTGGGCATGACTGCGAGCGCATACCCTATGCTTGCGCATCTCAATGAAGTTGGCAGAGCAAAGACGCAGAAACTGGGCGAAGTCGCTGTAATAACAAGCGGTACTATTACACATATTGTAAATAAGCTTGTAGAAAACGGATATGTAAAAAAAGTGCAGGACGAAAAGGACAAAAGAGTTTTCTGGGTTGAAATTACGGATGCCGGCAGAAGGGAATTTCTGCGTGTAAATGATGAGCATATGAAGTATCTGGACAAACTGCTATCGGATTTTTCTGAACAAGAAAAGCTCACATTTATTGAGCAGATAAAAGCATTCGGAAAATGTATCGAGAAGAAAAAGGCACTTCAATAATATGTCTTAATTAAAATTTACTAATAAAAAAGGCTGCAAATGCAGCCTTTTAAAATTATCCTATTTTACAACTATATTTACTATTCGACCCTTAATAACAATTATCTTTACTATGGTCTTGCCTTCAATATAGTTCTTTACATTTTCTTGATCCAAAGCCAGACCTTCAATAGCCTTTTCATCAGCATCAGCAGGGATAACGATCGTTCCGCGGAGCTTTCCGTTTACCTGAACGGCAATCTCCTTTACAGCGTCTTCACACTTGGATTCATCCCATTTCGGCCATTCGCTAAGCGAGAGCAGGCCTTCCCCTCCGAGGTTATGATAAATTTCCTCAGTAATATGAGGGGCTACCGGGTTAAGCAGCGTAATCAATGTTAAGTATTCCCGCTTTGATATTGTTTCTTTAGCGTAGACATCATTTACATAGCTCATCATCGTGGCAATAGCCGTATTGTATTTCATTGCTTCGTAGTCCTGGCTGACTTTCTTTATCATCTTGTGAGTCAGGGACTCCATATCAGGCCTTATTTCTTCGCCTTCGATGCTTTCCTGCAAGCGCCATACTCTGTCTAGGAAACGCTTGCAGCCCTTAACGCCGTGCGTTGACCAGGGAATAGGCTGATCGAATGCACCCATGAACATCTCGTACATTCTAAATGCGTCTGCACCATATTCATCCACCATGTCGTCAGGATTTACGACGTTGCCGCGGGATTTGCTCATCTTTTCGCCGTTTTCGCCCAAAATCATGCCATGGCTTGTTCTCTTCTGGTATGGTTCAGGGGATGTTACAACGCCGATATCATAGAGGAATTTATGCCAGAACCTTGAATACAGCAGGTGCAGTGTGGTGTGCTCCATTCCGCCGTTATACCAGTCAACCGGCAGCCAGTAATTAAGATTTTCTTTGGCGGCTAGCTCATCATCATTGTGCGGGTCGATATAGCGAAGGAAATACCATGACGATCCTGCCCACTGAGGCATAGTGTCTGTTTCCCGTGTGGCAGGCTTTCCACATTTGGGACATGTTGTATTTACCCAGTCAGTGACGTTTGCCAGAGGGGATTCTCCGCCTTCACCGGGCTTGAATTCATCAACCTCAGGAAGCGTTAATGGCAGTTGGTTATATGGCAGAGGTACCCATCCGCAGGTATCACACTTGACTAATGGAATCGGCTCGCCCCAGTAGCGCTGCCTGGAGAAAACCCAGTCACGCAGCTTATAGTTAATGGTCTTCTCACCAGCGTTTTTATCCGTTAAAAATTGTATGATCTTTTTCTTAGCATCAGGTACTTTGAGCCCGTTTAATAATCCTGAATTAATGAGCACGCCGTTTTCACTGTCGGTATATGCTTCTTCTTCAATATTTCCGCCGGAAACAACTTCAATAATCGGAAGATTGAATTTCTTTGCGAATTCATAGTCGCGGGTGTCATGCCCCGGAACGGCCATTATTGCGCCCGTGCCGTAGCTCATCAATACATAATCTGAAACGAAGATAGGGATTTCATGATCGTTTACTGGATTAATCGCCTTTATTCCCTTAAGCTCAACACCGCTTTTGTCTTTATTCAGCTCTGTGCGTTCCATATCGGATTTAAGGGCAGTTATTTCTCTGTATTTAATTACTTCATCAATATTTTTAATATCGCTGGAGAATTCATCAAGTATAGGATGCTCAGGGGATATTACCATGTATGTAGCGCCGAAAAGCGTATCAGGGCGCGTGGTGAAGACTCTTAATTTATAGTCCTTATTGGCTATTGCAAAGTCCACTTCCGCGCCTTCGCTGCGGCCTATCCAGTTGCGCTGCTGTATTTTTACGCGCTCAATGAAGTCTATGTCGTCAAGGCCATCTAGAAGCTTTTGCGCATAATCTGTTATTTTCAGCATCCATTGTTCTTTTGTTCTTCTTACAACTTTATTGTGGCATCTTTCGCATTCGCCGTCTACAACCTCCTCATTTGCGAGGCCGACCTTGCAGCTTGGGCAGTAGTTTATGTTTATCTTGTCTTTATATGCCAGTCCGTTTTCGAAGAGCTTAAGGAAAATCCATTGAGTCCATTTATAATATTTTGGATCAGTTGTATTTACTTCTCTTGAATAATCAAAGGAAAATCCAATCCGTTGAAGCTGCTCTCTGAAATGATTAATATTCTTTTCAGTTACAATAGAAGGATGTATGTTGTTATCAATAGCATAGTTTTCTGTTGGCAGCCCAAATGCATCCCATCCTATAGGATACAATACATTATATCTTTCCATGCGGCGCTTTCTTGATATTATGTCAAGCGCTGTATTAGACCTAGGATGCCCGACGTGCAGCCCTGCTCCCGAAGGGTATGGAAACTCGATAAGGCAATAATACTTCGGCTTATCAAAGCTGTCTGACGCACAGAAGGCTTTTTCATCCGCCCAAATTTTCTGCCACTTTTTTTCTATTTCACTATAATTGTATTCTGGTACTGACATCGGTATTCCCTGATACTCTAAGTTTTACTAACTTAGCCTTTCTTATGGTATTATTTCTCAAACTATTAGATTACATTTTAATAGGGAATTGTTTTTTAGTCAAGGACTAAGCGACTGATTTGAATATGCGGGTAGTGCAAAGCGAAAATAAATTAGTTTTTTAGCCGATATAATAAGAATGGCTCAAAATGTTATCTGCTTTTGTGATTTTTCGTGGGACTCGCTATTGTAAAATTAAATAATCAGTAGTAGAATAATGTATAATAGTTTTACAGGTTGGAGTGTTAAATGGGTTTAGTTACAGAAAATTATAAAAGCGCTAAAGAGAAGTACAACGAGATAGGGATAGACACTGAGGATGCTCTCGAAAAACTGAAAAAAGTCGTTTTTTCACTGAAGTGCTGTGATGCAATAGACATAGAAAACAGAAATGACACATCCGACTACAGGAGCGAACACAGGAGCTCGCCAAAGGTGCGTCAGAGTTTGGAAAAAGCGCTGAAAATGATACCCGGAAAACACAGGGTCTGTGTTAATGCGCTGCACATGGACACAGAAGAATATGTTGAACTTGACGAAATCGAAGCATGCCACTATGAAAAATGGATAAGCTGGGCAAAAGTCAACACTTGCGGTATTGATTTATTTACATCTATGCTGAGGCATGAAAAATCCGATAAAGGTTTTGCCCTTGCAAATTTAAATAAGGATTTACGTTATTTTTGGGTGGAGCATTGCCAGCGCTGCAGGATAGTGGGCGAATATATAGGGCAGCAACTTGGAAGTGAATGTATTACGACAATAAGCATTAATGACTTCTTTGAGAGCGTCCCTGTGGAGAGCGTAGCTTCCCACGAGCTGCTGATTGATTCCCTTAATAAAATATACGCTGAAAAAAGAAACAAGAATTTTGTTAAAGATTCGCTTGTTACGGGGCTTAATAGCTGCGACCGCAGCATTATGCCTCTTGTTAATGAAAATTTCTGCGTAAATTATTCAGTTAAAAATAACCTTTATACAACAGTTGAGATATCAGAAACAAGCGATGAAAAGGAAATATATCAGAAAATTAATTCTGCTTCTTCATTCTCGGATAAAATAATAGTAAATCTGCTTCCGGGAAGCAGCAAAGATAATATGATAACCCTTAATGACACTACTATTAATCTAGCAACGCATATAGTGCATAATAATTTGCTGGAAAGAGTGCAGATTTGCCTGGATTTTAAAACAAAGGCAGACGAACTAGGCAAGGTGAAAAATTGGGTATTGGGAGCTCGCGCAATGCAGAAAGCATATTTAACGGCCCTTCTTGAGCCAGGCGAATACTTAAAGCGTTGCGATGCAGCTGAGGATTACAGCACAAAGCAGGCATTAATTGATGAGATCAATACATATCCTTTCGGGGCGGTGTGGGATTATTTCTGCTTAATTATGAATGTGCCTGTCGGGATGGAATGGCTGGACTCGGGAAACCACATGAGCGGCTAAAAAACGAGAGGGTATCATTATATCCTCTTTTTTAATGTTCAATATAAATAAATAATAAGTATATAAGTATATAATAGTTAAAGGAGAAAACAATGGCTGATAGAGCAAAAGAAATAGTATCAAAGCTGACACTTGAGGAGAAGGCAGCATTATGCATGGGAAAAGATTTTTGGCATTTGGTTTCAGTTGAAAGACTGGGACTTGGGGATATAATGGTTGCAGACGGGCCTCATGGGCTGCGCAAGGAGCAGGTGGAGTCGGAGAAGGCAGGGCTGAATGATAGCGTGCCATCTACGTGCTTTCCAACTGCATGCACTACAGCTAGCTCATGGGATATAGATTTGCTTGAAAAAATGGGTGAAGCAATTGCCGAGGAGTGCCTTCAGGAAAAGGTATCTGTAGTTCTAGGCCCGGGAGCGAACATAAAAAGGTCACCATTATGCGGCAGGAATTTCGAATACTTTTCTGAAGATCCGTTCCAGACCGGAGAAATGGCGGCGGCCTTTGTAAAAGGAGTGCAGAGCAAAAACATAGGTACTTCACTTAAGCACTACGTAATGAATAATCAGGAAAAACTGCGTATGACAATAGACGCAGTGGTTGATGAAAGAGCACAGAGAGAAATATACCTGGCAGGATTTGAAAAATGCGTTAAGCAGGCAAATCCATGGACTTTGATGTGCTCGTATAACAAAGTTGATGGCGAATATCTCAGCGAAAACAAAAGGCTGCTGACGGATGTTCTGCGCGGCGAGTGGGGCTATGACGGCCTTGTGATGACTGACTGGGGTGCGGTAAACAACAGGGCAGAGGGCATAAAATCCGGTCTTGATCTTGAGATGCCGGCAAGCGGACCGAAAAACACTCGAGCTATAATAAAGGCTGTAAATGACGGCGAGCTAAAGATTGAAGACCTAGACAAGGCTGTAGAGAATGTAGTCACATTAATTCTGAAGTCTCAGGAATCTATTAATGACGGATATAAATACGATGCGGAGGCGCATCATCAGCTGGCTAAAGAAATTGTTGAGCAGTCAGCAGTGCTGCTGAAAAACGATAATACACTGCCATTGCAGAAAAACAGCGATATAGCCTTGATTGGTGAATTTGCTAAAGTACCGCGCTATCAGGGGGCGGGTTCAAGCCTGATTAACCCCAGCAAAATGGACAATGCATTCGACGTAATGAAAGAAAGAGGTTATTTTTTCGAATACGCAAAGGGGTATTCAATAAAAACCGACGAAATAGAAGAAGACCTAATCCAAGAAGCAGTGAATATAGCGAAAGAGCACGAGTTTGTTTTGCTGTATGCAGGGCTAACTGCCGCATATGAATCAGAGGGATTCGACAGAAATACTCTAGACATACCTGCCAATCAGATTGCGTTAATTGAAGCAGTCAGCAAAGTAAACAACAAAATAATTGTTGTGCTGGCTAATGGAGCTCCGGTTGCAATGCCTTGGATTGAAAGCACAGTAGCAGTTCTGGAAGGGTATCTTCACGGACAGGCTGGGGCAGGAGCAATAATTGATATTCTTTTCGGGGACGTGTGTCCTTCAGGAAAATTGGCAGAGACATTTCCAATTAAGCTTGAAGATAATTCCTCATACAATTATTTTCCGGGTTACCAAACGAGCGTAGAATACAGAGAAAGCATATATGTCGGCTATAGATATTATGACACAGCGAAAAAAGATGTTCTCTTTCCCTTTGGATTTGGATTAAGCTATACAAAATTCAAGTATACTAATCTGAGAATAAAGAAAAAAGCTGACTTCGACTATATTGTATCATTTGATATAGAAAACATTGGAGAGTATGACGGAGCAGAAATAGCACAATTATATATCAAGAACAACGAATCAGTAATTTTCAAAGCTGAAAAGGAACTGAAAGGATTTACGAAAGTATTTCTGAAGAAGGGCGAAAAGAAAAGCGTTGAGATCAGTCTTAATAAGCGTTCATTTGCGTATTATAATATCAATATTAAAGACTGGCATGCTGAGAGCGGAACATATGGTGTGCTTATAGGCAGCTCATCAAGAGATATAAGGCTGGATGGCGAAATAAAAATTGATGCAAAGGATGACATTGAGACGCCTGATTATAGGAAAGAGCTTGAGTGCTATTACAACCTTAAGAATGAAACACTAGAAATAGACGAGTGCGATTTTGAAAAACTGCTGAGAAGAAAGCTCCCGCCAAGGAAAAGGGACAAAAAAGCGCCGTATGACGCCAATTCAACGCTTACGGATATACAGAAGACTCTGGCAGGAAAGGTTCTAAACAAAGTAGTCAGCAGTCAGCTGAAGAAAATGCTTACCTCAGAAACTGGAGACAGGGACTACACAACGTATGTAATGATGGTTAATATCGCAAAAGAGATGCCTCTAAAATCATTTGGCATGATGACAGGAAGCGGAACGCCGCCATACATAACGGAGGCAATTGCGGCCCTTGCAAACAGAAGGCTGTTTAGGGGTATTTCGCTTTTATTAAAAAAATAATTTAAAAATAAAAAAATCACCTTACGTAAGGTATTGCTCATTACGCTGCGTAATGCTCTATAGTAGGCATTAGGAGGTGAATTCTATGTCACAATACTCTACTGGCGACATCGCAAAGCTATGTGGTATTTCGGTGAGAACCGTTCAGTTCTATGACAGCAAAGGGCTTCTAAAACCTGCTGAATTATCAGATGGTGGCAGGCGGCTATACTGCGAAGATGACTTGAAGAAGATGAATCATATTTTGCTTCTCAAGGCTTTGGGGCTTTCATTGGATTCTATTATGGGCATAATTGAAAGCGAAAATTCAAGCAAGATAACATTGATGCTGCTTGAAGAGCAGGAGAAGCATGTGCAGGAAGAAATAGAGAAAAAAAAGAGGCAGCTTAGCGCAATAGAAATAGTAAAAAATAATATCCTTAGCTCGGCAAAGGTCACAGTAAATTCATTAAGTGATATAAAAAAAATAATGAACGGAAAGAAAAAACTCAAAAATGCCTATGTGAAAATGGGAATTCTCGGAGCAATAATGGGCGTGGCTGAAATAGCAGCAATTGTTATATGGATAACTAAAGGCAATTGGATACCCTTTGCCGCTGTGATGCTTCTTAATATTCCAATAGGAATATTGCTGCTGCGCATTTACTACAAAAATACTGCATACATTTGCGCGAATTGTGAGACGAAATTCAAACCGGGCAGAAAAGAATTTTTATTTGCAGCACACACGCCAAGAACGAGAAAATTGACCTGCCCTAGCTGTGGCAACAAAGATTACTGTGTTGAAACTTATGATGAATAGACGCTTATAATTAAAGAAACTGCCGTTGATTAATGTCGACGGCTTTTTTATTATACACAGCTTAATATTGACATATGTTAATAATGAGTATAATATAACTTTGGTATTAATAAGAAATAATTAATGAAGAGGAGCAAACGATGGAAAAGAAACAGGCAGCTATGGGCACATATGTTATGCCCAAACCACCGGTAATCGTATCATGCAGAGGAAAAGACGGGCAGAACAATGCTTTGGTTGTGGCATATGCAAGTAACTGCAGCTATGACCCACCGATGGCTATGGTAGGAATTGTGCCCTCGCGCCACTCCTATAAACTGATAAAAGAAAGCGGCTGCTTTATAATAAACTTAGCATCGCCACATAACAAGGAGGCATATGATTACCTAGGCAGCCACAGCGGCCGAGACGAAGATAAGCTTAAAAAGCTTAAAATGAATATAGCTGACGGCAAGGTAGTTGACGCACCGATATTATTAGATTGTCCTGTTAACATAGAGTGCACAATTGTTGATTCCATTGTTACAGGTTCGCATGAAATGTTTATTGGCAAAGTAGAATATGTGCATGCTCCTTCGGATTCGATTGCAGAGGATGGAAAAATTGATTTTTCAAAAATTGAGCTGCTGTAAAGGTGAAACTAACAAATTACAGTTACTTTTATATATACTAATATCATAGATAACAAAAAGAGAACAAAACCTGTTCTCTTTTTAATGTTTATGGCTGGGGCGGAAGGATTCGAACCTGCGGATGCTGGAGTCAGAGTCCAGTGCCTTACCACTTGGCGACGCCCCAATATGCGTTTTAATGCGGTGTGCATCAAATTGACGCTAGTAGATTTTAGCATACATCAAATAAAAAATCAATAAAGAATACGATATTATTTAATATTCTTTATCAATAAGAGCTAGTTTCTATTCTAGCTTTGATTCTTAATTAAACCATCAATAACATTGTCAAATAAGTTTTATAATATGTATTAGGATTTGTAGCGCAAAAGCGTGATATAATATTAATTTGAATGAATAGCGCTATAAATATTAACACATGTTACATTGGTACAGGTTATCATTCCGCTCAGAGAGGCATATAAATTGAAAAAGAAAGATAATGAAGAACTATTTGAATTATTGAAAATTGATTGCAAGAATTGCTTTGGTTTATGCTGTGCAGCGTTATATTTCTCGGAATCCGATGGCTTCCCTGAAGATAAAAAAGCAGGTAAGCCTTGCATAAATCTTAGGCCTGACTATACCTGTGCTGATTATAAAAATCTTAAAAATAAAGGTTTCAAAGGATGCCTTGGATATGATTGCTTTGGTGCAGGACAAAAGATATCTCAAGTGACTTTCAATGGAGAAGACTGGATGCAGTTTCCTGAAAACAAAGAGAAGATGTTTTCAGCTTTTCTGATTATGAGAAAGCTTCATGAGATGATGTGGTATCTAGCACAAGCATATTGCTTACAGACAAACCAGAGCATAAAAGACGAGATATGTGCATTGCTTGAAAGTATTGAGCAGACTACAGAAGGAGATGCCGATTCATTGGTTTCACTAGACCAAGAGACACATAGGAATAACGTGAATAGATACCTGAGCATTACAAGCGATTTAGTGCGAGGCAAAGCTTGCGAGAAAGCATCTGAGAAAAGCATAGGAGGGGCGGATTATTTCGGTGCTGATTTGAGAAATTCAAATATGATAGGTGCAGACTTACGAGGAGCCTGCCTGATAGCGACGAATTTGAGCGGGATTGATCTGACGGGTGCTGATTTAATTAGTGCGGACATGAGAGACGCAAATATTAAAGGAGCGAATCTTGCAGATTGCTTATTTTTAACGCAATCGCAAGTAAACTCTGCAAAAGGAGACAATTCGACGAAACTGCCGTTTATCATTGATAGGCCGAGTCATTGGTGAAGGTGGTATGATTTGTAGTAATCTGCATTTATGAAGAGTAAGTAAATGCACCAGTCAATTTTCGACTCAAAATATAATATTAAAGTATAATAAAGTAGCCATATATATAGGATGTAATTTGTTCTTGTACAAAGTAGTGGCTTATCTAATATTTTTTATCAGTACATTTTTATATATAAATATATTTATCTATACATTATGTACTCTACGCCGCTTTGAATGCTTTTATTTTTTCGCTAGTTTTGCCTAGATATAACGGAACAAAAAGTATAAGGGTAGAAATAATAGGCATATAAAAAAGCCAATAAACAAATTGTTTAACGGCTTTTGTGGTGGCGGAGAGATAGGGATTCGAACCCTAGATAGGTTTAACCCTATGCCGGTTTTCAAGACCGGTGCATTCAACCAGACTCTGCCATC
>JAFGUF010000022.1 GCA_016938675.1 Clostridia bacterium | reverse complement strand
GCTTGGTAAGGTTCGCAGAGCTAAGCTGTATTATCTGCGTGAGCGTTCAGGCAAGGCTGCCAAGGTTAAGGAAAGAATCCGTAAATAAGAATTATCAGCAAAGATTATTAAAAAAGGAGATTGCGTTTGCAGTCTCCTTTTGCTATATCATTTATTGTATTTTACGCAAGGGTTTCCTCGAATGCTATCACGCCAAGGAGCCCGGGGCCGGTATGTACGCCGAGTACAGGGCTTACCTGCGTAATATACGAAGTAGTTACATTAAGCTTTTCCTTAAGTGAGATCAACAGATTCTGCGCTCCTTCAGGCAGAGTGCCGTGGACTACTGCAACTACTATCGGCTTGTCGCCATAGCGGTTCTTTATTTCATCCACCATCGCACTTACAGCCTTTTTGAAGCCTTTTCCTTTGCTTACGGTGTAGTATACACCTTCTTCATTTACGGCTATTATTGGCTTAATATTAAGCAGATTGCCAACTGTTCCTTCAACTTTGCCTATCCTGCCGCCTTTTTTAAGATAGTCCAAAGTGTTTAATACAAACATAGTGCTCATTGTTTTTCTTACGGTATTCATTCTTTGAATAGCAGCTTTGATATCACCGGTTTTCTTGATTACGTTTGCTGCCTCCATTACAAGGAATCCTAACCCCATTGACAGGTTGGTTGAGTCAACAACCTCAATATTAAGCTTGGTATATTCCTGAGCCAGCAGGCGAATAAGGTTATATGTTCCTGAAAGGCCGGCAGAAATTGAAATATACAGAATATCTGTGTATCCGTCATCTACTATCCTGTCAAGAATTTTCTTTACATCCTCAGGAAGGGGTAGTGATGACTTCGGGATTTCTTTATCAAGCATTTCGTATACTTTGTCTGCTGTTATCTCCATGCGGTCACGATAGGTCCTAGTTTCATACACTATCTGCATGGGAACCATAAATATATTATTTAGCTTTAAAACCTCATCTGACAAATCGCAAGTAGTGTCAGTAACTATAGCAATTTTTTTGTTTGCCATTGTTGTGTTTCCTTTCTAATTGAACTTAAAAGTAAATACCATGTAGTTATTAATACTACATGGTATGATATTATCACAATATTTTATAGAAATCAAGACGATATTATGAATTATATAAAAATTTTTATGGATAGAATATGAACTTTTGTGACATTATGCTTTTTCACTGAATGATTGAGCACATTTTACGGCCTTTATCCATTTGCTATGCTTTTGATTCATTGTTTCTGAGTCCATCTGCGGAATAAATGTCTTGTCAATCTTGCATTCAATGGAATTAAGGTTTTCAAATATTCCGCTTTTTAGTCCTGCAAGATATGCTGCACCAAGTGCCGTTGTCTCCACGCAGGCCGGGCGGACAACCTGAGCTCCCGTGATGTCGGCCTGAAACTGCATAAGCAGATTGTTTGCGCTTGCTCCGCCGTCCACCTTTATAGCGGATAGCTCAATGCCTGAGTCATGGCTCATCGCGTCCATTACATCTCTGCTCTGGTATGCTATGGCTTCCAGTGCTGCACGCGCTATATGCGCATTTCCGGTGCCTCTGCTCATTCCTAGGATTGTGCCCCTTGCGTACATGTCCCACCAAGGTGCGCCGAGCCCCGTAAAGGCAGGAACTAGATATACGCCCTCGCTGCTTTCCACCTGGCTTGCAAGTGCTTCCGACTCCGGTGCGGACTTAATTATTTTTAGTTCGTCGCGCAGCCACTGTATTGTGGCTCCGCCCATGAATATTGAGCCCTCCAATGCATACGTTATTTTGCCGTCTAGTCCCCAGGCTATGGTTGTAAGCAGGTTATTTTTGGATTTAACGGGTGTCTCGCCTGTATTCATAACGACGAAGCAGCCTGTGCCGTATGTGTTTTTCACCATACCCGGCTTGTAGCATGCCTGGCCGAACAATGCCGCCTGCTGGTCGCCCGCTACGCCCATTATAGGTATCTCTCTGCCCAGTATATCTTTCCTTAGTGTTCCATAGAAATCGGAACTGTCCATTATGCAGGGCAGTATATTTGAGGGGATATTAAGAAGGTCTAGTATCTCGCCGTCCCAGCAGAGATCGTATATGTTATAGAGCATTGTACGTGATGCATTTGAGTAATCAGTGAGGTGGTTTTTTTCTTTTGTAAGGTTCCAAACCAGCCATGTATCCACTGTGCCGAAAAGCAGCCTGTTTTCATCAGACAGCTTGCGGGCGCCTTCTACATTATCCAGTATCCATTTTATTTTCGTTGCGGAAAAATATGCGTCCAGTACAAGCCCTGTCTTTTCCTGGATCATTGCGCTTTTATCTTTGATGCTGTCGCAGATATCTGCTGTACGCCTGCATTGCCACACAATGGCATTGAATATGGGCTTGCCTGTTTCTATATCCCAGACTATGGTAGTCTCTCTTTGGTTGGTAATTCCAATGGCCTCGATGTCGTCTATTTTAATTTTAGATTTTTTTACTGCTTCTTTCAGGACCTCTGTCTGTGAACTTAGTATCTCCATTGGGTCATGCTCTACCCATCCGGGCTGAGGATAATACTGCTTGAATTCTTTTTGGCTTGATGCCACGATGTTTGAATTTTGATCGAAAACTATTGCTCTTGATGATGTGGTGCCCTGATCCAGGGAAATAATATACTTCATTATGCGCACTCTCCTATTTGATATTTCTTCTTTAAAATTAAATGAACTATGCATTGCACATAGTTCATTATAAAACTTAAATTATTCTATGTCTACTTAAAATAGTCGACACCGGATTTGAATATTTTGCTGTCGTATTCTCCGGGTACGTTTATAAAGCAGCCATCAGTATATCTTTCATTGTGCCCCATTTTGCCCAAAACCCTGCCGTCCGGAGAGGTTATTCCTTCCACGGCATTGTAGGAACCATTAGGATTATAGTTGATATCATATGTGGCGTCGCCGTTTAGATTGACGTATTGTGAGGCTATCTGTCCGTTGGCTGAAAGCTTCGCAAGCTCATCTTCAGTACATACGAATTTACCCTCACCGTGGGATATAGCCACGTTTATTATATCACCTGTTTTTATCCCTGCCATCCATGGTGAAAGGTTGGATGCAGCTCTCGTCCTTACAATCCTTGATTGATGCCTGCCGATATCATTAAATGTCAGCGTGGGGGAGTCATCTCTCATGGGTCGTATTTCTCCGTAGGGTACAAGGCCGACTTTTATCAGCGCCTGGAATCCGTTGCATATTCCCAGCATCAGGCCGTCTCTTTTGTTCAGCAGGTTCATTATGCTTTCTGCTATTTTTCCGCTGGATAGTACATTGGCTATGTATTTGCCGCTGCCTTCTGGTTCATCACCCAATGAAAAGCCGCCAGGAATCATTACAATCTGGCTGTTGTCTATTAGTTTTGACATGTGCTCAATGCTTTGATGAATAACGTCTGAATTATAGTTTTTAAATACAAATATTTCTGCTTCCGCGCCTGCTTTTTCAAATGCCCGCCTACTGTCGTATTCGCAGTTTGTACCCGGGAAAACAGGGATTAGAACCTTGGGCTTTGTCGCCTTTATACTGGACCTTTTCGTTATTCCTTTTGTGTAAGTTTCATTTACAGCGGTTTTATAGGACATGTCTGTATTTACGGGGAACACATCTTCTAAAACGTCTGTAATTTTATCAAGCGCATCGTTCAATTCGATTTTAATATTTCCGCAGCTTAGTAGGGTTTCCTCAGTGGTATTGCCTATTATTTTTCCGTCTATTGATTTTAAAATGAACTCAGCGTCCACTTTTTCAGGAATTTCTACAATAACCGAAAGATAGCTTTTATTAAATAATTCGTCTTCATTTATGGTTAATTGTGCGCCTATCTTATTACCTATTGACATCTTTGTTACTGCTTCTGCTATGCCGCCTGATGATATGGTATGCGCGGATATGACCTGAGTGCATCCTATGTGAAGGGTAAGGAAAGCACATATTTCCTTGAATTTGCTATAGTCGGGCAGGCCGGCTTCACTGATGGGCATTTTAAGAAGCCCGATAGCTGAACCCGGCTTCTTAAATTCGGGTGACGCTATCTTGCCTGATTTGTGTGCGGCCACCGCAAAAGAAACCAGCGTAGGGACAACGTCCAGCTTTTCAAATGAGCCGGACATGGAGTCTTTGCCTCCGATTGCCGGTATGCCAAGCGCTTCCTGAGCGTCAAAAGCGCCCAACAATGCTGCCATAGGCTTACCCCATCTTTCCGGGTCATTGCGCAGCCTTTCAAAATACTCCTGGAATGTTAGCCTTGCTTTAGTGATGTCTCCGCCTGTAGCGGCCAGCTTTAGCAGCGATTCAAGCACTGAGTATATTGCGCCGTGATAGGGAGAGAATCTGAATATTTCAGGATTGAAGCCATATGCCATTATGGAAACGGTGTCCGTTTCGCCGTTCAGCACGGGTATTTTCGCGGTCATTGCCTGCGTTGGAGTCAGCTGATACTTTCCGCCGAATGGCATAGTCACAGTTCCAGCACCTATTGTAGAGTCGAACATCTCAGAAAGACCTCTGTGAACACAGGAATTCAATGATGATATTGTTTCCATCCATTTTTCGCGCGGGTTATCAATATGCTCTTTTATAAAGGGTGAGTCTTTCTCATCCGGAGCTGCTATTTTTATTTTTGTATACTGCGATGCACCATTGGTGTTTAGAAAGCTTCTGTCTATATTCAGGCATTCTTTTCCACGCCATGTCATTATCAGTTTACCGTTGTCTTCAATGATGGCTACAACTGAAGTTTCAAGGTTTTCTTCCGCAGCCAGTTTTACAAACTTTTCTGCGTCTTTTTCAGACAGCACCACAGCCATTCTTTCCTGAGATTCTGATATGGCAAGCTCTGTTCCGTCTAGTCCGTCATACTTTTTAGGAACCTTATCCAGGTCGATTATAAGGCTGTCTGCAAGCTCGCCTATGGCGACGCATACGCCGCCGGCACCGAAGTCATTGCATCGCTTTATTAGTTTTGCAGCTTCGGGGTTTCTAAAGAGCCTTTGCAGTTTTCTTTCGGTTGGTGCGTTGCCTTTCTGTACCTCCGCTCCGCAGGTATCAATTGATTCAATATCGTGCGCCTTGGATGAGCCTGTCGCCCCTCCGCAGCCGTCTCTGCCGGTTGCTCCGCCTAAAAGCACCACAACGTCGCCCTTTTGCGGTCTCTCGCGTACAACATTTTCCGCAGGAGCTGCTGCTATAACGGCGCCTATCTCCATTCGCTTTGCTATATATGATTCATCATATATTTCAGCCACCTGTCCCGTGGCGAGGCCTATCTGATTACCATAGGATGAATATCCATGAGCAGCGCCCTTTGTTATCTGCCTTTGAGGGAGCTTGCCGGGGAGATGGTCTGTTACGTCCTTTCGCGGATCTCCGCTTCCTGTTACGCGCATAGCCTGATATACATAGCTCCTGCCGGAGAGGGGGTCGCGTATTGCACCGCCTAGGCATGTTGCCGCTCCGCCGAATGGCTCAATTTCAGTTGGGTGGTTATGAGTTTCGTTTTTGAACATTAAAAGCCACGGTTCATTTTTGCCGTCGATATTCACGTCTATTTTTATTGAGCAGGCATTAATTTCTTCGGACTCATCCAAGTCATTAAGCAGCCCTCTTTTTTTAAGCAGCTTCATGCCCATTGTGGCCACATCCATAAGGCATTCTTTTTTGCTTCCTATTCTATCTCCGTATACTTCTTGGCGTGCGTTTCTGTATTTTACAAGTGCTTCTTCGGCGTTTTTCAAAAAGGAACTGTCTTCAATTTCGATATCTTCGATTACGGTTGAAAATGTGGTATGCCTGCAGTGGTCGGACCAGTATGTATCTATTACTCTGATTTCTGTAATGAAAGGGTCTCTTCCTATGCTTATAAAATAATCACGAACAAATTTGACATCATCGTGACTCATTGCCAGGCCCTTTTCCGATATAAAGGCACGGCATTCATCATCGCTCATTTTGGTAAACCCGTTAAGTATTTCAATATCTGCAGGGAGTTCGGATTCGGTTTCTAAGGTTTCATATTCATTTAGTGTGACTTCATGGGAATCAATCGGGTTAATAATATACTCTTTTATCTTTTTAATATCTTTTTCAGTTAGGCTTCCTTTGAGCATATACACCCTGCCGCAGCGTATCATCGGACGTTCACCCTCGGTCAATAGCTGTATGCACTGCACTGCTGAGTCAGCTCTTTGGTCAAACTGCCCCGGGAGGTACTCAACTGCGAATGCTGCATAACCGCTAAAATCAATTTTATCGAATGTATCATCTACTGCCGGCTCGGAAAAAACCTTTTGTACTGCTAGATGGAACTGGGCTTCATCTATCCCTGAAGCATCATATCTATTTAGTATTCTTATGGATTCAAGGTTATCAATGTGAAGAAGTTCCTTAAGGTCATGCAGCAGGTTTTTTGCTTCCACTGCGAAATTCTGCTTTTTCTCAACATATATGCGCTTGGTAACACTCATTAAAATTATCTCCCTGTTTTATTAGCCTGTATTATAGCATAAAAACATTAAAAAGCGAACGATAAATTAAATATTTTAAAAAATATTCGTATATGTTTTAATGAAGTAATTAAAGTTTATTAATTAACTGTAAAAAAGCTGTTTTTATAGATGAGTATAGATTATAATAAATGTATATAAATATGATTTGCAAAGGAGCATCAGGAAAATATGAGCGGTTTCAGAAGCGTAAAAATCAGACTAAAAAGTGTAGATGATGTTAATGAATTTGTCGCGCTCGCTTCACTTAATCAGGGCGATGTGGATGTGCGCAGCGACAGGTATGTGGTTGATGCGAAGTCAATACTGGGCGTTTTGTCACTTGATTTAAAGAAAGTGCTTACTGTTGATATATATGCCGGCGGATTGGAAGATAAGCTGGACAAATTTATTGTGGAAGAGAAGGAATAGGATTATTGAAAAAGGACAGAAAGGAACCTCTGATGCAGCTGCATGATAAAAACAGGCAGGAAGAAAACAGGCTTATTATACTATTCCTTTATCATAAGATGGGGATGCCCTTGTCGGATGCTATGGTTGAGGATTACTTAATGAAGCATGACTGGATGAATTACTTTGATCTAAAAAACCAGCTGCTTTCACTTGTAGAGGAGGGATATCTAGAAAATATAGATGACGCTAGGAGAATAGCCTCAAAGGGCATATTTGTGCTGGATAATTTCAAAAAAGAAATTCCTTTTTCAATTCGGGAACAGATAGATGCAGACGCGCAGAAAAATAAAGCCAACATACGCCGCAAAATGGAAATACACGTAAATTTCAGCCAGGACTCAACAAATGAATTTCCTGTAATATTGAAGCTCAAAGACAACAACAATGAAGCCCTGGTATTGAGAGTTGTGGCGACAACGCGCAGCGAGGCGGAAAGCCTTTGTGAGGAATTTGAAAAAAATGCGGATTCTATTTATGCCGATATAATGATGCGGATTATGCAGAAAATATAATTATCTAATAGACATATTTGTGCCGGGCAGGCGCTACAGGGGAAAATAGATGAACTTACAAATATTATATGGTGAAAGCTCGGCGTTAAGAAGCAGGCGCATATACAAAAATGCGTGGCAAAACACAAATTCAGGCAAAAAAACAATTATATTAGTACCGGAGCAATATACTCTGGAGACAGAAAAAGCGCTGCTTGCAGAGAATAAAGAAAGCGACGGTATGATAAAAATCCAGGTAATGAGCATAAAGAGGCTTATGAGTTGGATTTTTTCTGGCATAGAGAATCCTTCAGGTAAAGTACTGGATGAAACGGGCAAAATACTGCTAATAAAGACTATTTTAAAAAGGCACGTAGGAGAACTAAAGATATTTGAAAGGGCGGCTGCGATGCCGGGGTTTTCATCATCCGTCGGGGATTTTATAGGCGACCTTAAAAAGTTCAATGTAAGCGCAGATGATCTCCTGGAAGCGATAAAAGGAGAAAACGAAGAATCGATAATTTATAAAAAAGCACACGATATCAAAATAATCATGGAGAGCTATCGTGAGGCAAGCATGGCGATAGGCGCAGTAGACTCAGATGACAGCGTTGATTTATTGTGCGGAGTGATAGACGGAGATTCAGCGGAAGTAAAGAAGTTCTTTGATAATACCTGTGTTTATTTTGATTCATTTGACTATATTCCGGCTAAAAATATTCAGCTAATATTTTCTATTCTGCCATATGCAGATGAAGTGGGTGTATCATTGACCCTTGATAAGCAGCGCACCCAAAGCCTTTACGCTGCCGGAGCGGACAGCATGAATCTCATTGAGAAAACTGCCGAAAACATGGGCATCCGAATTGATGCGGAGTATATTGAAGGCAGAGTGCAAAGCAGCGACGAAGGCATACAGCATATAGCAAAGTATCTCTATTCATATCCATACAAAACATTTGAAGGAAAAACCAATTTAAAAATAATTAAAGCTCTGGGAACTGATGAGGAAATACACTTTGCGGCGGCCTCTATAGTGGGCCTCGTAGGAGAGCATAAAATAAAATGGAACGTTATTAACGTAACCTGCTCCCGCATGGAGAAGTATTCATCAGGTGTTTCACGCATATTTCATCAATATGGCATACCATTCTTTCTTGATGAAAGGCGCAGTGTGACATCACACCCTGCAGTTGTATGGCTGTTATCTGCACTGCAGTTTAGCGAATTCAATTTAAGAGAACACGCACTGAACATGATAAAGACCCAATACACTCCGCTATCTTCTGATGACTGCGAGAAATTTGAGGACTACTGTATTGCATGCTCTATACAGGGAAGCATGTTCCTTAAGGATTTCAGAAGGGGAGCAAAAATATATGACCTGAAGTATATCAATGAAAAACGAAGGGTTATTATAAATCAGGTACGTTCATTCGACACCGCGAAAAAGAACACCGCAGGCTGGGCGGCTGAGATATATAAGTTGCTTGAGAGAGCTGAGATATATAAATATGTAGATTTAGAAAAAACAAGGCTTGAAGATGAGGGAAGGCTGGATGAGGCTGCGGAGACAGCACAGAGCTGGAATGTCATCATAAAAATACTCGACCAGCTCCATGTAATATCATCAGATGATATGTACGAACTGGACGAAATAATAAAGCTGCTGGAAGAAAGCCTCTCTGCTGTGAAAATTGGCGTTTTGCCCACAGGAACGAACAACGTGAGCGTAGGCGACATAGGCCGAACAAAGGTAAGCGGTGTGAAGTGCACATTTATATTGGGTGCAAATGAAGGCCTGCTGCCGCCGCCTCTGCCCGAGGGCGCGATATTCGGAGACAATGAGCTAGCCGAGCTTAAAAATAGCGGAGTACAGGCCGGACGCGGAGGCGAATTCAGAAAGAGCGAAAGTAATTACAATATTTACAGGGCTCTCACATCACCAGAGGAAATTCTGAATATTAGCTATGACTGCTCAGAAGGCAAAGAGTGCGCAATGATTGTACGCAGGGTGCTCTCTCTGCTGCCGGAGGTCATTATAGAAAGCGCATATATTGACCCCCTTACGTCTGCAGCATCTGCATACAGGGCGTCAGCAAGCGCGCTTGGGGCAATAGGTGACTCAAGGCCGTACCCGGACGGGAAGTGGAAAGAGGGAATGGCCGCGCTGATGAAGCACGAAAAGCACAGAGAATACATTGATAAAATGTACAGCTTTGCAGAGGAAGGGCAGACGCGCCACGACATAATGCAGGAAGAGGATGGAAACCTGTTTGCGAGCGTCAGCCAGCTGGAGCAGTATGCAAAATGCCCGTTTGCCTATATGATAACCTACGGACTGCAGCCGGAAAATGACCCTGCAGCCAATATTGAATACGTAAGCAGCGGGGCATATCTCCATAAAGTCATGGAGGAATTCGGCAGGGAAATAGCAGAGCAGGATATAGAAAATATATCAGATGATGAAATAGATATAATGATGCAGAAAAAGGCAAGGCATATAGCAGCGGTGTTTGAAGACGGCTCATTCACGATAGATGCAAAGCGGGAATTTCTAACAGAGCAGTTGATAGAAACAGCTCGGAGAAGCGGCAAAGTATACGCAAAAGGGCTGAAAAACAGTGCGTTTATTCCTAAAGGACATGAGCTGGAATTTGATAAGGGCAGGGAATTCGGGCCGATAGAAATCAAGCTGCCTGACGGTAAGACTGCTATGCTGCGAGGCAAAATAGACAGAGTGGATGAGTACATTTCAGGAAACAATAAATGGATAAGGGCAATTGATTATAAATCGGGCAAAAAGAGCGTGGATTTAACTGGGCTAATGACGGGAGAGAACCTGCAGCTTTTTGTCTACGCCAACGCGCTTACGAAAGGCGGCGATGCAAAGGCTGCCGGAGTTTTCTATTTTCCATTGAGAAATGACTACACAGATGAAGGAAAAGACAGCAGCGATGCAGAGAGGCTGAACGGGGTTTTTGTGGATACGGCTGATGTGCTGGCAGCTTTAGATACATCATTGGCTGCTGGACAGAAATCAGAAATCGTAAACTTGACATACAAAACAGATAACACACCCAGAAGCAGCAAAGCTGTTATGACGCCTGCTTATATGGATGCAGCTCTGAAGGCGGCAATGAACACCGCAGAAAATATATGTGTTAAGATGGAGCAGGGTGAAATGGGAGTAAACCCATTAACTGACAAGGCCACTTCTGCGTGCGCACTGTGCGACTATCAGAATATCTGCAGGTTTGGGGCGCAGGTATATACGCAGAACCAGAAACCAAATGAAGAGGAAGCGCTGGAATACATTGAGAAGTTCACAGGAGGTGCAAGCGATGAGATGGACTAATGAGCAGCAGGCGTCTATAGAGGCGAGAGGGTGCAATCTGCTGGTGTCCGCCGCTGCAGGCTCTGGCAAGACGGCAGTTATCACGCAAAGAGCACTGGAACTGATTGTTAATGAAAATATTGATATATCCCGCATACTTATGATTACCTTTACGGAGGCTGCCGCTATGGAAATGCGCAGCAGGCTGGGAAGGCGCATGCTGGAGGAGATCAATGCAGGCGGCGACACAAAAAGACTGAGTGCGCAGCTGGAGAAATTAAACGACAGCAATATATCTACAGTGCACGCATACTGCATATCACTATTGAGGCGCAACTATCACAGCGTAGGCATAGATCCGAACTTCACAGTGCTAGGGGAGGATGCCGCAGACTATCAGATGCGCGCCATAAGCAAAGTGCTGGATGAAAAATTCGACAAGAAGGAAGAGGGATTCCTTCTGCTGGGCGATACGCTGGGCGGCAGAGGCGGCGAAAAGATAGAGAATATTGCCTTGGAGCTTTATGCATTCATAAGGACGCAGCCGGATTATATAGATTTGCTGAATATGTGGACGGAGGAATTTAATCTGGATAAGGAAGATATTCTTGATAGTCACTGGGCAAGATTTATTAAAAACACTTTTCTGGATACTTTCGAAGACATGATAACACTAAGCAGTAGAGCAAAGGAAATATGCCTTTCAGAAGGCGGCCCTGCATCATACGCAATTGCATTTGAAGATGATATGAATTATTTCAAAAGCGCCACAGAGAAACTTAAGAGCGGCGAATTTGAAGCTGCTAGAGAGATGATAACGGGCAGCAGCTTTATGACACTTCCCAGAAAGAAAAAGGAAGATGACGCTGTGCTCGTTGAGATGGCAAAATCACTGCGTGCAACGACAAAAGACATGAATAAGAAGATGGCGGAGTCTATCATTATGCTCCCGCCTGATGAAACAGCTGCAAGGCATAAGAAGATGTATCCTGCATTATGTGCGCTGCGAGATATAATCATTGAATTTGATAAAGAATATAAAAAGATAAAAAAGCGCAGAAGACAGCTGGATTTTGAAGACCTGCAGCACACTGCACTAGAGGCTTTGAAAAACGATGCGGTGGCAGAGGATGAAAAAAGGAAGTTTGATTACATTTTTGTGGATGAATACCAAGATACGAATAAGCTGCAGGAATGCATCATAGAAAAAGTGACATCAAAGAACAACCTGCTATGCGTAGGAGACGTAAAGCAGAGCATCTATGCCTTTCGCCAGGCAGACCCGGGGCTTTTTATAAATAGAATGGAAAAAAGCAGCATTGATGAAAATGCAGAGAACAGGATAATAAACTTAAATAAGAATTTCCGCTCCGCTCCGGGGCTCATTGAATCCATCAATCTGGTTTTTGATACGGTTATGAGTGCGCGCCTCGGACAGGTGGATTACGGCAGAGACGAAAGGCTTTATTATGGAGAAAACCGGCCTGAGGGAACATATCAGGGCAGCTGCGAGCTGATCATATTAGACGAGGAGAATGTACCGACCGATAATATGGATTTATCGGTTGAAAGAGAAGCCTGCATAGCAGCCCGAAGAATAAAGGAAATAATGGGCGGGCAGATATATGATAGCAAAAAGGGAATAATGAGGCCTGTGAAATACTCCGATATATGCATACTATCAAAGTCGTTTAAGCCGTCAGTTATAAAGGTGCGCAGGGTATTAGAGCAGTACGGCATACCCGTAATGCCGCAGGAATCCGGCGAATATTTCGATGAGATTGAAATAGGGCAGACACTTGATATATTGACAATAATCAACAATAAGCGACGTGACAAGGCATTGATATCAGCTATGGCTTCGCCTGCTTTTGGCTTCGAGATGGCTGAGCTTTTGGCCATAAGAAAAGCATTTAAAGGAAAACAGCCGTTTTATAGCTGTGTACTTATGTATTCAGAGAGGAATGACATTCTTGGGCAGAAGGTAAGGCTCTTTCTGGAAAAAATCAATACCTATAAGGATATGGCAAGATATATCAGCCTTAAGGGTTTCATATGGCGAGTTTTGGATGAAACAGGGCTCTATAGTGCGGTGGGGGCCTTGCCAGGCGGAGCTGTTCGACAGGGCAACATGCGCCTGCTTTTGGACAGGGCAGAAAGCTATTCAAAGATTCCGGGGTCTTCTCTGCATGGTTTTTTGTCTTATATAAAAAGGCTTAGGGATAATAAAGCGTCAATAGGGGCAGAAAGCGGCAGTGCTGATGATGCAGTGCAGTATATGTCCATACATAAATCTAAAGGGCTTGAGTTTCCGATAGTTATTGTGATAAACGCCAATAAACGCCCTGCGGACCAGGACACCAAAAAACAGGTGATGACATATAAGGATCTTGGTTTTGGCACAAAATACTATAACCCGAAAACCAGGGAGCGAAAGGATACCCTTTCCGCGGAGGCAATATCCCGTGCAGGCATGATGAGTGTATACAGCGAAGAGATGCGCGTATATTATGTAGCACTCACAAGAGCGCAGGAGAGGCTGATAGTAATCGGAAGCACTAAAAAGGGCGACGATATAGCAAGGCTGGCTGATAAATGGGCATCCCCCTTTATTCCCGGCAGGTACTTCGGCTATGACGCTACGCTGCTTAATTATATGGGCTGCGCAGCAATTAGGAACATCGCCTGCGGAAACTTAAGAAATTTAGCTTCAATACTTCCGGATAACAGTGTGAATACACCTGCTTTCAAAACAACAATAATTAAATCGGAGAGTATAGAAATAGACAGGACAAAGCGCGCGGGGGCAGTGATGGCTGCACTTCAGGAGTGCGCCGAAATGGATGTAAAAAAAGACTTTATAGACATAGATATTAGAGGAGGCAGGGCTATACCTGCAAAAACAACTGCGACTGCCGTCATGCGGGATATCTCGAACGAAGATGATACTATTCAGTATGAGACGCTTGCCAAGCCGGAATTCATATCAGGGGAAAGAGCATTCACAAGCGCCGAGATAGGCACAATGACGCATAAGGTATTGGAGAAAATAGATTTTGACTGCAGCGATATAGCTGAATTTGCAGAGAAGCTTGAGCAAAAACGCATACTGCCTGAAGGCGGAGCAAAGGCAATAGATTTGAATGCTGTAGAAAAGTTCCTTTCAAGCGATGTTGTAAGCGAGGCAAAGCAAAGCGCGAATGTGATGCGAGAAGTGCCCTTTGTTGTAAGGCGAAAGGCGAGAGAAATATATACGGATGTCAATACGGATGAAGCCGTAATGATACAGGGAATCATTGATATGTGCTATATGAAAGATGGCAAATGGGTGATAATAGACTACAAGACAAACAAGGTGACAGAAACAAACACAAGAGAAAGAATTATCAATGAATATAGAACCCAGCTAGATATATATTGCCATGCTTTAGAGAGCATAACGGGTACGCCTGTAGATAAAGCAGGGCTATATCTGCTTTCTGTATCGGAAATTATCTGGGCGGATATATGACATTATGCTGCTGTAATACGCCGTTGACTATATGATAAATATATAGTAAAATGTAGTTAACAAAATAATGGTGAAGAAATGAGAGCCGACTGAACTCCTTTAGAAGAGGGGTTTTGTCGGTTTTTTATTTTGCCCAAACGTAAGGAGATTTTATAGTATAAAATCTCCGATGAAATTAACAATGGGCCAACAGGCAGAGAATTGCTTTAAACGAAGCAAAATAAGCTTAAAGTAACACGGATGTGTGAGATATAAGTACATTATGCAAGGAGTTAATCATGATTTATGATGTGGCTGTTATAGGAGCCGGAGTATCCGGCGGTTCGGCGGCAATGGAGCTGAGCAAGTATAATCTAAAGGTTGTAATACTGGAGAAGGCACTAGATGCTGCGATGGGCGCAACAAAAGCAAACTCAGGTATAGTTCACGCTGGGTATGACTGCGAGCCGGGGACATTAATGGCAAAGCTTAACGTAGAAGGCTCTGCCATGATGGAAAAGCTCTGCGAAAATCTCAAAGTCCCATATGAAAGGTGCGGCTCATTTGTCGTGGGATTCGACGATGACGACAAAAAGAAAATCGAAGAGCTATATCAAAGAGGCATAGAAAACGGCGTCGAGAATATGGAGATAATTGACGGCGAAGAAGCCAGAAAGATAGAGCGGCACCTAAGCCATGATGTGAAGTGGGCGCTGTATGCAAAGACTGCCGGCATAGTTTCCCCGTATGAGCTTGCTATAGCCATGTGCGATAACGCTGTGGAAAACGGCGCTGAAATTATGCTGGACTTTGAAGTGACAAGCATAGAGAAAAAGGGAAATTTCATAATAAGTTCACCTGGAAAGAGCATTGAGGCAAGATACGTTGTTAACGCAGCCGGAATATACGCCGACAAAATATCAAAAATTGCGGGCGCTGAAGAATTCGAAATTCTGCCGAGGCGCGGCGAATATATTCTGTTTGATAAGAAGGCAGAAAGCAAGGTATCAACTGTAATTTTCCAGACTCCTTCAAAGATGGGCAAGGGTGTGCTCACCGCTCCTACAGTACACGGCAATATGTTTATCGGGCCGGACGCGCAGGACATGGACGACAAAGAGGACAAGTCTACAACCATTGAAGGGCTAAATTACATAAAAGAAATGGCTGCGCGCTCTGTAACTAAGATTGATTATTCAAGAATAATAACTCAGTTTTCAGGCCTGAGGGCTGTATACAGCGGCAAGAAAGATTTCTATATAAAGAATTCTGATATGCTTCCAGGATTTGTAAATGTAGCTGGCATCTGTTCGCCGGGGCTTTCTGCGTCCCCTGCTATAGGAGTGATGGTGAGGGAGCTTCTTCAAAAGGCAGGACTCGAAATGAAGGAAAACAAAAATTATAATCCGGTGAGGAATGTGCCGAAACCGTTTTCTGAAATGAATGAGGAAGAGATAAACGAAGCATACCAAAATGACAGTAAGTATGGCAGGATAATATGCAGGTGCGAAACCGTGACAGAGGCTGAGATTGTGGCAGCTATACATTCTAATGTTCCTGCACTCACAGTAGACAGCATAAAGCGCAGGACAAGAGGCACATCAGGAAGATGCCAAGGCGGCTTCTGCGGACCGAGAATACTGGAGATATTAAGCAGGGAGCTGAATAAAGAGCCCAATGAAATAGTGAAATCCGATAAGAATGCATATATTGTTGATTCGCGACTGAGGGAGGACAAACATAATGATTAAAGTAGATGTTGCAGTAATCGGCGGCGGCCCCGCAGGGCTGGCAGCAGCTCTTTCAGCAAGGGAAAACGGAGCTGAGAAGGTGCTGATAATAGAGCGCGATGCAAGGCTGGGCGGAATATTAAGCCAGTGCATACACAACGGATTCGGGCTTCATATGTTCAACGAGGAGCTCACAGGCCCTGAATATGCCGACAGATATATCAGAAGGGTTGAACAAAGCGATATTGAGGTAATGCTCAATACCATGGTGCTGGAAGTAACAAGGAGCAAAACAATCCACTGCATAAACAGCGACAGGGGATATATAACTGTGGAAGCAGGAGCGTTGATACTCGCTATGGGCTGCAGGGAACGCACCAGAGGCGCGCTGAATATCGCTGGCGACAGGCCTTCTGGTGTGTATACAGCAGGCTCTGCTCAGTATATGGTGAATATGCAGAATTTCATGCCGGGCAGAAAAGTAGTTATTCTGGGCTCAGGCGATATAGGCCTAATAATGGCGCGCCGTATGACATGGGAAGGCGCCGAGGTAAAGATGGTGTGCGAACTGATGAACTATTCAGCAGGATTAAACAGAAACATTGCCCAGTGCTTAGTGGACTATGATATTCCACTGAAGTTTAACCATACAGTCGTTAAAATACACGGCCGAAGCCGGCTGGAGGGTGTCACTATTGCCAAAGTAGACGAGAAGTTGAAACCCATAAAGGAAAGCTTTGAATACGTAGAATGCGATACTCTACTTCTATCAGTTGGGCTGATACCGGAAAACGAGCTGACAGATAATCTGCAAGTTGATATGAATCCTGTTACAAAGGGAGCAGTTGTGGATGAAACACGGCAGACGTCCCTCGAAGGTGTATTTGCCTGCGGAAATGTCCTCCATGTACACGACTTGGTAGACAACGTCAGCAAGGAGGCGGATATTGCAGGAAGGAACGCGGCACAGTACCTGAAAAACTCAATTGAAAGAACAAGAGAAATTAAGGTAAAAAGCGGAGAAAATATTCGCTATACTCTGCCGAATTATATAAGGACAGATATAGATAAACTGGATATATACTATAGGGTTACAAAAACCATAAAGCCCGCTGTTGTGGATGTGTATGCTGACGGAGTCAAGCTAAAGAGCAAAAAGCTCTTGGTGCTTAATCCTGGAGAAATGGAGACCATAAACATAGATATTCCTGTTGACGCGAGAGAAATATCGGTGGAAGCGAGGGAAAACATATGAAAAAAGAGATGGAAATGACATGCATAGTCTGCCCTGTAGGATGCGTAATGCATGCAGAGATGGACGGTGAAAATATCCAAGTGACAGGAAACGGCTGCAAAAGAGGATATACATACGCAGTGAACGAGATGACAAATCCTACTCGTATGGTTACATCATCCGTGCTTGTTAAAGGCGGTGATATGCCTCTGGTGTCGGTGAAGACAAAAGAAGCCGTGCCGAAAGGAAAAATAGACGAAATAGTTAGCCTTATTAAGCAGGCAGAGGTCAAGGCACCTGTCAATATCGGCGATGTAATTATTAAGAATGCAGCAGGCACAAATGTGGATGTAATAGCGACAAGAAATGTAGGGTGACAACTGATCTATTTAACCTAAAATATGTGTTTTTTTATTGCGGATTAAATATTACGATGATATAATCTAAATAATAGATAAAAAAATACGGGGATAATTAAATGAGAATAATCACTAGTGACGCTAATTGGAAAACTTCGCCCATAGTAGAATTGAAAGATGAAGAGGGCAATTTCATATTAGCATTCGAAGACATGTCATCAGTATTGGGCACAAAGATATGCGCAAGAAATGAGCAGTCGCAGACAGTTTTTTTTATGGATGAAAGTGTAGACAAAACATATGAGGCGATTGAAATACAAAAAGGCGGGTCAACTGTTGCGCTGGTAAAAAACTCAACGGGGATTATGCGAAGCGAAATTACAGTGGAAACAGCAGGAAATAAGTACAGCTATTATGCCATGCAGACAATGCTTCAATTCGGTGAAGAAAAGGCGGCAAAACTTATACGAAAAGCAGAAAAAGGCGCATTCAAAATTGAACTATACAGAGAAGAAGACACAGAGCTTATTATAGCCATCATGTACGCTATAGAGGTACTAAGCCAATAAAATATGAATAATCACTCAGACAGCAAGCTCCTTAGATAGCTGTTTCTGAAAAACTCCTTAAGCAGCTTATCATATAGAATCTGAAAAACGAAATAACCTGCAATTATTACAGGAGGTGCGAAATACACATAGGGTGCGCCGAATGCAGGTGAAGCAAGAAAAAGGCTTTTGAAAAGCAAAAATAAAGCGGCAGTGCCAACTGCAAGGTATGCATACCGGATAAGCTGTTTTATAAGAGGCCTCTTACCTGCGGAGAAAATATGTATTATACCGTAGCTGCCAAATAAAGCTATGTAGGCCGCTGGGATTATATAATTGGGAATTAGAATTAAGGATAATACGCTGACAACTATAAAAGACATGAAAACATGTCTTTTTTTATACCCCGCTGCGCACATAAGCCCGTTAAAAAGTGATGACGCAAACAACATTGATATTTTAATAGTAGGAAGAACCAGGCATAAAGCAAGCAGCCCGGTTTGCAAAGCGGCAGAGATGGAAAGCATGGCAAGCTGCTTTGTTTTTATTTTAGCAGCAGCCAATTAAGTCTCCGCCCATGCATTCGCAGCAGCAGTCAGCACAGATAAGGCTGCTGCATATATCGCAGCCGGAACAATCATTTCCACGCATATTGCTGCGCTGATTATAGAATGTAGTATTTGAATTTCTCATGTTGTTTGCTGCTCGGGCGTATTCTTGGTTGCCAGGCTCCATCCTGTAGGCTGTGCTGTAGAATGTATTTGCCTGTGCATACATACCCATGCGGGACATGCACACGCCTCGTAAATAATACCATTCAGCGGTATGTGAACCTATGGAATCCAGGGCGGATAAAGCCTCCTGAATGCGGTTTGCATTTATCAGCTGGCGAACCTGATCTAGGGTTGAGCCTTGACTGCCTTGATTACGGCTGTAGCTCCCGCCCGATGACTGGCTTCCGCTGCCGGTCAGCATATCATAGGCGGCGTTTATTTCCTGCATTTTTTCCTCAGCCAAGTCACCCAGCGGATTATCTGCGTATTTATCCGGGTGGTATTTTTTGACGAGGTTTCTGTAGACTGTCTTTATTTCTTCCTGCGTTGCTCCGGGGCTTACCCCTAATACTTTGTACGGGTCCATTCTTTACCTTCTTTAGTTATTTTAATTTAAATTTAATTTCGAATAAATTCTGTCGGCGGAAGCGGGCAGCGAAAGATAGATAATGTTATCTATAAATTCGCCGGCATCCTTTAAGGGGAGAAGATCCCTTGCCTTGGCCGCCTGCACAAGAGAGTATGTCATCACTTCTTTAGCAAGCTCAATGTTTTCTTTATATGGTGCACCGTTTTTTGTAAGCGGATTGTAATTGCCTTTTTTTATGTCATCTATGATATCGTCTGCAGCGTCGGCCAAATAGAGCCAGATTCCTAGGTTTTTGAGAAGGGAAGAGAGTGCACGCTTTGTTTTCTCGTCTTCTATGGGCGCGTTCTGGCCGATAGATTCCATAATTACAGCGGTGGTAAGGGCGGGATAATCAAAGCACTCTTCACTTTTTTCTTCATATTCATGCAGTATATCAAGCTGGTTTGTCATTCCTGTGTCTAGTAGGTCAAGAGCCTTTTTTGATTTTCTATATCCGCTCATTAGCATAGCTTTTCCAATAGGCGCATAGAGTTTTTTTTCATCAATCCACATATCGTTTAGTTTATTATAGGCAAGCAGGGATGTGATATTCGCGCAGTATTTCAGCGTTTTATTATCCTTTGCCATCGGGCGCACTTTCAAAGGGTGAGCTATGCAGCTTTGCCTGGTTATCTCGAAGGTTTCTCCTGCAAGCTCGCCGATAAGATACGCAAAGGCAGCCATATCGTACTGAAGTGCGAACCGAGAAGATTGAGAGCAGTTTCTGCCTAATGATTTGCATAATCCGCAGTATATTGCCTTGTATTTGTCATGCTGGCGGACTTTTAACTCGCCTACAAAGGGCCTGATATATCCAAACATTTTTTTATTATATCATTAAATACGCCCTTTTTCTATAAAAGGGATTAAACATAGCAAAACTTTACGCAAAAACATCAATATTCTCATTGAATCGGCATTTTTCAAGTATAAGTACACAGAATAAAGTAATGAATTGCTATTGACAAGGATTATAAAGGCTGATATCATTAGGGAACTGACTGACCAGTCAGTCATAAATTGAAAATAAGAAAAGGAAGTAAAATATATGAGTATTCCAAAATTCTCAGTAAGAAGGCCGGTAACGGTTGTAATGATACTGCTTATAGTGTTTTTGCTTGGAATAGTTTCAGTTACATCACTGAAAACTGACCTTTTTCCAAACATGAACCTGCCATATGTTGTAATAAGCACATCATATGACGGAGCAGGCCCTGAACAGGTTGAAATGATGGTTACAAAGCCGACAGAGGGCGCAATGGCGACAGTAAGCAACATTAAGTCAATTGAATCGATGTCGACAGAGGGCAACTCCGTAGTCATAATGGAATTCAGCGACGACACGGATATGGACAGCGCGATATTGGACATAAGGGAAAGCCTTGATTTAATAAACGGCTATATGCCTGCTGAGGTAGGCAGCCCTATAATATTGAAAATCAATCCCGACATGATGCCAATACAGTATTTTTCCATTTCAGTTGACGGAATGAACCTGACAGAGGCGTCAATGTGGATAGAAGACGAGATAGTACCAAATTTCGAAAGAATTGAAGGTGTTGCTCAGGTAAATGTGATGGGCGCATCAGAAGACCAGGTGCACATTCAGATAGATAATGAAGCCCTGCTTGAGAAAAATAAAGAACTCGCCGAAGAAATCTACGGCATGGTATTTACAGAAGATGAAGATGGAAACTATGTGCCGGAAGTGCCGGAAATAATAACAGCCGACAGCATAAAAGGCATTATTATGGGACAGCATTTCTCCATGCCTTCAGGCTATGTAGTAGACGGCGAATATGACTACATGGTAAGGGTTGGCGATGAGCTAAAGAGCATGGAGGACTTCGAAAACCTAAGCGTATACTACAACGAGGAAGAAGAAATATCCGTAGCGTTGTCAGAGGTAGCCGATGTATCACTGGAGGACACATCAAAGGATACATACACCTATGTAAACGGTGAAAAGGCCATAATGCTTTCCATTCAGAAGCAGACTACATTTGCAACTACGGAAGTCGTAGAAAAGGTTAACCAGGAAATCACAGACCTTGAAAACGAGTACGGCGACGACATAAAAATCGAAGTAATAATGGATCAGGCAGAATATATAGACATGGCGGTAGGCACAGTAAAGAACAACCTGATATACGGTGCTATACTGGCTATTATCATTCTGTTTATTTTCCTGCGCAATCTCCGTCCTACTTTCATTGTTGGCGTAGCAATACCGATAAGCCTGTTTGCGGCATTTGCAATGATGTATTTCCTGAAGATAGATTTGAACATCGTGTCAATGGGTGGACTCGCATTGGGAATAGGAATGCTGGTGGATAACGCCATTGTAGTAATAGAGAATATATACAGGATGCGAAGCGAAGGCAAGAGCGTCAAGAAGGCAGCAGTACAGGGTGCAAAGCAGGTTGCAGGCGCAATCACTGCATCAACACTGACAACAGTATCTGTATTCCTGCCGATAGTATTCATGAGCGGCTTTACAGCGGAGATATTTAAGGAGATGGCTTTGACGATTTCCTGCTCGCTGCTGGCATCTTTATTCATAGCTCTTACATTTGTTCCGATGGCAAGCTCAAAGCTTTTGACCAAAAAGCCGCGCAAGGAATCAAAAGGCCTGAAGAAATTCAAGAAAGCATACGAAGAATCATTAAAAACAGTACTAAAGGCAAAGACTTTGTTCATCATTTTGGCTATTGGCCTATTCGCGGCGAGCATATATGGTGCAATGCAGGTGGGCGTAGAATACATGCCGGATTCTGACACAGGTCAGATATCTGTTACTGTAGATATGCCGGATGGTTCTACATTTGAAGACACCGCAGAAATGATGGATAAGCTTTCTGAAATAGCTATGAGGATAGAAGGCGTAGATACAGTAGGCGCTACAATAGGCGGAGACATGTTTATGGGCTTGAGCGGAGGAGACTCCGGCACCGGCAATCTTTATATACTGGTGGATGAAAACTCATCACGCAAAACCATGAGCATATCGCAGGAGCTAAGGGAAGACACTGACCACCTGGACTGCAAGATAGAAATATCCGACCAGGCTATGGACCCAGCGGTGCTGGCAGGCGGCTCAGGCATAAGCATTGAAGTAAGAGGCCCTGAGTTTGATATCCTTGAAGACATAGCAAGCGACGTAGCTGAAATAGTTGACACAGTGGATGGCACAACCGAAATAGAAAACGGAATTGACAAGGATGCGCCCGAAATTAAGGTAGAGGTCAACAAGGATAAGGCCTTGGAAAACGGACTGACAGTAGCTCAGGTTTACAGTGCGATAGACGAGGTTGTAGACCCAAACAACAAGATAACCACAATTAATGACGACTCAAGGGAATATGATGTTCTGCTCTTGGATGATACAAAGGTTATTCACACGAAAGAAGAGCTGGAGAATCTGGAATTGCAGAACGCATTCGGCGAAACCATTTTAGTATCAGATATTGCCGACGTATATTTTGAGGAAGGATACACTACTATAACCCGTACTGACCAGGAAAGAGTTCTGACTGTGACCGCAAAGCTTAAGAATGGATACAACATCGGCCTTGTAAGCAAAGACATAGAAAAAGAGCTGAAGGATTATGAAGTGCCTGAAGGATATGCAGTGGAAATAGCCGGCGAGAACGAGATGATAATGGACGCTCTGCAGGATCTGGGCATAGTACTTCTGCTGGCAGTGCTGCTTATCTACATGATAATGGCTGCTCAATTCGAATCCCTGAAGTATCCATTGATTATAATGTCGTGCATACCGCTTGCCTTCACTGGCGGATTCATAGCACTTATTGCAACGAGCAACCCGATATCCATAATCTCTGCTATAGGATTTATCGTTCTGGTAGGTGTGGTAGTAAACAACGGCATAGTAATGGTGGACTACACCAACAAACTGAAGGAAAAGGGAATGCATTATACTGAGGCAGTAATAAAGGCCGGAAAGACAAGGATAAGGCCGATAATCATGACCGCATTAACCACAATATTTGCTCTCTCTACTATGGCTGTAGGCGTTGGAAGAGGTGCAGAGATGATGCAGCCTCTGGCAATAACGGCAATTGGCGGACTTCTCTATTCAACATTGCTTACACTATTTATTATCCCTGCTATCTATTCACTGATGGATCAGTCGGTTGAAAGGCGCAAAGAAAGAAAGGCCTTTGCTGAAAGGAACATGAACAGAAAAGCAAAAGAAGAAAAGAAGTAGGGTGACATAATGGCTGAAGAAAGCAAAAAGAAAAAAATATACGGAGCGGTGCTGGAACTGTTCAGAGAAGGCAAAAGCGTAAAAGACATTAAAGTATCCGAGATAGCAAACAGGGCAGGGATAGGTAAAGGATCGATATATCTGCACTTTGCCTCCAAAGATGATGTGATACTTGAAGCCGTAGAATACTTTCTGGATGTATGGCTCAAGCCATTTAGAGAATACGTCAACAACGCCGACAAGAACTTTAAGGAAACGTGCATTGGATTTATAAACCTGCATATTAAATTATTCGAGGATTATTCCAGTCTATTTAATCCTCAGTCAGGCTCAGAATACATCAGTGTTTTCAACGCCAATACACTGCCGGGGACGATAGAGTCATTCAGGAATGCGAGACTGGAGTACCTTGATTTGGTTGAAAAGATACTGAACATTGGTGCGGAAGAAAAACGGATTTCATACATTAACAGATATTCTGCTAATATGACTGCTGAAGCAATAATGCTGATGGTAAAGTATATTGGATTCCGTGATGTACTAGGCATTGAAAAAGAAGAAGAATATACAAATGAACAATGCATCGACCTGACATACGATATGATATTACGAGTGTGCAAATAATATAATGAAGGGCTGCCCCAAATAATTTTAGGGGTAGCTCTTTTCTTTTGAGAGGGACAGTTATATGAAAATTATGACTGTCTTTGTTTTTGTGGTATAATTTAGCAAATGAAGAATGGAGCGGCGACATGAAAAGTAATATTATCTATCCAAATTATAAAAACAGCATACTGGGTATACCTAATTCTATACTTAAATATTGCGGAATTGAGCCACTGCATGAGACGAATGCAATACTGGATGAATACCTTAGGAAAGATTATAAAAATGTTGTTGTGATGCTATTTGACGGAATGGGAACGGACTGCCTGCAAAAAAATCTGGCTAAGGAAAACTCAATCTTCCATAATAATATAAAGGATGAGCTTAGCTCAGTTTACCTTTGCACGACTACTGCAGCGACTACATCCATGATAACAGCGCAAAGCCCCATAGAGCACGGGTGGCTGGGCTGGAGCTGCTACTTTGATGAATTGGGAAAGCTGGTAAACATATTTATAAATGATGACGGCACAATATCGGACGGTAAACCATTAACGGATTATCATATAGCAGGCACGTATATGCCGTTCAAATCAATCTTTGAACTTGTAAATGAGAAGGGCAGTGGAATACAAGCAGACAGTGTATCCAGATATGGAACAATATTGATTGAGAGCCACGTGGAACTGATTAACAAAACGATTAGGCTCTGCAATGACAGCGAGAGGAGATTCATCTATACCTACTGGCATCAGCCCGACAGCATGATGCACATAAGCGGATGCTACGATAAAAAGGTGAAAGATGTAGTTGCGGAGATTCAAAATAGCGTTCAGGCAATACAAGAAAGCGTAGAGGATACGCTGATAATTGTGACTGCTGACCACGGGCTGCGCGACTGCAGGGTGAAGGTGATTGACCATTATCCTGAAATTAAAAAGTATCTGCGTTTGCCGACTGGTCTTGAGCCGCGGTGCAACTCCTATTATATAAAGGAGGGCATGATTGATGATTTTGTTATGGCCTTTGAAAAGGAGTTCAGCGATGAGTTTGTGCTGTATACAAAGGAAGAATTTCTGCAAAAGGGATTTTTAGGTGAGGGCACACCGCACAAAAAGTCGCTGGATTTCCTCGGCGATATTATTGCAGTGGCTACTGGCGATATTGGATTGTGGCATGATATTGGGGCTGATAAGAAGTTTAAGGCTCTGCATGCAGGGATGACGGATAAAGAGATGATGGTGCCATTGATTGTGTTGGAAACATAAAATAATTACACTTAAAATCAATGGATCATAGTCAAAATTATAATAAGTATCAGACTCCTGCTAGGTTTTCGAATATTTGAAGTCTTGCCTTATGCTTTGTTGTTATTAGTGTAGCGCGTTTTCTGCTGTTTTTTAGCTCATTTGCTTTGCGTTTCTACTATTTTAGCTTTTTTATCGTCAGTCAAAGCGAAAATCCCACCTAATAAAAGCAAAGGGCACGCTATTATTGACAAAAGTGTAATGAGCGTGATAATACTTGCAATTATCATGAATATTCCTGCAATTTTAGTATTATTTTTTGCAATTGCTCCGCCGACAACTCCTAATAATCCGGCGGCTAAAACCACATAAGCTATGCCAACGAAATAGCATGATATTGACATTTGCTCTATTTCATTAAATGGTATATCTTGATTAGCAATAAAATCCATATGATTAAATTTGATACATTGTATAATAAATGATAGTGCTAATAAAATTGCTATTCCTCCGCCAATTATTCCTAATATCACACTTGCCTTTCTCATTTAATATAAGTCCTTTAAATATATTTTGGTTAATCTAGTATACCATTTTTTAAAATTTCTTCAAAATAAAATCTTAGTTGCGGTTAGTTTGAAATTTTATAAGTTAAAATCATTTTTTGGAGAAAAAACTAAAAAAGATTTGGTTACATATTAACTTGTCTCTATGCGAAGGTATGGAGGTTCCGCCTCAATAAAACCAAACAAAAAAGCCGCCCCATAAGGACGGCTTAAGTATATAATTTACTATTTGCTTTTAAGACGCTTAACAACCTTCTCAATCTCCATATATACAAGCATCAGCACCGACGACCCAACCGCCACCAGCCATTGCCAGCCGTCAAGCATCGCCAGTGAAAACGCCGTACGTATAGGCTCAATCACAACCACAAGTATCTGAAGCAGCGCAGAGACTACAAACGCCAGAATCATAGACTTGTTGGTAAATGGCCCTGACATAAATGATTTCACATCGAACCTGCTGCCCAGCGCATGGAAGAGCTGAGTTAAGCCCAATGTTACAAAGGCCATTGTCGTTGCCGTAATTCCGTCGAACGCATTCAGCGCATATAGGTAAACACCCAATGCTATTCCGCCCTCCACTACGCCATGAGTCAGTATCTCAAACCACATCTGCTTATTGAAGAACGGAGCTTTGCTGTTTCTCGGCTTCTGGCTCATTACGTCGCCCTCTGATGGCTCAACGCCCAATGCCAAAGCAGGGAATGTATCTGTAACTAAGTTAATCCAAAGTATGTGCACCGGCCTGAAAAGCTGCCAGCCAAGCATTGTGGCAATAAACAGGGCTATTACTTCGCCCATATTAGATGATAAGAGGAACTTAACAGCTTTTTTGATATTGGTGAATATCTTTCTGCCTTCCTCAACAGCTGCTACAATCGTTGCGAAGTTATCATCAGTCAATACCATGTCGGAGGCTGCCTTGCTCACGTCAGTACCTGTTATACCCATGCCTACGCCTATGTCAGCGCTCTTTATGGCTGGGGCGTCATTTACGCCGTCTCCTGTCATGGCTACTATCATGCCTTTGCGTTGCCAGGAATCTACTATGCGCACTTTGTGCTCGGGTGATACCCTTGCGTATACGCATACATCTTCAACAAGTTTATCCAGCTCATCGTCAGTCAATAGCTCAATTTCTCTGCCCTCAATGGCCTTTTTACTCTCGTCTAATATACCCAGCTTCTTTGCTATAGCAGAAGCAGTGATTTTGTGGTCGCCTGTTATCATTATCGGGCGGATACCAGCCTTCAGGCACTTGGCTACTGCGTCCTTTGCCTCCGGCCTTGGAGGGTCCATTTCTGCGCATAGGCCGAGGAATATCAGGCCATGTTCTGCCGTTTCTCTGTCTTTTATATGCTTATCATCCTGAATTTTTTTGGCGAATGCTAAGACGCGCAGGGCGTTGTCGGCCATCTCCGTGTTTGTATCCAGAATTTTATTTTTTGTTTTTTCATCAAGCGGCACAATTTTGTTATTCAGCAGTATTTTGGTGCAGCGCTCAATGAGTATGTCAGGCGCGCCTTTTGTATACATGGTGTATGGGCCGTCGCCCACAAGTACGCTCATCAGTTTCCTGTCGGATTCAAAGGGGATTTCATCATGCCTTCTGCGGGAGCGCAGGTCTTCCTCTGTGTAGAGTCCGCAGTGCAGAGCAAAGTCCATCATGGCTGTTTCTGTTGGGTCGCCAATCGGGTTGTCGTCCTCATCTAGGTTGCTGTCGTTGCAGTGGGCCATGCAGTTGACTACCTCTATTAATTCCGGCGAATGGGAGGACATATCGTGCTCTTTTGTCAGGTTGGCATATACATACTCAACAGTCATTCTGTTCATTGTCAGCGTGCCTGTCTTGTCCGAACATATTATGTTTGTAGAGCCTAATGTCTCAACAGCCGGAAGCTTTCTTATGATGGCTCCTTGCTTTGCCATCCTGTTCATGCCCATTGCCAAAACTATGGTTACAACTGTTGCAAGCCCTTCGGGTATTGCGGCCACAGCTAAGGATACGGCGATAAAGAACATATCGAATATCTCTCTGCCTGTTATAAGCCCGATTATGAATATTATCACTGCGATGCCGATTACGCCAAAGCTGATGATCTTTGAAATCTGTGCAATTTGCTTTTGCAGAGGAGTAACTTCCTCCTCAGTATGTGCAAGCTTATCGGCTATCTTTCCCATCTCGGTATTCATGCCAGTGCCCACAACTACGCCCGCTCCTCTGCCATAGGATATAGATGTGCCCATAAATGCCATGTTCTTTTTGTCGCCTACTACGGCGTGTTCATCATCTATGGCTTCGGTTATCTTGATTACGGCTTCTGATTCGCCCGTTAATGCGCTCTCAACTGCTGACAGTGTGGCGCTGTCGGTTACGCGGATGTCAGCTCCTACGCTCATTCCGGCTTCCAGAAGCACCATATCACCCACTACAAGATCGGCGGAATCAATATTCATCACTTTTCCGCTTCTAACAACAGTTGATCTCGGTGCCGCAAGGGACTTCAGGCTTTCCAAGGCCGCTTCAGCCCGCGCTTCCTGAATGGTGCCCATTATTGAGTTAAGGAGCACTACTATAAATATTATTATAGCGTCCGTTACCTCGCCTAATATCAGGGATATTATGCTTGCGCCTATTAAGACCCATATCATCACGTTTTTAAACTGCTGCAGGAATATACCGAGCACTGTCTTTTTGTCGCCTTCGGGCAGAACATTCGGACCGTACTCTTCCAGCCTTCTTTTCGCCTCATCAGGGGTCAGCCCCATTATCTTGCTGTCCAGGCTTTTAAGCACATCATCTACGCTCTGAACGTGATAATTTTTATTTTCATTCATCATCATTTACCAGTTTTTCTATCAGCTTCTGTGACCTTTCAATAAATGTGCTCAGCTCTTTTTGCTCCATCATGCCGGATGTCAGCCTAGCAAGGTCATATATTTGCAGGCATATCTCGTCCTGAGCTTCGCCGGACTTTTCTTTTTCGAGGATTTTTTCAACAACAGGGCTGCTGGTATTCAATACAAGCTTTGCTTGGTCTTTAATAAAGTCCATATTGCCCATACCAAACATATTGCTTTCCTGCATTCTCTGCATGTTTTCATCCAGCTTTATAGCAGCAATTGTATGCACTGATTTCAGTGCTTCAAAATCCACATTCAGCTTTTCTTTGCCGGAAGCCCGCTGGAAAGCCTTAGTTAGCGAATCTTTATCGGCATCTGATAATTTCACTTCATCTTTCAGTTCATCCGGTGTCTCGCTGTCTATCCGAACGAAGCGCAGGCCTTGGTTTTTCATCTCAAGGTGCTGAATGAAGTGGGGGTCTATCATGGTGTCGAATATTCCGACGGGTATATTGGCTTCCTTATACAGCTCCAGCTGTGCTTTTTGCCTGTCCACATTCGTGGTGTAGTATACTTTGGCTTCTTTGCCCTCTTCCACTGTTGGAAGAAATTCCGGTAGCGCAACGTATTTATCATCCTGATTTTTTATTAGCACATATTCTTCTGCCTGCTTTGCGAAATTTTCATCCCTTATGCAGCCATACTTAACGAAAGGATGTATGTCCATCCAATAGGTTTCATAGTTTTCGCGCTCTGTCTTATAGAGAGATTTAAGCTTGTCAGCTACTTTTTTTACGATATGAGTTGGTATCTTCTGCACTTCCTTATCATTCTGCAGGAAGGATCTTCCGACATTTAGCGGCAGGTCTGGGCAGTCTAGTACGCCCTTGAGTATCATTAGGAACTCAGGGATGATTTCCTTTATATTGTCCGCCACGAACACCTGATTATTATATAGCTTAATCTGCCCTTCTATGCTGTCGAACTGGTGGGATAGCTTGGGGAAATATAAAATACCCTTAAGGACAAACGGGAAATCTACATTCAGGTGTATCCAGAAGATGGGGTCGTTGTAGTCTGAAAATACTTTATGGTAGAATGCCTTATATTCCTCGTCTGTTATGTCAGCAGGGGCTTTCAGCCATAGTGGGGTGGTGTCGTTAATAGGTGTGGGCTCTTTTTTCTCTTCGCCTTCTTTTTCTTCTTCGCCAAGCTGCTCAACGAATATTGGATAGGGCAGGAATGAACAGTATTTTCTTAAAACTGCGCTTACTGCGTATTTGCTCATATACTCTTTGCTGTTATCATCTAGGTATATGGTCACTGCTGTGCCGCGCTGCGATCTGTCGCTTTCTTCCATGGTATAGTCAGTTTCGCCTTCGCAGCTCCACTTTACGGCTTGTGCATCTTCTTGATACGAAAGGGTGTTGATTTCCACCTTTTTTGCAACCATGAAAGACGAGTAAAAACCTAAGCCGAAGTGCCCGATTATTGCGTCGTCGCCCTCGGATTTGAATTTCTCCATGAATTCTTCCGCGCTTGAGAAGGCAACCTGATTAATGTATTTTTTTACTTCATCCTCAGTCATACCAATACCGTTGTCTTCAAAGGTAAGGGTTTTGTTCTTTTTGTCGCAGTATACATTTATTCTGTAGTCAGTTTCTTCAACTTTAGCTTCGCCTAAGGATACCAGCTTCTTTAGCTTGGTTATGGCGTCGCAGCCGTTGCTTACCAGTTCCCTTGCAAAAATGTCCTTATCACTATAGAGCCACTTTTTGATAATAGGGAAAATATTTTCGGAATGAATTTCTATGTTTCCTTTTACTTTGTTCATATAATTACCTCCGCTTAATTTTAATTATTTATATATCACTTAATTTGTAATATTCCACGTGCGCGCTTCTCGACCTGTAGATTTCCACGATGTCAGGAAGTAGTTTTTCGTTTTCAATGTAGTCCGCAACATCAGAGTGCACTTTTAGAATATACTTCTGGCTAGGTGATTCCCTCTGCATATTCAGGAATTCGCGAAGTATCTTAAGAGCTATAGTCTCTTCATTGATTACTCTGCCGGAGCCGTGGCAGTATGGGCACGTCTTGTGCATCATTGTTGCTACTCTTTGGCGTATTTTTTTTCGGGTCATCTCCACCAGCCCAAGGCCAGTCATGCCCACAACATTTGTGCGTGTCCTGTCCTTTTTCAGCTCATCTTCAAGCACAGCTACGATTTCTGCCTTGCTATCTTCATCAGCCATATCTATGAAGTCTATTATTATGATTCCGCCGATGTCCCGCAGCCGAACCTGCCGGGCTATCTCGGCAGCGGCCTCTTTGTTCACTTTTATTATCGTATCCTGCAGGTTGTGTGTACCTACGTATTTGCCGCTGTTTACATCGATTACTGTCAATGCTTCCGTATGGTCTACAATTAAGTATGCGCCGTTTTTAAGCCAGATACGCCGGGAAAATGTCTTATCCACCATTTTCTCGATGTCCATATCGGTGAATATATCCCCATCATAATAAGATATAGTTCCCGGCCAATTGGGGGCTAGGTTTGCTGCGATTTCTGTTATTCTGTTGTATTCCGCTCTGTCGTTTATTATGAATTCTTGTGTGAAATCAGAGCATAAATCGCGTATTGCCCTTAAGAGCAGATCATTATCCCTGTGGATAATGCATGGAGGGTTCTTGCTGGATGCGTATTTCTGAATATTCAGCCAAAGGTTGTTCAGCTCAATTATCTCGCCTTTCAGCTCATCAGCGTCGCATCCCTCAGCAACAGTGCGTATAATAAGGCCCATTCCATCGGGGCATACGTCCTGCGCAAGAGATTTGAGCCTTTCACGTTCGTTTTCGTCCTCTATTCTTCTTGATACGCCGATATAATCCATTGTGGGCATCAATACCAGCATACGCCCCGGAAGGGTAACATGCGTGGTTATGCGCGCGCCTTTGGTGCCAAGCGGGTCTTTTACCACCTGGACGATTATATTCTCGCCCTCCTTGAGCACATCTTTAATATCAGGAATTTCTACAGTCTTTTCGTTATTTTTGAATTTGAAGTTTTCCTTATCAAGAGCAATATCGCCCACATAAAGGAAGGCGTTCCTTTCCAGCCCAATATCTACAAAAGCGGCATCCATACCAGGAAGAACGTTTACCACCTTGCCTTTATATATGTTTCCAGCGGAGCGCTCCTTACCGGGACGCTCCACGTAGTATTCAACTAGTTTTTCATCCTCCAGAACAGCAAGGCGAACCTGCCCGGGTATAACTGTAGCTACAAGCTGACGGCTTACCAGAGGCTGCATAGACTCTGAATTTGTAATATCCATATTGAAATCCTTAAAATTTATTTAACACTGCCGAGGCAGAGCTATTTTTGCATTAATCAGAAGTTTGGTTTATTGCACATACTCAAGAGAGGGTAGTGCTTTCCTTCTCTTTCAAAGTAAATGTCTTTACGTGTTATTCGTGCATCCTTTTGCTCGATACCCATAGCAGCCAGCACCATTTTAGGGCTGATATTTTCCTTGCCGCCTGCAGCAAGACGCATGTGCACGGTGTCTGCCGCGTCCGCCGTAAGGCTGATATCATATATGCCTTTTCTTATTTCTACATCACGGAAGCCCTTTTTTGTGCGCTTTTCCACTAGTAATTCAGTAGAATCTTTAATGCGCTTTACTTCATCAGCCAGCTCTTTCTGCGGAATTCCTTTAATCTTCACAACCCATTCACACATAGCGACAGATGACATAAGCGAATGGTACTCATTAGAGATATATCCGCAGCTTTCCGCATAAAAACCCGGCGCTATTACCGCGTTTATTTTTGCCTTTATTATTTCAGGGCTTACATAATCAATCAGGGAAAACTCCATATATTCTCCAAAGGACTCCACAGCCACCGACAATGGCAGAGCGAAGGTAAGAGCGATATGCGGATGAAATCCTAGAGTATACTTAACAGGAAGCCCTGAGCGGCGCAGCGTGCGCTGCATGGAACGCTGTACATCCAGATGTGAAACATATATTGCTTCATTGGTTTTTGAATACTTTACTATTACTCTCAATTTCTTTTCTCCGTTTGCTTTATCATTGGGCAGTCAGGTATTCCGCAGCCCCTGCAGCCATCCCTGCAGTCTTGTGTAGTTATTCCCTGCAAAGAAAGTTTCCATTCCTTCTGCAGGAATTTTTTGGTGACTCCGTAGCTTATGTGGTCCCACGGCAATGGTTCATCCAATTCATTGAGTTGAAAATAGATATCAGGGTCTATGCCGCATTCTTTAAAGGCAAGCATCCATTTATCATAATCAAAATGTTCGCTCCAGCTGTCGAACCTGCAGCCAAGCTCCGATGCCCTTGCAACCACGGCGCATAGCCTTCTGTCGCCTTTTGCGAATATCGCTTCTATCCTGCTTACTTTTGCGTCGTGATAATTATATACAGCGCCCTTTATTTGCTTTAGTTTATCTTTAAGGAAACGCTGCTTTTCCATAAAATCGTCCATGCTGTCTTGCACATACCATTGGAATGGCGTGTGAGCCTTCGGGATAAAGCACGATGTAGAAACTACAATGCGAAGCCTGCCGAATCTTTCTTCCTTGGGTATTTTATAATACTCATCTCGTACCATTGAAACAAGCCGGGCAATAGCCTCAATATCATCATATGTTTCTGTAGGCAGACCGAGCATGAAGTATAGCTTCACGCTGCTGTATCCGTTGGAGAAGGCGTTATGTACGCTCTCTGTCAGGTCTTCTTCTGTAACGTTTTTGTTGATTACGTCTCTAAGGCGCTGGCTTCCCGCTTCCGGCGCAAGGGTCAGCCCCGCTTTGCGCTGGTTTTCCAGGCTTTCCATGTATTCTTTGGCGTGCGCGTCCAATCGAAGGGACGGAAGCGATATTGAAGTGTGGCAGTCCTTTAATTCCTCATGCATGCCAAGAACCAGTTCTTTTAGCTGCGAGTAGTCACCGGATGATAATGAAGTAAGTGAGATTTCCTCATAGCCAGTGTTATCAAGGTTTTCTCTGGTCTGCTTAAGTATAGTCTCTACGGATTTCTCTCGTATCGGCCGATATATCATTCCTGCCTGGCAAAACCTGCAGCCTCTTGTGCAGCCTCTGAATATCTCCATGGTTACCCTGTCGTGTACCAGCTGCAGAAAAGGAAGTATTGGCTTTTCAGGCCAGGGGGATGCATCCATATCTCTTACAAACACCTTTTCAGCCGTGAGGGGCGCGCCGTCTTTAGGAACAATATTATGGAATTTTTCTCCTGTATATTTTACATCATAAAGGCTTGGTATGTAAATACCCTTCTCCATTGCAAGGCCCATGAGGAAGTCATGTTTGCTTGTTTTTTTATCTTTATGTTCTTTGTACTTTTCTATGATTGTACCGCTTATATATTCGCCTTCTCCAAGAACTACTATATCAAAAAAGTCGGCCATTGGTTCCACGTTGAAGACGCATGGGCCACCTGCTATTATAAGGGGGCTGCTGCCATCACGGTCCTTTGAATATATTGGTATCCCGCCTAATTTGAGCATGTTTATTACATTTGTGTAGCTCATTTCATGCTGAAGAGTAAACCCAACAATGTCAAATTCATTGAGAGGAGTTTTGCTTTCTAAGGAATATAGCTCTTCGCCGGAATCCCTGATCATGTCCTCCATGTCGGGCCAGGGCGCAAAGCATCTTTCGCAGAAAGTGTCATTCCTTTTATTTAGTACGTCATATATTATTCTTGTTCCCAAGTGGCTCATGCCGACCTCATACACATCAGGGAAGCAGAACGCAAAGTGAACAGCGTATTCAGAAGGATTTTTGTATACACTGTTTAGTTCGCCGCCAGTATATCTGGATGGCTTCTCCACTGTCTGCAGAATAATCTCCAATTTATCTTTATTCAATTATTTATCGCCTTTCAAAAACTTGCCTTTATTAATACTGTTGATTTTTGGGCAGTCTACATGATATTATAATACAGTTAAAGAAAAAAATAAACAAAAAATGCCCTTATGCCGAGCGAGCTGATTGGCGCGGCACAAGCTAGGAGAAATAATGAGTACGGATAAATTCTTCTGTGTATCAGGAAATGAAAACTATAACGATATACAAAGCGACGGAAAAGACGTAGAAAGAATTAATATAATAAGAAATGAGCATCCCAATTGCGCAATTTTCAAAAAGAGCGTTTCATCAATAGATGAGGAGCTGTTAAGGACTACCCTTTACACTCCTGAGAAGAGGATATCAAAAGATGTAAGCAAGAATACAGGAGAAATAAGAAGCCAGTATGTGAGCAGCGAATCCCACCTGGAAACACTGCTTATCTACTTAAAGGACATTGAATCCAAGCTTAATGATGCAGAAATTCTCTCAGCAATGGACAACGAAAGCGAAGCGATATATGTCGGGGAGATAAGCAGCACGCCTTATACAAACATGCTTGAGTCATGGATGTCCATGGATGATTTTCCGGCTCTTTCGAAAACCAAGGCTTTTGCCTCGTGCATATACCAGATGAAAAAAATACTCAGGTCTCAGCTGGAGTGTGCTCAGGAAGCGGCAAGGAAATACAATATTAAGTATTTTACCTTCGGCGATATAATTCGCCCCATGAAAGCAGAGAAATTTGAAAAACATTTTTATAAGTATTATAGCCAGGCGGGCAAGGAGTACGAAGGCCTAAACATGCTGATAAAGATTGACAAACCTCTTTCTGATTATTCCGGCATATTGGACAGAAAACACATTAAAGGTGTAATTCTTACAAACAACTAACGGTTTTATTTGATCATAACTCAATAATAAACTTTGATAAATACAATTGCGGAATATTTATTTTTATTGTTGTTAATTTTCTTTCTTTTGTTTTACCAATTTTTAAATTACGTAGATAACAAATAAGTTAAATAAAAACAGAATATTAAAATTAAGAATAAAGAATAAACTTTATCAATTATTTACAAGTAAATTCCAAAGAAATGGTATACTTCAATAAGAAAAGAAAAACATGGGGGAGTAGACTAGGAATGGTATATATGGATTTTATCAAGCCGCTGACGGCAATTATATTCTGCCTTACTGCGGGAATAATATCCGATATCAAAATAAAAAAACTCAATTTTCTTTTATGGACGATTGCTTCCTATATTGTTGTGGGGGTTTCTTTGCTTTACAGCAGAGTACTATCAAGCGCAGCTATTTTTGTTCTTATGGCTATTATGATTAGAAACAACGGAAACAAACTGGTGTCTGGCTTCAACAGCGCTATGTTTGCAATGATTATAATGATTATTGCTGACTCAGTTGCATCATTTTTACTGAAAAAAATATATATAGATATTGATTTTCAGGCCCAACTTAGACTAAGCTGGCAGCTTTTTGCTCAGTTTTTTATTATTGAGGGGCTTATAGCAATTATGTTCAGCGTAACTATGAGGCAGCTGCTTCATAAGAAGATGCACATAAAGGAATCCGGCAAGGTAGATTTAAAGGTATTGATAGTATTCTTTGTGACTACAATGTCAGTGTTTGTCTTTATGTATGCTACAGCAATCAAGGGAACTATAAGCCTACACCCGCAATTAATAATAATATATATTGTGTTTTTTCTGTTCCTAATTATATTCACGTATTTCGTATTCAATACTACATTCAAAGAACGCAGGCTGGAGCACGGAGCGGAGGAGATGAAAAGGCTTGAGGAATACACAGCCAATATTGAATCTATGTACAGAGATATCCGAAGTATCAGGCATGACTACTCAAATGTCATCTCATCAATGATAGGTTATCTGGATGAAAATGATATGAACGGGCTGAGAGAATATTTTAAAAATGAGATTGTTCCCTTCGCAGGGAGGATGGAAACCGCCGATAATAATATGAGTGTTCTCTCGAGGGTGAAGGATCCTAGCTTAAAAGGGGTACTTGCAGTAAAGATTATCCGTGCGCAGGAAAATAATATACCTGTCAAAATAGATATTAATGAGGATATAAAAATAAAAACTGTTGAGATACTAGACATCAACAGGATTGTAGGCATATTGCTGGATAATGCAGTTGAAGCCGCATCAGAATGCGAGAAACCCTACGTTGATATAGGTTTTGTAAAATCCGAAAATACTCTTATAATAGCTATTGTAAACAGCACATTGGACAGGTCGGTAAATTTGCGCAGAATATTCGAGCCGGGGTTTTCGACAAAAGGCGAGGGCAGGGGGATAGGCCTCGCAAACGTTAGTGAGATTTTGAGCAAATACAAAAATATTCTGCTGGATACTTCAATAGAGAGAAATGAATTCAAGCAGGTAATACATATTGATGAAAGTATAAAGGAGGAGTGATGCTGAAGATATATATTTGTGAAGACGACAAAAAGCAGCTGGATATGATAACCAAGGCTGTTGAAAAAGCGATCCTTACGGAAGAACTGGACATGAAAGTGGAAGTATCCTCATCAGACCCTTTTGAGATTCTCCATATCGTTGAGCAGAGCAATGGGCCGGGAATATATTTTCTGGATGTGGAGCTTAATGCGAAAATAGACGGGATTGAGCTGGCATCGAACATAAGAAATTATGACCCGCGCGGATTTATAGTTTTTGTCACTACTCATCCTGAACTCAGCTATCTTACATTCAAATATAAAGTTGAGGCCTTGGATTACATCATAAAGAGCGAAAACGAAGACCTTAATGAGAACATAAGAAAGTGTATACTGAATGCTAATAAGAAATTTATAAGCACAAAGAAAGACACAAAGAAATTTTTCTATGCAAAGTGCGGGCAAAAGGTTCTGCATATACCTTTTGAGGAGATTATATATTTTGAAACTTCTCTTACTCCGCATAAGGTGCTTATCCATACTTTGAAGCGGCGCATCGAGTTCTACGGGCATATCGGAGAAATAGTTAGAGAGCTGGATGACAGATTTTATAAATGTCATAAGTCATATATTATCAATAAAGACCATATATCAATGGTTGACAAAAAGACCAGAGAAATTTTCCTCAACGGAGACAATGTGTGCACGGCCTCTGTTCGTGCCATAAAAGGCCTTTATGACCAATAAGTAAAAAAAGAGAGCAATCCATTTGAGGATTGCTCTTAAAAGTGTATATATAATTACCTAAGGAGAGAATTTTGTCAATTTTCCTCGTCACCTATTGCGAAGGTTAATTCGCATTTGGCGGCGATCTTGCCGTTTACTTTAGCTATTCCTTCACCTATTCCTACGTTCAGCTTGAATGTAGTAATTTTGGTTTCTAGTTCCAGTATATCACCCGGCACAACTTTCTGCATAAAGCGAGCTTTGTTTATCCTTGCTAGGAAGGCCAGTTTGCCTTTCATTTCATCCATTGTCAGTATGGCTATTCCACCGGTCTGGGCAATAGCTTCAATTATAAGAACACCGGGCATCACTTTGGTTTTTTCAAAATGGCCCTGGAAATACCATTCATTCGCGCTAATTGCTTTTATCGCCTTTGTCGTGTCGCCGGGTTTGTTTTCTACCACTTTGTCAATCATCAGAAAAGGTTCTCTGTGGGGAAGTATATTCTTGATTTCTTCTATTCCAAACATCTGCTTTGCCTTTCGTTATGTTTTTAGCCCTTTTTAAACAGCAGGGAGCTGTTGTGCCCGCCGAAGCCCAATGAATTGGATATTGCGTATTCACAGGAAATTGCCTGCCGTTTATTTGGCACATAATTTAGTGTGCATTCTTCATCAGGGATCTGATAGTTTATAGTTGGAAGAGCTATTGATTCGCCTAATGACATAACCGTGAGTATGGCTTCTATGGCGCCCGCTGCTCCCAGCAAGTGGCCGGTCATTGACTTGGTTGAGGATACCGCAATGCTTTTGCTGTGATCACCAAAGCAGGTAATTATGGCGGATGTTTCGGTTTTATCGTTAAGCGGTGTTCCTGTGCCGTGGGCATTGATATAGCCGACTTTCTCCTTTGCTATGCCTGCTTCTTCTACAGCCATTTCCATGGCTCTAGCCGCGTGTATACCGCCCTCCATTGGCGCTGTTATGTGATTCGCGTCGCATGTCTGCCCGAATCCTGCTATTTCGCCGTAAATATGGGCGTTTCGCTTTTGCGCATGCTCATAGCTTTCTACCAGCATGAATGCCGCCCCTTCACCCATTACGAAGCCGTTACGCTCCTTATCAAATGGTATGCTGGCTCTTTCCAGTTTATCAGAATTCGAAAGTGCACCCATTTGGTTGAATCCCTGGACACCGAGATTGCCGATAACTGCCTCTGCGCCGCCTACAAGCACAGCGTCAGCCTGATTGTTTTTTACTGCTTGGTAGGCTAGGCCTATTGCATCTGTCCCCGAAGCGCAGGCCGAGACAACACTGTAGCACAGTCCGTTCAGATTCAGCTTTATAGCTAGGCTGCCGGCAGCTAGGTTTATGATTGACTTAGGGATAAACAGAGATGATACTGTGTTCATTCCCGATGTAATCATTGATTCGTTCTGTTCGCAAATGGTCTCAAGCCCGCCCATGCCGCTGCCTAGTATCACGCCTACCCTGTAGGGGTCATATTCTGCAAGGCCGGAGTCTTCAAACGCCTGCATGCCAGCGTATATTGCAAACTGTGCGAATCTGTCGAGCCTTCTTGCTTCACGCTTGGCGATGTATTGACTGGGGTCGAAGTCCTTCACTTCTCCCGCGAAGTGTACATTGTTTATTTGTTCCGTGTCAAACATCGTGGCAGGAACAATGCCGCACACACCGTTTTTTGCGTTTTCATATATTTCAGCGATATTATCGCCCAGAGGGCAAACGGCCCCCATACCGGTAATAACTACGCGATTTGCCATAATCTAAATTTCCTTTCCAGAGTTAAATTATCATGCCGCCGTCTACGCAGATGACCTGGCCCGTGATATAACCTGCTTTTTCGGAGCAGAGGAAGCCCACGATATTAGCGGCATCTTCCGGAGTGCCTAGGCGCTTAAGAGGTATCTTCTCTTGAATTGTTTCTTTTACCTTGTCATTCAATGTTTCAGTCATGGGAGTAACAATGTATCCCGGGGCAACTGCGTTCACGCATATATTGCGGGATGCCGCTTCCTTTGCTATAGATTTGGTGAAGCCTATTATCCCGGCCTTTGAAGCAGCATAATTAGCCTGTCCTGCATTGCCGGTTAGTCCGATTACAGATGATATATTAACTATCCTGCCCTCACGCTTTTTAAGAAGGTGGGGAAGGGCGGCTCTTGTCATATAAAAGCATGAGTTTAAATTTGCTGCAATAACTTCCGTAAAATCGTCATCGCTCATGCGCATAGCAAGGCCGTCTTTTGTGATGCCTGCGTTATTGACAAGTGCATAGATCCCGCCTAACTCATCAATGCATTTTTGCACAATAAAGCTGCATTCCTCTGATGATTTTAGATCGGCCTTAAGCAGCAAGGCTTTCTGCCCATAGGATTCGACTATGTGTTTGGTTTCAATCGCCTTAGCTTCATTTGAATTGTAATGTATTCCTATGTCGAAGCCAATGGATGCAAGCTCTGCGGCCACTGCCTGGCCTATTCCGCCTGATGCGCCGGTAACAAGCGCTGTTTTAGCCATTATACGTCTCCTTTTGTTCTTCCAAATATTTTTCAAATGTCTTCAGGTTTCTTACTGAATGAATTTTTACGTCGCTTTCCTTAAGCCTTCTTTTCAGCATCTTGCTCAGCACCATTGATGGGCCTATTTCCACAAACTCATCTACGCCTAGGGCTATGAGCTTTTCAGTTATCTCATGCCATCTTACAGGGTTTGACATCTGCTTTGAAAGCAGATGTGGTGCATCGGCTGCGCTTTCATAGGGCATTGCTGTATAATTTGAATAAATAATTGCGTCAGGTTCTTTGAAATCGGCCTTCTTCAAATGCTCTATGAATTTTTCGGCTGCGCTTTCAAGCATAGGCGTGTGGAACGGTCCGCTGGTATTCAGGACTATTGTCTTCGCGCCCAGTTCAATAAATCTGCTTTCAGATTTCTCTACGCTTTCTTTTTCGCCTGCTATTATTATATTGCCCTCCGAAAGGTGATTGGCTACCCAGATGTTGCCATACTCTGCCAGTGCTTTTTCAACAGATTCCATATCAAGGCCCAGTACGGACATCATGCCGCCTTTGCCATATTCCACAGCAGAGTCCATAATGTTTCCTCTTTGGTTTACCAGCTGAGCGCCCTTTACGGCGTCTTGCATGTTTACAGCCGTCATTGCGGAATACTCGCCAAGCGAAAGCCCCGCGTATATATCCGCGCCGATTCCAAGTGCTTTAAGCAGCGCTACAGAATGGGCATATATTGCAGGCTGAACATATTCACTTTTGTCCATATTCACGCCTTCAAAGCAGGATTCCTTGAGTGAGAAGTCAAGCCCTGCATCTATGGAATCAAAAACTTCCCTGTATACTGCGCTGCTTTCATATAGGTCTTTTCCCATGCCGGTTTCCTGCGCTCCCTGTCCAGGGAACAGTATTGCTCTTTTCATAATATAGTATCCTTATTTAATGAATCTTGATGCATCTTTAAGCACAGCAGTCATTTTTTCGTTTGAGAATATCTCTTCAATTATTTCCTTTGCGCTCATTTCATCATTCAGCATGCATGCAACCTGTCCGGCCATAAATGAGCCCTCCTTGATGTCGCCTTCGACTACGGCTGCGCGCAATGAGCCTGAGCCCATCTCTTCTAAAACTTCAACGGCATTAGCTTCATATTCAGCCGCCAGCATTTTTCTGGCTAAGGCGTTGCGTATCAGGCGGACTGGGTGGCCTGTTACGCGCCCTGTCACTTTGCTGTCTATGTCTTTTGCTTTCTTTATTTTGTCTTTGTAGTTCTGGTGAGCATTGCACTCTGAAGCCATTATGAAGCGAGTTCCGACCTGAATGGCGTCTGCGCCAAGACAGAATGCTGCAAGCGCTGTTCTGCTGTCATATATTCCGCCAGCCGCTACTACAGGTATACTTACTGATTGAAGTATATCGGGAACAAGCACCATTGTAGTCAGCTCGCCAATATGTCCGCCTGCTTCGCAGCCTTCGGCTACAACGGCATCCGCGCCCATCTTTTCCATCATTGCTGCAAGTGCGCTGCTGGCTACCACAGGCACAACCTTTGCCCCTGTATCCTGCCACATTTTCATGTATTTTGCAGGGTTGCCGGCACCTGTTATAATAACGTCTGCTTTAGATTCTACAACTACCTGAGCTACTTCATCCACAAATGGGCTTAGCAGCATAACGTTTACGCCAAAGGGCTTATCCGTTTTGCTTTTTAGTAGTTCAATCTGCTCTTTTACCCAGTTGGCCGGTGCGTTGCCCGCGGCTATCACGCCTAGGCCTCCCGCTTCAGATACAGCTGCCGCCAAAGAGGCATCCGATACCCAGGCCATGCCGCCCTGGATAATGGGGTATCGGATATTGAACATTTCTGTTATTCTTTGCTTGGCAGTCATTTTATGCCTCGATGTATTCCATCAGGTCATTCATGCAGTGGATTTCAGAGAGCTTTTCATTGTCAATGGAAAGGCCCAATTTTTTTTCGATTTCAATTACCAGTTCCATCATGTCCAGTGAATCCATCTCGAGGTCTTCTACAAAGTCTGAATCGTCCTTGATGTCGTCTCTTTCTAAATCTAATTGTTCCATTAAAATTGCTATAATTTGTTCTTTCATTTTTATAATACCTTTCAAAATAAATAATAATGTTTGTTTTATATTAAAGGCTTGCGCCCTAATATCATGTTATATAGCCCATTCGATAATTATTCCGCCGTAGGATAAGCCGGCACCGAAACCGACAAGTGCCACCACATCTCCTTTTTTTAGCCATCCTTCTCTTGCTGCTTCATCTATTGCAAGAGGTATTGATGCAGAGGACGTGTTTGCGAGCCTGTCTACATTTACAAAGAACTGATCCTTGTCATAGCTTGATGATGTCGCCGCATACCTGATAATTCTGTTGTTTGCCTGATGAAGAATTATCTTTGTTATTGGTTTGTCGCCGCATAGCTCTGTAAGTTCATTCAGGGTCTTTTCCACTGCGTCAACGGCGAAAGCAAATACCTTCTTGCCGTCCATTCTAATTGCGCAGTCATCTGTAGCTATGTCTTTACTCCAGGGATGTGCATACTTTGAGCTGGCTACGTACAATACATCGTCGGTATCAGGTATTGCGTGAAGCACAGGGTGATAGATTGAGTTTGATTCACTTCTTTCTATTACAACTGCGCCTGCCCCGTCGCCGAAGAGTATGCATGATGATCTATCGCTCCAGTCTGAGCGGCAGGAAAGATTTTCAGATGCTACTACCACGGCAGTATTCTTGTTCAATGTCTCCATCAATGAAATGGCGGTCGCCATCGCATAGATGAAGCCCGTGCAGCCGGCAGCCACATCCATAGCAGCCACATTTTCGCATCCCAATGTTCTTTGCACATAGGAGGCTATTGCTGGACTGGATACGTCGCCTGATATTGTAGAGCCTATTATCAGCTCTATATTTTCTGATTTAATTCCCGCATTTTCTACTGCTCTTTTCGCGGCTTCCACCGCCATATATGTTGTGGTTTCGTCCTTTACTACTCTGCGTTGCCTTATTCCTGTCCTTTTGATTATCCATTCATCGGATGTGTCAAGTATATCCTCAATCATTGCGTTTGTAACAATTGTTTCGGGAAGATATGACCCTACACCTGTTATTTTTGTGTTAATACTCAATTGTTGAATCCTTTCATGTTAAGAAGCTTCTCATATCTGCGCTTTACCAGATCTTCGCCTGAATAGCTGCTGAGCTCATCTATATATTCCTTGATTTTCTGCTTTACCTTATATACAGTATAGGCCATGTTTTCCCGCGAATAGCCCGGCTTTTCCTTGATTATATCGTCTGCTATACCGAACTTTATAAGGTCATCAGGAGTAAGGCACAGGCTTTCAGCAGCCAGCTGAGCTTTCGATGAATCCTTAAAAAGTATCGAGGCACAGCCCTCCGGCGAAATTACAGAAAAGTAGCTGTTTTCAAGCAGCGCCAGTTTGTCAGAGAGCGCAAGAGCCAATGCGCCGCCGCTTCCGCCTTCGCCTAAAACTACAGCTATCACGGGTACTTTCGCGCTGGCTATCAGCTGCAGGTGCTCTGCTATTACTGTTCCCTGGCCCTTTTCCTCCGCCTTTATTCCGCAGAATGCACCGGGCGTATCAATCAGAGTGAGTATGGGGCGATTGAATTTTTCAGCCTGCCGTATGGCACGCATGGATTTTCTATAGCCTTCCGGGTTTGCCATGCCAAAACTGCAAGCCTTCTTTTCCTCTATTGTTATGCCTTTCTGCTGGCCTATTATTGTAAATACGGTTTCATTTATTCTTCCAATGCCTGTAACTATCGCGTCGTCATCGCCCAGGCATCTGTCGCCCTTCACTTCAAAGAAATCTTGGCAAAGAGCATTTATGTAGTCTCTGGACTGCGGGCGGTTCTGCATTCTGGCCGTTTGGACTTTTTTCCATGCAGCTGAAATTTCAATATTGTCCGCCTGCGGGATGTATGCCTGCATATTTTTCTCCTTTTCGTCCATATTTGTCAGTGAAGCGATAATATCTGCGCAAGCACTGTCCTCAGCTCCCTGCGCTCTACTATCCGGTCTATCATGCCCTGCTTTAATAGAAACTCCGCTGTCTGGAATTCTTCGGGCAGTTTGTCCTTTACAGTCTGCTGTATAACTCTTGGACCTGCAAAGCCTATTAAAGCCTTGGGTTCAGAGATAATGATGTCGCCCTGCATTGCAAAGCTAGCCGTCACTCCGCCTGTTGTAGGATTTGTCAGCACGCTTAAATAAGGCAGCCCGGCATCATGCATTCTGTTTAATGCTGCGGTGGTACGTGACATCTGGAGAAGCGATATTATGCCTTCCTGCATTCTTGCTCCGCCCGAAGCTGAAAAAATAATCAAGGGAAGATTCTGCTTTGTGCATTCCTCAGCAAGGTCTGTTATTTTTTCGCCCACCATCTGGCCCATGCTGCCCATCATGAAGTATGAATCCATTACGGCAAGGCCTGCTTTGTATCCGCCGATTTTGCATATTCCGGTAATTATTGCTTCATTCATGCCGGAGGCTTCCTTTGCCTTCTCCAGCTTATCAGGGTAATCCGGGAAATTGAGCGGATCTGTACTTGTTTTCTCGGCTCCAATTTCAATGAAGGTCTCTTTGTCGGCGATCATGTCGATTCTATTTTTTGCCGGTACGCGAAAAAGATATCCGCAGTATACGCATGTGGACAGGTTGGAGTGAACCAGCTCTTTAAGTATCTCTCTGCCGCATTCTGAGCACTTTAAAAATTCTGGTTTCTTAATTTCTGTTAAGTCTTTGGCTGTGTTTATATTTTCGTCAAATAGTTTCATTGACATTTCTCCGCTTTAACTGCGCGAATAAATCACGCTTTTTTGAATACCTGCGCATAAAGCACCTGCTCTATCCACTTTGTATGGACATTGCCGGTCTTGAAATCTTCATGCTTCAATATTGTTTTTGCGAAATCGGAGTTTATATCAACGCCTTGAATATCGAGTTCAGAAAGAGCCTGGCATGATGCTGCAATGGCCTCATCTCTGGTCTGTCCATGGCATATCACCTTTAGTATCATGGAGTCGTAAAAGGGCGATATTTTATCTTTGTCGGCATATCCGCTGTCTACCCTTACTCCAAAACCTCCCGGCAGCTGCATGGATTTTATCCTGCCTGGGCTGGGAGCGAAATTCTTTTCCGGGTTTTCCGCGTTTATCCTGCATTCGATTGCGTGTCCGCTGGCATTGATATCCTTTTGTTCCAATGCAAACTTATGGTTAAGCGCAATCTGAATCTGGCCTTTTATCAAATCTATTCCATATACTGCTTCTGTTACGGGATGTTCCACCTGAATTCGTGTGTTCATCTCCATGAAGTAGAATTTATTATCTTCCGTTAACAGAAACTCAACTGTTCCGGCATTTTTATATTTCGCGATTTCCGCTATTTTTACTGCGCACATCTCCATTTCATGCCTGATGCTTTCAGGTATAAATGGCGCTGGTGCTTCCTCAACTAGCTTCTGGTTCTTTCTCTGCATGCTGCATTCCCTTGTACCGAAATGCAGAACATTCCCGTGGCCATCAGCCAGTATCTGTACTTCTATATGCCTTGTTTTTTGGAGGTATTGCTCAATATATACGCTTTCGCTTCCGAATGATGCAAGAGCCTCTTTTTTTACAAGCATAAATTCACTTTTAAATTTTTCAGGGTCGTGGACTATTCTGATTCCACCGCCACCACCGCCATGGGAAGCCTTAATAATAACTGGATAGCCAATTCTGTCCGCCAAAGCTTTCGCTTCGTCATAGTCGTTTATTTCGCCGTCTGAGCCCATCGGCACAGGTATATCGTTATCTATCATCAGCTGCCTTGCATGCGCCTTGTCGCCTAATAAGTCCATCGAAAGGGCGTCAGGGCCGATAAATATAATTCCGGATTCCTCACATGCTCTCTGAAAATCGGAGTTTTCGGAAAGAAATCCTATACCGGGATGGATGGCACAGGCATTGTATACCTTGGCTACTGTCATTATGGCATCTATATTCAGATAGCTTTTTTCGGCCTTAGCGGGGCCGATGCAAACCGCCTGATCTGCGATTCTGGTATAGTAGGCATCTTTGTCGGCTTCGGAGTAGACAGCAATTGAATTAAGTCCAAGCTTTTTGCATGTTCTTATTATGCGAACCGCAATCTCTCCGCGGTTTGCAATAAGCACTGTATTCATCTGCTACTCTCCCTTGAAGATAAAGAGAGCCTGGCCTTCTTCAACGGAGTCGCCGTCTGTGCCTAATATCTGCTCAATCTGCCCGCTTTTATCGGATGTTACCTCTATCATGTTTTTCATTGCTTCCAGAATGCAGAGGACATCGCCTTCCTTAACCGTGTCACCAACTTTTACAAATGGCTTTTCGCCGGGTGCGGAAGATTGGTAATAAACGCCGGTAATAGGCGCTAAAATGCTTGGCTTGTTATTATCTTCTTCAATTTTTATTTGTGGAGTGGCTTCGGCGGCCTCGTCTGGCTGTTTTTCAATATACTTAACAGAGGATGAATCCCTCTTTATGCGTATCTTGAGGTCACCTGTTTCTAGTTCAAATTCTGAGAATGATAAAGAATTTAAATAATTGATAATACCGAATATCTCTTCATTTGACATATTTACTTTTTATGCTCCTTTCTTAAATGTATAACTCCTCTCATAATATTTATTAATTAGCACTACTAACTAATATGCAGACATAGTACCACAGTTTTTTGAAGCCGTCAATATTTAATGAACTGAACTAATGATAGTTTACCAGTATCTTACACAGGGAATGAAGCAGATAAGTCAAATTTAGCAGCAAAATATATTGATTGATAAGCAGCAAATTAATCGCTGAAAAGAATTAAAATAGCATTTCACAAAGGAATTTATAATTGTTTTTATGTATATTTATTCTTTAAAAAAACAAATAATATGCTATAATATACCCGAACTAATAATGAATATTGAATTGAAGGGAAAAATGATGAACAGATACGAAGATAAAAATTTCAAAGACAGTATGAGAATTAAATATGATTTTAATAACCTGATGGATACTGTAATAAATGAACAGGTAAAAGATAAAGCTGATAAAAAGAAAACAGGAGCAATATCAAGAGCTGACATAGAAGCCATGATGGATAAATATAATGCTGCAAGAAAAAGCATGGAAGCTAAGATTGGCAAGGCAGAGTTTGAGATGGCCTGGAGCAACCTAGCCTACAATCAGGATGAAATTGTTGAAGATATTATTGAATATTCAAAAAAAGTGCAGAAAAAGTTCGATAACTTCGTTGTGCTAGGTATAGGCGGCTCCGCACTGGGCCCTATTGCTATACAGCAGGCTTTAAACCACATGAAATACAATGACCTGCCGAAAAAAGAAAGAAAGGGTCCCAAGTTCTTCGTTGAGGATAATGTTGACCCTGAAAGAATGCAGGCTCTACTTGATGTGATTGACATTAGAAAGACATGTTTTAATGTCATTTCAAAATCAGGCGGCACATCTGAAACTATGTCGCAGTATCTGATCGTATCTGACCTTTTAAAGAAAGCGCTAGGCTGCAAGTGGAATAATAATATTGTAGCAACCACAGACCACTCAAAGGGCAACCTAATCAAAATCGCCCAAAAAGAGAACATTAAGACATTTTATATTCCAGACGGAGTAGGCGGAAGATTTTCCGAAATCTGCCCGGTTGGGCTGCTGCCTGCCGCTGTATGCGGAATAGATATAAAAGAGATGCTTGCAGGCGTAGCTTATATGGATGAGATTTCAAAGGAAAAGGATGTATTCAAAAATCCTGCACATATGGCAGGGCTTCTTATGTATATTGCAATGGAAAAGAAGAGCAAAAATATTCAGGTTGTTATGCCTTATGCGGATTCATTGAAATACATGGCTGACTGGCATGCGCAGCTATGGGCCGAAAGCCTTGGCAAGAAGTATTCGCTGGATGGCAAGGCAGTGAACGTGGGGCAGACTCCCGTCAAAGCTTTGGGCGTAACTGACCAGCATTCGCAGGTTCAGCTATACGCAGAAGGCCCGTTCGACAAAGTGATTACTTTTATCGGTGTTGGAAATTACCGCATGGAGTACGCTATACCAAATGGATGCGAAGATATTCCGGATGTTGCCTTCCTTGGCGGACACACACTGAATGAGCTTATCCAGAGTGAGCTGGACGCAACGGAGTATGCATTAACAGTACAGGGCAAGCTGAACCAAAGGATTACACTTCCTGAGGTGAATGCTTTCACAATAGGGCAGCTTATGTATTTCTTTATGATGCAGACAGCTGTTGCAGGCGAGCTGCTGAATATCAACGCATTTAATCAGCCTGGTGTAGAAGAAGGCAAGAACGCCACATACGCCTTACTTGGCAAAAAAGGATTCGAAGAGAAAAAGGCAGAGCTGAATGCCCGTCCGGAAAAAGACAAAGAATATATCCTTTAGAATGAATATAGAAATCGTTAAAAAATTCTGGGAATACATTGACAAGGCGGAATTTGATAAACTGCGTGTAGTAATGGAAGACAACGCAAATGTTATCCTCCCCAATACCAGAGAGATATTTAGAGGCTGCGAAAACTATATTGAATTCAACCGGGACTATCCGGGCAGATGGCACGCTGAAATCGAAAAGATTGCTGCATGTGATAATTTTGCTGTTTCAGCGGTGAAAGTTTTTAATGATGAGGGAATAAGTCTTTACGTTACTTCGTTTTTTAAAGTCAGTGATGGGAAAATAGATGAAATAACAGAATACTGGGGCGAAAACGGGGAAGTACCCGAATGGAGAATAGAGAAAGGGTACTCTGAAAAGTATTAGAAATTATAATCACACTTAAGATAATAAGGACACTTGGCGTAAAAAGCTAAGTGTTCCTTTTATTTAAAGGAAATACCGAAATAATGGCTCTGTCAGTTGACAATTATATTAGGAGGCAGTACAATACAGGTAAAGTTAGCAAAAGATAACTTTCTCGATTACAAATAATATTAATGAAGTAAGAAGGCAAAAAACGAAATATTTACAATGTGTCTTTTTTGAAAGGAGTGAATATTTTATGAAACACTCATCGATGGCAAAAAGCCGCGAGGGAACAAAAAGCAGACAACGCGAGATGAAATTCTCAGACTATATATTACAGCAAACATCACAAAAATGCATTTAAAAAGAATCCACTGCTTAGCAGTGGATTCTTTACTAAAAGCCATTAATCAGAGTTAATTATTTCTTATTACATTTTGCATTATGCCATATCGCCGCGGAAGATGATATTATTCCGATGCCTACTAATACAATCAAAAGAGTTTCAAATTCATTTCCTACAAGGAAAGTCATCATCGGATTTATGGAGTTTACCACGATTACAGTAAGCATGGTAATAGACAGAGCTAAATTAATGTGAGGTAATATTTTATGCAGTTTCATTTTTACTCACCATCCTTTGCGAAGTCAGGGTCAAATATTACAATTGTGTCGTTGCTGTTTCGTCCGCCGCCGGCACGCTCATTTACGTACTCACCGTTAAATACCATTGCGGATGTTCCGCCGCCGTCTAGGTTATATGCCGATTCACAGCCAAGGTCTAGGAATATCTGCGAAATTTCAGTTGAGTTTGCGCCTATTGAGGTGTCGCTCCTGCCTTCAACTACAACCATGCAGTAATGACCAGGCTCAAAGTATCCTATTGATGTGCGGGGATTATCCTGATCTATGTAGTCTTCTCTTTGCGGGCTTATTACCTGCTGGCCGTCTTTCACGAAAATTGGGCCGAATGACCATGCCTGATAAGGGCCCTTTGCAACGATACTATTTACATCTACATCACTATAATATATAGGCTCCATTGTACCGTCATAATAAAGAACCATTACATCGCCTGGATATAAATCCTGCCTGTAGAGGACGCCGTTTCTTATTACAAGGCCTATTTGTCTTGAGCCGTAGTTGTCTCCGTTTATTCCTATTACGCCATTATTGCCTACTACCTGATTCAGAGTGGAGGCCGATGACCCCGGAAGGTATTCACCCTTAGCGAATACAGCGCCGAATTGCTCAACGTCTGTTATATATATATCAGCAACATAGTATACAAGCGGGTAATTAACCATTGTCTTGTTGTATTCTCTTTGCACAGTGGTTTCATGCTTTGTAATCGTTACATGCGTATTGGCGCTAATATAAGAATTCTCAGTCCGGATAACCTCGCCGTCAGTAAACTTATCTGCAAATTTCTCTTTCCAAGTAAGGGGCACTACTTCTGTAGGCTGTGCATCCTCGCCAGTGCTGGGACCCGGTGTTGTTTCTACGATAGCAGCTGGTGCTTCAGTGGGGCGCACAATAACTACCGGAGCTTCGGTGCTCTTATGCGGCCTTACATGGTGGAAGTACGCAAAAGTGCATAGAAACACGCCGATCATTATCAAATCCGCAACTATAACTAGTACGGTTTTCATTGCCTTCGGCATAGCTTTTTTTTGTGTGTCTTTTTTTGCCATAGTCTGTAATATTCCTTAAATTTATTCTTTGTTTTTTGATTTCTTCTCTTTTGCCTTTTTCGGTGTCTTTATCTTCATTCTTTTGGGCTTTTTGCCATATCTCGCCCTTAAATAAAGAGCATAGCTGACAGGCGCTACCACTACAGCGGAGAGCCACCAAGCAGCAGGATAGTTATAAAGCCATTTAAACAAACCGAAGAATATCGCTGTTGCAGCAGCCGTCCAAAGGATGATAAACAGCACATCCATCTTCTTTTCGTTCCGGATTGTCATTGATAAAATAAGCCAGCTCAGCAGTGCTCCTGCCGAATACGTGAGCAATATGTTTCTGTCTGCCAGGCAGCCCAAATTCATAAAATATATATATGAAAACAGAAAGCCTAAGAGCCCGGCGAATATAGGGAAGACTGTAAACTGCAGTATATTGGCGTAAATTCGGATGGAATCTGTGACTTTATTAAAATGAGATGTCTGATTATTTTCTATGTATACCGCATCCATAGGCACCTCAACATAGTCAATGCCTTTCCTTCTTACATCCAGCAGCATGATATTCTCATATTCAAATCTTTCGCCGTGGGTCGCTATCATATCATTTATTATTTGGTCGGAAAATCCCCTGAGGCCGCATTGAGTGTCACTGAACTTAAGCTGGGTTATCCCGAAAAATACTGCAATGGTTATAAGGTTGCCCATTAGGTTTGCCAATGGAACGTGCCCCTTAGCAAATCTCCTGACACCCAGTATTAGCTTATCAGGGTTATTAAGCATTGCTTCCTTGCAGTCCAGTATAGCTGAAACCGGATGCTGTCCATCTCCGTCTGCCGCTATTACGCCCAGCAGGTTATCAGAGTATGTCAGCTTTATATAGTTTAGCCCGGTTTTCAGGGCTCTTCCTTTGCCCTGGTTTACTGCATGGCGCACAAGCTGGACGTTCGGCTTTATTTCGTCGAAGAATTTCTGGGTTTCCTGCTTGCTTCCGTCATCTATTACAACTATTTCTGAAAAGCCTGCTTCTTTTAGGCTATTAACGAATTTCGGCAGTTTATCATCTGGATTATATGAGGGCAGAAGGATTACAATTTTGCAGTCCTTCGGGTCTTTTTTCTTTGGCTTTGCAGCAATAGTGTCGCTGCTGAATATATTACTCATAGCTTCTCCTGTTCTTTTCAGCCAAGCAGCTCTTTATATAGGGCTTCAATATCTTCTTTTTTTGTGTCGTTTAGCGCCGAGATGGGGCATGCCTTTGCTGCCTCAAGATACTCAACTGCTTTAATCTTGTCACCTTCGCTTTTTGCAACAAGTGCTAGGTGGTAATTGGTATCCAACTTGGTTTTGCTTATCTCGTATGATTCCAGCAGGAATTCTTTTGCTATTTCCGGATGGCCTTTTTCCAGATAGTACTGGCCGATGTTGTCTAGAATAGTTGCGTTTTCCGGATATAGGTTAATTGCCTTTTCGTTGAAAGTTCTTGCTTTTTCATCGTCGGTTATTATGTAGAGGTATCCGAGAGTTTCGTATATTATCTCCATTTCGTTTCTCTGGTGGATATCCTCTAGCGCTACTTTCGCATGCTCAATATTTCCAAGCTTCAGGTTTGCTATTGCGCGGTGTACCCTTATGGTATATCTCATTGTCAGCGGCGGTTTCGCTTTAAGAGCCTTTCCGAATATCTCAATAGCCTTTTCAAACTGGCCCTCTCTCATCAGCAGCACTCCGTAGGCGTCAATTAAATTAGGCTTGTCCATTCCCTCGGCAAGAGCTTGCTCATACAGAGCCTTTGCCTTCTCATAGTCACCCTTCATTTGGCCCTGATATGCCAGATTTCCTGTTACGTTTGCTCTTAATGACATTTTATTTCCTTCCTATTGCTTCTTAAGTTTTTCACTCAGCCTATGTTTTCTTTTTTTTATTTCATCCATAGCATCCTTCGATGCACTGGATAAAAACGAGTCAGCCTTTTCTAAGGCTCTGTTTGTATGCTCAATAGCCTTTAGGCAGTCGTTCATTTTATGCTCATATATTTTTGCCAGCTCAATATCTGCAGAAAAATCGAATTTCTGCAGTTTGCTCAGAGTTGAAAAATGTTCAATTGCTTCTGCGTATTTCATATCAGCTTTGGCAATGTGGCCCAGCCTGTGCAAGGCTGGAGGATAATTTCCTAGAACATTATAGCATAATATAGCTTTTTGTGGAAAGTTTAATTTTTCAAATATCATTCCCTGGCTGAATATATCTTCCCTGTGGCCAAGAGCTTCACCGTTATCAAAGGCATCAATTAGTTTGGATGCTACGCCTACCATACTGAGTATATCCTGCCTGTTGTGCTCTATAACCTTCTCAAGCATTGATTTATCCTTGTATTTGATATAGTTAAAGAATATTTCTGGTATCTCGCTGCCGGGAATATCGTCTATGCGGTGAATGCCTAGTATTTCCTTTTCTAGGCTGCTTAATGAGCAGCTTTCAAGTCTTCTCTTATATAGCCTTCGGGCACTGTGCAGAAGGTCAAGCTGTGTTTTGCCTTCCATCATTCTTGGCAAGGAGTTTATGATTGAACGCGAATTCACAATATGCGTGTCGTATGACTTGCCGTTGTAGGATACTATTGCCCTATGTCTTGCAAGCAGGTCATTGAAGTTTTTAAGTATACTGCTCTCCTGATGATAATCATTCATCAGAAATTGCTTTAGGATAAACTTATCGCTTTCGAAATATCCAACGCCTATAAGGAAGGCCAGTATTGAGGCGCCTGTTCCGAGGCCGGTTGTTTCTGTATCAAAAAAAAGGATGTCTGAAATGTTTATCTTCTCATCATGCTCTGCAAAGCATATATCGGCAAGTATATTAGCATCTTGAGTAAGTAAACTATTTATTTTTATATTGCCTACTGAATAATCTGTGTCGTATGAATTTTCATAAACTGAACAGGAAAAATCAAGCTCGTCTGCATGAGGTGCGTTTTCTGCGGAGCTTTGCATTTCTTTTGATATTGCAGCCAGCTTTTTCTGAAGATTTGAAATCATTTTATTATTTGATTTAAAAATGCCCTAGTAACCATTTTGGAGCTGCCATCCACCCCCACGCAGGCAGGACATCCATCTAGGCAGTCGCAGTCATTCAACATATTAAGAGCGTTCTTTAATAGGTCATTTGAGAAGGAAAAGAGCTTCTGGCTGAAGCCTATGCCGCCAGGCTGATTGTCATATATATGTATTGTCGGCTTGTGCGTATAGGGAGAGCGCACCTGATAAAGCACGGATACATCCATAGGGTCGCACATCAAATACATCGGAGCAACGTTGGCAAGCAGGTTTGCAACGCCCATCAAAGCACTCTCCAAATCTTCCTTGCTGAATTTTTCCGCCGTTTCGTCATCAAATGACATCCAGAATGATGTGGTGTGCATCTCAAGCTCCGGCAGGTGCACCTTGCCCCAGCCGAGGTTTTCGTGAGTATTGAGCTTGATTTTCTTAAACATTGTTACGCGGGATGATACCATTACTTCACCGTGATAATTATTTTCGTCCGTTTCAAATTCATCCAGCACCTTGAGGGTAACAGCTAGGTCTGCGTCTGTGTAATAATCAACATTTACATAGCGCACATATGCCTTTTTGTTATCGAAATCCAGCTTCTCCACCTGATACTGGCTGCCTTCGTGCATATAGACAGCTTCATCATGCAGCAGCATGGGCGCGGCGAACCGGTCCATTTCGCCTATGACTTTGTGCTTTGCGGGGTCTGAAATATCGATTATTATGAAGTTTGCATCGGCAGCAGAGCGCAGAGATATATCGCTTGAAGGGAAATTGTCCGATGCCCAGTGCCATGTGTCCCCTGCACGATGAAGGATTCCGTTCTCTCCAAGGAATTCAAGTATTTCTCCGATGGCTGCTCCGCCAAATGTTTCACCATCCTTAAAGGGAAGCTCAAAGGCAGCAGATTTAATATGACTGATTAAGATATAAAGGTTATCCGGGTTTATAAGCCCGTGCTCGGGTGAGCTTTCGAAGAAGTATTCTGGGTGTTTTATTATAAACTGGCTTAATGGTGATGAGTTAGCGACCATTATAGTTAATGCTGTTTCATTGCGCCTGCCTGCACGTCCGCTTTCCTGCCATGTGCCGGATATTGTGCCGGGGTAGCCGCATATTATGCAGCTCTGCAGTGAACCTATGTCTATTCCCAGCTCCAGTGCATTGGTGGATACTACTGTTTTTATTGTGCCTTCACGCAGGCCTTTTTCTATCTGCCTTCTCTGGGTGGGCAGGTATCCGCCCCTGTATCCGCGGACACCGGAATCATCCCCCAGCATGTCGCGCGCTTTTTCTTTAAGGTAATTCACCAGCACCTCCACTGTGAGGCGTGCCTTGGCGAATACTATTGTGGATATGTCATTGTAGAGAAGCTTCAAAGCTAGATTTTTAGTTTCCAGTATAGCGCTCTTTCTTATGCCTAGCTGCTTGTTTATCACAGGAGGATTATAGAATATAAAGTGCTTTTCTCCGGAGGGCGAGCCGTTATTATCTATCAGCTCCACGTCTTCACCTATTATATTTGATGCCAGCTCCACAGGGTTTGCTATGGTTGCGCTGCAGCATATAAACTGCACCTTGACTCCGTAAAATTCAAGTATTCGCTTAAGCCTCCTGATTACGTTGGCTACATGACTGCCAAATACACCTCTGTATGTGTGTATTTCATCAATTACTATGAATTTGAGGTTTTCAAACAATTTTACCCACTTGGTATGATGGGGCATTATGCCGGAGTGCAGCATGTCAGGATTCGTAACAACCACATGGCCTGCGGAGCGGACTGCCTTTCGCGCCGCTACCGGAGTGTCGCCATCGTAGGTATATGTTTTTATGTCAATTTCGGCTAAGTTTATGAATTCGTATAGTTCACTCACTTGGTCTGCGGATAAGGCCTTTGTTGGGAACAGATACAACGCCCTTGATGAATTGTCCTTCAATATCTCGTTCAGGACTGGAAGGTTATAGCACAATGTCTTTCCTGATGCAGTGGGCGTAACGACAACGATATTTTTGCCTTCGTTGAGTGCGTCCATTGCGCTGCGCTGATGAGTATAGAGCCTGTGTATACCGCGCTTTTCACAAGCTGAAATAAGCCTTGGATCCAGATAGGAGCCAAAGTTTTCGTATTGTGCTTCTTTTACGGGGATTTCCTTCCAATTGGTTACATTGCCCATGAAAGACAAATCGCCTCGCAGCTTTTGTAGCAGCTGGTCCAGGTTCATCGTGTGTCCTTGATTATAGTTAGTTTTATTATTTTCTTATTCTTTTTACTCGCAGGCTATCCTTCAAGCAAATCGACACTGGCTTTGCAAATAATGGCCATTACAGATTGATAGAACCACATGTGCTTGCCCGATACGCTCCTGAGTTCATTTACGAATCTGCTGCGCTTTGGTATGCGCCTTGTCTGCTGAATCTCTTCTATTATCTCGATGGCTTCTGATAGCAGGGAGCTAAGCTGCTGCGCTTCGCTGCCGCCCGATTTTGCAATTTGGTCTTTGACGTCATTTACGGACATATTGCCCTGAATAGAATAGACATTGTTATTCTGCTGTATTTCGCCGATTCCTGCTTCCTTGAGCAGCTCTTTGGCTTCCTTAATGCGTGTTTCTTCCCTTTGCCTCGCTTCAGCCATCAGACGTTCCGCCTCTACCCTGCGCTCTTCCTCGGCGATGCGGATCTGTTCTTCAAGTTTATTTATTTCCCTTTGTCTTGCTTCGTCTGCCAGCCGCGCCTCTTCCTGCAGCTTTATTATTTCTCTTTGCCTTGCTTCATCGGCCTTTTTAACTTGCTCCTGCAGCTTTTCTATTTCTTTCTGACGTGTTGCTTCTCTCTTTTTGGATTCTTCACGCTGCTTTTCCTCTTCGGCCTGCCTGGTCTTCTCCTGCCTCATTTCCTCTATCAGGCGTGCCTCTTCCTTAAGGCGCTCTTCTTCCTGGCGAGCCTTTTCTCTGCGCATTTCTTCAATAAGCCTGGCTTCTTCCTGCAGTTGTTCTTCTTCTTTTTTTCTTGCAGCTTCTTCCTGCAGGGCTTTTTCTTTTTCTTCAAAATATTTTTCAGCGGATATAGGTATTTTTGCTTCATGAATGGTCTCTGCGTACCATACGCACATTACCAGATGATTATCCGATAGTTCATCAATCAGGGTTTTGAGATGCTGTGCTTCATCTGATTTGTATCCATACGAAATGAATTTATCGTCAAGATATTTCTTGACGTCTTTTGTGTCCATTAATACTTTTAGCAGTTGTTCGGCTTCTTCTGATATTAATTTAGGCATCTTCTATCCTCTTTTCTTGTATGTATGTTTATATATCTTTTATTTTATGTTGTCCTTTCAGCATATATATTTAAATTGTATTCTATCTTTACTTATTTGCTTTCGGGTAGGCATTCTATAGTATATGTTTCTTCCAGAGCTGATTTAACCAGTCCTTCCACATCCAGCTTAGCTTCATTTTTTTCCAGGTTTTCTATTTTTGGCTTTGTAACGGGGTGTCGCGGAGTGAAGACCGTGCAGCAATCCTCAAATGGCTGTATGGACGTTTCATAGGTGTTTATCTTCTCGGCTATTGAGATTATCTCCAGCTTGTCAAGGCATACCAGTGGTCGCAGAACCAGCATATCAACATAGCTGTTTGTAGCATAAAGGCTCTCCAATGTCTGGCTTGCCACCTGACCTAAAGATTCGCCTGTTGCGAGAGCGCTGCATTTATTCATTTGCGCAATATTTTCGGCAATTTTCATCATAAACCTGCGCATTATTACAGTTAGCAGTTCATGATGGCATTTTTCATATATTTCTTCCTGCACTTTCGTAAAAGGAACAATGTGCAGCTTTATGGGGCCACAGTATTCTGATGCTATTTTTGCCAAATCAATGACTTTCTGCTTTGCCCTTTCTGATGTATATGGCGGTGAAAAGAAGTGCACAGCTTCAATCTCGAGCCCTCTTTTTGCAAGCATATATGCAGCGACAGGGGAATCAATGCCTCCTGATAAAAGCAGCATGGCTCTTCCGGAGCTGCCAACCGGCATCCCGCCAGGACCCATTATTCTCTCGCAGTATATATAAGCATTTTCCTGCCTGACTTCAACATATACTGTGAAGCTAGGATTATGGATATCAACTTTTAGCTGCTGGAATTTATCCAGCAGTACGCCGCCCAAGTGCGCTGATATTTCCATGGATTTCATGGAATAATTCTTGTCTGCACGTTTAGTATCCACCTTGAAAGTAGGCATGTTTTTTGCGGGCTCTTTGGCTGCTTCAATGCACGCTATTTCAATGCTGGCTAAATCTTTGGATGTCTCCAAAGCTACGCTCATGGAATGAACACCGAAGACTTTTTTAACTCTTTCAATTATTTTGCTTAGGTTCTGCTCTGAGAAATCTCTTATATAAAACCTATTGTCACTCAGCTCTACTAATGCCGTTTCATCGCATGATGCTGCTATAACAATAAGCTTCTTAAGCTTCTTAAGGAAGAAAGGCCTGTTTTTGCCTTTCAGGAAAATTTCGCCGAATGATATCAGCAGTACTTTATTCACGCTCTCTTGAATCTCCTTAGCCTTTTTACGTTGTTTATGATTATCTGCGCAGCTTGCCTGGCTTCGTCCTCTGTGCTGAATACGCCAAAGCTTAGCCGCATTGCGCCTTGTATATAATTCGGGTCAATATTCATCGCCTTTAGTACGGGACTTACCGACCGTTTTTTCGATGAACATGCAGACCCTGTATTTGCTATTAACCCATCTGAATCTGAAGCGGAGAGCAGAACCTCGCCCATAATATCCCTGAAAGCAACATTCAGGATATGAGGGGCGGACTTTTCTATACTATCCCCACAGATTATATAATCAATATTGCTGCCTTTAAACTCATCAATTATTATTTTTTTTATATTTCGCATTGTAGCAATGTAATCATCATGTCTGCTGGAAAGCTCATCTGCTGCTTTTGCCATGCCATAGATACCGGGAGTATTGTGTGTTCCGGAGCGCAGGCCGTATTCCTGTCCTCCGCCGTAGGAAGCAGCACTTAATATGCTTTTATCTTTCAAATATAGTGCGCCTACGCCCTTTGGGCCGTGGATTTTGTGAGCACTCAATGAATATAAATCAACTTTCGAATTTTTATTTAGCGGATCAACTTTCATAAATGCCTGAACGCCGTCCGAATGGAAAACACACTTTTGAATATTTTGTTTCGCGATTTCAGCGAGGCACTCTATATCCTGCACAGTGCCAGTCTCATTGTTTACATGCATAATTGATACGAATGCACTGTCTGCTTTCTTACATGCGGAAATGTACTCATCCGTTTTTATATGCCCTTTGATATCTACGGGTATTATTTTGAGTTCTCTTCCTAATTCACTTGCTGCTTCAATGCATGTTTTTTTAACAGAGGGATGCTCCGTTTCACTGGTGATTATACAGGCAGATTTCATTTTCTTAAGCGCACCAAATATTGCTATATTGTTAGACTCAGTGCCGCCGGAAGTGAAAATCAGGTTTCCTTGCATGTTAAGGTTTTTAAGTATAGTTTCTCTGGATGCTTCAAGCTTTTTGTCTATATCTAAAGCGGCAGAGTAGGAAGAAGAAGGATTATAGTAGTCTTTCACTAATACTTCATTCACCGCTTCACATACGCCAGGTGAAGCCTTTGTTGTTGCAGCGTTATCAAAATAGATTGCCATTATCAGCTTGTCTTTACCTTCTGCGGGTTATATTTTTTCAATGTATTTATCATGTTTTCGCTGGGCTCAAATACCAGCATAATTCTTTGGCCGTCTTTTTTGATTACAGCGAAGTGTTTTTTGATGTCTCTGTTAAGCCAGGCATTAATCCTCTTGATATCATTCATGCATTGGTATCTCAAAAACTCATCTGTCATTATCGGCGCAATCAGCTCCAGTTCTTCTTTTGTATCTATCGATAATATTTCTTTGCGCTTTGTGTTGTTTTTAACCTGAGCGATGTCCAAAACTCCGTTTGTGAAGGAATATTCATAATCTATTCTCATGGAATTCTTATTAAGATATGATATACCCGACAGTGCACCAAAGCCGAAAAACAAAACGAGAGCATTACCAAAGGGGACAGTGCCTGTAAAGGCCTGCATAATTCCCTGAAGGCCCATTAAAGTGAAAATAAGAGATATCCACATCATTATACTGAATATGATATAGAGAAAATTGTAAAGCCCTTTATTTTTTCTTACAATTATCTCTTCGTGAAATACATCATTGTATCTGTTCATAAAAATAACACTCCCAAAAATAAGTTTTTTCGTGTATAATATTTTAACATGGAAATGTAATATTTCATAGGTATAATTTGAATACCAATGTAATTGCATAACGATACAAAAGGAAATGATAATATGAAATGTCCAAAGTGCGGTACTTATAATAAGCCGGAGTACAGAAAATGCTATGTATGCAATGAGGTGCTGCCGCAGGAATATATTGAAGAAAAAAAGAAAAACAACATGTGGACGCAGTCGGCCTTCAGAGAAGAGGATGAAGTCGATGTAACAAACATACGCCAGGATAAAGCAGGCAGGCCAAAAGAAAACGGCACATTTTATGACCTCAGCTCAATGGACACGGATGAAGACCCAGTCTTAGGCAGACAGTATTCCATATATGCAAAAAGAGAGGCTGCTAAGGAGCGGGGAATATGGGGCAATGAAAAAAACAGCAGATATGCCCGCAGAGGCGAAGGAAATATTCCAGTTGTTGCATTGGAAGATGAATCCGATGAAAGCATAGCCAGAAAGAGTAAAAGGGGATCGAAATACGGAGCAGAGCCGCTCTCTGAAAATGCAAAAAGAATCAGATATTTTCGTGAAGGCCAGGAAATAGGTATTGTAGTTCCTGCGGAGAAGGAAAAGCCCGTAGAGCCCAAAAAGGACAATCTACCCAAAAAGAAAACCTATAAAAAGAAACTTAGCATTAAGTGGGGAAGGCTGATATTGATTTCTCTTCTTGCGGTTTGCATAATTTTCGGTATAATTATCGGAATATCATCACTTGCCGGAAAGGTTTCTGAAGGGATGTCCCAGCTTTTTGTATCCAGAAACCAGCTGCCAAACGGTGGGGAGCCGTTGGTTGAAAGGGTGCTTAAGGACGGTCAGACATGGCACAACGTAACCTTCTATGGCGAAGACGGCGATAAAATACTCGTTGAAGATGAATCTCACGACCTTAAAAGAACATTGACTATTCACAACAACATGGCTGTATTGAGCCTTGATGATTACTCATACATACCTAAGGACGGAGATGAATACTACGGTAGCGAATTCACATACGTTGATATTAAGGCATGGCATTTTGACAAGGACGGAGTGGAAACGGAGCTCAACGTACCGACATATAGAATAAGCGTGCCTCTTGCGCCTCTTACAATAATTTATCCGGTGGAGCAGGGCACAAGCGTTGATACTACTCAGGTTAAGGTAAGAGTAAAGGTAGAGCAGGCAAGCCGCGTAATTATCGATACCAAAAACATGTCCGGTAATATTGATGATGAGGGATATACCAGCACATATATTTTCCTTAATGAAGGCATGAATGAGATACCTATACTTGTAGAAGCTGACGGATACAGAGTGAATAACTACACACTGCTTATTTACAGTCCGCCGAAAGATGTGGATATTAAACTTATTGAGGCACCAACAGAGACGCAGATGAGCCAGCTGAGAATAGATGGTCAGACTGAGCCGGGAGCAACTGTAACATTGGACGATCGCTTACCTTTGCTCATTGATTATATAAACGTAGATAAAGAAGGCAGATTCTTTATTAAGACAGAACTTAGTGATTTCGGTGAAAATGAAGTTATACTTTATGTCACTACTCCGGATGGAAGAACGGCGACGCTGAAGCACATCATCCACCGCTTGCCTCTGGAAGGTGCCTACACCAGTGCTGCATGGGTTCTGGATTATAAAGCGCTGTCAACTGCAGCAAGCAAGATGATAGGGCAGATATACCACCTTAATGGATTTGTAACAGAACGTATAGAAACACCGGAAGCAAAGCTATTCCTTTTCAATACAGGAACAGCGGCTGATCCAAAGTATGTGGTAATCGAGTATAATGGAAACTATGACATAATTATAGGCGATATGATATATGATATGTACGCTGATGTAACGGGAAAATACGATAATTATCCTAGGCTATATGCGCGGTTTATATATATCTCCGAGGATCAGGACCAGAATGGAATAAAGGATAAAGATGAAAACATTGGGACGGGTAATAACATAGGAGATAATGGTGATTAGGACAATAGCATAAGCAAATAAGAATACCAAGGCGATACACAGATAGTAAGAGGTACAAATACATTACACAAGGAGATTTTATGAAACAAAATCTCCGACACAATGAATAGTGAACTGACAGGTCGAGTTTGGTTTCAAGCGAAGCGGAACCATAGCAAGGCGACACAGATAGTAAGAGTTATAAATATATTACACAAGGAGGAAATATGGGACTTTCAAAGAATTGGGATTTAACAAAGCTATATCCTTCATTTGAATCTGAAGAATTCAAAAAGGACATGAAGAGGGTAAAAGACGGAATTACTGAAGCTGAAGAATGGGCGAAATTGCAGCTTAAGGATACTTCAAACGTCGTAGAAAAGCTTAGCAAGATGATAGACATAGCAGAGGAGCAGATGACTTTGCACTGGAGGCTGGGTTCATATGCGCAGCTGACGCTGGCAACTGACGCTACTAATGAAACTGCGCTTGGCATGCTGGACAGACTGGAGAGAGTAGTGACCCAAAGCCAGGTGCTGCTATCAAAGTTCACCCGCTTCCTAGGCGAGGTTGAAAATCTGCAGAGCGTAATAGATTCTTCTGAAAAATTAAAGGAATTCGACTATTACCTAAATGAAGTATACAAAGAATCAAAGCACCTGCTTTCAGATGATGTTGAAAAGGCAGTAGCTGAGCTATCCCTCACAGGCGGCAACGCATGGAGCAGAATGCGGGATATGATAGACGGAACTATGACTGTTGAGATAGAGCAGGACGGGGAAATCAAATCATTACCCTTGCCGATGGTTCGCAATATGGCATATGACAAAAGTGCCGATGTCCGCAAAAAGGCATTCGAGGCTGAAATAAACGCCTATAAGAAGATAGAGATGCCGCTCGCCCATGCGCTTAACGCGATTAAGGGAGAGAACATAACTACCTGCGAGATGAGAAAATATGATTCTATCTTAGACAGAACACTGGAGAATTCCAGAATGAGCAGGGATATACTTGATGCTATGCTCTCCGCTATGGAGGACGCAATGCCGGACTTCAGGCGCTACCTGAAGGCTAAGGCAAAATATCTGGGACATGAGAGCGGACTTCCTTTCTATGACATGTTCGCACCAATAGGGGCAACGGCCGACATGAAGTATACCTATGAAGAAGCACATGAATTTCTAGTGGATACTTTCAAGGGATTTTCTGTAGAGATGTCTGAGTTTATTGATAACGCATTTAAAAACAGCTGGATTGATCCATTCCCGAAGGAAGGCAAAGGCGGCGGCGCGTTCTGCGCGAATCTTCCGTTTATAGGTGAGAGCAGAGTGCTTTCCAATTTTGACGGCAGCTTTTCAAGCGTCACTACGCTAGCGCACGAGCTGGGCCACGCGTGGCACGGACATTGCTTGAAGGATTTCCCTGTGCTTAAAACTAACTATCCGATGCCTCTTGCTGAGACAGCTTCTATATTCAATGAAGGCGTTGTAACAGATGCAGTGCTATCAAAGGCAAATGACGAAGTAAAACTGGCAATCATAGAAACTGAGCTGATGGACGCGACGCAGGTAATAGTTGATATCTATAGCAGATATTTATTTGAATCAAAGGTAATAGAAGTCCGCCATGACCATGGTATGAGCGTAAAAGAGATGAAGGAAGCCATGCTGGATGCTCAGAAAAAGGCATACGGTGACGGGCTGGATGAAAATACACTGCACCCATATATGTGGGCCTGCAAGAGCCATTATTATATACCTGAACTGGCCTTCTATAACTGGCCGTATGCATTCGGGCTTCTCTTTGGCAAGTGCATATCTGAAATATACAAAAAGACTCCGGATGGCTTTGTTGAGAAGTACAAAAAATTGCTTGCAGCGACAGGTTCAAACGATGTCTATGATGTTGCTATGATGATGGATGTTGACCTAACTAAGAAGGAAACATGGCAGAATGCTCTTAATGGAATAGTAGAAAAAATTGATTTATTCTGCGAATTGGTTAAGAAATAGATTTATTATCTATAGGAATAAATAAAATCAAAAAGGGCGTAATATCTATTACGCCCTTAAATATTATCAATTTGATATATTATACTTTGAATACATCGCTCATTTTAGTTTCTGTGTGGTGATATATTCTTTTGAAGTTGACGTAGTGCTTATAGAGGCTGAGCAGAATAATCATAGAATAGATGATAATGGCGAACATACTGAAATCAAATACTATCATCCATGTTAATATTGCAAGCAGTGTGACAACGGTGCCAATGGCTATATAATCACTTAGAAATGAGCCGGCTATTATTGCAAGGCCGGCGACTACAAAGAGCATCGGATGAAGCCCTAGAGCCATACCCATCAGGCTGGCTGTGCCCTTTCCTCCGCGGAAGCCCATAAATACTGGGAAAACATGGCCAAGAACCACGCTGATGCCGCCTAACACCTGTATTAGGGTGTTATCCGGGAATACAAGCTTCAGTATAAACACGGGTATTGCGCACTTCAATATATCAACAACTGCTACAACAACACCAGTTTTCCAGCCCATTATTGTGAAGGCGTTGGACGCGCCGGCGTTTTTAGAGCCGTGCTCGCGAATGTCGATTTTTTTCATGAATTTCCCGATTATATAAGCGCTTTGTATGCAGCCTAAGAAATAGCACACAATTACTACAATCAGATAATATAATATTTCCATAGTTATATCTCCAGTCTTCTTAAAAATTTATCAAATATTTCTTTTCTCCAGCCGTTGCTTCTCCCATTGCCCAAAATCTTCCGGCGGTGTTACCTGTTCCTCAGCAGGGCGGGCAAAAAGTGCTATTGCCTCCGAGGGGCAGGTGGATATGCAAAGCCCGCAGCCTAGGCATTTATCTCTGTTTATTTTTGCTAAACCTTCGGCCATTTCAATTGCGCTTACCTGGCATCTATCCACGCAGACTTCGCAGCCAATACACTTATCATCATCTACTATTGCCTCATAGTTTGCCCTTGCCATGGAGTTTTCTATTCCCCATTCATTGATACTGCGCAGTATTCCGCAGCAGCAGCCGCAGCAATTGCATATATAGTGCAGCCCGTTTACAACATTGCTGACGGAATGCACAAGGCCCGCTTGTTCGGCCTCCTTAATTATTTCCAAGGCTTCTTCTTTTGTTATATCGCCTTCTATAGGTTTTCTTTTCGCGGCAGAGAATGAAAGGCAGTTGTGCTTTGGTGCATCGCATCCTTTGCCAATTGATTCCTGCTGAAGACGGCATATGCAGTCCTGTACATGGAAGGTGTTTGCCTGCTCAAGTATTTTGATTACACTGTCATAGGGAAGTATCCATTCAAGCTCTGAATGGTCAATAGTCGGAATAACTCTATGCACAGAAGGAGATACTCCCATAATGCCTTTTACGCCGCCGTCATTTAAGTATTCCTCAAAAAGAAGAGCCATCTCTGCATTCATATGGTCTACATGTGCTTCATAGCTGCCGACTATAAACGGGGCCAGGCGGAATTTCGGCTTGCCATCGGACATATCCATCCATACTTTGCCTTCCTTTGAAAGGTGGAGCAAGCCCGCCATTACTTCCTTCGATATTTTGTTTAGCCGCTCTGCAATTTCACTCACCGTTTCAGGCTCATTTGTAAGTTCGCATGCCAAAGCCGCCTCTACGGGAGAGTACATAAATTCAAGCAGCCTTATATCAGAGCCTGTTTCAGTTCTCGGAAAGCCGTTGGGAAGAGTATTAAGGGCATCAGCCAGTCTTTCATAAACGTTTTTCATAGTCAGTCCTTAAAATTATTATGATAATCATATCATTTAATCAAAACCAGAGCAATAAACAAATGTAAATTAGGTGTGAAAGTTAAAAAGATGCCTTCCACGGCAAAATGCTGGGAGAAGGCATCGTATACAAAGAAAAAGGGGATTTTTTATATTTTTGATCTTTTCAAAACAATAAGAAACCAGATAATCGGAACAACGGCGCCCATAATAAGAGGGTAGATATTCGTAGGGCTTGCAATTATTTTAGTAATCCAGTATGGAGGGAAAATTCCACCTACTGCATTGAGCCACTTAATATTCAGCAAATCAACAAAAGCAAACAGGAAAACAACATTCATGCCTTTTGCATATGTCAGTCCATTCACTTTATCGCTGGCTACTGAGAAAAGAAGAAGCCCCATTACCGCAGAGTATATGCAGAGTATTAGGGATAAATACAAAAGAGTGAAAACGGGCAATATATATATTCCCATAAAAAGATAGGTGTAAATTGAGTATATGAATACAAACAAGAAAACCAGGGATAGACGCATAAAAAGATAGCCTGATTTGCCCATCGGGGTCACGGATATTAATTCCACGATTTTATTGTCTCTATCGTCTATCATAGTAAATCCCATCACTATGCTCAGAAGCATTGCACTCATTATCATCGTAAAGACAAGGACGTAGTGCTGATACTGTGACATATCAAAAGCAATATACTTTTGAATGAAGGGCACTAAAAATACATACATGAGCTTAAAAATCAGAGTTATTAAGATAGGGGCGAAAAATAGAAGCACCATTATAGGCTCTCTGAATATTTTCTTGAGTTCACTTTTTATATGGATGAATTTAAACATTTTTTGACCTCACGCATTAAGGATTATTTTGTCTGTTAGTATTTTATGTACCCTTTTTATGAGCAGTCCGTCAAATAGAATTAACCCCAGAAAGCTAACTGCAGCATCAAGCGGAGGAACTGCTTCATATGCAGCGAATATCAGCTTTAGTCCGCCTGCGCTTGGAACAGCGTATGATATGGTGTTCACAAAACCGGGCAAAAAGCTGTTCGGTATCATAGTGAGGCAGGGTATAATGAAAATCAACATCAAAGGGATCATTTTTATCAAATACTCATTTACTGTTTTTACACGGGCTACAATAAGAAACCCAAGCAATGTATAAAAAACAGAAACCAGAAAAGTGCCGGAAAACAGCAGAAAATAATTGCAGTGCAGCCTGTACGATGCCAGGGAAACGGCCGTGCCTGCCAGTGCGGATATCAATCCCAGTGTGATTATTTTGCTTACGATGTATTCATTAACCCTTAGTGGAGTTATATATACCAGAGATAGAATTCCCTGCTCCTTCTCCATCAGAACCATGCCGCCTATAAAAAAAAGGCCAAGACCTGCTGGATCCATATATATCAGTATCGGCAGCACATATTTAAGGGCTTCCTGCGATATAAAGCTATTAATAATGATATATACGACAGAGAGCACTATGTATACAGTGTAGAAACCGTGCTTAAGCTGGAACTTTACATCGGCATTTATGCAGTTAACACTTCTTTTTATATTCATATTCATGAAAGTTCCCTGCCTGTGAGCTTAATAAATATATCTTCCAAAGTTGCTTCTTTGGAATGAATTGATACCACGGTATCTGTTTTAAGCAAATTAATGAAATCTTGATTTTCGTATAAGCCTTTCATTGGATAGCTTGAGTTTAATAGTTTGTTGCCCTGCTTATATGCAACATTTACAACAGCTTCACCGTTTTCTATCATTAGGTCCTGAGGGCTGTCAATCACTGATATACATCCATCATTTATGAAGGCCACTCTGTCACAGAGCTGCTCAGCCACTGTCATATTATGGGTAGTCAAAAATACAGTTTTATTGTTGTCCTTCATTTCTGTTATCATGTTCTTTATTATTTTTGCGTTTACCGGGTCCAGGCCGCTGGTTGGCTCGTCGAAAAACATAATATCAGGGTCGTGCATAATGGAGCGAATGAAATTAAGCCTCATTTTCATGCCCTTTGAATATGACTCTACTTTTGTATGTTTGTCTTTGGAAAGGCCTACTTTGTCAAAAAGCAAATCAAGATTTTCGGGCTGCTTTTTGTAGTAGCTTGATATTAATTTAAGGTTTTCTTCACCAGTGAGCTTTGTGTAGAGGTTAGGGAAGTCGAAGGCCACTCCGATATGCTCAAAGAAATCCTTGTTCCATTTGCTGCGTTCCTTGCCCATTATTTCAATCTTGCCAGTGTAGCCCTTAAGCAGGCCGATAATTAGGCGTTGAGTTGTGGTCTTGCCTGCGCCGTTAGGACCCAGAAAGCCAAAAATCTCTCCTTTACTAATATGAAAATCCAGTCCCTTAACGGCGTGTTTTTTTGATTGTTCATAAGTGAAGTTTAAGTTGGATACATCAATCATATCATTCTCCTTTTAGCATGCCTACCATGCCTGCGATAGTGTATATCATCAGTTCGGTGAGCATATCTAATTTTTCCTCCGGTTTTTTATATACTTTTAAAATATTTATTGCGCCCTCTATCAGCTGATGTGCCAGCACTTTGCCTATATCTGGGGATGCATAGTTTTGGTTTACTTCCTCTATATGCATCAGAAAATGTTCGCTCATCATGTCAATAAGCTCCTGCTTGGAGTTTTCATATTTTGTACCCTTACTTTTTTCTATCAGCAGTAGAAAGCTGTTATCCAAAATAGAGATTACTTTTTGTATCTCATTTCGTATCATAGGGCGTAGCACCAGAATATCTATATTGTAGATATCCACATTATCCATATCAGAGCCTGCAATATCATTATGATGTGCCAGCACATATGAAAATCCGTTGTAGATATCAGCCACAAGATCAGAAAAGATCGCTTCCTTGCTATCGAAATAATTGTAGAAGTTTCCGATAGTTGTATCCGCCGATTTCACAATTCCACGGATAGAAGCACCCTGAAAACCATTTACAAGGAATTCTTCTCTGGCTGCGCTCAAAAGGCGTTTTTCCATTTCATCTTTTTTTATCTGCATAATACCTCAATAAAAAACAACTGTTATTTATTGATATTAATACAGCCAAAGCTTTTTGTCAAGAAAATAAATCCCCCGAATTTTTATTCAGAGGATTTTATTGAGATAATAGATATGCTTCTTTCAGGATTTGTTAAATTGGTTATTGTATTTTTTTATGCTTTTGTAAATTCGCTGCATTTTTATTAGCTGCCAGTCTGCAACTTTCTCCTTAGAAAACGTTGCGAATTCATATATTTCAAGAGCTGCGAGTAGATCGGCATTTTTACTGTCGGCCTTTTTGAAGAACTCCCTTGCTGTTTGATTTTCTTTTTTTACTTTCCTTTTTTTGTAGTAGCTTTTCTTTATTTTATCCCATAATACTGATATTTTTTCTCGGTCGCTTCTTCTCATTACTATTATTATTCTGACGGCAAGTATTGTTATTCCTGCGGTCACCGCCAAGGAAATCAATAATATAATCAGAATATTGTTCTGTTTGTGCTCCTCTTGAGGCGGAGTTATATCCGATAGATTATCGTATTCTATATAATCAGATTGCTCTGCTTCTCCCAGAGGGGATACGTATTTACTTGTGGGCTCAAAGGCAAGCCAGCCATACCCGTCGAACCAGACTTCAACCCAAGCATGTGAAGCATCCTTTTGGATATTGAATTCCATAGGCTCGCCTTCTGCTATTCGGATGCCTTCGAGTGCCTCTTCTGGCAGACTGTAATAGGATGAGGGCAAGTCCATGATATACCCTGTAACATATCTGCATGGAATGTCAATGCTTCTAAGCAGCATAACCATTGATGAAGCATAATGTGTGCAGAAGCCTTCTTTTGTATCAAACAGGAAATATTCTACAAAGTCTTTTGCAGCAGGTTTCTCCGGGGGCATATTGGTGTATGAGTAGTGGGAGGAAAGATAGCTTTCGATTATCTTTGCCTTCTCATAGCTGCTTTGTGCGTTCTTTGTAAGGGCCTGTGCAACGGGGCTGAGCGAATTTTTCATCCGCGAAGAAATGCTAAGGTAACTTTCCATATTTTCTGCATTTTCTGATGTTTTCTTCGTTATCATATTAAGAAACTCATCAGACTTATAGTCTATGTCCACTACCTCAAGGGTATACTCCGTACCGTCTTTTATTACATTTTCCGTATAGAAGTCACCGTATGAATTTTGATATACTGTGTCTGGAAGCTGCGATTGGATGGATGAATTAGCGGGTGCGAAGATAATCTGCGAGCTGGCATTCAGCGTAACAGTCATCTGATAAAGGCTATATGGCACATTGTTTTCATTGAGTATTTCTATAAGGGCGCCAGTGTCATTTTGAGGCATGTCGCTGTCTGCATTCTCGGCAATTGATTTCTCCCAGCCTTCTTTTTCATATAAATCATATGTTTTGCTGCGAAGCCTTTCAAAATATGGCGAGACGACAGTCATCATGAGTGTGTCGGAATATGTATACTCATCGCTAAGGTTTGTCAGCTTGCTTTGCGCGTCAATGCGAAGCACATATACTGTTGGCTGAGTTTCTTCCGTCTTAAACCAATCAAGGTCGTCTATCCACTTTAGCGGCGCAGGCCTTAAGTTGGAAACAAGAACTGATGTAAGTGCGGCTATAGCGGCCGCCATAAGTATAAGAACTATTGGGATGATAGGCTTTTTAGTTTTTTCGCCATTTTCATTTCCGGGCGAAAACCATAGAAGGAATATCAGGAGTATAAGCGCAAGATACAATACAGAGAAAATTATGTCTAGCTCTTCATACGCGAAATATATTACACAAATCAATGCTACAGATAGCAAAGCTGAAATTATTGCTTTGTCAAGAACGCAAACCAGCAAATAGTTTACTATGCAGGCAATAGCCGCAAGTGCAAAAGCAAAAAGAACTGGATTTTCCATTAGGATGTATGAATGCTCTATTGCGCTTTCCGTGGCTGCACTAAGGAAGGCAGCTAGTGGCTCTGAGAACTTTATAATTATGATCAGGCAGGCAATTGCAGCAGCTGAAAATATCGGTATTGATATTTTCTTCGGAAGCATAGACACTAAAACAGCTGCGGCAGTAATTATAACTACAGAAAGGACGGAAAGCATAAAGGCTGTGTTTAGGTCTGCCATAGTTTTCAAGACATAATAGCATTCAGAGGCAGAAAGGCCGATAATGAAAATCAGCGGAAGAAGATTATTTTTTAATTTCTCAGTCTTCATCACTTTATGCTCCTTATAAAAATGTCCTGCAAGTCGCTTCCGGGAGACAGGTTATAATAATATATGCCGTCGCTTGTGCGGTATGAACCCTCACTATCCTTATTAAATGAGCAGCTTACTATATGAAGCGCGCAGCTTGTACCCATCTGCTTTTTTATTTCGGAGAGGTTATCAAGCAATGCTAGATGGGATGTGAAAATGAATATATCCTTTCCGAAAAGGTTATTTTTGTAGTCTAGGTCAGACAAGTAGCTGTCAACAGAGGATTTAATATTCACCTTATGCATAAATGAAAGGTTGGCAGCCTTATTGAAAAAATCACGGAAATCTTCACGGTTTTTGCAAACGGTTCTTACCTCGGCGAATTCATGATAGTTTATTTCAATAATATGTTTTTGGATAATACACTGGTTTACAACAGAAACCAGCGCCTCCATCAGCTTATCTTCTATTATCAGGTTTTTTTCAAAGCTGTACTTCCCCTTTGATGTATCGAGAAATATGAGTGTGGAATTCTGCGCGCTGCGCTCCATGTTTCTCACCAGCAGCTGATTATGCCTTGCGGAAAGCTTCCAATGGATATGCTTAAGCGCATCTCCCTGCTCAAACCTGCGCACGTCCACCAATGAGTTTGCGCTCTCTGCAGACATGGATGAGGACACCATAACATCACTTTCTGCTTTAGGAGAAAGCACGAAATAGGGCAGCTGGGTTATTTTCGGAAGGACGGTTATGTTTTTTGATTCAATATTTGTTATCTTCACTCTGAATACATTTAAAAGGTCAGTGACTTCCATTGTATCAATACCCACCGAATAGACGCCTCTGTACCTGCAGAACAGGCTGTATTCATAATTTGAGCTTACCCCGGGAGGCAGCGAAAAAGATTTTTTTTCAAGCTGATCTTTAAACATCGTTTCGCTGAAAAGAAAATTGATGGTTAAAGCGCATGTGGGAAGGAAGCCTTCGTTATGTATTCTGCATGTATAGGTTGCTTTTTCGCCGTGCTCTACAACGCTAGGCTCAAGCTTCTGGCTTACTTTAACAACTGCATAGGAATATGCAAGGTGGGCAAGCGAAATAAATAGAATGAATAAGATTGTATGAAAGAATATGGACGTTATTATATTCGGCAAATAATACGCAAGCAGCGATGAGCCGACTAATAAGCATGAATATACTATCCTGTTGCGAAGCATGATATCACCGCTTACTTTTCAAACTCAGGAACAGGAATCTGTCTCATTATCTCTGATAATATGTTTTCTGCGCTCAAATGCCGTGTCAGACCTTCGCGGCTGAGTATCAGCCTGTGTGCAAGGGTCGGATTCACAAGCTCTCTTATATCATCAGGTATTACATAGTTTCTTCCTTCTATCAGTGCTTTTGCCCGCGCAGCCCTTGTAAGCAGAAGCGTGCCCCTGGTGCTTACGCCAGTCTGCACATATCTGCTGTTTCTTGTTTCAATGGCTATTTTGACTATATATTGGCTGAGTTTTCCGTCCAGAAATATTGTATCCGCAGCTTTCTGCAGATATATAAGGTCGTCCTTTGAGGCGACTTTTTCAACCGTGGGTTCTGTTTTTCCGCCTTCTACTATTTTTATAGCGGATAATTCATCCGGGTAGCCTATTGCCATAACAATAGTAAACCTGTCAAGCTGTGACTCAGGCAGCGGATATGTACCGAACTGCTCAGCCTGATTCTGCGTAGCTATCAGCAGGAATGGCTGGGGTATTTCGTGGGTTATGCCGTCTACTGTCACCTTGCCGTCCTGCATCGCCTCAAGGAGCGCAGACTGGGTCTTCGGCGATGTTCTGTTCAGCTCGTCTGCCAGAATAATATTATTTAGAACTGCGCCGTCGACATAGCGGAATTCGCCTGATTTGGAATCAAACATCGAAAAGCCTACTACATCTGAAGGAGTAGTATCAGGAGTAAACTGAATTCTTTTAAAAGATGCGTCAAAGGATTTGGCCAAAGCATTGGCAAGGCTTGTCTTGCCTACGCCTGGGACGTCCTCTATAAGCACATGGCCGCGCGCTACAGCAGCAATCATCAGCAGCTTTATCACGTCTCTTTTTCCAAGGAAAGTTTTTTCAATGTTATCAATTATGAGATTAATTTTTTCCTGATATTCTGTCATGGCGGTATTCCTTTCGGATATGAATAGATAAGATGGGTGCTTCTTATAGTATAGTATAAAAAAAGACAAATTACAATGAGATGTGCGCCTTGCAAAATGTGCCTATAGATATTGTTTCAAAATGGATAAAAATGAAGTATAATTATTTCATAAAATAAAAAAGTTCACAAGGAGAATGTAGAATGTTTAGAAGAAAGGGAAGTGTATTTGCCGGTGTTTTATTCGGGCTTATAATGATTGTGGCTTTTTCTGTGTTCTTGTTTAAAAACGAAGGGACAGCAGTTAACAGAAAAAAGGCGCTTGAGAATATTGACGAGGCTGTCGAAATATCATCTGACGGTACGTCGGCAGTAAATGACGGCGACTTGATTATTGTTTCGGGAGAATTGGAGACTGACGATATAATAGTAGATGAAACATTTGATATAACCGCGCCAAAGAATACAATTAAACTGAAAAAAACAGTTTCATTGTATCAATGGAGTGAATCTTCAGAGACGGATGATAGTGAAAATACTACCTACGAGTATAAGAAGATATGGTCTAAAAACCTGATTGATTCCTCTGATTTTAATGCGCAGCGGGGACACGAAAATCCGGCCGCCATGATATATACGGGAGACACGTTTGTTGCCAATGATGTAACGCTCGGAGTCTATACGCTGGATAACTCATTTGTTAGTCAGCTTAATAATTACAAGCCGTACAAAAATATGGACATGAAGATAAAAGATCTGACATATAGTGTCGCTGAAAATAAAATATTTATAAGCGCGAACGGCAAATCAACAATTGAGTCACCGTCAGTCGGCGATTACCTGATAGAATATGAAATAGTAAGCGCTGAAAGTATAACTGTTGCTGGGGGAGTTTCTGGGCAAAATATAATAAGCTATCAGACGAAAACAGGCACTCTTGCGGAGGTTTCATATGGCATTAAGGACAAAGCAGTATTAAAGCAGGAAAAAATAGATGAAAACGAAAGAAGAACCTGGGCTGTAAGAATAGGCCTTCTGTTCGGAATGATGTTTGCAGTGGGACTGCTTTTCTCGCCGATTACCAATCTGCTTGCAAGAATTCCTATACTAGGCAATATAGTAAACGGCGGTATAGCTTTGGTTGGCGGCGTAATAGGCGGAGCGTGGGCAATAATTGTTATCGCGGCTGGCTGGCTTTATTATAAGCCGGTGCTTGCAATTTCAATGATAGTTGGGGTTGTTGCAGTAATTGTGCTGGTCTCTCGGGCAAAAAAGGCAAAGGTTCCGGCTGAATAATAAAAGTATCATAAAATTATAAAGGCACACATTGTTTTGAATGTGTGCCTTTTAATTTATACTTTTGCGCTTTAGTATTCTAAGATTTCCTCTAGGCTGCTTATGAAATCTTCATAAATGGATGAATATGAACTAAATATCGAAATGAAATCATCCGCATTTTCATTAGAAGCTGTATCTAATAAAGATACTGAATCAAGGGCTGATATATGAATTCCGTAGTACTTATTAGTTTGCTCCAAATATTCTTCAACAAGCGCTTTGGATGCCTGCTTGTCAGTGGATGACAGAGAGGCCTCAGCGAATTCTTTTATGTAATTTGTCCACTCTGTGTATGCCTGGCTGCAGGCGATAAACGAGCCAATCATTGTTTTCTGGCCTTGAAGGGCGGCAATTTGCAATACAGAATCAAGATTAAGGGAGTCAGCTTGTTTATAAATTTCCAGCAATTTGTCCACGTTATATATGCCGGACATTTCGTACTCACTTAATGCTAAGGCTACCTCACGGGTTACGCTTTCAGTATAGAAGCCTTCAGCAGGGTAAATGCTTTGAGATATATTTTTCTTTAATTCAAAGATTATATCCGATGCAGAAGTATACTCCTCTTCACTTATTTCATCTTTAAATGACTCAAGGGTCTGATTTGCGCATTCCGCTTGTATAAGTATATCTGCCCTTTCGATATAAAGGGAGATCAGTGTATCGTACGGGCTGGTGCTTTCTGATATTGCTTTATCAATTTCTAATTCAAAATCAGAGAGCCTATTTTGTACTGCTGTGATATCATCATTAAGCTCGGTGTACTTTTCGTTTTCTTTTTGGCATGAAGTAAAAAGAAGGGTAAAAGCTAAAAATAACAAAATATATTTTTTCATCTAATTATTCCTCCTCGCTTTCTTTTTCATACCAGTTCAGCAGTACTGCTGTATCGCTGTTTATAATCAGCTCGTTAGCGCGCCATTCAGAGATAAATACTATTATGTGCCCGGGCTTATCAGTTTCGGGTATTTCAAGTATATTGAACTGGTTTGTTTCGGGGTCTTCGAAATCCACAATCTGCACACCATCTCCGGAGAGTATAACCTTATGTGTGCCGTTTGCGTCGAAATTGAAGTATGTATCATGTTTATAGTTGGTCGTAATCTGCCGGAAGTCGCCTTTTACCTCCAGAGTCCCTGCAACAAGGCTTTTGGTGTGGCTGTAATAGCTGTCCTGCAGAAAATCGCCCATAACAAGCATATAATCCTCGTCATACAGCATACGCAGGGTGCCGTATGTCCATCTGAGAAGAGGCTGCTCTTCGCCGATATCCTGCGGGATCTGCAGCTTGTAGTCGCCTTCTATTATCAATGTTCCCCTGCCTATACGCAGGTTAACGCGGTTATTTACAACATCTCCTTTGATAAGCAGCGTATAGCCGTTCAGGTCAATTGAGGAAGCCACTTTGTCATCATAAAGATGTGACCAGAATTCCACGTCGCATGGGATTACGCTGTCTTGCTTAAGGGTTCTGATTCCGAAGCCGTTTGGTATCTCCATAGGCCTTTCGCTTTCGTTTTCAACTTCCCATATATTAAGCTGGGAGCGCTTAGGATCGAAAAAGTAAACGACCTGAGTATCATCGCCGCAAAATACAATTTTGAAATTATCATAAGTGTCGAAGTTGCTTCTGGCAGCGAAGGAATTGTTGTCCGCGCCCTCCTGATAGAAGCTCCCCTTTAAACGGAAAACGCCATCTGTTAAAAACTCCGAATGCGAATAGATGCTGTCGGTTTTGAAATCACCGCCTACATTTACTCTATCTTCGCTTTTTGTCATGATCAGTCTGCCGGAGGAAGGGCCGTCCTGCGCGTTTACTATTCTATAGTCGCCTCCTACGTTAAGCTCGCCATTCCCTATTGTGAGGCATCCGCCTGGCTGCAGAAGTTTTCCTTCGATATTAAAAGTGCCTCCATTTACGAAAACATCAGATGATATAACAGCATCGCCCAATATGTTTAGACTGAATGAATTAAGGTCAATATCCCCGTTTGTTGCAGTTAGCTCTGCCATATATATATCATTTGATAAAATAATTGAGTCCAGCTCAGCAGGTTCAGTATAGACGGTAATAATATCAGAAGAAGCGATTTCTTTTTTATTTTCATCTAGGGAAACCACATAGAATGAATATACGCCCTCTAATTCAACTTTGATCACATTTGTTTCTTCCGTGATTACGTTTTCTATTTCTTCCGATGTTCTAGAATCCAGTACTGCATAATAGCTTGTTTTTTCATCTGTGATATTAGATGTATCAATTGTTATTGTTTTTTCATCAATACCTATTATTGAAATCGTCTGCCTATTTTCTTCTGCATGCGCAACAACAGAAATATTTACCGCTGACATAAGTGCACACAAAAAAAGCAATTTCAACAGTATTTTGCTTTTCATAAATTATCCCTCTGTTTTTTTATATTTAAACCATATAAAATATACCATATATAATTTATTATATCAATGTGAAAATAGCGGTGATACTAGCTGAAAAAGCACATTTATAATACGGTATGATTTTTAGGACTTTTATATTTTGGGTTATAATAGTATAATACATTTTGATTAAAGTTAGGAAGGCACCGGAGGTAAAAATGGATTTAAACAAGCTTATAGAGAAATTCGAAGAAATCTATGGCAGCGGTGGCGAGGGAATAAGAGCATTTCAAGCGCCAGGCAGGATAAACCTTATAGGGGAGCACATAGACTATAACGGCGGGCATGTATTCCCGATGGCTTTGGACATGAACAACACAATCATCGCCCGTCCGAACAATTCGAGTTTTATCAATATGGCTGTAACAAGCCTACCTAATAGAGTCAGTGCGGACATAGAGAAACTGGAAAGCTATAAGAACCTTGAATGGGGTAATTATCAGGCAGGCGTAGCATATATGCTTAAAGAAGCAGGTTATAATATTGTAGGATGCGATTTGCTTTATCATGGGGAGGTGCCATACGGTGCGGGACTTTCGTCATCTGCATCCATTGAGGTGGCTACAGCAGTATGCCTTGCAAGCCTTGGCGGTGCTGCGAGCCTTGATATGAAAGAAATAGCAGTACTGAGCCAGCGTGCAGAAAATGAGTATGTGGGCATGAACTGCGGAATAATGGATCAGTTCATTTCAGCTCTGGGAGAGAAGGACCATGCATTATATCTGGACTGTGCGAATTTAGAATATGAGAAGGTGCCTCTGGAGCTGGGAGAATATACGATAGTGATTACAAACACAAATGCGGCGCATAAACTGACGGATTCGCAGTACAATACACGCCGGGCAGAGTGCGAGAGAGCACTGAGCATTATTAATGAAAATGGCGGAAGCTATGAATATTTATGTGATATTAGGATTGATGAACTCGAAAAATATGAGAAGTATTTCAACGGCGATCTATCATATAAGAGAGCGCGACACTGCGTGACGGAGGAAACCAGAGTGAAAGCCGCTGTCAATGTTCTCAAAAGCGGAGATTTGCAATCCTTCGGGAAGCTTTTAAATGAAGCAAATATATCAATGAGAGATGACTACGAAGCAACAGGACAAGAGCTGGACACGGTGTTTGACATCGCTTTAGGTATTGACGGAGTCGTGGGATCCAGAATGACAGGCGGCGGCTTCGGGGGCTGCAATATAAGCATAGTGGCAAAAGATAAAGTAGAAGGCTTTATGAAAACAATGAAAGAAAAATATACTAAAATAATTGGGTATGAGCCAAGCTTCTACTTCTCCGATGCAGGCGCCGGAGCAGGAGAAATAATGATCAAGGAGGCAAAGAGCAACTGATGGGGAAAATACTTATAACAGGCGGAGCGGGATATATCGGCACTCATACCTGTGTTGAACTTTTGAATTCAGGTTATGAGGTTGCTGTGATTGATAACCTTTCAAACAGCGATAGAAAATCACTGGAAAGAGTGAAACAAATAACTTCAAAGGAAGTATCTTTCTATGAGGGAGACATATTAGACAGCGACATATTAGGCAGAATATTTGAGGAAAATAAGATTGACGCAGTTATACACTTTGCCGCATTAAAAGCAGTAGGCGAATCCGTAGAAAAGCCTCTTGATTACTATAAAGTAAACATTGCAGGCACGCTGGAGCTGCTTAATGCTATGAAAAAATATAATGTTAAAAAAATGGTTTTCAGCTCCTCTGCCACAGTATATGGTGTGAATAACCCTGCTCCATATAAGGAAGATATGCCGCTTAGCGCAACCAATCCATATGGAACAACTAAGGTGTTTATAGAAAGAATACTGGACGATCTATACACATCAGACAACGATTGGGCAATAGCCAAATTAAGGTATTTCAATCCCATAGGCGCCCACGAAAGCGGGCTGATAGGAGAAAATCCTAACGGAATTCCTAATAACCTTATGCCATTTATAACCCAAGTTGCGGTAGGCAAGAGAGAATATCTCGGAGTTTTCGGCGATGATTATGAAACGCGTGATGGAACAGGAGTGCGCGACTATATTCACGTAGTTGACCTTTCCTTAGGTCATATAAAGGCACTTGAGAGTTTAGAAAACAAAAAAGGATCGGAAGCGTATAACCTAGGAACAGGTAAAGGCTATAGCGTATTTGATATTGTTAAAGCATTCGAAAAAGTAAACCATGTAGAAATAAAGTATGAAATAATGCCGCGAAGGGCAGGGGATATTGCGGAATCATATGCTGATGTAAAAAAGGCAGAGCGGGAGCTTAAATGGAAGGCGGACAAGGATATAGAGGATATGTGCCGCGATTCATGGAACTGGCAGAAGAATAATCCTAATGGGTATAAATAACGCATAAACTTCAAGGGCAGGCACTGAGCTTGCCCTTTTGTAATATAATGGTTGAATTTTTTTTCGCACCATGATAGAATAAACTATCAATTTATAACAAAGGACTTGTTAGTATGAATTTAGTATGGCTGTACGGAAAGAGAACATTAAGCGCCAAATCCTGATTTCACACTACAAGTGCGTCCATTTTTAGTAGTAATTAATGTACCCACTGTAAAAAAATATATTTTAATGCGGTAAACGCACAGGCTTTATTTTTTCTGTCTTTGTATGCGTTTGCGCGATTTTGACAGCCGTTTTCATAATTCGTGAATTGAAATTATTAAAATGAGGAATAGAGAAAATGATAGAGTGTTCTATACAAAATATATCCAAGTCTTTTGGTGCGGATAAAATATTTGAAAATATTAGTTTTGAAATAAAGACAAATGAAAAAGTGGGGTTGGTAGGGCCTAATGGAGTGGGCAAGAGTACAATCCTAAAAATACTTATGGGGAAAGAGGACTGCGAAGGCACTGTCGCATTTCGCAAGGGTGTAGTCCCCGGATATCTTGAACAGATGCCGGAGTATGACGACAGCTTGACGGGCAGCATGGTTCTGGAACTTGCATTCGAAGGAATAAGGGAAATAAAAAACAGGATGCATAGCCTTGAGAAGAGAATGGCAGTACTTGAAATCCATGATGAAATTATGGATGAATATGCTGCGCTTCAATTAGAATACGAGATGAAGGGCGGATATGACACCGAGGAGAAAATAAGCAAAGTAACTAAGGGCCTGAAAATAGAAGACAAAATGCTTGCTACTAAATTTAACAAATTAAGCGGAGGAGAAAAGACCAAGATAATACTGGGAAAAATACTTCTTGAGGAGCCGCCGCTCCTGCTGCTTGATGAGCCGTCGAATCATCTGGATCTATCTACGATGGAGTGGCTGGAGGAATACATAGGGCAGTATGCAGGCGCTGTTATTATAGTGTCCCACGATAGATACTTCCTAGATAAGGCTGTAACGAAAATAGTTGAGTTATCGCCAAACAAGGCATATGTATATCACGGCAACTATTCATATTTTGTAGAAGAGAAAAGAAGAATATATGATTTGGAGGTCAAGGCCTATAATCAGAACCAGAAGGATATAAAAAGAGTTCAAGAGCAGATAAAGCGTTATAGAATATGGGGCGCAATGCGCGACAGTGACAAAATGTATGCCCAGGCAAAGCAGCTGGAAAGAAAGCTCGAAAAGATGGATAAGCTGGACAAGCCGGTTTATGAAAACAAGAAACTAAGGCTAAGCGCAGCAGAAACAAAAAGGGCAGGCAAGGATGCGATTGTCGGAGAAAATTTAAGTAAGTCATTTGCCGGCAATGTTCTATTTGAAAATGTAGATATTAATGTTTATCTTAAGGATTCACTGGCAATCCTCGGGGACAATGGTTGCGGCAAATCAACATTGCTTAAAATACTAATTAATGAAATAAGCCCGGATACAGGCAAAGTAAAACTCGGAGCAAATATCAATATAGGTTACATTGCGCAGAGCATCAGCTTTGAAAGTGAGGATAAAGCGATTGTTGACTATTTTCAGTACAAGTACAACATTGACAATTCTGTGGCTCGCATGGAGCTGGCTAAGGTTCTTTTTACCGGAGATGATGTGTTCAAGAAGATAAGTGTGCTCTCCGGCGGAGAAAAAAGCAGGCTTCGACTTTGCTGCCTGATGTATGAGAAAGTAAATCTGATGATACTGGATGAGCCGACAAATCACCTGGACATAGAATCCAGAGAGATACTGGAAGAAATATTGTCTGAATATACAGGCACTATAGTCTTTGTATCGCATGACAGGTATTTCATTGCAAAGGTAGCAAGACGCATAGCTGTGTTCAACGGAAAAGGCATAGACTTCTATAACGGGGATTATGAATATTACAAGATGGAGCTTGCAAGGAAGCAGGAGATAAAGCAGGAAGCCGAATCAAAAAGCTCGGATTATATCAAAAAGCAGCAGACCAAAAGCGTCGACACTATGAGAGAGAACGAGATGCAGAGAGCTGCTAAAAAACTGAATGCTATGGAAACAGAAATAGAGAGCATAGAGGAAATAATAAGCAGCTTGGGCGAAGAGATGATGAAATACGGAGACGACCTTGAAAAGCTGCTTACCCTAGAGGAAGCCAAAGCCCGGCTGAAAACTGAGCTGGATATCAAGATAGAAAAATGGGAAAGGCTCACTAGAGAACTGGAGCAGATCTCATAATGGAGAAACTAAAATAAATCCCGCTGCAAGTGCCGCGGGATTTTCTCTATGATACTATTTGATTTGCAACATACCAGCTTTCAATGAGATGGCCTGAGGCGAAGATCATGGTGCCTGCCCCATACAGCCATGAATTCATCAGCAAAGCTGCTGAGAAGAAATAAAGAACCGGAAGCACTGCCATTGGTATAGGCATAAACCATAGCTTTTCGTACATAAGTGAGAAAAAACGCCCTTGAAAATAAAATCTACCCCAGCAAATGTAGTACAATAAGGCAGCGAATATCATAAATGCAAGTACAAATTTTTTATAATCGACGTCCATTGCTATTTTTAGAAAAAGCGGAAGCAGAAACACCATTGTCTGACCTGCTCTTTCAAGCAGAATAACGATTTTCCATGCGTGCGGCCTGGTGCTTTCCGTGGGAATATTCATCGCCGGGAAAAAAATAAGCAGCAGGTTAGGGAGAAGCAGGACAAGCACTATCCACAGATTCTGGGGATACATTTTTATATTAGCAAACATTTATCTGCCACCAAATTTTATGCTTAATGATTTTGTGGGACAGTTATCCACGCAAACGAAGCATTTGCTGCACTCAACATCAGTTATTTCACCTTTTTTTACATAGTCAGATACGGGCAGGCTTCGCGGGCATTCTCTGTCACACTTTTTGCAGTCTACGCAGGTTTCAGCGCTTGTTTTTATGCGCAGCCTAGGCAATTTCAGCCACTTTGCGATGGTTTGACCTATTATCATAGTAGGAGCCATCCAGCAAATCATATAGCAGGCTGCATGCTTGCCGAAAATAAGCGGAAGAATGCACATTATAAAGAGTACGCCATAGTATATGATATAGTTTGCAGGTTGAGCTACGCTGATACCATGGTCGGTCATGTAAAGGAAGTCAGTTTTAATGATTCCGCCTGCAGATATAAACATCAGTATAATCAGTGATATCCATGCAATGTAGATTACATACTTTAAGTATTTCAGCCATTTAGGGCTGAGCTTTTTCGGCTGAACTACAGCACAGGCTTCCTGCGCAGCCCCAGCGGGGCACAGCCAGCCGCACCAGAACCTGCCGAAGAAAAGCGATCCAATAAAGAGCCCGGCAAATACTATAAGGCTGCCGTTTACTATGCCTTCACTAGGACCCATAACTGAAAGGTAGGGTGAATAATAGTTTAGCGTAATAGGGAACAGTGCAAAGAAGAGCATAAGTATTCCGTAACGCAGGCGTTGTCTTTTTTTCATTTGTTTTATCTCCTTATAAATCTGTGTATGAGCTATTCTTTTTCTAGTTGGAATTCGAATTTTATCCTTGTCGGGTTGAGAGTGGAGTTGAGCACGTATGCCGCAGCCTTGAGGAATCTCTCATGATGGCTTCTGTCCGCGAATAGGTGATAATAATTATTAAGATAGCTGTTAAACCCCATGCTCACAATGGCATATGAGATATCAAGCTCTTCAATTTTAAAAAGGCCATTTTGACATCCCGTTTTTATTAATTCATGGATTACCGGAAAAACTGTTTTCAGCCTTGCTTTGTCCACTGCATAGTGATACTTTTCTGGGATGTCGCCTTCAAAAAATCCAGGAACAAAATTGACGGGCTCTGTTGCAGTAAACATAGCGTAAAATAACTGCAGCAGGGCATAATCCGGAGGCATGCCCTCTATGAAGCTCATTAATTGGGTGAACATAGATTTTGAGGCATCGCATAGGATTTCTCCAAGAAGGCCATCCTTTGATGTAAAGTGATAAAATACCAATCCTTTGGCTACGCCTGCCTCGGCTGCGATATCTTCTACTTTTACATTGTCGTAGCCTTTTTGTGAAAACATTGCTGTAGCAATTGCTTTGATATTTTCTTTTACTTCTTTTGTTTTTTTGTATTCTGTCATTTAAGCTCCAATACTGACCTAGGTCAATATATATTATAGTAGGAGCAGTATTGTATGTCAAGCTTTTTTGCGGTTTTAATACGATGTTATGAGAAGTAGAATAAAAACGTAAAATTGAGATTATGGAGTTCTATAGCGAGCATCCTGATGAAGCACTAGTGATTTTGACTGCTGGGCATTCCCGGCAGGATGTGCCATTGTATGTAATGGGGAATGGGAGCGAGAATTTTGAAGACTGTGAACACATTTCTCAGATACCAACAATAATTTGTGAAATGCTTGATTGGGAGCCTTTGCCTGAAGTATTGCCAAAGGATATAGATTAGATATTTATTAAATTATTAAAGGGCAGCCAATGGCATACAAAGCCAGGCTGCCCCTATTTATCAATTACTCTTCACCAAGTATATCAACCAGCACTTCCGCAAACTCTGCTGCAGCGCTTGGCCCATCTCCCGTAATGAGTTTGCCTGAAATAGTCACATCCTGCTTAGAATCTATTACACCTTCTTTTTCCATCTCAGGGTCTGATTCAGCGGAATTGTACCAGCATGCAATGTCGCCGTCGCCTATCACTCCTGCCTTAGCAAGGGTTACCGAACCATAGCATATCGCCGCTATTACTTTATCCATTTCCTGCATTTCATTAAGAAGCTGGTGCAGCTCAGAATTGTTCCAGAGGCTGTTGCTTCCTCCTATTAGTACTATTGCAAGCAGCTCCTTCGTATTGATATCTGAAAAGGCAATGTCAACTGGTGTGTTTTCAGTAGTTCCCTTGGCTTCGCCCACTGCATCGCTTGCAATAATTATCTCATATCCTGCTTTTTGCAAAGCCTCTGCTACAGGGTTATACTCCAATGACTGATATCTATCCCGTGATAGGACAACAGCAACTTTTTTGTTTTTTTCCATAACTACCTCCTTGGTATTATCTTCTTCATTATTAATAGTAGAATTGTCAATATATTCGGTTGCTTTTTCCTGCACAGTTTCTAATGATTCGGCTTCAACAGGCTTTGGATCTTCCGGGCTTGCACATGCCGCAATAAAAAACATGGATATGATGCAGAAGTTAAGTATCTTTCTTAATCGGTTTTCCATAAAGTTTAGCTCCTTTCCTAGGTTCAGGATATGAGGGCGAAAATGATATACCAAAATTATATCAAAAAACCGGTTCATTTTAAAGAGTATAGGTTAAGTATGCATGAACAAATGAAAAAGGCTGACACTGCGTTATGCATAGTCAGCCTTGGATAGCTATTCTCTCAGTTTTGCGTTGAAGTTCTTATCCAGCGCGTTTAGTATTCTTACGAACTTTTTGTTTACATCTTCATCCACTAAGGTTCTGTCCGATGCTCTGAATATCAGCGAGAAGGCAACGCTCTTTTTATCCTTTTCAACTTGTGCTCCTTCATATATATCGAATATTTCAATGCTTTCAAGCAGATTTCCGCAGGAGGCTTTTATTACTGAAAGCATTTGGCCCACAGGCTGATCTTTGTCTACCACTACTGCCAGATCGCGGCTTACCGAAGGATATTTCGGAAGCTCTGCTACGACCAGTTCGCTTCGCTGTATTTCGAGAAGTGCGTCCAGATTAATCTCCGCTAGATATGTACGTTTTTTTATTCCAGCTGCGTCAGCAACGTCAGGATGCAGCTCGCCGATGAAACCAACCTGAATTTCATCAACCAGCATTATTGCCTTTCTGCCCGGATGGAGGAAAGCACCTCCGCCTCTTTTGAACTCATAGTTTTTGAGTCCGAGCGGTTTCAGCATGGATTCTACTCTTCCTTTTACTGTGAAGAAGGTTTCATCATCTGAGCATACTCCTATTGAAAGGCGGTTGACTTCTAGAGGCAGGTCATCGTTTGACTCGTGGAATGTCTTAGATAGTTCAAATAGCTTAACATCGTCAATACGGTGGTTTAAATTGGCTGCTATTGTCTTTATCATAGCAGGCATCAGTGTTGTTCTCATTAGGGAGTAATCTTCGCCAAGTGGGTTGATTATTTTTACTGCATTTCTCAGCTCATCTTTTTCAGGAAGCAGCAGCATATCAAGCGCTGCAGGGCTCATGAAGGAGTAGTGCACCGCTTCGTATAACCCGTGGCTTGACATATAGTTTCTTATTGCAAGGTTTGTTCTTTGCCTTGCGGTGCGGCCTTTTGATTCAATATGCATTTCAGGCAGCTTCGAGGGAATCTTATCGAAACCATAAATGCGCAAAATTTCTTCTGCGATGTCTGCGGTATTCTGTAGATCCTGCCGGAATGCAGGTATTTCGCATATCAGGCTGTCGCCCTCTGCGTGGGATTCTATCTGAAGCCTGCGCAAAAGCCCGTCCATTGTGTTGCCGGGGAGATCAAGGCCTAAGAGCTCATTTACTCTCTTTATTGACACAGTCAGTGTCCTTGGAGAGATGTCTGCGCTAAGGACGTCCGCACAACCTTGCGCTATTTTTCCTGCGCCAAGCTTTTCTATCAGGTGCATAGCGCGGTTTAGGGCAAGCTCTGCATTGGCTGCTTCGAGTCCTTTTTCATATCGGGATGATGACTCTGTGCGCATGCCAAGGGCGCGCGCTGTCATGCGGATATTTGCATGGTTGAATATGGCACTTTCAAAAAGCACAGTATTTGTGTCTTCGTAAATTCCTGAATGCTCACCACCCATAATGCCTGCAAGCGCTATGGGCTTTTCTGCATCAGCTATTACCAGCATTTCTTCTGTGAGTTTTCGCTCTTTGCCGTCAAGTGTCATAATGCTTTCGCCGTTTTTCGCATTGCGGACAACTATCTTCTGTTCTTTTACATACTTGAAATCAAATGCGTGCATGGGCTGCCCCAGCTCAAGCATAACGTAGTTTGTTATATCAACTATATTGTTGATCGGGCGCACTCCCGCTGCTGCAAGGGATTTCTGCATCCACTTGGGAGAAGGCTCAATTTTAATGTCGTATACTATCTTTCCCATGTACCTTGGGCATAGATCGGGTGAGCTGACTTCAACGGACACGATGTCTTGAGTTTGTTTTGTGTCCTCCTTGTAGGTCGTTTCCGGCATTGTAAGAGGCACATTCAGCGTTGCGGCCACTTCCCTTGCTGTTCCTACTACACTCAGGCAATCCGGGCGGTTGGCATAGGTTTTTATGTCGAAGACAATGTCATCCATTCCCAGTACGCTTGCTATGCTTGTGCCGGGCTTTACGTCCTCGTTGATCAGCATAATGCCGTTTACGCTAGCTCCGGGGTATACGCTGTCGTCAATACAGAGCTCTTCTCCGGAGCACATCATTCCGTAGGATACGACTCCACGCAGCTTGCCTTTGGTTATTTTCGTTCCGTTTGGAAGGTCAGCCCCTTCTCTTGCGAGAGTCACAAGCGCTCCTTCGTATACATTGGTTGCTCCGGTAACTATAATGATGTCTTTTTCCTCGCCCACATTTACTCTGCATACCTGCAGCCTGTCAGCGTCCGGATGTTTATCGATTTTGGTTATTTTTCCTACTACAACGTGGTCCAGCCCTTTTGCAAGGTTTTCGTATCCTTCAACTTCGGAGCCTGTCATTGTCAGCATGTTTGTTAGAGTTTGAGCGTCTTTATCTATTTCCACATATTTTTTTAGCCATGATAATGGTGCCAGCATTTTTATTCACATCCTTCCTTATAGTCCCTGGAACTGCTTTAAAAATCTCATATCATTTTCAAAGAGTGTTCTCAGGTCGCTTATTGTGTAGCGGCTTGTAGTTATTCTGTCTATTCCCATGCCGAAGGCGAACCCTGAATATATATCCGGGTCTATGCCGCACATTTTAAGTACATTCGGGTTAACCATTCCACAGCCTAATATCTCTATCCAGCCGGAGCCTTTGCAAACACGGCAGTTTTTGTCTTCGCCGCCGCAAAGGTAGCATGATACGTCAACTTCAGCCGAAGGCTCGGTGAATGGGAAAAACGACGGACGAAAACGTGTCTTTACCTTGCTGCCGTACATTCGCTTTGCGAATACATCGATAGTGCCGCGCAGGTGAGCCATGTTTATGCCTCTGTCTACTACAAGGCCTTCGCATTGGTGGAAAACAGGAGAGTGTGTGGCGTCCACTTCATCGAAACGGTATACTCTGCCGGGACAGATGATTCTTATAGGCGGCTTCTGCGTTGTCATAACTCTTGCCTGTACAGGGGATGTATGGGTACGCAGCAGGCGTGTTTCATCTACATAGAATGAATCCTGCATGTCACGCGCAGGGTGGCCCTTCGGAACATTTAATAGCTCAAAATTGAAGTGGTCAAGCTCTATCTCCGGGCCTTCTGCTATCTCAAAACCCATTGCAATGAATATATTCTCTATTTCATCACGTACCAGGCTCAATGGGTGGGCGCTGCCGATGGATGATTTTTCGCCGGGAAGAGTAACATCAATGGTTTCCAGCGAAAGCTTAATCTGCTTCTCTAATGATTTTATTTTCTTTTCCTGTTCTGTTAGCATGTTTTCAAACATCATTCGGGCTTCATTTATTATTTTGCCGGCTTGCGGGCGCTCATCAGGCGAAAGTGAACCAAGGCTCTTTAAAAGCTCGGTAAAAGCGCCTTTTTTCCCAAGGTTTTGCTGACGGATGTCATTGAGCTCTTTGGTGTTTTCAGCCTTTGAAAGCTCTGCTTGCGCATTTTTGATAATATTGTCCAGTTTTTCTTTCATACAGTCATCACTCTTTCTGTTAATATTAAAAGCCCCGTCCGAAAAGGACGAGGCTAAATCTCGTTATACCACCTATCATAAAATAGCTGCACGTTTAACGGAGTGCTCCCGGATCGCCCTACTTGTTGCCGTTGAGACAATCAGCTACAAAGTGAATTTCGCTAATGGAGCCAATGAGGCATTTTCAGCATTTATGCCTCTCTCTGCAAATGGCCTGATTCCACAGGTTACTATGCTTTGTCATCGCTTTTATCAAGCTTAGTTTCTAAGCTTCTATCAAGTTGTTTGATAGATTATAGCACAAGATATAGAAGAATTCAAGGACGGATTTTTTGATACATATTCGTCATTTGAAAATCGTCTAAGCATATGGCTTATCAAACCTTTTTTCATAGGCACCTTTTTTCTTTATCATGATGTCAAATCCTTTATTAAATATGCTAGGGAAATGCCTGAATATGAATAAAACGGGCTTAGGCAAGGTTTCCATCATGTGAAAAAATCGGATTCCTTCTTCGTTAAATTGCCTGTCATTTATAATGTCTTGAGCAAATGAATGCATATAAAATTTAATTCTATTGTATCGCTTTGATGTCCTATTCAGGTGACGCACGCCTTCGCTGTTGCCCATAATGCATACGCTTTTGCATTCAGCACCTATTATTTTGCAGAAATACTTTAGGTATCTTTCAAGTAAGCGGGATTGCTTTGCTTCCGGAAAGCCGCTGTGAATAAAGAAGTATATTGGTTTGCCGGAATAGATTTCTTTGTTTTCTTCCATTTTTTCAAAAAACACTTTCACCGCATACGGAGCAAGATCCGCATAAAGAGGGAAAACAACAAAGTAGCAGTCAGACACATCGTTTATTATTTGCTGATGCTTTGCAGTATCTTTCAAATAGTATTTTGATATTTCTATTGAGTTTCCCATGCCTTCTGCAAGCAAATCAGAAAAAACATCCGAGTTGCTTGAGCTGCCCCTTGGAGAACCATTATAAATTGATAATTTCATCAGCAAGCTCCTTTCCTTTGCCTAGCTCAAAGTAGTGCACAAAATTGCCTGAAGCCTTGTTGAAATTCAGGGAGAGCCTATACATATACTCTTTCAATATTTCTTCCTGTTCTAGGTCATGTTCGGATTCACCTACAATCACCAAGCCAAGCTTAGGCTGCTTCTCATATCGGGGAATGTGGTGCATTTCGCCATTTAGCTCCATCATGTGGGGCAGCAAAAGGGCGAACATCCGCTCAGTCGCCATGCGTATATCACTTTGAACAAATCCTGCTTTGATTTGTGATATCCATATCAGAACATCACTTTTTACTGTTGATCTGTATATATCTGTCATGTCATCATCATATACGCATCTTCCCGGCTCTTTGATCCAGCATGTCCAGCAGCCGGAACATGGATGCACATCCAATTTGTTCAGGTTAAATAGATTTACCTGGTGCTCCGTCTTAAGCGACTCTGCAGCAGAAACTATTTCATTGCTCTCGTCTGGATACTGGTTCTCTGCAATACCATTCACCATTGTTATTATCATTCTTTTATTCCCTTTCTAATTTTATATCCTGCAATCAGGCTATCTGCTGTATCTTCCATATATCTTACAACCTCTTCGTAAGCCATTTTCATTTCGCCGGTAAGGCTTTCAAATATTATGCCGAACGTAACGAATGCCATCGTCTGCAGCAGCTCTCCCATTTGTTCAGTGGATAGGCCCTTAAGCTTTTGTGATGCAGACATTTTTTCTATTAGCTTTCCATGATGTGAGTTGTTTTTTATGAAATACTTTCGGCAGTTTGGATTGAGGTGAAAATCCCTGAAAAGCTGAGGGTAATCAAGGGCAAGCCGTATATTGCCGGCGCCGATATCAAGGAAAGGGTCGTGCGTCTTTTCAGACAGCATTACCTCCGTTGTAAGGCTTATTATCTTTTCTGCCAATTCATATTTCAACTCATCAAGATTCTTGAAATTAACATAAATAGGCGCTATGGAAGACCCTAGCTTGTCTGCGACCCTGCGTATGGTTATGCTGTCGAATCCCTCTTCATTTGCTATTTCAAATGCTGCATCGAGCACCTGTTCTTTTGTGAATTTTACTTTTGGCGGCATGAATTTCTCCTTGTATATCGATTGATACATAACATATGATATATAACTATTGATATATTATCATTTCTTTTCTTAATTGTCAATATATATTGATAATGTGGTAAACAATTTGTTTCTTTTTTTTAAACTATTTTATTTTTTACATCAATGGTGTTATTATATAAAAGAGAAGCCTTTCGTATTTACAAAAAGCCGGAGGTATTGAGATGTTCAAGTTCGTTCATATTGCAGACACACATTTAGATTCGGTCATATTAAGCGACAAAAACAACAGGGATTTGATTCTTGATTCTGTAGAAAAGTCATTCAGAGCAGCTGTTAACCTTTGTATTGAGGAAAATTGCGATGCGCTGGTTATATCAGGCGATTTATTTGATGACGACCACCTGACTTTCAGAACGGAGCTTATGCTTAGAGACAGCTTTGAGCGTTTAAGCCAGAAAGCCATTTGTGTGTTCTACTGTCTGGGAAACCACGACCCTAAATCATCAAAACTGCGAAAATTCAAGCTGGGTGAGAATGTGCATGTATTTGACGATGAATCCCCCGAAAGCGTTGAGGTGAAGGACGAGGAGGGCAATCTTATCGGAATTGTAATAGGTGTCGGCTATGCTTCGCCGCGTGTGGAAGAAAATCTTGCAAAGAAGTTCAAAATACCAAAAGCAAATACAGACGTGCCTATTGTAGGCATGCTGCACACCTCTCTGGACATCGGCGGCGAGAAGGTGTATTCGCCCTGTACTTATCAAGACCTTTCGATGCTCCCATTTGATTACTGGGCACTGGGGCATATACATAAAACTGCAGTTTATGGAGATGACAGGCCTGCTGTTTTTCCAGGCTGTACATGCGGCAGGGATTTCGGCGAAACAGGCGCAAAGGGAGCCTATCTGGTATCTCTTGATAAAAAGGGAGTATCAACATATGAGTTTAAGGAACTTGCTGATATAAAATGGTATGATATAGAGGCAGACGGGCTTGACGAGGCCGACGACGCGGCAGCGATGCAGAAAATATGCGCAGATAAAATAAATGCTGAAGCGGATGAAAACAGCATATGCTTTGTCCGGCTTACGCTAAAGGGCCAGTGCCCATTGTATGAGCATTTTGACGAGGAAGCGAGGGCAGATATGCAGGACAGCCTGACCAAGCTAACGGGCACAAGCGTTACACTGGTAAATTCGCTTTCTTCACTTATTAATCCTGACGAATATTTAGGCGACCGGCATCTTTTATCTATTGCCCTTCAGATGGCTAAGGATGCAAAAAGTAGCGATGAACTTAAAAATGAAATTATTGAGATCATAAATGAGCAGTACAAGGGATTAGACGGCGGGGACAGCCCTGAATATATTCAATCGCTTTTGCAGAATATCGACAGAAAGCTCTGTGAAGTGATGATTAAGCAGGAAGACTGATTTTTATTTAGTATGGAATATGGGGAGCAGTTATGAAAATTAAAAGTATGAATATAAGCGAATACGGATGCATCCTGAAAAAAGAAATAAATTTCGGTGAGGGCATATCCGTAATAAAGGGCAATAATGAGAGCGGAAAATCCACAACGCATCATGCGATGCTGGCTTTGATGTTCGGATTTTTGAATGATGGCAGGCGAAAATCGTTCAGGCTGTCGCCTAAGGCAAGAGCTTTTACAGGGGGGTATCCAAGGATAGAGGGCCAGTGCCTTGATAATTCAGGCGCGTATAAAGTCTCTAGGTATTTTGACGGCAACGACCCTAAGGCGAGCATTGCGAGAGGCGGAACGATTAAAGAATCCGAAAATGAACCTCTGGATTTATTTAAGGGCATATCAAGGCAGACATATGAGGGGATTTACTCCCTTGATATTGAGCAGATAGTAGCACTGAAGGAAAGCTGGGAAAGAGAGCAGGACTCTATTCTCGGTGGACTATATCCTGATTTTCTGCTGCCTCATGAAAAAATAACGGAAAACCTGGATAACAAGATAAAGGAAGCATGGAAGGGAAAGGTGCTGACCAAATTAACAAAGGCAAAAGAGACAGAGGACGCAATAGCTGAACTGAAGGGGAAAATGAAACAAGCCAGGCAGGATCAGCAGAGGATTCGCGCGCTTGAAATAGAAGAAGAGGAAACCGATGACAAGATAAAGGCGTGTACCGATACAATAGAAAACGTAACGAAAGAGGAGATAGAGACAAAAAGGCAGCTGGATTTCTATAATGAGCTGGCAAAAGTAAGCGAGACATTTGCTGAAACAAGCCAGATAGAAAAATTTAACAGTGTTCCACGCGATACCAGCAGGCATCTTGAGGAAATAGTAACAGAGATTAATGCCGAGCGCAGCAAACTGCAGGAAAAGGCAAAACGCAAAGCTCAGCTAAAAGAGACCATAGACCAGTATCAGAATCAATACAAAGACCTCATGCTGTGCAAGGAGCTGGTGCCTAAGGCAGAGAGCATTACAAGCAATCTTGAAGGGCTTAAGACGAGCGCAGCAAGAGACCTGGACAGAGAAAAGACTAAGCGCAACCAGATAGGCATGAAAGTAAAAAGGGTGCTGACAGGCAGCTTTACTTGGGAAAGCTTTCCGGACTTAATGAGGATAAATATTGCAGATTGTTTTGCCTTCCTTGATAAAATGCAGAGGCTGAATGAGGAGAAAGCAGCGCTAAGCCAGAAGGTGCTGGAAAACAGCACGCAAAACAGCAAAAGCTTTTTTGAAAAGCTGGATAAAACAGACTACCTTCTTTTTGGAGCCGGAATTATTGGACTGCTGATGATATTTGTACCGTTTGGCATAAGCAGAGCGATTACTATCATACTAGGCGCACTTCTTCTGGGCGGCGCGGCGGCCGTATCATACTTTAAGAAATCTAGAGAAGAGAGCAAACCTGTATTCGATGAAAATGCCTCTGAGCTAAAGAAACTGGATAATGAATATGATACTGTGCTTTTCAACCTGCAAAAGAGGCTGGAGTATGAATTTATACCTATGGAGAAAAGAAACCATCCTGATAAATCGCTTATTGAATCAATAGCACAGCTCCAGGATGATTATCTTGAGTATTCTCAGCTAAAAGACGAAGTTGAAAAAGACAAGGTTGAAACAATAAGGAAAGAAGATGAGGTTAAGCGCATTGCCATGGAAATATTGGGCAGAAGCGTACGATATGAATCCGATACTGATGATATGAGGCGCAGGCTGGACACACTGCTGCAGCTGGAGAGCGACGCAATGGCGGCAGGCAAAGAGACTACAATGCTAGACGAGCAGATAAAAGAGATATCAGAAGCTATAAATGAAAATGAAGAAAAGATACGAACGATTGATGATGCCTTGCATATACTTCCCGGAAATAATATTCTTGATAAAGCCGAAAAGCTAAAAAAGATGAGGGATGATTACCAGTCAGCAAAAAGCAGGGAGAGTATGCTGAGACAGAAATATGAGGATTTTGACGATCTCTTTGAGAAGGCGGGCAAAAACCTTGAGGCTAAGATATTCGAGATGAACACGCTTTCTGCGAGAAATGCGGAGCTGCTGGATGAAAAAAGGCAGGAACTCCAGAAATTGAATGCGAAAAAGGGCGAGCTGAAATCAAAGAGGGGGTACCTTAATGAAAACGGCCTGTCACCTGCTATAATTGAAGGAGAGATTGAAGACCTAAAAGCAATGAAGGAAAAAAGCGTTCGCCTGCGCGATGAATACGCAATATGCTACGGATTGATACAGAAATCCAGGGATAAATTCATAAGCGAATTCAACCCGAAATTCCTGGACAAGGCCAGCGAATACCTTTCAGCTATAACAGAAGGAAGGTACAGCCAGATTCGCCTGAGCGAAAAAGGCACATCTATTATGGTTATGCAGGATGATGCTAGGGTCTTCGACTTTGAAGCTATAGATTCAACCATAAGCAGGGGAACAAGAGAGCAGATATACCTGGCCTTGCGGCTTGCCATGCTGGAAAGATTTGACCCGCAGGGCGACAAGCTGCCAATAGTTCTGGATGAAGCTCTGGTAAACTGGGATGTAGTGCGCTTTACGAAACTCATGAAGATAATCGAACAGATATCCAGAGAGAGGCAGGTATTCATGTTTACATGCCATGATTATGTTGCGGATATCGTAGCCCAGATAAGCAGCGAATATATGCTGATTAACATTTGATGCTAAGTAATAACTTTATTAGGTAATTGCATATAATTACTACGTTGACATTACGAGGAATAGGATTTATAATTTTAAATTAGTAAATATAATCGGATGATAACTGCGGGAGACACTTTGAAAAAAGGACCGAAGGAGAATGTGTGTGAAAACTCTCAGGTAAAAGGACCGTAGTAGGACGATACTCTGGATATCTGCGGCAGCGCGCAGGCCGACGGGGCAACTCTGCATGGCAGGGGAATCTCTCAGGAATAGGGACAGAGACACTAAGAGTATGCAGCAGCTGCGTATTTTTAGGGTCTTTTTATTTATGGTAAAAGTATATATAGAAATAGATAGATATATAGAATAGCAAGGAGAGAAGAGCAAAATAAGCTAATAAAAGGAGTTACTATGTACAAGAAAACTTCGCTCTACGCAAGGCATATTGCTGCAGGCGGCAAAATGGTTGAGTTTGCTGGATACGAAATGCCGATTCAGTATTCATCAATTGTGAAAGAGCACAATATGGTAAGGCAGCACTGCGGGCTTTTCGATGTTTCCCATATGGGAGAAATAGCAGTGACAGGCCCAGAATCAGCCAAACTGGTTCAATACCTTGTAACAGTAGATATCAGCGAAATGGAACCCGGTGAAGTGAAGTATACACCAATGTGCTATGAAACAGGTGGATGTGTTGATGATGTGCTGGTATACAAAAAGAAAAGAGATTTTCTGCTTGTAGTGAACGCATCCAATGTTGAAAAGGATTTTGAGTGGATAAAAAAGAACAATAAGTTTGATGCGGAAGTAAAAAACATCTCTTCTGAAGTGTCACAGATTGCTATTCAGGGGCCTATGGCTGAGGAAATATTGCTGAGAGCAATAGACTGTGATGAGCTGCCGCAAAAGTACTATACTTTTATAGAAACCGATATAGACGGCTCCAAAGATTGCATCATATCAAGGACGGGATACACAGGGGAAGACGGATTTGAGATCTACCTGAACAATGAACTTGCGCCGGAAGTATGGGGAAAACTGATCATAGCAGGCGGAGAGGACATCACCCCATGCGGACTTGGGGCGCGGGATACACTGAGGCTTGAAGCTGGAATGCCATTATATGGCAACGAGTTGTCAGCTGATATTACGCCTCTGGAAGCAGGACTTGACAGGTTTGTCACATTAGATAGCCAGGACGACTTTCTGGGCAAGGATTCATTGATTGCACAGAGCAAAAATGGACTGAATCGTCGAAGATGCTTTATAGAACTGACGGGAAAAGGCATTGGAAGAGAAGGCAATCTGGTATTTATGGATGATATTCGTGTGGGATACTTAACATCAGGATCGAAGTCCATTACACTGGATAAATCCATAGGCCTTGCAATGATAAAACTTCCTTATAATAAAATTGGTGGGGCATTACAGGTAAATATAAGGAACAAAAACGTAGAAGGGGTCATCATAAGAGGGCCATTTTATAAAAGAAAAAAATAAAAATGAGCGAAAAGGAGCTAAAGGATGAACATACCAAGCAATTTAAAGTACACAAAAGAGCACGACTGGCTGGAGCCCCTGGGAGACGGAACCTATAAGCTGGGCATAACAGAATATGCGCAGGAAGCATTAGGTGACATAGTATATGTTGAGCTTCCGGAAGTAGGCGACGAAATATCAGCTGGTGACACATTGGCAACAGTTGAGTCAGTTAAGGCTGTTTCAGAGATAGCGATGCCTTTTGACTGCGAAGTACTGGAAACTAACGCTGAGCTTGAGGATGAACCGGAGAAGCTTAATGTCAGCTGCTACGAAACATGGATTGCAGTTCTCAAAATATATGAGCTGGAAGAAGTAATATCTGCTGAAGAATACGAAGAGCTGATTAAATAAATAAAAACTGATTTATAAGGCGCATTTCATATGCGCCTTAGGTTCGTATAAATATTTTTTAAGGAGAATATAATGACTAGTTATGTTCCGAATACCGATGAAACAAGAAAACAGATGATGGATGTAATCGGTATTAAAGATACAGAGGAGCTTTTTTGCGGTGTGCCTGGCGCTGTAAGGCTGAAAAGAGGCATAAACCTAGCTGATGGGAAAAGCGAAATAGAAATCAGGAATATTATGCGCTCACTTGCCGCAAAGAACAGGACATATAAATCCTGCTTTTTAGGTGCAGGAGTATACAACCACTATATACCAAGCGTAGTAATGGATGTGGCCTCTACGCAGGAATTCTTGACTGCATATACACCGTATCAGGCAGAAATATCCCAAGGTGTTCTGCAGGCGATATTTGAATACCAAACATATATATGCGCACTGACAGGAATGGCTGCAAGCAATGCATCCGTATATGACGGCGCAACGGCGCTGGCTGAGGCATGCATGATGACAAGAACGAACAATAGGAAAAAGGTTCTTATATCCAAGGGTGTAAATCCTGAATACATAAAAGTTATGGATACATGGAGCAGATACGCAGGCCTTGAGATGGAACTTGTGGATATAGAAAACTACAGGACAAACCCGGAGGACCTGAAAAATAAGCTGAACGATAATATCGCAGGCGTCGCAATACAGAGCCCCAATTTCTTCGGCACAATAGAGGAAATGGATGAATTCGAAAAGATAGTGCACGAAAACAAGAGCCTGTTTATTGCCGTTGTCAATCCAATTTCACTGGCAGTGCTAAAAAGCCCCGGTGAATACAATGCAGATATTGCTGTAGGCGAAGGCCAAAGCCTTGGCAATTCCATGGCTAACGGAGGGCCGTATCTTGGATTTATGGCATCTACTGAAAAGCTTATAAGGAAACTCCCGGGCAGGATAGCAGGACAGACCACAGACAGCGAAGGCAAGAGAGGATTTGTGCTCACCCTGCAGGCAAGAGAGCAGCACATAAGAAGGGAAAAGGCATCCTCAAACATATGCTCGAATCAGGCTCTCAATGCCTTGACAGCGGCAGCATATTTAGGAGCTATGGGTGAAACGGGGCTTAAGCAAGCTGCGCTTAAGTCAATGGAGAACGCTCGTTACCTGCAGAAGAAAATGAATGAAATCGAGGGAGTAGAAACATATCAGAAAGATATCTTCAACGAATTTGTCGTTAAAATCCCTTGCTTCATCGGAGACCTCGACAAAAAGCTAAAGGAAAACGATATCTTAGGAGGGTTATACCTGGGCGAGAATATGCATCTGCTAGCTGTAACTGAGCTAAATACTGCTGAGGATATTGACGAATTTGTACAGATAGTCAGGGAGGTGTCTGCTCATGTATAACAAACTGATATTTGAAAAGAGTGTAGCAGGAGCGAACAAAAGAAAACTCTTTAATTGCGATGAGAAAACCGTTCCTGAGAAATATGCGCGCAAGGCGAAGCTAAATTTGCCGGATGTATCTGAAGTTGACTTGGTAAGACACTATCAGGAACTGGCAAGAAAAGCCCATGGCGTAGCAAACGGATTTTATCCTCTGGGTTCTTGCACAATGAAATACAATCCGATTATAAATGAAGAAATAGCTTCAATCGAGAACTTCAGAAATATTCATCCGCTGCAGAGCCAGTCGGACATGCAGGGCTCAATGGAAGTTATGTATAAGCTTAAGGAAGCACTATGCGAAGTGACAGGCATGTATGACATGACCTTGCAGCCTTCTGCGGGCGCACACGGCGAGCTGACCAGCCTTATGATGATAAAGCAATTCCATGAATCCAATGGAGAGGGATACAGGAACAAAGTATTCATTCCCGATTCTGCCCACGGTACAAATCCTGCAAGCGCTGCTATGGTGGGATATGAGGTTGTTGAAATACCTTCAACAGACGGCGGATTTGTGGACGTCAAAAAGCTGGAAGAGCTGGCGGATGAAAAAACAGCTGCTCTAATGCTTACTAATCCAAACACTCTTGGAATTTTTGAGAGAGATATTGTAAAGATTGCGGAGATTATTCATAAAGCCGGCGGTAAACTTTATTATGACGGCGCCAATATGAACGCCATAATGGGATATGTACGGCCAGGCGACATGGGATTTGATGTAATGCACCTGAATCTTCATAAGACATTCTCCACACCTCACGGCGGCGGTGGCCCTGGAAGCGGCCCTGTAGGCTGCACACAGGAACTTGCGCCATTCCTGCCCAATCCTAGTATAAAAAAGAACGGTGAAATGTATGAATTTGAAGATTCGGATGACAGCATAGGAAAGGTTAAGAGCTTTTATGGCAATTTCCTTGTTAATCTCAGAGCGTATACTTATATCTTATCTCTTGGCGGCAAAGGGCTGAAGGAAGCCTCGGAAAACGCTGTACTAAACGCTAACTACATGAAAGCAAGGCTTAAGGAATATTACGAAATGCAAAGCGATGGATATTGCATGCATGAATTTGTTATGAGCGCATCTAAGATTAAGGATGAAACAGGGATATCCGCACTGGATATAGCAAAGTCAATGCTGGATGCTAAAATCCATCCGCCTACGATGTATTTCCCGCTTATTGTAAAGGAAGCACTGATGGTAGAGCCTACAGAGACAGAGAGCAAGAAGACGCTGGACTATGCTTGCGACGTGCTGATAGATTCTGCGAAACTTGCTTATAAAGACCCCGAAGCCCTGCACAATGCACCATCTACAACGCCCGTTAAGAGGCTGGACGAAGTGGGAGCGGCAAGGAATCCAATCCTTAAGTACACAGAAGAATAAAATATTTAAAAAATTATTATAAAGGCTCTGCAGCGCAGAGCCTTTTGTGATATGCAAGCAAATTGCACTGAATAAATTAACTACATAAAACCATGAATTTAATACATATTAATGTATAATTTTTCATTAACTTATGCTATAATGTGAAATTACATAACCAATATTTTTTAAGGCGGGATAATGATAATGAACTTAAACATGCTTTTGCTTCTAAATGAGGGTGGAAAGCTGTATCAATGGCTAGATTCGTATGTTAATATGACAAAGGTAAGCGTTTTCGCAAGAGGAACATTAGTTACTCTTGAGCTCACACTTTTGAGTATGCTGTTAGGTACGGTGCTTGGCATGCTCATTGCGCTTGGTAGAATATCAAGGAATAAGATACTAAAAACCGTTACATGGGTATATGTATGGATATTCCGTGGTACGCCGCTGCTGCTTCAGATACTTATAGTATATCTGGCTATTCCTTTGATGTATATGGACTTTACAGGTATGCCACTTAGGATTGATCCGTTTATGGCGGCAATATTTGCATTGATGCTAAATACTGCAGCTTATCTAGCGGAGATATTCAGAGCAGGAATTTTATCCATTGATAAGGGCCAGTTGGAGGCATCAAAGGCGCTGGGTATGAGCTATACGCAGGCTATGACAAAGGTAATAATTCCTCAATCTGTATCCAGAGTCATTCCGCCTTATTCAAATGAATTTATCATGATACTTAAGGATACATCGCTGACTTCTGTAATAGGAATAACGGAGCTATACCGTGAAGCTAGCAGACTGGCATCAGGGACAGGAGACTGGCGCATGGTCTTTATAGCTGCTGGCGTATACCTATTCCTGACGACCATATCAACCTTTGTTTTTTCAAAAGTTGAAAAAAGAACAAGCAGATACCTATAAGGAGGCTAACAAGTGAATAAGAATGCTCATATGATAAAAGTTGAAAATGTAGATAAATTTTTTGGTGATCTGCATGTATTAAAAAATATTGATTTTGAAGTAATAAAAGGCGAAGTAGTGTGCGTCATTGGCCCGTCGGGATCAGGCAAATCTACTTTGCTTAGGTGCCTTAACCATCTAGAACGTATCACATCAGGCAAGGTTTACATTGATGGAGAGATGGTGGATTACCGTGTTGGCGACAAAGACGCGATGAAAATAGACGGCAGCAAAGTGACTGAAATGTGCTCAGAGCTTGGAATGGTGTTCCAGAGGTTTAACCTTTTTCCGCACAAGACTGCACTTGGCAATGTGACACTTGCGCCTATGATAGTGAGAAAAACAGATAAACAGGAAGCTGAGAAAAAGGGCATGGAGCTTTTGAAATCAGTAGGACTAGAAAGCAAAAGGGATGAATATCCGGCTCGGCTATCCGGTGGCCAGCAGCAGCGAGTAGCTATTGCAAGAGCTATGGCTATGGATCCGAAAATACTGCTTTTTGATGAACCAACATCGGCTCTAGATCCTGAGCTTGTGGGCGAGGTTTTGGAAGTAATGAAGAAGCTTGCTTTCTCCGGAATGACAATGATGGTGGTAACACATGAGATGGGATTTGCTAGAGATGTAGCTGATAGGGTTGTTTTTATGGATGATGGCAGCGTAATAGAGGAGGGAACCCCGGAGGAGATATTCGGAAACCCGAAGAGCAAGAGACTTAAGGAATTTCTGGCACTTACAAAATAAAAACCAAAAAATAATGCCGCTTTTAGAAATGATAGCGGCTTTTTTTGCAAAAAAATGCACCGGCATAAAGGCCGGTGCAGCAATGAAACGATATATTAAGTTACCTTAAAACTGTATCAATGTTTGATGTGTAGTCATCGCCTAAGTGCTCGATTGAGATTTCGGCGAGCTTGCCTGATGCTTGGAGAGCTGCTATAGCATCGTTGATAGCTGCTTCCAATTCAGGTACGTCTTTGTTCAGAGCTACAGCTATTGGTTCATTTGTAAGCTGTGCTGAGCTTATCTTGAATACTTCAGGGTTTTTGGCTACAGCATCAATAGCAACAGCCATGTCTGCAACTATGCAGTCAATTTGGCCGGCTTCCATTGCTGCTAGGCACACTGTCATGTCATTGTACTGTGTCAATTCAAATCCGATTGTGTCCTTTTGCTTTGTTGCTGCAATGTCTGCAGTTGTTTCGAACTGAACGCCCACCTTGAGTCCTGCAAGGTCTTCCGGTGTTTTGATTGTGTCAGCCATAGCGGGGCTAACCATGATCACCTGACCGTTTGCTAAGTATGGAGTTGAGAAGTTCATTGTTTCCATTCTATCTGTTGTCATAGAAACTGATGAAATAATTACGTCATATTGTCTTGCGGAAAGATTGGCGAAGATGCCGTCCCATGCTGTAGATTTGAATTCAATATTTACGCCAAGTTCTTCTGCAAGCGCTTTAGCGAAGTCAATGTCGAATCCAACGAGGTTGCCGTTTTCGTCAACATATTCCATTGGTGGGTATGTGTCGTCTACGCCTACGTAAAGTGTGTTGTTTGTGAGTCCGTATTTGCCGACTTCCTCTTCTTTAGCACAGGATGCTGCGGTAAGTGCAAGCACGATAATCATCATAATAAGAATTATTTTTTTCATTTTGATTACATTCTCCTCGGTATTTATTTTTTTTGTAATTATACATTATGATGAATAAATATGCAATAGTAAATAACAATATTTTTGTTGCAATATAAAAATGCACACTGTTTCTGTGTGCATTTATTATAGGATGTTGTTTACTATAGATACTTTTTGTAGTTGCCGTTGTTGTACTTATCAATTGCCTCGTCCTCAGAAAGCACAGTACAGTCATAATAGATGCAGAGCATTCCGTCCTCATCGAGGTAAGCTTCCACAATGTCTGCTCCCTCTTCTTCTCCCATCAGGTCCTCCAATTGATAGTAGCTGCTTTCACTACTAGAGTCATCTTCATCAAAAAAGAATACGCCGCCGTTTTTAAAAAAATCCAACATAATTTTTCCTCTTTTCTTTATTCTTGCGGTACAAAGTGTACATCCATATACTCTGCTCCATAACTGTAGACTATTTCTATATAAAGGCTTTTACCATCAGAATACTGATAACTCCTGGCCTGCCTTTCCTCATCTTCTGTAATATCAGATACAATATTAAAGCCATTTGCAGCTAGAGCAGCCTCTATTGCAGTGAAATCATCATCCAACACACCTGATATGTTTATCAGATATGATTTATTATCACTGTTTTCTACGGCGAATGTATCGCGCAGCTCGTATGCACAGGTGTCATCCAGTCCGAGAACATCAAGATATTTCATAACCTTTTCGTGGTCTATTGCTTCTTGCGGGTCAATGGTAGGCTCTTCCTGCATTTCGGTTTTTTCCATAGTATCTTCTTTTGCTACCTCATTCGAATCAGCTACGACTTCCGGGTCGCTGCTTGCTTGCCCGCATGCTGATAAGACAAGTGATACTATAATTGCCGGCATTATTTTAAATGTAAATATATAACGTTTCATTCCTATTTTCCCCTATATGATTAAATTATCAGAATTTATATAAATTGTAAAGGGTTCGCACTGATTTTATTTATCAATAAAATAGGGGGGTAATATCATAATTGGCGGAGAAACAGATAATTGTCTATTAATTATAAAAGATTTTAAAAAACTTGGCAAATACATGTTGACATAGGCTGATATGCAATGTACTATATTTAGTGACAGGGTCTGTTTAAAAAAAAACCATTTTTTTAAACAGACCCTTTACTATTGCAATTATCTATAAAACATAGGGGGAAATATGAAAACTAAATACATTTTTGTTACAGGAGGCGTGGTATCATCGTTGGGAAAAGGCATAACAGCGGCATCATTAGGAAGACTGCTTAAGGCCAGAAACTTGAGTGTTTCAATGCAGAAGCTTGATCCATACATCAACGTCGACCCGGGCACAATGAGCCCGTATCAGCACGGTGAAGTGTTTGTAACTGAGGACGGAGCAGAGACGGATCTGGATTTAGGGCATTATGAGCGATTTGTTGATGAAAACCTGAGCCAGGCAAACAACGTAACAACTGGAAGAGTATATAAATCGGTTATTGAAAAGGAAAGAAAAGGGGATTATCTGGGTGCGACCGTGCAGGTAGTTCCGCATATAACTGAGGAAATAAAGAGAAATATTATGGCGGCAGGCCATAGAGGCGAAGAAGAATATGATGTAGTAATCACGGAAATCGGCGGAACGGTGGGCGACATCGAAAGCCTTCCGTTTTTGGAAGCCATTAGGCAGATAAAGTCAGAAGAAGGGTATAAGGATTCGCTTTATATTCATGTAACACTAGTACCATACCTTAAAATGTCTGGCGAGCTTAAGACTAAGCCGACACAGCACTCTGTAAAAGAGCTGCGCTCCATCGGTATTCAGCCGGATATTATTGTATGCAGATCAGATTATCCAATAGATGAGTCGATAAAGAAAAAAATCGCGCTTTTCTGCAACGTAAACCCCACTAATGTTATAGAAAATCTAAATGCAGAGACTCTCTATCAGGTGCCTCTTAAGCTTGAGGAAGAGGGCCTTGCTGAGCAGGTAGTCAAGCATTTCGGATTCAAATGCGGCAAGCCTAAGCTGAATGACTGGACGAAGATGGTTGAAAAGCAGCTTGCAATAAAAGAGAGCGTAAATATTGCGCTGGTCGGCAAATATGTTGAGCTGAAGGATGCATATCTTTCTGTTGCGGAGGCGCTAACCCATGGCGGCATACATCATGACAGTGGGGTAAACATAGTTTGGCTGCAGTCAGAGCAGATAGAAAAGGGCAATCCTGATGAAATCTTTGCTGATGTAGACGGTATAGTTGTTCCGGGCGGATTTGGAGAGAGGGGAATAGAGGGCAAAATAAAGGCAGCAAAATATGCACGTGAGCATGACATGCCATATTTCGGGCTATGCCTTGGCTTGCAGATAGCTGTAATTGAGTTTGCGCGCAATGTAGCCGGCATGGAGAATGCAAATTCGACCGAGTTTTCACCAATGTCGGAATACCCCGTAATTGACCTAATGGAAAAGCAACGCCATGTCAACGCTAAGGGCGGCACAATGAGACTGGGCAAATATTCGTGCAGGCTTATAAAAGGAACAAAGGCTCACAAGGCATATGGAGAAGACAAGATAATTGAAAGACACAGGCATAGATTTGAGCTTAATAATAAATACAGAGCAGAGCTGGAGGAAAAGGGCCTTGTATTATCCGGAATAAACGACGAGCTGGATCTGGTTGAGATAGCTGAGCTAAAAGATAACCTATGGCATCTGGGAGTACAGTTTCATCCGGAGTTCAAATCCCGCCCTAACAGGCCGCATCCTTTATTCAGGGATTTCGTAGGGGCAGCTATAAAGCATAAGGTAAGACGTGAAAAAATATAAAGATAAAATTGAAGTAGTATTTTTAGACAGTGAACATCCAGATATAGAATTGCTCTACTCGGTTATAATCAGCCGCTACAACGGCAAGTGGGTGCTGTGCCGACATAAAGATCGCATTACATATGAAGTGCCCGGCGGACATATAGAAGAAGGCGAATCAGCCTACGAAGCCGCAAAAAGAGAGCTATATGAGGAAACAGGCGCGGTAGAATATACAATAGATAAAGTATGCATATATGGAGTTAGAAGGCCTTCTGGCATTAATTACGGTGCTCTTTATTTTGCTGAAATCAAATCCTTAGGGCAGCTCCCGCAAATGGAGATAGCGGAAATTAGTCTTTTTGAAAATCTTCCTGAAGACCTTACGTACCCAAGCATACAGCCGCAGCTTTTTAGCTATGTGCAAGGCTGGCTAAATAAAAATAACGAAGCGTTAAAGTATAAAGCTGCAGTATTTGATTTGGATGGTACACTTTTTGATCATTTTGGCGCGGCAGACAAGGCTTTGGATGATATATACTCATCAAATGAGCTGTACTGGAGCAAGCCGCTGGAAGTTTTCAAGTCACTTAACAGGGCCCTTCATGAAAAGTATTTTATACTTTATAAAGAGGGCCAGATAAGCTGGGAACAGCAAAGGCTGCTAAGAATGAAGGCGCTGCACTCGCATTACAAGGAAGACATAAAGGAAGAAGAGGCCAGAGAGCATTTTCGCAAATACCTAGAAGCGTACGAGAGAAATTGGAGGTTATTTGAAGGAGCGCTGGAGGTTCTTTGCTTCCTAAAGGGAAGTGGCATCAAAATCGGCATGATCACAAACGGCGAACACAGCCAGCAGATGTCGAAGTTAACGACCGGGAATATTTCAGGGTTTTTTGAAAGTATCGTAATAAGTTCAGATGTAGGCACTGCTAAGCCGGATGTAAGTATATTTGAAATTTCGCTTAAAGAGCTGGGGGTAGAAAAAAGCGATGCGATTTTTATTGGAGACAGCATAATAGCTGATATCCAAGGCGCTAAAAAAGCAGGCATTGACAGTGTATACATAATTAGAAATCATAATAAAGATTCTGCTGTTGACTTTGAGCCTGATTATATAATAAAGACTCTTCTTGAAATAAAGGCAATAGTAAACAAAAAGAATCAATGACGCTTTTTGTTTACTATTTGTATTATATTGTAAAGATGATTATCAGTAGTCCTCTCTGATGCCGAACTCAGCCGACTCAACCCACTGTTCTGCATTAGTTAATAGCTTTACAAGTTCATCTACTAAAGCATAGTGATTTTTCTCTTCACCGATTAAGAAGCTGAACAGTTCCTTTTCATCATCCTTTGTAGACTCTGAAAGAAATCCTTCATAAAGGTCTATACTTTTTTGCTCGTTTTCTAAAACAAATCTGTAGAAATCAAGCTGGCTTGGAACTTCCTTTATTTCGCTCTTCATGTTTTCCAGGTCAGAAAAAATGTTTTCTGTCTGGCTTACTATTTCACTTTTTTCAAGAGTATATTTTTTGCTGTTCATCTTGTTTTCCAGTATTGCCGCGTGGGATTTTTCTTCGTCAGCTAACAGCAGGCATACTTTTTTGAGGCTGCTGTTTTTGCTTATTTCAGCCTGCTTTCTGTAGTAGGCTTCCCCTTCTTTTTCCATCTTAATGGCATATTCCAGTATATTCATTGTATCCCCCCGTTTTCTAGCTGATTATTTTGACTGTTATTATCTAGTATACTACATTTATGTTTTTTGTAAACATTGGAAGCTAAGTATTTGCCGTTAACTTAATAATCGTAGCCGTCGTAATTTTTTCTTTTTCTCGCCTCACGGCCAATTTCAAAGTATTTTTTCATCGTTTTTTCCTTGTTTTTAAGGTAGTCCTTTTTTTCATAGAATTCTTCTACCTTCTTTTGCTTGTTGTATTGGATGAGCCTTTTAGGATCCAGCCGGCCTTCATCTATTGCGTTTTTTACTGCGCACTTTATTTCCTTGCCATGCGAGCAATCAGAGAAATGGCATTGCTGTGCCAATTCGTGTATGTCGCTGAATGTTTCATCCACGCCGCTACCTGTTTCAATTAGTGAAAATTCCCTCATACCGGGTGTGTCGATTAGCATACAGCCGCTATCTAGCATGAGTAGCTGCCTATGCGTGGTTGTGTGCCTGCCTCTGGCATCATCTTCGCGTATATCATTTACCTGCATTATTTCTGTGCCTGCCACTGCATTTAGCAGCGATGATTTCCCTACGCCTGATGAACCTATGAATATAACCGTTTTGCCTTTTACAAGCATTTCACTCAGTTCTTTCATCCCTTCCATTGTAACTGTGGAGTTACATATCACGTCCACTCCGGGCGCTGCATCGCCTGCCATTGCGAGGTATTCATTGATATTATCAGCAAGGTCGCTTTTGCTAAGCAGCAGTATAGGGGTTATTCCGGCTTGGTATATAGCCGTTAGATAGCGCTCTATTCTTCCAGCGCTGAAGTCTTTGTTCATGGATGTCACAATAAAAGCGTAGTCTATATTAGCGCCTATCAATTGGCTGTTTTTCTTGTTGTCAGTGGGCGCTTTCCTTGCCAAAATAGATGACCTTGGCAAAAGATAGTGTATGGGGCTTATGCTGCCTTCCTGATAGTCAACCAGGACAAAATCTCCTACTGTCGGTATCATTTCTTCGGAAGGATTGTTTAATATGTAGTTGCCCTTGAGTTTTGCTTTTGATATACCGTAGTCTGTAGCTATTTCATACATTCCCTGAAATACTGCTGTTATTCTGGCAGGAATTAATGATTCGCCATATTGCAATGCTTGTTCTTTTAATTGATCAGTGTAGCCGTAATCTGTGATTTTTAAATTGTTCATTTATAGTATCCTTTTATATTTTTATGTTTTGATGATTTTGGGCATAAAAATGCCACAGGCGTCAATCCTGTGGTATAGGATATTATAAAGAGTAAAACAGTAATATCTGCTTACTCGTACCTAAACCTAAGGACTGATTTGAGTTCATTCCGATGTGATAATTTATTAACTTTTCCACTCATAAAACAAGTCCTCCTTTTAGATTTTGATTAATTATAGCATATTAATATAGATTGGGCAAGTACAAGGATTTTGTAATATTAAATCCAAAGCTTTTTATATACGCCCCTGTCTTCAAATTTTACCAGCCCAATATTTCTGAGTACTTGCAATTGCTGCCTTATTTTTGCTTCAATATTATTGTTTTTCGGATACTGATTTTTAAAATAACTAAAGTAACTATTAAAATCAGAAAGAGATATTATTTTATTTTCCATGGTGTCCATTGCAGAAAAAATAAGCTTTGTCCAGCCGGTTAAGTTGTCTGCGATATATTTTTTATCAGATTCAAATATATCGCTAATTTCATGATTCATGTCGTACTTCGGTGTTTGAGGAATATCAAGGAGTATTTTTTTTATTGTGGCTATCTGCTCAGAATCTAAATAGCTCTTTTTATCTTGACCGATAATGTTCTTCAAAAAGCTTTTCGCCTCTCCTACTAAATTGCTTTCATCTGTAAGTAATCCATATTCAATGTTTCTATTAAATCCTGAATATGTAAGATTAGCGGATGTAATGATTGCTTTCTTGTCGTCAAAAATGTATATTTTAGCATGTAGATTTTGCTGGTTTGCAACAATGTATGAATTGTTTATCATAAGCTCTAAAGCCTCAATATCGGATGATTTCTTATGAAAGTAATTCAATGTACAATTAGTAACGAGCTTAACATCTACGTTTTCTGATTTGGAATCTAGTATCTTTGCAACAATCTCTTTTTTTACAAAAGGAGCACATAATTTTATACTATTCCTAGAATTTTTAACTAAATCAAAGAAAATGTTATCGATATTATTTGTAATAGTGGCAATCATTTATAACCTCTTCTGGAAATATAATAAAATTATAAATCACAATATAATATCTTTCAATATAAAGTATCGGAATATAGACACAAAATGTTAAAACCCTCACCTAAGTGGCAAGGGTTGATTGAATATTGTAATTCATCTATCACTTCACCGGAATCCAAACTTCACTGCGATAGTCATCCTGTGTGCTATCGCCGGGATAGTACATCTCAATTTGGGGAAGCGATTCCATTTCAAACTCAGTTGCGGGCAGCCATTCTGAGAATATCCTCTTCCATACTTTTTGTATAGCGTCCGGCATAGCGCCAACGCATTCAAATATTGCCCACTTAGCAGCAGGTATAGTCATAACTTCAAAGCTGCCCTTTTCTCCTCCGGCGTAGGGCACAGCGGCCGCATACTTAAAGTAGCCATCTTCTTCTAGGTCAAAGCATATGCCGTACATAGTTTCGTTATCAGCAGATAGCCTGCAGAGTTCTTTATCTGTTCCGTCGACGCAAATGTTTTGCCAAAACTCAGGTATCTCTTTGAAGTTTTTCCCATCCTTGTCAGTTGTCCTTAATGATAAGCCCAGCACATCAAATGCGCCCTTTTCAATGATTTTATAGTCCATTGCTGCATCTCCTTTTATAGATATTGCGAAGGCAAGCCTAGGGTAGGATTTTACTTTGGGGTTCTCAGACTTCAATACGGATGGGGAAACTCCATGCACGGACTTGAAAGCTCTTGAGAAACTCTCTGGTGTTGAATACCCATAGTCGAAAGCAACATCAATTACCTTTTTATCCCCTTCGGAGAGCTCTCTGGCAGCCAGTGTCATGCGGCGCCTTCGGATATATTCGCTCAAGGGTATATCTGTTACCGCCTCAAAGAGCCTGGGGAAATAGAGGCGCGACAGGCAGGATATCCTGCATAGGACGGCTATGTCAATTTCGCCTTTTAGGTTATCTTCAATGTAGTCAACGCATTCTTCTAATCTTTTAATCCACTTCATAACTTTACCTTTCGAATATATGATAACAAGAATGATTATTTATTGCATGACAATATCTGCACAATAAGGTCAGGTTTATTATAGCATATTCAAATATTTTTATTAAGGGCTGCAAAAAAGCTGAGGATGGTTTCGAAAATAATTTTTGAGCTGATAATTAAACTGTGGACGAAAAATAATTTTTAGAAATATCCGCATAAATATATAGTATTAAATAAGTGAAGACAAGGAGAATTATATGAAAGGCAGAGAAGATTATAAAGCAGTTGAGGAATACATGAATCAGCTATCTGAACGAACAAAAAACAAGCTAATTGAATTGAGAGAGTGCATTTATAGGGCGGCCCCGGACGCAATAGAGATGATCAATTATAATATACCTGCTTATGCCCTTGTAAAGGGTGGGAAAAGAGACCAGCAGGTAATGATAGCCGGATACAAAAATCATGTCGGTCTGTATCCCGGTGCGGACGCGATGGAAGAATATGCTGAAGCACTGAAGGGATATAAGCAGGGCAAGGGCTCAGTGCAGTTTTCGTTGAATGAGCCGCTGCCTGCTGATTTGATAGCTGATATAGTTGCCTTTAAAAGGCAGAAGGTATTATCAGAGAAGAGATAGATGAAGTCTCATATTTCTTGTAAATAAAGTATAGACATGATGAAATAGCAACGAAAAAGTTGATAAATTTTTATTCATGAAATTTTAATTTTAAATATTTTAAATATTGAGATTTATATACTTTCATAAAAAGCATAGCAGATTTCATTTTTTAGAATTTTTGACCAATATTTGTATAAACTCAACTAGTTGCTGAAATGTTTTTTTTGTTGTGTCTTTGTCAGAATTATCGAAAACACCGGGGTTCAAACTTTTTGTTTGTGCGTCATTGGTAGAATCGTTAAAAAAAGCTATATTAAACTCACTATTGATCATATTTATGCTTTCTACATATTTATTTGTATTGAAAGCACTTGTCAATTTAGCATATTCATTATTAGATAAATAGCAATTGATTACATTGTCAAGAATTTGATCAATTTGGATTTCAATATTTTGTTTTTCATTATATTCATCATCAGCAGGCAGCAAAGGGACATAAAAAGGATTTTCGAGATAATATAAAAATAAATATGGCAGCAACCTGTCAACGATGGAAATACATTTTTTTTCAAATATTATCCCTTCCAGCATATACACATCTCTTCCAGAACCATCTCGCCAAGGAGCGTGTAAGATTTTATAAAAGCAAGCATTATTATTTATATTTATATAATACAGGTGTTCTCTATCTTTAGAATAACTTCTATAGTGCGATAGTAAATGCTTTTTCAACTCGTCATTACCTTCAATATTATATATCCACCTATAATCACGATTTTCGGTTCTAGTATATAGTATATAATTCGACTTCATGGTCTACTCCGTTCAATATTCTTTCAAAAAGCGGTAGATGGGCTTTAAGATTTTTAATTTGATTTTTTTCGTTTTGCATTTTTTCTTTTACATCTTCAATTTCCAACTGCCTTTGTGATTTTCCAAATAAAAGGTCTATAAGTTTTGCGAATGTTGTTGCATTTTTTGTTATCAATTCATCAAGTCTAAGGGCGTTTGAATTGAAGTTGCTTTTCTCAATTTCTAATTGCATTTCACAACAATCTTTTAAGCAAACGATAAGGGTTTTTTCAATATTATATGATTCTGTAATAGGTGATACTATCTCAACTTCATAATTATATCGTGAATTATCGTGACTTATATTACGAGTTGTTTTAATATTTTTTTTACCTACGCAACCGATTTTTATGAAACTAAATTTCCAATTGTATTTTCGTCCCTCATGCAACAATTGTGTATACAACTCCTTAGCGGTTTCAATTAATTTACTAGTCTGGTCTTCACTGAGCAAATCAGAGTCACTCTTTGTAAGTACAAATAAAATGCTCAAGTCTGTTTTATTTAGCTGCATTGCTTTTCTAAGTATCTCAAGAATATTCCTTTCTCCAATCAAAGTCTGCTTTCTTATAGTACTATAATTTTCGGAAATAACTACACTATCGATGAATATCATCAGAGCATGGCTTGCAAGAATAACTGACTCAATTTCCAAGTTTTCATCTTCATTAATTTCTTCTTTTGTTATTTCTTCAAGACTACCACCTTTGTAATCAATCCAATCAATATCAAGTATTTTTTGATAATTAAATTGTAAGAAGAAATTCATGATTGTAGATTTATCTGTTCCGGCAGGGAATTTGTTTTTTGATTCTATGGTATCAATTTTAGTAAGTAATTGATGTGTCAAGTAGCTATATTCGCCTTCAGCATTTTTAGTTACTAATTGAAACCCATGATAATTATTATAATAAAAACTTTGTGCCATTCTTGACATGTATACGGTTTTGCCGGCTGAGGAATTCCCTAACATTGTTATTTTCATATATTTACTACCTTACTTTTGTTTGCTCTGAAACATATTTTACAATTGTGAGTATGCTTGAAACTAAGCTTACAAAACTCATAAACCCTGTGAAAACTGTTCTGAACCATATAAACATAACAATGAATACAATAAATAGTGATAAAGACGTCCATAAGAAAATGCGCATTTTCTTAAATTCATTCTCTCTTTCTTCTCTACTCATATTACATCTCCTTGAATATTAATTTTAAATATTATATCACAAAGAACATATAATGGAATATATCTATATTTAATAATTATATGCAAATTATAGGGAATAATAGGATAATATGTCGATTAGGGATTTATTCATTTATTATTATCGCTTCTTGCTAATAACCTTCAAACATGATAGACTAACAATGACAATAATTTGCAGTGTTATGCAGTCGGTTATCCCGGCTGCAAAATTTGCATTATAATAATATAATGAAAGGAGGTATGGAAAATGGAAAAGGGAAGAAATAACTACGCCATATTTATTGATCTTGAAAACTGCGGCGGCAAGGTGGAGACATTCAAGGACGTAATAGAAAAGGTAAAGATGAGAGGAGACATACTGCTTGGCAGAGCCTATGGATACAACGACAGATACTCAGGGCTTAAATCATCGCTATTAAGCAACACTTTCTACGTCGTGCCATCGCTGCGCTGGGGATACAATCAGAAGAACAATCAGGACATACAGCTTGTAATAGACGCTCTTGAAGTAGCGTACAAAAATGATCTAATTGACTGTTTCTGCATTGTATCGGGAGACTCGGACTACACACCTTTGGTAGGAAAACTGAAATCCATGGGCAAATACGTACTCGGAATCTCCAGAAGTGAAGTAGCAAGCAAGATATTTATAAATGCGTGCAACGAGTTTGTATTCTTAGAAACGGTTGCAGTGGCGGCAAAGAAAGTCCGTGACAGGAAAAAGTCGGGCGATGAGTCATCCATGACTATGGAAGAGCTCAACGAGCTGATTGAAAGAATCATTTCCGATCAGGGCGGCGGCGAAAGCGTGATGTACGCCAGTGAGCTTAAAAAGACATTGAAGAGGTTGCGCCCGGATTTTGATGAGAAAGAGTTCGGATGTGCTACATTCAGTAAGCTTCTAAAGATATTGAAGAATAAATATAAAACAATATCTTTAAAGGACGAAAATAATATAATAGTTGTTTCTCTTGCTCAGGAAGAAAAGGCCGGCAGCAAGATAAACAAAACCAACTGGAAAGAAATATTCGTGCAGAAGCTTAAAGAGTTTAAGGAAGACGGATTCGAAAGAGTCAATCCTTCAATAGTCAAGAGCGCTGTTCAGACGGACTATCCTGGATTTGACGAGAAAGAACTTGGCTTCAAGAGATTTTCTGACATCATGAAGGAACTTGAAAAAGACAAGATTGTAAAAGTAGAATTCGACGATACCCATTCAATGCTGCTTAAGATAAATTAAGAGGCATAATGCACTTAAATGGTTACTACGGGCTGCCCTTATTGGGTGGCTCGTTTTAAAAATAAGGAGAAGGCTTATGAAGTTTATTGCAATTGAGAAAGAAATCGAGGGCGCTGACTGGAGCAAGGCAGACGAGATATTGGCAAAGGAAGCCTACAGGGTGCATGAGCTGTATCTTGAAGGGACACTAAGAGAAATATACCTGACGGAAGAAAGAAGTGCGATTTTGATTCTTGAAAGCGAGACGAGAGAGCATATAGAGACAGCTATGGCGTCACTGCCTCTTGTAAAAGAGGGAATGATAGAATTTAATATATCGGAACTTAATCCTTATCAAGGAATGAAGAGGATAATTAAATAGTCATACAGACTTCTTTTTGCTTTTGCGTGCCCGTTCGCCCGCCTCAATGCGTAGCATAATAGCTGAGTTTATAACGGCTCCTATCAATAGGAAGAGTGCCGACCAGTATATCCATATAAGGAATACAAACAGAGAACCGAAAGAGCCTAGTATCCAGGAAAAGCTTGAAATGCTTGTAATATACAAAGTGAACGCTTTTGACATAATCAGCCAGGTGCTTGTCGTAAAAAATGCTCCAGGGACAGAATAGTACCATCTCAGTTTTTTGCCCGGTATATAATAATAGAGCGAATTAAACATCATGAAAAGTACTCCTGCGGAAACGAGCATCTGCCATACTTTGTTGTGAGTAAAGAATGCCATGGACCAGCCTAAATACTTCTCCGCGAGCTCGGAGAGGGAAGACTGAACGATATTCAGAGCAAAAACGAACAAGAACATTGCTAAGAGCGCTAGAGTGAAAAGCACTGAAAAGACTTTTGACTTGAAGCCTATTTTCTGATCTTTTACATGATATATTTCATTTAAGGCTATCATAATGGAATGCATGGCACGAGATGCAAACCAGATAGATGTAATTGAAGTAAATACGATAACTGAAATTGATTTAGGCACTTTAATCTCAAGCAGCGCATTTAGTATAAGCTCTCGTACGTTTTCAGGCAGCAGGGAAAGAGCTTGTGTGTCTACCAACTGGATGAGGTTAGGTACAAAGTGCGCGGCATATACAAGAGTTGCGAGCATTGTAAGGATGCCAATTACAAGATAATATGCTAGCTCAGCGCCTTTATTATATATCCTGTGTCGCTCTATCGTTCTAACTATTTTGCCAATTAATGAAAACACAGTAGTAATTACTTTGTTTTTTGCGATTTTTTCGAATATTTGCTTTATTCTCATTGCTATATAATAATATATATTATTATTTGTGTAAACAGCCGGAATAAATTTGCCGAAGAATTCAGGTAAATGCATAAGCGGAATCTGTTTTTTTGCTGATATTTGGGCACTGTCCTAATTAAAAAAACTGTGCGCGTGCCTTTGGTTCATCAAAAATTAATTTGCTTATTTTCCTTGCAATTGATTTTCAAACGTGGTACAATTCAAAAGCTGAATATATATAAAGGAGGAAATTCTCGGATGGCAAATCATAAGTCTGCGAAGAAAAGAATAGAAATTACCGCAAGACAAAATCTTGAGAATAAAAGAGTGAGAAGTGCTCTTAAAACTCAATTAAAGAAGTTTAATGCAGCTGTTGATGCAAAAGAAAACGTCGAAACTTTACTCAAGGAAACAATATCTGTAATCGACGGCGCCGCATCAAAAGGCGTTATTCATAAAAATGCCGCAAATCGCAAGAAGTCACAAGTGGCTAAGAAAGCAGTTCAAGCGTAGTTTGCGCTTAATTTGGATGGACAACAGGATTAAAATATAAGCAACTGCAAAGGCGTAGTTCCACTTTTGTGGAACTATTTTAGTTTTGGCGGAACTTCATGAATTTAGCGAGATAAAGAGAACTGTAAGTTCATCCCATAACAGGCAATTTAAATTTTACACTTTCAGATATATAATAAAAGGTAAATTAAGAGAAAAATCAATAAACGCTTACGTTGCGAAATGCCGGTTATCCATGTTATTTTGTTTGAATACAAAATATATATGATGTATAATGAAAGTTATTAAAACAGGCTTAAGCAGAGGTAAGTTATAAGGGAGGAAAAATGGGAAGATATTTTCTTAGGCGCATTGTTGCCTCATTAATTACAATTTTCTTAATTGCTACAATAACGTTCTTCTTGATGCACTCCATTCCAGGAGGCCCTTTCACCAGGGAAAGACCGGTTCCGGATGAGATATTAAGAGTGCTCAACGAAAAATACCACCTAGATGACCCGCTTTTTAAGCAATACATTGATTATATGAAGGGGCTTGCCACTTTTAAGCTGGGCCCGTCATTTTCTAAAATCGGTGTCGATGTTGAGGAGCTTATAGCGGGGGGGTTTCCAGCATCAGGTACAATTGGCTTTTTTGCATCAATATTGATAGTTGCAATTGGAATTCCGTTCGGAATCATTTCAGCATTGAAGCAAAACAAGCCTATAGATTATCTTGTTATGTTTATGGCGACACTTGGAATTACAGTCCCCAGCTTTGTTCTGGCAACAGGAATCATATATTTCTTCGCAGGCAAACTCGGGTGGCTGCCAACTTTCGGCATTTCATCGCCGCTAGGGTATATCGGCCCTGTAGTAGCGCTTGCCGGATATTCGCTTGCATTTGTCACAAGACTGACACGTTCTTCCATGCTTGAAGTTCTGCGGCAGGACTATATACGAACGGCTAGAGCAAACGGCATAAGGGAATATAAAGTAATTGCAAAGCACGCTGTTAAAAATGCACTGATTCCGGTCGTAACATATTTAGGTCCAATGATAGCCGCTATACTTACTGGATCATTTGTAATTGAAAAGATATTCGCAATTCCAGGAATGGGACGATATTTTGTTGAGAGCATAACGAACAGAGACTACACAACTATAATGGGAATGACAGTTTTTTATGCAGCATTCTATATTATAATGGTTCTGCTTGTTGATATAGCTTACGCATTTATTGACCCGCGTATTAAATTCCAGAAGGGAGCCTAGGATATGAGCGAATTTAGCAAAGATAGCTTTTCATTTGTTACTGAAAAGGAAAAGGAACATAATATATTCAGAAAAAGCCTGACTTACTGGCAGGATGCATGGCGAAGACTGAAGAAAAATAAATTGGCTATGATAGGCCTCGCTGGAATCTTCCTTGTTATTGGCTTTGGAGTGCTTGGACCTTTATTTACAAATGTTTCATACTCTGACCAGCAAAACGACTTCAAAAACCTTGGACCAAGGCTTGAAGTATATGAAATTGCAGAAGGTTTGTATGTGCATGTTTCCGGCGATTATCACATGTTTGTTGTTGATAATGAACAAGGCCAGCTTCAGGTGCTCGAAGAAATTGAAAAAGAAGAAAGCGTATTAGACAGATCCTTTACAGATGGCAAAATAATGTCTCCTGCGGAGAAGAAAAAACTTCAGCAGGAAGCAAAAAACAACGTTGAGTCTAATTCAAAAACATATGAATATAACGGACAGGAAATTGTTCTGGATTACTCGAATCTTGTTGTAGATGAGCCGGTAGGCGATTATGAATATAAAATTACATATAATGGTATCGACACAACACAGGTATACGGCAAAATGGCAAACAAGGAGTTCCCACTAGGTACAGATGGGCTTGGACGTGACCTACTTACCAGGATAATGTACGGAACAAGGATTTCTTTGATTGTTGCATTGGTTGCTACAATTGTTAATTTTGTAATAGGTGTACTTTATGGTGCTATTTCAGGATTTGAAGGCGGCACAACAGACAATATAATGATGAGAATAGTTGATATAATAAATTCAGTGCCGTTGATTTTGATAATCATTCTAATGATGGTTCTGCTTGGTAATCAAGGGCTGTGGACTATTATTCTTGCAATAGGATTAGTATATTGGGTAGGAATGGCGAGGCTTGTTAGAGGACAGATGCTTTCATTGAAGGAGCAGGAGTTCATACTTGCTGCACGCACCCTGGGAGTATCAAAAAGAAAGATTATAATGCGTCATCTTATTCCCAATGCTATGGGCCCAATCATTGTTTCTATGACAATGATGATTCCGTCAGCAATATTTACAGAGTCATTTCTAAGCTTTATAGGCCTTGGCGTATCTGCACCTCAGGCGTCGCTAGGAACCCTTGCTAATAATGCTTTGGGCGGAATACTTACATATCCTTACCAGCTTTTCTTCCCTGCGCTTACTATCGCTTTGATGATGCTGGCATTCAACTTCTTAGGTGACGGCTTGCGTGACGCGCTGGATCCAAGGCTAAGGAAAGGATAAGGTGAAATTATGAGCAATAGCAATATAATATTAGAAGTAAAAAACCTGAGAACATCTTTCTTCACTCACTTGGGTGAAGTCCAGGCCGTACGCGGATCAACCTTTACTATGAAAAAAGGTGATATTTTAGGTATCGTTGGTGAATCAGGAAGCGGCAAGAGCGTAACTGCTTTATCCATAATCAGGTTGATAGAAGAACCGGGCAGAATAAAGGAAGGCCAGATAATATTTGACGGAAAAGACATAACAAAATGGTCAAACACAAAGATGTCTGATTTGCGCGGCGATGATTTGGCGATGATCTTTCAGGATCCGATGACTTCGTTGAATCCTGTATATACAATAGAAAATCAAATGATGGAAGTGCTTCGCAGGCATAAAAGAATGAGCAAGAAAGAGGCAAGGCAAAGGGCAATAGAGATGCTTAAATTAGTAGGCATTCCTCAGCCTGAGCAGCGCCTCAAAGCGTATCCGCACGAATTTTCAGGCGGTATGCGCCAAAGGGCAATGATAGCAACGGCGCTTTCCTGCAATCCTAAGCTTTTAATAGCTGACGAACCTACGACAGCACTGGATGTTACAATTCAGGCTCAGATACTTGAGCTTATGAAAAAGCTTCAAAAAGAAATTGATACATCAATTATTATAATAACCCATGACCTTGGCGTAATTGCTGAAGTCTGCACAGACATTATAGTAATGTATGGCGGACTAATGATGGAAAAGGGCACAGCAGAGGAGATATTCTATAATCCGAAGCACCCATATACTATCGGGCTACATAGTTCTGTTCCGCGCATGGACAAGCTGCACAAAGAGAGGCTTATTCCAATTGCCGGTTCGCCACCTGACTTAATGAACCCGCCTGCAGGCTGCCCTTTCTCTCCACGCTGTCCTCATGCTATGAAGATTTGCCTCGAAAAAGAAGCGCCTATGGTTAGCCTTAGTGATACCCACACATCAGCATGTTGGCTGCTCCATGAAGGTGCTCCGGATGTTGAAGGGTACAAAAAAGGAGGAAAAATAAGTGTCTGATAAGAAAAGCAAGGCAGTTCAAAATGATATACTGCTTGAAGTAAAAGGTCTTAAAAAATATTTCCCCCAGGGTTCAGCATGGCTGTCATCAAATAAAAAGATGCTAACTGCCGTTGACGGAATAGACTTGTACATTAGAAGAGGGGAGACCTTTGGCCTAGTAGGCGAGTCCGGATGCGGAAAGTCAACTACCGGCAGAACCATTTTAAAACTCCACAGCGTAACTGGCGGACAAATAGTATTTGACGGAGTAGATATCACGAATTTCACAGAGAAGCAGATGTTGCCATATAGAAAAAGAATGCAGATGATTTTCCAGGATCCTTATGCTTCCTTAAATGGAAGAATGACTGTAACAGACATCATTGGAGAAGGTATCGATACGCATCATCTTTACGAAGGTAAAGAGCGCCAGATGCGAATATACGACCTGCTTGAAAAAGTAGGCCTGAAGAAAGAGCACGCAAGCCGCTACCCGCACGAGTTTTCCGGCGGACAAAGACAGAGAATAGGAATAGCACGTGCATTGGCAGTTGAGCCGGAGCTCATAGTGTGCGACGAGCCTATTTCAGCTCTTGACGTTTCTATTCAGGCTCAGGTTGTTAATATGCTAGAAGACCTGCAGAATGAGATGGGACTAACATTCCTTTTCATTGCCCACGACCTTTCCATGGTAAAGCATATTTCAGACAGAATAGGCGTTATGTACCTTGGTAAGCTTGTTGAGGTATGCGAAAGCGGAGAATTATATGAAAACCCGCTGCATCCATATACTGAAGCGTTGCTTTCAGCAATTCCAATTCCGGATCCAAAGGTAACAAGGGCGAGCAAGCGCATAATATTAGAAGGCGATGTTACAAGCCCTATTGACCCGCCGGAAGGATGCAGATTTGCCAGCAGATGCAGAAAATGTGTAGATGTCTGCAAACAGATTACACCTGAATTAAGGGAAGTTAAGCCTGGCCATTTTGTGGCCTGCCATTTGGTAAAATAGGCAAAGGCATTAATTTCATGTTTAAAAACCGTCAATAATAATTATATTATACGGGAGCCTTATTTATTGACAGCACGAAACATATGTATTAAAATGTTGTCTAATAAAAAGGGAAAAAGATTATACCACTTCAATATGAAGTGTTATATATAAAAACTAGAGGAGGAAATTTATACAATGAAACGAGTATTATTAATACTTATGGCAGTGTTGATGGTCAGCTCAGTTTTGGTAGCTTGCACACCTAAGCAAGAAGAAGAAACTCCAGTTGTAACAGAAGAACCAGTTGTAACAGAAGCACCTGTTGAAACAGAAGCACCTGTTGAAATGGGCAGAGAGCTTAACTGGAATATCGGTGCTGATCCTAAGACAATGGACCCAGGTTTGAACGGCGCATCAGATGGTGGTGACGTTATCAACCAGACATTTGAAGGATTAGTAAGGGAAAAATCCGGTGTTGTTTATCCAGGTATCGCAGAATCTTGGGAAACTTCAGCAGACGGCCTTACAGTTACTTTCCATTTGAGAGATTCTAAATGGTCAGACGGTTCAGACTTGACAGCTGACGACTTCGTATATTCATGGTTAAGAGCAATGGATCCTGCTACAGCATCTGAGTATTCCTGGATTTGGGAATATACAAACGTTGTAGGAGCAGCAGCATTTGCTTATGGTGAAGGCGCAAAAGAGGACGTTGGTATTTCAGCTCCTGACGCAAATACATTTGTTGTTCAGTTGGCATCACCAACAGACTATTTCGTATCATTAATGGCTTTCTATCACTTCAAGCCGGTTAAGCAATCAGCAGTTGAAGCTGGTCCAGAAGGCACATGGGCATCTGATCCTGCATTATTCGTATCTAACGGAGCTTTTGTTCTTACAGAATACACAATCGGTGAAAGCTTAAGACTTGAAAAGAATGAATATTTCTGGAATGCTGATTCAGTTCTGATCCCAGCAATCAACGGAAAATTCATTGATGAAGCTACAACAGCATACCAGGCATATCAGGCTGGTGACTTAGACTTCATTCCTTCAGTTCCAACTGAAGAAATACCAAGACTTATCGCTGAAGATCCAGACTTCTACGTATTCCCTCTACTCGGAACATATTACTACAGCTTTAATATGGACCTTGAACTTTGGGCAGACGCTAACGTACGTAAAGCATTGTCAATGGCTATCGACCGTCAAGTAATTTGTGACACATTGGCATCAGGCCAGGTTCCTGCAGCTGGATTTATACCGCCAGGATTCCTTGACAGCGATGGAAAAGACTTCTTTGAAACAGCTGGTACATACGGCCTTTCAACAGACGACAGCTCTGTAGCGGCAGCTCAGGAATTACTTGCTGAAGCAGGTTATCCGAACGGCGAAGGCTTCCCAGAGTTCACAATTCTTTACAACACATCAGAAGGCCACAAGCTTGTAGCTGAAATGGTTCAGGAAATGTGGAAAACAAACCTCGGCATCAACTGCACACTTGAGAACCAAGAATGGGCAGTATTCCAGGATACACGTAAAGAAGGCGACTTCGAAGTTGCACGTGGCGGCTGGTTAACAGACTTCATGGATCCATCAGGAATGCTTGCTATCTTCCAGGACGGCAACGCATACAATGATCCTAACTACTACAGTGAAGACTTCGAAACAGCTATGGCTGCAGCCGGAGCTGCTACAGATCCAGCAGACCACTTTGCTGCTCTGTATGAAGCTCAGGATATCTTCATGAACGATATGCCTATAGTTCCTGTATACCACTATTCAGATACAATGCTTGCATCTGCAAAGGTTGAAGGATGGGATCGTTCAGTATTAGGAACAATCGACTTCACAGGAGCTAAAGTAGTAGACTAATCTGCTATAATAGTTTCAGAAAAAAGCAAAAAGAAGCTCTCCGGATTTCCGGAGAGCTTTTTGTTATGTATTTTGTATCAGAGAATATTACGTCAGAGCGGTTTTACATATTTAGATATTTGTGCTATATTATTGTACGTAATTAATTGAAATTAGGAGACCAATAAATGTCCATACATAGAAAAAGAAACAAAAGCCTCAGGCTTCCTGAATTGGTAGCTATAGCTTTGGGCGGAATGGTAGGCGGAGGAATATTTACAGTTCTTGGCGTATCTGTGTCTCTTATAGGCAACTTCACACCGTTTGCTATATTGATCGGCGGAGTTATTGCTCTTCTTGCTGCATATTCATATGTACAGCTTGGCAAATATTATCTTGATGAGGGCGCAACGTTTTCATTCTTCAGGAAAACATATCCCAAATCGCACTTTGCTGCCTCAATAATAGGATGGTTTGTCGTTTTCGGATATATAAGCACACTTGCTTTATATGCATATACATTCTCTTCATATGCCATCAGCGGCTTTGCCTTTGCGCAAAATATATGGATAAGGAAATTAATAGCTGTAGCAATAATAGGAGTTTTTGCCTTTATAAATGTGCAGAGCGTAAATGGCATGGGAAAAATTGAGGATTTAATGGTGTACACAAAATTGATTATACTTTTGGGCATCTCAGTAATGCTGATTCATTTTGGGTCACCTAATTTTGCTAACGTTATTCAGAATATATCAAATGAAGCAGGGTCAATAAGTGTGCTTACAATATTGATTGTTGCGTCCATTACTTTTGTAGCTTATGAAGGGTTTCAGCTGGTTGTGAATGCTGTAGAAGAGATGACAAATCCAGATAAGAACATTGCACGCGCCATCTATCTGGCTATTACGCTTGCTATAGTTATATATATGGTAATATCAATTGGAGCAGTTTTAGCTATTCCTGCGAAGGACATAATACATAACAAAGAATATGCACTGGCAGCAGGAGCGGAAAGCCTGATGGGAAAGCTGGGTGCGAATCTGGTTATTTTAGGTGCTGTTCTTGCAACAAGCAGCGCAATTAGCGGAACGCTTTTCGGGTCATCCAGACAGATGGCTGTTGTAGCAGAGAATGGATACCTTCCAAAGATTTTGTCCGCCAGAAAAAGCGGAATACCAGTGAATGCTATACTAACTATGTCTTTGATTTCCAGCATGCTTATTCTGGCAGGGGGCCTAGAGCTTATTCTTGAGTTTGGAAGCATAACTTTTTTGCTTGTATCGTTTTTGATGGCACTGGCTAACTATAAAATAAGAAAAGAAACGAAATCGTCAACGTTTATATCTATTTCTGCAATGATAACGCTTTTTGCAGGTGGAATATTGATATTATATTATGAGTTCGCAGATGAATTAAAGCAGATGATTTCAATAGTGGTACTTTATGTTGTGCTTACTATAGGGGCATATTTATTTGCAAAGCATAAAGAAAAGATATCAAAAGAAATTAACTAAGGGAAAAGACAGATATTATATGCTTTCCGGACTCATTTATAGTTTTGATATAATTTATACATAATATCTATGTAAAGTATTGTTAATTTGTTAGGTAGAAACAAATCATTATATATAAAGAGAATTTGAAGATTAAGAAACTTATATGGAAAAAATAAATAAAGAAAAAATAATTATCATATCTAAAATAATAGTTGCTGTATTAGCAGTGGCATGCATTTCCGTTCTATTGTTTTGCTGTTTTTGTGCAAAACCCACTTTTAAAAATGGTGATTGCACATTGGCTATAACAGAATACCAGATACATAATGAAAGAACCCTATATGATTCATCATGGGACACACCTGACTGGATTGAGTTGTATAACTATGGCGATAAGGATATAAACCTCAAGGATATATATCTGAGTGATGATTACGATAATCTTTTAAAATGCAGGCTTCCAGAAGTAATTATTAAGCCAGGAGAGTACAAAATTATTTTTGCTTCGGCTAAGGGAGGCCAAAATAGCAATGAAATCCATTTAAACTTTAAGCTTAGTGAAAACGACGGAGACTTGATTCTATCCTCCGGAAGTGAAATTCTCTACAGATACGAATTAAACGCCATGTCTCCAGATATTTCAGCGGGCATAAATCAGTCTGAAAAGTGGGTGTATTATTATACGCCAACGCCGGGCAGAGAAAACTCTGGTAATTATAGCAATTCATCTGAAATTCAGGCTGTATACAGGCAGCTTCCTAAAATAATAATAAATGAATATATGTGTTCAAATAAATATACGATTAGGGATGAAGGCGGTGAATCCTTTGATTGGATTGAGCTATACAATCCCAATAACATAGCTGTAAATCTATCAGATTACTATATATCAGATGATAAACAAGAACTAGGAAAATGCAGACTGCCCGACTATGAGATTGAAGCATATGGATATGTACTGATGTTTGCTTCGGGGGATGACAGTCTAACCAACGGATTACACTTGCCATTCAGTATAGGAGGCACGGACGAGGAAATCATATTGTGTGATTATTCAGGCGTGATAAAAGACAGCTGTATTGTGGAGCAATTGCCGGATGATATATCAGCAGGGGTGTCACAAGCCGGAGAATGGGTCTATTTCTCCTCGGCAACACCGGGGGTTAAAAACTCTACGCCCTCAAGCCCAACATATGATATAGGGCCATATAGGGAGTCGGAATCACCGCTTGTAATAAATGAAGTGATGCCTTCGAATAAATATGGACTGCTCGACTGCGACGGAGATACAAGCGATTGGTTAGAAATATATAACCCATCAGCCGAAGAGATTGATATGTCAGGATGTTTTCTTACAGATGAATCATCTGACCTTGGAAAGTGGGTGTTTCCGGATGGAGCTAGCATGCCAGCAGGCGGATATTTGGTCGTTTTCCTTAGTGGAAAAAACAAAAACGAGAACGGCGAGCTGCACACATCATTTGCAATAGGAAGCGATGATACGGAAATTATTCTAGTAGATAAAAACTATTCAACTATAGATGAGGTAGCAATAAATACCTTGCCCGGGAATGTCTCTAAAGGCAGGCTTCCAGATGGCGGTTATGGATACTTCACCTTGCCGACTCCGGGGAAAGAAAACACAGGGCACTATGAAGAGGAAATAGATATCTCAGAAGATATTATTTTGACGGATATATTCATAAGCGAAGCTGCAACGTCATATATCAGCTATAGCCAGGGAGTACTATACGCGTTTGAGGAATTTATTGAGATATATAACAGCTCTGATGCGTCTATTAACCTTTCTGGGTATTCCGTAATTGATGATAGCGGCGAGCCTTGGTATTTCCCTGATTCATATATATCAGCAGGAGGATATATTACTTTGCAGCTCAAGGGGAATTCACCTGAATCAGCAACAGTTATCAACGCAGATTTATCTGTCAGCGCTGAAGGTGAAGAGCTAAAGCTTGTGAATTCAGAAGGTGTAATAATTGATTGCTACAATACAGGATTTTTAACAGGCGACTTCAGCTCAGGAAGGTTATTGAATACGGGGAGTAGGCGCTATTTTTTTACTGAAAAGACACCAACTAGAAAAAACAGCACAAGCACAATGGATTCCTACACGGCTCAGCCTGAATTCTCCGTGAAAAGCGGACAGATAGACGAGGAGAGCATACTGCTTGAATTAACCTGCCGCGATGACGCACAGATACGCTACACCACTGATGGAAAATATCCTACAGAAAAATCTATTCTCTATACCAATCCAATTTACATAGATAAGGATACTGTTATAAAGGCTGTGGCATTTTCGGAGGGAAAACTTCCAAGCACTGTAGATGCACATACCTATATATTCTCACGAAAGCATGACCTGCCAATAGTATGTTTGTCAACAAGTCCGGTTTATTTATTTAGTGAATCTAGTGGGATACTGGTTGTTGGCTCAGGCGAGGTTTCAGATATAGTGCCTTACCTTGGGGCGAATTATTGGGAAAACTGGGAGTGTAGAATTTCCTTTGAGTATTATGACGAAGATAATAATCAGGCGCTTGGGTTTGAAGCTGGGCTCCAGGTCGCAGGACAGTTCAGCAGGATGTATGACCAGAAGTCATTGGTTGTAAGATTGCGAGATGAGTACGGACTTAATGAAGTTTATTATCCTTTTTTTAAGGATAGTGAAGTGAATGAATACAAGCATATACTTTTGAGGAACAGCGGACAGGATATAGGCGTTACGAAGATAAAGGACTATTTTATTCATCAGAGTGTAAAGGGATATACTAATCTGGATATTATGGATGGATACCCGGTTGCAGTATATATTAATGGACAGTACTGGGGGCTCTATAACCTGCGTGAGAAACAAAATGAGGATTATCTTGCGAGCCACTATAATGTGGATAAAGATGACATTACAATAATAAAATATAAGGACATACTGCTTGCAGGTGATATTACCGAGTGGAAAAAATTCAAGGATTTCCTATCTGGAAATGATTTCAGTATAAAGGAAAATTACGAAGAGTTTTGCGAAATGGCAGATGTTGACGCATTCATTGACTATATAATAATTCAATCTTTCTATGGTAATTATGATATTGGCAACATGAAATTTTGGAAAGCAGAGGGAGGAAAATGGCGTCCGCTGCTTTTTGACACAGATATGGCGTTAGTAAATGCAACAAGCCATCTGAATTATTTAAGTGCTTATTTCAACGCAGACGAATACTCCTTTCTTTTTTCGGAGCTATTTAAAAACGAGAGCTTCAGGGACAGCTTTGTACAGCGATATGCATATTTTATGAATGAGGTATTCACGCAGGAAAGGCTTGAGAGCTTGATTGATGAGCTGGCAGCACAAATAGAAAATGAAATGGTATATCATATTGGCAGGTATTACAGCCCTATAAGCTATGAAAAGTGGCAGCAAAACATTGAGGCATTAAAGCAGACGATAGCAACAAGAAGGGATATTTCCTTAGAACAACTGCAGGAAGTATTCGAATTGGATGACGGCACAATGGAAGAGCTATTTGGAAATTAAAAAAAGCTGCGGAGAAATCCGCAGCTTCTATATATCGTATCTAGTCCATGTCGTAGATAACACCGGTGAAGAGCACCGTATTATCCTCATCGGCTATGAAAAAGATAAACGGCCTATCGGCTGAAAACTGGAACATATCAAGGGGCAGGCTGTTTGCTTTCATTACAAGCCCTGTAACGGCTGCTGCCTCTGTTCCTTCCTCGTCAACTTTTATCTTAGCCTTATGCAGCACTTCGTCAATAAACAGCTCTGTATCTGATATTTCACCGAACTGTGCTTCGCCTGTGAAAGCCTTAACGATTCCCAATGCTTTCAGTGTATCGCTTAAATTTATTTTTTCTTCCATTTCGAATTTTGGAAGCCATACTTTTGCTTCGTTTTTAATTTCAAAATTGGTAAGTATGTTGCTAAGTTCCTGTGAATCTAATCCGGCTATAAAATCGCTTATACTGCCTTCGGGAAGCACAGCAACCATCTTAAACCTTTCGTCGTCTCCATATGGCAGCGATATTGCCTTGTAATCGTCATTTTCCCAGCCTAGTACCTCTGCATCTGAATACATCATATCAACTGTATTCTGGCCGCTTAACCCATTGAATATTGCCTCGCTTGTCAGATCAGGGTTAAATGGATTTGTCCACTGGCCCTTAAAGTATATAGCGTTCATCAGTACAAGCCTTGTAAGGGCATCAAAGGGCTCCTCGTAAAGCTTTGTTATCATGCCATTAGTCTTTTTGTCTATCCACTTGTTAAGGATATCCGGAGCATCGCTTGATTGAAGGTCAAGGTTTTCAACATCTGAAGAAAAGTATTTTACCATTGTATCTATGTATGTTTTATTAAGTATGATATCGTTGTCTATCCACATAGAGTTTGCTGAATAGAATGTAGTGTCGCCAGTCTCCTCATATGCTTCCAGCAGATATTTCTGATATGCGGCGATGTCCGCAGTATTAAGCCCGGAATAGCCGAGTACGTCAATGATCTCCTGTTGTGTTTCGCCTTCTGCGCCAAATAGCGCCATGGAAAGCGCTTGATTGATGGAGAAAGACGAATAGAAAAGGTTCTTTTCATTTTTGCTTAGTTCTTTCAAAAGATTTAGATCAAATTCCAGCTGTATGTTCTGAGAATTGCTTAGGGTTTCTGCCTGTACATCAGCAATTGATGCCATTGCCGGCGACTCAGTGCTATCAAAGCCTGTTTCTTCAACCTTCGCGCAGCCGGAGAATGCAATTGCTATTGCTGCAGCTATAGAAAGAATCGTTTTTAGTTTCATTTATTTCACCTCTGTTTTTGCATTTATATGTTTAGACGAAGATTATTCTATTTTTGTTCCCTTCGGTCTTAGAATATTTCGCAGGATACTGTCTTTACGTATCTTTGCAGGGAAAATTCACCGTCATGTGGCATACCGCAGTATGTATCAGACATCTCTTTGCCCTTGGTTATTCTTACGATGCCTGTATTTGAGAACATCGAAACAAATAAGTCCTTTTCTTTTTCTTCGCATATTAATGCAACTGTCTGCAGATGATTCTTGTATTTTTTAAGCACATTTACTATTTCTGATTTGGGAAGCGGTTTTATCCAGCAATTGCGAAACATATAGGATGGCATCAAGTCTTTATCACTGTATGCAATTACACTGCAATTAGCAGTTTTGAATATTCTTTTTTCTATCTTTGCTGACTCTAAAAGTTCAGTATATATTTCAAGGGATTTTTGTGCTTTTAAAAAGTCATCGAAATTTTCGGGAATACTTTGCGCTTTTTTATCTAGTATTGCTGCAAACTTTTCAGCAAACACGCAAACATCCGTAAAATTGTCAGTATCTAAATATATCCCCTGGCAGGAGCTGCAGTACAACTGGTTTGAGTCACAAATATTGTATGCCAGGCCATATCGAGCTCTTCATCATTTATATTGTTGCCGGATACATAACCGAAGCTAATTTTGTGCCCCCATTCGATTATTTTGGTATCTGGTTTTGCCATTTTGCGAACAGATTCTACTGCACTGTCTCCTCCCCATATGATTATTGCATCTGAGAGGAGAGCCATCTTTTGCATAGACTCAATTTCATCAGAGGGGTAGTCGAACACGTATATGTAATCCTTCAATTGAGGTTCAATTTCTACAAGTTTTTTTAGGAAGGCAATCGAAAGACCGTTGTCATTGCCAGGAAGCTTAAGTATATTTATGTTCCCTGTAAGGAGCCCTTCTATTACGCTGAAAACAGGCAGAGCATCCACATTGCCTGCTACTATATGGAAAAGAACGCCGAGGGGCTTGACTATATTCTTTACAGGTGTTTTTCTGCCATATGGAACAAATTCCCTGACTTTTGTTTGAGGCAGTTCCATTTTAATTCTTTTTTCAAGATATTCTTTATTTAGCATCTGTTTAGCTGCTTCGAGCTCTGAATGAGCTTTGTACTCCGGAATTCCGAGGGATAACAGAATAGGAATATATTTATCTTCCGTTAGTGTTTTACTTAAGCTTTCACATGCAGCTATTACGGTTTCAGACGACAATTCATCTTTTGCAAGCACACTGGTAATTGTGTCATACAATGTATCAAGCTCTTTAAGGCTCTGCTGTTTATCTAATAGCTTTCCTGATATAAGATTCATACTTAGTTATCCTTTAGCAATGATGCGGCATCTGTTGTGCAGGTTTTTATCTGCTGAACTCCAGCACGGCCCTTGAGCTCAAAAAATGGCGTACCTATTCCACAGTTGCATTCATTTGCATGATGCATTACCGCCATATCATCGGTCATTATGCTAGTAATGGGAACACTTGTAACTAATGGCGAGATGAAGCTTAATAGACCTATTTCCCCAAAATCCAATGGACTAAAATTATTTATATCTCTTATTATTGCACGTGAGTAGACAGGCACATGGAAATTGCCGTTATCACATTTGCAGTATGGCAGGGGATGCTCAACGGCACTGAAAAATTCTAAGCAGTTTTTCTTTTCGATTCCAAGGGTTTCTTTGATAAGCTTATAGAAAGAATCAGCGTCAATTTGCTCATTGGTGAATTGCTTCCATCCGCCGCCTAACAAAATTTTGGATTTTTTACTGAGCTTTAGATGAATATTATTCTCTTTCAATGACTGTGCAAGAAAATACATGTATGCTGGGAATCCTACGAAGCGCACAGGAAAAGGCATTCTGGAATATCGCTTCAACGCCTTCTTTATTCCGTCAATATTGATTTCATAGCCTGAGCCTGTGTCTTTAAGTGCATATTCTCTATGAAGTGCAGGTGCGAATTTGGTTGTGCCGTATGCTGTTTTTATAGCTCCTATATTATTATGGCTGCTTGGTTCATATCCTAGTACAATGTAGTTTACAGGTATCAGCGATAATACTTTGTGATAGGAAAAAAATCTGAGCATCATAATTATTCCATACAGCAAGCTTGATCTATCAAGGCCAATAAAGCTTTGCGTGCCTTTAGTTCCAGATGATGTTGCTTTTATAGCCAATTTATTTTCAGAAACTGAGAGCATTCGGTTTCTTTTTAAGTATAATGTTGTAATGGGTGGTATTTTGTATAGGTCATCCTCTGTTTTTAAATCGGAAAGGGAGAAATTATTCATTTTCAATATTTCTGCATACTCAGGGCAGCTTTTCTCATGATGAAGAATGCTTTCATAAACAGCCTTGAAAAAATATTTTTTAGTGCCGTCCAAGTCATAGGGCCTGGGATAAGAAAAAAGTTTTCTCCTGTAGTTCATATCATTCCCCTTTATCATATGAGTATATCACTACAGAAGATAATAGGCAAATTATTCCTATAAAAAAGGACGCACCCAAAACGAGCGCGACCTCAATAATTATATCAAAGTAATATGGATGTTACTTTTCCAGTTTTTCTTTATAATCCTTTATAGCTTCGTGCAAGGCTTCCTCAGCCAAAACAGAACAGTGTATTTTTGCAGGAGGAAGGCCGCCAAGCTTTTCTATTACCATCTTATTGGTGAATTTTAGTGCTTCATCCAATGTCATGCCTTTTATCATTTCTGTTGCTGCTGATGATGTGGCTATCGCGGCGCCGCAGCCAAATGTCTTAAATTTTACATCGACTATTTTATCGTCTTCCACCTTGATGAAAAACTGCATTATATCCCCGCATTTTGCATTGCCCACTGTGCCTACGCCGCTCGCGTCGTCAATCACGCCGACGTTTCTGGGATTCGCAAAATGGTCCATTACATTTTTGCTGTACATATCACTCATAATTTATTTTCTCCTTGTAAAAAGTTATTACCTGTTAATTATTTATCCCAGTGGCGACATGGCCCTGAGCCGCTCAACTATCTTTACCATGTTTTCAATAGTGTATTCCACATCTTCCATTGTGTTCATTTTTCCGAATGTATACCTCACGCTGCCGTGCGCAATTTCGTGAGGAAGCCCTATAGCCAGCAGCACATGAGAAGGATCTAGTGACCCGGATGTGCACGCTGAGCCCGATGAGACGCCGATGCCCATCATATCTAGGCTTAAAAGCAAAGCTTCGCCCTCTACATACCTGTAGGACATATTTACATTGTTGCAAAGCCTTTCTGTGGGGTGGCCGTTGAGCCTGACTTCGGGTATCCTCTCCGTCATGCCCTTTATCAGCGCGTCACGCAGAGCAGTCTGTCGTGCGCCTTCTTCATCCATTTCAGCTATTGCCAGTTCTATTGCCTTGCCAAGGCCTACAATGCCTACATGGTTCAATGTGCCTGCTCTTTTGTTTTTTTCATGGGCACCGCCCTCTATCAGGCTATTGAGTCGAATGCCTTTTTTAATATACATCGCGCCTACGCCCTTTGGCCCATAGAATTTATGCGCGGAAAGAGCAAGCATTGAGATATTCAGCTCATTCACATCGATCGGTACCTTGCCGACAGCCTGCACTGCGTCGCAGTGGAAGGGTACATTATGCTCCTTGCAGACTGCGCCGATTTCCTTAACTGGCATAATAGTGCCGATTTCATTGTTGGCAAACATGATAGTAACAAGAATGGTTTTATCCGTTATAGCTGCCTTTAGCTCCTCGATTCTTATACGCCCATATTCATCAACAGGCAGATAAGTCACTTCGAAGCCCTCCTTAGCCAGCGTTTCGCAGGTGTGCAGCACAGCATGGTGCTCCACTTGAGATGTTATGATGTGGTTGCCCTTATTTCGGTTTGCATAAGCATAGCCTTTAATAGCCCAGTTGTCACTTTCTGTGGCCCCGGCTGTGAAGTAAACCTGCCCGGGATCGCAGCTTAATGCACTGGCCACCTGTTCACGTGCGGCTTCGACGGCCTGTCTGGCCTCTCTGCCCCATTTATGAACGCTTAGAGTGTTTCCGAATTTCTCCGAAAAGTAGGGGTACATTTCATCCAGCACTTCCTTGCGCACCGGCGTTGTAGCCGCATGATCCAAATATATATATCTGTTTTCCATAATTTATCCTCTTATAAATTATTTTTTATTAAAGTCATCAATTAAATCCTGCAGGGTGTAGTCTCCCACAGCTTCCTTTACGGCTTTGTTTATCCTGTCCCACACTATTTCTCCTGCGCAGCAATGGGGGCTCTCGCCGTGATTTGCACAGTTGCCGCCGTGCTTGCAGTGTACAGGGAATATCTCGCCTTCAAGTATATTGAGCAGGTCATACATGTTTATGTCCTTTGGCTCTTTGGCAAGTGAATATCCGCCTTTTGCGCCTCGTGTGCTTTCAACATATCCGTTTTTGCGCAGATTTATAAGTATCTGCTCCATATAGTTGAGCGGAACGCTCGTACCGTCTGCTATTTGTTTTATGGATAAGGGCTGATTTCCTTCGGACTGTGAAAGTGCGAACACAGCGTTCAGCCCGTACCGTCCCTTTGTTGATACCCTTATCATTATTAGCTCCTGTCTATATCCGACTAAATTTATCGGGTTTAGATAAACATAACATATTTTGTCGGGTTTGTAAAGGGGAGAAATCTAAAAATTATTTATATCATTATTGACCTGATTTCATATATATGCTACACTTAAAACCAGAAAAAAACGGAGGCTTGAAGTGACACATCAGGTAAATGAAAATATAATATTATTGCAGCTGCCTGCTTCACTTTCAGGCGTTACACATGATTTTTTGATACCAAGGGGGGAGTCTGCCTATTTGTAGCTTAGTTATTTATAATGACTACTTACTGTGCGGCTTTTCCTAAGAAAGAAAATGCCGCATTTTTAATGCAGCAAATTATCGAATTTAGGAGAAAAATCATGAACTACAAAACTAAACTGGAACGCAACATCAGCAGAAACTATATATTCAAATTCTTAAATAACCTGGACTTTACAAGGGGCATCTGGATGCTCTACCTTGCGTACAAAGGGCTAACATTGTTTGAGATTGGACTGATGGAAACAGTCTATCATATATCATCATTTTCTATGGAAATCCCTACTGGGGCAATAGCCGACATTTTTGGAAGAAAAATCAGCCGTACTCTTGGCAAAGCCGCAAATATTGTATCGGCGCTTTTTATGATTTTCGGTAGCAATACCTTGATGTTTGCTATTGCTTTTTTCTTTACTGCGCTTGGCAACAATCTTGAATCCGGCGCAGGGGACGCACTGGTATACGATAGCCTTAAAGAAATTGGAAGAGAAAACAGCTACCTAAAGGTAGTAGGAATAAGCGAATTTATTTTTAATATTGCAAGCATCATTTCCCTAATAGCTGCCGGATATATTGCCACATTAAGCTTTGAAACGGTTTATAAGTTTGCGCTTGTACTTGCGATTATTACTATGGTACAAACATTAAGCTTTACGGAGCCGGAAAGCGGAAGGGCAGAGAGTGCAGGTAATTTTGCAAAGACATTTGCTGCGCAGCTAAAGGAAAGCTTCGCCATAGTAAAAAATGACAAGCGGGTGCTGAGAACAATAATAGCATCGGAGCTTTTTGCAACGCTATATACAACGGAGTTTTTCTACTTGCAAAACAGGCTGCAAGGCCTTGGCAGCTCAACTTTTGAAATAGGCATTGTGCTGGCATCAGGTTCTCTTATATGTGCAATAATGGCCACTCAGACGCATAAGCTAGAGAAGAAGATATCCATAGCGGGGATTGCCCGCATAGCAGCAGCAATTGGCATTGTAGGATTCTGGGGCATGAGCATTGCGGGAATAGAAAGATATGCTTTTGTTATCCTATCCGCTATAGAGGGCATATTGTTTGTATCCGTAAGTGATTATATAAACAAGCTTATACCAAGCAAACAGAGAGCCACTATCCTATCATTGCAGAGCATGATGTTCAGTGTATATATGATAATTATATTTCCTGTTGCCGGAAAAATTGGTGATGTCTATGGTCTTGGGCTTGCTTTTACTGTAATTGCAGCCGCAGCTACACTTTGCCTTGGTGCGGTTTTGATATTAATGCGCAAAATAAAGGCCTGAAAGGCAGTTTAGAAATATATTATATTTGAAATAGAACTTTCTTGATAAAAATATCAACTGGTTGTAATCTTTACAAATGCAGGCTAAAGGAAGTTAATTGATATCGAAAAAGAAATCTATAGGTATAGAACTAAAAAAAGAGGCGTTCAGCCTCTTTTTATATACTAGTTTATTTTTTCATCATCCAGTATCCGCCGAAAGCTGGCTTGATATCAGTTACCGTTATCACGACATTGTCCTGCATTTCTCTTATCATCTTAACCACTTTTTTATGGTTTTTCCTTGGTATGTTCATTATAAGTACATTGCGAGTGTAGTTCATTCCCTTGCCTTCCATAACGGTTACCGCATAGCCTTCATTTCTTATGCGGCGGGCAAGCTCCTCACCATGCACTTCCTTTACGATTGCTTCAATGCGTACATTGCCTATGCCAAGCTTCTCCTCAAATATTGAACCCAAGTAGTTACCCAGCGCAAAGCCCAGCGCATATACCACCGCTTTTATGGGATCATTGGCGATGTCTTTTAGAACAGTTGAAACCAATACAAGCCAGATAAGCACTTCAAAGAAACCGAGGATTGCCCCCAGCCCTCTCTCGCCTCTTGTTATCAGCACTATTCTTGTAGTGCCTATACTTATTTCAACGATTTTTGCAGCGAGTATAAGAAAATATATTAAATACCTCATATAATTATCCTTTACAAAAAATTCGTGCTAATTATAGCACAGCAGATTATTTAGGCAAGTGTTATGTCATACTATATTAATATAGTAAAGGCAGTCGCCTCTTTGAAAGGTCGAAAGTTAATATAATAAACTTATATGATAAATAATGTTAAAAATAGCAGGCTAAACATGGAATTTACCCACATAACCTGCTAATATGAAGAATAGTTGATTATTCAAAAATAATACTGTTTATCCCACATTAAAATATTTCAGCAAACCGTCTACAAGGCCATCCACTATTTTTTTCTGATAAGCTTTTGTTATAAGCAGTTTATCTTCATCCGAGTTTGTCATATAGCCTGTTTCTATTAGGCATACTGGCACTTCCGACCAATTAAAACCTGTTAGGTCGCTTCTTTCCTGAGTGCCGAGGTTTTTAGCACCGGTTGAGGCTATCGTGCTCTCCAGCAGCTGATTTGCTAATATTTTGCTCTTTTCATATACTCTCGTATCCTTGGTTGAAAGGCTGCTTGCTGTTGGCAGAAGCATCGACATTCCGAAGGAATCCTCGCTTTCGCTGCCGTTTGCGTGTATTCTTATCCAGCAGGCTACCTTAGCGTCATTCATCATTTCGGCTCTTTGCGCATTGGATATATCTATATTGTTTATTTCGCGTGTCATTATGACTTCCGCTCCGAGTGCCTCCAGTCTGATTTTCAGCTTAAGTGCCAGCATAAGATTAAGCTCATATTCGTAGAGCTCTGTATAGACGCCCTGAGTGCCGGAGGAAGTTTTTGCCTTTGTCTCGCTGCTACCAGGTGAGACAGGCTCGGTTCCTGTATTCGCGTTTCTCTGATGTCCTGCGTCTATACCGATTTTTATGCCGTAAAGAGGCAGATTATCTTCAAGAGGCAATGGGGACATCGCAAGCCAGCTTTGAACAAGATTACTTATGGTTGTTGGGCCTGCAATTCCGTCGTTGTCAAGGCCGGAATATAGCTGGAATTGCTTTACAGTATCTTTGAGGGAACTGCCAAAATCTCCGTCCGCTTCGCCGGGGTCAAAACCAATGGCTATAAGCATTTTCTGAATCAGTACTATATCATCGCCACTGTCGCCTTTTTTATACATTTCAGTCATATTAATGGGAACAGTGCTCGGTGTAGGCACAGGAGATGGCACCGGCGTAAATATTTCACCCGGATCTACTGTAGGAACAGGCGTAGGCGTATAGAAAGGGGTAATAAACTCCGTACCGTATGGCGTAGGCGTAGATGGACCGGATGTCGCATTCAAAGCGGAATCAGGATTGTCTGCTATTGAGCCATATATAATGATAATCAAAATCAGGCCGGCCAGTACACCGGCAATTATTAAAAGCACTTTGCTTAATTTTTTTCTTTTTTCACTTGTAATTTCAGGATGCATTTTTCCCTCTCAAGTCGTAGGATTTTACTAACATATTTTACACTCATATTAATAAATCGTCAAATTATATGCTGCTTTTAGTGAAGATAAAATAATTTATTCAACGGTGTACTGAGCCTTGAGGTATTTGACATATGACCATAATAAATGTACAATTGCTGTATATGATATGCAGTTTACTTTTTAAATAAAGTGGTGTATCATTTTATTAAGCAAAAGCATTATTTTTAAAGAAATAAGGAGCATACTTTGAAATCCAATGAATCACAGGAAATGTACCTAGAGGTAATATATAATATTGAGCAGGAAAACGGCATTATTCGTTCAGTAGACATTGCTAAGGAGCTGGGATATTCTAAACCCAGCGTTAACAGAGCAATAAACAGACTGAAAGACGATGGGCTGATTTCTCAGGAACCATACGGGCAGATAACCATGACAAACCTTGGCAGGGAGACAGCAGAAAAGATAATGAACAAGCATATAATGCTTACAGAATATCTGATGATTTCGTTGGGGCTTAGCAGAGAAATGGCCGAGGCTGACGCATGCAGGATGGAGCATGTGGTATCAAAAGATACTATGGAAGCCGTAAAAGCATACGTAAAGAAGCATAAAAAGAATTAATTTTCGGTGCCATATCTTTTTTTTGCGTAGCGAAGCATCCACTCAAGCAGCATAACAATAATAATGATTATAATAGTCCATGCATATACGCCTTCGATGTCTAAGTTTAGCTTTGAGGTGTATATTTTTTTTCCTATGCTGTTTTCTGTGTAGGCAATAAGCTCGGACATAACAAGCACTTTGAAGCCTAAGCCCACTGACTGGATGAAAGAAATAAAAAGGTTGCTGAATATTGCGGGGATTATTACCTTTCTGAAGGCAAAGAAGTTAAGTTTCGAATCAAGGCTGATCACTTCCAGATAGCTTTTTTCAATATTTTTTATGCTGCCTGAAACCATCTCATAAAAGATCGGGAAAACTACCATAGCACAAATGACCAATGGCGCGTTTTTTGAGCCTATCCAAAGAAGAACCACAATTAGCATAGAAGCAACGGGTATCGCCCTGATACTGCTGATATACGGCTTCAAAAAGGCATCGAACGCCTCGTTAAGCCCGGCAATTGTGCCGAGTATGAGAGCAGAGAAAAAAGAGGCCGCAACAGCAGCAAGAAGCCTTGAAAAGCTTGAAAATATTATGGAGAAGGTGGTGGGCTTTGAAAGAAGTTCAAATACCTTTATGAACACCAGATTAGGACTGGGAAGCACCAGATTATACGCCATTGTTTTGTCTATTATCAGGCTGGCCGCATACCAAAGCACATAAAGAAAAACCACGCTTAAAAGTGCGCTTATATGCTTTGACCTGCTGCTTAGCTTTTTCTTTCTGTGCATAATCATCTCCTGGTTCACTATTATATCATAAAGGGCGCAGAAATACTGCGCCCCGGGCATTCAGTTTATTTGTAAAAATCGTCATCCGGAATTGCTTCTGCCAGCAAAGCAGGATTCAGTTCAATTATTTTTTCATAATAGTATATTAAATCATCTTTAGATTCATCTGCGCTTCTATAAATCAAGTGGCTGTAAGGTATTGCGGATTCTATAATCTTTGCCGGAAGGCCGAATTCAATAGCCTCCAAAGCTGATGCAGTACCTGACGGGTCGTTATTTACAGATACAATAGATTCGCTTAATGCATTAAGAATGCTCTCGACAGCGTCCGGATACTCATCAATTAACTGCGATTTGATGAATATGCCCGCCTGAGGATAGCTTTGGGCTCCTGTTGCATTTGTCCACTCATCCTGCAGGTCAATTATGTTTAGGTCAGCTTTTGTCTTTGATACACTCAGAATCGGCTCGGCCAGAAGTGCGACTTCGGCTGTGCCGGCCAAAAGCTCCCCTTGGGCTTCGGATACACTGTTTACGTAGCGCACATTCACGGTGTCTGAAAGGTTATTAAGCTTTAGTACTGTTAGCAGAACTACATCAGGCGTAGAGTTTTGAGAAAACGCTACAATTTCTTTTCCGCTAAGGTCAGCTATGTTGTTTAATTCTCCGGTTGATGCAAGGTAGAGATTTCCATACACTACAGCGCCTGCATACTTATAAGGTATTCCCTTATTATAAAATAGCGCTCCCATATTGGTAGGGGCAATTATAACATCATGGCTCTGGCTTGTAAAAGCAGCGGCTAGTGGATCGGCGCCGTTGACGACTTCTGTTCTATATGTTATCATTCCGTCCGCGCTCAATACGTTATCTCCATTGCTTTCATCAATCAGCAATTTTCCGGCAGCTAGGGCAGGGGAACCAAAAGGTATAAGAACGGATATTTCAATGGGTTCAGCTGGCGGAAGCGCTGTTTCCTCTATTTCAGTTGTTACAGCTGTTTCCTGCGGAGAAGCTGGCTTTTCTGCTGGAGAGGTGCACGCAGCAAGAGTTAAAGATAAGGCGAGAAGCATTAGAATAAGTTTTTTCATGGTTTCCTCCGGGTTTTTATTTATGACTTCATTATATACACTTGCAAGAAAAAAGCTGTGATTAAAATCACATTTTTGTGTTTTTTTTAACAAAGTTGCGTAAAAGCAAGATTTTTTTCGCATAATTTGGTAAAATGTTGTGTAAGACGGAATGCTAATATAGTTCGGAGAATGAAATATTGAGAGCTGATCATATAAAAATAATTGAAATTAAGAAGACACTGCGCAGCCTGAAAAAGGCTGAGATCAGAATTCGCTGTATTGACTGTCCGGAATGTGGAGACAAAAGAGAAAGTCTGGTTTGGGATGAATTTTTTGATATTAAAGATTCATGCAAAAAGCCTGCGCGGTATACACTCATGCAGCTTGCAGAGATGGAAAAGCAGGGGTTCAAGAAAGCTATAGAGGAATTCTACTGGAATGTTTACTACAGATTATATAAGGAGAGCTATTTGGAAGGCGGAGAAGTAAATAGTGCGCAGCTTCTATATCGGCTGGGGCTTCCTGAATATGCGGACATAGCAGATATAAAATCCCGATTCAGAGAACTTAGCAGGAAGTATCATCCTGACGCAGGAGGGACAGAGGAAGAATTCATAGAGCTTTACAATATATACGAAGAGCTGAAATCCAAATATTTGCACTAATTTATTAATGGAGAATTAATATGAAAAATATAGTAATTGTCTATTTTACCGGTACAAACGGCACAAAGATGGCAGCGGAAGAGCTGAAGATAGATTTTGGAAAAAAAGGTATGTCTGTGCAGATGTTTTCTCTTGACTTATCAAAGGTTACGTCCCTAGATGAAGGCAATGAAGCCTTTGAATCAGCTGACAGGCTTGTTGTAATGTATCCGGTATATTCATTTGATGCGCCTAAGCCAATATTCAGATGGATAAAAACACTGCCGGAAATGAAATCGCTAAAAACTGCAGTTATTTCAGTTTCCGGCGGAGGAGACGAGCGTTCCAACAGGACATGCAGAAACCATTGCATCAGAGAACTTGAAAAGAAAGGCTGCAAAATCGATTATGAAACAATGATAACAATGCCTTCTAATTTTGCAGTAACCGCCCCTGATCAGATGAACCAGCTTCTTATTAGGGCTCTTTCGGCCAAAGCAGCAAAAATATCAGAGGATATTCTCAGAGGCATAGTAAGCAGAAGAAAAAGAAGTGTGGGTCTAGCACAGGCGATTATGTCATTTGGGTTTAACTCATCAGGCAGGATAGTTTTCGGCAAGTCATTGAATGCAAGCAGCAAATGTACAGATTGTAAGTGGTGCCAGAATAATTGCCCGACACAGAATATTTTGATTGAAAACGGCAAAATGAAGACATTGACAAATTGCACATGGTGCATGCGATGTGTATATGGCTGCCCGGTAGGGGCGATAAGCGCTGGCATTTTTAATTTTTCCATATTGAAGGAAGGATTCAGCCTGAAAAAGATAAGCGAGCAATCAATAAGTATTGATACAGAAGCTGCTGTTTTGGAATGCTCAGGATGGAATGGCGTGAAGCATTATATCAATGAAAATTTGATAAGCCAATGAAAGATTTGATAAACTATAATTTAAATAATAAAAAATGCCGCTTTTTCAGGCGGCATTATTAATATCTTTTGTATGAATACTAGTCATCAATAGTCTTGTCTTTAGGGGTTTCTTTATCCTTGTTATTTTTGCCGTTATTATCTTTATCTTTTTCTTTATCCTTTTCACTTTGGTCATTGCTGCTCTTTGGAGGAGATGATTTTTCGGAATTGCTGCTTGCTTCTGGCTTAGAAGCATTTTCGTTTTTTCCGTTGTTGTTTTTGCTCTGTTCCTCAATCTCTTTTATTTCTTCGGCAATAACGCCTGCGGGCACATCAAGGAGTTCTTCAATTTTTTCCTCACTTTTTGAGGTTTTTTCCAAATAATCTGTAATAAGCTCCATTTTTCCTGCTGTTATGCCTGCGTCCTGTGCGCTGACAATAGTCTCCGGCTGTACTGAAGTTAAGGTTACCGTAGTGGAAACTTGCATATCATCCAGAGACTGCTCTATCTTCACTCTTGCACTTTCCATAACCTCTTGTTCCATTTTAAGGCTGGTACAATGAACACCTACTACAATATTTCTTTCGCTTGCTGAGTTTATGTATCCATCGGCTCCTGCCTGACGAATTACTATCTCAATTGCGTCTTCCATACTCTTGTTGGTAATCTCCACTTTCTCTAATACTGCAGCACCATCTTTGTCAGCCCCATTTGCTCCGATGACTCTGTTAAATACATTGACTTTAAATTCGAAACTTGGATTGATGTCAATGCTAACATAGTGTGCCGGGGTATTGTATGCGTAAACCGCCCCGAAAAACATAATGAATATTGCCGCCGCTGCGGCAGCCACCTTTGCAATAATTGTAAAGCCTTGTTTATTTCTCTCTTTTCTCCATATCTCCTGGCCAATTTTATAGCCTTTATCAGGCACACAAGAAAAGCTGCCGTCATCTTTCAAGATGAAGGCCTTATTTTTACTTATTTTTATAACTACTGCTTTCATTGCTGCCCTTCTTTGCCCATAAATGGGACATACTCTTTGAGATAGAGATAGTCGCCTGTAAGGATTTCCACTACGGCTATTATATACTTTCGATGGCGATTCATAAATTTTCGGGGTATTTGCAGATTTTCCTCAAATATTTTGAGCGGAAGGCGCTTTTTTTGCTTGAGTTTTAATATAATTGCTGGATTTTGCGTAATATACTCAACGGCAGTACTGCACATTTCTTTTGTCTTCTTTGCTTTGGGAGAAACCAGTACAAGCTCTTCAAATCTGATGTCGTAGTCTTTAAGGGCGATTGTCAAAGCCTCGATTTCCAGCTTAAGAGGGTTTTCTGTCCAGTAATTATCTGAAGCGAGGAAACTGTTAACATTGCCTAGCTGGCTTTCAGAAAGGTCGCTGAAGATGGTTTCATTTATTCTGCTTTGTTTGCGTAAATAGTCGATTATGCGACGCTTTATCACCCAGCTAGCGAACGTTAAAAATACGCCTTTCTGGGGGTCGTATGACTGTACGGCTTCATTAAAGGCCAGTAGTCCGACAGACATTTCATCACTTTCTTTTGTTATATGTTTTCCGATAGATTTGTATATTGATGACTTGATAAAAGGAATGTATTCTGAAATAAAGGCGTTGATATCTTCTCCGCCATTTTGTATTCTGACTATCCTGTCGGAAATGCCATTGGGCTCTATTTTGCTTTGCAAATTAGTATTATTACTCATTAACCTTTTTTTAGTGCTAATTCAGGCACACTTCAGTATTGGAACGATAAAAGTATATCATTAGAATATGCTAATAATATGTACATTTTGATTTGTTCAAAAAAAATTCAAAAAGCACATACAAACTACTGGTATTTATTTGTATTTAGTTTAGTTTAAAATACCATATTGGTTATATACAGTGTCCATAAACAGCCAGCGGAGAAAATTAGCTTTTGGAGGATAGTATGTGAAGACTGCCATTGCAATAATTAGAACGACCACAAAAATAATCAGTGCGAGAGTAATTGGCTTTTTTATATTCTTTTCTCTGATAGATAAACGCCAGGATATCAAAAAACCTGCAATAAGAATTAAAATAGAGGCAATTATTCCGGAAATAGCATGATGAGTGCCTGCGATGATAAGATATACCTCAAAAAAGACACTTGATAAAAGAGGCATTATGATCAGGGAAAAAAGTGCCGCAGGAATATAGTTTTTATATTTCCGGCCGATTATAGCGTAAATTAATAAATACACAGGTAAAACAGGCAGAACGAAAAGCTTGTTATGTTCCCATATGCTTTCATTCACGGGGAAGAAAAGAGATGTGAAAAGGCAGGGGTTATTATCATATACAAAGTGAGCATATCGAATGATCAACATAGCGAGGGCTGCGCCTGCTAAATGCCAGACTAATAGTTTGTTTTTCTCTTTCATTGTGCACCTCTTTATTTAAATATATAGAATATATATTACAGTAGCACTGGATTTATTTCAACACTCATTTAGTTTTGCTTGAAATATTCATTTTAAATGCATGTAAATATTGTGCTTAGGGGGTATTTAATAATATAATAAAAAATATATTGTGTTATAATATTCTATAGATTATTTAGGCAGGCATAAAATGAAAAATCAAAAGCAGCTTTTTACAAACAGGGAACTCTCCTGGCTGGACTTCAACTATAGAGTTTTGCAGGAAGCGGAGGACAACAAAATACCGCTTTTCGAGAGACTGAAATTTTTGGCTATAACGGCATCTAATTTGGATGAATTTTTTATGGTACGCATAGCAGGGCTTAAGCAGCAGGTCGATTATGGCGTAACTCGTGCTGATATTGCGGGGCTTCTTCCTGAGGAGCAGCTGGAGCAGGCTAATAAAAAAACACATGAATTTATGAAGGCTCAATACGCCTGCTACCGAGACTTGCTCAATGCCTGCAATAAGGAAGACATCGAAATAATAAGGGGCAAAGACCTTAAAGACAGCGAAAAGGCATATGTAGATAAATATTATGCAGAGGTAATTCAGCCGGTGCTTACACCGCTTGCCGTGGATGCATCGCGGCCATTCCCTAATCTTGCGAATAAAAAGATTAATATTGCTTTAAGCCTGAAAAAGATAGGAACGGACGAAACTGTGCACGCAATTGTCCAGATACCATCAATTCTGAGGCGGTTTATTAGAATTGGCGAAAGCCGCAGATACATACTGATAGAAGACGCAATATTAATGCATATAGGCAATTTCTTCAATGGATACGAAGTTGGAGATGCAGAGCTTTTCAGGATAACAAGAAACGGAGACTTGTTTATAGATGAGGACGCTCAGGATCTGTTGCTGGAGATAGAAAAATCTCTTAAGAACAGGCGACATGGTGAGCCTTGCAGACTTGAGATAATGAATGGATTCTCAGAAGGAAATATCAGAGAAGACTTATTAGAATTTCTTAAAGAAAATTTGAATGTCGACCAGTCGGATGTATTCAGAGTAGACGGGCCGCTCGATTTGACATATCTATTTCCGTTTACTGACCTGAATGAATATAATCAATACAAGTACGGCAGTGATCCGCCTCAGGAATCCTTATGCTTCAGGCAGGATGAGAATATGTTTGATACAATTAAGGAAAAGGACATCCTGCTGCACCATCCGTACGAATCATTTCAGCCTGTAATTGATATTGTTGAAAAGGCTGCTGCAGATGAAAGGGTACTGGCGATAAAGCAGACTCTGTACAGGGTCAGCGGCAATTCGCCCATTGTTTCAGCACTGATTAGAGCTGCGCAGATGGGCAAGCAGGTGACAGTGCTGGTTGAGCTAAAGGCCAGATTTGACGAAGAGAATAACATTGCTTGGGCAAAGCGGCTGGAGGATGCCGGGTGCCATGTCATTTACGGGCTGCTGGGGCTGAAGGTGCACTGCAAAGCGCTGCTCATTGTAAGAAGGGAAGAAGACGGCATAAGAAGGTATGTTCACCTAGGTACAGGGAATTACAATGATTCTACAGCAAAAATATATACTGATTTCGGATTATTTACTGCGAAGCCGGCTATAACAGCAGATGTTTCAGCGCTCTTTAATGTTCTCACTGGTTTTTCAGTTCCTGCGCAGTACAAGAAGCTTTTTATCGCACCGACAGGTCTGAGAAAATTCTTTATTGATATGATAGATAAAGAGATAGAGAAAGCGCGCAATATGCTGCCAAGCGGAATAACAGCCAAGGTCAATGCTCTAATTGACGAGGAGATCATTGAAAAGCTATACGAAGCCTCACAGGCAGGGGTTAAAATTCGTCTGCTTATAAGGGGGATTAATGGCTTGCGCTCCAAAGTAAAAGGCCTGTCTGAAAATATTGAAGTCATGTCAATTGTAGGCAGGTATCTAGAGCACCATAGAATATATATATTTACGTCAGGCGGGGAAAACAAAGTGTATTTGGCTTCTGCCGACTGGATGCCAAGGAATCTAGACAGGAGAGTCGAGGTACTGTTCCCGATTGAGCAGGATGACATAAGACATAGTGTAATTGAGGCAATGGAGCTGATGCTCAGCGACAATGTAAAGATGAGAGTACAGCAGAGCGACGGAACATACCGGAAAATGGCATCTAGGGGAAAGAAAATAAATTCACAGGAGAGTTTTTTCAAGCAATACAGAAATGCAGCGCGAAGAAGCCTGATGGCGCCGGACGTAATATTCAAACCGAAAACTAAACCGTAGAAGGCTTAATGCAATCAAATCTGCGCCGAAATAATCCGGGATGCATGGAGAAAAGTAAATGCGAAGTATCTAAGAGCAGAGCAAGGAGACACCAATAGAAAGAGATAAAAATCACAATACAAGGAGAAAAAAATGGGAAAAAATATATCAAAAGCCGCGTCCATTGCAATTATTATAATCATTTATCTGGCGGCTTTATTTATCGGCTATATTGCATACAGGCTTACTCAAAGAAGCGGGATGCTAATTTCGTTTTTTTGGGCTGATGTTGCAGCGACAATATTTGTTTGGCTTGCCGGAGTACTATTTAGAAATTCCAGTGTTTACGACCCGTATTGGTCGGTGGCTCCGCCAATTCTGTTGGCTGGATGGCTGATAATTAGGGGCGGAGAAATATCATTTGTTGACGGTGCTTTGATTTGTGCTGTGCTTTTTTGGTCAATCAGGCTGACATATAACTGGGCAGTCAACTGGCAGGGAATGCATCACGAGGACTGGAGGTATTCAAATCTGCGTGAAGACAGCGGAAAGATGTGGCAGATAGTTAATCTTTTTGGGATTAACCTGATGCCCACAGTGCTGGTATTCTTCGGAATGGCTGCAGCCTATAGCATAGTATTCAACCAATCATATGCCGGTATATTGTTCTATATTGGGCTGGCAATTGCATTAGCAAGCCCCGCAATGCAGATGGCAGCAGACACGCAGATGAAAAGGCACAGAGCTGCAGGCGGAGGCAGATGCATAAATACCGGGCTGTGGAAGTATTCTAGACATCCGAATTATTTAGGCGAGATATGTTTCTGGTGGGGGCTTTTCATTATGTATGCAGGAAGCGCAGATGGCAGCTATATAGTGGCCGCAGGGCCGATTTTAATAACCTTACTTTTTGTCTTCATAAGTGTGCCAATGATGGAAAAGCACATTGTCAGCAAGTGTGAAGATTATGCGCAGTATCAAAGCCAAGTTAGCGCGCTGATACCGTGGTTTAAGAAAGGCAGTTAATGATATCGTTGTTAATTTAACTCGATGGATTCGTCGCTTTTATGGTTCAAAAAATTGACCTGGAGAATTTTAATTTTATTCTCAACTGATGTATGATATAATTATATGAAATTTATATACGGACTCATTTTAAAGTTTTAAGGAGACATTATGGAAATAAACAATAATGCGGAGAGAAAAATAAGCAAGCCGCTTCTTGCAGCGGGAATATTGATAACTCTTGCAGCGATTGCATACGCGATATATATGATTACGCTGGTGCCGCCAGCGTTGAAGGCAAAATCTCTCAATAACAGTTTCTTCTTGGCTACGGCAGAGTGGGTAATAATAATTGCACTTGCAGCCTATACTATGATTGCTGCATTCAGCCCTGATAAGCTAAAGAATTTGTCATCTGTGTTTTTCCTGGGTGCCTTTGCAAAGGCAGTATCCCTTGGTATATCCATATATCTTAAAGTTGGAATCACATCAGCAGATTTATATCTATTTTATAATGATTTGCCTATAATTGCTGCTTATTTACTTTTTGGAATATATTTATCAAAAAGAAACATGGCACTAATTTATGCGGTTCTAATATTTACTGTTTCATCTGTTTTTGTGATTCAGTATAGTAGTAAGGATTTTTTAGCCAATATCAAGCTTATTGAACACTACAGCAGTGGAATAGCGGAAGTTATGATAAGTGCTAAAGCAATTTTATATACATTGGGTGTTCTTGTTCTGATGTGGGTGAGCTGCATATTCTTCCCTGCGAAAGCAGGCGACAAAGACATCATCAAAAAGAGCATTGGCTGGAGCGTTATATTATCTATTGTTACTCTTGGTATATATGCTGTCTACTGGGTTAAGTCAGTGAATGATGATGTAGCAAAGCTGGAGGGCAGCGAAATAAATTCCTCGCTTGAAACCGCAATGTTTTTTATAGTCCCGTTTTATGCTGTGTATTGGCTGTACACAACCGGCAGGAAACTAGCGAAGTTATCCAAAGATGCTGACATGAGCGCATTATACGCCATACAGGGATTGTTTTTCCTTTGCTTCTTCTCTCTTGCATTGATGCAGAGCCAGATACATAAAGCCATTGGATTGAATCAATAAAGATTGCAAAGAAGGCGGAGTAAAAACTCCGCCTTCTTTTATAAATCACTTAAATCATTTTATATTGAACTATTATTAACTAAACAGCCCTTTTATAAATTCAATAATTCTCTCCCATAAAGAAGTTCTGTCGCCTGTTACAGGATTGGAAACCTTGAAATCAACATCTTCAAAAGTTATGTCATCTCCTGTGTCATTTATTTTGAAAAGCAGATGTATGTTTTCTGTATTTGCGGTGTAGTTAAGGCGTATGTCACTTCCTGATAGAGAATACCCGTTGTCTGAACTTAAGGTAAATATAAGGTCATATCTTCTTATTTCCGCTCCGGAGCTGTCAGCAATTATCAGCGTATGGTAGTCATAGGCTATATTTAAAAATGCAACATTTCCCGTCGAATCTGTAATATCTGAAATTGGGTCTGAATATAGAGTGAAGCTATATCCTCCCACTCCAGCGCCAGATTCATTTACCAGCTGCGCTGTGAGGTTCGCTTTCTTTGAACTTGAACCTAAGTCAGGATTATTTACATGCACTACACAGGTGGCTGATTTTCCGCTGTCATTTGCTGTCACTGTAATATTTGCCGTTCCTGCTCCCTGAGCCGTAATTTGTATGGTATTGTCACTTAATACTGTAAATGTTGCTACGTTAGGGTTATCGCAGCTCCATGTTACGCCTTTGTCGCTTGTGGTACTTGGCGTTATTGTGCTGGTTAGGGTGTCTAGGGAGCCTTTTACAAGATAAATATTGTACTTATCCAAAGCTATTTCTGTTGAAAGCTGTATTACTGTAATTGTGCAGCTTGCGGTGTATCCGCCGTCAGTTGTCTCCACAGTAATGGTTGCTGCTCCTTCGGAAATTGCTGTTACTATGCCGTTTTTATCCACTGTTGCAATGGAATTATCAGAACTCTTCCAGGTCACGCTTTTATCTGCAGCATCATCGGGAGAAATAGTTTCAGTCAGGTCAATAGTATCATTTAATATATCTGAATCGCCCAATATCAATGTAGCGTCATATATATCTAGGGATACAGATGTAACATTTATCGGCTCGAAAACTGCAGTTAAGGTAGTAGGTGAGTATATTTTGAAGTTATTAAGATTAGTTGATGTTAAGCTGCCGTTGCTCCACCCGACAAATGAATATCCTGAGTCTGGTGTGACTGCAGGAGCATTTTTCGGGCTATACCCTTTAAGAACCTTTTCAGAATTTTCAGAAGACAGCATTCTCTGGCTTAAGCTGCCGCCTCGACCCGCAGCATACATTACGTCAATCGTAGGAAGCCATGCATATGCCGTGCCCGACCATGAGGCTATAAGGTCATATCCGTAAGCAGAGCCTGACACATATGTTTCATTGTCGAAATAGTTGTGCGTGGATGTAACTATTTCTGATGAAGTATTGTTTTGAAGGAAAAGTGCAGCATCTCCGCTTATTAGTACTCTGCCGGAGTATGTATTCTGGCATGCCCCGATATCATTATAGCCGGATACTGAAGTGTAGGTTGATATAACGCCTCCGGTGATTATGATATCCCCATTGTTGTCGACGAACCTTCCTCCGCCTATTGCTGCGGCATATTTGGCTCTTGCGTCTATGGTGCCACCGGATATTTGTATGTATGTTGTCTCAGTGATGCTGCTATTCCATCCACTCCCTATTGCTGCTCCGCCGTAGCTGCCGCCCTGGGCATATATAGTGCCGCCTTTTATTATTATAGTGCCGCCTCTTCCGTATCTTCCTGTTCCGATGGCTGCCGAATATGTTCCGGATGATAATGTGGCTTTTATGTCGCCACCTTCTATTATTATAGTGCCGCAGTCAGCATAATGGCCGCTGCCAATGGCTGCGCCTTGCCACCCGCCGCGGGCATTAATAGTCCCGCCTGTTATTTTTATGATGCCGCCAGGGCTTAGGTATCCTCCACCGATTCCTGCCGCGGATGAGCCGGCATATGCGTTTACAGTGCCGCCGGAGATAGTAATCTCCTCCACTCTGAATGAGCTGCCAGATCCTATTGCTGCGCCGCTGTTTGTGCCGTAGGCTGTAATTGTTCCGCCTGAAATTGTTATAAGCCCGCTTTTGCCCCCTGAGCCCCCACCTATTCCTGCTGCGCTTGTCGCGCCGCCATAGGCTGTAACTGTGCCTCCGGATATATTTATATATCCGCCGTGGCCCTGCTCGCCGCCGCCAATACCTGCTCCATAGCTGCCACCATAGGCAATTATTGTGCCGGAAAGTATATTTATATGTCCGGAGCTGATTCTTAGTGATTCGTCTGTAACTGCGCCGATGTTTTCGCTGCCGCCTATGCCTGCACCCATTGTGCCGCCGCGGGCAGTCAGCTGACCTTCGCCGGAAATTGTCAATTCAGTATCATTTTCTGCCTTTACGCCGGGGCAGTGCGCCGCAGACTGCAGATTATTTGTGCCTTTTATTTTAAGACTGTTGCTTCCGCCCGAAAAGGCAAGTGCAGTGCCTGCTGTTGAAATGATATTTAGGTTTTGAATTGTAAGATGAACATCGCTTTCGCATATGATACTTATATCATACAAAGCAGATGTATTTGATGAAGAGATAGTTAGTGTTGTTCCGCTTTGAACGATGATAGTGCTTCCTGCCGCTGGAGAGAGCGATGCAAGGTCAGTATCTGAATTTATTGAATAATCAGCTGCATAGGCAGCCTTGGAAAAAGTCAGCACAACCAACACAAGCAATAAAACTAGAAGTATTTTATTTCGCATAGTAACCCTTTAATTGTTATTTTTATATCTATCTGTACAAAAAATAACATAAAGATTTTACACAATTGTTAAGTTAACACATTGTTTATTAATTATACACAATGTTTATATTAAAATAATCTAAGTTCATATATTTGTTACAAAATAAATCGTATAATAATACGTTAAAAAGTGTATTATATTATCTTTTTTAGCGGTTGAGATTGCATAAACACTGCATTTGCTAAATTTTTTTGTAGTCATACATGTGTGTTGCTTATCGTTTTTATATTTCCAAAACGATGACATCGTGGTATAATTTGTAATTGAGCATGGGACAAAAGATATTGCTTTAGGCATACTAGGATTAACAATTTTTTGATTAGAAGATTTAATACAATTAAATAAGAAATCGGAGAGCAGAAAAATGGAATTCACTATTTTTAGACCTAAGAATAAAGTTAATAGGTACTTAACGCCCCTAATTCTACCAGCATTTTTTATGAGCATTTGGCTTGTATTAGTGATTTTAGTTCCTGATATAGAAAGAGAAGATATGATCATACTGTCATATGCTTTTGGAGGGTTATCGTTCTTATTAGCTGCTGTTATATATATTTCTGTTTTCACCTACTCAGGTGACCGGTATAGAATAACTTTGAAGGAAGAAGGGATGCTGTTCAACGGTCCTAAAAAAGAAATTGAAATGAAATGGTCAGATGTTGGCTTGATATATTTAGGTCTTGCAGGGCAAATCAGGATGATATATATTTTTGAAAGATCTCTTACAAAGCAGCAATGCAGCGAATACACGATGAATGGACTGAACATAAAAAAAATAGATGGAAAGTTTCTATATGTTGAATACTATCCTGAATTTTATAGAGAACTAAAAAAGTATTATGAAAAGGAAATTATCGGCGAGTATAAGCTGGCATTGGAGGGAAAGTATGAGAACTGATTCAATTACAGAGAAAATAAGAAAAAAAATAGAAACGGGGAAGATATTTTTGCTAGTTGGAGCGATGCTGTTTGCAACGCTTTTCATAATTTACTTGATTAATATTAACAAAGAGCAAGGAATCGTTTTCATGATGCTGGCCATCATTGTTTTTTGGTTTTTTATGCTCGGTAGTCTGAGTTTCTTGGGGTATTTTGGCTTAACTAAGCTAATAAGCCGTAACCAGATGCACGAATTTGATGAGAACAGTATAAAAGTATATGATGATATAGACGGGGTAATAATTGAGAATGAATTCAAATGGAGTAAAATTATTCATATAGAGATTGAAAGCCAGGCTTCAATTATAGATAAGTTGAGAGGCATAGAAGTTCCTATGCTCGTAATAATTGCAGATAAAGAGCAGTTTTATAAAGGTATCAACAAAAAAGATCGATTTACCCACAAGATTGAAAAACACAAAACAAAACTATCAGGCGGATTTTTTATTTTATGTTCTGATGTTGAATTGCATCTGATAAAAGATTATTGGGGCAAAGAAATAAAGGAAGACATATATTAAGGAGTTATCTATGCATACACGTTCATTGTCCGTTTACACGTTTGCGCATTTTGCTGTGGACTTCGCGTGTTTTTACGTGCTGTTTTCCACTCTTTCAGCAGGAGTAGAAAATCTGCAGCAGCTGGCCTTCTGGTTTCTTGTATACAATACTGTAGCGTTTGGGCTGCAGTTTATAGTAGGCTATATCTGCGATATGAAAAGATATGTTCCTGCAGGGCTGATAGGAGTAGTAATTACGATTGTGGGTCTTGCTTTTGCGCAGCAGATATATCTTGCTGTAGTGCTGATTGCGCTCGGAAATGCATTTTTCCATGTAGGAGGCGGAATAGACAGTCTGCTAAATGCTAAAGGGAAAATGTCCAGAAGCGGTATCTTTGTCTCATCCGGTTCATGGGGAGTATTGCTTGGCACATTTGCAGGCAAAGCAGAGATATCAATATTATATCCCATGTTTTTTTTAGCGGTATCAGGAGTGCTTATATATATTTTTTGCAGCACAAGTATCAATCTTGAAAAATCAGAATTTAGTGCCGCTTCAAAGAAAATAATTCCTGCTGCAGCTATTGGGCTAATATGTATTTCTGTAGCTATTAGGGCACATACCGGATTCACCATACCAATGGAATGGAAGACAACAACGGGGCTAATTATTCTGGCAACGGGAGCTTCATTTCTTGGGAAATTTAGCGGTGGATTTATTGCTGATAAATTTGGTGCAAGGCTTACGGGAGTAGGTGCATTGGTTCTTTCCCTGCCGCTGCTTGCATTTTTCAATAGTAATATATATCTGTGTATTCTGGGGATATTCCTTTTCAATATGACAATGCCGGTGACATTGTGCGTTTTGGCTGAATATCTGGAGGGCTATGAGGGCCTTGCGTTCGGGCTTACTACGCTGTCTTTGCTGCTAGGGACATTCGTAACTTATGTATTAGCTATTGGTACTGCAGCCTCGAAATATGTTATAATATGCTCGATAATAGTATCGGCTCTTTGCATACTGACTGTAACCAAGGGCAGGGGAAAAATGAAGGAAAACAAGGAGGCTCAAAATGCTTAATTTTTACACACACTTTGATGCTGCACCGACGCCTGAAATGATGGCGATTATAGGCATATCAATGGGCGCAGTTATAGTGCTTTGTGCTATTATCGCCGTTTCAATAATTCTTATTGCAAAAGCCATAAGGAAGAAGAAGGCAGCGAAGGAGAACAAAAAACAGAATGAATGAGCTAGGTGATATTACTATCATTGAAAAAATTCTGCTTGCGGCTGGGATGGTAATATTTAATCTTGCAGGGATTTGTATTTTTGTATTGCCGATAGCCGCATTTTTCAGGCAGCGAAAAAAGAATAAGCATACCATCGAGAAACTTGAAAAGCTGGATTAGATGAGGTGAATGAATGAATATAATAATGTTATTAGATATTGCGCCGCCGCCAATGATGCTGGGGATATCTGCACTTGTGTTTATAGTCGTATTTATGGGCATAATAGGACTGATACTTTTTGCAATAAACAGGTTCAGAAAATCTTATGATAAAAAACATGGAACTATCACTGAAGAATCAAATAAAGACGGAAATGAAAATGAAAAATAACCAAGCAGCTGCATTCGCACTTTTTTTAAATCCCGTCAGTCCAGAGGCGGAGATGAGGCATTTTGTTCTCGCTGCTATTGAAGTGCTTTTTTTTGCAGCGCTGATTGCAGGATTTATAATTATTTCCACTGTGCTTATAAAAAGAGCACTTAAGAAGAAAAAAGATGAACACAAAACTCCAAATTATAAAGAATAGTATTTTTATAGTATATGAGAAAATTAAAAAGGGGATAAGAAACTTATGTGTATTTTAGACCTTGTTGAGGCACCGTTAGAAACTGCAAGAGAAAGCAGCTCTGCAGTTACAAGCACACCATGGATATTGGGATACATTATAATAGGCGTGCTGATTGTTCTTGCGGTGCTTATAGTAATTAAGCTGATAGTGAAGGCAAAGAAAAGCAAAAAGAATAAATAATGACGGGCAACATTATTATTACATTACTGCTCTTTCTGCTCAAACCTCTTTTAATCACCATTATTATTGAATGCGGGATTGTATTCTTGTTATTCAGAAAGGGCAGCTATGTTTACTATGTACTGCTTTTGAATGTGCTAACGAATCCGCTGCTCAATTTCATTATGCTTATGTACTTTTCGTATATGGGATATAACGGTTACTATGGGCTCCTTTACTTTTTGGAGGCGGCCGTTGTTATTATCGAAGGGCTGATATTTTCAAAGCTTACTGGGATTAAAGCGGGCAGGGCATTGCTTGTTTCTCTTATTCTTAATGCCGCTTCATATGGTGCTGGGCTTTTAATCTTCCGTTGAAACAGATTTTTAATAAAGGTAGAATTAACTAATGAATTTAAGTACTATTAATTGTTATGATGATTTTGTTGAAAATATTCTTATGGCCGGTTTCACGCTTGCGGGCGATAACAGCGAAGGCATATTTACTCTTGCAGAGTATTTTAGCCCCGAAATTAGGTGGCATACCGGATTGACTGAAACAGATCCCTGGGCATGGTGTATGCTAAGCGTTAATCAAAGAGATGATATAATGTACGGCAAATTTTTCTTTAATAAAGGTGGTTATATAACAAAAGAATGGTACACGCTTTTTTATTCAGTCAGAAGGCATGGCAGGACATTTGACGAAAAATATGCTGAAGGAAAAATGACTCGCTTTGAGAAGGACATCTACAATATTATATGTGGAAATCCGTCTATCTCGCTTGATAAGGTAAAGGAGATGCTTGGTATAGATAAACAAAACAAGTCAAGATTCAACTCAGCTGTTACTAGGCTGCAGATGGGGATGTTTATTACTGTAAGCGGAGAAACACTAAAAATATCAAACGATGGCATGCCCTATGGATGGCCAGCAACTACATTTGAGACGTCAGAATATGCATTAGGTGAAAAACAGGCAAAAGAAGCTAAAAGCAACGATCCCAGCGAATGTGCAAAGAAAATTGAGGATCAAATATTGAGGCTAAATCCAAATGCGGAAGCAAAGAAAATACAAAAATTCATTTACGGCTGATGGAAGGGATATATGAATATACGTTTAATGACAATAACTGACTATGAAGATGTTTACTCAATGTGGACGGCTCAGGCGGGCGTGGGCCTGCGCAGCCTAGATGACTCACGCGAGGGCATAGATAAATTTCTGGATAGGAATCCTACTTCCTGCTTTGTATCATGCGATGCGGAACAAATCACGGGCAGCATACTCTGCGGACATGACGGGAGGCGGGGATACATATATCACGCGATGGTAAAGCCTGAATATCGTGGTAAGGGCATTGGCAAAGCATTGCTGAATGCGGCAATGGAAGCAATGCAAAAAGAGGGCATACATAAAGCAGCCCTCATCGTATATCATACCAATGAATTGGGTAACGGTTTTTGGGAAAGTCAGGGCTTCACCACTAGGCAAGACCTTATTTACAGGAACAAGAGCCTGAATGAGGAGAATGTGTAGATTTTTTATCCAAGATTTATGTAATTTAAGGAATTATACTTAAGGCAATATAAATCTATTCTTTAAAGTATCTCATCTAAAATCTCAACGGCACTCTCGACTATATCCGGGCATATTGTCTCAAAAAGGTTTTTCTCCTTAATGATTTTCAATTCTTCTTCATTGGACAAATCATATGTCAGTATATCTTTGCATACAATGCTGCCGTTTTCTTCTGCAAATCTTTTTTCAAATTCCACTAATAAAGCGTGAGTTTTCTTTTTTGATTCTTCATCTATTTCTCTGCCGTGGCCGTATTTAAGGCCAATAACTATTGCAGCGCCAGTTACAGCTCCGCATACTTCACCGCATCTCAGGCCGCTTCCAAGGCCGGTAGAGAGCTTCATAGCTGTGTCTTTGTCAATGCCAAGACTTTGGCTGAATACTCCTATTACTGCCTGTGCGCAATTGAAACCCTGGCTGAAGCAATGCTTAGCCTGCTCTGTTTTTGTCATATACCTCTCCTTATCATCTGCAGCGTAATATTTTTTTGTTTTACCTGCACTTTATTTGCGGCGCACCTGAATGGAGCATGCCGTTTAATCAGATGCGCCGAATAGTCATTTAATTTGATAGATTATTTATTTGTATTCTATAGCCGGAGTCCAGTAAGTATTGCTGTATATATCCGTTAGCATGTATGTAACAAGGCATGTTGCATCACCTACGCTTACATTGCTGATCTGTATTTTACCGTTTACTACCATTTGGTCACCAAGATAGTAGCTGTCTGAGAATTTCTCGTCATAGGTGTAGTAGTCACAGAGGAAGTCCAGTACATCGCCGTCATTCAGCTCGATCAGTCCTTTGGCAACAGAACCGTCATCGTATACGAGTCTTGCTCCCAGAATCTGTCCTTTTGGTACTTCGCTTGTGAATGCAAGCATTAGATCAACCCGGTCGCCGTTCAGCATTGCAGGAACTCTGCCGACTATTGCGTATTCGTCGCCTTCATATTTTTCATCCACGAAGTAATATGCAACTACTTGACCGTCGAGCGCAAGCCATGTGCCGTCGAAGCCTATTATAAGGTCGCCGTCATTATTGAACTCATAAACATTGTCCATGCCAAGGTCAATATATCCCTCTCCATCATCGAAGAATACATTAAGCTGTACGGTCTGAACTAAGTCCCAGTCATCTTTACTTAAGGCGAGAACAGAGTCTCCGTCTTTTTTGCTCAATTCCAGAGCTCCGTCTTTTAAAGAGTTTTCTTCATAATACTCAGTGTTATTAAGGATAGCGTCTGTATCCACCCAGCTTGTATCTGAGCCGCCTAGCATATTTGTGAGGGCTCCTGAGCCAAGGAATGACGTGAGCAAGTCGCCTACTCCGCTGCCGGAGCTGCCCGTGAATGAACCGAGAAGCGAACCTAAGGGATTCGATGAACCTGTAGATATGGCCTGTCCGCCGACTTCAAGGCTAGCAAAGCCTCTGATGCAGTCCGTATATGCCTTGTCCATGCCAATCTTCTCATAGGTGTTTATCATTCCGCTCATAGAAGAAAGCGTTGTATAGGGGAAGTATATGGATATACCGTTTGAGTTGCTGATAGTTGAGGATGTTCTGTTATACTTTATGCAGCCATCAAGTGCATCAATCAGCTTCTCAGCATCATCCGTACCCATGTTTTGTGCTAAGTGGATAAGGTCAATTTGGTCAAGCTGGCTGGGTGAGCCAAATTCCCTTGAGTATCCTCTGGCATCGGCCACTATCTTATATTCATCGCTGTTGATTAGTTCGCCTGTAGATGATGCAAATGCATTGAATACTTCCGGTACTGTTCCGGAGAGCTCGGCAAGGTCCACAAGAGATAGTGTGGTCTTGTCCATCGGGGATGATTCGTATGTTTTATCAATGAAGTCATCAATGATATTTTGTCCGATTTCAATTGTAGGCATTGAAGTGTTTTCAGAAAGCGCTGTAATCCAGTCTGTATAGTACCAGCCAATGCCAGGTTCTGTTTCTTCGGATGCGATCATGTAGTCCGCGTGGTTATTCAGCATTACTGCGGTTTCATATGTTGCCATAAGGCAGGCATCAAAGCCCACAAAGTCAAATTTAGTGCCGCCATTTGAAAGCGCTGTGTTAATCTCGTCCAGTGTCATTGTAGCGTTTGGATAGAATTCATCGTGACCGTATCCCATTGTTGACCCACCGCCGTGATCCCATAATATAAGGGCGTATCTGTTCGCTTCAAAATTCTTTGTGCAGTATTTTATGAAGTCAGCCAGTGTTGCAGGGTCTGTCATCTGCTTTCTGCCAAGATTTCCGTCAAGCCTTTTCAGGCCTTCGCTGGTTAGCTGGTATCTTTCGTTCGTGCTGCTTGACACAACCGAGTTTTTCCATGTCTTAGCGCCGCCTGTTTCTACGATAATATTTACATTATCAGCAATTGTTGCGTGCAGCATTTCGTTAAGGTCAGCTGTTGCCATGCCGCTTCTCGATTCCAGGTCAGATCCGCACATATATACCATAATGGTGAACTCATCCTGGCCCTTTCCAAGCACGTTTGTATATTTGCTGCGGGCGTCATTAGAAACTGAATAGTCAAGTTCGCCTGATGCTGACTGGTTAGATGAGGAGCCTGTGTTTGTAGTGTCTGTATACTGGGACATATCAGTGCCGCCCAGCAGGTCAATATTGGCACATGACTTTAGCAGAAAATATCCTACAATTATTATTATGCCGATGATGATTATTTTCTTAAGGTCAAGCCCGCCTGTTGCCTTCTGGGAGCTGCTGCCTGATGAACCTGAAAATAGGCCGCTTAAGTCAGGGGTGCCTGATGATGAAGACTGCGAAGATTGACTTCCCTTTGGCCTGTCGCTGTATCCGCTTTGGTTTCCTACTGGCTTTTTGGCGTTCAGCCCATCCCCTCTTTTGTATACATTTCCTTTTCCGGAAGTTACATTCTTTTCTCTTCCTTTGGATTGAACATCTTTTTTCATTGTTATCTCCTGGTGTGCTTAATTAATAATATAATTATATCATATGAGAGCATTAATGAAGATAAGTTTTTTGTAATATTTAAAATATAAGACAGCTAATAATGCTAAAGGGTTAATCATATATTTCTATTCAGCTAATATCTTACCTATCCATCATATCCTGTGCAGTTATTTCAGGATGATGATAGCGCCCGTGATCTTTTGTATATGACTTCATATAGAATTTTGAATTAATTTGTATAGTCTCTATGGGGCAGTAATTAAGGCAGGCGTAGCACATATAGCAGTCTTTTTTATTGTCCCATACAGGCTTTGAATCTTTTAATGATATTTTATGTGACGGACAAATTTTTTCACACGTAGAGCACCCTATGCAGTCATCGCCAGCATAGAAATACCTGCTTACTTTAGGGGCTGCATTGTGCAGAGCAAAGGGAACAAGCCATTCGAGCAGTTTATTCACTGCTTTATTCTTTGATATCCGTTCACCTTCTATATTGTCTTCATACTCTTCTTTTGCAGCTATTACGCTTTCCAGCAGATCCAGCTTTTGGTGCATATTTTTATGAAACAATTCAATATCCTTGTATGTTACTTCGTTATAATCCTTTACTTTGGGGTCATTGTTTGGCATATCAATTATGAAGGATGCATTAAGGTGCTTATGCTTCTTTTTAAGGATTTTTGAGATAGTGTCAAATCCAATAAAGGCAGAGCCGCCTCTTGTGCAGACAGCAAATATATACAGAGCCTTTTTCATGCTGAGCTGCTGGAGAAATCTTTTAACGGGTATGGGGATAGTAAGGCCGTGGCAGGGGAAAACAAAACCAATAGTATTCGCATTTGTTTTCAAGTGCTCTTTTTCAAGCGCGCTTGATATCTCTATAAGCTCAGTGTTTCTTATTCTCTTTGCAGTCTCTTCGGCAACAACGAGAGAGTTACCGCTTCCGGTAAAATAGAATATTTGTGTTTTCTTCATGATAACTCCTTCGCCCAGCAGTTATTTAAATTATTACATTCATTAAACCACAATGATGTAAAGTTCATGTTAATGCAGTCTTATATAAATATATATTGTTTTCTTGTTTCACGGTTTGAGGAATCATCTTATTCAGTTGACTTAAGAACTCGCAGGATATATTATTATAAATATGCTACACAGATTTGAAAATATGACTGATGAACAGCTGGCGGCGCAAGCTAAGAAAGACGAAACTGCGCTCGAATACCTTATAGAAAAGTACAAAAATTTTGTATTATCCAAATCAAGGCCCTATTTCCTTATTGGCGCTGACAAGGAAGATCTAATCCAGGAGGGGATGATTGGGCTTTATAAGGCTATAATAGACTATGACAAAAGCAAAAACGCATCCTTCAGAACCTTTGCTAATCTTTGTGTGACACGCCAGATAATCACAGCGGTGAAGACGTCTACCAGGCAGAAGCACATACCGCTCAATTCATATCTTTCACTGGACAAGCCTATATTTGATGAAGATACAGATGTGACCGTGGGCGAATCTATGATGTCTGAGCTTTATATAGAGCCGGAGGAAAGAGTAATACTCAAAGAGGATGTAAAGAGCATAAGAGAGGCCATTGATACGCAGCTTACTGACATGGAGAAACGTGCCCTTAAGCTTTATCTGGACGGAAAAAGCTATAAAGAAATTTCGGAGGCATTAGGAAAAGTGCCGAAATCAATAGATAATGCTCTTCAGAGGGTAAAGAAAAAATTGGAGCATCACCTAAGCGGAGAGTAAAAGCAAATAGAATCACATTAAAGGGGAAAACATGAAAAAAGACAAAAAAGCATTGAAATTTAAAACGATATTTTTCGTTACGCTTGGTTCCTTTTTCCTTGCGGCTGCATTCAGTATATTTTTTATTCCTAATGAAATTGCGCCGGGTGGTGTGTCCGGATTTGCAACACTTCTAAATGCCCTTCTCGGATGGAATGTCAGCTTGCTGGTATTGATTCTCAACGTGCCGCTTTTTCTTGGCGGATGGCGGAAGCATGGTTTTAGGTTTATGATGCTCTCGCTATTTTCAACTATACTGCTGTCTTTGTTTATTGAAGTAATAAAAATGCCAGTTGAGTGGGTAAAGATGGTGCAGGAAGATATGCTTCTTAGCTCAATATTCGGCGGTGCGCTGGCAGGCTTAGGCCTAGGCCTTGTTATAAGGGAAGGCGCAACAACCGGCGGAACTGACCTTCTGGCAATGATTATAAATGATAAGTTTCCCAATATAGGCGTTGCGTGGGTGCTTTTTGCAATTGACTTCCTTGTAGTTACTGCAGCTGTTGTTTTGCTTTCGCCGCTTGCGGGATTATATGCTCTTGTTGCATTGTTTGTAAGCTCAAAGGTTCTTGACTTTGTACAGACAGGAATGGACTCTGCTAAGGCTTTTATGATAGTTTCTAACCGCTCTCAGGACATAACACAGGCCATAATGACCAAAATAGAAAGAGGCGTAACACTGCTAGACGGTCACGGAGGATTCAGTAGAACACATAAAGAGGTGGTGTTGTGCGTCGTATCCAGAACACAGATAGCCAAGCTTCGCTCCGTGATAAAGGATATCGACGAAAACGCCTTTGTAATGATGTATGATGTAAAAGAGGTCGAGGGAGAAGGTTTTACGAAGTAAAACATTATCAACAAGACCTCGGAAACAATTATTC
>JAFGUF010000021.1 GCA_016938675.1 Clostridia bacterium | reverse complement strand
GTATTTACTAGACGGCGAAAAGGATAGTAAGGCGGTGGATAACTTGAAAGTAAGTATCTATATCAAAAGTCAATTTAGAGGCAATCCAAGAGGAACAGGAGAGGCAGCGGCGGTTATAGAGTACATAGACAAGACCGGCAGCAGGCACGTTAAAACCGTAAAGGTTGAAATTGAAGAGGACACGAAAAACGCACTTGCATTAAGAATTTGCATAACGGCGCTAAGATCATTAATAAAACCATGCGAGGCAATTATTTATATTGATTGCGAATATATCGACAATGCACACCGGCAAGGTTGGGTTAAGAAATGGCAGCAGGACGATTGGAAGAGGGCGAACAACAAACCGCCGGCAAATCTGAAAGAATGGCAGCTATTCTATGCGCTATCAGAGATCCACAAAATAGAGTTTGAAAAATACAACGACCGGTACGACGGAGAGTTAGAAAAGATATTAAGGAGCCGATTTAATGATTAAAATATTGGAGTTATTCGGGGGAGTGGGTTCGCCTCGATGCGCACTTAGAAATATAGGAATACCGGTAAAGGCGATTGATTACGTAGAAATAGACGCCAAGGCGGTAAGGTCATACAATGCGATATTCAGAAATGAATTAGAGCATAAAACGCAGTCGGTTATAGGGTGGAACTTAAAACCGGATATTTTAATACATGGTTCCCCTTGCCAAGATTTCAGCATAGCAGGGCAACAAAAGGGCGCAGACGAAGGGACAGAAACGAGATCGAGCCTAATGTGGGAAACGATAAATATTGTTAAGCAAATGGGAGATTGGAAACCACGATATGTAATATGGGAGAACGTCAAAAATGTTACATCTAAGCACATGATCCATAACTTTAATCGGTATTTATCAGAAATGCAAAAGCTAGGATATTCAAACAGTTTCGAAACGCTAGACGCAAGAGATTTCGGATTACCACAAGCAAGAGGGCGAGTTTTTACGGTTTCGGTATTAGGTGGAGAGCCGTTCGAGTTTGACGATCTGATAAAAACGGAAATGAAAAGCATTGATGATTTTTTAGAAAAAGACGTGCCGGAAGTGTACAACGTGACGCAACCAAGCGTGCTAAGCGCAATAGGAAAGAAAGGCATCAAAAGAGCAACGATTATAAAGGATTACGCATACACGATAACGACACGACAAGACAGAACGCCGGCGCAAGTGATTGATCTAGGAAACGGAAAATACAGGTACTTAACAGAGCGTGAATGTTGGAGGCTACAAGGTTATACGGACGATGATTTTAATAGAGCGTCAGAGGCGCACGAAAGAAACGGAAGATATGTGATGCCGCTTTACAAGCAAGCAGGAAACAGCATAGCGGTGCCAATATTCGAAAGTATGTTTAGGAAGATGATATTAAATCAAACACAAGGAGCGGATCATGGAGAATGAAAAATACACCGAACGAGTTTTTATAGTTAAAGTCCTCGAAGAGGATTTAGCGAAGAAATTCAAAGACGATTTAGAGGGACATATTAGAGGCGCTATTGGCGACCTATTAGGTTTCGATGCAGATATAGGGTTTAGCGTTGAAGAGGTAGACAAAGAAGAGGACGACAGCACGAGAACTTGCACAGCATGCGGCGCAATAATGACAGAGGGGTATTGCGTGGGCGATGGGGAAAGTTACTATTGTTCGGACGAATGCCTACACAAAGAAATGACAGAAGAGGAATACATGGATCTGTACAACAACGATTGCGCCTACTGGACAGAGTGGAGGTAGCAAGATGAAAGAATTTGCATTATACAAAGGGGAAGATCTGTTAGGAATAGGCACTATAAAAGAGTTGGCTAAAAAGAACAATGTCAAAGAGGCTACGATAAAATTTTATGGAACAAATTCATATAAACGCAGGGTTGAAAAAAGACAAAGGTCAACGAACGCCAAAGCGCTAATATGCCTAGACGAAAGCGAGGCAGAAGATGAATAACGAACAATTGAAAGAGGCTTTATTTTCAGAAAAGCCGGTAGAATGTAACGGCATTTTATACAAGCGAATAAGCGCATTAATTTACAGGAAAAACGAAAAAGGCGGCTTGCGAGTACAAGTTGAGTTAGAGGATATGAAAGCGCACAGTGTAACTATTGCGGAGCCGTCGAGGGTGAACGAAGCTAACGGAACAACGGAGGGAGGCGCTTAAAGAGTGGAAGGGAAACAAACAAAGAGCACGTACCGAGTGAAAGAAGAGAAAAACACTTACAAAATGACATATACCGGCAATTTGAAAGAGGCGCTAGAAAAAGCAAAAGAGGATTTAGAGAAAAAACAAAATGATCCTAATATGCCGCATTGGGAATGGATAAAAAACAAAGCAGAAAAGGAAATAGAGGCGAACAAAAGGGCGATTGGCAGAATAAAAGCCTTTATTTCGGCGGCGGAAGAAAAGCTAAAGGAAGGCGAGCAATGAAAAAAGGCATAGTAACAGAGTATAAAGATATTTGTTTCTTTTGCGGAGCGCCTGCAGAGTGTGAGCATCATTTATTATTTGGGAGCGGCACAAGGCAATTAGCAGACAAAGACGGCTTAAAGGTGCCAAGCTGCAACAAGTGTCATAACATGGGGCAGATCAACGAAAGAATACACGAAAACCCGATGGCTGAAAAACTATCGAAAATGCTAGGACAGGCTATCTATGAAAGCAAAATAGGCACTAGAGAAGAATTTAGAAGGCGATACGGCAAATCGTACCTATAAGGGGGAAAAGAATTGATACAGGCAGCAAAAGCGATATTAGAGGGCAGAAACGAAGAACAGACACTATTACAAAGCATAGCAATGATAGCAGATCATAAAACAGCAGAGGCAGCGGCAAAACGATACGCAGCGGAAAAGCACGCATATTCATTCGACGGCTAT
>JAFGUF010000020.1 GCA_016938675.1 Clostridia bacterium | reverse complement strand
GCTTGGTAAGGTTCGCAGAGCTAAGCTGTATTATCTGCGTGAGCGTTCAGGCAAGGCTGCCAAGGTTAAGGAAAGAATCCGTAAATAGAGCTCTTAAAACAACAGAGACCAGGAGAGAAATATGAGTAAAACTTTTTTAGTAGAAGTTTCAGCCAGGCACGTGCATTTAGATAGAAAGACATTAGACATTCTGTTTGGCGAGGGATATGAACTGACACCGGTAAGAGACTTATCACAACCAGGACAATTTGTATGTGAAGAAAGGGTTGCAATAGTCGGCCCGAAGAAGACAATTGACAAGGTAGTTATCCTTGGCCCGCTTAGGCCAAGTTCACAGGCAGAAGTATCTATGACAGACTGCTATGCACTAGGCGCAGTAGCCCCTGTCAGAGAGAGCGGAGACACGCTGAATTCAACTCCGATAATCCTGAAAGGACCGAAAGCAGAGCTGGAGCTGAAAGAAGGCCTGATTGTAGCAAAAAGGCATATACACATGACGCCCGCCGATGCTGAAAACTTAGGTGTAGTAGACAAGCAGATAGTCTCGGTTGAGGTGGATACTTCTAGGCCGGTTATCTTTAAGGATGTTGTTGTAAGGGTGAAGGACAGCTTCGCGCTTTCAATGCATGTTGATACTGACGAGGCAAATGCAGCTCTTATCGGAAGAGCCGGATGCCAGGGCAAAATAGTAGAAGCGTAAAGAAGTTAAAAAGAGAAGAAGATAAAAGGCCTGACAGATTACTTGTCGGGCCTTTTTTGTATTCGATGCAATTTGCTACTGCCGAGGGATAAGGTCATATAAATATACGTTATCGCTGTTATATTCAATAAATATAAACACTGGCGTATTCTCATTAATGATTTTCAGATCCGGATATATATCTGTATCAAATTTCATAATGATGGTGTTACCTTCGATTTCGATGCTTCCTTCGGCAATATTTTGCCCGGTATTCACCTGGTGCTGTATGCCGACAGTCTGAAAAGCAGGATCTGTAATTTCCACATTATTTTCAGGCTTTTGCCTGTCGCGGAATTTTTGATGGACGAGAGATATATCGTAAGATATGGTATCGTCATAATCCGCGTCGAAGTTTACTCGCCAGCTGTACTCTAGAATATCAGAGTGCGCGTCCGTCTGATTAATTCTAAATGTCTCCGGCAGTTCACGCATTTCAATAAACAAAGTTATTTCAGTATCGGTAATAATCTTTTTGAAGGATACAATATCCACAAATCCGGGCAAAGACGGATTTGTGTCATCGGAAATGAGTTCGTCATTCCGGAGAACCGTGTAATGATAATCGCTTCGTGAGAGCAGGGGCATGCTGGTCATCTGCGGAGAGGCTTTTTCCTGCGTATCAGTAGCTGTGGCTGAAACGTCAGTATTTTCTTCATGGCTCACTGAGCTTTCATCTTGTCCAGAGCAGGATGGAAACAGAAATACCAATGACAGTACAATGAAAAACCTAAGCAATTTCATACTAATGCCTCCGCAAAACTTTAATCTGTGCTTTCTGATTTGTTAATGCTTTCAATTATAATTTCAAAAAGCCCCATCTTCTGAAAATCGCTGAATGTGAATTTTCCGCTGGAAATCAGCTTCGTCATGGTCATATCTCCTGATATTACCTGGCCAAGCAAAGATATCTGTTCACTTGATAGGTGCTCCAAGTGAAGCTTAGTTATATCTACATCTGACATTGAAAACCTGTTATCCTTGTCAATGAGTTCGCCTAGGCTTTCGAGCGGGTGATCCTTTTCAAGAATACCTAAGTCAACAAGTTCATCCAAGGTAAAAAGCCCTTCTTTCATCAGATTAAATACGTTTCCTGCGCCTTCCTTGAAGCTGTCTATTGCTGACTGCTGCTGCTCAGTATAGTCTATTCCGCCGTTATCAAGTATATCTGTAACAAAATCCTTTATATAATTTCGTGCGGCAAATATCACTAGTGCGCACAAAATAATGATGACAATTGTTTTTGTTTTCATGTATTTCGCTCCTTATTGGTGCATTATTTTCTCAATGTCTTTCGTAATTTCTGCAAGCTTTTGTTCAGCTAACTTTTTGTTTTCTGATTTTATGCAGCAGTACACCTTGAACTTAGGCTCCGTACCGGAAGGGCGGAACGCAACAAAACTCTCATCAGATAGATAGAATTTTATAACATTGGCACTAGGCAGCCCCATGATGCCCTGGCCGAAATCCTGCATTTGAGCAACATCTATGCCGCCCATTGCCGCAGGGGAATTGGCTCTTAATCCGTGCATTATTTCATCTATTTTATCCATTCCTTCCGCACCGGGCATAACGAATGTGTACAGCTTATCAAGATAGTATCCGTATTCTTCGTAAATCTGCTCAAGACGGGTAAGCAGGCATATTCCTTTTGATTTATAATAGGATGCCATTTCGCAGGCCATGAATACCGCCTGCAGCGCGTCTTTATCCCTTACTTCATCAGAGAATAGATAGCCGTAGCTTTCCTCGTAGCCGAAAATGAATTTCTTTTCCGGTTGATTTGTTTCATAGTTATGTATCAGGTCGCCAATAAACTTAAAGCCTGTGAGAACAAAATCCATATGGACATTGTTGACTTTGCATATTTGCTTGCCGATATCCGAGGTAACAACGGTAGAAGCTGCATAGGAATTTTTCAAATCAGCTCCGGAGTTTTTTATAATATAGTCTAGAAACAGCGCTCCGGTTTGGTTGCCGGAAAGCAGGGTATAGCCGCCGTCTTCATTCTTGCATGCAATACCTACGCGGTCTGCGTCGGGGTCTGTAGATATGCAAATGTCAGCTTCTTCTCTCAGTGCGTACTCAATTGATAGCTCAAAGGCTGCGGGCTCTTCTGGATTTGGTGATTTCGTATTCGAAAAATCAGGGTCAGGAGTGCACTGCTCCTTAACAAGGATTAGGTTATATTTTTCATCTTCCAGCATCTTTTTTGCGAGCTTATAGCTTGTGCCGTGTTGAGGAGAAAAAACTATCTTCAGATCCGATGGATTTTCAGCCTTATTTATCGCGATTTTTGTAACAGATTCAAGGAATGCTGTGTCTATCTCGTCATCCAGATATACGATATTTTCTTTAATTGTAGCAGGCATTGATATGTCCAGTGCGTCGATTTGGGCGTCAACGTACTCAATTACTTTGTCGGATTCGCTTGGTATCAGCTGGCAGCCTAAATCGTTGTAGAGCTTGTATCCGTTGTACTGCGGCGGATTATGGCTGGCTGTTATCACGATGCCTCCTACGGCATTAAGATGCCTTACAGCGAATGATAACTGCGGTGTTGATGCAAGAGCCTTAAAAAGATATACTTTGATTCCGAAAGTGTTAAGCACTTTTGCACTTTCCAATGTAAATTCATCTGACATATGGCGATTATCGTGGGCTATTACTATTCCTCGCTCTTTTGCGTCCGGGAATTTATCCATGAGGTATTGCCCTAAACCGAAATTAATTCTTCTCATGTTATAAATATTGAGCCTGTTTGTTCCCAGACCGATTATTCCCCTTATTCCGCCTGTTCCGAACTCAATTTCCTTATAGAAACTGTCTTTAATTTCTTCTTCTGTCATTAAGCTTAATGTCTTTTTTTCCTGCTCACTCAGCCGGTCGCTTTTCAGCCATTTTTCATAGAGTTCTCTGCACATAGATTTTATACGCCGGGTCACTTTTCGCTGGACCGCAGCATTACTCCTTTTCCGTGAATTATAAAATTATTTCCAAACGGCGCATAAAAGCTGTCGCCTTTATTTATTTTAAACAGTACTGAGTCATTAACTATGATTTCCGCACTGCCTTCAATAATTGTGTAGGCGCCGTATTGATTTTCAACATGATTATATTTATCATTAACGCATATTTTAGCCAGAGTAAAGTAATGATTGTCAACAAGAGTTTGGAATTCTGAGCTGCCGGATTCTGTTATTAGGCACCGGTTATTATACTTTATAACATCCAACGCTTCGCTGACATTTAATTTTCTGGGCTGCTTTGTTGTTTTGTCCACTCTGTCCCAATCGTATATGCGGTAGGTTATATCGGAATTCTGCTGCACTTCATAAACAATGGTGTCCTTTAAAAGGGCATGGACTGTGCCGGGATTTATTTCCACCACATCTCCCGCTGAGCAACTATCATATGATAGAATTTTGCCGATGCTTTCATTTTTGACAGCCTCTGCAAGCTCCTCTTTGGTGCATGTGACGCCTGAAACTATACTGGCATTATCGGGTGCTGAGATAATATACCAAGCCTCTGTTTTCCCGAGGGAATTCTCGTGCTCTTTTGCGTATGCATCATCTGGATGCACCTGAACTGACAAGTCCTCAGACGGTCCGATAAGTTTGATAAGCAAAGGGTAGGGCGTGTTTTTTTTTAGTACTTCGGAATAGTACCGATCAAATGGCATCCCCGAGTGCGTGCCTGAAGCTATAAAAGAGCAGCCTCTTATGTGGGCGGATACTTCCCAGCTTTCGCCGACGTTATCATTCGGGTAATTTTTATTCAGCTTTTCCTTAAGAAGAGTCCCTCCCCATAAATGAGTGAAGAATACAGGCTTCAGCAAAACGGGATAATTTTCGCCTGACATTTAGGCCGCCTTTCATTACATAAATATTTACCACGCTATTTTATCATATATATTAGTATATGCCAATGCAAAAAGCCGAGGCAAAAAAGAAAGCGCTAATATATAGCGCTTAAAAAAATATTTTAGAGAGTAAAAATTATACAATTAGATATGCATGTGCTCCATATCTTTGCTTTTTCATTATATATTTTATTTAAAAAAGATAAAGTATTTATTGAAAATATAGTTAAAATAATTTATAATTCATATATATACTTTACAAAATTAATATCAATTAAATATATAGCTTAATAATAATAAGTGCAGGTACAAAATATGGACGCTATTGATGAAATGATACTGGACATACTGCAGAGGAATGCAAGGGTCTCGAACAAGTATATTGCTGAAGAGGTTCACCTGAGTTCACCGGCTGTAACAGCAAGGATAAACAAGCTGGAAAGCATAGGCATAATCGAGGGCTACAGCACAATTATCAATGCCAAGAAGATGGATAAAAACATTATGGCAAGGATAAACCTGATTCAGCTTAGAGGGACTAAAGAGCAGATAGTCGGCGTATTAAACAGCAATCCAAATGTAATAAACTATGAGCATATTACAGGGCGCTATACGCTGTCTGTGAAGGTGCTGGTGTCGCACACAACAGAGCTTGAAGAGACAATAGATGTCTTAAGAAAGTACGGAACAACAGAGACGCTTATTATACTTTCTACTACAAGAGTAGGCAAGAGCACATATATGTTCGACTAGCTAGTCTTCATCTTTTTCATTTTCTTTAGAGAAATTAATCAGCTGATATTTTGTATTAATGTTCAGCTTTGTAAAGATATGCTGAAGGTGGGTTTTCACTGTGTGGACGCTCACGAATAACTGCTCGCTTATTTCCTGATTTGATAGCCCTTTTGATGCAAGCTGATAGACCTCCAGTTCCCTTTCCGTAAGATCGTATTTCCCCGCCAAGGAGTCCTCTTTTTCATTGATTCCGGTGCTCAGCCTTTCGCTGCCGCTGAATACGTCAATGAATACAGCTACCGTAAAAGCAATATAGGGGATACATGTAAGCAGGTATTGGCTTTTATCTGCGAAAATCAAATCCAGAACTATAAATGGTATGCTAAGAACAAATATATAGGAATATATAATTCCCTGTTTGCTAGCACGCTTGTAAAAAACAAGGGAAATAATTCCTGCGAAGGAAAGCACGCCTGTTAAAACGGGGAACATATAATGAATTGCAAAATCAATATAATTGAAGTGACTGCCGACAGACCTGGAAACCAATTTAAAGATAGTAAATATGGCCAGCAGTATCGTTATTCCGGCAGTGACGTTAAGTATCAGCCTGCGAGGCTTTCTCTTGAAATGAATAATTGCTCTGTCTACTATGAAGTATGTGCTTAAAAATGTGCATACCAGCAGGGTGAGGGCGAAAAAAAGCGAAATATTCGAGTTTATTTCAGGAGAAACCGAATGAGAATAGACTGCTATGTATATAACTTTATAGACAGATATGATTATAAGTATGACAGCAGTTGTAACCAGTCGCAGCATTGACTGATAATCATATTTATACCCTAAATTCAGCCTTTTATAAAATACTACCATAATGCCGGGAAGCATGGATATTGAAAAGGTTATCATGTGAGCTATAAGTATCAATAATATTTTTATCATAGAGTCACCTGCTATAAAGTATACCTTATTATAGCAGGTAATTCTATACAATTCTATACGCTGGGACTATATTTTAATCTTCTGGCTCCTCTGCTTGCTTTTTGTTCCTTTTTGTAATGTAGTAAAGCTGCGGAATAATAAACAATACCAGAAGTGCTGAGGTAAGCATTCCGCCCATAAATGTAACCGCGAGCGGCCGGAAAAAGTCTCCGCCGAATAACGCAAGAGGCACAATGCCGAGTATTGTCGTCAGACTGGCAAGCAGTATGGGGCGCAGCCTTCTGCTTACTGAGAGTACGCAGCTGTCTTCCACACTGTTGCCTTCCTTTACGCTGCGGTTGATATATTCAACGAGCAGTATGCCGTTATTTACGACTATTCCTACCAGTGATACAAGCCCTAAGAGCGCCGTAAGCGTGATACTTTCGTTCATAGCAAGCAGCGCTGAAAGCGAGCCAATGAATGAAAGTGGTATTGACATAAGTATGATAAGCGGCTGCACAAACGACTTGAACTGGAAGTACATTATCAGATATATTACGATAAGCGCAATTATGAATGCAACAAATATTGAGCCGAGGATTTGATTTGTCAGTTCGTTGTCGCCTCTTTTATATATTTTTATGCTTCCGTCGTCGTGCTTTTCTATTGCTTTCATAATATCATTTTCTAAATCATATGTGCTGTATCCCTCTGCCATATATGCATCTATAGTAACTGAGGGCACTCCGTTATACTGGCTTATATATTCGAGCTTCTGTATCTCTTCAAAATGAGCAATATCGCTTAGCTTAACAGCCGTGCCCTGAGAATTTTTAATATTCAGGTTGAGTATATCGTCATAGTTTTCAACAGATGTCTTTACCTTTACATTAAGCTGCGAATCATCTTCTTTATAAAGCGGGCTTTTGAGTCCGTTTACGCTGGTGGATATCTGCTGCTGGACTTCAATGGTTGTAAGCTGGTTTAGTGCAAGGCTGTCTTTATCCAGCTTTAGTACCAGGTCAGTTTTTAGCTCCGGTGCGTTTAGCTGGCCATCCTTGAATGAATCCAGCTGACTTACCTCAGCATATATATTGTTTGATAAATTTATAAGATTATCATAATCCTGCGATGTCAGTATTATCTGAACCGGGGCCGAAGGCTGAGAAAGCTCCAGTCGGTTAACAGATATTTCACCCTTTTCGAGAAGAGGCTCCAGATCGGTTTCCAGCATGCCCATATAGTCTACCAAATCCTGAGTATCGCAGTCGTATTCTATGAAGAAACGGCCGTTTTCAGGCAAAGTGCTTACGCTGCCTAATGTGATGTAAAACTTAGGCAGGTCGCCGCCCTGAGAAAAGGCGTAGTTTTTTACATCCGGCTGCTCGGATACGACTTTTTCTATTTCTTTTGCGAATTCGTAGCTTTGCTCATTGTCGCTTTCTTGGTAAGTATAGTCTACATATACTATACTTGCCTCGGTCTTGGGCAGAATATCAATGTTGAGCTTATCTATCACAAGATATGAAAGCAGAGCCAGTACTCCGAAAGCAATGACTACAGGGAACACTGAAAGCTTAAACATAAACTTGAATATTTTTTCTAGGGTACGGTTTTTGGTAGTATGCCTAGGTGAGCTCATTTTTCTCTTTTTGAAGAGAATTTTTGCAAGAGTAGGGGTGAGCGTCATTGCAACCACATATGAAAGCGCTATTGCAGTGAGCACCGTAAGCGGAAGAGAGAATGCAACATCGCCTGCGATTCCCGGCAGAGTTAGCAGGGGAACAAATGCCGCAACTGTAGTAAGCGTGGATGAGAGTACAGGTATGGCGTTATCTTTTACTGCCTTATGGCAGGAGACATTTTTTTTGAAACCCATATCTATATAATGCTGAGCGGCATCTGATATAACAATTGAGTTATCTACTAGTATTCCTATAGACACGATAAGCCCGGCTATACTTATGAGCTCAAGCTTTTGGCCTAAAAGATATAGAACGGTAACTGTGGTCATAACTATTACCGGGATTGTAATTGCGATGGCTATCGCGTTTCTTAATCCGAGGCCGACCAAAACAACCAGCATAACTATAGCTATGCATTCAGCAAGATTTATGATTACCTGGTTCACCTGTTCTTTTACATAATTCGGCGAAAATGTCATTGCAGTAATCTGCACATCCTCGCCAAGCGAAGCGGAAAATTTGTCAACAGTTGACTGGAGTTCATCGCCGATTACTGTAAAATCAATGTTTTCAAGGAAGAAAACTTCTACAAATGCTGCAGGTTCGGAATCAAATTCGTACGTTTTCTTGTTATCTGTATTCTCAAGGGAAACTTCCGCGATATCTGATAATTTGTATGTTGCATACTCATTTGAAAACAGCACAATGTCTTCAATGCTTTGCAGAGAATCGAAATTGCTGTTTACAATAATGCTTGAAGACTCGCCATTAAATTCAGTGATTCCAAGAGGTATTTCTGCAGCATTTGCAAGAATAATGTTATAGACATCCATCATTGTAAGAGGGAGGTCATTGAGCAGCTTGTAATCTACATTCACAACAATTTCCTGCGAGTAAGCCGAATCAACATTTACTCGCATTACATTTGTTACTGTGGAAATCTCTTCTGATAGGCTTTGTGCAATGTTTTTAAGCTCAAGTTCATTTAAGGATGAACTATGAACTGCATAAATAGCTTGGGATTCCTTTATGTCGGTTATGAAATTAATATCGGTTACATTTTCAGGCAGCTCAAGGTAGAGCACCTTTGTCTTTATTTCTTCAAGAGTTTCCTGAGACTCCGTATCGTCCAAATTCATTTCAATAAAAATTATGCAGACATTGTCCATTAGCGTAGTGGTGTATCCCTTTACATTCGAATACTCATTTATAACATCGTGGACAGGCTCTGCGACATTTGTTTTGATTTCTTCCGGGCTCATTCCGGGCGCAGTGATTTGGACGAATCCGTATATTGCCTCAATGTCCGGCATTTCCTGCTTAGTTATTTGTATGTAGCTGTATACTCCGAATGCCAGAAGCAGCACGGAAAGCAGCAAGATAAGAACCTTATGGCTCAAGATATCCTTTATTTTTTTGTCCATTTTTTCTCCTTGTATGTCCAGTAAGTTTTATATATGTATATATGATATTTGATATTAGCTGATAAATATATTATTCAATGGAGTGAAAATATTTAATATTTGTTCTAGTATGAAAGTATGAGGCGGTATCATACAAAAGAACTATAAAAAAATGCCTGCTATAACAGACATTTGTGATTAGATAATTTATTAGGGTTAACCGCGATCCATTGCTATTGCTCCGGTAGGGCAGTACCATATGCACTTGCCGCAGTCGACGCATTTATCATTGTCAACTACTGGGGCGGAATCGCCAACCTGAGATAGGGCGTTCACCGGGCAAACCATTACGGATGGGCATCTATGGTTCTGCGGGCATCGATAATCAATTATTTTTACACTCATTTATATACCTCTCAGTTGTTTTTGTAAATTGTCCAGCCATTATAGCCCGTAAGCAAATTATGGACATTAGTGAATCCGTTATCAATTAGTATTTCAGCCGCTACAAGGCTTCTGTTTCCGCTTCTGCAGTAAACAAGCACCGGAGTATCCTTATACTGTTCAATCTCAACCAGCCTTGCCTCAAGCTCTGTAACGGGTATAAGCAGTGAGCCGTCTATGTGCCCATCGTTATATTCTTCCTGTGTACGTACGTCCAGAAGGAGATATTCACCAACCATATTGTTTTCAAATGCTTCCGGAGTATCGTTAATTATTTCTACCGTTTGTACAGTCTGCTCATTTGATGAATCAGATGTAATGCTTTCTGATGGAGCGGAGCAGGCGCTAAAGGTAAGGGCAGCCAATAATACTATATATAATGTTTTTTTCATTTTGCATTCCTCTCTTTCCTCAAGTATTGTTTTGAATAATACACTATTTTTATAATAGATAATGTGACAAAGTTACAAGTATGATATGTGTAAAAGAACATAAAAAAAAGAAACATACCTGATGTTTCTTTTGATAGATTAATGTAGTTATATTTTTATTAGTTCTGTCTGAAAACAGGTTCTACTGTGAATACAGTTTCTTTTACTGTTGAATAAGGTATTCCGGTGCTGTCATTAATGTAGAAAACAAGTGTAAGCTCACAATAATCAGCTGTGCCTGCCGGAATTTCGATTACGGCTCCTGAAGCTTCTACGTCTACAGTTGTTGCGATTGCATTTAGCTGTCCGCTTCCTGTTGCTGTGTCAGTTGCTAAGCCGCCTACGAATCCTGTCATTGTCCATGTCAGGTGTGTATCAGCCTGCAGATCCTGTACTGATGTACCTGCGAATGAGATATTGAATCCTGTCAATAATACATCAATGGTTCCGTCGTTGATAATTCTGTAGGTAAGAGTAACTGTGTCGCCGGGGATGAAGTTAGTGATTGTTTCTTGGACTGCATCAGTAGTATTTGCAGCGTCTATAACTGCGGGGCTTGGTGTTCCAATATCTGTTACTACCGGAAGTGAGCCAGTGGGTGCAACTGAAACTGACCTATAATTAATCAATACATCCATTGTGGCTGACTGTGCTGTAACATTAACTGTTACTGAATCTGTCCAAAGTGCATATGCACTGCCCATTAAAAGCAGGGCAATAACCAATACAACTACTACAACGTTCCTTTTTTTCATTTTCGCCTCCTAAAGTAAATTAAATGATTTTTATCTTGAAACAGAACATGATACCTGTGTGGTAATCGTTATTGTTAGTTCCGTTTTATCGATGCCTTTATCACCGGTTTCTAGCCGGTCATATGTAACTACCAGTGTGCAGTATTCGCCAACGCCCAGTATATTATTCTGGCTGTTTGGAAAGCTTACACCCGTGTGGGAATCAAAATCCGTGACCAATATATTCGCACTATATCCCGCAAAAGGATTGCTTAGTGAATATTCTATTCTTATTGTGTCTGTATAAACAGGGGATGAATAATCTACAGACTTGTTTAATATTGAGAGCCCGTCCAGAGTAACCGGAACCTGCCCAGTATTAGTAATTGTGTATGTAACGTAATAGTTGTTCGCACCGCCATGCTTAAACTTAAACTGAGATATAGTCTCCGTAATATTGAGATAAGGGTTAGAAGTACTTGGTGCTCCGCCCTGGTCAGTGTAGTTAATCTTGTTTGTGCCTGAACTTCTTCCTGTAATCCCTGCCACTATAATTGCGTTGCGCGCAGTAATAGTAACAGATGTGGAATCTGTCCACCTTGCATAGGCACTGCCCATGGAGAGCAGGACAACTAATAATATTAAAATTACTGCTACTTTTTTCATTTCCTTATCCTAATTCTGCGCCTTTATACATTCTTAACTACTACATAATACATAGTGTTATTGTTAACTACGTAATAGTATACTTCTGTATCAACTCCGATGCTGAATATCGGCTGGCCGATTTCATCAGCAATCTTTACTACGTCTTCCATCTCTGCCACCATAATTGCCTTATGGTCTAGAGCAGGCTTTTCCTTGATATGGACTATCCTATCTCCATATTTAATATTTATCTGCCTTATCTGCCTTGCTTCGCCTAAGGTGTCAGCCGAGGATAGCATCTTTTTTGGAACCAATATTGCCAAGGCCGCAAGGAAGAGAAAAATGATTCCTCCCAATATGACGGCATCCCAGCTGATTTCCCCATCAACAATTGATTGCTGCGTTATTTCCAGCTTGCCCTTGGATAGATTATTCTCTTGTATTCCGTAAAGCAGCTCGTCCAAGTCAATTCTTATATAAGGCTGCTGTATTTTACTTACAGTTTTGCCGGCATAATCAGCAGTGAACTCCGTACTGTATAAAACCATCAAATAGTAGTTAGTTTTAAAACTGTAGGTGTCGTATATCTGGTCAATCAATGAAGTATATTCGTCTAATTCAATGCGAATTTGCTTCTCTCCGGATATTTCACTCTCTGTTGATTCGTTTGTCTCAAGCGCCGAAAGAGCGTATTCCTTCTTCCAGACGATTACTTCTTCGTTTCCTTCATCAATGTATGACACGAGAAAAGCCGTAACGTAGCTGCTTACTGAAATATTAGCCGCATTCTGGCCGTTATATGTATACTTACAGTCTACAGTTATGTAATCTGTAAAAGGAAGCACATAATATTTAGCCGGGTCAGCGTCCTTTGCCCTGTCATATATGGGTGTGTCCTTAAGCCGAATACTATAGTCAATGCTCGAAACCGTGTCTGCTACAAATACCGCATTTTCCACTGTTTTCTCATCAGGGAACAGCACCTGCATAAGAGAGAACAAGAACGCAAGCCCCGCTAGAAGCCACAGTATAATCGCTATTAAGGTTTTTGTTCTTTTTCCGGTTATCATTTTTTCACACCTAAAATATCATCTTCTTTATTTTATTATCCGCCGTTGATTTCGCTCTCATATTCGCCTGATTCAAGCAGCAGCCTCGGCAGCCCTAGGTAAGGTATTCTCGCTATTACAACCCCGCCTATATTTTTCATTTCAATGCTTAGCTTATCGCGCAGCTCGTTGTCATCGCCTTTTGTTATATATTTCGTAGTTCCTTTTTCTTCGTATATTTCAACTACTCTGTGCACAACGTCGAATTCCCCAGCGTTGTATATGACAACATCATTCAGATATATTTCGTCGTCTTCACTTATTTTTTTTATTAATACCACGTCGCCTCTGTTGATTGAGGGGCTCATACTGCCGGAGACGAGAACCGTGGGGAAGACGTTTAGCAGCCCAGCTGTGAAGAAAGCAACTACTATACAGAAAATTCCTACAAATATCCACACGAGAACGTTTCCTGTTTTTGGATCAGACTTTATTTTCTTGCTTTTCAGCGACTTCCTTGTAGTCGTGTGGTGCACTGTTTCTATCAAAGCAACTAATGCTATTAAAGGAAAAGCTACACCCAGCACTGCCACAACAATCCATTCGAGATTGGGAAGGCTATTGAAAAACCAGATTGGCACATTTACAACAAGCATATACGCCATTGCCGGAAGAAAGCCTGCCACATAACAAACGTATGTCATAAATATATTAAGAGCAAGTACAGGAAGCAATTTCTCGCTTAATCCTATTGTAAACTCTTCTACGGAGCGTGCACTAAGCAAATCTATTATGTTAACTTCGATTGCCGTGTACATCAGCACTATTGCTGCGCCGAATATTATCGCAAGGTGCCTTTCCGATTTATTTATTACAAAATTCCTTATCCATTCCTTTAGTACTATTATGCTTCCGAAGATAAGTACATTTGTTATTATGCCTGTAGCGCTTCTTTTATACGGGCTCATCCCGAAACCAAACATAAAACCGCATCCAAAGTACAAAATCATGTATACAGCGCCGCAGACTAAAAGCCATGCTATGTAGTACCCTGCCAGGCGATTCCTGGTTTTTTGTATTGCTCGCGGCTGAATATAGACATACATGCCTATCGCACCGAGTATGAATATACTTATAATATCCTCTAGGTTTGATGAGATTACTCTCAAATCAAACAAAGTATATTCAAATACAAACAATACAAATATGCCGACGAGGACATAGAAAGCCTTTTTTTCGTTTAGCGTTAAATTATTCATCTTTCAAAAATTGGTGTGCATTTAAAATGTCAACACCCTCACTTCGGATATATTTTGTATTGTCTTCAGTCTCTTCTCAGTTTTTATATCTATATCCAAATCTCAACCCATAAACTATTATACAATGAGGTAATGAAAAAATAAACAATAAACTGTTAAAAAAAGTACACTTCTGTTAATAAACTATGAATAAAAGCGATTTTTGCGCCCATCTGAAGCCAAAAATAGATATATAAGGAAGTGAATGTGTTAAAATGTGTGAAGAATTAAGTGAAATTTTATTAAAAATCAGTGAGTCAAGGAACTTTTTATTTTGATTGTGCGTCTTAATATGTAAGAAAATGAAAGAAGGTAGAGAGTATGAAAAAATTATTTATAGTAACAATCGCTGTTATGTTCATTTTATCAGCTGTGGCATCCGGATGCAGCAAAACCGCAACAAGCGAAGCACCGGCTATGGAAGAAAGCAAGCCATCCGTTGACACAAGCCGTGATGAAGCTGCAGAAGAGAAGGAAGTGCTGGGCGAGTTCCAGTTTTCACAGAACTCAAAAGACTACACAGACAGTGAGGCTGAAGCAGTATATCCAAACGAAGGATACGACGGATATCGCGAAAGTGAATTTACAACGCCTATGGATGATCCGTTGTCAACTTTATCAATAGATGTGGATACGGCTTCATACAGTAATATCAGAAGATATTTGTCTGAGGGAATGCTGCCACCTGTGGATGCAGTACGTGTTGAGGAATGCATCAATTACTTTTCATATGATTATCCTCAGCCGGATGGGAAGCATCCGCTGGATGCATATGTGACAATAAGCACATGCCCATGGAATGAAGACAGATATCTTGCCAGAGTTGCTATACAGGGCGAATTTATCAGCAAGCGGGAAGCAGGCCCAAGCAACCTAGTATTTCTTCTGGATGTTTCAGGCTCAATGAATGATAGAAACAAGCTGCCGCTTGTAAAGAGCGCAATGGAGCTATTGAGCGATAATCTAAGCGAGGATGACAAAGTATCAATAGTTGTGTACGCAGGTGCATCAGGAGTGGTGCTGGAAGGCTGCGACGGAGACGACACAAAGAAAATAGAAAGGGCACTTGATAAGCTTTCTGCAGGCGGAAGCACAGCGGGTGGTGCAGGAATAGAGCTGGCATATGAAATAGCGGAGGACAATTTCATCGAAGGCGGAAACAACAGAGTTATACTTTGCACAGACGGCGATTTCAATGTCGGCCCGTCAAGCACAGAAGAGCTGGAAAAATTAATTGAAGAAAAGAGAGACGGTGGCGTGTTCTTGTCAGTATTGGGATTCGGCACAGGCAACGTAAAGGACAATATGATGGAGACATTGGCCGACAAGGGCAACGGCAACTATGCCTATATAGATAATCTGATGGAAGCAAAGAAAGTGCTTATTGACGATATGACATCAACTCTGTATACAATAGCCAAGGACGTTAAAATCCAGGTGGAATTTAATCCTGAAGCTATAAAGGAATACAGGCTGATTGGCTATGACAACCGCCTGCTAAACCCCGAGGACTTCAACGATGACAAAAAAGACGCGGGAGAAGTAGGCGCTGGCCATAGCGTAACGGTTTTCTATGAATTGATACTTACCGGAACAGGGGAGAATTCAGCAAATATTGACGATTTGATATTCCAGGACAATGAAGACAAGGAAGAAGAAGTATCGGCATTTGACATTGATGAATGGATGTATGTAAAAATAAGATATAAACTGCCGGATGAAGACGAAAGCAAACTGTTCACAAAAATGGCAGGTGTAGATAACTTTACATACCATCCTGACGATGATTTCCTGTTTGCCTCGGCGGTTGCTGAATTTGCATTGCTGCTTAAGGACTCCGAGTATGCATCCGACGCCAGCTATGACTCGCTGATTGAAAGAGCGAAGGAATCAAAGGGCGACGATGAATTCGGCTATAGGGCTCAGTTTATACAGCTGGCAGATATGGCGAAGACATTGGACGACTAATGAATATATAAAAAGAAGGCTGCGTGGCAAAATGCCGGGCAGCCTTTTTTATACGATTGTTTAGGGATGCATTAGCCAGAAACTATATTTCTATTGTTTCTCCCAATCCGAAATAATCAATTTTCTCTTTCAAGTCTCTTTTGAGCAAATCGTAAGCAAATTTTCCTGTGCAGTGGCAAGTATAGAGCTTTGAAAATTCCTGCTCCAGCAGGTAATCCACCAGTGAGAAATAGTATTCTTCTGTGCAGTTAATACTTTTGCCTGCATAAAGCATCAGGTGCATACCAGCAATTATCATATTTATCGGTAAATTAAATTTTTGCGTTGCTGTCTCTATAATGTTTCTTATGCCTCTGTGGCTGCATGCTGAAATTATATTCGCCTTTCCATCGTTTACATATACAAGGAACATTTCATGGGTGAATACATCAGGTGTTTCCGCACCGTTTTTATCCATATAGTATTGAGAGCCTTTTGCAAAATATTCCTCTTTGCCGACAGTATCGGTAACTAGGTAAAAGTCATCTACCTTAATAAAATCATCCACAAGGACAACCCGGTCAGAATGGCTTAGTTCCTCGTAATATTTACCCATGGGTTCAGGGTAACCGCGGGAATATGTATAGGTATTATAAATCGCATCCTTTTTTATATATATTTTGGCTTTTTTATTGATTTCAATAAAAAATTCAAGGCCGCCTATATGGTCATAATGATTGTGAGAAATAAAGAGCGCATCCACATCTTTTATGCTAATGCCTAGCTGGTTTGCGTTATTTATAAAATCAGTTCCATTGCCCGTATCAAAAAGGTATCTCTTGTCAGCTGTTTTAATATAAAATGAAAGGCCGTGTCCGCTTTTGAGATCATTGTTGGATTTTAAATCATCAAATAAATTTGTTATTTTTACTATATAGCTCATGATTTCTAATTATATCATATATTCAAATCATTTGTAGGCTTTGTTTTTTAGTGATATTATTTATATTTTAGTGATATTATATATATATTAATATATTATAGTTTAATTAGTTATCTATATAATAATATATTGTATCGGTGAGGTGAAGATAATATGGAAACGAATGCTGAAAAAATGAAGAAGAATAATATAAGAGAAGGTTTGCCAATAGCGGCGATACTGATTTTATCTGCTTTTCTAAACATTTGGAATATCTGGTCGGCAAGCTTTGCTAACAAATATTATGCTGCTGGAGTATATTCTATGGGGCAGAATATGCATGCGTTCTTATTTAATTCACTTGATTCGGTGGGATTTATCACAATCGATAAACCGCCTTTGGGTTTTTGGATCCAGGTACTCTTCACAAAAGTATTCGGCTTTAGCGGAGCTATTCTAATTCTACCGCAAGCAATAGCTTCCATTATATCAGTATACCTGATATATAGAATAGTTAAGAAACGCTTTTCAAAAGGTGCGGGGCTTGCAGCAGCGTTGATTCTGGCAGTTACTCCTATATATGTTGCTGTATCAAGAAATAATACTATTGACGGAATATTGATATTGCTTCTGATTTTGGCATCTGAGCAGGCATTGCAGGCCGCAGAAAAGGCAAGCATAAAAAATCTTATATTTGCGGGCATTTTTATAGGGCTAGGTTTCAATGTGAAAATGCTGCAGGCCTATGTGATTGTTCCTGCTATATTTCTTACTTATTTGATTTTTGCTAAGCAGAAATTCTTTAAGAAAATTCTGGTGTGCTTTGCTTCGGTTGTTATAATGGCTGTTATTTCGCTTTCATGGGTATTGGCTGTTGATATGGTTCCGGAAGAGAGCAGGCCGTATATAGGCAGCAGTGATGAAAACAGCGCCCTGGATTTGGCTCTTGGGTACAATGGCATAAGCAGGATAATCAACTTAAGAACTTTAGGAGAGGATAAAAACAATGCACTGCCGTATCCTCCAAATGCAGGCCTAGACACTACAGAGCAGGCAAAACCGCCGATTGATGAAAACAATCCGCAATACAAAAACAGCCGTCCAAGCGGCATCTACAACCAGCCGATAAGCCCGATGCGATCGGGTGGAGCAATGGGGGAGTCCGGTGATTCGGGAATTTTCAGGCTGTTTAACGTGCAAAACGCGGGGCAGATTTCGTGGTTTATGCTTTCAGCTTTTTATGCGGTTATTTTGATGATGGTGTTGCTATTCAAAGGGAAACTAAAATCAAATCCCAAAAGTATAGCTATGGTTTTCTTCACATTAAGTTTTTTGCCTATATTTTTATATTTCAGCTTTTCCAGCGGAATATCACACAGGTACTATTTCGCTACTATAGCGCCTTTTATGGCAGGATTAGTAGGTATATTATTTTACTATCTTCTAAAAGCTAAAAGACACTGGATTATAGCGGCTTTTATTTCGGTGGCAACTTTGCAGTTATATATTCAATCAATATATGACTGGGAATTTAAATGGCTTGCAGCTGCGGCAGCTGCGGTGTTTGCTGTTGCCTTGATTATAATGATTATTGCTGCAATAAAGAAAGCGGGAAATAGAATATTCACTGTGCTGCTTTGTACGCTGCTATTGCTTCCTGCATTCTGGTCGTTTACTCCGATGATGTACAATGACAACTCACAGCTTCCCATAGCAGGGCCGGAGCTATTAAGCCAGAAAGATAAATTTGATGATCAGGCGGATTACACTGATTTGATAGAATTCCTGCAGAAAAATAGAGACGGCGCGGAGTATCTTGCAATGACAGAGAGCTCAATGAGCATGGGTGCAGAGCTTATCTTGCAGTCCGGAGAGGCAGTTATGGCACTTGGTGGATTTAACGGCGGAGATACTCCGCTTACTTTGGATGAATTTATTCAGATGGTTGAGGATGGAAAGGTTCGCTTTGCCGTTTTAGGGAATGATAACAACAACGCAAATGCAGAAATATATAGATGGATTAGAAATAATTCTATTGTAGTACGGCCGGAAAGATATGGTGATATAAAGGCAAATCTCATTGTCTACAGATTAGGAACAATAAAAAGATAAATACTAGGTGAAATACATCCTAGTATTTATCCGAGATATTTAATGACTAAAATTTTGCTTTGTAGGCAAGCCTTATAGCCAAGCTGCCGATTGCAGGCATAAGATTAAGCTTATATGCCAAATACGATATAGGCTTTCCAAGCTTTCTGTATAGAAAATTGAAAAGCAGGTATTCGGCTTTGTGGATGCCATTGCCACGTGGCATTCGACGGATAATATTTTTGAATGAATAGAACCTTTTGTATACCTGCAAATATTTTTTTTGCAGCTCTTCTTTTGATATACCGGTTGGCTCAAACACAACAGTGGCAGTATTATATTGAGAAATTGGTGAATCCAGCAGCCGGCCACCAGAGGACATATCGGCATACAGCGGAGTACCGGGGTAGGGAGTTAGTATATGTGTTGTTAAGGTATCTACTTTCTGATCAATCAGCCAGTCTAAAGTGGAATCAATTGTTTGAGGAGTATCCCCGTCTAGCCCAATCATAATACTGGCGTTTACCATCATATTTCTTTTGTGGATTTCGTCTATCAGTTCCCCGTATCTTTCGATTTTATTTTGTCCCTTTGAGATGCTTTTAATGGAGGTGGGGTTTAGCGTCTCGAACCCGATAAAGAGGCTTTTGCATCCGTACTTTGCCATTTTATCTAGCAAGTCGATATGATTAATTATATTAAAACTTACCGCGCAAGACCATATTGAATTCATTTCGCTTATTTCTTCCAAGAATTGTTCGGTCCATTTTATGTTCGCAATAAAATTGTCATCCACGAAGAGAACATGACGGACATTGAGAGCCTTAATCTCCGCAATAACATCTTCTATATTTCTATTTACCAACGGTTGGTGAGAAGCGCTGTTATAGCAGAAGCTACACCGAAAATTGCATCCTCTGGATGCTGTTACTATATTGTTGAAAAGATATCTTTATCTGGTTTCTCAATTTTTGTAACCGGAATGTCCTCAGGGGTAAGAGGCCTTTGAGGTTCATATTTTTTATTGAGGCGGCCGGCTTCGCAGTCGTCAAGCATTCTTTGCCATGTCAGCTCCGCGGGGCCGATACATACACAGTCAAAATCATTGTAAAAATACTCAGGGCAGCAGGTTGCGTGTACGCCGCCCACTATTGTCTTAGCGCCCATTTTCTTATATTTACCGGCAAGCTCTATCGCGATGTCAGCAGTATCCACTGTTGCAGATATGGCAACAATATCCGGCTTTTCTTTAGGATGCTTTACTTTGAAATTATAATCAATTATATTCACATTGTGTTTAGCGGGGGTAATTTGCTTAATCAATATAAGTGCAAGCGGCGGAGACATACATAGTTTGAAGTAAGAATCCATAGGGCGGGGTATCATCTTGGGTCGTATAAGCCAGATATTCATACTTTCTCCTTTTATCAGTTAATGGAGTGTTTGAAGCGTATTTTTCAATAATCATATAGCAAAATATATTGCATGTCAAGAAAAATATATTGAAAAACAATATATTTTTTATATCAATAATGAGGCCGTCTGTAAAATGAAAGATGAATTTGAATTGATGGAAATTAAAACTTAACAAATAAAATACAATATATATATGGCAGTCAGAATTATTTATGTGTATAATAGATATATGAACGATAAGCAGAAATGGTATAAGCTTGACACATCGGCAAAAATATATCCGGCGCTTGAATCATTAAGAAATCCTTCAATATTCAGGGTTTCTGTTACGCTGAGAGAGCAAGTGAATCCGGATTTGTTGCTGCATGCACTAAAAAATATCCGGGGCAGGTTTCCATATTATAATGTTCACATGAAGCATGGTCTTTTCTGGAGCTATCTGGAGCATAACAACAATGAGCCAATCATCTGGAAGGACTCACAGTCTCCATGCAGAAGAATTACACCGATATTTAATAACGGATTTTTATACAAGATAAAATACTTCAATAAAAAAATCGCTCTTGACATGTTCCATGTGCTTACAGACGGCTACGGTGCTATGGAATTTTTGAAGTGTATTCTTGCTGAATATCTTTTGCAGAAAAATGAAATCAGTGATATTGACAGTCAGTATATAATAGATAAAAATGAAATTCCCGCTGAAGAGGAATCTGAAGATGCATTTCTGAAGGTGCTTGAAGAGCATAAAGATGAGCTGCCTGCTGAAAAGAAACGCTCCTTGATGGGAAAGAAGACATATTTCAAAATGAAGGGCAAAATGCTCCCGCACAGCAGTTTTCAAGTTGTAACTGGGCTGGTATCGGCAAAGAGCCTTAAGGAAATTAGCGCTAGATACGAGGCTACGGTAACGCAGCTTATAGTCAGCCTTTATCTTGAGGCGCTTATTCATGTGCAGGCAAAGCAAGTAAAAAACAAAGAAAAGCATCTTAATATTTCAGTTCAGCTGCCAGTAAACATGAGAAGGTTTTATCCGAAAAAGTGCATGAGGAATTTTTCGCTTTTCGTTATACCATATATTGACCCAAGAGAAACGAAGAACTTTCAAAGCATTGTTGATGAAGTTAAAGATTTTATGAAGGCGCATCTGACGACTGATCATTTGCTTACAATGGTTGAGGATAATTGCTCAATCGCTGCAAATTTTTTCGTAAGGCATGTGCCGCTGTTTCTAAAAAATATTATAATTCGATTTATGAACAATACAGCAGGCTCAACGCAATTTTCAGTTACGCTTTCAAATCTCGGAGTAGTAAAGCTTCCTGAAAATATGGAGGAACATATAGATTATTTCAATATGGTACTCGGCCCTTCCATCCATAATAAATGTACATGCTCTATGGTCAGCTTCAATGATAAAGCGGCGATTACTTTCGAAAAGACCATAAAGAGCAGCTTTATAGCGGAGTATGTATTCAAAAAGCTTGTGGAAATGGGAGCTGCGGTGGAAATAAAGAGTAATTATTGATTAAGAATTAAAACCAACATAAAGATTGAGGAAATAAAAAATGTCATATTGTGTACAGTGCGGAGTAAAGCTCTCTGATTATCATAAAAAATGCCCATTGTGCGGCACCGAAGTAATAAACCCTAATACTTATGAATTTGCTGCAAATACTGACTACCCGGATTATCCTGTGGTAAACGAAGGGGAAGCTTCACCGGTCCGGCGGTATATGACGGGAATAATACTTAGCATACAGGCCTTTGTATACTCATTTGTTGTTCTTTTCATTGATTGGATCACTGGCAAGGGCATCAACTGGTCATTGATTCCTACGCTTTCACTTGCCCTTTTATGGTTTAGCGTAGCATATCCGTTTTTCCGCAAGAAAAATTCTTTTTTCAGGCTTTTTACCTATGATTGCATTGCCTTAATAGTATATATAATGCTGCTTAATTACATCATATCCGGCAACTTTATATGGGCAAGGTATGTTGCTGTAAGCGTGCTGTTTCTTTGGATCATAATAGCCGGAATATTTCTTACTGATAAAATTAGAAAAGTATTTCCAATTACGATATATTATATTCTGTCTACGGTCATTATTGTTTTTATATCTTTGAGCTTTGCAGAGCAGAAAATAGCAATATTAAAGCTGGGACTGCCCGTAATTATAAGCTTTGTTGTTATTTCTTTGATATCATATTTTATAATAAAATCATCGTCAAAAGGAGCGTGGACAATGGTAAGTGTGCTTCTTGTATCATCAACACTGATGTGCTTAATTATTGACGCTACACTGCATTACAGCGTGCATTCATCAATAGGATTTACGTGGTCACTCATAGTAGCTGTGGTAACGATTCCCCTTACGGCCACAATAACAGCAATATCAAAGAGCAATGAGCTTTACGCAGCTATATCTAAAAAACTTCACAGATAATTGAAGATGCCAATCTATGAAATCGTGAATTTGACCCCATTGTCTGTGTTTTCGGCTTTTATGCTGTATCCAAATAGGTTTAGTGTTCTTTTTACGATTGAAAGCCCAAGCCCGTAATTCCCGTCGCTTCCTTTTTCGTAGGCATTGAATATGCTCTCTATTCTATCTTCCGGTATTTTTGAACCGTCGTTGTATACGGAGAACTCTTTTTCATCAAGACTGAGTATAATTTTTGTCTGAGCATAGCGAATGGCATTATCCAGCAGGTTTTCAAGAACAATCTGCCAGGAATCCTCATCACCTGTAAACAGAGCAGGCTGGATGTTGGTTTCGATGCTTATAGAGGCTTTGCTGCTGTATATTTTAGCATTGTTTTCAATGAGTACTGCCATATCTGTGCTGCCGAAGCTGACATCGCTCATATCAAGATATTCTATTCTAGTCAGTGTAAGCAGCTTTTTAACCTTTTTATTAAGCCTATCACATTGGTTCAATGTGACTCGGGACACCTCTTCCGCCGTGTAAATATTGTCCTGCAGCGCTTCAGCATAGGACTGAATAATTGCAATAGGGGTCTTAAGGTCGTGGCTTACACCTTGTATAATTTCCTGTTTGTGCTTTTCACCTTCTATTATCTTTTCGCGCATTGATTCGATACTGGCAACCAGCTCACCTATTTCATCGTTCCTGGTTGTAGTTACTTTATTCTTATAATGGTTCTTGCCTGTATCCTTGAGTGATTTTGCTATCTTTCTTGTGTCTCGCACAAGTTTGCCAATCCATAAATAAATCAGAAGGTAACCAAGAAGGAAGGTAGCAAAGCAGACGACTAAAATCTGCACCGCTGTTTCAGTTACCATATTTTTTTTCATTTCTTCATCAGTAAGAACAATGAATATATTATTTGAGTTTACTCCGAAAAAACTCCTCTCATAATTCAAAATAACATAATATACCTGTTTTCCGTTAATGAGGTTTTTATATCTGGATATGCTATTTGGCTGTATGACAGCCTTATTAACTAAAAGAGCTGCCTGTTCGTCATTAATTAATTGCGCTGAATTTTCTGATACAGAGTATATATTTGATTTGACGGAGTATAAAATATATACGAATTTGGAGGGTATATTAGAAGATGCTGAATTGTCAGAGGCTGCAAGTTCCTTTGCAGCCGACTCAAGCTGGTCGTATACATTTTTTTCATATATTTCATCCAGCTGGCTGACAACATTCAAGGCCAGAAGAAAACCAGCCAGTATAAAAGCTATTACAAATATTATTCCTATTTGAAAGGAGAGATGCATTTTTTTCATCATGTTAGCCTGTAGCCGTATCCATATATAGTCTCAATATTTAGGTCGGGCATTTTTTTTCTAATCCGTTTAACCAAATCGTCTACCACCCTGTCGGAGCCATAATAATCGTTGCCCCAGATTTTATTAAGCAAACTGTCTCTTGTAAATGACTGGCCTTTATTTGAAAGCAGGGTAAGAACAAGATCAAGCTCCTTTGAAGTAAGAGAAATTTTTATTTCACCATCAGTTACCAGTCGCTTTTCTTCATTTATTTCATAACGTCCGTACTTAATGAGCGCTTCGCTTTGGCTGCCTGCATAACGCTTTATTATGTTGTTTACGCGAAGGATCATCTCCCTCATTGAAAATGGTTTGGTAATATAATCTTCACTGCCCATTTCAAGGCCTAGTATTCTGTCGAATTCCTGGTCTCTTGCGGACATAAAAATGACGGGCTTAGGGTTGCTGCTGTTTATTTTGCGTATTATATCATACCCGCTGGCTCCTGCGCCAAGCATTATATCAAGCAGCCATAAATCAACATCGTCATCTACGGCTGCAAGCGCTGACTTCGCATCAGAGAATGTAGTAACTTTATATTCTTCTTTCTCCAAATAGGATTTTATAACTTCTAAAAGTTCTATTTCATCATCAACCACAAAAATACTATACACTTTGTCTTTTCCCCCTGTAAATATATGATATTATTATAGCATATGAGGAAAAAATGAATTAATTTATTACACAATTTCACTTATTTTTTTCATCTTTCTCACAATATTTATCTGTATTATAATATGGTAATGGAAAGACAAAAGGGTTTTCGCCAGAAAGGTAGTTAAAAATGAAAAAGATATTAGTAGTATTGTTAATTTTAGCGGTGCTTTCCAGCGTTTTTGCTGGAGCAGCATTGGCTGACCCGGGCAAGAACGCAGACAAGCAGCAAGAAAAGAAAGAAGAGCTTGCTGAAAAGAAAGAAGCACGAGAAGTGGAAAAGGCTGAAAGAGAAGAGCAAAGAGAAGAGTGGAAATCTGACTTTGAAGCGAACAAACTCGAGCGCACTGAACTTCGCCTGGCAACAAAAGAGCAGATTAAAGAACAGCGTCAGCTTGTAGCTGAATATAAAGAGCAGCTCCGTGTGTTGAGACAGGAAATTGAGAATCTGCCAGAGGAAGAACAGGCACTATATGCAGAGCAGCTAGAGCAGCTGAGAACTCAAGTTAAGGATGCTCAAGGATATGTCCTGCAGATTAGAAAAGAAGGCCAGGATGCAAAATTCCAATTGTCACCAAGCTATGTAACGCCTGCACAGAGGCCGGTTCCTGAAGTTGAAGTAGTAGATGAAGTTATCGAAGAAGTATTCGATGACCTAGCCGGAGAAGAATAATCTATCTTCAAAATAAATTAAAAAGATATATCGCACGATGGGTCCTTAAAGGCCCATCGTGCTGTTTACTTACATAGGAGAGAATAAATGAGCAAAAAATACTTATATATTATAGCTGCAGTTTTTATACTGGCATCAGGAGTTTTATCAGGATGCAGCAACAGCGGAGTACGCAGCCTTGACGATGAAGCTATTGAAACATTTGAAGTTATTAAAGCGGACGGAGACGATTCTTCGGCTAAAACGTATAGTGCAGGAGTAGGCGAAAAACTGACGACAGTAGGTTTCTATGCAGTTTCAGGGGTTTTCTCGAGAAACGTTATGCAGGAAGATGCAGAAGTGATGGAAATGTTTGCAGCCGATCAGAACAGTTTTCTGCGCATTTTTGAAAATGACCTGGAGAGAGAAGTGTACGCATATAATTATGTTTCAGATGAATTCACATATCTTTATTATTTTGATGGAGAGAGGGTCGCGAAAACAGTTATAAATGTATCAACCGGGAATGTAGTAGAAGATGATTCAGATTATGCGCCGTTGCTTACTGAGGACGCCGCAGCACTCAAGGCATATTTCTATGAGATTATCGGCAGTGCAGATATTACAGTTTCTGAATTGGCCGCTGAATAAAAGCCTTTTTAATAGAATAATTATGTTATATCATTCTCCTCTTAACGGGGAGAATTTTTATATTTATGGAATAAAGGCTGGAATCAGGCTGTAAAAAACTATTCCTGAAATGCCTGCAAGCGCTATAACTAGAATAGGATGGACCTTTTTCCATAGCAGAAGCACCAGTGAAAGGGCAAGAATAACAATGGAAAAGGCTTCAATGTTTCCAAAAGATCTCAGTATAAGTTCCAGGCGTTCAACGTGGAATAATGTAATAGCTGAAACTGACACAACTGCACCTGCAATAAGGGCAACCACGGTGGGCCTTATACCGGAGAGAAGAGACTTGACAATTTTCCCATCCTGAAAGTCAAAGAAAAACTTCGCAACAATCAAAGTAATTAATAACGATGGAAGAATTACTCCGAGAGTGCAAAGCAGGGCGCCGGCGAAGCCATAAAGTTTCATACCAGCGAAAGTAGCTGTATTTACGGCAAATGGCCCAGGGGTCATTTTTGCTATTGCAATAAGGTCGGTTACCTCGGAAGATGTCATCCATCCGTTGCTGATCATTTCCTCAGAAATCAGAGGAATCATTGCATAGCCGCCGCCAATTGTAAAAAGGCCTATTTTGAAAAAAGCCCACATCATCCTAAAAAGCATATTACTTAGTTTCTCCTGAATTATCCGGCGCAGTATTTTCTTTGTTTATAAGATAGCTGTAAAGTATCCCTGCTAGACCGCCGGCAATTATAATGAATATAAGGTGAACGCCTGAAAAAACGGAAAAAAGAAATGCACTCACTGCAACTATCCAGCCGAATGCTCCCTTTACGCCCTGCTTGCCAAGCTTGATTACTGCCTGTATCAAGAGCGCAATGACAGCGACTCTTATGCCCTTAAGTGCAGATATTACATATTCATTGGTGCTGAAACGGACATAAAAAAATGAGATTACAGACATAACTATCAATGATGGAAGCGCCATGCCTAAAACAGCAACCAAAGCGCCGGGCAGCGAACACAGCCGGTATCCTATCAATATGCAGGCGTTGATTGCAATCATTCCAGGAAGAGACTGAGCTACCGCAAGAATATCAAGCATCTCCTCATCCGAGAAGTATTTTTTGTTCTGCGCATATTCGCGTACAAGCAGCGGGAACATTGCATATCCACCGCCGAAAGTGAAAGCTCCGAGCTTAAGCGAAATCAAAAAAAGGTCTTTTAGTTTTTGCCTATAAGATATAAATTCTCTATCGTGTTCCATTTAGTTACTTATTGTTCATGTATTCATCATAGAGCCTCATATATTCTTCTAGGCATATTGGCTCATAGATAATATCAAGTTCATTTTCTATTGCAATCTGGTCTCCCTCGAAAACCGGCTCGCCGTTTACACACCTAAGCTGCATAGTAGCCTTTTTTGGCTTTTTAGATAGACGGCAAATGGCTCTTGTGGTTACTTCCTCAATATCCTGTGCCAGCGCAAAAAGATGGGAGCTGCCGGGGAAAGGATTGCCGAATGCATCCACCTTTAGTCCAAAGCATATAACGGGCACATCCAGATATGTGACGATTCTGGCCAAATCCCAAATATTTTCTCTGGATAAAAACTGGCTTTCATCTATTAATATTATAGCAATTGGCTTGCCTTCCTTGCGGGACGCAAGTATTTTCTTTTTGATTGTATCATAAACCCATCCGTTCTGAGGCTCCACAAGAAAGTCGCACTTTCTCCTGATAATTCCGTCTTCCAAACGGCTGACTATATAATCTTCAGCTTTTGTGTCTGTCTTGGGCTTAAGACATAATATTTTACGTTTATTGTTTTTTTCATAATCATATGCGATTTGAAGCAGCTGTGTTGATTTGCCTGCACCCATAACTGCATATCTGTAATATAGTTTTGCCATATAATTCTCCTTGGATTTAATCAACTATTACGTATTTTTTGTCATTCGGGTTTATCCAGCCAAGCAATTTGCGCGCCATATATTCAACGAACTCGCGCGTCGTTGTAAACTCAGCTTCTTCCTTAAGCATTTCACTGGTCATTTCGAGATCTTCTTTCTGATCCATAAGCAAAGACTTCTGATCGCTAAGCTCACCTAAGGTTTTAAGCGAACTGGCAAATCCGATTCCTGTGATTAGCACGATAATGCCGAAACAAACTAGAAACACGATAAAACGGCGTTTATTCGGTATGGAACTGAAATGATCCTTAACATTTTTTGCTCTTTTTCCACTAGGAGACACATTTATAATTTTTTCTGATTCACGTATTCTTCTTCCCTGCATAATAAAATTACCTCCTCCTGCCCTCGATACAAACTATTACGGCATAAGTATAGCATATTTTATATAGGGGTGCAAAAGGAATAAATAGAGGTTTGCATAATCACAAAGCATAATGATATAATAAGTCACAAAACATAGCAAAAACAATATTCACAGGATAATTAAGTAAATGATTAAAGTAAAGAATATTTCAAAGTACTACGGGAAAAGCAAGGGAGCAGAAAACGTAAGCTTTGAAGTGAAAAAAAATGAAATAACAGGGCTTTTGGGCAGAAACGGCGCAGGAAAGACAACCACGTTGAATATAATAACGGGCTATATTGCCGCGGACTTCGGCAGCGTAGAAATAGAAGGATACGACATACAGAAAAAGCCGCGACAAGCAAAAGCAAAAATTGGATATTTGCCTGAAAAGCCGCCCATATATACAGATATGACAGTGGATGAATACCTGTTCTTCTGTGCTGAGCTAAAAGGCGTTGACACAGAATTGGCAGAAAAGCATGTAGATGAAATATGCAGCATTACAGGGATATCTGAAGTGCGCAGCAGGCTATGCGGAAATCTATCAAAGGGGTATACGCAAAGGCTGGGGATGGCGCAGGCGCTGATAGGAAATCCGCCAATACTCATACTGGATGAGCCCACAATAGGCCTTGACCCAAAGCAGATAGTCGAAATAAGAGAGCTGATTAAAAATCTTTCAAATAATCATACCGTTTTGATATCGTCTCACGTTCTTAGTGAAATAGATAAAATATGCTCAAAGATAATAATTATGGATAAAGGAGCAGTTGCTGCGTACGATACATTAGAAAATCTAACTAACATATATGGAAGCGCCGGGAAAATGAATTTAAGAGTAAAGGGAGCAGATAGTTCATTTGAAAAAGAGCTTAAAAAGATTGATGGAGTGAATTCTACTGTATGCGGAGAGGAAAATGAGCAGGGAATTTCGGACTATTCAATTACTTATAGCAAAGATAGAGATATCAATGAGCAGGTATTTGACTTGGCGACTAAGAAAAACATAAAGATTCTTGAGATGAAATCAAAAGTAAGTACATTGGAAGATGTGTTTTTGAATATAGTTGGCAAAGATAAGGAGAAACTAAATTGAAAGCCGTACTTAAAAAAGAGATAAGAGGTTATTTTCTTTCTCCTATAGCATATATATTCTCGGGTACATTTATGCTGATAGCGGGTATATTTTTTTCACTTACCAATATTCTTGGCCTAAGCTCGGATTTTTCATCTACGCTTGGTTCGCTGACCTTCGTATTTATCATTATTATACCTGTGCTCACAATGAGAATGATTTCTCAGGAACAAAGGGAAAAGACTGACCAGCTGCTTTTGACATCAGGTGTACCGATATTCAGCATAATTTTGGGAAAATATTTTGCTGCCGTAATTGTATATATTGCTGCTCTTGGGCTCTCGCTTGTTTTTCCGATAACTATCAGTCTATTCGGAACAGCGCTATTTGGAGAACTTTTATGCTCATACATAGGTTTTCTTCTACTTGGGCTGGTAATGATAGCTATTGGTATGCTGATATCTTCACTGACGCAGAGCCAGATAACTGCTGCTATCTTAACTGCTGCTGCAATGCTGCTTTTATGGGTTGCGGATGCTGCTCTTAGCCTGATAACAAATGAAGGGCTAAGGAATATACTTTCATGGTTTTCGTTTTTCTCAAGGCTTGAGCCTTTTATTCTTGGCAAACTTGCTGTTGACAATGTTGTCTATTACATTAGCTTTGCCGGCTTTTTTGTTTACACATCATATCTTGCCGTTGAAAAAAGGAGATGGAGATGATGAAAGACAAAAATAAAAATGCAGGTAACGGACTTAAATTTTCTGTCTATTCCACTATAATGATAGCTATGACGCTAATTGCTGTGCTTTTAGTAAACTATATCATTACCCAGATATCAAACAACTATGATTTGAGTGCGGATATGACATCAAAGAGGATATATTCATTGTCCGGAACTACAAAGCAGGTGATTAGCGAACTTAAAACAGATGTTTTTATATATACAACATGGACTTCTGACAGTGTTGATCAGAACGCAGATGAACTGATTAATAAGTACGCAGCATCCTCTGATTTAGTTCACACCATAAATATTGATATCGTTAAAAATCCGGCAGCAGTAGATTATTACAATTCATTATCTGCAGATGAAATACTATCTGGCAGTATAATAGTATCAGATTCTGCAGACACAAGGAGCACCGAGCAAAGATACAAAGTGATTGGATATGATGAGCTGTATATATATAATGAGGAATCCGCGGTGTACGATGAGTTTGCAGGTGAAAGTGCACTAACAAATGCAATTAAATCCATTGTAAATCAAACGGGGCAAAGAATATGGCTGCTGGATGACCACTCGCCGGGAAGTAGTGCGAATCTGCAAATAATAAATATGCTTGAAGAAGAAAATTATAAAGCAGAGATGCTAAGCATAATAAATGGAGAGAATCCCCTGCAAAATGGCGATATAGTAATAATAACAGATGTGCAAGGTGATCTGACATCAACAGAAAGAGATGTTTTAAAGCAGTTTCTAGATATTGGTGGAAGAATTATAATAGCTCTTGACACAACAGATACCGTAAAAAACAATATGGAAAATCTGATGTATTTTATCAATAAATATAATATATACATACAAGAAGGCATCATTCGCGAAACAGACCCTGCAAACATAGCAGTTACCAACCAAAATGAATATATATACTCATATATTATTCCTGAAATGCAGGAGCACGAAATAACAAACAGGCTTGCAGAGGGCGGGTATAAGACTTTGCTTGGGAAAAATGCGGGAGCGCTTGCTCTTCCGGAAAAGATAAACAATTCAAATATTAAGATAGAACCTATACTTAAAACATCAGCTACATCATATATAGAATCGCAAAACGGTGAAATTGAACACGGTGGGTTCACTGTGATGGCTGCGGTGACCGAAAAAATAAACGAGGAAGAAAGCGCAAAACTGATAGTGCTCACTTCGCCTGATATGTTTTCGGGTGAGGAAATATTCAGCCAGAGCGTATTCAGAAACACAGAGCTTTTACTAAGCTGCATATTATGGCTTGAAGACAGCAAAGAGCAAATAAATATATCAGGAAAGCCTCTTTCGCAGTCTCCATTGATGATTGAGACTATTAAGCAGGCTTATACGATAATATTTATTGTTTGTGCGGTAATACCCGTATTGATTTTTGGCGCAGGAATTGCAATCTATGCTAGAAGGAAAAATCTATAGAATATGCGCATGTGGATAAGAAATATGCTGATTGCAGTGTTAATAGTAACAGTTTTGGCGATTGTTGCAATATTGCGTATGATTAATCAGGAAAAAGATTCTCCGGATGCTTCGTTGCAGCGCGATATCATATATATAAGTAATTATTCAGTTGGCTCGGTACAGAAAATGGAGATAGAAAATGAATATGGGCTGCTTACTCTGATATATGAGAATGAAATATGGTACGCCGAGGGCTTTGAGGGCATAGAGCTCGACCAGGAAGTGGTTAATGAGCTTACGTACGCATTAACGCATATAACAGGCGAAAGTGTTGTGAGCGAAGAGGAAGATGAGACGAATTTATACGGCATGCTAACGCCTTCAGCAAAGATTACGACTCATCATGACGGAGTTCTTCAGCAGTCTTTTATAATAGGGGATAAAGCGCCTAGGGCAAATGAATACTATATGCAATCATCCGTTTTTAAAAAAGTTTTCACAGTTGATAAGGCATATTACACATATGGCCAGATTAAGCTTGAGGACCTGCTTGTATTAAACAGTGTGCAGCTATCGAATGCGGACATAGACAGAATATTAATAGTAAGCAGAATGAAAGGCATTGAGGAATGCTATACTATTCAGCCCACAGAACAGGACAACGATATATCGCTTTGCTATTGGGAATTTATCGAACCATTTAACCATGATATTGATACCGCAGTTTTGTACGGAAGTAATGACTTCAAAGGCCTTATTACTCATTTGACGGAAGTAAGCGGCGAAAGAATAGTCGGCAATGTACAGGAGGACAAATCAAGATTTGGCCTAGAAACACCTGCATATGAAATATCTATTTACGGGAAGTCAGGGGCATATGAAAAATTGCTATTTGGTGAATATGGTGACGAGGACTATTTCTCGCTGGAATTTGAAGGTGATGAAAACATATATATTATTACCAAGTATTCTGTGCCGTTTTTATATTACTCTGCTTATATGCTTGCCGACGCTAACCTTTGCCTGATTAACATTGATTCTGTAGACAGTGTAGATATAAGCCTGCCAAGCATAAGCGACAATATGAGAATCGAGCATTCAGTTGTGTCATTAGCTGACGGCAGCCAAGGGGCATCTGTTAGCGCTGAAATGGATAACATAGATGACGCTTTAATTAGTTCGTCTGATTTTGATGAGCAGAAAATATGGTTTTATGAAGATATAACTACAATAAAAATTGACGGTATCATTTTAGACTATGAAAATGATAGCGAGATGGCAGGATACATAAACTTTAATTTGAATTCAGCAATACGCAGCTCATACGAAGTGAAGCTCTATGAGTACAGCCAATCACATTATATTGCGAAAAAGAACGGCGAAAGCGCAGGGTATTTAGTGAATAAAGATGAAATTGATAGACTGACTGAAAGCTACGCTTTGCTAAGGCAGGGAGTGCTTGGCAGATAAATTAAATGGTATTAGCTTGCGGCATTGGAAGCTATAATGTAAAATAATAAAAACTCCGAATAAAAAACAATGAAGATAAGCAGAGAGGGCAGATTGATATGAAAATAAGCTTGCAGCTTAAAGAGACGAATATGGCTATTGTGGGTACGGGGCTTATGGGGGGTTCTATCCTGAAGTCATTGGCAGGAAGCGAAAAAAGGCCGAAGAAAATATCAGCACTTGATAATGACATTGAAGTTCTGAAAAAAATTAAAAATCTAAAGTTGGCTGATTATGCAACAGATAACGCACAAGAAGCGCTCTTTGACGCCGACTTAGTTGTAATATCATTATATCCCGCACAGGCAATAAAATTCATAAGAGATAACGGAAAATTCCTTAAGGATGGCTGCATAGTGACTGATATATGTGGAGTAAAGAGGGAAGTTATTGATACGATACCAATGCTGCTCCCTGAAGGTGTGCTATTTGTCGGCGGACATCCGATGGCGGGCAGAGAACACAAAGGGTTTGACTGCAGTACAAGCGATCTGTTTTTGGGCTGCAAATATATAGTTGATGAAAAAGATTCTGAAGGCAAAGCTTTGGTTAAGGAGTTTGCTATGGCACTGGGTGCAGGGCAGATAGTGGAGTCTTCCGCGCGTAACCATGACGAGCTGATAGCATATACAAGCCAATTGCCTCACGTACTTGCTGTTGCCTACATGCTGTGTGCAGGGGAGAGAAACGTAGATGAATTCTCGGCAGGCAGCTTCAGGGATGTAACGAGAGTTGCCATGATAAACGACGAAATGTGGAGCGAGCTATTCAATGAAAACAAGGATATGCTGGTAGATGAAATAGCGGCTCTGCGCAAAGGGCTTCTGGAGCTGGAGGAATTAATAAGCGATTCGGATACAGAGAAGATGAGAGACAGAATGAAAAAGGCAGCACAGATGAGAGAAAGCGTGCACGAAATAAAGAAAAGCTAGACAGAGAGCCTGCTAAAAGCCTTAAGGCGAATAATATTTTCGAGCGTTATGTGGGCAGCGATAAGCGGAAACTGCTTGTCAAAAACGTGCTCATCTCTTTCCCAGTGCCAAGGCACATTCCATGAGCCATCAGGATTCTGGGACTCAATTATATAATCGAGATTTTCCTCAATTTGATTTCTGAATATTTCATACATCGGGTCACTGGGCGACTCGAAAACATGCAGCGGTGTAAAGACGTATGTGTCGTATTTTTTTGTATCAAAGCACAGGGCATTGTTTAGACGAGGGCGCAGGAATCTGGTAAATTTTGATGCTGTGCTCGGCGGCAGCATCCTTACCATTCGCATTAAGCATATCAACTCGTGCATCTCATTTCCGTTTTCAGGATGCAGAAGATAAGAATAGCACCTTTCCAGCATCTGATGGACAGTATTCCTATATACTCCTCCGCCGAAAAGATAAAAGTATCCAATAATTTCAGCAGTGGGATTCAATGTATATGTTTCTTTCAGGATTGGCTTGTACTCCCACCAGGAAGCTCTGGGGAAATTGTTAACTTCGCTTGTAATGCATACCCATGAGTCGCTGTAATTTTTTACCGATGAGAGGTATTCAAGAGCTTCAAGAGTAAGATGGTTATTTGAAAAGATGTTTAGCCTGCGGAAAATATCAAGAGCTATGGCAGTGGATAAAGGCGTGGAACCCTGATACATAAAATCAAGCTCCAGGCCTTTGCCGAACCCGCCGTCGAGATTAGAATATTTTATCAGCTCGTTGATTACTTTTGATGGATGTGATTTTTTGAAATAATATTCATATAGAGCGATATCAATATCTCTTCCGAAATCATAAATATAATTACCTGCTTTAAGTAATAAAGTTTTCGGAAGCATATTCGGATATCGCATAATATATTACCTTTTTGCAGCAGAACTAATTTCCAGTGCCCGGCCTGTACCTATTGCCACACATGAGATTGCATCCTCGGCTACATAGCATGGAACGCGAGTGTATTGCTGTATTCTCATGTCAAGGCCATAAAGCAGCGAGCCGCCGCCTGTCATTACTATGCCCCTGTCATAAATATCGGAAGCGATTTCCGGCGGTGTGCGCTCCAGAACATTGTGCACGGCCTCAAGAATCTCCTGAACAGGTTCATCAAGAGCTTCTATCATTTCATCGGAACCGATGTTGAGCGTTTTCGGAAGGCCGGATATCAGATTTCTTCCGGTGACTTCCATATATATAGTCTCTTTCCGGGGGAAAGTAGCACCAATATTAATTTTTAATTCCTCTGCTGTTCTTTCTCCTATTAGGAGGTTGTGCTTTTTCTTCATATATTTTATTATTGCATCGTCAAATTTATCGCCTGCTACCTTGATAGAATCGGACACAACAATACCATTAAGTGAAATAACCGCTATGTCGCATGTGCCGCCGCCGATGTCAACAACCATAGAACCATAAGGCTTGGAAATATCTATTCCTGCACCGATGGCCGCAGCTATCGGCTCTTCAATAAGGAGAACTTCCCGTGCTCCGGCATCCTCGGTCGCATCCCTAACAGAACGCTTTTCAACCTCTGTAACACCGGTCGGAACGCAGACAACGACCTTAGGTTTGAAGAAAAACTTTTTGCCTACAACTTTGTTTAAGAAATAGCGCAGCATCTTTTCAGTCATTTCATAATCGGAAATAACGCCATCGCGAAGAGGGCGGATGGCTATGATGTCCTCAGGAGTTCTGCCGAGCATGCGGCGCGCATCCTCACCTACAGCAAGCACGCGGCCTGTTTTTTTATGGGCTGCAACAACTGAAGGCTCTTTAAGGACTATGCCTTTGCCTTTAACATAAACTAAGACACTCGCAGTGCCTAAATCAATTCCGATATCTTGACTTCCAAACATGGATTTTCCCCCATCGCATATATTTAAAACTGGATATTTATTTATTAAATCACATAACTTTATACGATATATTGTAATGTAATAAATGATAAACGTCAAGCATAAGTAAAAAGTGTTTTGCTAATGTATATATCGTAGTGAGAATAGCTTGGTAGAGCAAAAAAATGAGGTTAATATAGTATTAAGAAGAAACTGATGAAATAAATATAGTTAATTTCTTTAAAAGTAAACAATTATTCACAAGTTTGACGTACAAGCATAAAAAGTGTTATTATTATAGAAAGGCAACGGGGTCTTGCACATCTAAATGATAGAAGCATATAATTTTTAAGTTTATATATAGAGGTGAATAATATTATGAATCAACAGCCAACCATTGAGAGTCTGTTAGAAAAAGTTGACTGCAAGTACACACTAGTTATTGTGGCTTCAAGACGTGCAAGACAATTGATAAAAGACGGTGACATTAAAAAGGAAAATCCGTTGACCATAGCTATAAACGAGATAGACAAAGGTACGGTCGTATACCATAGCCATTATTAGTATATTGCATTAAATTCTTATATCGGAGGGCCGTATGGGCAGTGTTAAAAACGTTGTCGTAGGTATAACTGGCGGGATTGCAGCATATAAAACTATTGAAGTGATAAGCAGACTTAAAAAGTTGGGCTATGAAGTCAATGTGATTCTAACCAAAAATGCTTGCGAATTTGTTACGCCGCTTACCCTTGAGACCATTTCAAACAATCCGGTAATTACAGATATGTTTAACAGAGAAGTTCCGTGGGAAGTGGAGCATATTTCGCTTGCCCATAAAGCGGACCTTTTTCTTATTGCCCCCGCCACAGCAAATGTAATAGGCAAAATAGCTAATGGGATAGCCGATGATATGCTGACAACTACTATATTAGCATGTACATCGAAAAAGCTTCTGGCTCCTGCTATGAATGCCGACATGTACGCAAATGAAGCAGTTCAGAAAAACATTCAGAGGGTGAAAGAGCTGGGGTTTGAAATAATTGGCCCTGAAAGCGGAATGCTTGCATGTGGTGATATAGGACCGGGCAGGATGAGTGAACCGGAACAGATAGCAGCAGAGTGCGAAAGGATTCTATCATCTAAAAATGATCTCGAAGGAAAAAAGATTGTAGTAACAGCAGGGCCAACAATTGAAAAGATTGACCCTGTAAGGCATATAACGAATCCATCAACAGGAAAAATGGGATATGAAATAGCAAAGGCGGCTCGAGACAGAGGAGCTGATGTTGTGCTGGTTACCGGCAAAGTGAGCCTTGCGAAGCCATCGAACATGAAAGTAGTTGAAGTAAGTTCAACGAAGGAAATGCTAGATGCCGTACTACGAGAATATGATGATGCATACGCAGTGATAAAGGCGGCAGCTCCGTGTGACTACAAGGCAAAAGATATAGCTGAGAAGAAGATAAAGAAAGCTGATTCTAACATGGTGCTTGAGCTTGTACGTACGGAAGATATTGCAAAAACTTTAGGTCAGAGAAAAAACGGGCAAAAACTAATAATATTCGCGGCAGAAACCAATGACTTGGAAAAACACGCTGTAGAAAAATGCAAAGCAAAGAATGCGGATATGGTTGTTGCAAATGACGTGACCTTGGAAGGGGCCGGCTTTGGAACGGACACAAACATTGTTAAATTTATATTCCCTGACGGAAATATAATAAAATTTGACAAGATGACAAAGAGGCAGGTTGCGGAAAAAATACTGGATGAGATATAAAAACAAGTAAATACGTATATAGTTAATATATATAAATAAAAAGAGGCTGCAGAGTATTGCGGCCTCTTCTAGTTTATATAGTGTTAGTGCTACATATTCCTTGCTAGCATGCCGAGAGCGAAAACAACAACTGCAATGACGAAAGCAATTGTTGCAGAAGACCTGCTTTTTTGAGAATATCTCTTTGTTCCATCCGGCAACTTACCAAAGACAACTCCAGCAGATAAAATAATGCCAATAAGTCCTCCTAATATGCTGAATATCCACATTGCAACTTTGTACCCTGTAGATGGCTCATCATTGACCTTGCCGCAGTTAGTGCAGATAATGCTGTCGATTGGCAGCACGGTTTTACATTGTGTACATTTCATTAATCGTTCCTCCTGATGATGTATATATTTATTATTTATTATATATGCATGCTTATTCAATGAATTCAAAACAAGAAAATACGAATTATTTTCACAAAAAAGGCTTTAAATTACGGCTTTTTGCAGATTATAAATGATTAATAGATTATGAGAGAATTAAAAAAATAAATATAGCTAAAAACGAAAAAAATATCTTAAGAAAAGGCACAAAAATATATAAAAAGGTGTTGACATACAATATGCCATGTGCTATTATTATTTAGCTGTCGCCGGATAGGGGACAGAGCTTGAAGGCGAAAGCTAACAGGGAAAAGCACCTTGAAAACTACAAAGCAAGACAAGAAAAT
>JAFGUF010000019.1 GCA_016938675.1 Clostridia bacterium | reverse complement strand
ATCAATAATCGTCCTCGTAAATGCCTTGGCTGGCTTTCGCCTATTGAGTTTATTCGTGCCTGTTGCACTTGATTTGACAATCTGCCGTGTCACCCGCAGGTGACGGAGAGGTTTTTATTCCACGCCCCCTGAAACAAACCTTAATCGAAAGATACCACTTGGCAGCCATAAAAAGATACTCCCCATCCCCCTTTAATTCCTCCTCATCTTGCAGTATAATGTCAAAGGGATTGCATTAAAGAAATACCTATGCACACCCGGAGGACAATACATGAAAATATTCGGAAAAGAAATAGAAGTAGTAGACAAGAAATTCAGACAAAACTGGGGTCATTATATCCTGCAGTGCCTGATGGCAACCGCAGCATTCGTTATAATCCTCTTCGTTACAGACAGCATGTTCCGGGAGGTAATGCTTGCATCCTTCGGAGCAACGGCTTTTTTGGTCTTTGCCATGCCGCACCTTCGCACCAGTCGGTTTCGCAGCGTGCTGGGCGGCTATGTGATCGGCCTGATTATCGGCATAGCGCTCTATCACTGCGCGGAGCTTGTCTACTCCGTTGTGGAGAAGCACTGGGTTTTTTCCCTTGCGGGCGGCCTTGCAATAGGGCTTTCGCTCTTTCTTATGACCATGACCAACACGGAGCATCCCCCGGCTGCGGGGCTTGCGCTGGGCATTGTGCTGCAGGGCTACCATGCACTGTCTTTGATTATTATCTTCCTTTCTGTTCTTGCCATCTTGCTAATCAAGCACTTTTTAAGGAACTGGCTGATTGATTTGTACTAAAATATCATTTTTCTAATTGAAATGCCCAAATCTTTGTGATATACTATTCTGTAGATTATTTTTAAGGGGCTATCATATCCCTATCATTATGTAAACAATGGCATATGCCGTTAAATATTTTATATCTTAATCGGGAGGATTTTATTATGAAATCAATTAGTATCAAGCTTTCGCTTACCGAAGACATCAAGGACTTAGTCCGGATCACTTCCAAGTACCCCTACGACATCGACCTGAAATCAGGCAGATACATAGTAGATGGAAAGTCAATTCTCGGCATTTTCAGCCTTAACCTAAACGAACCAATAGAAGTAGAAGTACATAGCGACAACTGCGACGACCTTCTCAGCGAACTACAGCAATTCGTAAAATAGAACAACTTTTCAAAAAAAGCTGCCTTATTTGAGTAAAATAACGGCGGCTTTAAAAATGAACCCGGAATTGCAGCGGCAAACTGCCGCATAAAATTGGTAACAGAATAATCTCCTATTTGCAGGAGAATATTTAAATTTTTTAATATTTAGAAAGGCGAAATTATGGAATTATACCATGTAGTCACGGCCATAGGCATATTTATAATAATCTACGGCGTGATTATTTCCGAGAAAATCCACAGAACAACCATTGCCGTATTCGGCGCTGTTATGCTGCTGCTGTTTAAGATCATTACGCAGGAGCAGGCAATCGACACAATCGACTTCAACACCATCGGCCTATTGATAGGCATGATGATAATAGTCAGCATCCTACGGCGCACAGGAGCATTCGAATACCTGGCAATAAAGGCCGCCAAGTCCGTAAAGGGCGACCCGTGGAAGATAATCGCGGTCTTCTCAATCTTCACGGCGCTGGCATCTGCACTTTTGGACAACGTAACCACCATACTTTTAATCGTGCCTATAACTTTGGTTATAACTGATACTCTGGAGCTAAGCCCAATCCCATTTGTGCTGCCCTTGATACTGGCATCTAATATCGGCGGTACAGCGACCCTTATCGGTGACCCGCCCAATATTATGATTGGCTCGGCTGCGGGCCTAGGCTTTGTTGACTTCATCGTCAACCTCGCTCCAATAATTGTCGTCATTCTGGCAGTAGTAATACTGATATTCAGGATGATATACAAAAAGCAGCTTACAATCACCGAGGACAAGCGCGCCAAGATAATGGCGATGGATGAAAACCTCGCAATAAGGGACGCAGTGTTACTTAAAAAGGGGCTTATAGTGCTCGCTCTTACAATGGTCGGCTTTGTGCTGCACCAATACCTTAATTTTGAGTCTGCTTCTGTAGCCTTGATAGGCGCAGGGCTGCTGCTATTGATCAGCAAGGTTGAGGTGGAGGATGTTCTGCTGGAAATTGAGTGGCCAACGATATTTTTCTTCACGGCGCTCTTCATCTTAGTTGGCGGGCTGGAAGCCGTGGGCGTAATTGATTTCTTGGCGCAGGGGCTTTTGAATCTGACTGGCGGAGATTTGTTCTTCATGGTTATTCTCATTCTCTGGGGCTCTGCAATAGCATCTGCATTCCTTGACAATATTCCTTTTGTGGCAACGATGATACCGCTTATTAAGAGCATGGCCGCAATGTCCGCTATCAGTGTTACGCCCCTGTGGTGGGCACTGGCACTGGGCGCATGCCTAGGCGGCAACGGCACACTGGTGGGCGCATCCGCCAACGTAATAGCCAGCGGAATGCTGGAAAAGCACGGGCAGAAACTGGGCTTTATGAGCTACCTCAAGACGGGCTTCCCCATAATGCTGGTGTCCATCGTGCTCTCAACAATATACCTGATAGTATTCTACCTGTAAGGAGGACTTTATGAGAAATATTATAAATTCGGCGGAAGTATCGCAGCACACCATCAAGCTGCAGCAGCTGGGCGCAAAGGTACAGCTGGTAAACAGCACACTCTGCTATGTGAATTTTAGTCTTGAAGGGCTGGAGCTGCAGTATGCCTATAATGTCAATTATAAGGGCAACTATTTTCTCGAGAGAATTAAGCCCTATCCTCTTGCCCTGCAGGAGGTAAGCGACGAAAAGGGCGTTGTAAAGATAATCAGCGAGGATGTTGATAAATTCAAGAATGCTTTGCAGTCCAATCACTCGCAGTCATTCATATCTATGGCGCAGCAGATCAGCAGGATATTCACGGTGTTTGAGGATACATTCCTAAACTATAATATACCGTTCGAGAAGGTTGAGAAGATGTATAAGAAGATACTGGCTTTGGAATTCGAGATAGACATGATCAGGGAGATTTCCAGCGAGATATACTCCGAGGAAAACAAAGACGGCAAATCTGAATAAACATACAAATCAAATGCGGCGAAAGCCGCATTTTTATTTTAAAAATCTTTTTGCCAGCGAATATGAGATTTTTGCCTCAGTTTGATTTTTAATGAGCTTCTTTTTTATCATCTAGGCCATTATCCCTATCATAATGTACTATATATGAATAAAATATTACATTATTTTTAATACATTAATCATCTATACAAAACACAAAACCTTCGTGATATAATAAAACTGCCCGAAAATATATAAATGGGCTGATGCTAAGGGCATTATTATGGATTTATAAGGATGGTTACACATGATTAGAATTATTACGGACTCATCTTCCTACATTCCTAGCGACATTCAGCTGGAATACGGCATCACAGTTATCCCCCATATAATGAAAATGGGCGATCGCGAGATACCAGAGACATCAATCTCCAACGAATCCTTCTATGACCAGATCAAAAAAGCCAATGAAATACCAAAATCACGCCCTTTGGATCCCGATGTATTATATGAAGCCTTCCTGAAAGAAATAGAGGATGGCAACACTATAGTGGCAGTTTTTATTTCCGCAAAAGTAAGCGAAACATGCAAAAACGCCGCCGTCGCAAAGGAAAAAATCCTGCGCGAATTTCCAAAGGCAAGCATCGCAATAGTCGACTCCGGCTCGGCGGCAATGGAGGAAGGCCTCGCAGTGCTGGCAGCGGCGGAGAAGGCGAAGGAGGGTGCATGGCTTGAGGAAGTGGTCAAGGCGGCGGAGAGCACCATTAAATACACAAAGTTCCTCTTTATGCCCAGCACAACAAAATTTATGGAGATCAGCGGCAAAGTATCCAAGGTTCAGTCATTCATCGGCGACATGCTGCAGATTACGCCCATACTTCAAAGAAAGAACGGCAGCATAGAGCTCAAGGAAATGGTCCGCATAAAAACGAAGGCTATAAACAGATTCCTTGAGATTTTCAAAGAGGACATTTCAAAATACGGCGTGCAGAAAGTTATAGTGCACCACATTGACGACATGGACAAGGCCATGGAGCTATCCCAAAGAATCCGCGAGATAGCGGACACAGATATATCCATCTGCGACATCGGCCCGTCAGTCGGCGCCAACGTAGGCCCGGGAACAATAGGAATAGTATACATGACTCAGCAGGAGATGCCTGAAGAAAGTGGAGATTTATAAATATATAGCATATTTTTTATTTTATCCTTTTGCGGCCGTATGGCCGCATTTTTTTTGTGCGGAGAATTTATTTCATTTATGACGATAGCTTTTCATCTGCAACCTGCAAAAGCAAATCTCCCTTTCCTCGCACAATTGCTCAAATGTAAAATATATGCTAATATATCCGATAAGAATACTGCAAGGAAAAGACTATGATAAAAGATAAATCCAGCCTTAGAAAAAAGGTTATAATTCTTATAGTAATAATACTGCTGGCGGCCGCCGGGCTATATTCCGGGCCAGTGACGCGCGAATACAGCCTGCAGTCGGATAAAATAGAAAACGCAATAACTATTGCCGTGGTTGCAGACCTGCACAACCAGCACTTCGGCAAAAAACAGGAAAATATAATAAAGCGGCTTCAGGACGCGCAGCCCGATATCATCCTGCTGGCAGGCGACATGACAAACTCGCCCTACGAAACAGACGCCGTGGTCTCTATAATCGCGCAGGCAATCAGGATTGCGCCCTGCTACTACGTGACGGGCAACCATGAATACTGGTCATACGAGGCGGACAAAATTTGCGACATCATTTCAAGCCTGGGCGTAGTTGTGCTGCGCGGCGAGAACAAAAGCCTCAATATAAACGGAAACACTATTGAACTTTGCGGAGTGGACGATGCGACAGCGGACTATTATGACCCCGACTATGCGGAATACACATGGGCCGAGCACCTAAGTGACCTATGGTCTTCCGGCGACGAGGACGCATACCGCATACTCCTGAGCCACCGCCCGGAGCAGGTGGAGGAATACCAAAAATACGCATACGACGTGATAATATCAGGGCACTCCCATGGCGGGCTTGTGCGCATTCCCTTTTTGCTGAACGGGCTTTATGCGCCTGCTCAGGGGTTCTTCCCCAAGTATGCGGGCGGCGAGTATCAGATAAGCGACGCAACAACTTTGATAGTAAGCCGAGGATTATATAATTATAAATATATGCCCAGGGTGTTTAATCCAAGTGAAGTTGTAATCATTACGATTTCGAAGGATAATTAAATTACTGTAACGAAGGTCAGTTCAGCTTTGCTCAACGACGCGGCTTTTAGATGGCTTTCGCTGTCTTTCTAGCCTTCCGTCCGATACCTCCCCCCACTTTTCGTGGTTGGCTGTCGGCTTGGGAATATATATTATCTCGTCGCCTCATGCAGACCTTGTATGTAGATTGTCGTTTCTGTTGAGTGCAGATTTTGAGTGAATGGCATTATATATTTAGTTGTTGGGGTGTGTAAACTGGGGGACTTAATTTATTTTTGATAGTAGTCTCTTTATTTGTTTGGATAATATACTTCAATTGTTCTTGTATATTTAAATAGTAAATAATGCCATACAAGCAAAAAGTAATTCTTCATTCGAAACATCTTTATCTAAAATTATATCCGGTTTAAGAGCACTAATTAATTGTTGCTTCTCAAACAAAGGTCTGTCTGAATGGGTCATTACTTTTGAATATAATTTCGAAAAAGCATATTGCAATTCTTGAGGTACATGCCTATTTTTTTCGTATGAAAGTTCAAGATCTGCATAAGTCATATTTTGCATCGCATTCAATATCTCTTTTATTGATAACTTAAGAATCTTATAATATTTATAAAGAAGACAGTTTTTATATGTACCTGTAGGCTTTGCTGATATAAGAAGAATTAATTCATCAATTGAGTCTGAACATATGTTGTAGCGTGTTCTACATTCAGTTTTCAATATATGTAGTTGCATAATGGGGTTGTAATCTTTTTGTATCTTTTCACTCTTTTTATTCAACAGAAAAATATTTTCTTTTTCTATGATATTTTTTATAATCTCATCCAGCAGGACTAATCGTTTATCTATGAATTGATATAGTTGACTCAACTTAACTCCCATCATAATATTATCATAACCTTTTTTTGAACTATAAAGAATTATATCATAATCGTATTCACTACCGACAGATTTATATGACCAACTTGCATATCTTTTTATATCATCATCTATATTCACTGCGTGTGCCCCAAAAGTACCGCGAATATGCTTAAAAAAAATATTGTCATCTAGATTTAAGCGAGAATCGTTAAATATTGATGTATCTCCTTTAAATGGAATCTCTTCACTACCATATACTCTGTTCAGTTGGCAAATTGCTTCCCACATTATATCAATAGCACTAATCAAACTATATAATTTTATTGATTCGCCATATCCAAACGTTGGATTTAATTTTACATCTTCAACATAATCTGCGGAAACAGTAAGCCAATCCATTGCAGAGCATGTAAGATTCCATAAATTCTTTTCATTATTTTCTTGATATTCTTGAATCAGAAAATGATTATGCTCATTTATACTTCTTCTAAAAGATTTTACTTGTTCGCAATAGCTCATAAAAAAGTCTCACTACATTTTTTCTTATTCTACCACATAGCAATATATATCACAATTACTATATGTTGCATAAGAGTATTAACTATCTTAACTAAACTTAGGTAACTTTTTGCTTAATACATAAAGAAAATCTAACTAAGAAATCATTTTTTTATATCAAAACATATATTTTCAAACGTAAAAATAACCACCCTCCCCGCAAATAAACACACTTCTTAACACCAAGTTAATAAGTATGTAAATTAGATATTAAGAGCCATCACTCGCCTGCTTAATAAAAGTAAGAAAATCCGCTGTTTGTCGGTTAATTATACCCAAAATTGAGGTTTTCCATATTTTGCATGTGAATATCCACATGGTTATCCACACATTTATCCACATTTTACTTGTATTTATGCAAAATTGTTGATATTATAGATTCATTAAATGTAAATTTGATGTTATTTAAAAAGCGGGTAGATTATGTGGAAGAAAACAATAAAAACTATTAAAGATAACCCTAAAATGCTGTGGGGATTTATAGTGCCGGTTCTGGCCGGCCTCGTGCTAACGTTTCCTATTTACCGATCCATAATTTTAACGCTGCTGGGGGACTACTCCCGTATAGATGATGTGCCAAACTTCCGCGAGTTAGTGCGCGGCTTTGCAATCGCAGCGCCAATAGTATATATCCTGATGGGCGTGCTTGTGCTTCCGCCGCTATATGGCTATGTGTACAAGGCAGTAACCGGGAAAGAGAAAAAAATATGGACCAAAGACGGGCTTTTGAAGTACTCCTGGAGAGTGGTGGTAAAGAGCTTCATGAATTTCATTACGCTCTTTGCTGTATTCATAGTGTTTTTTCTTTTCTTCGCTGTTCCGGGGCTCGGATTTGCCATGTATACTATCGCCTTCTCCGCATGGTGCGTATTCTGGGTAATCAGCCTTACCTCCGCAATAGTGGAGGATAGGTTTATAGACAGCCTTCCCAATACATTCTTTGTGGGCGGCAGGTATTATCTGAAGATGTATTTCACTTCAACAATTGTTATGACACCTGCCATAATTTTCAGTGCATTGTTTTTGCTTTATTTTCATGGGGTTGGCATGGACATAGCTTATGCTGTGCCTACGCTTGACACGAACCCGAAAATAATTGTTTTGATTTTTCTTACCATAGCAGGATTTTTGAGCGTGTATTATGTTTTCGCCCAGTCCTTCCTTTTCACCTACAGTATGCATTATTATATCACCGAGCGCGAGAAGCTAGACGAGGAAGACAGGCTTAAGGCTCTGGCAGAGGAAGAAGATATTGAGTAGGTAAAAAGGAATCAGGAAATTTGCAGTTTTCAGGAGGATTTATGTTTCTGCTTCCATTCGAAAAGTTTACAATTAAAACTGAAAAAACCAAAGAAGAAGTGCTAAACGATATCATTGGGAATACAAATGCCGGATTACTTCTAACTCTTTTCAAAGGGCCCAAATTTTTTAACGGTACTGTAGATAAAGACACTTTCAAACTCACAAAAAGCATTTTCGGTAGAAATTCTTTTATGGCTGTAATGATTGGTAAGATAGTTGAAGAAGATTACGGATGTCGAATAGATGTAAGAATGCGCATGTTCCTTTTTTCTAATATATTTTTTGCAATTTTTGCTGCAATATTCGCTTTTCAGATAATTGCACTGTTTATCAGCTTGATACAAGGAAATTTCACTAATAATTCTTATGATTTTTTTATCTTAATTCCTGCGATTTGCATTATTGTTGCCATAGCTGGGTTCAAGATATCTGCTTATCAGTGCAAAGAAAAGCTTCAGCAAATTATTTTAGACTATAAAGAAGAATAAATTAGTATTCGTTCTTACAATTTTCAATCTATTTATACCTAATAATAGCTATCCCTTTGGTTATAACGCCTATCATCAATATATCTAAATACAAGTATTACAAATATTGCAACCAATATAACGAATATAATCCCCAGCATGATATACGCCGCCAAAGGTGAAGTGCTGGGTTTTTCCGCTACAGGCACTATTGTCGCGGTTGGAGTGGCTGAAGCTGTCGGCTCAGGCGAAGGCGTCGCAGTGGGCTCAGCTGTCGGTGTAGCCGTTGGCGTGGGAGTGGGTGTCGGTGTCGGTGTCGGCGATGGCGTGGCAGTCGCAGGCGGCTGTGTATCCTCGCTTGCTCCTGAAACTGTGTCAGTCTCCGCCAATGCGGTAAGCGGGTTTATCAAAAGCAAAACCGCCAGTACTATAAAAATCTTAACTATATTTTTCATTCATTTTATCTCTTAATACCGCTCAGTGGTATTCATATCGTTTTATTTGTTTTTGCAGTTCAATAAAGACTTGGATATTCATATACCCAGTGTACGTGTTGTTATATTATACTCTATAATTCTGAAAACAGAATGAAAATATACCGAACAGAGTAGAGATGTATACTTATTGAATCAGTTTTTATGTTTAAATATACAATTACTTGTAATTATATAGATTTTTTTGTTGTATATCGCTTTTTTAAATTTACTTT
>JAFGUF010000018.1 GCA_016938675.1 Clostridia bacterium | reverse complement strand
GGTGTGGTAACCTCATTTTACACCCTGGTTGCTTTTGCGGTCTATTCTATTTTTCTCTTCTGTTGCACTTGCTATTATAATCTGCCCCCCTCCCTTTAACAAGGGAGGTTATGTAGAATAGACTATATTGTCTTGTCTCTGGAGCCGCAGCGACTCTGAGAAATGTCTTACTTAAATAATTCCGTTAATACCTGCCTTCGGAAGATACTATACTTGCAAAGGGTGAAGAATATTAATTACCAAAAACGTGTATTACAGCAGCATAAAAAAGACTGCCTTTATAAGGCAGCCCTTTTGCTCTTTTGCTCTTTTAACTTTAGTTTATTCTGATATCTTTCCCATCACTCTGTCGCAGTCCACTTCATAGGGCGACTCGCTGTTGACGTATACGCTCGCCAGAGCCCTGATCCTGTCGCCTACCTGAATGTTTTCGCTGCCTGCGTCCCACACTGTGGTATCCAGCAGCACCAGTGTAATCTCGCCGTTTGAGTTGTATCCGTTATCCGGAGTCATCTTTATGCTGTTTTCTGTTATCTCCGTCACCTGTCCTGTTACAACCTCATCAAAGTTGAATATTCTGGAGGCCAGTGTAAGAGGGGGAACAGAATCCGACAAGCCGGATGAAACCAACGCTGTTACATAGAGGCCTTCTGCCATCTTGGTTCTGGGTATTTCCCACAGAGTGAATTCATTGACATTGAAAGCAATAGATGAAACGCCCTCCATCCCCTCAACGCCCGTAAGCGTCACGGTGTCGCTGTCAATGGATTCGATAACTCCGCCGATTGCAACGTCTTCATATTCAGTTGCGTCAATTTCCGTTGTTTGTTCTGCAGTCGCTTCTGGTACCGGGGTCATCACCGGCACAGGCGTCGGCGTTTTGATCTCCGGCAATTCCGATGGTGTGCAGCCAGCCAGCAATACGGCGGCCGCCAAAAATATTATTATCTTTTTCATAGTTAATTCCAATCCTTTGTGTGTATTATATAACCATTTTATTAAGATTTCAAGCATTTACTACAAAAATATTACGATAATGTTACCCGGCGTAACAATATGCTGTTTCATTTTTATGTAATTTATGGTATAATTAATTTAATATATTTGATAGTGAAAGTGAAAAAATACTATGATAAAGAACTCATTTAGAACAGTTTTCAGCCATCCTATTATACCGCTGAGCCTTCTAGTATCTACGGCTATTGTGGTTGTGTGTGCTATGCCGATGATGCTGATTATGCCGAACATGCCGATTCATTTCTATTCGCCGATGATGCCGCTTTTAATGATTCTGTCATTCTTTCTGTATTTTGCGGGAATATTGAGCCTGATGTTTTTGGTTATGCCTGTTATTTATAATTATGTCTATGAGGTATGCTCAGGCAGCGCCCGTCCGGGATGGATCAAAAGAGGCATAAAGCGCAACTGGTGGAAAATATCCGTAACGGGCATTGTTATGTCCATTCCGGTGTATGTGATTTATTTGCTCCTTTTCGGGCTGATGATTTCGCTTTCACTATTGAGTGCCGGACTGGATGTTATAATTCCGGTGGCTGTAGGATTTCTAATTTTATTTATGTTTTTCTACTCAGCCTTAGTAAATATCGGCTATGTCTCTGTAACAGCGGAGGACAAGTATGAAATAGGGCTGAAAAATATATTTAAAGTAGGGCTCAGAATACTGCCCAGGGCAGCCCTTGCCAATCTGCTATTGCTGCTGCCGTCGGTACTATTGACGGGGATCATATATTTATTATCTGATTTTAACGGCAGCGTTTTTATTTCGCGCGCGAGCTCCGCTGAGTCTTTAATAATGATTATTGTGCTCGCTGTTTTTTCCATTGCGGTCAGTATAGTATTATCTTCTTTTATTATTGTCTATATAAATATGCTGTTTATAAAAAAGAGAGCAGAGGTATATCCTGATGAGCCAGCAGGAGCAGCCGTAACGGAAAAATAACCTCGGCTTATCCTCCGCCAAATGAGGCAGGGGTATCATAATTGCAGAGAGGCAGTGTGATAAAGTTACTTAATAATCTTTCATTTAATGTAATAATAAGGCATATCAAAAAGGCAATAAAAGCCTACGGCTTAATTATAGATAATGGAGGTTAAGACAATGGAAACAAACAATGAAGAACAAAAATTCACAATGCCTTTAATAGGCGACAAGGCACCATCATTTACAGCAAACACAACTCAGGGACAGATTAATTTCCCTGAAGACTATAAAGGAAAATGGGTAATCCTGTTTTCACACCCGGCCGACTTCACACCAGTATGTACTACAGAATTTATGACATTCGCGACAATGGAGGAGGACTTCAAGAAGCTAAACGTTCAGCTGATTGGTTTGTCGGTTGATTCTCTCTATTCTCACATCGCATGGCTTAGAACCATTCAGGAGAAGATAGAGTACAAGGGAATGAAAAACGTAGAAGTCAAGTTCCCCCTGATAGAAGACATATCAATGAATGTAGCCAACAAATTCGGCATGATTCAGCCAAACTCATCCACGACGCAGGCTGTGCGCGCAGTATTTGTGATTGATCCAAAGGCGACTATCAGAACCATACTATACTACCCTGCATCAACAGGCAGAAATTTCGACGAAATCAAGCGCATAATTATAGCGCTGCAAAAGGCCGACAAAGAACAGATAGCGACTCCCGCTGACTGGCGCCCGGGCGAGGACGTAATCATTCCTCCGGCAGGTTCATGCGGAACAGCGAAGGACAGAATGGAATACAAGGGCGAGGACAGGTATTGTCTGGACTGGTTCATGTGCTTCAAAAAAGAGAAGTAAACAACAATAATAAAAAAGAGGTAAAAAAATGAAAAAAGAAAATGTTAAATTTCTATACTGCCAGCATTGCGGCAATTTGGTTGAAATGATTGATCCCAGCGGCGTTGAGATAATATGCTGCGGCGAACCGATGACAGAGCTTGAGCCAAAGTCAGCCGACCAAGGCGCTGAAAAGCACGTACCGAAGGTCGAAAAAGACGGCAACACATTAAAGGTTACAGTTGGCGAAGTATTGCACCCAATGACAGAAGAGCACTTTATTCAATGGGTTGCTGTGGTTCAGGATGACCGCGTAGAGAGAGTATCCTTCCATCCGGGTGATACACCTCAGGCTACATTTACAGTTAGCGGACCAGCGGATGTATATGCATACTGCAATCTGCACGGACTGTGGAAGACAAGCGCATAACAGGATAAATCTCCTTAATATTCTTTCTTTATAACGGAACGGGCTGTCTCTGCAATGCGCAGGGGCAGCCTGTTTTTAGTTAATTAAAATGCCCCGCATGTGCTGCGAGGCATTTATGTATATAATAGTTTTACTTATTCTTCGCTTTTTTCTTCCTTTTCCTTCTCCGCTTCTTTCTTTGCGTCATCTAATCCCGTGTCCTTTATTCCCTTTTTCACGTTGATTATGAATGCTATCAAAGCAGCCGCGAAGATGATTATTGAAATAAACTGGGACGTGGACAACACGCCTATGCTGCCTCTGTAGTCCGCTCTGAAGAATTCAATAATGAACCTTGCTACACTGTATAATATTAGATACAGCAGCCCGACATTGCCAAGCTTCCTTTGCTTTCTGGCATATATTATCAGTATTGCCGCAATGGCGAAATTATAGGCGCTTGAGTATATCTGCGTCGGAATCAGGTGCACGCCGTTTGGGGCGAGGGGTGAGTTGTGGAAGACTATTGAGAAGATGGACTCCGTCTCCCTGCCGTAGCAGCAGCCTGCGCCTAGGCAGCCGACTCTACCGAAGCCCTGCGCAATTGCTATTGAGGGCATGAATAGATCAAAGTGCTTAAGGAAGCTGACCTTCTTTTTCCTGCAATACAGAAATGCGGAAAAGAATCCGGCGATGATTCCGCCGTATACTACGAATCCGCTGCCGGAAAGTGCCCCCCATGGGTTGGCGATGAATCCCTTTAAATCCACTAGCAGGTACATTATTTTCGCGCCCAAGAAGCCGGTTATTATGGCTATTATGATTAGGTTGAATAGTATGTCCAGATCGAAGCCTCTTTTTTTGCCTCTGTAGTTGGCAACTAGGATTGCCGCCAGCAGGCCGATTGCTATCATCAGCCCGTAGCCGTGAATGGTGACTGGGCCTATTTTGACTATATCGTAAAACATGTTTGTCTCCTTGTTGTTTTATTGCTTAATTATTGTATCACACGGAAAGGCTAAATCCAAGGCGTTATTTATTGCCTGTTCACGGAAATGAAATATTCTTCGATATTTCCCGCGATCTCCTCCGGTGTAAGCTCACCCTTATAATATATGAATAAAAGCTCGCAATCTGTATTTAACAGCATAAGTATGTGTATTATGCTGCCATCCACATCACTATAGTCATACATATATTCAATATTAGTAAAATATTTACCCTCGATAAACATAATTTCACTGTCGTTATTGTCTTTGAAATATTTAAGTCCATTAGCTGCACTGTACTTTATAGGCTGCTTCAATAATGATTTTGTATACTGAACAATCAGATTATCTCCATGTTGTGCCGGAATCATTGTTTTTTCAATAAATTCATAATAGAGTGGCATAAAAAGTGCTTTGTTTGTGTAACCGTAAAAATAATTCTCATGATTTTCATGCTGCATCAATTGAGGATATTCACCATCTATTACTGCTAAATTGACAAACGGCTCAAAATTTACATCAGAGGCATTCTGTATATATTGGGTGTGCTTTTCCGGATTATTATATATCAAAATGATGATCATTAAAATTATAATTACTATACTTGACAAAAGTGTCCATTTTCTCGGTACTTTATATGTATTCTTTTTTCCTTTATACACTCTATAAAGCCTGTATAATTTTGCCGACCAATAAATTATTATGGCTGTTATAATAAAAATTGCCGCTATTCGTGCAGAATTAATAAAGAACATATCATTTACAGGCACATGCTTCATGATTTCATACGTTGTTATAAAAAACAGTTCTGCTGGTAAAAGCAAAAGTATGACAATAAATCCTATAGTTTTTTGAATTGTTTGCGTATGCCCTGCAATAACCGCTCTGTCAAAAATATCATGTAAACTGCATTTTGGGGTAGTATCTGTTGATTTATATACAGAATACACTTTAGGATAAGTGATTATACCCAGTGATAATGACTTTATATTGCAGTCTACTAGCTGCCAGCCTAAATCATTGTATTTATCCAGCTTGTCAATTATCTGCAGTTTTTTATGTGAACTCAATATCACGCTATTTGGATTGTCTGCTGCATCTGCTTCGGATACCTTTTTATGCATAGTAACGGCATAGCTGATATCTTTGCTGTCCCCATTTTCAAAAACAGCGTAGAACATATTAAGCTTGATGAGATGACTGCCCTTAAGCGACATCTCATGCAGCCATTTTTCTATTTTGTCCACGTACACCAATGGGCAAGGCAGCATTTTTCTCATTTGCTATTCTATTCTCCCGGAATTATTAGTTAATATATAACTAATATGAATTATAGTATATTACGTGCAATAAATAAACATAATATGCTATAAATGTTTTATATTAATAATATTTCTTTTTTTGTCGTACTACATTTTCAGCCTCTCCATAGCCTCATCTGTCAGTCGTTTATCTTCCACAAAGTGATGAGCACAGTAGACCAGCACAAAAGCAGACGTGAATGCTTTGAATATGCCGTATAAGAGATTATATATCAAAAAACTGCTGCTGCCTAAATGGTAGACATCCACATCTGAAAATAGAACAAACTCCATAATGTTAAACAAAAATGAAATTGCAGTGACTTGTATATATATTGTTTTTGTCACACTCACAGCATTGTCCACTGCGTCAGTGAAATTAGTCCCAGAAGCTATGGATACCTGTGCTACAGCTTCAAATGTGATGGCGATCGTACCAATGAACAAAACCTGAGGCCCTATGTATATTGCGCCGAATATTCCGATACCGGAAATAATCGCTGTAACTGCTCTTGTAATAATCAATACAATTAGTATACTTAATGTATTTTTCATAATGTCGTTAAGGAAGAACCCACGTGAGCCTTGCTCATTGCAAACCCTGTATACGTACCCAGCCAATGGGCCAATAAAAATAAGAATCATTATTATTGAAACTACGAGCATTATGATTTGGTAGGTATCTGTCTCTATCATAAGCTTTCTTGCTCCGCCTTCTGGAAGTGCTCCAAGCACAAGGGGAAGCATATAGATAAGAAGCGCCATAAGCAGAATAAGCGGCTTTGTGAATAGTGTTTTTACCGTCTTGTAAAGTATCATATATCTACCAGCCTGTTTAATATTATTTGATTATTGTACCATTTTATCCCAATAAATATAGCCATATTATTCCAAAAGCCGCCAAACAATGTCTAAAATATACAAAAGAAATCCTTATGCCAAATGGGGAGAGAAAGCGAAGCTTTCCGAGGGATTCAGGTTAGATAAATAGCCTCTTCGTTTGTCGCGCAGACATGCCATACAAGTGGAGGCTCATCGGAAAATAAATTAATACAACTACTAGCTTTCAGGGGGATGGAATAAAACCTCTCCGTCAATTTCTTCGAAATTGCCACCTCTCCTACAAGGAGAGGCTCATCGGAAAATACATTTATTCAACTACTAGGCTCCCAACAGCGGGGAGCTGGCATCCGCAGATGCCTGAGGGGTTTCAAGGGGATACATACAACAACGCCCCTGCTTTCGCAGGGGCATCATTAATTAATATCTAAACGAAATACTATTTCTCTTCCGTTGCTTCCGGCGCTTCAACGGGTGCTTCCGTAGCCTCAACCGGGGTTGCTTCCGGGGTGCTTTCCACAACTACTGCAGGCTCATCTTCCTTTTCCTGCGCAGCAGGCTTCACCTTGCCGAGGAAATTCGGCAGATCCATGCCAGCCATTTCAAACAGCTCGTTCATCGGTGGAATGGACTTTGCCATGCCTGCCAAAAAATTGGCTGTGGCGGGTGTGCCGTTCTTGCCGCCCATGCTGTCCCAGACGGTTACTTTGTCTATCTTCAGGTTCTTGATTGCCTCAACCTGCACTTTAACCAGGTCTTCCAATTTGTCAGCGACGATCAGCTTGACTGCGCTGTCGGAGTTGCCATTGGCAGCTGAAACGATCTTTTTGAATCCTTCCGCCTGCTTTAATAGGATCTCCTGAATACCGCGGGCTTCCGCTTCCATCTTGGCAAATAGCGCGTCCGCGTCGCCCTGCGCTGTCAGGCGTGCTTTCTGCGCGTCGGCTGCGGCTGCTATCTCCATCTGGCGCTTTGCAATTTCTGCAGCTACGATGATATCCGCTTCCTTTGTGGCCTGCTCGCGCTCCGCCCTTGCCTGCTCGGACATCTGCTCTGCCTTGTAGGAATCCTGCTTGGCCTTTGCTGCCTGTATGCGCTCTGCGGTTATGGCCTTGCGCTCAGCCTCAGCCAGCCTTTCGCGGCGGTTGGCCTCGGAATTGGCGATTGTTATCTTCGCCATGTTTTCGCCCTCTACGGCCTTTGCGTTGGCTTCGGCAACCTGTATTCTCTGGTCCTGCAGGGCTATAGCTTCGCCGATGGAGCCGTCTCTGTTCTTCTCCGCAACGCTCTTTTTAGCGTCATTTATTGCCTTGGCGGCGGCTTCTTTACCCAGAGCTTCGATGTATCCGGATTCGTCCTTGATGTCTGTTACGTTAACGTTGATCAGGCGCAGTCCGATCTTTTTGAGCTCGGATTCCACGTTTCTTGATACTGCCGCGAGGAACTTGTCACGGTCTGTGTTGATTTCCTCGATGTCCATTGTGGCAACTACCAGACGCAGCTGTCCGAATATGATATCCTTTGCCAGCTCTTCAATTTCGTTCTGCCTTAATCCCAGCAGCCTCTCCGCGCCGTTTTGCATGACGCCCTCTTCGGTGGATATACCTACTGTGAATCGTGATGGAACATCAATACGGATATTCTGCTTACTCAGGGCGTTGGTCAGGGCTACGTTGATGGATATAGGCGTCAGGTTCATGAACTCATAGCTCTGAATAATCGGCCATATAAATGCCGCGCCGCCGTGGATACACTTGGCGCTCTTGTTTCCGCCGCCTTTGATGCGGCCTACCTTACCGTAGATAACCAGTATCTTATCTGACGGGCACTTTTTGTAGCGTGACAGCAGCGACAGGAATGTTCCCAATAACAGCACCACTATGACGACAACTAACGTTAAACCTTCCATATAGAAACCTCTTCTTTCATATAAATTATGCTTAAATTATTTATTTGACTCAATGACTAAAGTAGTCAGCCCGACCACTCCCACCACCTTGACCATCTCTCCGGTCGAGTGGTTTTTGCTGTCGCCGGATATGGCCGTCGCCTCCACAAGCCTGTCCTGGATAACCACCTGCACCTTGCCCTGATAGTTATTCTCTTTTAAAAGTGGTATATATACCTCCGCAGTCTGGCCAATGGCGTTTTTATAGTTTATGTTGCCGCTGGACTGTAGCCTGGCAGTGATATAGAAAAGATAGCCTATCACAAACATGGCGGCAAGGCCAGCCAGTACTGATATTATAATTACCAGCGGAATGCTGTCTATTTTTTCAAGCAGCGCGATGCCCGTCCACGGGAAAACCGTGAGGAAGGCGATAATCGTTCTGAACGATACAAAGCGGAAATCCATATGCCCAAAATCCGCTGTTTCAGCGTCTGTGCCATCAGCGTGGAAATTCCCGGCATCTGCATGGCCGTCTATGTGCCCGTCGAAATGCCCATCCATGCCGCCGTCCAGGTCTCCGTCCATATCCACGTCCACGTCTGCATCTGCTCCGCCGGTGTCAACGTCGTGGTCACCTGCAAGGCCGATAACTGACAATATGAACTGAATGAAAAGGACTACTGTAGCAGGCACAGCAATGAAATAGAAAAAATGCTGCAGGCTGCTTAGTGCGTCCCACCATGCTCCCATTACTTGCATAAAAATTCTCCTTATAAATTACTTGTTCTTGTATGTATATTTATTAGTAAAAATAGCCTCGAAAAAATTGAAAACCTACCTCTTCACATAGCCTCTTCAATTACAATATTTATACAGTCTTATGTTATATTGGTATTGTATCATTATAGCATATGAAAATAAATGAAACAATTGCAAACACTCGCTAAAATGTGATTGAAATATACAAAAATGTGTATGTGGATTTGGGGAGGTGTATTGGCTTTATTACATCGGTATTTGCTTTAGTGCAGGGAATCCCGCCACCGCAAGCGGTCTCGGCTTACGCAATTATCACCCTTCCGACGGACTTCGTCCGCCACCTCCCCTGCTAGGGGAGGCTTATCGGAAAATATACTAATTCAACTACTAGGCTCCCCTAATCAGGGGAGCTGGCATCGACAGATGCCTGAGGGGTTTCTATTCTATCTTACGGAAAGATTACCTTGTTGTTGGATTTGTTATCTAAACCTCACCGTCACCTGAGGGGTTTCTATTCTACTTAAGCTCTCTTACAAAAACCTGCCCATACTCAAACTCGCCAACTTTATTAAACCCGGCCTTTTCATACATAGACTCCGTTCCCCTGTATAGCTTTTGGCTGAATTCATTGGCGTTAAGCGGCAGCGCCATCACTGCATCATAGCCATTTTCCTTGAAATCCTCAACAGCAGCATTGAGCAGAGCCTTGGATACGCCCATTCCGCGGTATTCAGGATGCACAACATAGCAGATAACGACGCCTGCCTTTTTATCGCCTATTGTGTCCTTAACGAAAGGATAGAGCCTCTTGTAGCTTTTCCAGTCGTTGGCGTTGAGCCAGCCGATGCACTGATCATCTGTGTATGCCAAAAATCCCGTCATATTGCCGTTGTCTATTTCTTTAATGGCGTCAAGGCGGTTTTCTTCGCCTGTGCGTTTGCCCCACTCCTCGATATCATTATCCATATGGTAGAATCTGCAGTAGCAGCCCGACCAATTAGGCTCGTGGGTAAAGCTAAGATTTGCAAAGTAGTCAGCGAATTCATTGCCCATTCCCGGCTGCAGCTTTTTAATTTTTATATTCATGGTCTTTCGCTCCTTCTTGATGCTTTTATATAATTATATCACATTTTAATATTTTCAATTAATATGTTTCCATTTTATCTAATTTGTGATATCATATTTATATACACTATATCTAAATGATATAGCCGAGCGATTAAGGAGGCCCACAATGAAAAAGAACTTTATTTTTGCATTTTTACTCTTATCGGCGTTTATCTTGGCATCCTGCAGCGGCGCATTGTTTCCCGCACCCACTGAGGAGCCTACTCCGGAGCCCACCGCGACCCCTGAGCCCGTGCTCCGCGCGCTGATAATTGTAGGCAATGAATTCGGCAACACATACTTTGATATGAAAACCGAGCTTGAAGCTGTGGGCTTTATTGTAGATACAGCCGGCGTAGGCGGAAAGGAGCTGCTGAGCTCCTGCCCCAATCACGAAGACATCCCTATAACGCCGGATTGTGATATCACGGAAATAACGGAAGAAAACATTAATGATTATCAGGTGGTCTTTGTGCCTGCCGGCAAGCACCACCGCTCCATACAGTACTCAAAGGATGTGCGGCGTGTGCTGACATTAAGCAAGGATAACGGCCTATGTATCTCCGCGGTCTGCGCAGGCAATATAGTGCTTGCAGCAGTGGACGGCCTTATAGAGGGGCATGAAATCGCCTGCAGCTCCGCAACAAAAAGCTACATCGAGAGCGCCGGAGCAACGCCCAAATACATCAATGTAGTTGTCGACGGGCAGTTCGTAACCGGAAGCACCAGCGGAGGAAACCATGCCAAAGCGCCAACAAGGAAAATGGCGGAAGAGATAAAAAAACTGATTACAAATAGTTAATGACTGCTTTCATGTACTTTTCTTACTGAACTTTTTTGCAAAAAAAAGAGCTTTTGCGCCGTTTTCGGCGCATTTTTTATGTAATTTGTTAATAATTTATGATTTTACGTATAATATTTAATGTTTTATTTAAAATTATTATTGACAAACGTAAATCAATGAAGTATTATATGCCCATAGAGTTAATATTGACTGAAATTTAAAATTAAGAGGAAAAAACATATGAAAAAGAAAAAGACAGGCAGGCTGACAGGAATATTGTTTATTGCAGCAACGGCCGCCGGAGCGGGCAGCTTACCGTTTATCAATGTGCTGGATACTGATGGGTACGCAGAGGCCATTCTGCTTTCGCCGCAGCCTTATTTATTCGGGGTGTTGCTGGTAATGCTGATGGGCATTTTCTGCGCTGCCATAGCCCTTTCTATCTATCCGGTTATGGAGAAGCAATGCAAAGGCCTTGCGATAGGCGCGGCGGGTTTCCGCATAATAGAGGGCGGAATATTCATAGCCTCAGCGGGCATAGCGGCGGCGGTATTGAAGGCGGCTGCCTACAGCGAGAGCGCGGCGGAAATAATGAAAATCGCGTACAACTCAGCAGCGGAGGCCGGAGCGATGGCATTCTGTGCAGGGGCTCTGCTATACTACATCGGTTTCTACAAAACCAGGCTGGTTCCAAGATGGCTCTCCATTTGGGGCATAGCGGCAATTTTGCTTCACTTCGGGGCAAATATATCGGTGCTTTTCGGAGCGGAATCATTCTCAACAGTAAACATAATAATCAATATGCCAATAGCGCTGCAGGAGATGGTGCTGGCAGTATGGCTGATTATATTCGGATTCAATGAATCGGCTGAAAAGACAAAAAATTAAATAAAAAATTAAGGAGAAATAATTTTATGAAAATGCAGGAACAGAAATTAAAGAGGTTTAAAGTATATAAAAACATATCGAATGTGCTTTTTATACTGACAGTTGTTATGGGCGGATTATTTATGCTGGCGGCATTATTCACAGCTACGGTGCTTTCCGCCGCAGGATACGACATCGTAGACGTTGCGCAGAAAATACTGGCTGAAGTGCAGCCTGAAGTTTTGCCCATGATACCGGAGGGATTATCGATTCCATATGGTGTAATCTTCACCGGGATAATATCGGCCGGCCTTAGCATATCGCTGACAGCGTATATATTCAAGTCAGTTTCACTGATGTTCGGCAGGATAGTGGAGCAGGGGACTCCGTTTGCTTCGAACATGGTAAAGGGGCTTAAGCATATGGGGATAGCATTCTTTATCTACACAGGGCTGATCTTTGTGCTCAGCATTCTGGCAGGAACAGTAATCAACCATCCTGAGTGGATGACCTTCAACGTAAACATTAGCTGGTCATCCATCATGTTCGGGCTGCTGCTTTTTTCACTGGGCGAGATATTCGAGTTCGGCCTTTCACTGCAGGTTGACAGCGAAAGCATAGTGTAAGGGAGTGATGAAATGATTATAGTAAGGCTGGACAAAATGATGGCCGACAGAAAAATGTCTCTAAACGACCTGGCAGATAAAATAGGGCTTTCCAATGTAAATTTATCTCTGCTTAAAAACGGCAAGGTAAAAGGGATCCGCTTCAATACACTGGAGGCAATATGCGAGGTGCTCGACTGCACGCCCGGGGACATACTCGAGTATGAAAAGAACGATAAATAGAGGGGTTATTAGGAATGAAAAACAAAAATAATATGCAAAAGCTCGGCGGGATTGCAGCAATCTATATGGCTTGCTCCTATATAGCGATGATAGCCTATTTTCTGGTCATAATAGACTATGCTAGCATAACGGATGCTGCTGAAAAGATTCAACTATTTATTGGCAGAGAAAATGCATTCTTCCTGATATATCTGGCAGGATACGTTGTTTTCGGCTTAGCACTTATAGTTATCTCATTCGCGCTGTACGAACGCCTGAAGAAGGCAGCGAAGAGTGCGGCATACATATCCACTGCGCTGTCTCTTATATGGGCATGCCTGCTCATTGCCAGCGGAATGGTAACTATACGGGGAATACACACCGCTGCCGCGATATATCCGTCGGATCCTGCTCAGGCTATAGCCGTGTGGATCAGCGTGGAGGCTGTATCACTGGGATTGAGCTTTTCAGACGGCGAGATATTAGGCGGGCTGTGGATGCTGGTTTTAAGCATTGCTGCCATTAGGACAAAAGTTTTCGCCAAGCCGCTGAATATACTCGGCATAATTATAGGCGCGGCAGGAATATTATCGGCAGTGCCGGCAATAAACGACGCAGCCGGCACAGGGGTATTCGGAATAGGGCAGATAGCCTGGTTTATCTGGCTGGGTATTGCCCTGATAAAAGCGAAGCCTAAGGAGAAAGAGCAGCCCTTTAATGTGCAGATGTAAAAAGAAAACAGCCCATGATATAAAATCACGGGCTGTTTTCTTTTTTGCACTTATATCCATTCTTTTTTTGGCTTAGCCGGATCTATCACATCAAAAACTTCTATGCCGTTCAATGCACGAGGCTTTGCCTTCGGGATTTCTTTGTCTTTTTCCTCAGAGCTCTTAAATAATATATTGTATCTTAAATATTCATTTTGCTTGTACTTGTCTTTAATTAAATCTATAAATATTTTCTTTTTAGCCGTTTCTTTGCCAAACTTCGTAACTAAGCCTTCGCCGTCAACTAATACTTCTCCTGCCTTGTTTCGTTTTACAGAAATTTGCGCGTCTGACAGCTTGCCTATCTGGCTGCACAGTTTGCTTTCATTGTCAGATGATGCGGTAATCACAACATCTATGCCATAATTTCTGAAAATATGAATAATAGCAGAAAGGAACATAGACCCTGATGTCGGGCTGTTAAGGAGCACCGGGTAGCTGGCGCTCAAAAGCTTTAAATCCATTATTGCGATGCGCGATATATTATACTGATGAATTAACTTGCATATTCTATATACAAATTCCTCCGGGCACAAAGCACCGCTTTTGAAAATAATCTCCAGCAGCTGAGGTCCATTCCCATCTTTGTTAAGGCTCCATCCTTTTATATCACTTTTATATGCCTTGTCATCGTACTGTGTAATTTTCGTCTCATAAAAAGTTATCTCCGTAGGGAATTTTGCATTGTTATATTTATGTCCATAAAAACTAAGAACATCAGCGCTCAGCCTTACCCCCCGGTAAGCAAGATTGTCCCTATCTGACATGCGGATAATTAAACCGCTGCTGTCGCAATGCAGCATTCCTGATATCATGGACCCTATTGCGATATCAGATTTATAAAGGCCGCTGTCGCCAACCAAAGATACAATATGAGAAACCCGTGGGTTTCCCTTGTTCCACTCAAAATGTCCCGGCAGAACCTCTGCAAAATTTTCGATACCGAACATTGTCGTTTCTTTGCCGCATTCCGATGCTTCGGGTTTACTGTTTACTGGCGTTGGATTATCTTCCGCCGATTTCTGAATCCCGTCTGTAGACACTATATAATGATGCAGCGAAGGCAGCACTTTCAGCTCCTTCTTCAGCTCTATTTTATTGCAGGTGCACTTATCTGCTGAATTTTCGCAGCCACAATGTATGCTTTCTCTGCAGCTATTATCAATATTGTTGATTTTATATATCTGCTTTCCTCTGACATGATTAACATGACGGGATTTTTTGATTTCCAGCATATTGAAACTGTAGTTTTCATATTGTTCTTTAGTCAAACAGATAAGAGTGTCCGATAGAAACAGCGCTGCTGTAGTATCTATTGTATCGTCCTTTAAGTGGTTGTCTTCAAACATGCCAAGCGTAAATATTCCTACTATCTCATTTCGCCTGAAAAGGTCAAAAATGCGGTGTATCTGCTCATGCTTCATCTTTTTTTCGCCGAATGTATTAAGGCTATCTATTACAATCAATTTAACTTTTGGTTTTCTTGCTTCATCCAAATCAGCTTCATTATTATTTGAAACTTTGTCCAGTTCAATATCAATTGTCTTATTATACTTTTTAGCGCTTTTTACCACGATTTCCAGTTCATCAAATCTTTCCTGGAAAAGCCTGTCCTCCTTGCCCTCCGGCGATATGCCTTTTGGGCTTAACTGCGGCATAATTATTTGGGGAATTATTTCTTTATTCTCCTTTTTTAATATATTCTCCAGATTAAAATCCTTACTTTTCAATGAGTTAATATGATAATTATCCTGACAAAAGTTTATTCTTCCTTTATCTTTTGCAACCATTGCATTTTTTAATTGTTCGCTGTGCATATCGAGGGAATAATAAATAGCAATGCCGTTATTCAGGTCGGAGGCACAGGCAGCCGCGATTTGAAAGGCAAGAGTGCTCTTTCCTACTCCCGGCTCGCCGCTGATTACAATATTGCCCGAGCCAAGAAGATGGCTTTCTTTTTTGGGAAGCAATATGCCGCCTGTAAAGAACCCGGGTTTTTTTGGCTTATCAGCGGTTTTAACATCATTTTCTTTTTTATCTTTCTCTCTATATATGATATATTCTAATTGCTTAAGCCTGGACATACTTTTGAAATCCGAATTGCTTATTTTCCAATATGAAGAGTAAGAATGAATATGGCTGAATTTATAATCAGATTCTGCTATAAGAATAGCTTTACTTTTTCTAGATTTAACTTCGCATAAGTGTTCATATAAATGATCATATTTATCTGTATTCAGCAGAATATCTAAATAGTCTCCTATAACCAGACTGTTCACATTGTCATAAAGGACTCTGAAATTATTGAGATTATTTCCACTAGTTTTATTTTCGATAATATTACTCATCATCTTTTCCCCCCAATTTTTCATATATTCTCTTTTTAATCAAATATGCAAATCCTTTTTTTCCATCCCAGTTTATTTTTGGTTTTCCTTTTTTAGGTTTTCTTTTTTCATTTTTATCAGATTCTATGTTCCATCCTTTTGTATCACAATTTATATGGAAATCATAAATGAAGTGGCAGGGACATTCTTGACTTCCACTGTTCCACTCCTCCATAAGCAATGAGATTCTGCTTATGGCACTTTTAACTTTCTCAATATTCTTAATATCCTCATGCATAAAGTTAGCGACAGATTCATAGGAGTGGTATTCTTTTCCGATGATTCCGGAATCAATTGTAATTAACGCGTCTATTACATCCTCTAAATATTTTATGTCTAAAATAGGCTCATATGCGAATATACAGGAGTATTCACCATTGCTATATAATGGCTCCATTAATATTCCTTTTTGCTCAATGCACCATTTTTTAATAGGGATACCGATTAGCTCTAAATCTCGCTGCATATCCTTCATTGATTCACTGTTTAGAATAACGCTTTTTACAATCAATTCAGCCAGTTTATTCAATTGTGGATTCTGAGTAGTTGATTTTCTATTTTTCTTAAATTCTTTACCATTTATTCTAGTAAGAGCACCAATTTTTCTATTTATTCCTTCACTTATTTTTTCCAACGTATATTCTTTAATTTCTGCTTTATTTAGTAAGCTGGCAATCAGTTCCTTTTTTTCTTTCTCGATTTTATTCGAACCTTCTGCCACTGAACTGCTATTGGATTTCAGATTTTCGAATTCATGCTTTGCTTTTAAAAACTCAGTAATGCAAATATCCCACAAAGCATCTCGTTCATAAACAAATCCGTTTTCACATTTCTTGTCTTCTTCGTCTTTAGTCGCAGATTCTAATTTTTTGTATAATTCGTTTTTATTATCTATTTTCTTTTTCAAGTCTTCTGATTTATTATCTTCATTCGTCCATTTTGCCTCAAGCTGTTCGTATATTCGCCTGGCGTTTTCAAGCTCGCTATCAAAAATGCTTTCTAATTGCTCTGCGATTAATACCAGTTCATTATTGTCTTCCATATCTTCTGTTTTACTTGTTGCGCTGATAATACCGTCTCTTACTTCCACATATACCATTTGGGACTGCTTGCTGTAATAGGTGCTGATAATATTCTTTCTGAAGTCTCCTACTACCTGCAGCTGCTTTTCAATATAGGATGGCGGGACACGGGTATAGGAATTGTCCAGATGGTCTGCAACAAAAAGCAAAACTGCCAATAGCTTGCTTCGAACAAATCCATAGGAATATACTTCCGTCTTATAACTTAATCTATCAAGAATCGTCTTCTGAGACTCTATTACTACTATTTCTGCTGCTTTGTTATCTTCTTTTTTTGTCGCCAGTTTATAATCAGGTGCGTGGAAAAGCACAATGCGGGATATTATTTCGGCTATTCGCTCATTCTTTATTCCCAGCTGGGCCCAGTATTTTTCAATAACCATGCGCGATCTATCTGCATGTCCATTTTTGTATTCTTCGCCTATTACACCTTTGCCGATGTCATGCAGAAGTATGGAGTTTAGCATAATATACAGTTCAATATCGTTGAGTACTATGTCTGCACAGCCTTGTTCATAATTATACAAGAGGTTATCTGCCTGCTCCATTACACCCATTATATGCGGAAAAGAATTATAGGAGCTCTTTTTGGGTACTACATTAGGCAGCCACTCTGTTTGCGCCTTTTCAAGGCTATTGCAGAATGCTTCGTAAAGCTCTTTATTTAGTTTTTGTAATTGTGTCTGCATTTTTTTCATATAGTGCCTCTTCCTTTTGCGAAAAATCAAAAATAGCCGCACAGTTTTAATATTACCGCGGCAGCTATATCAAAAACCATAATATGTATATAATTAACATTAAATATAATATACCATATATTGCTTGCAAAGTAAATTTAAAAAAGCGATAT
>JAFGUF010000017.1 GCA_016938675.1 Clostridia bacterium | reverse complement strand
ATTCAATCAATAGTAATTTAGCTAAATTTGATACCGGCAAAATAATCTCTCCAAATTCAGGGAAACGTAGATTTTTATTATCAATAAAATAAGCAAATAGCTCTTTTTCATATTTTAGTTTTTGTTTTCTTTCAAAAGAATATTTAGCTGAATTGACACAATAATTATCATCAACACCTACCACAAAATCTCTTTGTGATATCCCTGCTTTTTCACTCATTGCTAATATTTTGGAACTTTTAATAATATTAATTAATTTATCGAGTTCTGTATTAATGCCTCTAATATTTTTATAAAATTTTTCTCTTTCTTCGTCTTTTTGCCTGTAAAAGGAAGTCCCGTCTAGCATGCCTTTATATTCCTTTGGAAACTTGTATTTAAGTGATATAATAAATATATATGCCTCCATAATATAATGATTTACAGTTTCTGAATCTAGTATTGTTTCCCAAAGTATAATAAAATTATTCAGTATAATTTTCATATCCCTACAACTTAATTCTAAAGCGTTAGCAAGTTTTTCTATATCATATATTAATTCCTGTTTCTTTTTTGGTTCCATATCAATTGCACTCAAGGAGTATGTACAAAAGTTTTTCATGCACGGCACCGGAAAATTAAGTACATAATCAAAAAATCTCCGCAAATATCCACTTGAATCCATACCCGTTCCATATAGCGTTTTTATCGAGTGTGACAACTGATCTTTATCCAAAGCAAAAACAAACACATAGTTTTTAACATTAAGATAGTGCTTTATTGTTTCAAGTAATTCAATCGCATAAGTTGGGCGACATCTGTCCAGTTCATCAATAAGTACAACAACCTTTTTATCTTCAGAAAATTTTTCCATTGCCATCTTAAGTTTTTTCTTTTTTCCTAATGCCTCTTCATATTTTTCAAAGGTATAAAATTTCTCAGTCCTGTTTGTTTTTTGCATAATGTCATATGCTCTGTGTGCATCAAAACCAGTCTTATTTTTAATTATATCAAGCGCTATCGGCAAAACAGTTTCTTTAAAAAGTGTTACGCCTTTCTGTATTAGTTCTTGACTTCTGTCTTCATGGTGCTGCTGTTCTTTAATGATGCTGTGCAGAATACTTAATAGCGGTTCATCAAAATCATCATTTAGCCAAGCATTATAGCGAACTACATAAAAGTTAGTTTCGTCTGTTTTATTCAATTTCCTTAATGTTTTTTCAAAGTAATTTAGGAAATGAGTTTTTCCAGAACCCCAAGATGAGTCCAGTGCAATAACAAGCGAGGGAGTTTTTCTTTCTCCATCCGAATCTTCTTCATATTCTTCAATCAAAATTGGTTTACGTTTGGAAATAAGATTATATAGCGCTTCCGCAAACGCTGGCCTGTCTAGTAAATCATCCTCATAAATATCTTTTACTTTTTCATAAAAATCAGACATTGTTTTCTCCTTACATATATTTCTATCTTAATTTAAAAGGATTCACCCTCTTATGTAATCTATTAGACGAAGCAGTATCCTTTACTCTTCCTCAAAAAGAACTTTATCACTAAAATAATCTATAAAAACACCTAGGCTCCCCTTGAGGGGAGCTGGCTCGCGAAGCGAGACTGAAGGGTGCAAAAATATTAAACCACAAACTCCGCACTGCTCCCGCTCGCAGACCCCGTAACCTCCAGCCGTATATCAATGCGCTCCTTTAGCTCCGCCACATGCGATATTATGCCTATCGTCCTGCCCGCATGCTTTAATTCAATCAATGTCTCAATCGCGCAGTCCAATGTCTCCGCATCAAGAGTGCCGAATCCCTCATCTATAAACATCGTGTCCAGCTGTATGCCCCCCGCGTAGCTCTGCACCACGTCGGATAAACCAAGCGCCATGGATAAAGACGCCAAGAAGCTCTCACCGCCGGATAATGATTTCACGTTTCTTGCCTTGCCAGTGTGGCTGTCCATTACCTCCAAATCCAGCCCGCTCTGCTTGTTGCGCCTCTCCAGTTCCGCCGTAATGCCCAGCTGGAAGCGCCCGGATGTCATGGCATTCAGCCGCCTGTTCGCAGCCATTAATATATCATTGAGGTATGCTGCCAGCACATATCTTTCCAGTGATATCTGCCTTGGGTTGCTGCCGTTTGTCACGTCGGCCAGCTCGCCCACCAACAAGTATTCATCCTCTATTTTTTCTATCTCACCGCTCAGCTTTTCTATCTCGGCTATGCTCGCCTTGTTGCTTTCCGCAGCGGATATTGTCTCGCTCAGGGCTTTATTCAGCTCATCTGTTTTCTGTCGTTTTTCTTCTATGTCACTCTCCATCTGCGTGGTGTTTTCATACCGGATTCCCGCAGTTTTTTCTTCCAGTCCTTCAATCAATGCCTTTATACGAGTTGATTTCTCCTCATACTCAGCGCATCTTTTTTTGTATTCTTCCGCCTTGCGCGCATGGGTTTTTGCGCTCTGGTATGCATCTTCGCCGTCAAATACCGATTCGTCTATTTTTGCATGCAGCTCCTTCTGCGCTTGCTGCTCTGCCTCGTCTTTCCTTTTTATCTCCTCTTCCAGCTCGATTTTCGCGCCAGTCTGGTGCGCAATCTCCGCTGTCTTTTCGCTGAATTTGTGCTGCGCCGATTCCGCTGCTTCCTCTGCCTGGCTTATCATTGCTTTCAGCCTCTCCACCGCCGCCTCCAGAGCCTCCTTGGTGCGCACCTTTTGGGGCACATCCTTATATATCGCTTCCAGTGATGATGACAGCCGCGCGTTTTCTATCCGCAGCTCGTTTTCTTTCTTTTCCATCTCCTTTAGCTTTTCGCCGTTTTGCTTTATGCTCTCTGATAGCTCCTGCGCCTGCTGCTTTGTGCCTTGTGCCTCGCCTATGAATTCAGTCTTTTCCTTGATCAGTTGCGTCACACTATTGAGTGCGCTGTTTGCCTGCTCCGCCTGTTGCCTTATGTATGCCGCCCGCTCTGATATATCAAACTCCATGAATTCAGGGTCGATTGCGTCCTTCAACTCTATCACTATGTCCACTATTGCGCGGCCTAAATTGTCGTATCTTTCCTCCGCCACATTGAATTTATTCAGGCTGTCGCTGTGGGCTTTCTGCAGCCCTGCGAATTCGCTTTCCTCGGTGTCAAGCTCATCCTTGCTTACGGGGTTTTTGTATGGCTGCGCAAGGCGGGGGTGATCCTTTGAGCCGCACACCGGGCATTCATCACCGTCGCTTAAGTCTCTCGCCAGCAGATACGCCTGATTCTTATGATATCCCAGCTTTGTTTCCTTCAGCTTTATTTCCTTTTCGTCAAGCCGGGTTTTCAGCTCCGCCGTTTCCTTTTTGTGTCTCGCCATCTCATCCTTGGCGGTGCTTTCCTCCTCCAGTTTCTCGCCCAGCTTTTTATATCTGCTGAATGTCTCATTCAGGCTGTCTCTTTGCTTTTCATGCTCTTTTAGTTCCGCTGACGCTTTATCTGCAGCCTCCATTTTTTCGTTCAAAGTTTCTTTTGTGCGCTCCTGCTTTTCGATCTTCTCTTTCAGGAATTCTATCTCGCCGGAAAGCTTCTGTATCTCCCTGCCCGCCGCATCTATCTTATTCTGCGTCTCCTTTATGGCCTCCACCTTGGGCAGAAAGCTTTTCGCTTCCAGCATCTTTGAATTGATGGTGTTTATGTATTCCTTGTGCTCATCGGACTGGTATTTGTTCAGCTCCTTTTTCAGGCTGATAAGCTCCTGCTGCTCTTTTTCAATTTCTGTTTGGATTATCTCCAGGCTGTCCTTTGCCTTTTTTAGGTTGTCCTGCGCCCTTAAATAGTTCTCCTCGTATGGCTCAATGGCCTTTGCCTGCTCGCCCTGCTGCGCCATCTTTCTGCATTGCTCAATGCTTTCTTTCTCCGCTTCGTGTGCGCTTCTTGCTTCGAGAGCTTTTTTCAGGTCGCCTAGCAGCTCGTTGCCCGTCTTGCTGCGCTGCATTTTTTCTATCAGTTTGTCTCTGTCTGCTGTAATCGTCTTTATTTCCCTATTCAGTCTGTCTGCTTCTTTGCCGCGTTCTGCAATTATGCCCTTGGTTATGGCTATTACTTTGGCGGAGTTTATGTATTCCGCCTCGATTTCTTTTTTCAGTTCCTCGCTGCCGACGGATTGTATTTTCTCCGTCTCACGCCTGCGCATCTCATTAAGGCTCTGCCTTTTGTCGCGCAGAGACTTCGCCCGGTTTTTTATCTCCTCCTGCATCTGTTCAAATATTCTGGTGTTGAATAGTTTTTTGAGTATTTTCTCGCGGTCACGGCTGTCGGCTGTTAATAGCTTTCTAAATTCCCCCTGCGGTATCATCATTATCTGGCGGAATTGCTCGGCATCGATGCCCATGATCTCTGTTATCTTGTCGTTTACATCGTGTATCCCTGTGTATATCTTGCCGCCTGCTTTTAGCTCAGCGTCCGCTTTCTGCGTTGTCGTGCCCTTGCCTCTTGATGCAGGCCTTTCCTGCTCCGGAACGCGGCGGATATAGTACTCATTGCCCTTGAGCTCAAATGTTAGCTCTGCTTCTGTTAGGGTGTCGGCTTTTGCGAAGTCACTGCGAAGCCCTTTTGATGCGCGGTCGTCTCCGCTGGCTCTGCCATACAGCGCGAAGCATATGGCATCAAATATGCTGGTTTTGCCGGATCCTGTCGGGCCGGTTATCAGGAAAAGGGCGTTCTTATTAAGCAGCGTAAAGTCGATTTCCTGTGTGCCGCTGTATGGCCCAAAGGCCGTCATTTTCAGTTTCAATGGCCTCATTGTCTTTCCCCTTTCATAATATCGGTCAGCACGCTTTCAATGATTGCTTTCCTGCTTTTGCCTATTTTTTCTCCCGTCACATCTTCATAGAATTCCCCTGCAATATCAATCGGCGGCTTCTTTGCGTATTCCCCTGCGCTGGCTATCATTGAATCCTCAGCCTTAGCATTTTTCTGCCTTTCCATCCGCAGTATATTTGGGTAAACTGAGCGCAGAGCGTACATGGGCTCCAATAGCTCGCCTTCGTCTGTCAATATGGCCTTTATGTAGTCACTGGTGTCTGCCAGCTTATATACTTTTTCGCTTATTAAGTCCTTAAGCTTTCCCTTTATCTCCCGCATGTCGTGCAAGGGCTCGATGGGTATCTGCTCAATTGATGAATTGCCTTCGGCGTCAATGTCCGCAATCGTTACAGACTTAATATGCCTGCTTTCTGAAAATGAATATTTAAGCAGTGAGCCTGAATACCGTATGTTGTCCTTCAATGCCTTCTGAGCCTTGTGCAGGTGCCCAAGTGCCGTATAGTTGAATTGATCGAAATAGGCTGCGTCCACTATCTCCGTGCCGCCCACTGATATCTGGCGCTCGCTGTCGCTTTCTTCCATGCCTTCCATGCTGCCGATGTAGGAGTGGGCTATGCATACGTTTCGTGCGCCTTTATCCATCTTTTTGTAGATTGCTTCCGTTATTTTCTGTATGGCATCGCTCTGGCTTTTTATGCTTTCATCTGTGTATGCTTCGCGCACAGCGGCGTGCTCTGCAAAGGGTACTGCATAGAAGCATACTGCCCCGTGCTCGTCATTTAAAATTATCGGCTTTATATACTCAGATACTTCCCCTGCAATGAATAGCCCGTTCTCCCTTAGTATCCTTCCCGCGAAGCCTATCCTTACTGGGCTATCGTGGTTTCCGGATATCATAATCACAGGGCATTTTTTCTGCATAATAATTTCAGTCAGCGTATCATCCAGCAGCTCAACTGCCTCAATTGAGGGCTGCGACCGGTCGTATATATCGCCCGCTATTATCATCACGTCGGGCTTTTCAGTGTCTATTATTTTTATCAGCTCGCGGAGCGCATGCTTCTGGTCATTTAGCATGCTGTGCTCATGGACAATTTTGCCCAGATGCCAGTCGGCTGTATGTAGTATTTTCATAATCTTCCTCTCTGCCCTTCGTTTTTCTTTTCCGCGTCACAAATTGAAGTATATTCCGCCCTATTATAATAATACGGCTAATAAATGCTATTATCAAGATTAATTGGAATATTTTTATGGCAGCGGGCTTCAGAACGATAATTAATCGTTGATAATATGCTATTAAACCGAAATTCATCTTCTTTATTAAGCTATTACTGCATAAATTAGCCCTTTTACTCATTAAATATTATTATTATACATCTTTTTTATTATAAAAATACGTGGATATAATGCGATAAAATTAATAGGATTAGTATATGAGAATACACAGAGAGAGCAAATCCCTGGACGACATCATCAATATCTTCTTTTTAGACCAGGACAATAATGTAATTTTGGAGTTTGAAGACAAAGCACATTCTTTAGGCTCTAAAATCGCTGTGTATGATAACAACGGATACCCCATATATTTGATAGATGACACTACCTCCGGGCGCAATACTGAATTGACCATATTCAAAGATACTACGGAGGCTGCAAAGCTGCAAATAGCAGATAATTTCTTCGCCGGCTATAATGTATCCATTGAAGCTCCGGATGGAAACTACCATTTCTATTTTATGCAAAGGTCCTTTGAAAAGAACGGCGCGCTAATAGCCGAAATCAAGCCGCACCCGGATAATGTAGAAGCGCTGATAGAAAAAGACCACAAAAAAACTGAGAAAATAAACCTGGGTATTATCAAACTCTTACGGCAGGGCAAAGTAAGCCTTTTAAATCACATAGATTTTGACATTCACGCAGATGACGCAGAAAGCCAAAAGCTCTATCTAACTATGCTCTATGCAATCCAATTCCTTGTGGTGAACAAAATATCCTCCGCGATTGCCTAGCTGCCCCTTGCGCTCCTTAAAAAATTAGTATATAATGACAAAAACCTAAAAAGGCTCGCAAATGATTTATTTCATATCAACAACAGCATATTATTACTACTACTCGAAATCACATACGTTCGAGCTTTTAGTAATGCAATGATTTTATAAGATACAAACCGCGAAATCACAGCCTGAAGCTCACATGAGTTTCGGGCTTTTTTATTTACAAAAAAACTTTATGGAGGGCATAATGCAAAACTTAACAGCACAAATAATCAAAGGCGCGGTCAGCGTGCACACCATTGAATCACTGGAGGAAAAGCTATCTTCCGGCAAAAAACTCATCATCAAGCTGGGCGCAGACCCAAGCCGCCCGGACCTGCACCTAGGGCACACGGTCGTCCTGCGCAAGCTGAAACTGTTTCAGGATTTAGGCCACGAGGTGGTCTTCGTGATCGGCGACTTCACTGGAATGATCGGCGACCCCACCGGCAAATCAAAGACCCGCCCTGCCCTCACCCTGGAGCAGACTCGTATCGCCGGGCAGTCCTACTTCGAGCAGGTAACAAAAATCTTAGACCCTGCAAAAACCCGCATCGAGTATAATTCCGCCTGGCTAAACAAACTAAGCTTTGACGAGGTAATAAGCCTCGCCTCCAAGTATACCCTTGCCCGCATTATGGAGCGCGACGATTTTAAGACCCGTTACGCTGAAGGTACGCCCATCAGCCTGCACGAGCTTCTATACCCCTTAGTTCAGGGCTATGATTCGGTTGCACTAAACGCGGACATCGAAATAGGCGGCACCGACCAGACATTCAACCTGCTTGTGGGGCGCACGCTGCAGTCCCACTATAGTCAGCAGCCGCAGGTCGTTATGACCTTCCCTCTGCTTATCGGGCTTGATGGGAAGGAGAAGATGAGCAAATCTTTAGATAACTACATCGGCATTTCAGAGAGCGCAGACATTATGTTTGAAAAGTGCATGAAGGTGCCCGATGAGCTGCTCTTGGATTACTTTGTATTAACCACCGACATCGAAAGGGACGAGGCCAGGCGCATAGTCTCCGACGATATTCGCAAGGCGCACTTTGCATACGCTGAAATGATTACTGAGATGTACCACGATGCGCAGCTATGCCATAAGGCCAAGGAACGCTACATAAAATTAGCGAGCGGCGCGCTGCCCGATGATATAGACACGCTCACTTTTCCCGAGGCTGAGGCGGATATCATAACGCTGCTTAAATTTGCCGGCTTTGCTTCCTCCAATTCCGAGGCGCGCAGGCATATTCAGGGAAAAGGGGTACGGCTGGGCGATGAGGTTGTGACGGATGTTAATTTGCGTGTGGATTTGAGGGGTGGGGTTGTGCTGAGGTTTGGGAAGGGGAAGGTTGTGAGGGTGGTGATGAAATAACAGCTGCATAAAAGGGGCATTCCACCTCCGGAATGTCCCTCTGGTTGCATAAATATATGTTTCACTTATGGTGTCAACTTTCCATCGGAGTTATAATCCTCACTTCATATTCGTCCTCGCTGAATGCCTTATAAATATCTATATTATAATCGCCATATAAATACATATATGTTAGCCAGTCATCTACCATAGTAAAAGCCTGATTTATGATTTCATCGCCGACTTCAAAAGGCGACTGCTTCGCCATCAGATATGAGCAGACTACATTCAATGTTATGTGATAGTAATATAAGTCATAGGAATCACCCTCAGTTCGACTGCTCACGTCCTTAAACATAAATACCCGTATTTCAGTTACCATTCCACTTTCTCTGTCAGTAAGAACCTCAATCAAGTATCCATCACACTCCGGATCGCTGTTATTAGATATATCAAAATCGTAATATACAGTATCGCCGTCAAAGTACACTAGTGGCGAATCGTATTCCGACATGTCATTTACTTTATTAAAATATGCCATCTGTGCGTAAAGTTCCGGAAAAGTGATATCCAGTGTATCAAGCCCTTCGCCATCGCTTCTTTCTGTCTGCAGTATATCCCATTTTTGTATTTTTTCTTTTTCGCCATCAGCCCTTTTATTTAGTTCAGCTATTTCCTCGGTAAGGCTTTCGTTCTCATTTTCTATATCGTTCAGTTCATCCTGCATATCCTCTATATCATTTTCCAGGTCTTCAACCAACTGCTTGTCTATACATCCCGTAAAGAGTGCCGCCACAGTCGTAATACATAAAACAAATACTATAATTTTTCTCATAATCATTCCCCCTGCTCTTCCTGCGGTCCGACGGCCAAGCAGACTATCTTTTGGTAGTTTTCATCGCCGCTTGTATAAAGCCACATGTTTCCGTCATAAAAAACTCCTGAGTTCTTCATAACATAGTCGGCATACTCTATCTGTTCTGTAACAACGTCCATATCGTAGCAGGCCATATAAAGCGCGTACATCATCATAGTTGCCGCAGTTGTCAGCTGAGACAAGTTTTCTTCGTAGCTTGCTTCAGATGAAATGTTTCTATAATTTATGATTGCTTCGTATATAGCATCGCCATTCGCTTTTATCACCATTTCAATATTGTCACTTTTTGATTCATCTGCAAATACTATCAGGGAATACTTTGTTGTAGTGCCGATAGTCTCAGTCGTGAAATCAAAATTCTCCTTTAGCTGCGGAGCAGTGTACAGCGATTTTATCTGGGTGTAGTCGGCGCATAGTATTTTGTATTTCTCTATGAAGTCTGATGCGTTTATCTTCATGGTGTACTCGCTGAAGCCCAGATTTCTGTCCGCGGATTCAGCGTCGCACTCCAGCCTCGATATGCCAGTAATCAGCTGCTCTTTTTCGCCCTCCAGCTCAACCTTTATATCCTCAGTCTCATCGAGTTTTGCTTTCAATTGAGATAGCTCATCTTCGAGCTCCTGCGCGGGATTACCGCATGATGCCATTGCAATCAGTACCCCAATAATCATGAGTATCAGTAGAGTTTTCTTCATCTTAACCTCCAGTTTGATTTGTGTAACCGAGCCGTTCAATGCTATATTATACCATCTATGGATATGTTCTGCCACATGAATTAATATATTTTTAGTGATAGTCTCCATTTTCTCCGAAGCCGAGGCGACTCAAAATAGATTTCTGCCTATATCATTGAGTTAATACCTGCCTTAGGCAGATATTAAAGGCCATAGGTGGTAAAGCTAACTTCGTCAATACCCACCTCCGGCGTATATTATTCCTGCCAAAGGGAGAAAGAAAGCTTACTTTCGCAGTTTTTCAAAACTGCTTTCGTTCATTGCGACATCTATAAGATACCGCCTGGCTTTCAGGAGGGAAGTCGTATATCAGTCATTCCCTCCCCTCCATTGCCAACCCCCGATTTTTCTGCTAATATTAACCTATCCAATCTAGGCAGGACAAATACATGAAAATCGGCGAATTCGCGAAAAAAAACAACACCAGCATAGATACCATAAGGCACTACATGGACTTAGGCCTTCTTATCGTGCGCAAAACGGGCGGCCAGTACGACTTCGGCGAAAGCTGCCAGCAAAGCCTCACGGAGATATTCGCCCTAAAGAGCATGGGCTTTTCACTAAGCGAGATTAAGACAATCTTCCTCTTCCGTTCGCTGGGGCGCTTCACGGACTACCAGCAGCAGGAGTATTTCCGCTCGCTCTACTCTTCCCGACTGGGGCAGATTTCACGGCAGATAGATGAACTGTCATCAATGAAAACAGCCCTCACAGAAGAAATGAAAAAGCTTAACCAATACGAAGCTAAGGGCACTGTTACCTTAGGTGTTGATGTCTCGGCTCTCAATATAATTAAGTGCCGCAAATGCGGCAGCGCGCTGGTATTATCAAGCGGCAAAATCGAAGAAAACAGAATATTATCAGGCACATTGAAATGCACATGCGGCAATGAATATAAAATAGAAAACGGCATCATCTTCACCTCGCCCGCATCAGCAATAAGCGATAAATTCAGCGAGGATTTCATCGCCGACTACATCAAAAATACCGACGGCGAATACCTGGACAAGGTGTATAAAAGTATAGAGTATTTTAGCAATATTTTCGATATGAGCCTGCTTGAGGGCAAAGTTATTTTGGAGCTTGGCAGCGGCATGGGTTTCCTATTGAGAAATCTCTACAGCGCCCTCCCCGATTCCAGCGTATACCTGGCCGTGGATTACGATATCAACAGGCACCTTTTTTTGAAAGCCATGCTGGAAAAGACAGGCATCGCAAAGAATGTACTCTTCGTATGCGGCGACTTCCGCGACACTCCTCTTCCCGATGAATCCGCCGATATCATCTTTGATTTTTCAGGCACCAGCAATTTTTCATTCGATAATACGGAGTTCCTTTTGAGCGCTATCGACCCCATGGCCAAGCGCACAGCCTATCTTGCAGGCAGCTATATCGTCTTTAAGAATTTCAGCCCCAACGGTCAGATAGATGAAGCTAACCGCAAAAACTTTGTGCTGAAAAATATTAAAAAGAACATAGCAGACTTAGGCTACAAAACAATAAATGAGTCCACCTCGGATTATCTCACCTCCGGCGGCCGTTATGAGGATTACTTTGTCGAGGGCGAAAAAGTCTTCAGCTATCAGTTCTTCGGCAAAAGGCAGGGTTAACCCCATCTTTTAGCTCCACCTAGTAATAATTCTATACATCCGCGCTCTTGACGTCGGGTCAGCACCGCCTTCTATACTATTTGTAGGAGGCGCATTATGACTAATATAATCACACAAAAAGTTAATTCATCAAGGGGAAGCACAGCCAATTTCCTGCTCTTTTCCGCAGGCAAGTTTATCTCCGTTTTCGGCACAGCAATCTATGCCTTTGCTATCGGGCTCTATGTTCTCCGGGAGACAGGCTCCGGATTAAGCTTTGCAATGACGCTTGCTTTCAGCATACTTCCCGTTGTCATTTTCGGGCCGTTTTCAGGCGTTATCGCCGATAAGCTCGACAAGAAAAAAACCATTATTTCAATGGACATACTTAACGGAATATTGTTTCTCTCGCTCTTTTTCGTCGCTTCGCGCGGCGGCATGAGCCTGCCGATTATCTACGCCAGCACTTTTATATCCACCACTTTAACCACGGTTTTCAGCACCAGTTTATCCTCCGCTATGCCGAGGCTGGTATCTGAGGATAAATTGATAGGCCTTAATTCCGCCGGACGAATCATAGACTCATCATCCTCTATCCTCGCGCCTATATTGGGCGGAATGATTTTCGCGCTGGTTGATTTAAGGCTCTTTATGGTGATTAACGCACTTTCGTTTTTTGCTTCGGCGCTGCTTGAGGTATTTATCAATTTTAATGTGAATTCCGAAAACGCCAACGTACTGCGCAAGGAAAAAGTCAGCTTTCTTGCAGATATCAAAGGCGGACTTAAGTTTATATTAGAAAGCTGCGAAATAAAAAGAATTATCGGCATTCTTGTAGCGATAAATTTCTTCCTAAGCCTTTCTGTCTCCGTGCCAATGCCTTATATCATCAATAATGTGCTTGGACTAAGCACAAAAAGTTTTGGCATAATCGAGTCGATGTTCCCGCTGGGCATAATATTCGGCGCGCTCTTCGTTAAGAAAATAATTGAGAAAGTGCCGCACCAGTCGATCATGCGCTTGACGGGGATAGCACTTTCTGTGTGCATCGGTCTCATAGGGCTTCCATTTTTGCTGCCTGCTCATCTGGGCGAAAGCGCATACTTTGTATACTATGTTGTTGTGATGGCGGCCTTTGGCGTAATTATATCGCTGGTTGATATCCCAATTATATACCGCCTGCAAAAGACCGTGCCGGAGGATTACCGCGGCAGGGTAATGAGCATCGGCATCAGCGTCAGCAAAATAGTGCAGCCCGCGGCCTTTATTGTTTCCGGGCTGCTGCTTGATATCATTTCGCCATTGATTCTTATTGCAGCAGGAGGCGTGCTTATGCTTTTTAGTACTGTGGTTATTTTGAGGGAGAGAGGAAAGGAGAAATGTTAAATGCACTAAAAAAGACCTCTGCTTCCCGACCTCTCTGCCTCGATTCCCTCGGCATCTCCCCTTATGAAGGGGAGACTTATCGGAAAATAGGTTTATCCAACTGCAAGGCTCCCCTTTTAAGGGGAGCTGGCAAAATTCATAAAGAATTTTGTCTGAGAGGTGGTTCTTCGCTCGCAAACGAAACACAAGAGCTGCGACATCTTAGGATACTGCTTGACTGGCACACATAGCGAGGCTAATAGATTTTATCTTTTCTCACCTGCCCCTAAAACCCCTTATCCCTAATTTGTTCAAGCCTGTCCATTGCATTGCCCAAGCTTTCCATAAAAGTATCCAGTTCATTTACATCATACCCACGGAATCCCTTTTTGCATTTCATGTTTCTTATTTCCCTGCCTGATATAGGCACACCGCCGTTTAAGCTGCCCTCAATGCTAGCTATAATTTCGTCCAGAAATTTATCCGCTTCAAGAGTATCATATCCCCAGAATCCTTGGGTAAATCGGCTGTCTTTTACTGTATTTATTATTTGGGCTGCCATGTCCGCATAGCTCTCTTCATTAATAATGTTGCTCATTTGGTTGCCATCCTTAGTATTTTTTGTTTCCATTATATCACATTTTATTTAAAATAAGATATGTAAATGGAATATTTTATGATATAATATTTTCTATATTTATTATTGGAGACAGAATGAAATATAAATCAAAAAATACATACTCCACAACACGAGCCGTCAACAAAGCATTGGCTTTCCAACTGGTAGGCAGGCCGCTGCTATTGTCAGCCTTGTTCCTAGCGATTCTGATTGTGATATTCGTTAGTATTGATATGTATGTATATAAAGACATGCCGCCGGAAACCTTTATATCATTAAAGTATAAGGACAGTCCCGGAGCTTATATTGCGTCTGAGAACTATGTGTTCTACAGAGGCTATTACAAAAAGGATTTTGACTTTCAAAGAGTTTTCTATATTGATGAAACCGGTAAGTACAATGAGTACAGTATACGATTCTTTCAAGAGAATAGAGTCATCATTGAAAGTAATGATACAGATTTTTCAATGTATATCTATATTAAGCCGCATAATGGCAGCCTCGTGCTGTCAGCAGTTACACCAAACAACATACAGGTAAAAATATATGACGATAATTCAACGTGGGAGAGCTTGTCTGCTTATCCCGACACTTTTTACAATTATGCAAACTCAGATGTTGATTCATATTTTGAAACGACTACATGGTTCAGGGTATATCCTGACTCCTTAAATGACTTTACTGTGTACATCGAAGTGGACGGCGCATTTATCGGCGCATTTAATAAGGTTTTTTTCGAGACATATTTTGAGGGGACTGTAGATGAGCAAATTAAATCATAAAGAATTTTTTGTATTTTCACATATTTTCAGAGCAATCTTAGTGTTGTTACTTTTGTATCTGCTGTTCTATGCTTCGGCCTTATGGATATTCTATAACGCAAGTGTTTACGTTAATTTCATTAAGCTTGCATTAGTAGTTCTTTCTGTATTTTTTATTGGCCTGTTCTTTTTAGGCAAAAAATATAGAATCTTTTTCTATAAAATCAGCCTAAACGATACAGAGTTCATTTTTCCAAATTTCCTAGCCCGTTCCAAAATTAAGTATGAAGACATTACAGGGCTTTCACTGGATTTTGAAAAACTTATGATTACTATCAATTATAAGAAATCAAATAACCAAAAAGACGAAGCCAAGGATTTATCTTTCTATTTAATTGAACCTGTCACAAACCTGAAAAAGTATCAGGAATTTTTTAAAAAACTATCAGATACTACAAATGCGCAGCTGTCAGATGAGTTTTCCTCCTTCCTGGTTTTTACTCCTGATCAGGCCACCGAAATAGTGCGCAGGTTCAGCAATTCTCCACAGCGCATTTACAGCTCTTATTATTGGTTCAATATACGCGGAGTAATCTATGGATCATTTCTGCTGCTTGTTGTCCTGTCGCTTAAAAGCGGCCCGCATCTTATTCCAATAAGAGAGTATTCTATTGCAGCAATTTTTAATATGCTCTCAGAAGGCATCTTTTTGCTGTTTCTTTTAGTGTACGTTAAAGACTCCAGCATTAGCCTTGAAAATGCCCGGAAGCACGCCAATATAGTATTTATTATCAGGGTTCTTACTATGGGAGCATATGCATTTCTTTGCGTATACGGCATATTTTCTATTCGCTTTATAAGCCCGCTATCATTTGTGAGCGCTGCGATATATTTATTTATTCTTTTCTACATCAGCATCTTAATGCATAGAAAAATAGTTAAAAAACTTCTGTCAGGTGATTTCAGCTGAATAATCCAGTTGCACAAAAAAAAAGAGCGCACCGCGCCCTTCTTGTAATCATAGTTAATGTGTTTCCTCGGCGTACTCGCCCTTCTCATTGCGCTTGAACGCCCTGTCCAGATATAAAATTCCAAAAGCCGCCGCAATAAAGCCGATTCCACTTAACAGTATAGCTATTACGGTTGATGTGTCGCTTTTCGGTTCGTTTACCAAATGCGCTTCATACCGCGCCTCTATCTCTTCATCGGTTATGCCATCATAGAAATCATTCATTAAAATCTCATCTTTGAATTCAAAATACGTATTCATATATGATTTCGAAGTTACTGCCAGTGCAAGGCTTAAAAAAATCAGCAAAATCCCTAACGCCAATAATAATTTAGAAAAAAACTTCATTGTCTCTCCTATCCGGTTTAAAAACATTTCTTTCCATTATATCACATTTAACTAAAATTGTGCCTTATTATTTTTGTGATATTTGCATCACTTTTGCACTCAGCTAATATGGTATAATAATATAAAAATCAAACAAACGGGAGGCTCACTATGGATAAAAAGCTGGAAAATTTAATAGCCTACTGCCAGGGCATGTACCGCCATGAAAATGGCATCATGCTCTATAATAAATATCTTAAGGAGATCAAATCAATCACACCAGCTGAGCTCATGTTCATCCAAAATGAGCAGCTGAATATGGGCCTCAAAATTGACGATATCCTGCCGAATGTAGACAAGCTGATTAACGTTTTCTACGAGTCGCTCTCGCAGCACAAACTTGCAGAGCCAATCACCATACCGTTCCTCAAATATCTGGATGATGAAAACAAGGGGCTCGTTAAGATACTGGAGTCATTCAAGAAAGTGATGAAGGAAAAACCTCTTGTGGGCAACCAAATGCTGCGGGCTTTTCTAGACAAAGTCAAAAAGTACAATCAGCACCTTCTTAAGCTTGAAAACGTCTTCTTCCCCATGCTCGAAAAGGGCGACAAAAGATTCAACGGGCTCAAAATTCTTTGGGCGCTGCACGATGAGGAGCGCGGGCTGATCAAGAAAATCGAGTCTGAATGGGATATGGAGGGAAGCGAGGAATTTTTAAAGCTCAATGTATCCCGCCTGTATTTCATTCTCTACGGGCTTGTAAATAAACAGGAGCTTATACTGTTTCCCTCCTCTGTCAATTTTCTTACTAATGAGGCATTCTACAGCATGCACATGCAGAGCTTTGATTATTCCTTCTGCTTTATAGCCCCTCCGGAAAGCCCCGCAGGGCTTAATAATTCGCAAGCAGCGAAGGCCGTCGCCGGGCTATTTAATTCAGACACCGGCCAGCTTAAGCTGGATGAGCTTGAGCTTTTGCTTAACGCGCTGCCGATGGATATTTCCTTTGTCAATGCTGATGATAAATTAACGTATTTCTCCTCGCCCGAAAAGAGAATATTTCCGCGCTCGAAGGCAGCCATTGGCCGTGACGTGCGCAACTGCCATCCGCCAAAGAGTGTGCATATAGTGGAGAAAATCCTTGCGGCCTTTAAGTCCGGTGAAAAGGATGATGCTTCCTTCTGGCTGAATGTGGCGGGAGAGATGATATATATTAAGTATATTGCCCTGCGCAGTGCATCAGGTGAATATATGGGTACGGTGGAGATTGTACAGGCGGTTGATGATATCCGTGCGCTCCAAGGGGAGAGGCGGCTGCTTGAGTGGGAGGATGATAAGGAAGAAGGTTAAGTATTCGATTGCTCTGCCCCAAACCCCGCTTAAGGGGTTTCATCCCTTAAAAATCCCAACTAAAATTGAAATATTTCAGAGGTATGTTTATAGTATACTATATCTTTAAAATCAGTATTTGCTAATATAGATTTATAGTATGCTAAATCTTCTTCAGTATAGTATGATATTGTAATCTTCTCAATGCACTTATTTTTATAAAGCAAGTCCAACTTTAATAATAAATGACCATCAACGCTATATATAATATAATTACTTTTGTTTTTTGGATAATTCTCTAGAAATTCATCAGACAAAATGTATGAACGCCCAAGCGACACTCCGTATAATAATATATGACCGTAATTTATATTATTCATATCCCCAAAAAAGAAATCAATATCATATGGATTGTCTTGTTTTAGTTTTCTTTCATTTATTATACTTAATCTACTGTTTTTTTCGATTCCATTACTGCCATATAAAAATGGATATTCAAAACCATCTTCATCTTTTTCAAAAAGAACAAGTTGTTTACCGCTTTCGTACGGCGTCACAAATCTCCCATGTAAATGTTGTGGTTTAAGCCACTCATCTAGCAAAGTATCAAAATTAAGAGTAAATATCGAGTCATTGACATTACTTTTAACTTTAATTGCGCACTCCTGTAGTTTTTGTTTTACTGGTTTTTGTGATAAGATTTCTTTTGAGAGTATATGATACCAGTAATTTGAAAGTGCATATACAAAAAGTTTGATATCTGCTTTTTCTTCATCAGTCATAATATCCTTATCCCATATAAAACTACTTACCCATCTTTCAAATCCGAGTTTTTTAATATCATCTATGTGGGCCTCTAGTATTCTTTTGTCATTAACGTGCACTTTTTCATATGAATTTGTATTAGAATTAAAGGTTCTCATAAAATCTCTATAAAGCCTTTTATGTACAGGCATTATAATAAAGTCTTCAATGAAATTATTGAAACTTATATATTTCGTAAAATAGTTTTCTTTTGCTATATCCCATAGAGTATTAGTTACCGCAATAGTTAGGCCATTACCGTATATTAATGTATCATACATATTACATTTCTCCTTGCTATATATTTCAATTATATCATAGAAATTTACATTTATTTCTCACCACTCAAATATCATATATTACGCTTAGGCTCTCCTTGTAGGAGAGCTGGCGGCGAAGCCGACTGAGAGGTTTCCCCCGCCGACGAAAAATCTAATCATCAAGGCAAATGCCAAAACAACGAATCCCACCACCGCAAGCGGTCTCGGCTTACGTCACTTTTTCAAAGTGACTATCGCCCATCGCAGTCTGCCTCGCAGACATGCTTGCCGTCCCTTTAACAAGGGAGGTCTGTGTATAGTAGACTGAATTACGGTGTCCCTAGAGCCGCGGCGACTCAGAATAATCTCCTGACTATATTATTGCGCAATCCCTGCCTCCAATAATCAGGGGAGGTGGCATCCGCAGATGTCGGAGGGGTTTTATTTATTTAAATTCAATTAATACCTGCCTACGGCAGATATTATTCTTGCCAAAGGGGGAAAGAAAGCGCAAGCCTCCAGAAAAAAACAAAAAAACGCCCCTAAGGGCGCAAAGCTAAATAATATATAATTTCTCTTATGGCATGCTTTGATTTTCAACCGACACATTTGATGCCGGCGGATGGTATTCTAGATTAGTCACTCCGTTGAAGTTCTTATAAAGCAGCCAGTATACTCCGTCGCCGTCGTCTACGTATTCAGGATGCTTAAGATCTGTAAATACAAACGGAATAAACATATTTCCGTTTTCGTTGATGTAGCACCTGTTAATGGGCATAACCTTGTCACCATTGACGAGATGCTCATCCGACAGGCTGCTATATGGGTGCGAAATGCTGCATGACTTCTCAAAAGGATCATACCACACTGTCAGCGAATCCCATCTTTCGTTATCTACTATAAAGTATCCATACTCTTCTGTCCATTCCCAATCGCTTACATCGCTAAGCTCGTCAAAAGTCAGCGGTACCTCCAAGTCTACCGCTTCGGGCGCAGGTGCTGGCTCGGCGGTGGGCTCGGGTGTTACATAGATTATGATTGGTGTCGGCTCGCTTGCTTTGCTGCACCCTGCCATTAGCAAGGTAGCCAGCAGCATAATCATTACTACCTTTTTCATTTGGTACTCCTTATCTATTTTTACTAAATGAACTCTTCCCCTCAATATTACAAACTAATTGAGGTTTTTCTATATCTATTACAGAATTATAACACACTTGTTACGTCGTGTCCAGTTTTCGTTACTGATTAACAATATTTAATCGCAATAGTGTAACAATGTAATGCATTTTTCGTAATTTATTTAGATAATCACCCTTTTTCGCGGTCTGCCGTAAATCAAAATACTATACAACAGCCGCAAATGCATGCTGCTATATCAATAATTTGCTAGTCTATGTTATATTTGTCCCCTTGCGCCATACAAAAATAAGTGATAAAATATATTTGATAACAATCCTGTGCACGTGCACAGTACAAATATTTCAATTAAAATTCACAGAAGGAGCATATTATGAGCGAATATTTCAAAGGCATAGGCAAAATTGAGTACAAGGGAAAAGGCGGAGATGATTTATCATTCAAGTTCTATAATCCCGAAGAAGTAGTAAACGGCAAATCAATGAAGGACAACCTTAAGTTCGCAATGAGCTACTGGCACACTCTCACAGGCCAGGGCGTTGACATTTTCGGCGGAGCAACACAGGACAAATCATTCGGCGAAACTGACCCTATGGCACACGCAAAGGCAAAGGCAGAAGCCGGATTCGAATTCATGGACAAGCTTGGCATCGAGTATTTCTGCTTCCACGACAGAGACATCGCGCCTGAGGCAGACACACTGGAAGAAACAAACAAGAGGCTTGATGAAATCGTTGATTACATTGAAGTTCTCATGAAAAAATACAATAAGAAGCTGCTTTGGGGCACAACAAACGCATTTTCAAACCCAAGGTTCATGCACGGCGCAGCCACTTCCTGCAACGCTGACGTTTTTGCATTCGCAGCAGCACAGATAAAGAAAGCCATCGAAATAACCACACGCCTGGGCGGAGCTGGCTATGTATTCTGGGGCGGACGCGAAGGCTACGCAACACTGCTGAATACAAAAATGGGCTTCGAGCTTGACAATCTCGGCAGAATGCTCAAGATGGCCCGCGACTACGGACGCTCAATCGGCTTTACAGGCGATTTCTACATCGAGCCAAAGCCAATGGAGCCAATGACTCACCAATACGACTATGACTGCGCAACAGTTATAGGCTTCCTAAATAAGCACGGCCTTGAAAAAGACTTCAAATTGAACGTTGAGGCCAACCACGCCACACTGGCAGGCCATAGCTTCGCACACGAACTCCGCGTAGCCAGAGAGGCCGGCATGCTGGGCTCCATCGACGCCAACCAGGGCGAAGTATTCAACGGCTGGGATACAGACAACTTCCCAACTAACGTATATGACATGGCACTGGCAATGTACGAGCTTATCAAAGCTGGCGGATATCCTAAAGGCGGCACCAACTTCGACGCAAAGCTGCGCCGCGCCTCAACAGACGCGAAGGATCTATTCCGCGGCTATATAACAGGCATGGACACAATGGCATTGGCATACAAAATAGCGGCTAAGATCATTGAAGACGGCAGGCTGGATTCCTTCGTTGACCAGCGCTACTCAAGCTATAATTCAGGCATCGGCAAGAAGATAGTTGACGGCACAGCGACATTTGCTGAGCTTGAAAAGTACGCTCTTGACCTGGGCGAAGTCACAACCAATGAGTCAGGCGCACAGGAATACCTGGAAGGCATAGTCAATTCAATTATCTTTGGATAATTAAAATATCTTAAGCGTTTACGCTTATTTAACGTGCAAAGAGAAGATTCCTCCTTCTTCAAGCAGAAAAGAGCACCTTTATGGGTGCTCTTTTTGTATATCTGTTAATTTATAGATAATATGTATTTTTTGTAAATTGACCTAAATATGCTCTATTCGGATCATTATTCGACATTTTTTTTAACAACAAAATGATACTATATAGGAAAGCCATTGAAGAGGGAGACATATGAATAAATCACGCGACTTAAGCAACGCGCCTATAGCAACTTATCAATTGCTGGACGCTATACTTGGCGGCGCTGGCCTTTTATCTTTATTTGTTGATATTTGTGCCTTATACCAAATTTTAAACTCAGATAACACAAAACTCATAACAGTTCTTCTTATAGTCGGTTTACTTCTTGTAGGATTAACAGTTATAGGTATAGCAATTAAAATTAGAGTCGTCAGCGTAGCACGGCAAAAAGCTTTTGTAAACCATATTAGTACATTCAATAAAAAAGCTATGGATACTCTATACTATCTTGATAGAAACGAAGGTAACTTAACCGCAAATTCAATAGATAATAAAATCAAGCAAGTATTAAATGTCTTATGCGATAATTTAGTCGATGTTTTTATTATCTCTACTGGTAAGAAAAAGAATATACACTCATCATATATACAGATTTTGAAAACTACAAAAACAGAAATCAAAAACGAATTCCCTGAATATCCTTATAGAGATAAGGATGCCTTTGTAACAGTATTCGCTAGAGATAAGGAATCAAAAAAAGTTAGAAAAATTGCGAAGAATAAAAGCCTATTATCTCAAAATACTGATTTTGAAAAAATCTTTTTTCGCCATACAGAAGATACTTATTTCCATTCGACTAATTTGCCGCAATATGAGAAGCGAAATGATTATAACAACCCATCTGATTACTATAAGAGAGAATATAAGTCTACAATTGTAGTTCCTGTATGTTCCTATTCTTCCCAATCAATAAACGAGAGAACCGGCGAATTCGAAGATAAAACAAAAATTTGCAATATAATAGGGTTTTTGTGCGTAGATTCAAAATCAACACATACTTTCAGACGTAGTAACAAAACACTCGAAATAATGATTATGCAAGATTTTGCTCAAATCCTATATTTCTTCTTAACCAGTTGCAATAAATATTATAAAAGTTTAAATAAAACACAAGGTAAAAGAAAAGGAAAACAAGTATCATGACTATAAAGCTAATATTTAGTGAAATACTCTATTCACTTACTATGAAAAAAATCAATAACAATGTCCAAATTAAATATGAAGTTAAAAATGTATTCTCCGGAGAGAGAACTAACGACGAAATAATGGAATCATTTGGTAAATCATAATAGCGTTCAGTAATGAATAAGGAAGCAAGAATCCTAGGTAACTTTTCTTATTTTACTTTCACTAAAATGCTTTTAAACCTATTAAAATGTATAATCAAGTCTATAGCTCTTAATAAAATTGTTTGTTTTTCGGGCAAGAACCTTGCAGTGCAAAAGCCCCCCACCTTGTACATTCCCCGCGCCTGTGCTATCATTTAATAAGGCATATAAATAAAGGAAGAGTGCATTATATGAAAGCAAATAAATCAACTTTAATAATATTAGTTGTAATACTCGCGGCTCTGCTGCTTTCCTCCTGCAAGGGCGTCACCCTATTTTCTCCCGTAACGCTTGAGGAATTCGTCGCAACCAACACCGACCAAAGGGTGGTTAAGGCAAAGGTTGTGGAGGTAATCAGCGCGGGCGTGGAGGTGAATGACTACTTCGGCACAGAACAGGTAATAGAGACAATTGAATTCACCGCCCGAATAATCGACTCGAATATATCCGACAAGGAAATATCCTGCCGCCAGATAATAGACAGCACCAATAGCTACATGACGAAAACCATAAGCGAGGGCGACACGGTATACTTATACCCCTCACTGGAAAACGGCGCTGTGATAGGCGACTTCGTGGAGTACGCGCGCGTGCCCTACATAATAGCTTTCGGCATACTTTTTGCGCTGGTGCTTCTGGTATTCAGCGGGTTCAAGGGGCTGCGTTCACTGGTAGCGCTGATTATAACCTGCGCAGTAATATTCTTCGTGTTTATCCCCCTGCTTTTAGATGGCTACAACATCATGCTGCTGGCGATTTTAACATCAGTTATAGTCACGGTAATCACGCTGCTGATTGTATGCGGCTTCAGGATAAAGGCAGCCTCCGCAATAATCGGAGCGACGATGGGATTCCTGATCGCCGGGCTGCTTGCCTTCATCATGCAGAAATTAATGAGCATGACAGGCCTCACCGATACCTTCGCCAACGTGCTCTATTATCACCATAAGCTGGATATGAACGGCCTTATGTTCGCCGCAATAATCATTGGCGCGCTGGGAGCTACCATGGACGTTGCCGTCTCCATAGCCTCATCGCTTGAGGAAATAGTTGAGCACAGGAAGGGCGACATAACATCCAAAGAGATACTAAAAAGCGGAATGAAAATAGGCGGCGACATCATGGGCACAATGACAAATACTCTGATACTGGCCTACGTCGGCTCGTCTTTGCCGATTATTGTGCTGGTCTATGTCAATTCCACGCAGATACAGTACACCCTAAGCTGGGAGCTTTTCTCCTCGGAATTCCTCCGCGCCATAGCAGGCAGCATCGGCCTTGTGTGCACAGTTCCTATGACGGCGCTTGTTACATCGCTGCTGCACCTTAAGAAAAAGCAAAAGACTGCGGTAGTTGAGGCAATTGAAACCGTTGAGGAAGAGTAAAGAATAAATAAAAATGTACTATTAAGCCGTCCGTTTATTCGGGCGGCTTTTGCAATTGTTTTAATAATAATGGAACTTGAAGTAATCATTATATAATTCTTCATCCGTTTGCACTAATTTATCTAAATTTACGATTTAATATTTTTTAGTGTTATTAGACTTCTACATTAGCCTTCACCATTTTCTTTCTCACCAATTTTTGAATTAAATAGTTAATTACTATAAAAGCAATAACTATAATTAAGCGTAGAAAATTTTTTATATAACCAAATTGCCCACCTATAATATAATTTAAAATTGGATTATCAAAATTAAAACGGTTTATTAGTGCTACCATTAACAAATGTACAGCAACAGACACCAAAGGAAGACAGTTTGCTAATAGCATTTTCCCTTTTTGATATAAATATATATATAAATATGTCCAGAAAAAAGCTAAAGCAAAAAAATAAAAAATAGTTGATGGCGCTAAATTTACATCAAAGAAACTATAATAATCGGTACGGACAATAAATTGTTCAATTTGATATACACATAGCAAAATTGCAAAAAATAATGAACTCAATAAAAACCTGAGAAGATTTTTATTGAGCTTATTATATCCTAGATCAGCTAAATTAGTTTTTACTTTTCCCTTTATATCCAATTGGCTTGTCTTATTACCTTTTTTTTCTATATCTAACCACTCTGCAATTGAGTTAATGATATGCTTTTTTTCTTTCTTGTTGATAACTTCGAATGTAAGCATATCATTTGCCTCTTCATATCTTTCCAAATCTATATCCTTTTCAGAAATAACTTTATGATTATCCTTAATCCTTTTCCTAATAAATACTGCAGATATTATCATCAATAGAATTAATGTTCCTGTATATAGAAGCATTCCTTTACTATAAAAATTAATAGTATTTGTAGTAATCAGTATTAATGCACTTATAATAACTATCGCATGTACTAAAATTGCACTTATGATAAACTTTTTGGTCCTTGATGTTAACTTTTTCATATTAGCTTACTCCTTTATTGATTTAAGCAGACATATTTTGTGATTTTATAGCTAGCTAATCATCGCAAATTTACTACTCCCTATTATAACGATATTAATCACATAGTCGTTGCACTTTTTTTCATAAATAATTTTAATATCAGAAATTCTTATAGATACTTTGCCAAAGGAGGAAAGAAAGCTAACTTTCGCAGTTTTTTCAAAACTGCTTTCGTTCATCGCGGCATCTATACGATACCGCTTTGCTTTCAAGGGGATGTAGAAAATATATAAAAAACTCCCGCACGCTTTCTGCAGGAGTTTATATATTTTATAATATTTTCTCTATTTCCGTTATCGCCCTGTCCGCGAAAACCAAATATTCTTCCTCGGCCATCTGATAGCGCTGAATTTCATCATTTGATATTTCTTTATCCGAAAAGAGATCGGACACATGCATGTCTAGGAATGCCTTCGGCTCGTGCTTCGCCCATTGCATCACGTTCTTTTTGAGCGTTGGGTTCTTCTCTGTTCCGCCGCCGCTCAATGCGATGTAGGCGTAGTCCTTTTTTGTCTTCTTCACTCGAATAAGGTACCTGTGCAGAGGCGAGGCCGCCGTGCCCATCCATACGGGCGACATGAATATAACTAAGTCATATTGGTCTATTACATCAGGTGAGGGCGCAACCTTTGGCTTCCTTCCCAGCATCACATCCCACGCCGCAGTCATTATTGTGCGCTGTTTTTTCTCGGTTATTTTTATGTGTTCTATTTGCAGTTTTTCGCTTATTATTTCCGCCACGCGGTCGTTTCTGCCTGTAAATGAGTAGGATACAATTGCTGTTTTCATGCGCTCTACCGCCTTCTGTGTGCATTTTTTATCTGTACTAATAGTAATATAAATAGGCGCTATTTGCAAGGGGGGATAAAACCTCTCCGTCACCTTCGGGTGCCGGCTTACGTCACTCTTTCGCCCATCGCAGTCTGCTCTGCAGACATGCTTGCCGTCTCCTACAAGGAGAGGCTGAGAATTTCAATCTACTTTTATTATTAGTCAGGCTCTCCTTGTAGGAGAGCTGTCGAACGTAGTGAGACTGAGAGGTTTCCCTCGCAGGCGAAAATGTCTATTCTTTTAGAGGAATATAAAGGTAGCGAATCCCACCACCGCAAGCGGTCCCCCTCCCTTTTACAAGGGAGGTTTATGTAGAATAGACTATATTACTTTCTCTCCTTGGAGCCGCAGTGACTCAAAATAATGTCCTAAATATATTGTTGCGCAATCCCTGCCTCCCATAATAAGGGGAGGTGGCATCCACAGATGTCGGAGGGGTTTTTATAGTAGGTTCAATAATTGAGAAACCTTCAGCGAGATAAAACTCCCCCCCCTACTCAAACAGCTCCTTAAATATCCTCTCCTTATTATTAAGAAAATACTTAGTCACCATATAATTGTCCGTCTCCTCATACGCCCTTTTGACGAACTCCGTGTCATTTGCTTCATATATCACAGCGCCGGGAAAAGCCGACAGTATTGCAGAATGCGTGGCTATTATCAGCTGCGAGTTTTTATCAACCAGATCCTTCATGATCCGCAGCATACCCAGCTGCCCCGATGCAGAAAGCGCAGCCTCCGGCTCATCGAAGATGTATAGCCCATTGCCCGACAGCCTGTTTTTCATCAAGGATATAAAGCTCTCCCCGTGGGACTGCATATGCAGCGATCGGCTGCCAAAGGGAGTCTTCGCGCCGATCTCTGTCTCTTCTTCATACAGCCTGTCGTATTCCGACGCCACATTGTAGAAGCTCTCCGCTCTCAGAAAAAAGCTGTCCGACGGCCTTTTCACTCCCTTTGTCAGCCTTATGTGTTCGTATAGCATGGAGTGGGTCTCCTTGGTTGCGAAGCTGAAGTTTTTCGTTCCGCCCTCCGGGTTTAGCCCCCATGCGCCGGCCACCGCCTCAATAAGCGTCGACTTGCCGCTGCCGTTATCCCCCATTATGAATGTAACAGGGCTGCTAAGCTCAATGCTGTTCATGTTTTTTATGATCGGCAGCGAAAAAGGATATGCCCCAAAGTTGTCTATATTGTCCCTCATCAGCCTAATTTCTTTTATATACAGGTTACTCATATCTTGCTCGTCTTTTTCTTTTTATTATACCATATCATCCCGATTATTCAGTTACTCTGTTCGGTATTTACTTCCCGATATTTTATTCTTTTGCCCTGTATGTGAATCCATTGTAAATATTCTCAAGCTATAGTATTATATTATAATAGGTATATATTTATATAAAGGAAGAGAATATTATGAAGAAAATTACTATTGTTCTGGCAGCTATGCTGATAGCTTCACTGGCACTTTCCGGATGCTTTATTATGTCGCAGGAGCCTGTGCCTTCGTCCGTAGTACCCAAGGTTACCGAGGAAGCGACGACCGATACATCATCCGCCGCCAAAGGAACTCTCACAGATTCTGCAATCATCACAAATGAGGCCGGCGGATACTTTGTTCCTATTCCCGATGCATGGATTGGAAGAACCTCCTATGAATTGATAGAGGATGAAACATATATCTATCATGTCACAAAGGATGCCCTTGAGCAGTCAATAAACCCGCTGATTCTGCATATCGGCGCGGCATACGATGTAGACCCCAATAATCTATACATGTCCGCAGATGTCTTTTTGCAGATGGATGATGTTAAATTCTACAGCGTGCCCGTGCTGGATTTCCCCTATAGCGCAGATTCTGAGGATGCGCTGGAGTACACTGAGTTCATAGCCGATATACCTCTCATTCTGCAGAATGTATGGCTGCTGGATGAAAGCAAATGGCAGCAGCAGATTAATCCGCAGATGAACGCAAGCATGCCCTTCACTGCTGTGGATGCCATAGTAAACGGCGTTATGCTGGGCTCCGATAAAGATACATTCATTGCAAGCTTAGGCGGCATCACCCCTCTCATCACTGAATCCTACGTGATGGGCGCAACCGGCGAGACCGTGGAGGACTACACATACGATTTTGGCATGGTCAGCTTCACAGACGGCATATTAACCGCCGCTAATATCAGCTCCTCATTATATGGCCCGAGAGGATTTATCATGGGCAATAACATCAACGAGATAGTAGAAAGCTTCTGCAACTCGGCTGAATATTCTGATTCCGCATACACAATCTTCTACAGGGCGAATGAGGGCGACAGCGACATTCAGACCTCCGTTCCGCCATCATGCGTATCCTATGATTACGGCAGCGAAACCACATTGACCCTTTCCTGCTTCGAAAATGAAAACCTGCTTTCAGAGGTTGGAATTGCCTACCTGCGGGAAAGCTATATGTTTGAGCCCCAGTATCTATGTACGTTCTATTTTGATGAAGACGGCACTATGACATCATATGTGCTCTACTACGGAGCTCTGGCAGAGTAAAGATTAATATGATTATGTAAATCGAGCGCCTCTTATCGGGGCGCTTTTGCTATGATATAATAAATTATTCAAATAATTTGAAACCTTTTTATCCCCTGCAGGGTCATATTAGTGAGTGCATTCAAATAAAGAAAGGATTACTTAAGATTGAAAGTGCAGAAATAGTACAAAAAAATATGACCGGCAAAAGCATCATAAGCTCCGCCGTAGCCAAGGCTGCAAGGGGCGATCAAGAAGCCTTCTCTCAATTGGTAAAGGGCATGGAAAACAGGCTCTACAGGGTCTCCCGCTCAGTGCTGCGAAACGATGCCGATTGCGCCGACGCAATCCAGGAAGCGCTGATCAGAGCATGGCTGAATCTGCCTGAGCTGCGCAGCCATCATCTGTTCGAGCATTGGCTGATCCGCATAGTTCTAAGGGAATGCTACAGAATAGCAAAAGTTAAGCAGCATGAAAGCCTTGATCTGATGGATAACGCCGCCGAATACAAAACAAACGCAGATGACAAAATCGCAATCCAGAATGCTGTGTACAGCCTCGACATCAAAAAACGCGTTCCCTTCATTCTTCACTATATAGAGGGGTATAAGCTGCACGAAATTGCAGATATGCTCGGAATTTCTGAAAACACAGTGAAGACCCAGCTGATGAGAGCGCGCAGCGAAATGCGAGAAGAGCTAAAGGAGGATAAATAATGAATAAATATGATTTCGTAGGCGATTGCCCGCCCGTAGTAAGCGAAAGAATAAAAAATACACTGAATACTCTGCCTGAGCGCAGAAAGCACAAAGTCCGCTTGAACGTCGTTAATACCTTCGCCGTAGCTGCCGCTGCGCTGCTATCGCTATTCATAGTGACATGGGCAGTTAATCCCGCGATGGCATCCGGCAATACATTCCGCGATATGCTGCTTGCATTGACAAATAGCCATCCGGAAGCGCAGGAAATCATCGAAGCGCCTATGCCTGCCCCGGACGTCAAGCCAGCAGAAAGCGAAACTGCGCCGGAAGACACTGCAGCATTGATTACGTCCGATGAGCAAAATGTCAGCGTGCCTGCTGTTATTGTAGATGGCTATGAATTCAGGCTGGAAGACCAGATATTATACGACGGCGCGCAGCTGACTGTTGGCTACAACGTGCGCAAGGCAGACGGCAGCCCCATGCCGAGCGTTGAGGCGTTTACCGAAGTCCACATGGCAGGCTTTATCAGGATGCGCGAGCTTATGCTTGGCGACACTGCTCTGCCCTCTGCCGGGCAGGTATACAACTACAACTGGGATGATCCATACATTTACAGGCAGGTCAGCACCTTTGATCTAAGGGATGTGAGCCAGGATATAACAGATGAAACGGAGTTTGTTCTCTCCATCGGCGTGTATGACTACAGCGTGCCCAAAGCCACAGTTGAGCACTTCGCCTACCTGCCCTTCTGCGTAAACACATCACATGATGAGTTCGCATCTACCTACAGCCTTGAGCAGAGCATATTCGACACAGGCGATTTCACAGTCGAGGTAATGCCCATCATCGAATCCGTAACGGGAACAAAGATTGAAGTGCGCACATACAAAAAAGATGACCCTGCATGGGGCAAGCGCGAAAATGAAAATATGTTTGTCAGGATTAAAACGACTGACGGAACTCCGATAGGCGTAACAGCTAGCTTCGGCTTTGGCGTCGCCGAGGACGGCTCAACATATATACAAAGCATATATGAACTGGCGGCCGATGAAACGCTCCCTAAGCAGCTGATCATATATTTTTCCTGCGGCGATGCAAACACAGGTGAAGCAGTTGAATATGAGCCGATAACGATTACTTTTAAATAAAAATCCATCTCACACTACAACAAAGCGCTCCGCTAATGGAGCGCTTTTTATATACCAATGCCGCAGCCTCATTGTGCTGAAGGCTACTTAAAAAGAATCCTCTCAAATAGCCGCAATACCCAGCTTTTAACTTCCGGCAGATACATATTCACTTCACTTCGGAATTCTTCAAGTGTCAGGTTCAGTCTATGCAATGCTGCTGTGCCGTGTGCTTCGTCGCCAATAGCGATAGTTCCCTTTGCGTAGCCGCCCAATGCGATATCCCTTGCTATGGCCGCGCCGCCGATTGCGTTGGTGCCGTATGCTACGCCGCCCAATGCCATATAGCCCAGCGCTACTCCACCAAGGGCTATGTATCCGCCTGCCAGTCCACCCAGTGCCAGAATGCCCAGTGCCAGCCCGCCAAAGGCCACAATGCCGATGGTGAATCCGCCCACTGCCACTACTCCCACGGACAGTCCGCCTACAGCCACCACTCCTGTAGCTATGTTGCCGATTGCGATAACGCCCTTTGCGCGCCTTCTGCCGGGGCCTATGTTTATATGGATCACAGGCACTCCCATAATTTCTGCGCCGCTTTTGTATTCATATCCGCCTCGCGTTCTGCTCACACTATTATATTGGGATTCATCGCGCACCAATTCGTCAATGCTAAGCCCAAAGAAGTCTGCCATCTCAACGAGTTTGTCCATCACTGGGGTCGTCTCGCCCAGCTCCCATTTGGATACTGTCTGGCGGGTCACATCCAGCTGGAATCCCAGCTCCTCCTGAGATAGCCCCATCTGCTTTCTTAATTTAATCAGTCTTTCATTGAATTTCATATTGATCCCCTTTGCATTTGATGATGTTATCATAGCGCGCGCCGCAATTTTTATCTACCATGTGAGCCTTGCAATCTGTCCCGTAAAGTTAACATTTGCTTTTTTTCGTCTTTTTTCTATTTTAGCATAGATATTTACCTGCCGCATATTTATTTGCTGCCTGCGCCGCGTCACTGTGCTATAATCTGTATTATAATCTGCATAAACGAAAGTGAACACCATGAGCACGCAATCATCCAGCAGCAAAAAGCAAATATTTTTCTTCAACAGGCCACGCAGCCTCGCTGCGCTTCTTTTCTTTTTCGCGCTCTTTTTTCTTGGTGTTTTTTTCACGGATTTTAAATCCCCTGATAATAAATATGCCGCCGCTCTCGTTCTGGCATTTATTTTTTTCTATATTCTGCGGCATTTCAACAGAAGAATTGAGCTGTCCGATAAAGGCGTGGAGAGCATCAATATCATTAAGCGGCAAAGGTACTTTCTTCCCTGGAGTGAAATCAGATGCATAGGTATAACAAAATCATATGAGGATAAGCCGGTGCTTTTTGAGTATTTGTATTTTTCAAATGAAAAAAAAGATGAATATTTTGATATTTCCCGTGCACGTCATACGCCGGAGCTTTTAATGATTATCTGCCGCCGCGCTGCAGTGAAGTGCGTTTTGAGGCATTGGAAAAAAAAGATTGTTAATTATAAATAAATTTAGATAAATAGAAAAAATTATCTAACATAATATCCATTATTTGTGATATAATTTCTAGGTATAAAAAATGGAGTTAATTCTTATGAATGAAAGACAATATAAATTGTATACAACACTATATGTAATTTCGGGAAGTTCGTTTTTGATATCCTTTTTTGCCGCACTCTTTACTTTTTCATTTTCTCAATCGAGCAAGATTACTATAAACTTTGTTATTTTATCCATAATTGCGCTAGTATCACTAATCTATTTTGTGTGGTTTTGGATATGGTCTGTTACCAATAAAGTAGGCCGAGAATACTGGACAATATACTTTAAGAAAAAGAGTTTGAAGTTTAAGCATAAAGATCATTTATTTAAAACAGCACCTGGAGAACATGCAGCGGACAAAATGAAGAAAATTATAATGGGCTTAGTCATCTTCATTACAATATTTACTATAATAAGCATTGAATTATCTTAAAATAAACTGACTTGATTAAAAGCACTTTCTAATTAATTTTTGACTTCTGACAGGAGCTTTGCGTGAGCAATAAAAAATTCCTTACTATTACATATATATCATTCTTCTTTGGCATATGCATGGTCATAGGTGTATTTTACATAATATTTTTCTTTGGTAACTATAAAGACACAGAAAAAGATTTACTTCATATAGTACTTCTGGCATTTTTCTTTATTTGTATTCTTTACTTTTTTATATTTGTTATATGGATGAATAAAGCAAAGCAAGGAAAAATATATGCTAAAATGTATACAGAGTACAAGCAGAAAAGAATAGATAACCAAGCCATAAATGAAATTACAGGCACATACTACTATAAGACACTGCCCCCATACAATGCGCCGAAAACCTTTGCAATAAATACACCTTTATTTGAACCAAACAGGCAGGTTACCATCAACTGTAAAGGTGTTAGTTTGGAAAACACTTCGGGAATTGTAGAACATTTTTTTGAATGGGATAATATAAAAACAATCGCAATAAGCGTAGCCCCGGAAGGAAGGCGAATCCAATGGGGATATTTATACTTTTCGACTAAGCATATCAAAAGCGACCGCTGCATTACAGGTTATTTTGAAAAGCCTTATATTATTATGGTAAAATACAGTCCTAAAGTCATCCACTGCATTCTTCAATATTGGGATAAAGAAATACGAAATCTTGAAGCTATGCGAAACTGGCGACGATACGTAAAAAAAATAACCAGATAAACAGGAGCAAAAAAATGGACAACAAAATGTACACAAAAGTAAACATCTATCTCACAGTTTTTCTATAGCTGCCGCTCTTTCAACGGCAGGTGCAGCAACTATTTAAATAATTTTTGCATTTTAAAAGGACGACCAGTAAGCCGTCCTTTCATTATATTCATTAACGCTTTCTTTATTGCTGCATGCTTAGCTTCCTTTTTCTCCATACATAGGCTGCTCCCGCGGCTGCCAGAATAGCTGCACTAATAATGTAGATCATTATGCCCGTTCCGTCATCGCCAGTCCTTGGGTTTATCGCCCTGCCTGTTGCAGGGTCTGTGCCTGCGAAGGTGAATGTAATCGGTCCCGATACAGTCGTTGTCGTTCCGCTTGCGTCAATTGCAATAGGAATGTTTACTCCCGTTACTGCAGCAGTGTAGACTATATTTATTGTGCCAGCCACTTCATCCACAGTGGAGCCTGCTGATGCGCCTGAAGCGAATGTAACCGCGTATCTTTTCAGCTCTGTTCCTATATTATCATTTACTATAAGCGTATGATTAATGTAGTATACATTTCCGTAGGCGAATTCGCCGGCCGTGTTTGTAGTCACTGTAACTGGCCTTGACTGCAGCGTTATGTACGCGCCGTCCACTGGCACGCCTTCGCTATCTGTCAATGAACCTGTCAGGTTGCCCTTGAATGTTCCATCCGCCACCCAGTCGGCGTATATTGTCAGCCCATCTGTTGCCTTTATGGTCGCGAAGTCAAAAGGAGTGGTACAGCCAAAGTCTATATGCCAGCCGTTGAATACATACCCTGCTCTTGCAGGGTCTGGCACTGGCTCATCTATTGCTTCGCCTTCATACTTAATCACCGTATCTACTATAGCCGGAGTGCCCCATTTATGGTCAAAGTATACATGTATTGGCGGAAGGTACGCAAAGGCAGTAAATGTATTCCATTCATCCGGGAAGTTTGTATATCCCCACGCCTGATTAGATGCCACCGTTTCGCTGTCTTTATATAAATGCGGTACCGGAAGCGACAAAGTGCCTGAGTCTTCGCATACCCTGTCATTGAACATAAACACAGCCGCGGTTCCTTCAATCGTTACAGTGCCGCATGTTCCGCTCTGGCCTGCTCCTATGTCATCGCATGCGTCGTCATCGCCGCCTATTGCGTATATTTCACCGCCTCTTATATTTATTGTATTCACGGCGCTTCCTGCACCTCCGCCAATTGCCGCCGCTGACTGCCCTGTCTCGCGGCCGCCGCGTGCTGTTATAACTCCGCCGTTAATCTGTATGTCAAAGAGATTATCGGAATTGTATCCGCTTCCTATACCTGCCTCGGAGCCTGCAACTGTAAAGGTCTCTATGTTGCCGTCATATATCACAATAAGGCATTCTGAGGCGTAGCCGCCGCCTATGGCTGCCGCATCTTTTCCCGGAGTGGCGCTTATTGTGCCTCCGTCTATGAATATGCTTCCAGTAGCTCCGGCATTGCCGGTGCCTATTCCAGCGCCGTTTTCGCCGCCGGTTGCTGACACTGTACCTCCATCTATTATAACTTCGCAGTTTCCGTTTTCGCCGCTTCCTATGCCTGCGCCGTTATATCCGCCCGTCGCAACTATTTCGCTGTCTTGTATGCGAATCTGGCAGGTGCTTCCTTCCGCTCCTCCGATGCCTGCCGCGCTGTCTCCACCTGTTGCTGTTATATCGCTAGTGTCTAATATTGTCACATTACCGTAGTAATCCATATTCGAGCCTATTCCCGGGCCGCCGTATATCATTTCATCAAATCCGAGGCCGCCTCCAGCGCCGCCTATCGCCTCTACTGTTGCGTTGGATATCTGCACATTGCTGAATCCGCCCCCGATGCCTGCCCCGCCGTCAGCTTCATCAAAGCCTTCGAATAGATATCCCCGGCCGCCTTCTGCGTATATATCACCACCGCTTATTATTATATAGCTTTCCTTCATTCCCCATGGTATTGCCGCACCAATGCCTGCAGCGCCGTCACCGCCAACTGCAATGACATTAGAATCTGTTATATGTATTATTGCTCCGCCGACAAATCCACCGCCGATCCCGGCACCACATTCTCCGCCATAGGCTTCTATTTGACCGCCCTCTATATTAATATAGCAACTGCTTAAATCACTTAGAGAGCCCGATCCTATACCTGCTCCATCGAATCCGCCATATGCGGTTATTTCGCTGGTCGTTAAGTTCATATTGATAGTTGCTATTGCGCACGAGCCGCCGCCAATTCCTGCGCCGCCGTCGCCGCCGACAGCCTCTACATCACATACCCCGTTTACTTCATTTATAGTTATGTAGCCTGTTCCGCCCTTGTATACCCCAGTCCCGCTGATGTTCCATCCTCCAAAACCTCCGCCGCCTATGCCCGCTGCTCCATTTGCTCCCTCAGCATAAACACTTCCGCCGGATATCGTAACATAGCCATCACCCGACACTTCCAGTTCATTTATGTCCAGGCCGCTTCTTCCGCCGCCGATGCCAGCGCCGCCATAGGTGTCATGAGTTCCGTCATCGCCGCCAAAGCCTTTAACCGTGCCGCCTGTTATTTCTACATGACCTTGTCCGCAAAATCCGCCGCCGATGCCTGCCGCTTCAATGCCGCCATACCCATATACTGTGCCGCCGGAAATCAACACATCGCTTTCGCCGTATTTTCCGCCGCCGATGCCTGCTCCCTCGTTTCCGCCATATGCGTGTACAGTACCGCCGGTTATTTCCACGTTGCCGGTGCCCTCTTCGCCGCCGCCTAATCCTGCGGCGTTTTGTCCGCCGTATGCATATACTGCTCCGCCGTTTATTTTTACATTTCCGACGCCTTTTTGATACGCACTGCCTATCCCGGCAGCGAAGTTTCCGCCATATGAGTAGACTGTGCCGCCGTCTATTACAATAAGGCCACTGTTATCTACATCCTGACAGTCATTACCTATACCAGGACTCATATCGTCGCCGTACACCCTTAACACTCCTGATCCGTTTATATGAAGTTCATTGTCTCTTGCCACCCTTATACCTGGAAAATCACCATTTGAGTATATTGTGTTGTTTCCTTCTATCGTCAGGGTATCTAATCCCGATAAAGAGAAATCTATGCCTGCACCCGGCGACATAATGAAAACATCGCGAATAATCAGGTTGCAGTCATCCACAATGCATACAATGCTCAGAGCCTTGCCGCCTCCGTTGCGCAGCTCCACAGTTTCACTGGTGTTTATTAATACCCTATCGCCTGTTGTAAATGCAGCGCTTGAAAGGTCAATATAGCCAGTCCCTGTCCCTGAGTCTAAAGTCAAATCTGCTGCTAATGCAGTCTCCGCAAAAAACAAAGCTGACAATAGCAATACAAAAGTGAAAACAACAAATAGTTTTTTCTTCATAATTTCTCCCTAGATTATTTATTATATATACTAAATTGGTGTAAAATTGGATGATTTATCTTAGACAATTTTAACATATGTTCCTTATGAGTTCAAGAAATAAATGGCTATATAAGGAATATTTTTATATATTCCTCAAAATTATCTTCATGCTTTTTTTGCTGAAATTCGGTTGGATTATAGTGCACAAATTCCAAACAAAAAAAGGCCGTATCAGCATTTATCCGGTACGACACTTTATCTCTTCAAAAAACATGAATACACCTAAGCAAACTATGGTATAATGCATATTGCAGATAAAAATTAAGGAGATTGTTAAATGTTTTACGGATGGTTATTCCTGCTGGTCGGCATTTTTGAGCTAGTGGGAGTTGTAATTTTTAATATAGGCATGCAATCCGGACGCGCCGCCAGGCTGGCTGGCCTCATTGGCGTCGTAGGCGCTAAGATTGTATACGGCGTTATAGGCGTCGGCTTCATTGTCTATGGCGCGCTGGTGGTGACAGGCACTATTTCCATAGGCTGACATTTTAAATTTCAATAGAATTAACTTCAAATATTTTATTGCTTTAAAAATATATAATTAACATATTTTGCATATTATGCTATAATGAAAAGCGAATGAATAATCCCAGTGAGGTGTTTATGAAGAAGCTGTTCATCTTTTTTATGCTGGCTGTTTCGGCCGCTTTTTTATCGTCCTGCACCAGTGACGGAAAGATATTTAACGAAAACATATATGAATACAGGGAGGATGAAATCACTCCTGAGCCTATCAAGGAAGAAATCCCCGAAAAAACGATGGTCTACGACGGTGCCAATCCCATAAACGAAAGCCAGCTTGACTCAGCCACATGGCTGCAGATATACAATGTGGAGAGCCTCGATTTTCTCGAAGGCCTGACCAACCTTAAGAAACTCTCCGTTTACGGCTCATCCGGCGGATGGAGCGACACCGTGTACGGCGACATTTCTGCCCTGCGCGGGCTCGAAAACCTAACCGAAATTGATTTTGCCGGATGCGAAAACATAACAGGAAGCATTAGCTCACTGAAGAAGCTTACAGGCCTTGAAACTCTCAACCTTTTCGGGTGCACTGAAGTATACGGGGACATAAAGTACTTTAAGTATATGAGCAATCTTAAGTATCTCAACCTTTCATCCACGCAGGCGGAGGGCGAGCTCCAATCCTTAAGCGGCCTTGAGAGCCTGGTTGATGTATTTTTGAGTGACAGCTACATTTACGGCGACTTGTCCGCCTTTGAAAATATGAAGAATCTTGAAAACCTTTTTCTTGACCGCATGTACATAGAAGGGGACATAGCCAGCCTGAAAAACGCAGAAAACCTGAAATCCCTTTTCATGGAGAGCACCTTTGTTGGGGGCGATATATCGGCTCTATCCAGCATTCTATCCCTCATTGACATAGACCTGCGGTATACCGATGTGGAGGGCGATATCTCCGCGCTTTCCGGCCTCACATCGCTGCAGTCAGTTCAGCTTATCCATACAGCTGTTCAGGGCGACATATCCTGCTTCAGCAATCATCAGAACCTTATGTATGTCAATTTAACAGGGCTTGATTTGTATGGCGATATATTCAGCTTCAGCAAAAGCAATCACTTGAAGATGCTGGTTCTAGACTATACCGGCGTCAGGGGCGATTTGTCCTCCCTGTCCGGCTGCACTGCGCTCACTTTTATCAATCTTGCGGGCAATGAAATTTTAGGTGACCTTTCCAGCCTTAAGGAGCTGATTAACCTGCAGTACATTGTTTTGCACGAGACGCAGATATATGGGGATATCATAGCATTTAAGTATATGTACAACCTTGCAGTCATCACTCTGTATAATACCTCGGCCTCCGGTGACATCAGCTGCCTGTCATCTCATTCTTATTTGGAGCAGCTTTATCTTAGCGACTGCAGTATCCACGGCGACATCAGCTGCCTTGCTGGCAAGAAGTGGCTTTCGCTGCTTCAGTGCTCCAATACAAACATGACCGGCACAGTAAAGCTGCACAACGGCGAGACCGTTATAGCTGATAATGAGGTGTATACAAATTGATTTGAACTGCCCATATAGAAGATGAATTATAATGATCCTATCAGAAAGCACAAAAAAGCGGCCCTTCAAGGCCGCTTTTAAAATATCATTTATGTTTTTAGTTCACGTCACGCTGCCTGTTGATTTGCGCTTCCTGCCTGCTTTCTTTTCTTCCTGCTTAAGGCAATGCCTGCTGTGGCTGCAGCTCCCATAAGCGCAATAGCCCCATACACAAATCCCTTCATTTCTCTGTCACCTGTATTTGGGTTTATCGCCCTGCCTGTTGCCGGGTCCGTGCCTGCCATTGTGAATGTAATAACTCCGTTGACATTTGCGGTGAATCCTGAAGCGTCTACTCTTAACGGAATATTAACTCCCGTCACAGCCGGGGTATACACTATATCAATTGTACCTGCAACTTCATCCACTGTGGATCCGGCAGCTGCGCCTTCAGTAAATGTCATGTGGTAGGTCTTTAGCACATTTCCTGATGCATCTCTTACAATCAACGTATGGTTTATGTAGAAACTGCTTCCGAATGCAAAGCTTCCGCTGGAATTTGTAGTCACAGTTACGGGGCTTGACTGCAATGTAAGGGCTGCGCCGTTTATCGGGCTTCCTGAGTTGCTGGACAATGTTCCTGAGATATTTCCTCTGAATGTTCCTTCCTCTACCCAGTCAGCATAGAGAGTCAGCCCGTCGTATGCCATCATTGAGTCAAAGTAGAACGGGTTCTCACCTGCTGTATCCAGATGCCAGCCATTAAATACATATCCTTCGCGTACAGGGGCAGCCGGCTCATCCAGATAAGCACCCGCGTATGCAGCCACGGTGTCTACCGTTGGCGTTACGTCCCAGTTATGGTTGAAGTATACGCTGACAGGCACCAGGTATCCGTATCCGGTATGTGTATTCCATTCATTGGGGAACTCCGTAAATCCGTACGCCTCATTTGATGTTACTGTTTCGCTGTTTACATATACATGCGGAAGATATGTGAAAGACCCATAACCGTCCGCCAAGGCTACCCTGTCATTCAATACAAACACTGAAGAAGTACCGGATATTGTTACATCAACCGTGGCGCTGTTGTTGCTGCCTGCGCCGATATCGTCGCAGTTAGTGCCGGCACCTATTGCGTATATCTGTCCGCCGGACATTGCTATTGTTATAGTGCCGGTACTATCGTATCCTCCGCCTATTGCCGCTGCAGATTCGCCAAATTCACTTCCGCCCCTGGCTATAATCAATCCGCCGCTTATGTCAATTGTAAAATCTTGTGAATTGCCATATCCGCAGCCAATGCCTGCTTCAGAGCCTTCAATAGTATATGTCTCTATGCGTCCGCCATTTATATCAATATCACATGTAGAAAGTACTCCGCCGCCTATTGCAGCCGCGTCATATCCCCCTGTGGCATATATTGTTCCGTCATCAATCCTTACGAATCCTTTATCTGACTTCGAGCCGCTGCCGATGCCTGCACTGTCATAGCCGCCTTCTGCCAATATCGTGCCGCCGTAGATAATTACACTAGCGCTTGCCTCTTCACCTGCGCCGATGCCCGCGCCGCCGTCATACCAGCTGCCATCATAATCGGCTCCGCTTCCGCCGTATGCCTTAATATCTCCGCTGTAGATAGTTACATCTCCGTCTGCATAGTCGCCGCCGCCGATGCCCGCTGCACCGTATCCCCCTCTGGCCTCAACTGTGCTGTTTTCTATATCAACAGTGCCTTTTGCATCGATTCCGCCGCCGATGCCTGCGCCCCAGTCGCCGCCCTGCGCATAAACGATGGCGTTTTCAATGCTTACCTGCCCTTCGGCCGCTATATTACCGGCGATATCATCTCCATAGCCGCTGCCGATGCCTGCCGCCCATTCGCCGCCGGTTGCTGTTATCGTGCCGCCGGTTATTGTGATGTATCCGCTGCCGCCAAAGTCGCCGCCGCCGATGCCTGCCGCGCTGTCTCCGCCGGTTGCCGTTATTGTGCCGCCGTTTATCGTTACTGTGGCGTCGCATGTTACCGGCACGCTGCTGATATTATAGTATCCTATTCCGCTGCCGATGCCCGCCGCGCTGTCTCCGCCGGTTGCTGTTACTATGCCGCTGTTTATAATTACTGTGGCCGCTCCCTCTTCGCCGCCGCCAATGCCTGCGCCTCCAAAATAGAATCTGCCCTCATCCGGGTTACCAAAGTCATTATATGATCCGCCGCCGGTCGCTGTTATTGTGCCGCCGGTTATTGTTACATCTCCGTCTCCGGCGTCGCCGCCGCCGATGCCTGCCGCGCCTGTTCCGGCAATGGCAGTTATATTACTTTCAGTTATTGTTACGGTGCCGTCTCCCAGCTCGCCGCCGCCGATGCCCGCGCCGCCGCTGAATGTTTTATTAACGCCGCTAACGTATATTAATTCTCCGCCTGTTGCTGTTATTGTACTTGAAAGTATTGTTATGTATCCGTTTGCCCATTCGCCGCCGCCGATGCCTGCCGCTGAATATCCGGCTGTGGCCTCTACGCTGCAATTTTCTATCTGCACGTAGCCTTCCGCCTCAAATCCGCCGCCGATGCCTGCCGCCCAGTCGCCGCCGGTTGCGTATATGGTGGCGTTTTCTATATTGACACTCGACGAACCAACAAGGTTTCCATATGAATCATCGGCAATTCCGCTGCCCAAACCTGCCCCGAATTCGCCGCCGGTTGCAGTTATCGTACCGCCGTGTATATTGATAACTCCGCTGCCGCCGTCTCCGCCGCCGCCGATGCCTGCACCCCATTCGCCGCCGGCTGCTGTTATTGTGCCGCCATATATGTTTATGAATGCTTTTCCGCAATAGTCGCCGCTGCCGATGCCTGCCGCGTATTCGCCGCCAGTTGCTGTTATTGTGCCGCCGTATATATCCACATGGGCATCATATGAAACTATTGTGCCTTCAGCATCATATCCCGATCCGCTGCCGATGCCTGCTGAGCCGTATTTGCCAACTGCAGTTATATTTCCGTTGTTTATCCTTACATTGCCTACTCCGTTTTCGCCGCCGCCGATACCTGTGCCCCCAGTGCCAAATGAGGCGGCTTCTCCTCCTTCAGCGTGTATTGTGCCGCTGTTTATCGTCACCTGGCCGTTGCCATAGTCGCCGCCGCCGATGCCAGCAGCGTATAATCCGCCATATGCATTTATCGTGCTGTTTGATATTTCTACATAGCCGTTGCCATCATATCCTCCGCCGATGCCTGCGCCGCATTCGCCGCCGTACGAGGTTATAGTTCCTCCGGTTATCGTGACGTATCCGCTAGCACAGTCGCCGCCGCCGATGCCCGCTCCGTATATTCCGCCGTGTGCGTTTACAGTTCCGCCGTTTATTGTGACGTATCCGTCACCGTTATCAGCAGCACTTCCGATGCCCGCTGCGTATTCTCCGCCATATGCATTTATTGTGCCGCTGTCTATTATAATCCTTCCGCTGTCAATATTGTCATCGGGATTGTTTCCTATTCCGGGAGCAAAGTAGTCGCCGTATACGTCCAGAGCGCCCGTGCCGTTAATGTGTAGCGTGTTATCACTCGCTACCCTTATTCCTGCGCAAGAGTTCCCTGCTTCAATATAATTTGATCCTCGCAGCGTAATGTTGTCTGATGCTGCGCCTTCCAGCCGAATTCCATCATTAGAGGACGCAATTGATACATTATTGAGCACAAGGTTAACACCGGAAACTTCGCATATAATCTGAATATCTTTGTTACCGCCGTTTCTCAGCTCAACAACTTGCGTAGTTTGGATATGCAGAATATCGCCGTCTGAATAGGATGATAGATCAATATACCCTGTTCCTGTACCGGAGGTTATAGCAAAATCTGCTGCAAATGCCACCTCTGCAAAAAAAAGTGTGCAAATAAGAAATGAAAAAATAAAGACGAAAAAAAGTTTCTTCTTCATAGCTGGTCTACCTGCCTATATTTATAATGATATAGTGTTATTCATCTCTTTTTATATATGGAAATTCGATAATATGTTATCATAAATTCCGTAACAATACAATTCATTTATTTAAATAAATGGATATTTTTTCAGTTTCTTTCTTATCTGCTTTCTGTCGCAATCTTCGGTAAAATTTTAATAAAAATTTGCTGCTTTACTCTTCCGGATTCACGCAAAAAAAAGCGGCTCTTCAAGGCCGCTTTCGTAATCATTCATTGTTTATCAGTCAAATATCTCTTTAATCCAGTCCATCGCCGATTCCCACCATGTGCTGTCGTCACCTGTCGGCGGGTTCACTGCAGGGGTAGCCTCGTATCCGCTGAATCGTACATCGCGCACGCCGAGCACTCCTGTTGCTCTCGGTATCTCCAGCCTCAGGTATATGCGGTCTGTGGTGTCCGTGAATGTTACATGCACTGAACCGTCAGAATTGATAACATAGGATTCCGTTGCTCCCCTTGTGAATGTGACAGGAACAATACGCCCTATCTCGGAGCCCGCGGTTACCTCAGCCGTCAACGTATGCGTACCCTCTGTAGTATTTCCAAGGTAGAAATATCCCGATGCGTTGCTGGTGCCTCTGATAGGCGTTGAATAAAGAGTCATCTCAATTCCCGGAATAGGCGTCTCGTCATCTGTGTAGAATATATCGCCCTCCACTACTATCTTGCGTGCTGTTGGGTCGTCCGGTTCTGCTGAGCGCACCTCCACTATGGCGGTGTCAGACAGTGTGCCGGCTGTTGCTGTGATTATCACTCTGCCCACTTTTAATCCCGTGACTACTCCCGTTGCCGGGTCTACGCTTGCAATAGTCGGATCAGAGCTATCCCATACCACAGGGTCATGTGATGAGCCTGAAGGCGTGTGCACCGCGGTTAGGGTTACATCCTCGCCCACATTTATTATGCTGGTTTCAGGTGTCACATCAATGCCCGTTGATACAGGTAACCAGTTGGCGTATATCGTGCCGCCTTCGTATTTGTCCCAGTTGTTTGCGCTGCTCATATCGTAATTGTAGTATTTTGTTCCGGCTCCGTTTGGCTCTGAATAGTATCCGTCAAATTCGAATCCGTCACGTGTTGGCGGCATTGCCTCCGGCATCGGATTATTGTAGGCTACGCCAACGGAGTCTGCTCCGCCGGTTCCTGATTGCTTATCCAGTGTTACTGTGTATTCTGTCAGTGTCCATTCTGCTGTAAATGTAACATCATCTGCAGGCATTGTATAGCTTGCTCCTGCTGCGTACGTAGATGAGCCGTCGTTCCAGCCGTCGAATGTATAGCCGTCTCTCGGAGGTGCGGCTGCCAGTGTTACGCTTGAGCCTACGTTATAGTTATTGCTGTCTGTCGGCGGCAATGTTGATGCGTCGCCGTCATTGTCATCGTATGTTACGTTGTAGTCAATAGCTGTCCACTGGGCTGTCAGGGTTACATCACCTGCCGTCATCAAAAATGAGTCTTCAGCCGTTCCGTATTTATATACTGTTGTGTCTCCTGATTTTGTCCAGCCGTCGAACGTATATCCCGCTCTTGCCGGCTCATCGCTTAGTATATCTACTGTGTCGCCTTCTATATACGCGCTTGAATCAGAAGGTACTGTTCCTGTTTCATTATCCGGAGCTTCGTATGTTACGTTGAATTCTTCGTTCCATACTGCTGTCAGTGTCAGCCCGCCTGATACCATCGGAACATTGGCTCCCGGTGCGTATGTTACGCCTCCGGTGCTCCAGCCTCCGAATTGATATCCGCTTCTTACAGGTGCTGTGCCTACGGGTACATCTACTCCCACTAAGTATGTGTTGGAATCACTTGGCACTCCGCTGTCTGCGCCGTTTCCTACGTAGGTTACCCCGTATTCAACGTCGTCCCACTGGGCTGTCATGGTTACATTACCTGCAGGCATTACGAACTGATCCAATCCGTCTCTTTTATATGTAGTGCCGTTATACAGCCAGCCAGTGAATGCGTGGTCTTCCCATGTCGGCTCGGTTGATGATATTATTACCAATGAATCTGTGGCGTGGCTGCTAGGCGCAGGCATACTTGCCGCATTTGTTCCAGCCGCTCCTGCGTCATATGTTACATCGTAATTATTCGCCGTCCACTGCGCTGTTAATGTTACATTCTGGGCAGGCATTGTGAATGTGCTTCCTGGCGCACGTGTCACTGTTCCATCATTCCAGCCATCGAATGTATATCCTGTTTTCGCTGTCGCTGCTTCGACTGTAACAGTTTGTCCATATAGGTAAGGGGCCGGGAACGGCTGTGTGTCTCCGCCGTCTGAATCATATCCTACAAAGTAGCTGTCTCTGTCGTAAAATAGCTTCAGCACCAATGTGCCGTCAGCCAGGATTGTTCCGCTTTCCTCTCTGTCTGCATGAACCAGGTTTTCATAGAAGTTAGCATAGGTCTTAGCAGTCGCTGTCACGCTGTCGCCTGTAGTTCCGGTTAAATTATCAGTATCTGCAAGAGTATAATTGCTGTCATTTGCATTCTGCTGATAGTGCTCTACTGTATATGCTGTGTCTGTCGCTGCTGTCCACACTGCTGTCAGTGTTACATTTGCGTCAGGCATTGTATAGCTTGCGCCGGCTGCGTATGTGGCGCTGCCATCATTCCAGCCGCCGAATGTGTATCCTGCTTTTGTAACTGATGATGCAACCGTTACAGTCTCGCCATATACATATGTGCCGCCTGTCGGT
>JAFGUF010000003.1 GCA_016938675.1 Clostridia bacterium | reverse complement strand
TCGTGCCTGTTGCACTTGATTTGACAATCTGCCCACCTCCCCTGATTATGGGAGGCTTGGGAGGAGAAGCTATATTTCTTTGCGTCTGCAACTAAGGTAACTCTCCTTTAACAACCCTTTTTGAAAACAGAAGTATATTATTTAAACGCTAAGGCTCCCCTTTTCGGAGGCTTTCGCAGTTCTTCCGAACTGCTTTCGCTCATCGCGGCATCTTAAGATACCGCTTGGCTGTTGAGCGAAGCGAAACTGAAGGGTGTCTTTTCTGGCTCTCCTTTTCGATGGCTTTTGCGACTTTCCGACCTCTCTGGCCTCCTCCGTCGCCCATCTCCCCTTCACAAGGGGAGACTTTTTGCTGCATATTCTAAGTTAACGATTAGTCTACCCTTTTAATGAGGCTTCCCCCAGCCCTATCTCATAGAACCTCTGTGATATAGTTACATACCTATATATGTAAATAAATTATAATGTAGACATAAAAGAAATGTTTAAAAACCGGACACGGGATTATATATAAAATAATGATAAAAGAAATCAACATGAAACGAACATTTGAATATAAAAAATTTTAAAGGAGATAACTATGAATAAGAAATTAGTAGATGCAATAAATGAGCAGATAAAGTATGAATTCTTTTCAGCTTTCTTATACTTGGCAATGGCTTCATACGCCTCAGAACTAGAGATGACAGGCTTTGAAGCATGGCTTAAGGCCCAGGCAGCGGAGGAGCAATTCCACGCGACAAAATTTATCGATTACCTGCACGAAAGAAACGAGCGCGCACTTGTGAAAGGATTCGAGGACCCGAAGAACGACTATACCTCCCTTCTTGAGGCATTTGAGGACGGACTGGCCCACGAAAAGATCGTAACAAGCCGCATCAACAACCTGATGAAAATTGCACTGGAGGACAACGACTACGCCACAGCAAACTTCCTCAACTGGTATGTAAACGAGCAGGTAGAGGAGGAAGCATCCTTCACAACCGTTATAAACAAGCTCAAAATGGTCGGCTCAAGCCCGATGGGACTGTATCAATTGGATAAGGAACTCGGCGGCAGGCAGGGGTTCACACCCAGCACAGGCGCAGGCCAATAATCAAGCAAAATAGCTAGTAAAAATTATATTAAGAGAATGAACCGCCTGATGGCGGTTCTTTTCTGTTTAGGCGGCAGATGAGTCGTTTGTATGATACAGAAAGTTGTGCTATAATAGCCCAAAGCGATTTTACGCGCCAGCTTGCTAAAGCGGCATAAAACACGAACGGCGGATATTTCACATGAGCGAATATAAAAAGACAGAGCAAAACAAGATGTATTTCGACCTGCGCGAAAACGTTCTCTCCTTAAGCGGCGGCGACATGGAAACAGACGCCGCGCCGCTTGATTGCCTGCGCGCACTGGTGGAGTTTCGCGTGTCCGGCACGCCTGTCACAATAATGGCCTCTGGTGATAGCACCGCCAGCATATACTTCGGTACAGGCGGCGGATACCTGGGCGGCGGGCAGAAATCCCCCAAGATAGCGGAGCTTGCCAGATACCTTGTGCACGAGGCGCAGAACATGCACGGCAAAATGAGCATGACCGATGAGTTCCCTGTGCCCGATGATGGCGCTGTGAAATACTACAGCGTGACAAAGAGCGGAGTGTATTGCTATACAGGCGGTGAAAAGCAAGCGCAGCAGAAAGAATGTGAATTCTTCAAACTGTATTACATTGCCCATTATATTATTACTGAATACAGAGAAATTAGCGAGCAAAGCAGCGCACAGTGATTTGACATTTCGCTTGCCTGTGCTATAATAGCTGAAATAATTTTAAAGTGCTTGGCACACTTTTTACGCTATTCTTCGAATTGCTTCAAAAAAGTGTCGCCGCAAAGTGCGATGGTTGTTTGATTGCTGCTTTGTGCTTGGCACACTTTTTACGCAACTCTTCGAATTGCTTCAAAAAAGTGTTGCCGCGAAGTGCGATGGTTGTTTGATTGCTGCTTTGTGCTTGGCACACTTTTTACGCAACTCTTCGAATTGCTTCAAAAAAGTGTCGC
>JAFGUF010000016.1 GCA_016938675.1 Clostridia bacterium | reverse complement strand
GCCGGGTGAGAACACCAACATAGTAAACGAACTGCTGAAGATAGAGGGCGTATTCGACGCGACACTTATCAGCTATCAGGGCGACTATGCCGCATAGCATGAAATCACAAAAAATTATATAGAATAGAATTGTAAAGTAAAAACCCTGCCAATGAGGCAGGGTTTTTATAATGTCGATTAACTTAAAAATTTTGTTACAACTTTAATCAGGTTGTATGATCGTAGCCTTCTTTGAGACCAAATTCGTCTGGGCCAGCTAATTGCATAATGTACTCTAAAGCTATTGCATAGTCATCATCTGACATACCAGAAATCTGGTTTTCGCATGCTCCGTTGAACAGATCAGGAGTAGATAAAGTTGTTCCTAAGCTGTCTGTAAATACCATAGCATCAGTTGTGGCATCTGCTGCACCTGTAATTTCATCAATAGCATCATCTGTGTCTGCAACTGCGTTGTGTGCGTTGATGCAGTTAACGATAACCTGAGCGTTTGAAAGAGCTGCTGAACGTTCTGCACGATCCTGAATACGGTTGTAGCTAGGTACTGCAACTGCTGCTAAGATAGCAATGATTGCAATAACAACGATTAGTTCGATAAGGGTAAAACCTTTGTTGTTTTGGAATTTTTTCATCTTGTTAATCCTCCATTTTTTTGCCTCTCGGCTTTATATATTTAATATATTGTTATATATATTAAAGATTTAATATTTCTAATTTATTTTCTATACTAGATTTCCCATGTTGAACATTGGCATCATGATCGCAAGAACAACAAATAGCACCATTCCGCCCATTACAACTATCAACAGAGGCTCCATCATTGCCATCAACTGAGAAATTGCCTGCTCGGACTCTTCCTCGTAGTATTCTGCGACCTTTGAAAGCAAATCATCCAGTGTACCTGACTCTTCTCCTACTCTTACCATCTGCGGAACCATTATAGGAAAGACCGCTGCTGTACTCAAAGCTTCAGATAAAGGAACTCCCTGCTTTATCTTGGACGTAGCACCTGTGAGCTGATCCTCAACGAACTTGTTTATCATTGAGTGAGAAGTTATATCCATAGAGTCCGTCAGCGACACTCCTGATGCGAACAGCGTAGACAAGGTTCTTGTGAATCTTGAAGCTAATATCTTCGCATATAGTTTGCCCACCAAAGGAATCTTAGTTTTGAATTTATCAAATCCTAAACGTCCGTTATCTGTTCTTAATACCATGAAGAAAACTATAGCAATAAGAACTATTCCCGCAATAAGGAGTCCTGTATATTTTTGAACGAAATCACTCATTGAAATCAATGCTTTCGTTACTCCGGGAAGATCCTGACCGGCATCTTCGAACATTCTTTGGAAGCTTGGCACAACTTCTTTAAGCAGATACCATATAACAACTATACATACTATCGCAAGAGCAATCGGGTATATCATAGCTCCCTTTATTTTCCCGGCCTGCTTACTATCCTTTTTGAACATTTCTCCCATTCGCCTGAATGATTTGTCCAATGTACCGGATGCCTCTCCTGCTTCAATCATTGATATGAATATCGCAGGGAATCTTTTGCTGTGCGCTTTGAAAGATTCAGCCATTGATGTACCGCTGCGGACTTTTTCATTAACGTCAGCGAGAATTTTCTTCAGCTCCTTGTTTTCGGTTTGCGTAACCATCATATCAAGGCCTCTTGTCATTGGCACGCCTGAACGAAGAATGGCACCAAACTGTTCGCAAAATATATAAACCACCTTGAGGCTCAATTTTGAGAATATGACAATTTCCTTACTTGCTAAAGAATTTTTTTGTTGTTGAACAATTTCAAGAGGGAAAAACTGCTGTTCGCGAAGCATTGCACGAACATCTTCTATACTTGAAGCTTCAAATATACCCTCTTTTATCTGTCCCTGACTGTTGGATGCCTTATACTTAAATTTATCCACTCAATCTCTCCTCGTAGACCGCAATTATATTCGCATATACCCCAAACGTCCAAACAAAAAAGAATGGACAATAAAATAATACTTATTTAAAATAATTATAACACATTTTCACCGATATGACACATCATATATGTGAATTTTATGTCACGTTTATTAACTCTATATTATTTAAATGTATTATAGCATAAAAAAAAATGAAAATATATATGCAAATATTAACATATTGTAACTATTCTTTTAATACATCTAATTATTTACCACTAAATTTATAATGAAAATGCAATAATACGTTTAACGAAAGATGAATTTTTTAACAAATTCACGTGGTATAGAATATTAAATAAAGAATGTTATTAACTGAAATAAAGTTAGAAGAGATAAAATGCACCAAAATATTTTGAGTAGGCCGCGATGCAGGCTTATAAAACAGAGGAACTTAATTTATAAAAAGCATTACAGATAGCCTCAACATTAAGTGTACTGTTAGGATATTAAAGAAGCAGTTATAATAGAATCATTGGTATATGTAATAACTTTTTTAAATAGCAAAATCACCTTGACACCAAATAATACATAGCCTTATAATAAATAGTTGGATACAGGAAACTTATCTACTATTTGCCTTAGGTTAAAATCACACTGCTTTTTAAGTTATGTGTTCTTAATATTTTTTTACTACTTAATAAATTGAGGAGGCTACTAATGGCTAAAAAATTAACTATGGATGGCAACACCGCTGCCAGCCACGTGGCATATGCATTTTCGGATGTTGCCGCGATCTATCCTATTACACCATCCTCACCTATGGCTGAGGTTGCAGATTCAAATGCAGCCTATGGACTCAAAAACCTTATGGGACAAACACTTAAGGTTATTGAGATGCAATCAGAAGGTGGAGCTGCAGGAGCCGTACACGGTTCATTGGCAGCAGGTGCATTAACTACTACATTCACAGCATCGCAGGGACTGCTGCTAATGATTCCTAACATGTATAAAATAGCGGGTGAATTGCTTCCCTGCGTTTTCCATGTCAGTGCACGTTCATTGGCAACACACGCACTATCTATATTTGGAGACCACGCCGACGTAATGGCTGCACGCCAGACTGGATTCGCAATGCTGTCTTCAAATTCAGTACAGGAAGCAATGGACATGGCACTGGTTGCTCACCTGTCCTCTCTTAATTCTTCTGTTCCTTTTGTACATTTCTTTGACGGATTCCGCACATCACACGAAGTGCAGAAAATAGACGTTATTGATTATGAGGATATGGCTAAGCTGATGCCATGGGATAAGGTTGAGGAATTCAGGGCAAGAGCTATGAATCCTGAGCATCCGCATCTACAGGGAACAGCCCAGAATCCGGACATTTATTTCCAAGGCAGAGAAGCTGCTAATAAGTATTATGACGCAACTCCTGCAATCGTTGAAGACGCGATGAAGAAAGTATCAAAACTGACAGGCCGCACATATAATCTCTTTGATTATGTAGGCGCAGAAGATGCAGAAAGCGTTATCGTAATGATGGGTTCAGGCGCTGACACTGCAGACGAGACAGTGCAGTACCTTACATCAAAAGGCGAGAAAGTGGGACTTATCAAGGTTCGCTTGTATCGTCCGTTTGCAATTGAAAACTTTGTTAAAGCAATACCGGCATCAGCCAAAAAGATTGCTGTGCTTGACAGGACAAAAGAGACTGGTTCAGTAGGCGAGCCACTATATGTAGACGTTGCCTCGGCTTTGCGCGAAGCAGGAAGAGACGTTGACGTACTGATAGGCGGACGCTACGGAATGGGCTCAAAGGAATTCACGCCTTCAATGGTTAAGGCTGTATATGACAACCTAAACGGCGAAGCAAAGAACCACTTTACAGTAGGTATTGAAGATGACGTAACCAATACTTCAATTAAAGTAAATGAAGAAATAAACGCAGTGCCTGAAGGAACAATATCCTGCAAGTTCTATGGACTAGGTTCAGACGGTACAGTAGGTGCCAACAAGAATTCCATTAAGATAATTGGTGACCATACAGATATGTATGCACAGGGATTCTTCTTTTATGACTCAAAAAAATCAGGTGGGTTTACGGTTTCGCATCTACGTTTCGGTAAAAAGGAAATCAAGTCCACTTACCTTATAGACAGAGCTGACTTCGTAGCATGCCACAATCAATCATATGTTACACGCTATGACCTGCTGAAAGGAATAAGAGAAGGCGGCACATTCCTGTTGAATTCAGGCTGGAGTGCTGACGAAATGGGCGAGAGGCTTCCTGCTTCACTTAAGAATGTTATTGCCAAGAAAAAGCTGAAATTCTTCAATGTTGACGCTGCAAAGATAGCAGAAGAGGCTGGCATGCGCGGACGCATAAACACCGTTATGCAGGCTGCATTCTTCAAGCTTGCGGGCGTTATACCATATGAAGATGCTGAAAAGTACATGAAAAAAGCTGTAGAGAAGACGTACGGCAAAAAAGGCGAAGACATCGTAAAGATGAACTATGCAGCTATAGATAACGCAATAGCCGGAATAGAAGAAATCAAGTACCCTGAGAGCTGGTCAACAGCTTCAGAGGGTGCAGAGCCGCAGCTGGTAAAAGGCGACGACTATGTAAACACGGTTATTTCTCCAATGGTTGCGCAAAAGGGCGATGACCTGCCAGTATCCGTTTTTGATCCGGCAGGACGCTTCCCGACAGGAACAACTAAATATGAAAAGCGCGGCATTGCAGACTATGTGCCGCATTGGATTAAAGAAAACTGCATCCAGTGTAACCAGTGCGCATTGGTTTGCCCCCATGCAGTAATAAGGCCGATACTGATTGATGAAGGCGCAAATAAGCCTGAAGGATTTGATACTGTTGCACCGATAGGCAAGGGATTCGAAGGCAAAGAATACCGCATTCAGATTTCACCTCTTGACTGCACAGGCTGCGGCAACTGCGCAGATATCTGCCCGGGACGCAAAGGCGAGAAAGCTCTTGAGATGAGAGAATTCGACGGAGAGATGGATCAAGCTCCTTTATTTGATTTCGCTATGGAGCTGCCTGAAAACCAGGTTGATATTTCAAGCCCGAATGTAAAGAATACTCAGTTCCTAAAGCCGCTATTTGAATTCTCAGGTGCATGCGCAGGCTGCGGAGAAACACCATATGTTAAGCTGATTACACAGCTTTTCGGCGACAGAATGGTGATAGCTAATGCTACCGGCTGCTCATCTATATACGGAGGTTCAGCGCCAACAGTACCATACACAACTAACCAGGAAGGCAAAGGGCCGACATGGGCAAACTCATTATTCGAGGACAACGCTGAGTTCGGTTTTGGTATGGCTTTGTCATACAGCCAGCGCCGCGACAACATCGAGCGCATTATGAATGAGGCAATGGGCAGCGCATCAGCCGACGCAAAGGCTGCATTTGGCGAGTGGATAGAAAATAAAGACAGCGCTGAAGGTTCAAAAGCTGCAGCGAAGAAAGTATGTGCTGTATTAGACAAGGAAGGCAGCAAGTACGAAGAGCTCAATAAAATGCGCGACATGCTTGTTAAAAAATCCGTATGGATAATAGGCGGAGACGGATGGGCATATGATATCGGCTACGGCGGACTTGACCACGTGCTGGCAATGGGACAGGACGTAAACGTTCTGGTGCTCGACACAGAAGTATATTCAAATACAGGCGGACAGGCATCAAAATCCACACCAACAGGTTCAGTTGCTAAGTTCGCAGCCGCAGGCAAGCGCACACGCAAGAAGGACCTCGGCATGATGGCAATGAGCTACGGCTATGTATATGTGGCATCTGTATCGATGGGTTCAAATCCGGCTCAGCTTGTAAAAGCTGTTACAGAAGCAGAGAAGTATCCAGGCCCATCAATCGTAATTGCCTATTCACCATGCATTAATCACGGAATAAACATGGGCAAGACACAGGCGGAAATGAAGAAGGCAGTAGACACAGGATACTGGCCGCTTTATCGTTTCAATCCAAGTCTTGGAGACGAAGGCAAGAATCCGTTCACTATGGATTCAAAAGAGCCGACAATGGAGTATGCTGAGTTCCTGAAAGGCGAACGCCGCTACACAACATTGACCACTCAATTCCCTGAAGCTGCTGACAAGCTCTTTAAGGATGCTGAAAACGAGGCTAAGAAACGTCTTGAAACATACAAAAAACTGGCTGAGGAAAGAATACTCTAATATAGAATAAAGCTAAATAAAAGATGCTCTTATGAATAGTAAGAGCATCTTTTCATATTTAGACATCTTTTGAATATAAAAATATACACTTTTAAAGATAAAAAACCATCTTTTTGGTATTAATTAATGAAAATAATCAACATATGTGGTAAAATATTTCTTGATAATAAATACCAAAAGGAATAGAGAAATGGAGAAGAATAACAATAGGGGATATTCGTTTATTGAAATATTGGTAGTGATTGCGGTTGTAGCAATACTAGCATCAATAGCGATACCAGCCTATGCGAGAATTCAAGAAAGGGCAAACAGGGCTGTTGCAATAGATAATGCTCAGGCAATTATGTCGTGCATAAACACGCATAACAGGGCAGCAATGGCCGATGATAGAATCGCGGTTATAACAGGAACAGTTGACGGAGATTACGTTGTTTTATCCGGGGTTGATGGGAGCGGAAACGCGATTGCGAACATTGACTCGATTGACAAGTTCAATGCATGCTGTGAAAACAAGATATCTCTTATGACGGAAGAGGATTATGATATTGCATTAGAGTATATTACGCTGCTTTATCCGGATGATGAGTTTTCTGTTAAGCAGGACTATGACCATACGTCATAACACGGTTTAAACCAAACTAAGAGATTTATAATACAACAGGGCACGCGTTATTAATCGCTATTGAATCGCTTGTCACCAAACAATCATATGCTAAAATACACACACCGCTTTTTCGGGCCTCTATTAGAGCTTCCTTAAATTCCGCGTGTGTTTTTTCATTTGGAGTAAAGTATTTCAATGAGTTCATCTGAATAACAAATACGATATATGAATCATAACCCTCTTTCTTTGCCTTTATTAGTTCCTTTACATGATTCAATCCTCGTTCTGTAGGTGCATCGGGGAAGAGCGCAACGCCGTCCTCCTCCAGTGTGACGCCCTTAACTTCAAGAAGTATTTTCCTAGTTTTCGTTTTTATAAAGAAGTCTATTCGTGAGTTATTGTATTTATATTCAGACTTTATATACTCAATGTCGTTAAAAAGGTTATTTTGAAGAAGCCACTTGTGGACTGCTTTGTTTGGAACTTGTGAATCGATGTTTATCAATCTGTCGCCTTTGACAACGGATATCAGAGAATAGTCGGTTTTTCTTTCCGGGTTGTTATGCTTCTTTACATATATTTTGCATCCGGGTATCAGAAGCTCGCGGCATCTGCCTGTATTTTTAACATGGCAGATTTTTTTCTCCCCATTTATCTCAATGTTTGCGATAAAGCGATTTGGGCGGCTGCAAAATACGGCTTCTAATATATTGCTGTATATTACCTTGTTTGGATTGAAGGCATAGTGAATCGCTACTTTCATTGCGTGCAAGGCGTACATTTCGCTGCTCTTTATTTTCACGCTGTTTTCTTTAAGCTTAGCTTTTGGAAGAAGTGTTTTTACAACTTGCAGCACATTTTTATCAACAGACAGAAGGCGAAAATGCCTTTTGCGGCAAGAAAAAGAAACATATGAACAGTCCGTTTCATATGTCGGAAAATCACAATCTTTTCTCTCTTTCGCGCTTGGGAAAGTTTCTTTTATGTATTCCTGCAGTCCTGACAGCAATCCGCAGCTATTTGTGTTTGCGCCATTTAGCAGGCTTTTAGTTTCTGAAATCATGCTAACAATAATATCGCAGGGGTTTAAAATTGTCAACACAGGCACAGGAATATTAATATATAATTAATTTTTCTGTGTAGTCCTGATTATAAAGATGGTGGTTGCCCATCGCCATATTATATAGATTTGTGGCGGCTATATCTGCATTCAGCATATTGATAAGCAGAGGGCTTTTCATTTGATGCCTAGCAGGTGACATAAAAAGCGGTATTTTGGACTGCTTTACCAGTTCTCCCAGAAGGCTTCTCTTGCTCTCCCTTATTCCTAGTATGCGGGCGTAAGATGGGAGCTGGGTTCTTATTTTTCTAGTTATTTCTGCCGAAATGCCGAATATGCTGTTCATTGCGGCTCTTGATACTCTTGCACGGGTAAACCTGCGAGTAGAAACTTTATCTATGAATTCATCCATACTTGAGGAAATTGCGATGCCTTTAATCATTCTGTTGAATAATTCGGTGCTGCCGTCCGGAAGAGCTGAAATAATATCCGAGTCAGCACATAGTGTATGGACAAAATAAGGATAAAAATCATTTGCCTTAGAAGCTTCGCTGGATGAAAGGTAATCTTTAATAATATTGAAGCTCTCTGCCGGCATGTATTCTGAGAAATCTTTTTTTTCAAGTATGAGTTTTCTGATGGCTGTGGCGCTTGCAATTCTGCTTTGAGGCACACTCTCGTGGTAGGCATCGCCTGCACGGGGCACAGGAAGCACTTCTATATGGGATTTTAAACGGTAAATGGCGTTTCGGTACGCTATTTCAAGTATCGCATTGGGGCTTTTTAGGATATCAATAGTGGCGTTTCCTGATATCTTCTGGTATGCAAGAGCCCTTGCCTGCGGATAGGCGATGCCGCTTTTTAGGAAGCTGCGGATTTGCTTATCGAAATTTCTTGACGAAGAGTTTGTAATATTTACAAAGTCTTCTATTGTCTTTCTGTCTTCTGGGGATACTGCCTCTGTGCCATAGGATAGAAAATCGGCACCTAAAGAATGGAGTATTTTCACTCCGCCCAAAGCAAAGTATTCTGCCGGCTGAAGAACGTAGTAAAGGGGAAGTTCAACAACTATATCTGCACCCTGAGAAAGAGCCATTTTTACCCTTGCGAACTTTGAGACGATTGCGGCTTCGCCCCGCTGGGTGAACATGCCGCTCATGACCACTATACACAGGTCAGCCTTTGATTTTTCCAGGGCGCTCTCAAGCTGCAGCTTGTGGCCGTTATGGAAAGGATTATATTCGGCAATTATTCCGCAAATCTTCATTTAAAAAAAATACCTCAAAAAACTTTCATTATTCACTAAATGGAGTTATAATGAACATTGTCTTGAGCCTTGGAACAGGCTGAAGCATGTACATATTATACAATAAATATTGCAATCTTCAAAGGCTTGCAGAAAGCCTGATGGAATATGCATTTATGTTTCGGATTTTATTTTGGAGGATTTATATAAAGTGAAAATACTTGTAATTAACGCAGGAAGCTCATCGCTGAAATATCAGTTGATAAGCATGATGAACGAGGAAGTGCTTGCAAAGGGAATTGTAGAGAGAATCGGCATAGACGGATCGAAGCTAAAGCATAAACCAACAGGCAAAGACCAGATAGTAACTGAAAGGCCTATCAGCAGCCATACGGAAGCAATTAAGATCGTGCTGGATGCTCTGGTAGACAAGGAAAACGGAGTAATTAGCAGCATGGATGACATAGCAGCCGTTGGCCACAGGGTGGTTCACGGAGGTGAAAAGTTCAGCGGGTCAGTACTGATTGATGATGAAGTGATGGAAGCATTAAGAGAAAACATTGAACTTGCCCCATTACATAATCCCGCAAATATAATGGGCATAGAAGCCTGCAAGGAAAACATGCCTGACAAAAAGCAGGTAGGCGTATTTGACACAGCATTTCACCAGACTATGCCGGAGTGGGCATATCTTTACGGTATTCCATACAGATATTACAGAGAATACAAAGTACGCCGCTATGGATTCCACGGCACAAGCCACAAATATATTTCCCAGAAGGTTGCAAAAGTAATGGGCAAAAAGCCGGAGGAGCTGCGCACTATAGTGTGCCATCTTGGAAACGGCGGCTCAGTTTCAGCGGTCAAATATGGTAAGAGCATAGACACATCAATGGGATTAACACCGCTGGAGGGAGTGATAATGGGCACACGCTGCGGAGACATTGACCCTTCAATTATTGAATATATCATGCAGAAGGACAATATAGACATTTCGGCGGCCATGAACATTCTCAATAAGGAGAGTGGGCTTCTGGGCGTATCTGAGATATCATCTGATATGAGAGACATTGAAAGTGCCATGCTTAGCGGCGACAAAATGGCTCTTACAACTTACCGGCTCTTCTGCTACAGAGTAAAGAAATATATCGGCGCATATGCCGCTGCAATGGGCGGAGTAGACGCAGTTGTATTCACAGCTGGGATAGGGGAGAACAACCCAACAATGAGAGCTGATATCTTAGACGATATGGAATATATGGGCCTTAAAATAGACAGAAAAACCAACGATTCAAAGGCTGACTTAGTACAAATATCAACAAATGACTCGAAAGTTGCCGCGTATTCTATAGCTACAAACGAAGAGCTGATGATAGCAAGAGATACGTTGGAGCTGGTAAGCTAATAATGGACATTAAGATTTTGGTTACGGACCTTGACGATACGCTGATATCGCACAAGTCCGGCCTAACAAAAAGAACCATTGATGCTATAGAGAAAACAAAGCAATATGGAATAAAAACTGTAATAGCAACAGGCAGAATGCACGCTTCTGCCTTTACTTTTGCTGAAAAGCTAGGATTGGCGGAGCCGATTATCAGCTATAACGGCGCGCTGATTAAGCATATGCTATCAAATGAGGTAATTGCGCATTATCCGGTGAATTTTGATTACGCACGTGAAGTGCTGAGGTTTGCAGAAGCTGCGGGAAGCTTTATTCAATATTATTCAACCGATAACTATTATGTAAGGCAGAGCAGCCCAAAAAGTGAAAGATACTTCGAAATGACAGGCCTCAGAGCAATAGAAACAGGCAAAAAACTATCAGAAAGCATTGATTTTGAGCCCACAAAGCTATTGCTGATAGCTGACGATGAAGCCCAGGAAGAGATATTGCTTGAGGCAGCGAAAAAGGAATTTGACGGTAAGTTGAATGTTGTTCGGTCAAGCAAACGTTATATAGAGTTTAATAACCTGAAGGCCTCAAAGGGAAGAGCCTGCAAAGCTTTGGCAGATTACTACGGCTACAAGCTGGAAAATATTATGAGCATAGGCAACGGAGGCAATGATGCAGAAATGTTGAAAATGTGCGGATTCGGAGTGGCTGTTGAGAATTCAGTGCCGGAGGCGCTGGCAGCTGCTGACTATATCTGCAAGGCTCAGGACAAGGACGGGGTGGCTGAAGCCATAGAGAGATTTTTACTAAAGAGATGAAGTTTTTCTGCAAAAGTGATATAATAAGCTATGCATAATTTAAAAGGCGGATAATATATGGCTAAAGTAAAGATTGAGGATTTTGCAAAAGATCTTGAGCTGGATATACTATATGACGGAGAGAGCAAAGTAATAGATATAGTTTCATCCAGTGTAAACAGACCAGGGCTTCAGCTTGCTGGTTTTTTTGATTATTTCGCAGCTGAAAGGCTGCAGGTGCTGGGCAAAGTTGAGTTTACGTATCTTGCGCAGGCTTTGGATGAAGCTCAGCGCAAATCCGCCCTAGAAAGGCTTATGTCAGAGGAAATTCCGGCAATTATTATCAGCCGGTCGCAGGATTCCTTGAAGGATTTGATAATTGAGGTAGCCTCAAAATACAAGCGTCCCGTATTCATCTCAAAGCTTGTAACAACAAAGCTTATTCATAAATGTGTTATGTATGCAGACAGGGTGCTCGCACCTAGCATTACAAGACACGGAGTTTTCATGGACGTCTACGGCGTCGGAATACTTTTGGTTGGGGAAAGCGGCATAGGCAAGAGTGAGACAGCGCTGGAGCTTATAAAGCGGGGGCACAGGCTGGTTGCTGATGACGCTGTGGAAATTGAAAGAACATCCGATGAGCAGCTGGTTGGCAAGGCGCCTCTCTCTGTACGCCACTTTATGGAAATAAGGGGAGTCGGGATAATTGACGTGCGCCAGATGTACGGCGTCGGATCAGTGCTAAATGAAAAAACCCTGCACATGCAGATAGAAATGGAAGCATGGGACCCAGTAAAGGTATACGACAGGCTGGGCATCAGTGAGGAGCTGGGCACAATTCTCGGAGTAAAAATTCCAAGGCTCACTATTCCTGTTAGACCGGGAAGGAACCTTGCCATAATTATTGAGGTTGCAGCTAGAAACTACAGGCTGAAAAAGATGGGATACAATGCGGCGCTCACCCTGACAGAACAATTGATTAAAAACGAGGAGGATGTTGTTTAGTGATATATCTTGGCGTTGATTTAGGGGGAACGCATATAGGGATTGGCCTAGTTGATGAAAACGGAATAATAATCCAGAAGGAAGCACCCACATTGGCACATAGGCCATATCAACAGGTGCTTGAAACTATAGTAGGTGCGTGCAGGGATTTAATAGAAGAATCTGCCGTAGACCAGAATGATATCCGCGCAATAGGCGTGGGAATACCCGGAATTGAGACACCGAGCGGAATGTCACATGCTAAAAACCTGGCGTGGAACGGAGTTCCGCTGAGAGCGGACATGAGCAGGCTCCTTGGGAAAAACACATATATTGATAATGATGCTCATGCTGCGGCGTTGGCTGAGATGGGCTACGGAAATCTGAAAGGCGTAAGCGACGCTATAATGCTGACTCTTGGCACAGGAGTGGGCGGCGCGATGATCGTAAACGGGAAAATACTGTCAGGCTATAATCATGCGGGAGGCGAGCTCGGCCACGTGACATTTGTGCAGGGCGGCATACCATGCGCATGCGGAAGAAGGGGATGCCTTGAAAAGTATACAGCAGCATCGGCGCTGATAAGAATTGCAAAAGAGTATGCCCTTAGACATCTGAACACATGCCTTTATGAAAAAGGTGAAGACCTGAATGATGTTACTGCAAAAGACGTAGTAGACGGAGTCAGGAATGGCGACACTGCCTGCAAGCAGGCATTTGAAGACTACTGCGAATATCTGTCGGACGGCATAGTAAGCTTCATAAATATGCTTAATCCGCAGAAGATATGCCTGGGCGGAGGGCTTTCAAAAGCCGGGGATATACTATTTGATAAAGTTCGTGAAAAATGCAGGGAGAGATACTTTTCTCCGCTCCACATGGAGACTGAAATTGTACCTGCCTTGCTCAAAAATGATGCCGGAATATTGGGCGCGGCTATGATAGCAAAGCAGAATGATTAAACATAAGAATAAGGACAAATTGTGAAGAATTGTTCTAAACCTTGCAGTTATTAAAGATTTATTATAAAATATTTATACTTTGAAGAAAACTAAGGTACTTGTAAATAGAAGGTAATAATTAAGAAAGGAGTTATTATGGCAACCATCGTAAATGAAAAAGGTAGTATATCTATCTCGCCGGATGTTATCGCTACGATTGTAGGTATCAGCGCTGAGCAGTGCTACGGCATAGTGGGAATGTCATTAAAATCAGCAGGTGACGGACTGGCAAAGCTGCTGCATCTGGAAAATTACCACAAGGGTATAAAAGTACAGATTAAAGACAATCTAGTAAATATTGATATGTTTGTTATCGTAGAATATGGCGTGTCAATAAATGCGGTTGCTCAAAGCGCCAAGGAACTAACCAAATATAACGTCGAAAAATATACCGGGCTAAAGGTGGGAAAGGTGAACGTAAGCGTTCAAGGCGTAAGAATTGGAGACTAGGCGAGAAAGGAAGATATCGTGAAACTAAAGAATATAGATGGCGCTCTCTTAAAGGAGATGATAATAAGCGGCGCATTATTGTTAGAGCGTTATAAAGAAGAAATCAATGCACTCAATGTTTTCCCTGTGCCGGACGGCGATACGGGAACAAACATGTCATTCACAATGAAGGGTGCAGTAAGCCAGATAGACCAAGCGGAGATAAACGGAATAGATGTAATGGGGGAAGCCTTATCAAGAGGAGCGCTGAAGGGAGCCAGAGGCAACTCAGGCGTAATACTTTCGCAGATTTTCAGAGGATTTTACCAAGGTATGAAAGGCAAGATAACCATTAACTCACTAGAGCTTGGCCATGCGCTGCAGGGCGGTGTCGAAACGGCATATAAAGCTGTAATGAAGCCGCGAGAAGGAACAATACTGACGGTAGCAAGAGCATTTGCGGATGCTGCACTTAAGAAGGCGGAAGAAGGAACAGAAGACTTAATAGAAGTAATGGAAGCTGGCATGGCATACGGCAAGGAGATACTGGCGAAGACTCCCGATATGCTGGATGTGCTAAAAAAAGCAGGTGTTGTAGACGCCGGCGGAGAAGGGCTGCTGCTTATTTATCAGGGCTTTATTTCAGCTATGAAGGGCGAAGAGCCGGTTGGCGATTTATCAGAGCTGGCAGGCGACGGCAAAACACAGCTGTATGAGCCGATAATTGATGATCTTGATGAGATAACATTTGGTTATTGTACGGAATTTTTCATTATTAATTTATTCGATAATGTTACTCTGGAAGACATTGACGCACTGAAAACAAAAATCAGCAAACTGGGCGACAGCATTGTGGTAGTAGGCGACACAGACCTAGTAAAAATTCATGTACACACAGACATGCCGGGAAAGGTGCTGCAATATGCGCTTAACCTTGGAGCTTTGGATAAGATAAAGATAGACAACATGCGCGAGCAAAACAAGGACGTGCTTGCACGCAAAAAGAACGAACCTAAGAAGAAAAACGGAGTTGTTGCTGTAACAGCAGGCGATGGAATGGCGGCAATATTCAAAGACCTGGGCGTGGACTACGTGGTTGAGGGCGGGCAGACGATGAACCCATCAACTGAGGACATAGCTAAAGCAGTGGAGAAAGTGCATGCAGAACATGTATATATTCTCCCAAATAACTCAAATATAATTATGGCTGCGCAGCAGTCTGCAGATATTGTAGAGTGCAAAGTTCATGTCATTACATCAAAGACTTCACCGCAGGGCATAGCTGCAATGCTGGCATATGACCCGGACAGTGATAGCGACATGACGGAGGATATGAACGCATCTCTGCAGGATGTAATAACAGGACAGATAACATATGCCGTGCGCGATTCTTCATATGATGATATGGACATAAAAGAAGGCGACATAATGGGAATGATAGACGGCAAAATAAGCGTAGTAGGCAAAAAGGTTTCGAAAGTAGCTGAGGAGCTTATTGAAAAGATGTCCGCTCTTAATGAAGATGCGGAAATAATCACTATTTTCAGAGGTGAGGACACAAAGGAAAAAGAAGCAGAGACCTTGCTTGCTTCCGTAAAGAAGAAGTATCCTGAGCACGAAGTTGACCTCCAGACAGGCGGACAGCCTCTGTATTATTATATTATTTCTGTAGAGTAATTATAGGCAATAGTGGCTGCCTTAAAAAATGATGATGCCGGAAAGGAACGAATGCTGAAATCAATAAAGAAAACACGTAAACTGATGAATGTTTTTTTCGTTGTTCTTGCAGGAGTGCTTTTATGCTCATGCAGCGAAGACCCGTCTTTAAAGACAGCTGAATACAAAGGAAGCATCACAATAGGCTATTATCCGGGCTCGTATCTTAACGAGCCCGTTGTCAATGTAATCAAAGCTGCCGCCAATTCATTGGGGCTTAAAGTCTACCTTAAAAGTGAAACGGACCTCACATGGCAGGCGGACTTGCATAATGATGAGATAGACATAATGATAGACGAAAAAAATGATATAGACATGCTCAGCGATGTAATATTTACAACAAGGGTTCTTTTTGTAAAGCATGATAATGCAAATCTGGATGATGGTGGATTAATCGGAGTGTTGGATGTGGGCTTTATCAGGGAATCTGCCCAAGCTATTACGGATTTTCACAATGCAAGATACTCATATTATGCAATCCCGGAGATGCTGACCGCTGACTTTGAATCCGGGCTGCTTGACGGGATCATAGTGAATGAGGTAGACTACCTGCGATACTGCAATCTTTCAGACGAAGCAGTCGACTTCAATGTTATAAATACAAGAGATGTTTACCTGGTGTTTGAGCAGGGAGACAACAGCCTGATGGAGGCATTTAACCAGAAGTTAAGTGAGTACAAAGACAGCGGCGTGCTGCAGGAACTGGTTTATGCAAACTAAGGAACTTCTCCGAAAAACACGAACATTTTTTAAAAAAATAAGAATAATATATGATTTTATGTTGTAAATTGATATTTGGTTTGTTATGATAATTAACGAACCAAATTTGTTTATACAGCCAAAAAAGGATGGGATATAAAAGTGAAAACTGACAAGATGCCAAAGGCGGCTATAATAATGGGGTCAGCATCGGATATGCCGGTAGTTGAGGGATCGATCAACACATTAAGGCAATTCGGGGTCGAAGTAGAAGTGCTGGTATGCTCTGCGCACAGGACTCCCGACATTGCTTCAGAATTTTCAAGAAATGCACAAAGCAAAGGGATTGATGTAATAATAGCAGCCGCGGGAAAGGCTGCACACCTGCCGGGAGTAATTGCGGCGTATACCACATTGCCTGTGATAGGGCTTCCCGTTAAATCCTCATTTATGGACGGGCTTGACAGCCTGCTTTCAATTGTTCAGATGCCTCCGGGAGTGCCTGTAGCGACTGTCGCGGTAAACGGCTCTGAAAACGCCGCTGTGCTTGCAGTACAGATGATGGCACTAAAATACAGTGCGTTGGATGATAAACTTAAGGAATATAAAGAGACCATGAAACAAAAAGTAATAGAGAGCAATAACTCTATTCAATAGGCAAAGGAGTGCATAATGGAAAAGCTGAATCAGCTATACGAAGGCAAAGCTAAAAAAGTATTTGCAACCTCAAACGAAGATTTTGTAATAGTATCATATAAAGATGATGCAACGGCTTTTAACGGCGTAAAAAAAGGGACAATCGTGGGCAAGGGCGTAGTTAACAACCTTATGAGCAACCACATGTTCAGGCTTCTGGAAGAGCAAGGAATACCTACACACTATGTAGAGGAACTAAGTGATAGGGAAACTTTGGTTAAGAAAGTTGAGATAGTGCCGGTAGAGGTAATTGTTCGGAATATTGCCGCAGGTTCGCTTTCAAAAAGGCTGGGGCTGGAGGAGGGAACAAAGCTTTCAACCACGGTTCTTGAATATTGCTACAAGGATGATGAGCTCGGAGACCCCATGATAAACGACTATCATATAGCAGCAATGAATCTGGCAACAAAAGAAGAAATGGACAAAATAGCGAAATATTCTTTTATGGTAAATGACTTTATGACAGAGTACTTAAAGGGTATGGATATAACGCTTATTGATTTTAAGCTTGAATTTGGAAGATACAAAGGCGAAATCCTGCTTGCGGACGAGATATCACCGGATACGTGCAGGTTCTGGGACGTAAACACAAATGAGAAGCTGGACAAGGACAGATTCCGCAGAGACTTAGGCGGCGTTGAGGACGCATATCAGGAAGTTCTGCATAGGCTGATGGGGGGAACTGCTGATTAATGAAGCCGAATATTTCATTTGAATTGATAAAGCCGTATTCAGACAGGCTTCCGGAGGAATGCGGTGTTTTTGGGGCGTATGATGCTTCAGGACACAATGTGACAGACGCGGTTTTTTATGGGCTTTATGCGCTGCAGCACAGAGGACAGGAATCCGCGGGAATTGCTTCCAGCGATGGCTCCAAAATATCATTTCACAAGGATATGGGCCTGGTTACGGAGGTATTTGGCGACGAGGGAATAGACGAGCTTGTGGCTCCCGGGCATCTTGGAATTGGTCACGTCCGCTACTCAACCAGTGGAGAATCGCAGCTTATTAATGCCCAGCCCTTGGTTATATCATCAAAGCGCGGACAGATGGCATTGGCTCACAACGGTAATCTAATAAATTATAAAACATTGAGGGACGAACTGCTACAGCTGGGGCACATAAACCAGACTACACTTGACACAGAAGTAATAGCACATTTATTAGCCAGATATTCAGAAGATACAATAGAAAATGCGATAATTAAAACATCAAGATGGCTTAAGGGTTCTTATGCACTTGTTATAGCTGTAAATGATAAGCTTATTGGTGTGCGTGACCCGCATGGCATACGGCCTCTTTCATTAGGGCGGGTTGGCGACATGTACGTAATATCCAGCGAAACATGCGCTATGGACGCAGTGAACGGAGAATTTATAAGGGATATTCTTCCGGGAGAAATGGTAGTAATCAGCAAGGATGGAGTACGCTCCACAATGATTGAAGAAAAAGACCACAAGAAGCTCTGTATTTTTGAATTTGTATACTTCGCGAGAACAGACAGCCATATTGACGGAATATCCGTATATGACGCAAGGGCGAAGGCGGGAAGGATACTGGCGAGGAAAGCGCCCGTTGATGCAGATATAGTTGCCGGAGTGCCTGATTCAGCGGTGACAGCAGCTCTTGGTTATTCAGAAGAGAGCGGCATACTGTATGGTGAAGCGCTGGCTAAAAATCGATATGTGGGAAGAACATTTATTAAGCCCAAGCAAAAGGTTAGAGAGCAGAGCGTAAAGGTGAAGCTTAACGCGCTAAGCAGAAACGTAAAGGGCAAAAAAGTGGTGCTGGTGGATGACAGCATAGTAAGAGGTACGACTTCCAAAAAAATAGTTGAGATGCTGAGGGAAGCCGGCGCAAGGGAAGTGCACATGCGCATATCATCTCCGCCTGTTAAATGGCCATGCTATTTTGGAATAGATACGCCTACCGCTGACCAGCTGATAGGCTCAAGCAATTCCGTGGATGAAATATGCCAGCTAATAGGAGCGGATTCTTTGGAATACCTTACGGCAGAGGATTTGCTGCAGAGCGTAAATGGAAGCAAAAATCAATTCTGCATGGGCTGCTTTGACGGAGATTACCCGATAAAGCTGGAACTCGAAAAGCAGAGCTTTGAAGACATGTAAAGGATTAAATAGATATGATAGACTATAAATCAGCAGGCGTTGACGTAGAGGCTGGATATGAGGCCGTGAAGCTGATGAAAGAGCATACGGCAAAAACATACGACAGCAATGTGATAGGCGACATAGGCTCATTTGGCGGCTTATATCAGCTGCCGGGCGGCATGAAGCAGCCCGTTCTTGTATCCGGCACGGACGGCGTAGGAACCAAGCTGAAAATAGCCTTCAGCATGGAAAAGCACGACACAATAGGAATAGACTGCGTTGCGATGTGCGCCAACGATATTGTATGCCAGGGCGCAAGGCCGATGTTCTTTTTGGATTATCTTGCGACAGGCAAGCTGGATCCCCAGACTGCCGCATCAATAGTAAAGGGAATAAGTGACGGCTGCATACAAGCAGGCTGCGCGCTGATAGGGGGAGAGACGGCCGAGATGCCGGGGTTCTATCAGCAAGGGGAATATGACCTAGCGGGCTTCTGCGTAGGCGCAGTGGAAAAGGAAGCAATCATAAAGGGCGAGGGCATAATGCCGGGAGACGTTCTCATTGGCTTACCTTCTTCAGGAGTACACAGCAATGGGTTTTCACTTGTAAGGAAAGTGCTGGGAGACGACAAGAAATCCCTAAGTGTATACAGCGATGAACTGGGCATGACAATAGGGGAAGAGCTATTGAAACCTACAAAAATATATGTAAAGGACGCGTTGAAAGCGATTGAAAACGCTCAGATAAAAGGAATCAGCCACATTACCGGAGGAGGGTTCATAGAAAACATACCAAGGATTTTATCAGACGGACTGACCGCATCAATTGATCTAAATAGCTTTCCGAGGCCTCCTATATTCGACATACTGGTTAAAAAAAGCGGGATAAATAAAGAAAGCGCATACAACACATTTAATATGGGAATCGGTATGGTAATGTGCACCGATGCGAAGAACGCAGAAAAGGTGCGTGAGATTGTGGACGGCTATATAATAGGTGAAATAAAAAGCGGAGAAAAGGCAGTGGAAATACGATGAAAAAAATTGCCGTACTTTCCAGCGGGGGAGGAACCAATTTTGAGGCTGTGCTTAATGGCTGCAAGCAGGGAAAAATAAACGGCGAAGTCGTTCTATTGATATATAACAGGAAAGAGGCGTACTCCAGGCAAAGGGCGCAAAGAAGGGGGATTCCCGCGAAATACATAAACAGGATTGCATCCGGCGGGGTAGAAAAGATGCAGCAGGAGGTATATGAGGAACTCTGCGCTGCTGAAGCAGAGATTATTGTACTTGCAGGCTACCTTGAGAAACTGGGGAAAAAAGTAGTTGAAAACTGGGAAAATAAAATCATCAATGTTCATCCATCGCTGATACCGATGTTTTGCGGCAAGGGCTATTTCGGTCAGAATGTGCACAAGGCTGTCATAGATGGTGGGGTAAAGATATCGGGGTGCACTGTGCACCTAGTGGATGCTAACTATGATACTGGACCTATAATTATGCAGGAATGCGTGACAGTAGAAGAAGAGGATACTCCCCAAAGCCTTGCTGAGAAAATTCTGCCGCATGAGCATAAATGCCTTGTTAATTCACTGGCTCTTTTGTGCGATGACAGAATCAGGATAGATAAAAACAGGGTATTTATAATTTAAATAGTCAATTTATGATACTAGAATAAACAAAAGAATAAAAAAGTTTAATTTAATTTGAAGATTGTAAAAAGATATATATACACCATTTAAGGCTGATTTATTCAATAAGTCAGTATTTTTTTACACTTTGTTAATATGATATTGATAAATTTAACTATATGTTGTTGAAAAATATTCAATAACATTGTAAAATATAAGAAAATCGGTGTACAGTGAGAAATAGAAAAGATAAATAAAAGCATTAGAGCGGAGGACCTTATGAATAAGTCGTTTGACAGCGCAAAAAATTTATGGGTAATTAATATTGATTCGGATATGGATTTATATAGCGTTCCAAAACTGAAAGAGCTCATGTTAGGGTGTATAAACGAGCAGAAGGCTAATTTCAAATTGGATTGCACGAATATGGACTACATAGACTCTACAGGCCTTGGAGTGCTTGTAAGTATAAATAAGCATATCAAAGTATACGACGGAGTAGTAACCATCGTAGGATTAAAAGAGCATATTAAAAAAATATTTACTATTACGGGGCTAGATACGGTATTTAACATTGTTAGTGAGGGGTAAAGAGCATGGATATTATTAAGTTAATTATACCTGCGAAAGCCCAGTATCTTCTTACGGCACGCCTTGCGTCCTCTTCCATAGGGGCAAGAATAAATATGACAATTGGCGACGTTGATGATTTAAAAACAGCAATCGCAGAGAGCTGCATACTGCTTATCGGAAGCGGAAAGTACAAAGACATTTCCATTGAATATACTATTAAAAACAATATTGCTGAATGCGAAGTAAAGGGAATTGCCGAAAAGAGAGAAGTTTCTGAAGAGGATATTGAAACGGATTTAAGCACACATATACTTGAGGCGACTACAAGCGAACTGGAAATACATAAAACTGATAATACGGTGGATTATATCAAGTTTACGAAGACTGGGATATAGTTTTGAATATGCCTTATGATGATTTTTCCAACGAAGAACTTCTGGAAAAATACCACAAAAAACCCACAGTAGAATTGCGAAATGAAATATATAAGCGCTATGCAAATGTTGCGCAGGCAGTAGCACGCAAATATGTAGGCAGGGGCATTGAATACGAGGACATACTTCAAGTTGCAAGAATGTCCTTGTTAAAGAGTATCGAAAGATTTGATATTGAAAGGGGAGTAAAGCTGCAAAGCTTTGCAACTCCTACTATTATCGGCGAAATAAAGAACTACTTCAGAGCATACGGAAACAGTGTTAAAATATCGCGCCGTTCGCTGGGCGATATAACAAAAATTAAACTGATTGCCAATGAGCTATCTGTGGATCTCGGAAGGCAGCCGACAGTAGCGGAGATAGCCAGCCGAGCCGATATGAGTGAAGAATATGTGCTGGAGATGCTGGATGTGATGGAGAACTCCAATTCGACATCGCTTGATACTGTGTATTCATCTGAGAATGCATATACTCTGGGTGAACTTGTAGGGAATTTTGATAAGGGATATGACAGTGTAGACATAAAGGACTCAATAAAAAGAGCGCTCGATGTTTTAAGTGAGAAGGAAAGATACATCATAGTACAAAGATATTATAAGAACAAAAGCCAGAGAGAAGTGGCAGACATTTTGGATGTTTCGCAGATGTACATTTCAAGAGCGGAGAGAAAAATATTTGAAAAGCTCCGCCACAGGCTATAATCTGCATAATAATTGTTTTATATTTTTTAAGTATGTGTATATTATAGATGAATGTCTGGCAGAGGTGCACGGTGAGTGAGTTAACTATAAAAAAATATAAGTTGGAATCTTTAGCTGATTTAGGCAAAACTAATACCAGTATAATTGAGTGCATAAACAGCATGGTAGAAACAGACGAGCCTACCCGATACACTGTTAAGCTGGTTCTTTCTGAGCTTATAATTAATGGGTTTATACATGGCAAGGCAAAGGAATTGAATTTAGAAATTGCAATAGACGCAGAAAACTCAATACTTGAAATTACGGTAGAAGACGGCGGCGCAGGATTCGACGTGGTGCACAGCGTAAGAGAACCCAATGTAGACAGCGAGCAGGGGCGCGGGCTGATACTGGTTAGGGCTTTTTCCCACGATGTAGTATATAACAACGTAGGAAACAAGGTGAAGGCGACAGTCACGCTGTAGCGGGCATAAAATGATGTAATTCCAAGTCAATCTTATTATTAAGGTTGGCTTTTCTAGTTGAAGGGGTTTTGACTAAGATGCGATACTGATGATATAATCAGCTATAGGAAAGAGGGTTAAAATGAAAAAGATTTATTTAGCAGGAGGATGCTTCTGGGGAGTAGAAGAATACTTTTCTCGGATAAACGGCGTAGAAAGCACGACAGTGGGCTACGCTAATTCCACGATTGAAGCTCCGTCATATGAGCTGGTCTGCACCGGAGCGACGGATGCGGCGGAGACGCTGATGATTATCTATGATGAGAATGTTGTGAGCTTAAATAGACTGCTAACATATTATTTTGATGTAATTGACCCGGTAAGCATAAACAGGCAGGGACCGGACAGGGGCACACAATACCGGACGGGAATATACTATACTGATGAATCAGACCTTGAAATAATAAATTTAAGATTTCTCAAGGAGCAGACAAAATATGATGAAAAGCTTGCAGTTGAAGTAATGAAGCTGAAGAATTTCTACGAAGCTGAGGAATATCATCAGGATTATCTGAAAAAGAATCCCAACGGCTATTGCCACATAGACCTGCCGCCATTAAAGAAATAATGAAAGCCTGTGTTAACAGGCTTTTTTAATATCCGCTAATCTCTTTTATAAAGAGGTTTATCATCCATTATGTCGCCTATACGCTGTCGTATTTCGGATATACCGCTCTTTTCCAGAGAAGAGAAGATAATTGTAGGCGTAGCAAATGTCATGGCCAGCTTGTCAGACAGAAGTGAAGCAGCAGGCTTTCTTCTGGACTTGGGCAGCTTGTCTGCCTTCGTTGCGATTATAGTGCAGGGTATAGCAGAATGCTGAATCCATAATGACATCTGTAAATCGTCCTGGCTCGGCTCTCTTCTTATATCCATCAGCAGAAATATATGCTTCAAATCTTTTGCCAGCGCAAAGTAGTTTTCCATCATTTCAGACCACCTGTCTTTTTCCTGCGGGTTCACCTTCGCGTATCCGTAGCCCGGAAGGTCCACTAGATAGAAATCATCATTTATATTAAACAGGTTAATAAGCCTTGTCTTGCCCGGCGAAGAGCTGACCTTAGCAAGTTTATTTTGGCTGCACAAAATATTGATCAGAGTTGATTTGCCCACATTTGACCTGCCTACAAGAGCAATTTGTGGCTTTGGCAATATCTTTGCTGTTTTATAGTCCGCAATGGATTTTACGAACTCTGCTTTACTTATCTTCATCAGTCTTTACCAAAGCATGCTTCAGAACATCTTCTAAAGTAGAGACGCATATAATCTCCAGCTTATTTTTCACTTTATCCGGTATTTCATGCAGGTCTTTCTGGTTCTCTTTTGGAATAAGAATCTTTTTGATGCCTGCCCGGTATGCAGCCAGTGCCTTGGACTTAAGCCCGCCTATCGGCAGGACCTTGCCGCGCAGAGTTATCTCGCCGGTCATAGCGACGCTTGCGCTTACCGGGATGCCTGTTAGGGCTGAAAGCATTGCTGTAGCCATTGATATTCCTGCGGAAGGGCCATCCTTTGGAGTTGCTCCCTCAGGTATGTGTATGTGTATATCTTTATCCTCATAAAATTTATTATCATCGGGGATTCCAAGCGCTGATGCATTGGCACGGATATAGCTGAGGCCGGCAGAAGCGGATTCTTTCATTACATCACCTAATTGTCCGGTAAGCTGGAGTTTGCCGCTGCCTTTCATTACGTTCACTTCTATATTAAGTGTTACCCCGCCGACAGAAGTCCACGCAAGGCCGGTGGCTACGCCTACCTGGTCTTCGGTGTTTGTATCATCCGGCAGGTATTTTTTAACGCCGAGATATTTCTCTAAGTTCTTGGATGTTATTTCAATGGAGGTCTTCTTTTTTGATACTATCTGCCTTGCGCATTTTCTGCAAATGTTGGCAAACTGCCTTTCCAGGTTTCTGACACCGGCTTCTCTTGTATAGGCGTTTATGATCTCCAGAATAACAGTATCGTCAATTTTGACCAGACCCTCTTCGATGCCATGAGCGCCGAGCTGCTTAGGCAGGAGGTATTTCTTTGCGATATTTAGCTTTTCATCATCCGTATACCCTGAAATATGGATTATTTCCATCCTATCGAAAAGCGCAGGAGGGATGCTATCTATAGAGTTTGCAGTCGCAATGAACATGACCTGCGAAAGATCAAACGGAAGCTCAAGATAGTGGTCTGTGAATGTTGAGTTCTGCTCAGGGTCTAGCACTTCAAGCATGGCAGAGGCGGGGTCGCCTCTGAAGTCATTACTCATTTTTTCGATTTCATCCAGTAGGAAAACAGGATTATTTGTTCCCGCCTGTTTGATGTTTGATATAATTCTGCCGGGTATAGCGCCAATGTATGTGCGCCTGTGTCCCCTTATTTCGGCTTCATCCCTGACTCCGCCCAAGGACATGCGCACAAATTTCCGGTCTGTCGCTCTTGCAATAGATTTGCCTATGGAGGTCTTCCCGACACCGGGAGGGCCTACAAAGCATAGGATTGGCCCTTTCATGCTCTTTGTAAGGGCGCGCACCGCAAGATACTCAATGATTCTTTCTTTCACTTCTTTCAGGCCGTAGTGGTCTTCATCTAGCACTTTCTGCGCAATATCAAGGTCCATATTGTCCTTACTGGATATATTCCATGGCATATCGAAAACCAAGTCTATCCATGTGCGCAGCATGCCCGTTTCAGGAGAAGCGCTTGGCAGTGAGGAAAGCTTATCGATTTCCTTTTTTATCTTTTCTTTATGCGCATCATCAAGTGGCAGTTCGTCAACTATTTCCTTTTGCTCAGGGGCTTTGTCTGCATCCCCTTCGCCGAGTTCAGCCTTTATAGCCTTTACCTGCTCATGAAGATAGTGCTCTTTCTGCATTTTGTCCATTTGCTGGCGTACTCTGTTGTTAATCTGTATTCCGAGCTTCACAACTTCTATTTCATTGCTCAGCATTTTGGCTGTTGTTTCCAGGCGCTCTTTGATATCCGTTATCTGCATGGATTTCTGCTTGTCCTCAAGCTGATAGAGGCCGTTTACGCTGATTAGGTTTGCAAGAGTTTCGGGGGATGACTCCTGCATCAGCTTTAGCATTACTTCAGGGTTTGGCTTTTTCGATATATTTGAAAGCTCCTTATAAAGCTCCGTATTTGTTCTCATCAATGCTTGCAGGCCCTGATTTTTATCTATGTTTTTTTCTTCTTCAAGTTCCTCGTATATTGCCATGAAGCAGGATGTTTCCTTGGTGTATTCTGATATACGGACTCTGTAAAGGCCCTCAACTGATACGCGGGAAACACTGCCGCCAAGCTTACCGAATTGCTTTATTTTTGCTACTGTTCCTATTTTATATATGTCTTTTTCAGACGGGTCTTCAATTGTTGCGTCAATCTGGGACGAAAGAATAATTGTCTTGCCGGAGTTCATGGCAAGCTTAACAGCAGCCAAGGACTTAGCCCTGCCTACATCAAAATTTATCGACATATTTGGAAATACTATTAATCCCCTTAGGGGCACTAATGGTAATGTGTTTTTGCTCATATACTTTACCTTTCTTTAATATCTAGCTTATTATCGCTGCAGCGTAGTCCTTTGCGTTGAATTCCTCTAGGTCATCTACGCTTTCTCCTATCCCTATGTAATAAACAGGGATGTTAGTGATGCTCTTTACAGCAACTGCCACCCCTCCGCGGGCAGTGCCATCAAGTTTGGTCAGGACTATGCCTGTTACATCAGCAGCTTCTGAAAAGAGCTTCGCCTGCGATATGGCGTTCTGGCCGGTTGTTGCGTCAATAACCAGCAGAGTCTCTTTTTTTGCTTCAGGGAATTCTTTATCTATTGTTCTGCTTATTTTCTCAAGCTCCATCATTAGGTTCTTTTTGTTGTGCAGCCGCCCTGCCGTATCACAAATCAATATATCGGTTTTTTTAGATTTCGCAGATGATATGGCATCATATACAACGGCAGCTGCGTCGGAACCTGTTTGAGCCTTTGTTATAGGGACATTTGCCCGTTCGCTCCATTCACTTAGCTGCTCAATTGCTGCGGCGCGGAATGTATCTGCGGCACAAAGAGCTACCTTTTTCCCTTGCGCAGCATATTTGGCTGCGAGTTTGCCGGCAGAAGTGGTTTTTCCCGTTCCGTTTACTCCGACCATCAGGATAACCATTGGCGAAACTAATTCTAAGCCTTCATTATCCATTGCCTCAGCAATTTTATCCTGAAGGATTCCTTTAATGGTTTTTACATCGCCGATTTTTTTTGATCTGACATATGATTGAACGGATTCAATAAGTTCATGTGATGTATCTATACCCATATCAGAAGATATCAAAACATCCAGCAGGTCTTCAAAAAAATCATCATCGATTTCTTTATAATAATTTATGATTTCATCTATTCTGCCCGATATGGCAGATGAAGTTTTTTTAAGCCGTTCACTCAGCTTTTGAAACATTGCCATCTAAATTTTCATCCAGTCATTTTTATTGATAGTCCGAGAGCTTTACGGTTATCATCTTGCTTACGCCCTTTTCTTCCATAGCCACACCGTAGAGCCTGTCGCAGGATTCCATAGTTCCGCGCCTGTGGGTAATGATTACGAACTGTGTATCATTAGAATAGTCTTTTACGTAGTTCGCGAAATGATAAAGATTGGCTTCATCCAGCGCTGCCTCAATTTCATCCAGCAGGCAGAATGGCGAAGGTTTGTGCTTTAACATTGCAAAAAGTATCGCTATAGCTGTAAGTGCCTTTTCTCCGCCGGAGAGCAGGGACAGATGCTGCAGCTTCTTTCCGGGAGGCTGAGCGATTATGTCTATTCCGCTTTCTAATATATCTTCGTCATCATGAATAATAAGGCTCGCTTCTCCTCCGCCGAAAAGCTGGGTAAAGGTGGACTTGAAGTATTCGTTCAATTTGCCGAACTCTTTTTCAAACACTGCCCTCATGTGCTTATTAAGGTCGTCAATTACCTCAAGCAGGTCGCTTTCTGCCTGTATAAGGTCATCATACTGTACTTTATGTTCATTATATCTTTCGTTTATTTCAGTATAGTCTTCGAGAGCATTGACGTTTACCGTGCCCATGTTTTTAATGGTCCTGCGGACGGACTCTATCTCTTCTGCGGATGCATCGAAGTCAAAATCAGGGCTCTCCATAGGCTGAGCATTGGCGTAGGTAAGCTCATACATATCCCACATTCTGTTTTGAATATTAACAAGCTCTGTCTCGCTGTGGTCAAGTTTCGTAGCAAGACGGAATTTTTTCTCTGTCACATTCAGCAGCATCTCTCTTGCCTGTTCGTGGGCATCTGCGGCATCCTTCGCTCTGGAGCTTAGTGTTCCGCGGGTTTCCAGCGCTGCTTGCAGCTCCAAGTTTGCGGCATCAAGGGATGATTTAAGCTCAGCAATTGTATTGTTGTGCTTCTGAATCGTTTCTTCTTGTTCACTTATTATCTGCGATGAATCCTGCGTTTCCGAAAGCTTTTTCTGGGCATCGCTGACAACCGTTTCGCTGTCATTTCTCAGGCGATAGATGTCCTTCTTTACGCTTGCCAGCTCCTTTTCATCGGCTGCATCGCGTATAAGCAGAGAGTTAAGATTGTGCTGGAGTTCATCCAAGTCTTCGCCAAGCTTATTAAGCTCTGCCTGCTCGGATTTCAGCGCTTCCTGTGAAAGAGCCTGGATGCCGGTTCCGTCGCTTTTTGTGGCAGTGATTTCATCAACAGAATTGTACAAATCTATAAGGTTGTTTTCGATATTGCTGCTGTCCTGCTGTAATGAACTGAGCTTAGCTGTATTTTTCCCTTCAAGCTCTGTCAGCCGTTCTATCTTTTCAAGCTCCTTAACCAGCTGAATATTAGATTCGTTTACGGCTCTGGAGTGGCTTTCCATTTCGGACTGTATGTTTTCCAGCGCTTTATCCAGCTTGTCTGCTTCTTTTGCGGCTTGCTTATAGCTGTCTTCAATATATACCAGCTGCTTTTCGTGCTCTGCTATTTCTGTCCTGCGGGAGAGTATAGAGCTGGATTGCCCTTTTTTGCTTCCGCCGCTCATGCTTCCGCCTGCGTTTACGATATCGCCTTCCAATGTTACAAACCTTAATGAAAAGCCGCACTTTTTAGCGAGCTCAACGGCTATGTCCAGGTTTTCGCAGACGGCTGTCCTGCCGAGAAGAGAATATATTATCTCAGAATATTTTTTATCGTATTTAATTAATTCAGCGCCGATTCCAAGGCAGCCCTTTGACTTAAGAAGCGCTCGCTCGCTGTCATTGGGGTATCGGCCCTTGATTGCCGTCATAGGGAAGAACGTAGCACGACCGGCCTGATTGTTCCGCAGTTGGCGAATGAGCTCCTTTGCATCGTATTCATCTTTGGTAACTACATTATGCACTGCTCTTCCCAGAGCCGTATCAATTGCAGCTGTGTATTCCGCGGGAACATCAATAATATCTCCGATTATTCCCGTTACGTATTTTTGCGCATCTTCTGACTCCAGAAGATATTTTACAGCCCGGTCATATCCTTCGTGGTCGGCCTGCATGCTTTTCAGGATGGATATCTTGTTTTCTATTGATTTGAAGGCGACGCCTTTTTCCCTGCTTAATATTTGTGCGTCAGCAAGCGCGGATTTTATTCTGTCTCGTTCTGCGAGAAGTTCATTTGCTCTTTCCTGCATGCTTTTTACATCTGCATCCAGTGAATCTATATTTGCCTGAATCTCGACTCTGGAGGTTGAATAAATCGTTTGATCATTTTTAAGGGCAGCGATTTCATTCTGTAATGACGCTTTTCGTTCTGTAAGGCTTTCAATCATTGTTTCGTATTTGCCTACAGCGGTTTTGCTATCTGATTGAGCTGAAATCTGCTCAATCAGCTTAAGCTTTTTTTCATCCAGTTCCCTTTGGCGCCTATTGTATTCAGCAAGAGACTGCTCTACTAAAGCAGTGTATTTCTCAATTTCCGATTTGCGGCTGGTTCTTTTTTCTTCCTTTATGGTTAAGTCCTTTTCCAAAGTATCAGCTTGGCTTTTTAGTTCGGCGGAACGCTGGTTTGCAAACTCAATTTCGTCGCCTAACCGAAGCTTGGTTTGCATTCCGAAATTAATACGCTCGTTTATCAGCTTTATCTCATTTTCTGATGCGGCAATATCCTTCTCTATCTGATTGATTTTTTGCTGCAGCGCATCAAGAGAGCTATTGCTTTCATACAGCTGGCTCTGTGCTGAGGCAATTGAATTTTTTGTTTTTTCTACGCTCTGTACATTCTGCCTCTCAATATCTTCTAAATTTTGCTGCTCTTTTTTAAGCTCGTCTACACTTGCTGTAAGTTGCTTATATAGAACGAGGAATTTATTAACTTCCAGGCTCTTTAGTCTTTCACTTAAGGTAAGGTATCTTCTTGCATTGTCGCATTGTCGCTTCAATGGGCGCAACTGACGCTCCATTTCCTCCATTTTGTCTACAAGGCGCTGAACATTCGCGCGCGTGTTTTCCAGCCTTTTGTTGGATTCGTCGCGCTTTGCCCTGTGCTTCATAATGCCGACAGCTTCATGAAAAAGGTCTCTTCTGGCTTCGGGTTTTGAGGATATAATGTCTTCTATTCTTCCCTGGCCGATTATGGAATAGCCCTCTTTGCCGATACCGGTATCTCTGAAAAGGTCAATGATTTCCTTGCGTCTGCATAGCTGCTTATTCAAGTAGTATTCGCTTTCGCCTGAACGGTAAAACCGCCTGGCAACAGACAGCTCCGAATAATCACTTTTTACAGAAGCATCAGTATTATCGAAAATCAAATTCACTTCACACCAAGCCAAAGGAGACCTGCCTTGTGCGCCGTTGAATATGACATCTTCCATTTTTGAGCCCCTCAATGATTTGGCGCTCTGTTCACCCAAAACCCAGCGTACAGCATCGCCGATATTGCTTTTTCCGGAACCATTGGGGCCTACTACCCCGGTAATTCCGCTGTCGAATTCTATTTCAACTTTATCTGCAAATGACTTAAAGCCGTACAGTTCCAATCTTTTTAATAACACCTGCTGCTCCTCTGCTCTATATTTAACTAACTTAAATATTATAACATATTTAAGGATTATATCAACGATTTGAGAGCAGTTTGTAGCCAATGAAACGGGGCTTAAAAACGCTCGTCAGGACAATATAATCAAAAAAGAACTGCTCTTTATAAAAGCAGTTCTTTTGTAATTGCTGTATTTAGTCCCGTTTAAATTTCTTTGGAAAAGTCATTTATGAAAGCTATCATGCCTTCTCTATCCTTTTCAGAGGGTTTAAATCTAGACCTGAAACCTTCAGTGGGGACTTTCATTCCTAAGGATCTCATCCTTTCCTGCAGCATTTTCACAGCTTCGCCTGTCCAGCCATAGCTTCCGAAGGCAGCAGCTGGCATGCCCTTTTGAGCAAAAGCAGAAAAGTGAGTAAGCAGATTCCATACTGGAGGCAGGGCATCCCTGTTGAAAGTGGGCGAGCCGATGAGCACAGCGTCCGCCTTATCGATTTTTGATTTCAATTCAGAGGCTTCATAGGATGTGATTTCATATATCCTTGCGTCGAAGCCAAGATTCAGCAGCGCTGTTTTGGCTAGTTCCGCCAGTTCCTTAGTGTACCCATAGGCTGAAACATAAGCTATAACTACTATTTTCTTTTCGTTTTTTTCGGGCATTATCTCCTCAGACCATGCTTTGAACCTGGCTATTGTTTCATGTGGCTGATGTAGAAGCACCGGGCCATGAGAAGGACATATAACCTTGAAATCCAAATCCTTTATTTTTTCAATAGCCTGAAGGGCATAGTCTTTAAAGGGCGAAATGATTACGTCAAAATAGTATTTTTGCGCGTCTAGAAGCTCTGGGGAAAAGTCTACGTCAAATACATTCCTGCAAGTAAAGTGGCAGCCAAACATATCCCCTGTAATCAAGGCTTTTTCCTCTTTTACATAGGTGAACATAGTATCGGGCCAGTGCAGATATGGCGCCATTATAAATTCCAGGCTTACTCCGCCCAGATCAATTGTGTCGCCGTTCTCCGCAACCTGCTGCTTGAAATCCTTGTTTACAATTTCCTTAAGGAAGTTAAGGGCGGGTCTTGAGGCTACAACGGTCGCGTTGGGGTTAATCGACAAATACTCCTCTAAGGAGCCTGAATGATCCGGCTCAGTATGACTCATAACAATGTAATCAATTGAATCAAGTGGTACTATTTCGGCCACATAATCCATGTGTTCTTTGTTAAAGCCATTCTTAACCATTTCAACAAGGGCTACCTTATCGTTTCCTTTTATTACGTATGCATTGTAGGTCGTACCGTACTTTGTATGCATTATAACATCAAAAACCTTCAAATCAGGGTTTTTGACGCCAACATAATAAATTTTGTCGGTTATGTTTTGTATCATTCCTTTACCTCGAAAGCGTCTTTTCCTGCGCCGCAGAGTGGGCATTCGTAGTCTTCCGGCAGATCTTCAAAAAGAACGCCTTCAGCCTCTTCGTCGTACTCGTAACCACAAACTGTGCAAACATATACTTTCATATTAAACTCTCCTTTTTACTTTTTATAGTGTGTTTTGTTCGAAAAAATCATTTATTTGATCAATCAGCTCGTCAGCGCTGACACCATGTGTTGCACATGCGTCTTCAATGCTTTCGTTTGTTGACATTGGGCAGCCCAGGCAGTGCATTCCGAACTCCATAAATAAAGGAGCGGTTCTTCTGTCCAGCTGCAGCACTTCGTTGATTGTCATATCTTTATTAACTTTTACAGCCATTTTATTATCCTTTCTCTAGTTTATTTCCTATTTTTTAAATAATACCATGCAATTTTAGCGTGGTAAAGAGATTTTTTGTAATATTATTTTGAACATTATCTTATCACGTTTATCAAGCCTTTGAGAATCTTGACATTTAATGTTTTTGAAGGCGGCAGGATTTCTCCGTCTGCATTAATCGGAAGGGCCTTATCTTCCAGCTCAATTGTTATCTCTTTTGCTTTGTGCATTTCGACTAAATCCATATCCATATGCTGTCCTGCCATGTATTTAGGAAGCAGGCTTAGTATTTTAAAGGATGTAGTAGCTTCTATAATGCATATATCCAAAAGCCCGTCTGTTATGTCTGCGGTGGGCAGAGAGTTCATTCCTCCCCCATAGTGGGAGCCATTTCCTATAGCGGTGAGAAGTATGTTTTTTCTGGTTGTTTTGCCGTCTATTGTAATATTGGCGTAAAGGTTCTTTGCAAATAGTGCTCTGTCTATTGCAGCCAGAGTATACGCAGCAGAACCAAAAAGCTTGTATTTTGACGCCCTGTCCACAACCTCTACATCAAATCCCATGGAAACGATATTCAAATAGACTTCTCCGTTGCATTCTATTGCATCACAAGCTACGGGTTTGCCATTTAAAATAAAATCAATAGATTTTTCTATTTCATCGGGCACGCCTACCGCACGGCGGTAGTCATTGCCTGTGCCTGCCGGTATAATTCCCAGCGCGGCACCTGTTCCGTAAACTGCCTTTGCGACCTCAGCAACGGTTCCATCTCCCCCGACAGCTACTATTGTCTTTTCGCCCTTTGCAATTAGGGCCTTTGCTATCTCTGTCGCATGTCCGGGTTGTTCGGTTTTGTGCACGGAATAGGCAATATTCTTCTTGTCGAGTATTTCTGTTACTATGTCCAGCTGCTTCTGGCTTCTTCCATGTCCTGCTGCAGGGTTAAATATCAGGTTGTACATTCTATTTCCTCACTTCTTCTTCTGTTATTATATTATAATATTTCCGTATGTTCATGTAAAGAGAAAGCGTTGTGAACGGAAATTTTCAGACATAGTTATATATAAATAGAATAAAATTTATGTTTATTACGAAGCACTATTTTTATGGCATTTAGCTGCATTACCAATGATAAATTTTTTCGGTTACAGTGAAAATAAGCAACAGAAACTAGTTGATAAAAACCAATATATTAAATATACTTGTATGTACAAGCAAATAAATCGAAAGTCCGCAAGAAGGAGCATTAAAATGAAAGGGAAAACCATTAAGGAGATAAAAATTGGCGACAAAGCTAGCTTTCAAAAGACGATTTCAGAGTCAGATGTTTATCTTTATGCAGGAATTACAGGAGATATTAACCCAGCACATGTAAACGAAGTAGCAGCAAAGAATACGATATTTGAGGGTAGAGTGGCTCATGGAATGCTGACGGCTGGCCTGATTTCGGCGGTATTGGGAGTGCAGCTTCCCGGGCCGGGATCTATTTACTTAGCTCAGGATCTGAAGTTTATTGCCCCTGTGAGAATAGGAGATACTATATTGGCAGAAGCTGAGGTTGTTGAATTAATTGAAGAAAAAAATCGTGTAAGGCTTGAGACGATCTGCACAAATCAAGAAGGAATATTGGTTCTTAAGGGAACGGCAACTGTAATGCCGCCAACATAAGAACTGAATTGAACATTTATAAGGAGGCAAAGAAATTGGCCAATGAAGTAAAAAACTGTTGTTTATATTTTGCATCTAACCGCCTAAACAGAGTAATAACAAAACTGGCAGAAGAAACATTTAAACCCTTAGGGCTTTCTCCGACATACGCATATTTATTGATGGAGCTTAAGGATCATCCGGGCATTTCATCAAAGGCGCTGGCAGAGGAGTTATTTATTGCTCAGTCTACTTTGACAAGATTGGTAGACAAGATGATGTATCACGGATATGTAGAGCGAACCATAACAGGAAGGAACAGCATAATAAGCCTTACTAAGGAGGGCGAAGACATCCAGGAGCAAATAGTAAAACACTGGAGAAAGCTGCATCACAGCTACTCAAAAATAATAAGCTATGAAAAAGGCGAAGAAATGGTTAAGGAAATAAACGGCATTGCCGAAGCTCTGGAAAACGGAGCAAATAATAAAAAAGTATTGACAGAGAAGGATAAATAAAATGAATTCAGTAATAAAAAATATATATGAACGAAAGAGCGTAAGAAAGTTTTTAGAAAAACAGATTTCTGATGATGATATAAAATCAATCGTTGAGGCGGGGATACAAGCACCAAGCGGCCACAATGCACAGTCTGTATACTATACAATTGTACAGAATGAAGATTTGATAGATCACATGAATCTAAAAGCAAAAGAGGAAATGCGCAAATCAGACGAAGACTGGATATTAAAATTCGGAAGCAATGAAAGATATCATGTTCTGCACAAGGCGCCAACAGTCATTATAGTATCTGCAAGCCAAGAGGCGTATTCCCCGGTTGAAGACAGCAGTGCTGCAATAGAGAATATGATGCTGGCAGCAACAAGCCTAGGTATTGGTGCTGTATGGGTTGGGCTGATAGATCATTACTTTAAGCTTGATGAGAGCCGTAAAAAATTGAACCTGAAGGATGGCTACAAACCATATTTTGCTGTATGTCTGGGATATGAAAATCCGGAGAAAGTTTTCAATAAGCCTAAGCGGAATATGGATGTTTACGAGTGGATAAGGTAGCCGAGAAATATTGTCGTTAGATAATGAATATATACTATAACACCGCAAGGCAAAAAGATATACTGCTGCCGGTCATTTGATTATAAAAATCAGACGTGTAGAAAGGCGGAAGCCGAACAGCCACCCTAAATCAGTAGACATACATAAGGCGTATTGCTATAATCAATGGATTAAGATGGTCTGCTAAATAGAGATATGGGGGCTTTTATGGATTGGTTAGCTACAGGATTTTTAAGTTTTTTCAATAAGTTTTTGGGACAGGCACCTTTGCTTCTGGGCACAGTTGTATTTATCGGATATTTGATGCTTAAGGAGAAATGGTACAAAGCGCTTGCCGGATTCATCAAGACATACGTAGGATTTAAAATACTGCAGATTGGCACCAGCGGGCTTGTAGGAGTATTCAGGCCAATTATAGACCTGCTAGCTTCTAAGTATGGTATTACAGCATTGGTCATTGATCCGTACTATGGTCAAACCTCGGCAACTGAGTTTCTGGATTCCGTTGATTCGCTTGCTTTCGTGGGATATGTAATGATGATTGCGTTTGCGTTCAATATTTTTCTTGTTGCGTTACGCAAATTCACAAAAATCAGAACCTTGTTTATTACAGGGCATATAATGTACATGCAGTCAGCAGTAATGCTATGGGCACTATACTGGGTGATAGAAGGGACAGGCGGCGATGCAGTCTCTGCGCCCCTTCTCATTACAACTGGGCTTTTGGTTGGCACTTACTGGTCAGTGATGAGCAATCTGATTGTAGAGCCCACACAGGACGTTACAAATGGTGAAGGATTCTCGGTTGGCCATCAGCAAATGCTTGGCATATGGCTGGCATACAAGATTGCCGGTAAAGTTGGCAACAAAAGCCATGATGTTAATGAAATAAAGGCACCGGGTTTCTTATCCATCCTTAACGATTCAGTTGTCGCAAACGCATTGATAATGACCGTATTCGTTGGTACAATTATGCTGCTTTTGGGGAAAGAGAACTTTGCATATGATTCGGATAATTACTATTTTGCAACATATGTATGGGAGACATGTGCATATTTTGCAGTTTATATAACTATTCTTCTGATGGGTGTAAAAATGTTTGTTGCTGAGCTTACTCAGTCATTTAAAGGTATTTCGGATAAAATTCTAAAGGGCTCAGTGCCGGCTGTTGATTGTGTAGTGACTTTTAGCTACTCAATTCAAGCACCTATTTACGGGTTTATTTTCGGATTGATTGGTCAGTTAATTGCTATATTTACTTTAATATTGCTTAAATCCCCTGTATTGATACTTTCGGGATTCATTTGTTTATTTATTGATAATGGCACGCTGGCGGTGTATGCAAATAAGGCTGGAGGACGCAAAGCGGCAGCAATTATTCCTTTTTTTGCGGGGTTAATTCAGGTGTTTGGTTCAGCTTGGGTACTGACCTATCTTGTAGGGCCGAAGCAAATCATAGGCTGGATGGGGATGTTTGACTGGGCAACTCTATGGGCGGGTACTATGGTTCTATCGAGTTATTTAGGAATTATTGTGCCGTTAGTTTTAATTCCGCTTCTGCTGATCATTCCACAACTTCAATATAGAAAGAATAAGGATGCCTACTTTACAACAATGAGATATCAAACAAATAATAACCTAAGCAACAACAAGTAAGCTGGTGATTATCTTGGCAATCTTGCAATGATTTTTAGAACACAAGCAATTTCAGCGCAACATCAAAAGTGTAGTGCAAACGGAATTATATCTAGGGGTATAATTTCTCAGCCTACATAATATTATTAAGAGATATTTATTATACTTCAGTACCTATCAATGGTTATTGCTCAATACCAGCAAGCTAGTGCAAACTATATTCAAGCGTACAGAGTATTTAACCAGTAGATTATTTCTGCTGGTTAATGATAGTGTTGGTTTTTTATTCTTCTGTCTCCTTGTCTTCTTTCAATTCGGCAATCTTTACCTTCATTTCGCTAATATCCGCTTTTATTTTTTCTATTGTACCGAATTCGGATTTATACTCTTCCGGCAGCGTTCCCTGTACATTTGAGTAGAACTTCTTTCCTAAAGCTAGCATTGCCTTTTCCAAGTCGCTTTCACTCTTATTGATTTTCAAATTCAGGTTTGCTATCTCTGCCACTTTTTTTGTTTTATCAAGTGCGTTTTCTCCAGTTTCTTTTAGTTTCTTCCAAAGTCTTTTAACATAGGATTTCGCCTCTTTTCTTTCTGATTTTGTTGAATATTGTCACACTGCCCACTGCTATCTATATACTAGGCATTGCGGTGTATATTACTTAATCAAGATTTAGGTTCTATAATCAAGATTCTTTTAAAATTAACATATACTAAATGTGGCTGCTGATTTTCATGCTGTACAAAATTATGTTGAATCAAAGACAATGGTTTATATAATTAATCACTAACAAAGGCCGAAAATAGTTGGGTTAATTGAATATTGCTTGATTAACAACTCTTTGTGTCTTAATATAATAATTACTAAAGTACTATTTATTATAGAAACATACCATCCAATAAAATTAGGTGGACGGCATTAAACAGAATAGATATTTTACTTATTCAAGGCAGCTTGAAAGGAGTTTATAAATGAATAAAAAGAAAAAAATAGTTTTAGTATTAAGAATTGTAATGATTATCTTTGCTATAACTTGTATTGTAGGGTTTCCTCCTTGGGATGGGCTCTGGGCAATGATGACACCACTGCCTGATACAATCCAAGAGGAAGTTGATAGATCAATCAAACTTGGGCTAGATGGAATCATCGTCTATGTGGATGAGGCTGGTCAGCCGCCAGAATTTTACACTGCAGGATGGAAAGACAGGGATAATCAAATTCCAGCTGATTCGCAATCGTATTTCAAAATTGGCAGTATCAGCAAATTGTATATCGCCGCTGCGGCTGCTATGATGGTAAATGATGAGCTTATATCCCTAGATGATAAGCTGACTGATTACTTCCCAGAACTTTTGGGTAGAATTGAATACGCAGAGCGGATTACTGTAAGAATGATGATACAGCACCGTAGTGGTTTATTAAATTATACAGATCAGCCTGGATTCAGGTGGGATGAATCATCAAAAACCATTGAGGAATCTCTAGCTTTAATTTTTGATAAGCCAGCAGCTTTTGCGCCGGATGAGAATTATAGTTATTCAAATACAAACTACTTGTTGCTAAGTGGTATTCTTGATAAAGCTTTAGGATATAGCCATACTGAATATATTAAAGAAGAGATTTTGAAACCACTGGGGCTGGAAAGCACCTATTTTTCGTTGAGTGAAGTGGATATTAATGATGTGATGAGTGGATATTACGTTGGCTCAGAAGATGATTTCAAGGATATTGACACTGGTATGGTGGCTACAGCGGAGGATGTAGGTTCATTCATTAGAGCGCTGAATGACGGCTCATTATTTAATGATAATGAGCAGGCGATTTATTCTTCGATTTATGAATACGGGCATACCGGCTGGGTACTGGGTTACTACAGTATTGCCTATTATCAAGAAGATATTGATACTGTTGTAGTCCAGTTTGTTAATACAAATGGTGGGACACCCTTAATTGATCTTTTTGATACACAGGGTGGAACAAAAGTGATGGTGGCAACAGCAGTTTATAACCGAATACTGCGGATTTTGCGTAAATAAATGGGTTTTGTTCTAATTCAAATAGGCTTGCTAATGCAACAAAAAATTTGATTGCATTTATTAGATTTAAATAGAAAATGCCACACGTAATGTGTGGCATAAGATTTTTATAATCCATCCACTAATAATTATTAAATAAAAAGTTCTAGTGAATAATGATTGCCCCCAATAGTATGTCGAATCCGGAGTATTTTCTTTATATATCTTTTGTAGTTTATATAGACGATATATTAAGCACATATAAACTAAGCAGTATTGACAAAACGACACCACTACTGTATTATAATCTTAATACAGTAATACAGAGCTAAATTAGGACGGTATATTTTGAATTGCGATTTTGACAATAACATTCCTATCTATATTCAGGTGGTAAAGTGGCTTGAGAACGAGATAATATCCTCAAGGCTCTCGCCAGGCGATAAATTGCCTTCTGTGAGGGATTTGGCCAACCAATTTCAGGTAAATCCGAACACTATACAACGGGCATATAGAGAAATAGAGCAAAAAGGATTATGCCATACCAGACGGGGAATGGGTTCGTTTGTGACGGATGACAAAGTAAAGATAAAAAAGCTGCTTGATGAATTTGTAAGCAAAGAGATATCCGATTTTACAGACAAGATGAGTAAAATGGGTTTGAGTGATTTTGATATAAAGAAAGCAATAGAACAATATCTAAATAAAGGTGAAATAAATGATTAATGTAAAAAACCTGAATAAAAAATATAATCAAAAAACGGCACTTTGTGACTTTAGCTTTGAGATAGAGCAGGGGAGAGTGTTGGGTCTTTTAGGACCGAACGGGAGCGGGAAAAGTACGCTGATGAATATATTGGCAGGTTCGCTGAAGCAGGATGACGGAAATATATATATTGATAAAAGACAAATCGGAGAATATACAAAATCTATAGTATCTTATTTTCCGGAGAATAATAATCTTTACAGATGGATGAAGGTAAAAGATATTGAAAAGTTTTATGATAATTTATTTTATGATTTTGATAAAGAGAAGTTTATATTAATGAAAGAAAAGTTTGGACTTAAAGACAATGAAAGCATAATTGATCTTTCTAAAGGAGTGCTGCAGAAACTGCGACTGGGACTGGTATTATCAAGAAGGGCTAGAGTATTTCTGCTGGATGAACCGCTAGGTGGTATAGATACACTCTCAAGAGAGCAAGTGATGAATACAATTTTTGACTGTATCTCGGAGGATGTGACCATTATTCTTGCGACCCATCTTATAGATGAGGTGGAGAGGCTCTTTGACAAGGTATTATTTATAAAGAACGGTAAAGTCATGCTTTTTGAGGACTGTGATACCTTGCGGTCTGAAAACGGCAGTTCCATAAAGAGCATATATTTGGAGGTTATGAAAAATGATTAACCTATTGAGATTTGAAATAAAGAGAAGCAAGAGGATTATATTAATATTAGTTGGTATGATGATGCTTTGCGGCGTATTGCTTCTGTTGATTGACCCGGATCATGAAGAGTTAGTTATAACGATTTCTATACTAAATTTTCTTTTGCCCTTTATATTGATAGTCACAATGGGCCTAGTACATATTATTGAGGATATGAGACTAGATACAAAGAATCTTTACTTAACCACTCCGAAATCCAACGCAATAAAAATAAAATCAAAGATATGCTTTGCTATGATGAATTATGTAGTATTTTTCATTATGATAGTAATGTTTATGGGTGGGAATGTTGTCGGAAGCTATGCACCCTATATTGCCGTATCTTGTATTGTATTTGGTGTTTTCATAGAACTTGCTGTATTACTGTTTAACATACATAGTAAAAAATGAATTAAGCCAACCAGAAAACAAAATTAAATTTAAGGAGTGAAAAAGATGTTTGATTTAGACGTTTTTATTTATGATGCAATTAAATCTCTAGGCAATGGCTTCAGTCTACTGATGAAATCCTTGACAGTAATCGGCAAAGATAACACGTATTTTTTGGTCATAATCGTTTTGATATGGTGCATAAACTTTAGTAAATATTCCAAGCTGACTTTGCTGGTGCCCTTTAGCGGACTGATGGCTTCAGCACTGAAATTGGTTTTTCATATGCCAAGGCCCAGGCACATAGCTGAGGGAATAACTGTAATCGACGGCTATGGTATGCCATCCGGACATGCGCTGAGTGCGGTGGCTTTTTGGTCATACACTAGCCATACGTTGAAGAAAAGATTTATGTGGGTGATTTCGATACTTATGATATTAGGCATTGGCATATCAAGGATATATCGGGATAGCCATTTTCCCAGCCAGGTGCTTGCTGGATTTTTACTTGGGACTTTAGTAGTTGTTCTATTTATCAAATTGGAAAAGCCCTTTCATGAGAAGTTTTTTAATTTAAAAAAATGGATGCAGTATACTTTAGCCGCCGCACTGCCAATAGTTTTTGTTCTAATGGCTATAGTTTCATATGCTTTATACAGTGATGGTAATGGTATAGATGATTTGTCATCGACCTTTCAGCTGGCGGGATTGTTCACTGGTTTTGCCATTGGTATGATAAAGATTAGAAAATATGGCGAATTTGACGTAAAAGTTGTATGGTGGAAGCAGCTTATAAAGCTTGTTGCATGCGGTGTTTCATTTGCGCTGTACCCGCTCATTTTAAAGTATTCATGCAAGCTTACAAGCATTATATGGATAGAAGGATTAATCTCGGTGGTCATTAGTTTCTTTGCAGCAATGTGGTTTGTGTATTATGCGCCGATATTGTTTATTAAGTTTAAATTAGTAGTGATTAAAGAATAGAAAAAGTAATATGAAAAATGCCACACATAATGTGTGGCATAAACTTTATTTTATAAGCAAATAAAAAAGCGACTTGCTAATTAATAAATCACTTGCGGGTTTTCAGTGTATGCCCCATCTGCACTATTTATTGAACATAATTAAATATTTTAGCTTAATAAAAGGTTAAATATAAAAGCACCTAGAATGATTTGTTCATAGGTGCTTAAGTTTGTTTACATTTTATTTAGTAATAAAATTATGTAGGCACTCCTACGTATTCAGAATCGCCAAAAGCAAGAATGCAATAGAAAATGATACTTAAGAATATAAGTCCTACTGCAAATCCGCCGTCTTTTCCGAATGCTTGAGCAAGCTTAACCATAGTCATTATTGCAATAACTATATTAACTATTGGGATTAGCATTAAAAGGAATTTCCAACCGTTTCCCCATGTAATCTTAAATAATACATATGCGTTATACAAGGGAATAATAGCAGCCCAGCCAGGTTCACCAGCCTTAGTAAACAATTTCCACATTGCAACGATGCCAAGTACTGCAACTGCAAGCCAAACCAATGTCATAAATGGGCTTGCTTCATAACTATAAGAATAATCCATATCATACCTCCGATTTTTATGGTAATAATTATATCATGATAATAATAAGTGGTAAAGAGGTAAGTAGAAAATATGTACAAGATCTGCGCCGCTTTGAGAAAAAGTCTCAATAAATCTTTGAAATAAAGGCAGAGCATAGACTTTACATTTTTAGACAAACAAAAAAGCGACTTACTAATTAGTAAATCGTTTTGTGGCTCCCCACTGTATGTCCCATCCGAACTTTTTGTGCAATGAAATTGCGGGTAGTTTCAAAAACTTGACATTTTATATATAACCTATATTATGTAAATATTGAGGTTATGCAACATGAAAAAATTACACATAATTATTATTGGAATTATCAATATGTTTTTGCTTTTAACTCTTTCAGGATGTAAAGCAAATGAGTTAAATTCAATTCAATCAGGTGCTACCATAGCTCCAACTAATGCAGTACAATTGGCTGAAATTACCCTTGAGCCTACTCTCCATGTAACTTATACACCTTATGCAACTGTACAGCCTATTGTTGAAGAAGTGGAGCCGAAAAAGGAGTTTGATATTGATAACCCGATAGACTTTGAAAATGTTTCTTTAGGTGATATAGAGTTGAAGATGTCAGCTCAGGATATAGAGAGCTTATATGGGAAACCTAATTATATAGATAGGTGGTATACTGAAGGAGGCATGCACGGGGATAACGGATGGTATATATATTACTATTATGATTTTGGTATAGTGATATTTGTGTCAAATACCGGCAATATATATGACGATGGTTATGTAGGGCATATAGATATATATGATGAAAGCTATATAGGACCTATGAGTATAAGGGTTGGCGATAGTGAAGAAAAAGTATTATCTGTTCTAGGCTTAACGAAAGAGCAGATAAATAAAACTGATACAAGTCTATACGAGAATGGAGAGTTTTGTGGATTTATTAAATATGGCGACGGAGAGTATATTATGTATTTAAGCTTAGCTGCTGACGAGAATTTCCATATAATTGTGGTGTATGCCCTTTTTAATGATGAAGTATATTTGATAGAATTGTTTGATGAATTTCATTAAGTATTAGTTGTTTTTTAAAGTAAAAGAACTAATTTACAAATAAAAATGCCATACATAACAGAAAGAGCAAGCAAATTTAGCGTTAACACTTTACTTTCAAAACTTTTTAGTGTGTCATAGTTCAAAGATAGATGAAGATAAAAAAGCGTCTTTCGTAAAGTGTATACGTATAGTACATGTTTGGGACAAATAACACTAAAGGTCATTCGAAATATTCGAATGACCTTTTATGGCTCCCCACTGTATGTCCCATCCGAACGTTTTTATACTATTAGTTTAAGAATATATTTAAAGAAGAAAATATAGTAATATTGAAGGGATTGAATATCATATATCATTATAGTATGCTATAATAAATGTAAAAAAATAGGAGCAATTATTATGGAATGTGAATTAGAATCAGTTGTATTTATTAGTCATCGTTCTATGGATAAAGAAATCGCTGATATGCTTTTCGATTTTCTTATTGGAACGGGCATCCCGCGTGAATATATGTTTTGTTCATCTTTGCCTGGTAATGATGTTGACGAAAGAATAAATACAGAAGTAAAATCCAAGCTTAAAAACAGTTCAATTAACATTGCCATTTTATCTCTAGAGTATTATCAAAGCGCATACTGTCTTAATGAAGCGGGTATAATGTGGTTTTGCGATAAAGTCTTGGTTATTCCTATTGCACTTCCTGAAGTTTCCGAAAAAAACATGTATGGGTTTTTGAATAGTGAATACAAGATTCGTAGACTAAATAATGATGGTGATATTTCTTATATATATGATTCGATAAGGAATGTTTTTGAGGTGAAGCAGTGCAAGGCAAGTATAGTTACAGCCGAGATTTCAAAACTAAAAAACCGCTATGAAACTTATATTTCAAAAAGAATAATAAGTCATAACTATGAAAAATCACAAGATATTTTGATATTTCATCTGATGATGAAGCAGTTATATTATATTACATTATTGAGAGAAAAATAAGGAAAGTAAAAAAAGGCGATATAATTTCTTGGATGAAAAGTGAGGAACTATATAATGTGAATGTTGATAATGCATTCGATTTATTGGCTACTTTAGGAAACGGCAATTATACAGAAGAAACGTTAGAGCTAGATATAGACATATTTAGAAAATATGTAAATGCTAGTGATATGCTCCTGCCACAATTACACTCAATCGTTGAGAATAACAGAAAATTAAGCAGTTTCACCTTCGAAGATATGTGGAAATCCGGAGAATTTGACGATATCGAGAAACTTTTTATCGCATATATTATCGAAGAAAAAATAGTTGCCTTTGGTGATAGATGGATGGCAGAAGGGCAAATTGAGGATATTAAATGCTGGGAATCAAAAAATAGTCTAGATAGTATTCTATCTACAAATTATGGCTCATGCTTGAGTAAGTTTATTGAAAATGATTTAGTTTATGAAAGTAGTTGGACTAGTTATGGAAATCCACGTGAGTATTCTCTCTGTACCTCTTTAAAAGCGCATTTATTTGCGCCGGAATTCCAATATATGGACATTATTATAAAGAATAAACGGAATCATAATATAAATTTACCATATTAGGATAAACAAATAATTATAATCTATATTTTATTTTCTTTTTATCACATCTGAGATGACAGCATGGTTTGAGACAAATTATGATTTAGGTTATACTGTGTCAAAAAGATGTTACAAAAAATAAATTGTCGTATATATACAATGCAAATAAAGAATCTAGACATAAGTATGTGTGGCATAAACTTTACATTTTTAGACAAACAAAAAAGCGACTTACTAATTAGTAAATCGCTTTATGGCTCCCCATTGTATGTACCATCCGCACTTTTATTAATCATTTGTTACCTCATATTCAATAATATTAGGTCTTCTCCAAAATGGTCAATCATGATACAATCACTGTGTTGACTGATACGGTTAATGGGGGGGCATATTATGAATAATAAATTCTATAACCTATCAAAAGAAAAGCAAAATCAGATTGTTAATTCAGGATATAAAGCATTTTCACAGCAGTCATATAGGAAAACATCGATGCAGTATATCGCTGATGAGGGAGATGTATCAAAATCACTTTTATTTCACTACTTTCGAAATAAAAAGGAGCTATATTTTTATCTATATAATCTAGCGGTTGAGGACTTAAAAAAGATCCAGGCACAATATCGTACTTCAAGTAATGATTTCTTTAATATAATTGAACGTGAAATCGAAACACGTATAGCGTTAATTAGTGTTTATCCATACATTTACCAGTTTGTCATTAATGTTTACTTTGAGGATTGTGAGGAAGTGGTTTCTGAAATAGCAGATAAAAAAGCTAGTTTAATATTGACCAATAAACAGGAACTCCTCAGTGCGATAGATACATCAAAGTTTAGAAATCCTGATGATGTAAATACACTATATGATATTATTGTGAATATGTTCGAAGGATATTTGGCAAAAAAATTAAGAATACATCCATTGGATTTTGCAGAAATAGAAAAAGACGTAAAGCAATTAATTAATAATTTAAGGGCAAATTATTATAAATGAAGTGATTACAACTAATATTATACGAGGAGAATTAAAATGGAAATAACTGAAAAAACAATAAGGCTCAATATAAAAGGTGAAGGTGAAGCACTAGTTTTACTTCATGGTGCATTAGTGGATTCTAGCATGTGGAAACATCAAATAAATGCTTTTAGTAAATCATTTAAAGTTGTAACATTAGATTTACCTGGTCATGGAGAATCAAAGAATATAATCCTAAAAGAATACAGCATATCTGAAATTGCGAAATGTGTGGTAAATGCATTAAAATCTAATGGCATATATACATTTGTTTTATGTGGTCATTCATTTGGTGGTATAATAGCACAGGAGATAGCTTTAAATTATCCTGATTTGGTTAATGCACTAATACTTGCTGAAACGTCGTATGGCACAAGAGATAGTTTTGTTAATAATGTTTTAACAAACATGACAAACTCTTTAATGAAATTGACTACTCAAAAGCAATTGATAAAACTTTCTGCAAAAAGCTATGGTAAGGGTAGTTCTGAAAGTTCTGAATATATAAAGATGGCTATGTCAGCCTATAGTATTGAAGAATCAAGAAAGGTAATGAATGCTGTAACAGGCTATTCTTCATTGAACAAGTTAAAAGATTTAAAAGTAAATACACTTATACTTGTTGGTGACAAAAACAAACAAACACATTCTCAAGGAAAACGATTTAATAAAGAAATAAATCAATCACAGTTCAATATTATTTCGAATGCGCATCACTTGCTTAATATGGATAACCCTATCGAATTTAATGCGATAGTTTTGAAGTTTTTATATAATTTGTGTTAATTTCGTTTTTTCAAACTACAAACTTAAGAAACATCCCTTTTTTTAAATAGAACTGCTACACACAGCTATGTGTGGCATAAACTTAAAATGAAACATCCGAACTTAAAAAGTTCGGATGAATTAAGTTGGCTCCCCAGACAAGACTCGAACTTGTAACCCCACGGTTAACAGCCGTGTGCTCTACCATTGAGCTACTGAGGAATAGACCCTATCTACTCAAAGACGTGAGTGCATTATAACATATCAAAGATACAATTTCAATACTTTTTTTGGTTTTATATGGCTGTTTTTGGTGCTGGTAATTTGACCAAACGAGCGGCTGTTTATACCTGTGAAAAGGGATAAAAATCTAGTAATATTATTGTGAAAAAAGCCGGTTGCTAATCTCATAAAGCATTATTCCTGCCGCTACAGACGCGTTTAGCGATTCCGCTTCACCGCGCATGGGAAGCTTCCATAAATCTGTGCACATATCGCTTATTGCCTTGCTGACTCCCTTTGATTCATTTCCTATTATAAGCGCAGTTTTAGTTTTTTGCATGCGGCTGTAGAAATTCTCTCCGCTGAGGTGGCCACAGGCTATCTGCCAGGAGTTTGCCTTCATATAATTAATATTTTCAGCGAGCAGAGATTCATAGCAGGGAATGTGGAAAACAGAGCCCATGGATGAGCGTATCACTTTGTCGTTATATATGTCAGTGCAGTTTTCAAGGATTATCATATCAACGCCCACAGCATCGCAAGTTCTAATAATCGTGCCCAGGTTGCCGGGGTCTTGTATTTCTTCAAGCATTACTATAAAACGGGTATCGTTGATTACTTCGGAAGAAAACTTCAAAGCTTTTTTTTCAAATATGGCTGCCGCTCCTTGGGGGGACTTTGTGTTGCAGAGGGCATCCATCACTTTTTCATTGACGTAAGTTAATGGAATATCATTTTTTGCACAAAGGGTTATAAGGCCTTTTAATTTCTCCGCCTTTGAATCCTGCAGGAAGATATCATGCGCAGTAAACCCCGAAAGGATGGCCTCGGTTATAATTTTGCTGCCCTCTGCTAAAAACATGTTTGTCTCATTCCTTGAGTTTTTCTGCTTAAGGCTTCGGGCTAGCTTTATTTTGCTGTTTTGTACACTGGTAATTATTAAATCTTCATTCATACAGTTATTATAATTCATAAATTGAATTATTGCACTGACATTTTACATATGCTGTTTTAGGTATAAAAAAGAGCCTCTGCAGTTAGTAGTGCAAAAACTCTTTTATGACAATTATTTTTCTTCTTTTTTAGCGGCTGGCTTAGCAGTGGTGGTCTTCTTGGCGGTAGAAGCAGCTGGTTTAGCAGCAGTGGTCTTCTTAGCGGTAGAAGTGGCTGGCTTAGCAGCGGTGGTCTTCTTAGCGGTTGAAGTGGCTGGCTTAGCAGCAGTGGTCTTCTTAGCAGTAGAAGCGGCTGGCTTAGCAGCAGTGGTCTTTTTAGCAGCTGTAGCTGCCGGTTTTTTCTCTGCCGGTTCAGCTTTTTTTGCTGTTTCAGTTTTCGGCTCTTCTGCTTTTGCTGGCGCAGCTTTGGGTGCAGGTTCGGCTTTCTTAGCAGGTGCTTTCTCGCCTTTTTCTATTGCGCTTTTTGCTGCTTTTGTCAGCTCAGCGAATGCGCTCATGTCAGCAATTGCAAGCTCGGAAAGCATCTTGCGGTTGATATCGATGCCTGCCAGCTTAAGGCCGTTTATAAAGGTAGAATAGGACATGCCGTTTAATCTTGCGGCCGCGTTAATTCTTACAATCCAAAGCCTTCTATAGTCGCGCTTCTTTTGTTTACGTCCTTTATATGCATAAGCCATAGATTTAATTACGGCCTGGTTAGCACTTCTGAATTGCTTGCTCTTGGCACCGTAATAGCCTTTGGCCATTCTTAAAACTTTTGATTTTCTCTTGTGGGCAGTAACCCCACGTTTTACTCTTGCCATATTGGTTTCCTTTCTGCGAATGCTCTTTCAATAAAGTTATTGCTATTTGTACGGTAATAGTTCTTTGATATTTTTCTCTTCAGATTTTGAGACGTAATCTTGCTTTCTAAGAGAACGAATAGTCTTACCGCTTTTGTTGTTTAACTTGTGGTTTTTCCCGGATCTGGTGCGCTTAATCTTCCCAGAACCTGTAACCTTGAAACGCTTCGCAGCGGATTTCTTTGTTTTAATCTTTGGCATGTCAGTCACTCCTCTCGTTTATAGCAGAACTATAAATTATTTTTTCTTTGTTTCGGCGCTTAGCATCATCATCATGTTGCGTCCGTCAAGCTTTGGTTTGGATTCTACAACGCAATCATCTTCCAGTCTTTTTGCGAAGTCGTTCATCACATCGAAACCAAGCGCAGTATGGGCCATCTGCCTGCCTTTAAAGCGAATGCTTACCTTTACTTTGTTGCCTTGCTTTAAAAACTTCTGCGTGTTTTTGACCCTTACGTTGATATCATGCTCCTCAATTGAAGGAGATAGTCGCACCTCTTTAATTTCAATTACGTTCTGTTTCTTCTTCGCTTCCTTTTCCTTTTTTGATTGCTCAAAGCGATATTTGCCGTAGTCCATTATTTTGCATACGGGCGGCTTTGCGTCTGGCGACATCAAAACCAAATCCATGTCCTCTTCAAATGCGGCATTGAGCGCTTCTCCAAATTTTACTACGCCCAGCTGCTCTCCTGTGCTTGAAATTAGCCTTACTTCATCGGCACGAATATCTTCGTTAATAGTCAATTCTTTTATAAGGAACACCTCCATCAATATTTTTGCATAATAAAAATGCGAACAAGTAAAAACTTATCCACACATTAAAACACACTTCAATAAGAAGTAATATGCTTTTTTGCTACCTGTTGAGGATGTTGCACCATCAGGTGAGAAGGGATAATCTTCTACTTTGCTTAGATAATATAACATATCTTATTATATATGTCAATGAAAAAGATGCGCTGTTTATAAGCGCACCTTTGAATAAAAGCTAATTAAGAACTGCTTTAATCCTGAATATTAAGCAAGGTCGTTATTCCATAGGCGATAGACATAACGTAGAATGTATTGCAGTTATCATCTATGTTCATTGTATAATTAGAAGCAGTGCCGTTGAATGTCAACACTTCCTCCGTGCCGTCGTATAAAAACAGGGTTTTTTTCATAATTGAATACTTAGCTGAAAAATCGCCAAATGGTGAAGATATATCAAATTTTGGAACCCCAAGAGAGGAAATCTGTTTTATGCGAAGTATTTCAGCGTCATCCTCGTAAAGTGCGAATTCATCATTCTCCTTTGAGTGCATCACTTCGCCCAGGTATTCAATATTTTTGTCGGGGCTTGATATATATATTTTACTGCTCATATATTTATTGCGCTCTACGCGAAACACAGGAGCACCGCTTCTGTTTTTCATATCAAAAGAGCCTGTTATATTTAAAGAATTGAAATTGCCGTCAATAATCATTGTTTTACCTCGAATAGTGTTTAATTTAAATGCTTTTACTTATGTTAGATATTAGCATAAACAATAAAGATATTTATTAATAAAATATGAACAAATAATGAACATTAGCTGAGAGGCGTTTCAAAATCAGATTAAGTGATTATAAATGGCAGTCTTTTCTGATGCTAAGAGGGTAATTGCAACGAAGGCAGGAAATTAGTCTTTATCTTCAGCTGTATCATCTTCCTTCTCGTCATCCTCCTCATCATCAAGGCCAGAATCGCCGATATCAAGATATGACGTTACCTGCTCGGTCAATTCTTTTAAGCTTTCAAGCAGGTTTTCATGAAGTGCTTTTTTGTGCTCATCCAAAGACTGCTTTTCCTTTTTCGTCTGGGCAAAGCTGCGCGCTTTATATTCAATTCTGCGAAGTCGCTGTATATCAAAAACTATTTTTTTAACACGGATATCAATTTCATCATCAAAGAGATAGTAAACATTGGTGCATGTTTTGAGCAGCTCAGTGATATAATCAGACTTCGGGCCTTCTTCATATATTTTTATTACAAGCTGGTTTAGCTTGTCAAACGCCTCAAGCCTCTTTGTGTGCAGCGCCAGCTTGGCATTCTCCTTTTGTATTTTGTCAGTTAGCAGAAGGTTTTGCTGCATTATCCGGGTGCTTTTGCTGTTTGAAATCAATATTAAAACAGTAGCGGTAACATATATCAGCGTAAGAAAAGCCATAACAAAGCCCTGATTCTGGTTAAACCATTCTATTAAGTTCATTTAAAGCACCTCCTGCTGATTAAAATCATATATAAAGTATATCAGCTTTGCATGACATATACAAATATATAAAACACCCATTTTTAGCATAATAAATTAACCGTTTGATTAAATTTCCCGAATTAAATTAATTATTTTCGGCGTTTGATTAAATTATTCAAGTATTGGTTCCCAAATTATATTTAAAAATTAAGCAAAAAACATTTACAGCTAGTTTACAAAGGTATAAGTTCATTTTTTTGACAAAGCATTTTTCAGCGAATATAATTTAATTGTAATTTCAAAATTGGGAGGGATGCAAATGGCCAGAGTTATAGTGGATGAAAACAGGTGTAAAGGCTGCGGGCTTTGCACAACAGTATGCCCAAAAGAAATAATGCAGTTGGACAAGACTGCGATAAACATTAAGGGCTATCATCCGTCAAGATGTATAGATATGGATAAGTGTATAGGCTGCGCTTTCTGCGCTACGATTTGTCCTGATGTATGCATCACAGTGGAAAAGTAGCAAAATGCCGGGCTTATAGATTGGCCCTGTAGAATAATCTAAATCTAAAGACGTAGGAGCAGAATATGGCAAAGCAATTAATGAAAGGTAATGAGGCTATTGCAGAGGCTGCTATACAAGCAGGCTGCAGGCACTTTTTCGGTTACCCGATTACTCCGCAGAACCAGATTCCCGAATACATGTCCAGAAGAATGCCGCAGGTCAGCGGCTGTTTTTTACAGGCGGAATCAGAGATCGCAGCGATAAATATGGTATACGGAGCAGCAGGGGCGGGAGCAAGGGTGATGACTAGTTCTTCTTCGCCGGGCATAGCCTTGAAGCAGGAAGGTATATCCTACATAGCGGGGGCAAGGCTGCCGGCCGTAATTGTAAATATAGTACGTGGAGGCCCGGGCTTAGGCGGAATCCAGCCGGCACAATCGGACTATTTCCAGTCAACTCGCGGAGGCGGGCACGGGGACTACCGCACATTGGTTTTGGCACCTGCTAGTGTTCAGGAGGCAGTTGAGCTGACACAGGAGGCATTTGATTTAGCGGATATATACAGAATCCCTGTAATAGTTCTTGGCGACGGAATGATAGGACAGATGATGGAGCCGGTAGAATTCGGCAAATATAAAAAACGTGAAGTGCCGGATAAGGAATGGGCATCCACAGGAACAGAAGGAAAAAGAAAACCAAACATAATCAATTCACTCTTTATTGACCCCGACGATCTGGAAAAAGAAAATATAAAGCTGATGAATACTTATGAGGAAATAGCCAAGAATGAAACAAGAGCAGAGATAACAAATGCCGAGGATTGTGAAATATTGATTGTTGCTTACGGCACTACCGCAAGAATAGTGAAAAATGTAATAAAGATCGGGGAGAAAAACGGCGTAAAAATCGGGCTTATCAGGCCGATTACGCTGTGGCCTTTCCCTAGCGAAACGATAGCAAAATATGCATCCCAGAGCAGTGTGAACTCAGTATTCTCTGTTGAGCTTTCAACTGGACAGATGGTAGACGATGTAAAAATTGCTGTAAACGGAGTAAAACCCGTCTATTTCTACGGAAGAACCGGAGGCGTCGTTCCGCTGCCTGAGGAAATATATGAGAATGTAATCAAGAAGACAGGAGGTGCAAAGTAATGGCCACTGTATTTAAAAGAACGGAGATGCTGGTGGATGTTCCGCAGCATTATTGCCCGGGATGTACGCACGGAATAGCACACAGGCTGGTAGCGGAATCACTAGATGAGCTGGGCGTAGGCGGAAGGTCTGTTGGCGTTGCGCCGGTAGGCTGCGCAGTATTTGCATATAATTATTTCAATTGCGATATGCACGAGGCCGCTCACGGACGCGCACCTGCGGTAGCAACTGGAATTAAAAGAGTGCTTCCGGATAATATAGTTTTCACTTATCAGGGCGACGGCGACCTGGCATCAATAGGAACAGCTGAAATAGTGCATGCCGCGGCAAGGAATGAAAACATAACTGTTATATTTATAAACAATGCTATCTACGGCATGACAGGCGGGCAGATGGCACCTACAACTCTGCCGAATCAGGTGACTACCACGTCGCCCTACGGAAGAGATGCAAGCCACTGCGGTATGCCATTAAAAATCAGCGAGATGCTCTCTACCTTAGATGGCACATACTATATAGAGAGAGCGGCGCTTAACACCGTAAAAAACATTAAGAATGCAAAAAAGGCTGTGAAGAAAGCTTTCCAAAATCAAGTGGAGAACAAGGGCTTTTCGCTAGTGGAGCTTCTCTCTACCTGCCCTACAAACTGGGGAATGACGCCGATTGAGGCGCTCAAATGGGTTGACGACAATATGATTCCTTACTATCCGCTTGGAGTATACAAGGACAGAGGAGAGGGGGAGCTGAAATGACAGAAAAAATAATCATTGCAGGATTCGGCGGCCAGGGAGTAATGAGCCTGGGACAGATGATTGCTTATTCAGGAATGACCGAGGGCAGAGAAGTATCATGGCTGCCGTCATATGGGCCTGAGATGCGCGGAGGAACAGCTAACTGCCAGGTAATAGTATCAGATGAACCGATTGCAGCACCGATAATTTCCGAAGCCGATACAGTCATTGCGATGAATCTCCCTTCTCTTGATAAGTTCGAGCCCCGTGTTAAGAAAGGCGGAAACTTATTTATAAATTCCTCCTTAATCGAAAGAAAAGCAAATAGGGATGATATTAACGTGCACTACATAAAGGCGAATGAAACAGCAGTAGAGCTGGGGAATTCAAAAGTTGCAGGAATGGTGGTAATGGGTGCATACATTAAAACAACAAATGTTGTTAAAGCTGAAACAATAATTGAATCCCTTAAAAAAGTGCTGGGAGAAAAGAAACTGGACCTAATCCCTATAAACGAAAAGGCAGTGGAGGAAGGCTCGAGGCAAGTTTGATAATTGATTAGAATACATGAAAGAGGGCTGCTACAGCTAAGTACTGTAACAGCCCTCTTTTTAAATATTTATATCCGTTTTAACAAATGGATTTATTTTTGTAGTACCTTCTTATATATAAGCCAGCAAATATCATCCAGAAAAGAATTAAAATGCCCGCTAAGATGTATCTGATAGGCGCTGTCCTGTCTCCTGTCTGAGGGTTGCGCGTCAGATAAATATCGACATGTCCGTGGCTTTCGGAGATTGTTATGGTGTCGTTCTGCGATGTTCCTATCAGTCCGTATGCGTTTGGCATTATCCGAGCAGAGTATGCACCGAATGGCAGGTTTGTGAAATTAGTAAGGCTTCCGTTTACATAATTGAGCTGCCGTACGAATGCACCACCTGGGTATGAGTAAAGCCCTACTCGGAAGCTCATCCCGCTTAGTGAGAAGGTTGAATGAACCTGAACTTCTACAGAGCCATCCAGATAGTTTGTCATGGACGCTGGCGTAGTTGCATACGCTCCTGTTGCTGTGCCAACAGTTACTGTAAGCTCCTCGGTACTCAAAGCATATCCGCTTACAGTGGATATTTCTCGTATCACATAGTCTCCGGCAGGCACATTCAAGAACTCCACGCTTCCGTCCGCCTGAGATGTGGCTGTAGCCAGAAGCAGAGTTGGGAATGCGGCAGGATATACACCAAACACACATCCTGCGAGCGGCGTTGTGCTGTCTTCTGCGTATTTTGTAAATACTATTGAGCTTAGTGCTGAAGCGTCTCTAACGTTTGTAATGCTTGACGGAGTAGGAACAAACGGTATATCACCGACTGTTACTGCAACTGTCAGCACTGTTGTATCAAGCAAATATCCGAGCGGAGGCGCTATTTCTGATATATTATATGTTCTATTAGCAGGAAGGTCGCTGAATGTTACCAAGCCTGTAGCATCCGATGTAGCTATCGCCACTACGGCAGCTGGGTCGGCAGCGTCATATATCGCGAATGACGCTCCCTGCAGGCCTGTTGTTCCATCCTCTGCATACTTCATAAACTGAACCGTTATAGGATTAGCTGAGTTTGTAATGGCGTCAGGCGATACTGTCCTGTCGGGGTCATTCTCGCCCTCATCTATGGCTGCGGCTCCATCTATTGTGAAGTATGTAGTGGTAGTTGTATCAGCGGAATAGCCGTATGGCGGTATGCTTTCCCTGTACCAGTAATCTCTGTTGAAGAATACAAATTCGAATGTTGCATGGCCGTCGGCATCTGTCACCTGTGCATCCACTACTGTTCCGTTTGCATCAATTAGCTCAAATGTTGCGCCCTGGAGTGGAGCAAGGGATTCCTCATCGATTTTTGTAAGCACAAGATGACCAATGTTGGCTGCAGCGTATCCGCCTCCAGTTGCGAAGAGTACATCTTGCTCATCTGATTCATCATCCGGCTCTCCTGTAAGTGCATGGAAGGAGGCAGTATTGGTGAAGGGGCCCCGATAGCCTGAGCTGATATATGTAGTAAAGGTCATCTGATAACAGGTATTTATTGTGTTCGGAAATTCAAACGTCAAATTCCTAGTGTTGGCATCATATGTTACCTGCTCAATGTTGAAAGGCACAATGTCTGCCGGGTCATGTGTTACTGTGCCGTTAGACGCCACTGTTGCGTTATATAAAACTATTGACTCCAGATCCAGCACAAGGCCTTCCTGAAGTGTATCGTATATTACCGGACCGATGTAACTGTTAGCGGGGTATGGGTCAGGATTAGGGCCATATATGTCTATCTGGTTTTTATTTATGGTAACTACCCAGTCAATAAACTGGTTTCCGGTGCTGTAGCTTGAAGATTTCTCAATTACGCTGGATGTAAACGAATCAGTCTCATTATCCTGTATTATGATTGTCGGGTGATCCTGGTCATGTAGGAGATATGCGACGTTAGAAACATCTACATCACTGGTTACTCCGTCGCCGAGGTGGTTTTCCGACAGAATATCTAAGTCGACAAATTCAGTCTCGAAATAGATGTAATAGTCATCAGTAATAAAATTAGCAGCGGAGTAGCCCGGATCTCCGATTCGCGGGAAGAAGGTATATTCAATTGTTCCGCTTCTATTCAGGCTTGTGTTTTCAGGATTAGGTATGACGGGGTCATGCTCTGTATATGTCATATAGCCGCCGAAAGCATCCAGTGGGACGGAAGTGGAACCTCTGAAGAGCCGGAAAGTACCGTCCACATATTTCAATCCTTCAGGAATATAGTCAATGAAATAAGGGTTATAGATATCATTATCATCCCTGTTTACTTGGAAACGCCAGGTAATGTAATGGGTATTATAGTCATAATTCATGTAGTCCTTAAGAAGAATCTGCGGGCTCAGTGTGCGGGAAGCGGTATCAGTGCCGGCCCCTGCATTATATGATTCGTATTCAGCTCTGTTTGTAAAGGTTGTATTGTCGTTCTGCTTATAGTAGTATTCGTATCCTGGCGCTACAATGGTCCTGAAAGAAATTTCGTATCTTTCTGATATAGTATCTCTGCCTATATCAGGATCATTTGCTGCATTATAATCAGATATCTGGACATCACTTAAGCTTCGGGTATCATCTGTATCGAAATCTATTATTATCTCATTTGTTGATGTATTATAGCTTATTGAGGCGTCAGCCACCTCGCCGGTTATGGATCTGTTTAATGTAAAAGCATCTGAGTAATCGCCGTCATTTGTAGGGTCATAAAGAATCAACCCAGTAGGAATTGTGTCTACAACATATATATCAGTAAGGCTAACAGCTGTTGAGCTTGCATTTGGGTTTATTACAAGTTCCCAATCTATATAAGCAGGCTCCACATTGGTGTAGTCTGATCCTGTAGAGGTTTTTGTTATTACTTCCGTATTGAAGCCGACTCCCTGGCTGTCACGAGTACTGTTGATATTCGTTCCCGGTGGATGAAAATAAGCAGTATTTGTGTAGCTTTCGTTTGTCTGAGTGTAGTATATGTCATCAGAGTATTCTGTAGTAAATGTTATAGTTATAGGCTCTGATATATCTCCTAAATTGAATTGATAATCCTGCCCGACATTGGAGTAATTAACAGTTGCGTCAAATGAGCCGCCTGTATATACAGTTCCCGATGTCAAAAACTCATATCTGATGGAAGAGTCAATCATTGTAAAATCAGAAGGTATAGAATCGGTAACGTATGCGCCGTCTATTATGTAATTATTGGGATTCACATCAATCTGCCAGTATATAAGGCGGTTAGTATAATCAATTCCCCCGGTGACTACTGATTCATCCAAGCTTTTGTTAATTACATCTAAAGCATAGGAAATGGATGAATCGTTGGATTCTATTGTTTCTGAATTAGGGAATATAATCTCGGCATCGTTAGTTATGCTTAATGTAGTATTATTCGAGGAAAGCCTATCTATATATGCGCTTGTTAGAACAGCTGTCTGGTAAGTGAATACCTGTTGATCTGTTACAGCCTCCGTAAAAGTGATTGTGAGCGTGTTTGTAGCGCTGTCGTAATTTTCTGTATACGCAGCGGAGCCTACTGTTTGATTTACATAAACGGGATTTATAGGGTCAGTCATATCGGGCCATATTTCCATCCATGTTGTATCTATTACATCTTCTATTACTATATTGTCGCCCATGTCTACGTTATTGCTGTTTATATCCAAAGTCCATGTAATATAATGCCTGTGGTCAGTAGCGTCAAAGAGTGCATTAGGATTAGAAGAACTGTAATTATTAGTCTTCGAAAAGTTAGCCTGCGGTGGCGGGTCGGCCTCGAAATCCACCAGAATGCTGATGGGGTCTGACACTCTGCCGCTGTCAAAATCAATTGTAATGGGTCCGCCGGTGCCTACTTCAGTCTCGTCAAAGCTAGCCTCAAACCAGAACTCTCCCGTGAATTCGTAGTTACTTGTCTGTGTCTCCAAATCAGATGTGAAATCCACACGAATTGCGTCCAGGCCGCCTGTGCCGGCCCCTTGCATCATGCTTACATCAAGAACATGGTAGTTGTAAGAGCTGTCAATTATCGCCACATCCATAACGTTAACAGGAACGTGGACATAACTTGGTAAATCTAGATAAAAGAAATCTTCATCACGCATTCCTGAGTTCTGAGGAATTCTGAATGAATAAGTCATTCTGAAGTCGCCGTTTTTTGGCACATCGTTGCCCAGAGGCTGAGTATCGTTTGGACTTATCTGAGTAAGTACTAGATTTTCCACAAAATCGTTTATAGATGCTGTACCTGTTAAGTCAGCAGCCTGCACAGTTTGCAGGTGTAGGCCTATACCAAAAAATTGTGAAATAAGAATAACAAAAGTTAAAGTGAGTACGACAAATGCTTTTTTCATGGGAATCCCTCTTTTTGTGTTGATGTTAAGCCCTTGTCTATATATTTAGGGTTACTACTTGTATAAGAATATTAAAATTATACAATCTAATTGTGAGAATAACACAAGTTCATAATCAAGTCAAATTATTAACAATAAATTGTTAGAATGTTTACAATTAATACCCCTTTGTTTTTTAAACTTTGATTTATAGGTATAATATTAACGAAAAAAAGAGCTTACAATTTCTAAAAATCACAAGCTCTTTAGGTTTAATTAATTTTACTTAAATCATATTTCTGCAGGATCATCCGGCAAGGGATATACTTTCCAATCATCCCCTTCAAATGATTCTGCAGTTATTTTATCAATTGGCATTTTCATGTATTTTGCTGTAGCCGACACAGCAACTTCGCCGTTTTCATTTAGTATTTCACCTGAACCAAATGCCAGAAGCCGTGTATCTTTGTCTATTCTTCCTATTGCCTTTAGCTGCTTGCCATAGGGAAGAGGTTTCAGAAATTTAACATTTAATTCAACAGTTACAGCCCACATGTCCGGATTTCCTATTTGAAGGCATCTTCCGATAAGCTCATCCAAGACTGATGCGCTTATCCCACCGTGCACTCTTTCCGGGAAGCTCTGGTGCATCTCATGCGGAGTGAACAATGCTGCAAGCTCGTTTTTATCCGTTTCATAAAATTGGCACTTCAGCCCTTTTTCATTTTCCATGCCGCATATGAAGCAGTGCCTGGCGTTAGGCTGCTTGTTTATTACCTTTTGTTTCATTAGAAAATCACCTTTGTTAGGTCTTCTTTAGCCGCCATCTCTATAAATTCATCTATGTTCATTGTGCCGATTTCTCCTTCGCCTCGGCGCCTGACAGCAACAGTATCGCTTTCCTGTTCCTTATCGCCCACAACCAGAACATAGGGAACCTTTTCAAGCCGCGCTTCACGGATTTTGTATCCGATACTTTCGTTTCTAAGGTCAGTTTTGACTCTTAATCCTTTGCTGCGCATCATTTCGGATATTCTGTTTATATATTCATCACTTCTGTTTGTAACAGCAAGGATTCGTATCTGTTCGGCGCTTACCCATAGTGGCATAGCTCCTGCATATTTTTCTATAAGCATAGCGAGCGTTCTTTCATAGCAGCCTATGGATGAACGGTGAAGGATGTATGGGCGCTGTCGTACGTCGTCTTTATCGACATAGTACATGTCAAATCTTTCAGCTAGGGCAAAGTCAACCTGCAGAGTAAACAGGGTATCTTCTTTTCCGAATACATTTTTAAATTGAACATCCAGCTTAGGGCCGTAGAAGGCGGCTTCATCATCGGCTTCCGTATATTCCAGGCCGATTTCATCGATGATTCGTTTCATTATTGCTTGAGTGGATTCCCATGCCGCTTCATTGTCTATATATTTTTCTCTATTGTCTTTGGACCATTTTGAGAATCTGTATGTTACGTCTTTATCTACGCCTAAGGCCTTCATGATATATTGAATTAGGTCAAGCACGTCTTTAAATTCCTGGTCTATCTGGTCCGGGCGACATATGATGTGAGCGTCAGCCAGAGTAAATTGGCGTACCCTAATAAGCCCGTGCATTTCTCCTGAAGCTTCGTTTCTGAATAGGGGAGAGGTTTCAGTGTAGCGCACAGGCAAATCCCTGTAGCTGTGGTGGTAGGCTTTATATATCATAAACTGGAAAGGGCAGGTCATTGGGCGCAAAGCGAGCACTTCGTCGTCCTTCTCCTCATCGCCCAGCACGAACATGCCATCTTTGTAGTGGTCCCAGTGGCCGGATATTTTATACAGGTCGCTTTTGGCCATGTAAGGCGTCTTAGTCAGCTCATATCCCCTGCGTTCCTCCTCATCCTCAACAAAGCGCTGCATTATCTGAATAGTCTTTGCACCCTTCGGGCAAATCAGAGGCAGGCCTTGGCCAACAGCTTCATTTGTAGTAAAGTAGCCAAGCTCTCTGCCCAGCTTATTGTGGTCTCTTTTCTTTGCTTCCTCCAGCTGCTCTAGGTAATTATCCAGATCTTCTTTTTTCTCGAAGCATGTGGCGTAGATACGCTGCAGCATTTTGTTTTTTTCGCTGCCTTTCCAATAGGCACCAGCGGCAGAGAGCAGCTTAAACTGGAACTTCTTAGCCCCTGTGCTCAGAAGGTGTGGACCAGCGCAAAGGTCGGTGAAGTCATCTTGCTTGTAGAAGGAAATAACGCTGTCTGCAGGCAAATCGTTTATTAACTCCACTTTGTAGGGTTCTCCTTGTTTATCCATAAGTTCTATTGCTTCGCTCCTTGGAAGCTCAAATCTTTCGATAGGATAATTCGCCTTGACAATTTCCTTCGTCTCTTTTTCGATTTTTTCCAGGTCATCCGGAGAAAAGGGCTTTTCAACATCAAAATCGTAGTAGAATCCGTTGTCTATAGCAGGGCCGATTGCCAGCTTTGCATCTGGATACAGCCTTTTTACGGCCTGTGCCATTATATGAGAAGCGGTGTGACGATAGGCTTTCATGCCGCCTTCGTCCTCAGTAGTCAGGGCGGTGAGCTCCGAGTCCTTCTCTACTACTGTGCGCAGGTCAACAACTTCGCCGTCTACAAGGGCTGCTGCCGCTGCACGACCTAGGCCCGGGCTTATTTCAAATAGTATATCTTTTACTGTAAGCCCTGACTTAAACTCCCTGATACTGCCGTCTTTTAACTTAATGTTCATAATTTTTTCCTTTCTTAAAAATAATATAAAAAACGCCCCTTAAGAAATCTTAAGGGACGGTTAATTCCGCGGTTCCACCCAAATTGCCATATTATATATGACCGCTTAAATAGCTGTAAAGGGCTTACCCTGCAAAATCAAGGGGCGGTATTCACATTCAGTTCAGCTTAGTATGCTTACAGCTGCTGCATACATTCTCTTTTAAGCTGATAATCCAAAGCTACTAAAACCCTGTCATATTCTGCTGATATTGTTTGTATTATATCAGATATATGTTCTTTGTCAATGATTATTCCTCAGGTATGGGAAGCAGAAATGCTTCTAAAGTGATCTCCTCATATACTGCGTCATACAACTTTTCGCGGCTCAATTCTGCTCCTTCAGCATCTTTGATAATTCTGTAAACACCATATATTCTTTTTGGGAGAGGGTCTGCCGTTAAGGTATAAACCATTTTGCCTAGATTATCATCTCTATAAACTTCATAGTTATAGCCGGGCAATTCATTTTCATTTGTTATTTCAGTATAAATAGGTTCAGGCATTTCGCCTTCGTACTCCAAAACAGACTCAATAACATATTTTCGCCCGTCGGGTAAAGGCATGGTGTATACGTTGCAGTACGCATAAGAGGCACTATCTATCTCTGTCCAGTGGACATATGTATCAAAATATATAGGATAATTAGTATTGTTTTTGACTATAAGGTCTTTCTCGCCCCATTCAACGAATGAGTCAAGGCCGCACTGCGCGTAGTCATCATTTGCAGTATAAACAGGATAAGCATGTGAGTTCCGCTCAATGATATCACAGCATGACATTATAGCGGCATTCAATATTATTGTTGATGCCTGAGTTATGCCTTGGAAAGTAAGCGGACTACTTGAAATACCGGGTGCAATCTTATATCCGTTTTCTATATTGATTTCCAGTGCAATTTCATTGAAGGAGAGCTGACTGCCGGGATAAAGCACATATCCGTCAAAGCGGCCTAGAGCTGTAGTTATGTTACAGTCTCTGTCATAAGTTGATATATATGCGATGCCGCTGGAGGAATGATAAACCAAAGTGGTTCTATTCTTTAGTTCATCAATGCTATAGTAATTATCGCCTTTTTCTATAGCCAGTTCGACATCAGCAATATTATCATAACTAAGGTCCTCAAGTATCTTATCCAACGTTTTTTCTACGTTCATTTCATATACGGGCGCATCAAGGTTATACTCAAATACAGTTTTTAGATAGGAATTCAAATTATCCAGCTCAGCCTGATCTTCAATGCTTTCCTGCGGAATATAGTTGAGTGCAGTTAAATCATCAATTGTATATGTTTTTTCTGCCTGTGGAGAGAATGTAACTGCATCAGGATTAAAAGGGCATACTAGCTCGGATTTTGCATGTTCAAGCATATTTACTATGGAGGCTTCATCGTATAATAAATTGCACGGTATCTTAACGGGGTGAGCAGATCTTATTGCTGCTATTCTCTCTACAAGCGTTCCATTATGCCCGTATTCAATCGCTTCGCTTACAGCAGAGTCAATTGCAGAAAGAGGGTCATAATTTAAGTCATCAGAACTAATAATCCACATTTTTTCGCCATAGGTTAAATCGATGGAAAAGTTGTCAGCTAAATTCTGACTCAAAGCTATAAGCTTATCTATGGCTTGCTCTTTCGTAAGCCCACCCATATTTATTTCATTTATGTATACATTATCAAGTATTTTCGTGAAATTGTACAAAGGGTAAATATACACAAGCGCAAAAATGGACAATATAAGAAAAATTGATATTACTATTGCTGCTAGCCGGATTTTTTTATTCATACCTTTCTCCTGTTTTAAGAATTGACAGTTTATTATACCATATTTTTACACGCGGTAATGGTTTTTTAGAAATTGATAATAATGCCGCTTGACAAGAACGGTATGTTATTTTATACTATCAATAACAAGAACGATTACTGATAAGGTTGTTATGGAATACAGAAAAACAAAACAAAGGCAAAAAATTCTTGAAATCCTCCAAGGGACTACGTCTCATCCTGCAGCGAACTGGATTTACGATAAAGCAAGGGCCGAATTCCCCGATATAAGTATGGGTACTGTTTATCGTAATCTGGCTGTGCTGGAGGAAATGGGCAAGATACAGAGGCTTTCATGTGGAGCGACATTTGACAGATATGATGCGAATGTGGAACCTCATATTCATTTTGTCTGCAGGAAGTGTTCAAAAGTTACAGACATACATGACGCACTGCCATCTGCAAAGCTCAAAGAAACAATATCCGGAATAGACATGCGGGTAGATACATATGATTTAACCTGCTATGGAGTCTGCAAAGAGTGCCAGAGCAGTCAATAATATATTTTACTGATTAAAGGAGGATTCAATGAAGAAATTTAGATGCACAGTATGTGGTGAAATTGTTGAGGGTGAAAATCCGCCAAAAAATTGTCCGGTGTGTAATGCACCGGCGGAAAAATTCGTTGAAATTACAGACACAAATATGACGTGGGCAACAGAACATGAAATCGGTATTGCAAAAGGAGTCGACCCAGAAATCTTAGAGGGTCTCAAGGCAAACTTCATGGGAGAGTGCACAGAGGTAGGAATGTATCTGGCAATGAGCAGACAGGCTGACAGGGAAGGTTATCCTGAGGTTGCAGAGGCTTATAAGAGAATAGCCTTTGAGGAGGCAGAGCACGCAGCTAAATTTGCAGAAATGCTGGGAGAAGTCGTAGCAGCTGATACGAAAGCAAACCTTCAGGCCAGAGTAGAGGCTGAGTACGGTGCTACTGCAGGAAAATTTGAGATTGCAAAGATGGCAAAAGCGCAGAATCTTGATGCAATACACGACACAGTTCATGAGATGGCGAAGGATGAAGCTCGCCACGGGAAAGCATTCAAAGGATTGCTGGAAAGATATTTCAGCTGATTCTTTAATGATATAAATACACAACTTATAGTAAGGCAGAGAACCGTTTCATTAAATGAAATGGTTTTTTGCTGAAAATAAGCCTTGAAATATAGAATATATATTAAAAATATTAATAAAGAATAAATTATTAAAAAAGGGGGCGCAATATAATAAAGAACGCTTTTTTGCAGCATATTACTATGATATAATTTAAAAAAACAAAAGTTTTCTTTTGAATTGAGGCACTGAAGTATGAATCTTTTTATTATGCCGCATCCGCCCCTGGCAATAGAACAGATTGGGCAGGGCAAGGAAATCGCAGCAAAGGCTACCGTGGAGGCGATGAATAGAATCGCTGAGAAGGTAAAAAGCCTTGCGCCCAAGACAATAGCAGTTATCACGCCTCATGGTAATGTTTTTTCTGACGGCCTGTGCATTAATATTGAGGATAAACTTTCTGGTAGTTTTGTGGAATTCGGACAGCCTCGAATCCAGATGGAGCTGAATGGTGATTTTCAGAAAGCTCTTGTTTTATGCAGCGGACTGAGGGCAAGCGGAATTAACTGTCTTGCGCTCGACGCAGTAACTGCAAAGAAATATGAGATAAGCACTGAGCTTGACCACGGAGCGATGGTGCCGCTTTATTTTATACTAGGCCAGTATAAAGATTTTCGTCTGCTTCATATAAATATCGGATACCTTCCTAAAACGCAGATGTACCAGGCAGGCAAAATACTTGCAGAGATAATGGGAGATGGTAATGTGATAATCGCTAGCGGTGATTTATCGCATAGGCTTAATAAGGAAGCCGAAGATTATGATGAGATGGGAGCAGCATACGACGGCGCCATTGTAGGAATGGTGAAGGATAATAATTTTCTTAGCATATTATCTCTGGATGAAAATATGGTGCAAAAGGCAGGGCAGTGTGCACAGAAACCAATGGAGATGCTTATTGGCGCGATGGATGGATATTCAGCGCAGGCACAAGTATATTCCTATGAAGCTCCCTATGGAGTCGGATATATGACGGCGCATATAGAATGCACCTATGAAGATAAGGAACACTTAATAAGCCAGTACCTTCAGATTAAGAAGGATATTGATGAGAAAAATAAAGTTCGCGAAGATGAATATATCCGTCTCGCGAGGAAAGCCATAAACACATTTGTAGAGAAGCGTGAAAAAATAGATGTGCCTGGGGATGCAAGCGAGGAATTGTGCATAAATCAGGCGGGCGTATTTGTTACAATAAAGAGAGAAGGCAGGCTGCGCGGGTGCATAGGCACAATGGCACCGACGAAGGCTAGCATCGCAGAGGAAATAATAGATAATGCTATTCAGGCCGCAGCTAAAGACTCTCGGTTTACTGAAGTTCAGAGTGAAGAGCTAGATGAGCTCGAAATATCCGTTGATGTACTATCTCATTTGGAGGAGGTCACAAGCAGAGATCAGCTTGATATTAATAAGTACGGCATTGTCGTTACCAAAGATTATAGAAGAGGGCTTCTGCTCCCGAACTTAAGCGGCGTAAAAGATGTGGATAATCAGATAGAAATCGCTCTTGAGAAGGCAGGCATAGCAAAAGATGACGAGTATAAAATTCAGCGATTTTATGTGGAGCGTCACGAAATAGAGAACGGAATGGAAAAAGCATATTAAAATAATGCAATAAATGAGTTAATTGTATTTATTGTCGGTTGTACCGACAATGAATATACTATAGAATAGATATATAGATATACCAAGGATGGAAAGGAACATACATGAAGCTTAAGACACATTTACACATCGCGGATGTAGTGCACAAAAAGTTTGAGGACGACTTAAACAGGTTTTTTTACAGACTGGGCTCAGTTCTCCCAGATATACTGCCAAATATGAGATTCAGGCCGCACAATATCAGGTCATACGATTATTTGCAGAAGAAAATTGAAAAGCTTTGCGGAAGGAACAATAAAACTAAATTTGCGATGTCTGTAAGACTGGGCATAGTATCGCATTTTCTTTCGGATCTTTCTTGCAAGCCGCATATGGCAGGGTATGAAGGCAGTCTCATTGACCACAGGAAGTACGAAGTAAACCTAAGCCTTTTCCACGGAATGTACCATGAGGATCTGATGGAATCAGTACTGAAATGCAGTGCGATAGTTTCCCGGATAATTGACAATAAGTTTCTGGCAGCAGATGCTGCATAGGTCATAGAGCCTAGAAATAAATAAAAATATATATTATAATATTGCAGGGCTTTCAAATATGAGAGCCTTGTCTGCTAGTGAAATGAAAACCGCGGGAGGATGAGAAATGCAGGAAGATAGATTAAGCACGCAATTTGTTAACATATATAATGAGCTCAGTGAAGAGATGGAGAAAATGCTTCATGAAAAGAATTTTCATTCCCATGTACAGCTGCTTAATATTTTGTCCAAGAAGAATCATGTTATAAAATCTAATTATGATGAGCTGCGCACCTTTGCGAATGTACGAAACATGATTGTGCACGACTCCACAGGAAGCTATAATCCAATAGTTGAACCTCATCCAGAAGCAGTAAGAAGGTATGAACGCATACTCAATAAACTTAAAAATACTCCGACCGCCCTATCGATATCCACAAAGGCTGATCAGATGTTTTTTGCCTCGCCGGAAATGCTGCTGATTGACTGCGTAAAGGTGATGCACGACAAAAATTATTCATATATTCCAGTCTGCAGAAATGATGAATTTGCAGGTGTCTTAAGCGGAGACAGCATTTTTACATACATGCGCAGGAATACAACAGCGGCGGTTGGCAGTGGCCTAAAAATAAAGGATTTAGGAGACAGCATTAAAGAGCACATAGACGAGAGATATTGTTTCGTGGCAAAGGATATGCTGTTGAGTGAGCTTACAGAAATGTATTCTTCCGACATAATGGATGGAAAGAGGCTGGGAGTAGTGTTTGTTACAGAGACAGGGGACGAAAGCCAAAAAATACTGGGCATGTTATCTGCCTGGGACCTGATAGACTATATTGGAAAGGAAGACCTATGAAAAAAATACTACTTGGCAGGACAAACCTAGAAGTAACCAAGACTGCCTTCGGCGCGCTGCCGATTCAGAGGTGCACTGTTGATGAGGCGGTCGAAATACTGAATGCTGCAAAGAATGCGGGAATCAATTTTTTTGATACTGCCAGGGCATATTCAGACAGCGAGAAAAAGCTAGGCATAGCGTTTGGGAGCAGCAGGAAAGATATAATAATTGCTACCAAAACACATGCAGGCAGCCTAGAAGAAATGAAAAGTCATCTGGAAACAAGTCTCCAAATGCTCCAGACGGATTATATAGATATATATCAATTTCACAATGTACATGAAGTGCCGGATGAAGATAACCCAATGTATAGATACATGCTTGAGCTAAAAAAGCAGGGGGTGATAAGGCACATAGGAGTGACAAGCCACAGCTATCAAAGCGCTGTGACAGCAATCGAATGCGGTCTTTATGAAACCCTTCAGTATCCAATATTCTGCCTGTCGGATGAAAAGGACCTGAGCCTTACTGAAAAATGCAGAGATAACAACATGGGAATAATAGCGATGAAGGGAATGGGAGGCGGATTGATAGATGACCCGAAGGTAGCATATTCATTCATAGAAAATTATGATAACGTATGTACTATATGGGGTATCCAGAAAAAAGAGGAGCTAAATGACTTTATAGAGCTCGAGAAAAGCGGGATAGCCCTGGAAGGTGAGCTTAAAGATAAACTCCAAAAATATAGAGAGGAACTGCAAGGCGAGTTTTGCAGAGGCTGCGGATACTGCACAAGTGCATGCCCGGTTCATATTGAGATAAACAACTGCGCGAGGATGACGCAGCTTTGCGGAAGAGCTGTATGGCAGGACTTTGTAACAGATGAATGGCAGGCAAAAATGCAAATGATTAATGAATGCATTGAATGCAGAGCGTGCGTTGAAAAGTGCCCTTACGGGCTTGACATACCAAATCTTCTAAAAAAGAATCTTGATCATTATGAGAAATTCCTGGATGAAAAAGCAATAGTATAAAAAAAGCCGGCACATAAAGTAATGCCGGCTTTTTATTGTTCAATCATATTATTCAAAAATGTTATTTGACATATACCTGTAGCCGGAATCGGGCAGTATAACTACGATGTTTTTGCCTGTGTTTTCTTTCCTTGCTGCAGCCTGCCTAGCCGCGTACACAGCAGCCCCTGCGGATACCCCTACGTATAGCCCCTCTGAAACGAGCAGCTCCTTGGCTGTGGCCGCCGCATCAGCGTCTGATACTGTTATTACTTCGTCAATTATATTTACATCCAGCACTTCCGGGATGAATCCTGCTCCGATGCCTGGGATTTTATGCGGGCCTTTCTCGCCTTTTGATATCATAGGCGAACCTGCAGGTTCAACAGCTATTGTTTTTATATCGTGGTTATGCTCCTTAAGCACCTGGCTTGTTCCTGTAATAGTGCCGCCTGTGCCTACGCCCGCTACAAGGATATTGACATCTCCGTTAAGGTCATTAAGTATTTCTTTTCCGGTATTTATCCTGTGTACTTTTACGACGCTTTGATTTGTAAACTGGCTCATTACAACGCTGTTTGCAATTTCTGAGTTTAGCTCTTCAGCCCTTCTTATGGAGCCCTTCATTCCTTCACTGCCGGGGGTAAGCACAACTTCTGCTCCGAAAGCTTTGAGAATCTGCACTCTTTCAATGCTCATGGTCTCCGGCATGGTTATTATCAGTTTATATCCTTTTATGGCGGCTACCAGTGCTAGGCCAATGCCTGTGTTGCCGCTGGTTGCTTCAATGAGTGTAGTGCTGCTATTTATCCTTCCGTCTTCCTCGGCGTCTAGTACCATTTGCAGCGCTACCCTGTCTTTTACCGAGTTCATTGGATTTGTGTTTTCAAGCTTTGCAATTATGTTTCCGCTGAGATTATATTTTTTCATATATCTATTTAGTTTGACCATAGGGGTTTTCCCTACGAGCTCTAATATGTCATTGTATATCATAAGTTTTCTCCTTTATAATGTCAGTACTCCCTCCTTGTAGGTGGGAGCTATATCATATATATTGTACTGGCTGCAGAATTTGATATCATCTCTGAATCCATTCTCCGCCAGGTATCTTGCGTGGTTTCCCTGCATCATGGCTGAGTAAAAGTCTTTTTTGTCTAAGTGCTTGTAAAATATATCCGCGCACACATTGCCAAGGTCGTCAGCCTTCTGCAGCTTGTTCAGCCCATATATTATGGCTCCTGCGCATAGGGCGTCCTCTAGGGCAAACATCCCTTCTGTACCCGCCATTACTATAGATATAGGCAGAGATGTGTTTTTACAAAGGTTTATAATAGCTCCGGCATTCAGCATTGCTGCAATTGTGCACTGCGCAGCGTCGTTGCACTTTTGCATTGCTCTTGTTCCGTTAGTGGTAGTGAATATAAGCTGCTTATTGTAGATATGGTGCATCGGGTAATCATAGGGGGAATTTGAGTAGTGAAAACCTTCGATTTTATTCAGGTCCCTTTCTCCTCCCAGCACTGCCTGAGTATGATACTGCTTTAGCTTCATAGCATCGGATACACTCTCTACAGGATATATATAGCTCGCGCCGTTTTTTAATGCAGTGAGCATTGTGCTTGTTGCCCTTAGGACATCTACAACTATTGTAAGATGGCCGGCCAGTTCATGCGTCTCTTTTACCTGGTTATATGATGCATAGGTTTTTATCATTCAGTTTCTCCAGTTATTATATATAATAAAAATGGTATACATTAGTATACCATTTTATTATCTTTATTTAAACTACTATTATCTTTATTCTTCTTCGCTCTTAGCCTCTTCTATTACTTTCTGTGCCAGGTTGCCAGGAAGGTCTTCATAGTGTGAAAACTTCATTATGAATGATCCTCTTGCACCTGTCATAGAACGAAGGTCAGTGGCGTACTTGAAGAGCTCAGACTGCGGCGCTTCCGCTTCAACCTGCTGCTGGCCTTTGCCTGCAGGGCTTGAGCCGAGTATTTTGCCGCGTCTCCTGCTCATATCTCCCATTATATCTCCCATGTAGTCATCTGGGACAGTAATGGAAACATGATATATGGGCTCAAGAATTACCGGGCTAGCCTCCAGGCAGCCTTTCTTGAATGCTAGGTGAGCAGCTGTCTTAAATGCCATTTCGGAGGAGTCAACCGGATGGTATGATCCGTCAAAGAGAGTGCATTTCAGGTTAAGAACTGGGAAGCCTGCAAGTGCGCCTTTTGTTATGCATTCACGCAGTCCCTTTTCAACGGCAGGGATATAGTTTTTAGGAACAACACCGCCTACGATAGCATCAACGAATTCAAAATCAGCTGAGCCGTCAAGAATGGGTTCAAACCTTATTGCAACGTCACCGAATTGTCCGTGTCCGCCGGATTGCTTTTTGTGCCTGCCTTTAGCTTCTACAGTTTTTCTTATAGTTTCTCTGTATGCAATCTGAGGGTCTGCAAGGATAGCTTCCGCGTGGAATTTGGCTTCCAATTTGCTTACCACTATGTTTATATGCATTGCGCCCTGTCCGGAAATCAGGGTATCTGACGTATCCTCAGCTTTTGCAACTACAAATGAAGGGTCTTCTTCCTGGAGTTTGCTTAGTCCTGAGAATACTTTGTCTTCATCGCCTTCCTTGGCTGAGCTTATTGCATAGGAGATACAGGGTACCGGGAATTCTATTTCATTTACTTTTACTGGCCAGGATGGATCATACAATGTATCATTAGTGTTTGTATTGGTCAGCTTTGTCAATGCTCCGATATCTCCGCATTGGAGCTCGGAAATATCAATTTGCTTTTTGCCAAGCATCAGGTAAACGTGCTGAATACGTTCTTCTTTTTGAGTTGAAGAATTATAAAGGTGGTCACCCGACTTCAAAGTTCCGCTTAATATCCTAAAGAAGTTTATCTTGCCGACATGCTTGTCGGTAATTGACTTAAATACGAATAATACAACAGGCTTGGAGCTGTCACATTCCAGAGAAATTTCCTTGTTTGCTTTTGTATCCATAGCATCATACGGCTTTGCCTGTAGAGGCGAAGGCATCAGATCTACTATACAGTCCAGCAGCGAATTTATATTCTTGTTTTCCAAAGCCGACCCGCATGCAACCGGAACCAAAGAACCCTCTAGAATACCGGATTTCAAGCCTTTAATAATCTCTTCTTTCGAAAGTTCGCCTTTATCAAAATACACTTCCATCAGCTTTTCATCACTGCTTGCGGCTGCCTCGGTCAGTGTTTCCTGAAGCTCTGATACCTTTGCTGATAATGCACCGGGAACTTCGATTTCTGTTTTTTTAGATCCATCGAATTTATATGCTTTGCCTGATAATATGTCAACATACCCAACGAAGGCTGCACCTTCCATGATAGGAAGCTGAATAGGAACTACAGATGTTCCGTATTTGGATTGGAGTTCTTCCAATAGCTTATCAAAGTTTGCGTGTTCTTTGTCCATGGCATTAACGAAAAACATTTTTGCAATAGAATATTTTTCGCAGTAGTCCCATGCCTTTTCTGCGCCAACTTCGAGGCCTGAAGTTGCTCCTAGAACTATTATAGCGCTATCTGAAACCTTAAGTCCGCTGGCCATTTCTCCAACCATATCGAAATACCCAGGGATGTCTATAACATTAATTTTGTGATTATTCCATTCTACGGGAGCCATTGACAGAGAAATTGATATTTCACGTTTCGTTTCTTCAGGGTCAAAGTCCATTACTGTATTACCATTCTCCACTTTGCCCATCCGGTCAATTTCGCCGGAGTTATAAACCATGGCCTCTGCGAGAATGGTTTTACCTTGGCTGCCGTGGCCCACCAGCCCTATATTCCGTATGTTCGATGTTGTGTAGTCCTTCATATTGTATCTCCTTGTTCTTTCTTTAATAAATTCAATTAGTTTAAATTTCTATCTTAAAGCCCTGTCTTTCTATTGTATAAAATATTTATTAATAATACAAATGTTTTTTGACTAATCTATTTAAAAAAAGCGGCTGAAAAGTGGCTTTATTAAGATTATGCAATAATGAATGTGTTTAAGGCGCAAAGTATATGGAAGGATGGATTATAAAATAGCACGATACAGAAAACGGCAAAAATAACAAACCTATCAATTTCAATAGAAAGTGTATTTTATTTTTTTTAGTGTTAGCTTATTAACAAAAGAGCTTATATGTATTAAAATAAATACTATTATAATAATTTTGTATTATATAAACGCACTTTATTTTGTAAAATCGGGGAAGATATGAGCAGGAGCAAAACAAGAACGAAGCTGTTTTTTACGTGCATTGTTTTCATGTGCTTGTTTATGATACTGTTTGTTCTAGCTCTTCAGACTGTTACTAATACTGCATACTTTGAGGCTGTAGCAGAATCCGAGATAAAAGAGATGCAGCAGCTTTATGATTTATACTCAGATTTAAGAAGCTATTATAATATAAGCATATCGTTTCTTGCAAACGGCAAAAACTACAATGACGAAATTATTCGTATAATGGACGAAGTAAAATATGCTCCTGCTGAGATCATGAATGGAAAAGCCGAACAGATGGCAGAAATATTTTCCGAATATACTTCGGGCGCAAATATTTCAGTTGTAGACGGAGAGAATATTGTATATATTTGCAATTCGGAAGAAGGGATTTCCGTATCTGCAGAAAGCATGGCAAATGGCCCGGAAGCAGACTTTGAAGACAAGCAATCGACATTGGAGTTTTTATCGTACTACGGAATATATAAGGAAGAAGATACATATAAAAGCAGTGATATAATTGCAGAAGAATTAATGTATAAATCCGGCATGTATATAATAGCAATACCAAGATACGACAAGATTTTTAATTTTTCAGATAACAATATAGTAATATATAACAGATACGGGCAGGAAGAACTAAGGATTAACACGGAGCCACTGGGGACAAATACCTTTAGCTTCAGCCTTGGGAGCAGCAAAAACTACAGAAAGTATGGATTTGGTGCTAATAAATATATTATGTGCTATTTTAGCAATGAAGACGAGAAGGGCGACTATTGCCTCGGTATAATAAATGATATAGACATGACATACAGGTATGTAATCTATGTTTTGCTCATTCTGTTCTTTGCTCTTGTAAGCATACTCTTTTGGTTCTGGTCGGAGAAAATAACAAAACCGCTTGATTTTTTCTTAATGTGGATAAAGCTGATAAGAGATAAAGGTTCTTTGGATGACGGAGAAAAGGCAGATATGCCAATGCCTAAGGAGAACTATCTACTGCAGAATAATATAATGCTGTTTTTCTCCTTTTGCCTCATACCTATTATATTTGCTGGCGCAGTTCAGTGGTATGCTGAAAATCAAATACTAAACGGATATATTGAAGAAAGGTATGCCGATAGCGCAGAATTTTACGGGCACATTTTGGATGAGCACTATGATATGTGGCGCAACCCGATTAACCTGATAGCTAAGGACGAGAGAATACAGAATGCGCTTGAAGGCTACAGAGTAAAGAAGGATGTGAACTATGATTTCCTTTTTATTAATTACATACATGAATACTCACAGCTGATATATAATGAGGGCAGCTCAGTTACAATTTATATGCCTGATGGGGAGGCAGTTGTGTCATCTAACAAGTATCTTGAAGATGACAGGTATATACGATACAGGCTGAACGTGGACGAAGAATACAAATGGTTATTCACAGAAGGATTGGATACATTTGTGCTGCATCAGAGAATACGAAACAAGGAAGGGGAAACGATAGGGTATTGCAAGCTGGAACTGGAAAGCCACACACTAAGAAAAAATTCGATTTATAACAACGGATATCAGTATTCAAGTTATTTATATAGATATGCAGACAAAATATTTGCTGTTTTAGGTTCCCCTAATATATCGGATGAGAAGGTAATAGACGTTGTAAGAAATATTGACAAATACCCGCAGGCTGAAATAATTGAGCTGCCTAAAGCAAAGATTAACTACCTATACATTGAAAAAGAAAAGATATTTTTTGACCGAATATGGGATAAGTATGTAGTAATGTTTATGAGCGTAGTATTTTTCATATGCATTACCTTGATATTTGCCGCAAGCATTCTTACCAGAGCGACACTTAATCCTATTATCCATATAAGCAATGCTCTCTATACGGACAGCCCACAGATTCCAATGAGCACAATGCTGCTGGGGAAGGAAGAATTCGCACTTATTGTAAACAGGGTAAAAACCCTTTCAGACCAGGTGAATATATATGCAAGGGAGCAGAAGGCGCTGGAGGAAGAGAGGCGTGAAAACGAGAAGAGGAGAAAAGACGCAGAGATATTAACGCTGCAGACACAGATAAACCCGCACTTCATGTACAATATATTTTCATCCATTGCTGTTCTGATAAAAACCGGCCAGACAGAAAAAGCAACGGACATGGTAGTATATACAGGTAACCTTATGAGGATGGGATTGTACAGAGGGCATGTGATGATACCTCTCAAAGAAGAGATAGACCATGTGAGCCAGTATATAAATATACAGCAGATTCGCTATAATAACTGTATTAAAGTAGATATTAATATAGAAGAATCCATTATGGCTTTCCAAGTTGTAAAGTTTATTTTGCAGCCAATTGTGGAAAATGCTATTGAACACAACATAGGATACCTGGAAGGAAGGGACCTAAAAGTAAAAATCAGTGCATATGTAAAAAACAATGTGCTTATATTGGAAGTATCAGACAACGGCAAAGGAATGAAAGAGGAAAAAATAAATAGATTACAGGCCAGCATAAACAATTTTGATATGTCGAATCATTTGGGACTGGCTAATATTAATGAGAGAATAAAGCTGAATTGCGGCCAGGAATACGGAGTAATACTAAAGAGCAACTCCGGAAGAGGGCTGAAAGTGGAAATAATGCTTCCTATAATTGTTGAGAAGGAGGAGTAGAGGAAATGTATAAACTGCTTATTGTAGAGGATGAGGAAATATTAAGGAACGGGCTAATAACAACGATTGACTGGACAAAACTTGGGTTTCAGATTGTTGGGTGCGGACGCGACGGGCAGGAAGGCCTTTTAAAGGCCAAACAACTAGAGGCGGATGTCGTGCTGACTGATATCAGGATGCCCAAAATGAATGGCCTGGATATGGCCAGACAGATAAAACAGTTTAACAACAGTATTGAGATAGTGTTTTTATCGGGATATGATGAGTTTTCATATGCCAAGCAGGGACTGGATATCGGTGTATTCAACTACATAATGAAGCTGAATATGTATGAGGAAATCGAAAAAGTATTTACAAAGCTAAAAAAGCACCTCGATAATACGATGCGCAGTATCTCAGAAATTGCGGAACTAAATGATATTAAATACAAAAAAAATATTACTGATTTGCTTAACGGGACACCGGGCGATTGGCTAAACGGCATGGATAAAATCAGCCTGATAGTATGCTATCTTAATGACAAGGGTTCATACAAAGGCAGTTATGAAATAATGAAAGACTATATGTATGTATACCTGATTGAAGACGGACTCTATATAGGCATATGTGCCTCTGCAAAAACTGCGGATGTAATGTTCAGTGCGAAGGTAATGAACGTAGCAAGGAGCCTGTCGCCATATGCTCTTAAGGGGAATGTGGCCATTTCAGAGATTGTGGAGAATGGAGAGGGCATTGGGGACGAAGCGCTTAAAGCATATAAGCTGCTTGATATTGCAGAGAAGAAGGAAGGAAGGCTGCCTAATCTGCTCTTGTGCAGAAAGGACCTGCAGGAGCATTTAGTTAAGCCAAAGAGCATTTTATTTGATGAGATTGAAAAGCAGCTTGAACTCAAACGCTATACTTACTATTCAAATCTTTCCAATCAATGGTTCGAAGAGGCCGTTACCGCAGAAGATATATACTATAAAGATGCACGCAAAATGGCAGAAAGGCTTGCCTTGAAGCTGCAGGACTCATTAAAAGAAGTCAATTCAGAGCATGTATCAGACGTGGATGAGTTTATCCAATATATCAATAGCAGTTATTCTATTATAAGGATTCATGAGGAGTTCATGAAGCTGATAAAGCCCGCGCTGATCTCCCTACAAAAGATTAACTTTAATCAAGCCGGTGCAGCAATTGAAGAAGCAGTAAAATACATAAATAAAAACTATGACAAGCAAATAAGCACAAAGGAAATAGCGGACATGATCAATCTTAGCACACCGTATTTCAGTGCTTCATTTAAGAAAATAACAGGTGAGAATTACTCCAATTACCTTTGCAACATAAGGATGGAGAAGGCCTGTGAATTGCTGGTTACAACACGGCTTAAAGTATATGAGATATCTCATATGGTTGGTTATCTGGATGAAAAGCATTTTTCCAAGATGTTTTCCAAGCAATACAACATGACCCCGGCAACATATAGAAAAACACATAAGAATGAATAGTTTTTGAATTTTACAATAATCCGGATGACTCGCTTGGGTCATCTTTTTTCTAGGAATGGAATACTTAAAGCTGATATGGTATAATTTTTTACAGTATTAATAAATATATAAGCAAAAACGGAGAATATGATGCTAATTGATATACACTGTCATCTCTTTAGCAAGGAGATGATAGCTGAAGAATTTTTGAGAATAAGCAATAATTTTAAAGATATTAACCCTGAACAGATATCGAAAAGGTTTTCAAATGCTGACGTAATAAACGTGCTGCAGTTTATTTCTCATGGAATGGACGATGACTGTTACGAGCTATACAGCCATATGAAAAACTCTTATGGACAGGACTTCATAGCTGTGCCGCTGATGCTTGATTTGACCTACGCAAGTGTCAGCCCTTTTCTTGAAAATGATGAAGAAAACGAAGAAAAGATAAAAACTATAACCCGCAGCATAAACGAAAAAGTATTGAAAGCCATAAAGTCCTTATCGGGCGCAAAATCCAGCAAGATGCTTAATTTGTTTGAAAAAATTCAGTTCAAACTGGATCTTGGTAAAAAGAATATTTTTAAAGACAACTATGAAATTCAGATTCAGGATTTTGAAGCACTCAAGGAGGCACTGCCGGACAGAGTATACCCCTTTTTCAGCATTGACCCTAGAAGAGACAGCGAATTTAAGCATGGTGTATTAGGAGAAATTAAAAAGCATGTGGGAAAGAACAAAACTTTTGCAGGCCTAAAGTTATATACAGCCCTCGGCTATTCGCCGACTGATCCAGTGCTTTTTGACAACAGCAAAGGCCAGAGCGTCTATTCATGGTGCCAGAGGCACGATATTCCGATAACTGTGCATTGCGGATACAGCGGATTTTCTCATACTTTAAAACGCAATGTCGTACATGGAGATATATACTATCCTCCGGCGGGCCAGGTTATCCCGATGAAGCATCTTAGCGAAGACAATGTGCTTGAATATCAATACGGCATTTTTGATTTTGACGAGATGGTGAAAGAAAGACAGATATATTTAAACCACCCCAAGCTTTGGAGAAAGGTTCTTGAGAAGTATCCGCGGCTTAGGATAAATTTCGCTCATATGGGAGGCAACAGGCAGGTTGCGAAATACGCGAACGGACTGGACACCGGATACTGGACTAAGGAGATATTATCGCTGGTATATGACTATAAAAATGCATATACTGATTTAAGCTTTATGACGCCAGTGGAATCTCCGCGCCTTAACCAAGAGATATTTTATGAGAAAGTTTATTCAAATCTTCCTAATAAAATAAAGAAGAAAATTATGTGGGGTTCGGATTTCTTTATGCTGGATCTGGCGGAAACGGATCTTTCAAGGTACCTAAATCAGTTTAAAACTGCGTTTGGTAAAGACTTTAAAAGAATCTCTTATGAAAATCCAAAAAGGTTCTTAAGAATAAAAATATAACCTCGGATTGGAACATTTTGCAGATAAATTGTTGAAAAACAGGGTAAAGGTATATATAATATACAAAAAGAGGCGCAGCGGCAATGGATAAGAGCAAACTATTAAAAAGCTTTGGTGCAAACTATAACAAAATGGATTTTGCTGCCATGGAACCATTATTCAATAAAAATGTGTCATATGAAGCGTTTGACTGCATGTATAATGTGACTACTATTGATGGTGTACAAAAAGTGCTTGCTGACAGTGATAAAAAGGGGACATCGGCATATCAAGGATTCTACCTGAAGAAGGGCTTGTTTATGGAGAAGCTGACGGAGTGTATCCTTATCTGCAATGATGACAGCCTAAAAAGTGTAAGAATAGTTGACATTAAGCCGAAGCGCGGCAAAATATTGAAAATAACCGGCTTTGACCCAAAGGAATATACACACACCAGAGGGAAAAAGATAGAAAGCTGAGTATGGAGGATTATATATGAATGATGCAGTAACAACGACAAAGCAAATATGGGAAAAGCTGATGGAAGGCGACATAAAGGCCTTTACAATTTCTGATATTATATTCGCAGTAGGGCTGATAGTGCTGGCCGTGCTTGCTATAAAGATAGGGTATAAAATGGCAAAGGTACTGCTTGTAATATTGCTGATTGGCCTAATAATAGTTTACCTTATAACCAAAGGAATAATACCAATCGGGTAATTATAAAAATTAAAGATAAATGATAATGTAATTTCCTTGACCTTACAGCGCTTTTTGTATATAATGGCATTACATTTTGGGGAATTAGCTCAGCTGGCTAGAGTGCATGACTGGCAGTCATGAGGTCACCGGTTCGACTCCGGTATTCTCCACCATAAAAACCACCATATATGGTGGTTTTTTGTTATCTACCCCCTATATATTGTGCTTATCTAACATTTGTCAGGAGGTCGGAAACAGCACCATCTAACATCCATCTAACATGCTGATTTTTAGGAGAGTTCCGCAAGGGGTGAAGCCAATGTAATTATCCGAAAATAGCGGATAAATATACTTCATACTATAGTCGTAGTCTTTAATTAATGATATACTGAATTTATGCAAATTGAGATAGATAAATTATTTACATATGTAGTAAAGCATGATTCAGGGTTCGCTCCTAATCCTTTTGGAGGATACTGCACTTTGGCTTGCTGTAAACCTAAGATAAGGAAAACTGCAGGAAAGCTGTGTGCTTCAGGCAAGTCTGTCTGGATTATTGGATTAACACCAGCTAACAAAGGCTTAGGCAATAAAATGATATATGCAATGAAAGTGACTGAAGCACTTACATTTAGTGAATATTTTAAGGATAGCAGATTTGAATACAAAAAACCTTTATATTCACCGCAAGGTCAAATTATAGAACGATGTGGAGATAATATATATGAACCACAAAAAGATGATTTCAGACAATTGCATTCAATGCATTCAACGAAAACGCCATGCGGACACAAAGTAAATATAGAGAATTTAAAAAGAGATTTAAGCGGTGAATATGTATTGATTTCAGATTCTTTTATTTATATCGGAGAAGATGCTGTTGAGTTGCCTGATAGCTTAGAAGGATTAAAAGTAGGCAGAGGTCACAAGTGCAACTTTGCAGATAGCCTAATCAAAGAAGTCTCTGAATTTCTTAATAATGTGTTTATACAATATGAAGGGACTTCACACAGACCACATATATGGAAAGATAATGATAATAGTTGGGTTAAAAGTTGATGAAAGTTATTTTATCGAGAAAAGGAATTGACACACAGTATGGAGGTATGCCCAGTCCGATACTACCTGATGGGACATTATTATCACTCCCAATACCGTCAAAGGAAGATACTAATAAATATTCTGAATTAAGATTCGGTGATAAAGATTTATATACAATTATTAAAGAGATATCCCCTAATAATAAAATTAAGGGAAACTTCACATGTCATCTTGACCCTGATATTCGCAACTATAATCTAATTAACAAATGGCAGCCTTTGTTTGGACAACAGGGAGCTGCGTTAGGACATTTACTTAATCAAGGTGTAGATAAGGGAGACTTGTTTTTGTTTTTTGGTACATTCCGTCAAACAGTTTTAAAACAGAACACTCTATCTTTTATAACTGATGCGGCGGACAAGCATATCATATTTGGATACTTTCAGATTAATAATTTCACTTTGGATTCAGACGGTTTTCCGATTGAGTATTGTAATCATCCTCATAGTAATGGAAACTATTCAAAGAAGAACGCTATTTATAGCGCCACAGAGGTGTTGACATTTAATCCATTGTTTAAAGGAGCTGGTACGTTCAAATTAGAAGACAGACTCGTTTTAACGAAAGAAGGATATTCAAAATCCTGCTGGGAACTGCCGGAATTTTTCAAGGATATTAATATTTCATATCATTCCCACCAATCCCATAAGGTTGATTACTTCCAATCTGCAAGTAAAGGGCAGGAATTTGTATTTGAAGCGAATGAAAATGTAATGGAATGGCTGAACGAGATTTTAATAGCAGGAATTAGGTAAAATATTAATCATATAAATATTTATATTATGTCGGATAACAATACATTGATTGCTTTCTTCCTTAGCACAGGATTATTTTTAATAAGCTCAAGAATATCATCTTCCTTCTTGCTTTCCTGCTTAGGAGGTGTACCATAGAAGTCTTCCTCTATTGTACTTGTCAGGTGCATTCTCTGGTGATCCTCAATATGGGAGTAAGTATTTATCAGAGTATCAGCCTTGGCATGACCTGTATCTCCCTGCACCGATTTAGTATCGCCGCCGCTTATACGAAGCTTGTATGTGGAACTGGAGTGCCTTATTTCATGAAATGTAAGTTTGGGATACCCCAGCATACTTTGTTTCTGCCAGTCCCTGAACCATTTCGTGCACAGCTTTACTTCAACGGGCAGGCCATCGTCCATGCAGAAGACAAGGTTGCTGTCCTTATAGTCTGAACCAAGTAGTTCATTTAATTTATCAACCTGGCATTTTCTTTCAGTCAGTTCCTGTACTAAAGGTGAACTGAGATATACTTTCCTGACACTGGTTTTTGTCTTTGGTGTTTTAAGTATTAAGGTTGTTTTTGCGTCAGGCTCAACATTGTCAAAAATATGAATGACGGTGTCTTTCGGGAGTTCTTCCAGAGCATCCTTGTATGCTCTTTGTATTGTTTTATTAATAAGAATTGTGCCTTTATCAAAATCGACACAATCCCATGTAAGTCCTAATGTTTCCCCCGGCCTTAATGAACACAAAAAGGTCAGATGAACAGCAAGGTGAAGCAGTTTGTCATCCATCTGCTTTAACGCCACTTTGAACATATCATCCGACCATATTGTTATTTTAGGTTTTGCAATTCTTGGTGCGGCGCACTTCACAGGTGTCCTGTCAATAATGAGCCACTCTTCAGCTTTTTTGAATGCAACCTTCAACGTGGAGTGAATGTATTTAATTGTCGTGGATGATAAGCATTCGCCGTTTTTTGCCCGGTACTTTGGTTTCTTGCTTAGCTGGTTATATAACCTTTCAATATGCATAGGGGTTACATCCTGAATGCTTATATTGCCTATTATCGGATATACATGATTTTTCAGCATGCCTTTTACAGTGGAATACTGGGAGTGCTGCCAGTGGGTTTTGGAGTACAGCTCTACCCATTCTTCAAGGAAGCTTTCTACTGTTTTCTCATCCGGAATAACGAACTCGCCGATAAGTTTTTTGCTTTCAATCTCAACTTTGAACTTATCAGCTTCTCTTTTACTGTTGCAGGATTTCCACTTTTGTTTTCTTACTCCGTAGTCATCTATGTAATCATATACCACATGATATTTATTCTTTCGTTTTACTATTGCCGCCATATATAGTTCTCCTTATCTTGTTATTGCGAGAACCATTCGTCAAAAGATTGTTTATGTATCCGTACGCTCCTGCCAAGGCTTATAACCTTGAAAGCTGTTGTTGTTTTGCATAGGTTATATGCAGTCCTTTCGCTTATGCTCAGCATTCTTGCAATTTCGGGTACAGTATAGGTTCTCTTTTCGCTGTTAACTTCAATGTTTATTTGCTGTTCCAATTTAGGGTTCCTTTCTGTAGTTTAATAATGCAACAGCAGTGTCCTGTATCCTCCTTCCTGTTTTTTACAGCACAAGGATATCACAGAAGGTCGCACAAGACTACTACTATTTGCAGTCAGGGAGTCGGATTCTTATATATTTACGGCGGAAGTAATGTTTTTATC
>JAFGUF010000015.1 GCA_016938675.1 Clostridia bacterium | reverse complement strand
CTTATGATATTCATACAACACTTTCCCATATAAATAATCCAAATAGAAATATGTCACATTTTTAAGTTCGTCTAATTATATAGTATTTAATTCAAAAGTCAAGATAAGTTTTCATAAATGAATAATGCTGTGAACAATCTTCGCTACGCAAGCTCTTGACAGAGTATTATTTAATTATGATTAGAGATCCTATGCTATCCCCAAAAACCGTGCCAGCTCAACAGGGTCCAGTCTATATACACTACCGTATCCTTCAAAGAAGCCGTGCTCCTTTATCATATGGATATTTAAATCTGTCCAGCGAATTATTACGCCGGTATCAAGCCTTCTTACGACAGTCTGGCGCTTGTCAATCTTTGCATTGTCCTTAAACGGGCAGGGGAGCTTGCCTCTGTAGTCTCCGACTTCAACTTCGAATATGTCATCCACAGGCATCGGTGTTCCTAGGCCGCGCATACCATAGTCAGTAAGCTCCTGCATTTTTTCAGCCAGCGCTTCTTTTGTAATTCCTGTTTTTTCAAGAGACTTGGCGTCGGTATGCAGAATATCGGCCAGCTTGCGGCTGTCTTGACCAATGAAGCCATGCGCAGACAGCGCTCCGGGCATCATATTTGCTTGAATAAGCTCAAGTTCAGGGCTCTGTTTCATTTTCAGCCTCTTTCTTTTTTAGAATTTGTCGTAGTATATTTTGTCTTCAGTTATGCCTTTTGTGTTAAGCACATTGATGCATGCCTTTATCATGCCGGGGCTGCCGCAGAGATAGCCCTCCATTTTGGAGCCGTCATCAATATTTCGTGCAACAACATCTGTAATAAGCCCAACTTCGCCTTTCCAGTTGTCTTCCGGTGCAGGCTTGGACAAAGCTGGTATGAACCTGAAATTAGCGTGGTTTGCAGCAAGATTCTCAAAATAATCAAGATTATAGAGATCGCGTTTTGTAACAGCACCGAAGAAGAAATTCATCTTTATATCAATTCCTTTTTCAAGTACATCGAGAATGATGGACTTTATTGGCGCCATTCCGGAACCTCCGGCTATCATGATTATTTCATCGCAATTACCACGCAGATAGAAGTCGCCGTAAGGGCCGTTGATTTTAACGTTATCGTTTTCTGAAAGCTGCGTATGCACATATGTTGTGCATATGCCATCCGGTACCTGACGGATAATCAGCTCAATCGCTGTGTTATCTGATGGTGCGTTGGCAATTGAATAGGCTCTATAAACGCTTTCTTTTATTTTGCCGTATGGCTTAGTGTAAAGCTGCATATACTGTCCGGCCTTGAATTTTATGGTTTCTCCTTCGGGCAGGTTCAGGCGCAATCCCTTGATGTCATGGGTAAGCTGTTCGATTTTTTCTATTGTTGTGATGTATTCTTTTATGTTAAAGAATTCTTCAGGTATTATGATGCGGATGTTATTTTTTACTTTAACCTGGCACGATAATCTATAATTATTATTGCGATCTTCAGCGCTGAGATAGGGCTCTTCGGTGGGCAGCAACGGACCGGCGCCTTCAATGACCTGCGCTTTGCAAAGGCCGCAGGTTGCCTTGCCGCCGCAAGCTGAAGGAATGAATATTTTCTGCGCAGCTAGTGTTGAAAGCAGGGAAGAGCCGCCTTCAACTTTAAGAATTTTATCTCCGTTATTGATATCAATCTCGCATTCACCATAATTATTGAAGAAGTACTCTGCTATAATTATGATGATCGCCAGTGAGACCGATATTACGGTTACGCTTAATACTGTTGTTAGTATTTCCATTGATGCTACCCCCATATGCTCAGCTTATTGTGAAGATTCCGGAAAAGCCAATAAAAGCCAGTGCCATAATTCCAGTAATAATGAATGCTATGCCGGGCCCTTCGAGGCCTTTGGGCAATTTATTGTTTCCCATCTTTTCTCGTATTGCCGCCAGTGCGCTGATTGCAAGCCACCAGCCGAGGCCGCTGCCTAAACCGAAAAATAAAGACTGTAGGAAGTTGTATTGCCTGATTACCATGAAGAGCGTCGTGCCGAGGATAGCGCAGTTAACAGTAATCAACGGAAGGAAGATGCCAAGCTTGACGTGAAGGTCAGGCAGCAGCCTGTCCATAGCCATCTCTATAATCTGTACTGAAGTTGCGATTATCATGATAAAGAGAACGTATTGCAGGTATTCAAGACCCAGAGGCTCAATGATCAGTTTGTAGACCCAGTAATTAATAATGGTTGTGAAAACCATGACTAAGGTTACTGATTTGCCTAGGCTTGAAGCAGTTTTATACTCTCCTGATATGGAGATATATGAGCACATGCCGAGGAAATTCGACAAGATCATATTGCTGGTTAATATTGAAGCAAAAAATATTACTAATGGATTGATGGTAAATGTCATAATGCGGCAGCTCCTTTCCTATCCACTTAAGATTTTTTGCCCTTGCCGGGGGCAAATACATTAGAAGTTATCCATATTAGTACGCCTATCAGGAAGAACGCTGCCGGAGGCATCACCATAATGGTCCAGGTTTCAAAGCCAATGAAGTTAACGTCAAATCCAAATATTGTGCCAAACCCGAGGAACTCGCGGAAGAGGGCTATAATCAGCAGCACAATTGTGTATCCGATTCCTGCGAAGAAACCGTCCAGCATAGAGACAAGCGGCGGATTCTTTTGAGCATAGGCCTCAGCGCGGCCCATTATAATGCAGTTTGTGATTATCAGCCCAACATATGGGCCCAATGCTTTGCTTATATCTGTCAAATTAGCTTTGAGGAAAATATCTACAAGAATAACGTAGGCAGAAATAATGAGGGTTTGTACTATCATTCTTACTCTGCGAGGTATTACATTTCGCAGCAGTGATATGGTCAGGCTGGAAAAGGCCGTAACAAATGTAAGCCCAAGCCCCATAACCAAAGAATTTAGCATCAGATTAGTTACTGCAAGAGTGGAACAAATGCCGAGAATCTGCCTCAAAACCTGATTGTCTTTCCAAACGTTTCTTGAAACGACTTCTTTAAATTTTTCAGTCATTGTTTGCCTCCTCCATTTGGCTGATGGTATCATCAAGCAATTGATTTAGAATGCGCAAAACCGCGTTTGATGTAGAGGTGGCGCCGGTTATGGCATCTATCTGCCCGCCGCCGTCTTCACCATAGGCCAGTTTTGTGCCGGCTGTGATTTTCAGGTTTTTGAATTGCTCACGATAGGATAATTCGTCTATGCGCCCGCCAAGGCCGGGGGTCTCACTGTGGCTGGTAAAAACCAATCCGGTTATTTTATCAAGATCTGCTGAAACTCCCATATAGCCGTTTATAGTTCCCCATAATCCTGCTCCGCTGAAAGGAACGGCGTAGGCTATAGGTGCCCCATCTGATGAAGTATATGCATAAAGGTCAACTCCCGAAACAGTAGTCTCTTTGACGTTCTCGTCGAATCTTGCGAGCACTTCGGAAGCGCTGCCGCTTTGGTCAATATCGAAAACATAAAGTATTGCTGTTTTCTCTGCTAGCTGCTCATTTTCCCGAATCTTTGGCAGGTAGTAAGAATTTGCTCCCGCCAACAGCAATGTGAAAACCGCGCTGATTACTAACATGAAAATAATGGTATAAATGCGTCCTTTCTTCATGCTTTCACCTTCTTTCTGGAGGCTTTCCGTTCCTTGAGAATTTTTATATTCCTATCAATTAACGGTACAAATGCATTAACAATCAAAATGGCGAACATAATGCCTTCTGTGAAGAGTGAAAATGCTCTGATTATTATGGCAATTATCCCAATAAGTGCGCCATATATATACTTTGATACTTCATGCCTTGGAGCAGAGACCGGATCGGTCGCCATAAATACCGTTGCAAACAGGAAGCCGCCCGATAGAATGGAGAACAATGGATCTGTTTTTACAACTCCGGTCATATAGAGTATTGAAGTTAATAAGGCAAAAGAAGCCAATGATGAAACAATTATTTTCCAAGAAGCAGTTTTGGTTATTATTAGATAAACAGCTGCAAGTATGATGAGCAGTGCGCTTGTTTCCCCAAGTGACCCGGCAACATTGCCCCAAAACAGCCTGAGATATTCAGTGACAATGCCTTCTTTGTTAAATAAGATCATCGGCGTAGCTGAAGTGATTGCGTCAACGCCTCCGCTCCACTTTGCAAATCCTCCGGGAAGGCCGGAAAGCGGATTAGCCCAGGCAATTGTCATTTGCGCAGGGAATGAAACGTAAATCAGGCATCTGCCGACCAATGCCGGATTAAAAATGTTTTTGCCGAACCCGCCAAAGACACCCTTGCCAAAAACCACACCGAACGCTATGCCGACAGCGGCAATCCAGAAAGGTACCGTTGGAGGCAAAGTGAGTGTGAATAAAACGCAGGTGACAAGGACTGCTTCGGTGACTTTTGCCTTGTCGCCGTTAATTAATCGCATGATGGCATATTCGCATATAATTCCGGTGATGGTTACTACGCTAAGCAGTACCAGCGTACGCAAACCAAAGAAATAGACAGACAACAGAAGAATGGGTAATAAACTGAGAAGTACCTTAGTCATCATCTTCTGTTTTTGGAAAAAACCTTTGAGTTTAATCATAATTCCTCCAGTTTCAGAGCAGATTTTTATAAGTAGACGTAAGTAGTATTTTCTAAAGTGTATAAAGATAGTATATAATAATATTGCAGTATTATGCAAATAGAAAATTAATAATCAGGAGTTTGATTTATGCAATTGATTCAAATTTAAAATATATAATAAAATAAAACATCTACGTATTGTAAAAAAGATGCAAGGAACCCGGTATGGCATATAAATAAGAAATTGCTTAATCTTTACTATTGTGCTAAAATATCGAACAATAATATAGTAAAGAAGTATGGCATAGCATGCACTAAACGACAACGCTGCCAAAGGTAATTTTTTGATTGAGTAAATTAATAATATGAAAAAAACAAAAAATAAATTCGGAAAGAAAAATATCATTATGATTATTGCAGGAACACTTGCCCTTATTTTAGGCATATATATTGCATTAAAGATGATTGTTTTTATGCCTTCAGTTAAGGGAGAAAACAGTATTGCAGAATTGGAAACAATTGAAATTGCCGACTGCGCGCAGACATTGCTAATCAGGGGCGTAGATATAAACAATCCGATATTATTGTATCTGCACAGCGGGCCAGGAACTACGGAAATGACGGCATTCCGAGCGTATCACGCAGAGCTGGAAAAGCACTTTACCGTTGTTTTGTGGGAGCAAAGGGGAACGGGAAAATCATACAGCAGCCAGCTTTCAGCTGATACAATGACAATAGAACAGATGGTTTCAGATGCAGGTGAGGTTATGCAGTATCTGCTTACTAAATTTGATAAAGAAAAGTTGTTTATTGCGGGTCATTCCTGGGGAAGTCTTCTGGGAATACTTACGGTGCAGAGATATCCTCAGTTCATTTACGCGTATGCAGGCAGCGGACAGGAGGTTTACCCTTTCGCAGGGGAAAAGCTTTCATATGAATATACATTAAAAAAAGCACAGGAGCATAATAATACTCAGGCTATTGATGAATTAAACATGGGTGCATCTGCAGAATATCTAACTATAGAAGGCAATTCGAACTGGTACAATGAATTGATAGCTGAACGCAAATGGCTGGTCAAATTTGGCGGAGAAGTATATAAAAAAGATGGCTATAATTCTATTTATGTTTTCCCTGGGCTATTGCCCTCAGAATATACGTTGGCTGATTTTATACGTTTTGGCAAAGGTAGCCGGTTTTCGATAGAAGCTCTTTGGCCGCAGATTATGCAGCAAAACCTGATGGAGAGTGCAGACACTCTATACGTGCCTGTGTTTTTCTTTCAAGGCCGTTATGATTATAATACACCATCAACGCTGGTAAGCGAATACTATGATTTGCTTAACGCTCCCTATAAAGAATTGATATGGTTCGAAAACAGCGGGCATCATCCGATGTATGAGGAGCCCGAGCTATATGAGAGCCTGTTGATAGAAAAACTGCTGCCTTTGGCGGATGATGAGAACCGCTAATTTTACTATCGTTTTTCTAAATTATATAGATTTTAGCGGCTAAAATAATCTGCGCAAAAGTATGTACACTAATTGATCGCGTCAGCGGCATGATTTCTGCCATATCTAAAAGGTATGGCTATCTTTTTGTTGAAGAACGCAATTATTGGTCCCATGAATAGGGCAGTAACTAGAGTCCCTATTCCTACTGTAGCACCTAGAAGGAATCCTGTTATTGTGCATACCAAATCAGTGCCTATGCGGCAATACTGAAACTTGGCTATTTTCTTTTCTGCCATTAAAAGCGCAATAGCATCATACGTAGACACTCCAAGGTCGCCGGTGAAGTACAATGCTGAGCCGAAGCTGATTATGATAATTCCTATAAGCAGAGCGATTATCCTTATCATGATGCCGGGATCAGGCATTAAAGATGCGAATAGCCATGAAGAAAACTGGACAACATATCCTAATAAAAATATATTGATAAGAGTGCCGAGGCCTATCTTTGACTTATCTATAAAGAATATTGCTACGAGCATTATAAGATTGATTATCATGTATAGAGTGCCAAACCCGATATTTACATGCTCCCAAATTCCGTGTGAGAGCACCTGGAATGGATCCATGCCAAATAATGAGAAGTTAAATATTCCTACGCTGAAGCCTGCTATAAGCACACCGAATATAGTCATTACTATTCTTCTTTGTTTTTCGTTCATATATTATACCTTTGCTAACTACTAAATATTATTATGTATTATATCATAGATTGGAAATAATATATGTAACATTGTAACCGTAAAGGCAATTACTATTTCGAAGAGATAATCCCATAGTATTCAATAGCTGCTTTTCCGTCGGCAGTCATCAGATAACCAATGTAATCTTTTGCGGCTTGATTTATCTTGTCTTTATTATATATGTAGTAGAAAGGTATAGAAACGACATAATTACCCTGAGAGATATTATCATATTCAGGCAAATATCCGTTTACTGAAATTATTTTAGTTGAGTTCTCTATTTCATTAATGGGAATATAAGCAATGGAATTCTCGTAATTTCTGATTGCCCAGTTGATAAACCTTGGCTGCTCGAAAACTGAATCGGAAGAATAATTATTTAGTATATATTCATCTGTTGGAGGATTGTCAAATCCAAGTATGAAATAGAAATTACTTCTGTCACTGTATCCTGTAGTGTTAATTACCTGAATAGGGCTGTTATCTCCTCCAACTTCAGCCCAATTTGTTATTTTACCAGTAAATATGTCTTTTATCTGGCTAAAGGATAGATTATCTACCGGATTGTTTCCGTTAATAATAATGCCCATCGGATAGTAACCCAGGAGAATTTCGCTCAAGCCGGATGCTTTCTCTTCGCTTGTCAGATTCCTATTTAGAAGAGCAATGTGAGATGTTCCGTCTATAACGCTCTGCAGGCTTGATTTAAGCTCTTTATTTGATGTGATTATGTCGTAATAATAATTTTTATCAGAAAAGCCTTCATAGCAGGCATTTGTCATCCATTCAATATAGGAACTATATGATATATAAAGCCGTCTTTCTTCAATAGGAAGCTCGGATTTTAAACTGTACATGGATGAAAGCTCTTCATCAGAATATGCGGGTATTAATCCGGCATTATAAATCGCCTTTTTTGCAGCGGCAGTCTCTAAAAAATCAATATACTTTTTAACAGCAGAATTTGTTTCGTTCTCACTAAATATATAATAAATCTGGCTTGCAAGAGGATAATTGCCATTGCATACTGTATATTCATTTGGAAGGTTTCCATCTATCGGAATAGATGTGAGAAATGTATCATTGATATATGGAAATGGAGCATATCCAATGGAATAGGGTGTGGAGTTAACAAAGGCCTCTATTCTGCCGCCGCCCTCGGGCACTATCAGCCTGCTTAGGAAGGTGTCGTCAAGTGAATCAAAATACGCAGTTTCGTCATAGCCTAGCATTGAAAGAAATTGGGCCCTGGCTGCTGAACCATCCTCTCTATGCGTAACAACGATTTCTTTGTCAGGGCCTCCTACTTCGCTCCAGTTTGTAATGTTACCGGTATAGATATCTTTTAATTGGCTTAATGTAAGATTGTCAATTCCAATGTCAGGATGTGTTATTATTGCTAATGAATAATAACCATAAGTAATCTTATTAATTCCGGATTTGGATTCATCGGCTTTTAACTCTCTGCTTAGTGCAGCCATTTGGCAAAGCCCTTCATGTAAATCTTTTATGCTTTGGGTGTTGCCCTCATGCCGGTATTCTACTTGATATTCAGGGTGCATTCTAATAAATTCTTCTATAACTGCTCTGGAGGATGATTCAGCCAGCGACGCTCCCTCAATAGTAAGTGGGATTTGTCCTTCGTTTATATTAAATGAAATATCGTTAGCTGTATCTATATAAATATTTTGAGCTGTAGGTTCAATATCAGCGCAGTTGCATAAAAATAATGGCATTAATAATAAAAACAATATTCTTTTCACAGAGCACCTCATAGCATATTTTACCACTTGTGCTTATAAAGTTTGTTAAAACAGCGTAAAATATTAAGCTATCAACTTAACGTTTTGTCAAGAAAAATCAAAATGGAGAAGTGAGAATTGACCATGTTTACATATTCACTAGAGGTTAGCGGGAAACGAAGATGATTCAAATTGTCTAAAGACAGCTATCTAAAATAAGGGTGCTTGCAAAAAAAAACATATAGTAACATATAATATAATATGCCTACAGACAAAAAAGCAAATAATTAATGGTGAGAATATATGATAAATCATCCGATACCGCCGCTGTACGATAAAAATTCAAACATACTTATTTTGGGCAGCTTTCCTTCCGTAAAATCCAGAGAGGCTCAATTTTTTTACGGACATCCGCAGAATCGCTTTTGGAAGGTAATTGCCGCAGTATTTGAATCAGAAGTACCTTCAACGATAGAAGAAAAGAGGAATTTTTTGCTTTCCAATGGCATTGCAGTGTGGGATGTGATAGGTTCATGTGAAATTACCGGATCAGCAGACAGCAGCATAAAGAATGTTTCCGCCAATGATTTATCGGAAATAATTAGAAATTCCAATATAGGCAAGATTTATACAAACGGTAAAACCTCATATAACCTTTATAATAAATATATAAAAGATCGCATAATGAGGGAGGCAATCTATCTGCCCTCTACCAGTCCCGCAAACGCACAGTACTCCCTGGAAAAGTTAATTGAAGAATGGATAATTATAAGGAATGTATAGAAAGTGACACTTATATAAATATAACTATTTTATTTAATATACAAACCTTGAAAAATTAGCCAAGCTATACACTGATTCTAATCTTTAATTTGAATTAAT
>JAFGUF010000014.1 GCA_016938675.1 Clostridia bacterium | reverse complement strand
TGTCAGGGGATACAATGGTGGATGCTATCTGTTTTCAGAAAATCAAAAATTCGAAGTAAGCAATAAGAAATATGATTCGGATACACATGTAGTATTTATTATGAAAGATCAAGTTGAAGGCCATTGGTGTGAAATAGAAAGCTATAAGACTTGGAATGATGTAATCAGAGTAAAGGTGTTGGATTAATAAATATGGAAATAACGTTACAGCATACAGATGCAATATACAAAAATTACATAATAGGCGTAATTGTAATATTAATATTAGCCAGCACTCCTGCTATTGCGAAACTGATAAAATGCAGATATGAATTTGCTGAATATAAATTAAAAGATAAACTTCTTTGGATAGTTCCTGTTGTCTTCTTTCTGATAGATTTTTTTGTTTCGGGATTATATGTGATTGATTATGCTTTTGATAGAACAGATGTACAAACAGTTTTAGTTGAGGAAGTAGATGGATACAATGCAGGCTGTTATTTAATATCTGGTCGAATAAGATTTCATGTAAGTTCACAAAGCTATACCGAAGGAGATGTATTGGGCCTAATGAAAGAGGAATTTTTAGGTCATACATGCGAAATAGAAAGCTATAAGACTTGGAATGATGTAATTAGAATAAAGGTGTTGGATTGACGGCCCTGAATAGTATTAGGCATCATGAAAACTAAATAAAAGCAATAATATAAGTTAACACAATCTCTGCATATTATATTTTTGTATTCAGGGGGTGTGTTTAATTAAGTGATTAATTTCAACATGAAATGAACCGCGATATATTGGACACTTACAGATCACATCTGCCGTTGATAAAAGGAGCAGGATGTTAATACACTATAGCAACAGCAATTCATGATGAAATAACTGCAATGATTGAGCGAAAGCGAAACGGCGACAACATACTTTTGGAATAGATAACGCAGGGCAATAAATTGTAATCAAATAATTTTAGTAGTATAATATTAAAAACAATGCTTTCTATACAAAATCTTTTAAGAAAGGCAGTATGCCATGACAGAATACCAAAAAAAGATTAAAACAATCATTGATAACATTGAGAAAACTTTCTTAGGAAAACGAGACGTAATTACTATGCTCATGATTGCATGCCTAGCAAGAGGGCATGTATTGATAGAGGATGTACCCGGAATAGGGAAAACCAGCCTGGCAAAGGCACTGGCTATGTCCTTTGACTCATCATTTAAGCGTATACAGTTTACACCCGATACAACTCCGTCGGATGTTGTAGGATTTTCCATGTATGACACAAAAGCAAATGAATTCAAATATATCGAAGGCGCAGTGCTGAATAACATCGTGCTGGCAGATGAACTGAATAGAACATCGCCGAAAACTCAGTCAGCTTTGCTGGAGGCTATGCAGGAAGGCAAGGTAACCGTAGATGGGCAAACCCACGATATACCGGAGCCATTCATGCTGATAGCTACGCAGAACCAGGCAGAACAGTTTGGCACATACCCGCTGCCCGAATCCCAGTTGGACCGATTTATGATGGTCATGTCCATAGGCTATCCTGATGAAGACTCATCTGTCAATATAGTAGACGGCGCCAGCCTAAGGCCCGAAATTGAAACCGTTGCTTCAAATGACACCTTAAAAGGGCTTCAGGATGCAGCGGACAAAGTATTTATGGATAAAAAATTAAGCCAGTACATTGTGAAAATCGCAATAGCTACAAGAGAGAGCAGATTCATACAAACAGGCATCAGTATCCGCGGAACGCTCTTGATGGCACGCGCGGCCAAAGCCAGGGCACTGATAGAGGGAAGGGATTTTGTCACTCCGGACGACATCAAGTATCTGCTTCACCCTGTTTTCGATCACAGATTGGCGCTAAACCGCGAGGGAACAACCATGTATGCCACTCCTACGGAATTGATGAAAGACATTATCAGATATATTCGCGTTCCTGAGCTCGGCAAATAGCAGGATACTATAATGCTGCGCAATCGTATTATTTACTCTGTATTATTCATCAGTTCTTCATTACTTGTATATTTTCGCCCGAATTTATTTACATCAATCTTTTTTCATGCCATGGTTTATCTGCTGCTGTTTTTGCTGATTCATTTATTTTACTCCTATAGAAAAATAACAGTAAACCAGCGGCTTGTTCCTGCTATGGTAGAGCATGGGCACACCTCAAACTATACCTGCAGCTTTGATAATGAAGGCTTGCTACCTACGTCCATTATAATCGTTCGTTTTCTATATGAAAATGATATGTTCAAAGATCAGCTTAAGGAGCAGGTTTTCACGCTGCGGGGCCATCGCAATAAAGAATTTGAATACACTTTGACTTTTAATTACAGGGGACTCTATTCAGTAGGAATTGACACCGTGGAAATTGCGGATATGCTACATATCTTCAAAGTAAAAATGAGAAACATCAAATCTCAAAAAGTTACCGTTCTGCCGAAGGTAACAGATCTGCCTAAATTTGATTTGACGCCAAGAATGGAAAGCGCAATTAAGGCAGCGTATTCCAAAGATGACAGAGATGCAACATCCCTTACCGATGTCCGAAAGTTCGAGAATGGTGATGCTATTAAGCATATTCACTGGAAATTATCCGCAAGGCACAATGAACTGCTGGTCAGAAACTTTGAAAGAAGCTCCCAGAGCCCGGCGCTGATGTTTCTGGATACGGAAAAAAACGGAGAATCTTTTGCCAAAAATATTATTGCAGAGGACAAGCTTTTAGAAGCGCTAGTATCTATAGTCCACCAGCGCCTTATTAATAATCACAGAGTAGAAGTCGTTTATAGTGAGGAGAGCATTGCCGCCCTTCAATACATGTACAAGGAAGATTTTAAGGATTTCTTTACGACAATTGCAAATGTAGTATTCGACTATAATAAAGGCATTAGTGCCTTGATTGACGAGTATTTCAGCAACAAATTCAACAAAAGAGAATTGAAAGATAAGGATATATTTATATTTACGTGCAATGAGCATGATTTTGAGGAAAACGCTCTGATACGGCATTTATTAGCCAATCATTGCTCAGTACATATTGTTTTTAGCACTGATAATATTAAATTCAGAGAAACATACCGTTCGCAGGCAGGAATATACTACTATAATTTGATTCCAAGCAGCAACATAAAGAATGTATTCGTAAGGAGAGCTTAGTGAAGATTGTCAATAAAATAAAGGATAACGCACTTAGATTAATGTTCCTTATTTTGCTTTCAGTAGCTGAGAGTTATTATTTTCTAAGCACACTTTTCGGAATAAACAATGTGTTTCTATTGATATGCCTCGCAACTATCGCCATAGTATTTCTCGGAGTGGTTATATCTTCGCTGCGCAGGATTTTTTCGATTTCTATCTTCTTTCTTGTAGCAGTTGCCATCTTCTATTTATTAATCTATTTCACTGAGTCTATAAAAGACATTGTTTTTCTGGTAAGCATTGCGCTGCTCAAGAGCGAACATATAAAACTGGATGAGATAGCCACCTTGCTGGTTTCAGTTTCATTTGTGTTCGTATTCATTAATTATTTAATAATAATGCTTTTCAAAAAGAGCATCATTTCGATGCTGCTCTCTATTGCGATGGTATCTTATTTATATTTTAAATTTGAAGATATTAATATTTTGTTTGCAGTTTTCTTTGTGATATCCGTAATGCTCGTTTTCCTAAGTTGGATTATCCCAAAGGCCGATGAGGAGGACGACAAGGGCAACAGAAAGTCCTTGGTTTCTTTTGTTATGGTGGTTGCAGCGGCTGTAATACTTGCGCCAATAATCGTTATCAGAGCCAGCAACAATATTGCACCTCTTGCCTGGATAGACGATTTGCATTGGATTGAAGGCGACACCATCGAATCCGGTTCTATTTCAAAAGTTATTGTTAGGATTGACGGCCAGAGCCAACTAACAAATCTGAACCACGAATTCAACTATAATACATCCAAAATGATGTATGTCACTTCGCCATATTTGGAGAAATTGAGGAGCAAAACTTACGATTCCTACACCAAATACGGATGGGAGAAAAGCCAGGATGATACTGACAAAAATAAGGAAGTGCAGTATACCATGCCTGAACTTATTGAAATATTAAATGAAAACAACATTTCATATACACCCTATGAAATGACCGTTGAGTTGATCGCGCAATCCCAGATGATATTTGTTCCTCTCCACGCTGAGCTGGCAACGGAGTTCGAGAGCGAAATAAGCATCAATCCATATGACGATATATTTACAAACGTCCTCTTGGAAAGAGGCACTACGTATTCGCTGAATACTCTGCATATTAACTATATGTCAGAGGAATTTATGGATTTAATATTACATAGCAAGTCAGATAATATTGACAATAGGAAAAGCTACGTGGCAATTCCGGAAGATATTGAAAAATCTCTTAAGCCTCTTGCCGAAGAGCTGACCAAAGATGCTGCCAGCAATTACGAAAAAGCAAAAATAATTGAAAGCTATTTGTCGCATAATTACACTTATAATTTAAAGCCGCCGGAAAAGCCCGCTAACGTCGATTTTGTTGAATATTTTCTTTTTGATACGCATGAAGGCTTTTGCACACACTATGCTTCCAGCATGGTTCTTTTGCTGAGGTGCATTGATATACCCAGCAGGTATGTAACAGGGTATGTCCTTACCGCGCCCGATGATTTTCAAGATATCCCCGAAATAAAGGCCGGAGACTCAATGTTTATTGAGGGCGTCCCCTTTGAGTTCAGTGTGAAGAAGCGAGATTCTCATGCGTGGGTTGAAGTATGGTTTGACGATTTCGGGTGGCTGGCATTTGAGCCTACTACCATCTATACTTCATTATTCAGCTCTGCAGATTTTGCGGATTCTACTGAATTAAAAGAGATTGAAGAAACTGAGCAGACACAGCAGGAGGAGCCTGAAAAGTCCGCCAAAAAGCTGCTTATGATTTTCGGTTTTGTACTGCTGCCTGTGGTTATATTAATCATCTTCACACTGATTTATATTGAAAATCACAGAACCAACAAAGAAAAAGTATACGCTAAATGGAAGAGCACAAAGAAGCTGTATCAAACGGGCCGAAGAACAAAAAAGATTAATGAAACGGTTATGGAGTTTGCACGGAGAGTGGACGGCGACAACACTGACCTTCTTGAGGCTGCCAGAATATTTGAATTGGCGGCGTATTCAAACAGGGATATAACAGCAGAGCAGGTCATTGAAATGGACAGGTTGTATAAATCAATCAGGAAATTTGGCGAAATAGATCAATAGCGCCGCTGCTGGTTAGGATATGAAAAAATACTTTTTCATGGCGCTTTTAGTCCTTTGGCATGTTTTATGATGAGCTATGAAACAGCGAATTGATTGTAATTTTATTTTTTACTGCAAAAAATTTATTTTTAATATAGTTTTTTTATCGCACGCTTAGCCGTCCTGCTGCCTTAAGCAGCATTATTATGTGCTATAATGTGCAGTCGCTTCCTGCCTTTTTCCGATTTTGCCGGGCAGTATGCATAATGCGCTGCCGGTGCTGCAGATTGTGCAATATTCCGCAGCAACCCAATAGGCATATATGTGCAAAAATAATTTTCAATACACATTTACATAATATCTCAAATCCATATAATGAAATCATAGAAAGTGAAGGAGCCGGAAGCAATGAATACCCTTGTGAATGTCAAAAAAAATGAAATAGCGGATATGAATAGTTTAAAAAACCAGTATCAGGTTTATCATACGTCCTATACTGATTTTAGCTACAGATTGTGGAATTCAGCGTGCGACGGCAGATACATATATGACGGTACGAATACCCGCGTTGATATGAATACACTTGAATCAGAGGAGATGGAGGAACTTAGGGGAAAAGTCAATTCAATAATCGGAATAGACAACAAAAGGGAGAACCTTATAGTAATTGATGAAGTAAAAAATGAAAAAGAAGGTGAAGCATCAGACTACTATATCTGCCTTTATAATATTCAGAATAAAATATTCACGCATCGCTTTGCAACCAATATCAGGTATGGCCTGGCGGGAATCGCCATAATTATGCATGTGAGCGAAGACGACAGATATATATATACCAAGAGTTATGTACATAATGATTCGCCGACGCCCTACGCTGTGTGTCGGCTGGATACAAAAACAGGGGAGTTTAATAACATTTATGTAAATCAACTCAAAGGCGCAAATCTTCGCTTTGTCTGCGTATCCCCGGAAGATAAGTACATGATAATAGCAATGGAATCAGGAAAGATTATGTGTATCGATATTGATTCCGGCAAAGAATTATATTCCGAGTATAGCGGCATATTCAGCAATTACTATGGCGACAATTGCAAAGGCTCACTAAGCGGCACTGTGATGGCATTCACCTCCCTTGACCGCATTATATATGTATATGATTATATTAGAAGGCAAATACTCTCCACCGTACATATATCCAACATAAATTCCTACGAATACGACAGGTCAGCTGATTTTTCACCGTTTGAATCGGGCTATTATAATATTTCCCCGTACATTGGCAGAGGCAATGAGTATCTGTGCCTAGTATATATGGAGAAAAGCGGCAGCAGGGTATACGCCGATATAGTAAATGCTTCCACGGAAGAGGTTCTCCATAGAATATCAAATACGCATCATCATTATATGAGCGGTTCCTTCATTGAGCTGCTTAAAGAGTATGGTTTCCACGAACGAGATATCAGGGAGATACAATACCGATACAGAAAAAACGTGATCTATAAAAACCATTCGCATATATCCGGGCTCTACATCGCCTACTCACCCGAATCCAACTATATTGCTGCAGCAGGATACGAACATGTCTTCCGGCCGGTCATATGCTCATTTGACACGAAAAGTTTTGAAATGAAGAAAGTGATATATGGCAATGAATACGTTATTCAAGCAATCAGGATCCAGGGGAATATGCTGACAGTATACGCAAGCACTATACACTCCTACTCAACAATAAACAGGTGGAATTTAGAGACCGGGGTGCTTGAGGATAAGCATAAATCGCCCAAAAGCAAAAAGTCCAGAACGCCGGACAGATTCGTTTTTTACGGGAAAAAGTATCAGGTGCGCATGATCAATGACAACAGGAACATAAACATAAACGATGCACGCGGCAATGACGTAGCATTGATTTCTCCTCCTAAGGGAAAGGAATTTATTAACTTTCAGTATTCCAATAATCCAGACACAATATATACAAAGGACGACACCGCCTCAGTATACAGATGGGATATCGGGAAAATCAATGAGCCCGGATACCGGCCTTTTCTGGCTGCAGAGGACTTGGGAGAGTATCAAACCCCCAAGCAGCATATCAACGAAAGCCCCAATGGAAGATATCTGGCCATTAAGGGCAAAGATAGCCTGTATGACACTGCTGCTGGGAAGGAACTGTCAAAGTTTAAGGATGCGATTGATTATAAAGAAGAAGTATATGTTGATAATGACCTGCGCTTCATAATGACAGGAAGCGATGAAAAGACCGTTCATATCAGAAGCGGCAGCACAAATGAAATGCTGGAGGATATCCACTTTCTCTCCGACGGACGGTTTGTAATACAGACAAGGCCCGAAAAGACTGCGCCAAACGGATGGATATATACCAATTGCCGGGATGATTTGAATATATTCATAAGATATTTAGACGGCACAACGGAGATACTAAACCCCGGCAGCAAAATCCGAAACGACTACCTGATGAAATACTGTCGCAGGGATATGGTGCGCGACATTATGCTGAACAACCCAAAATATATAGCCAATCAGGGAATTATTGAGGCCAGGACAGGCTGGGAAACACAGAAGCAAAAGAACCAGCGGCAGATGCTCCTGCTGGAGTAGTTGCGGTTTAAAGTTGTAATTTGCAGACACAAAGGAGAAGAACATGGAACTAATAGAATTAAGACAAATTACAAGAAAGCACTTCGGCAGGGAAACTGTGGATATTACGGATATGCTTTTCGTGCTGCTTATGCAGGGCAGCTCGGATATTGAGGAAATCTTCAGCGGAGCCGGGGAGCAAAAGCAGAAGGTGCTGGAGGCTGTCGCGGAATACAAAAAAGAGGGGAATACTCTGTCCCAGTCCGCCCTTACAGGAGCTATCTGCGGCAAGAAAGACGGCGCATTTCTGGACATTGACCTCATGGAATTTGTATTGTCAGCAGACAGCGGCTTTTTGGAAACCATGAAAAGAGGCAACGTTGATACTGAATTGCTGCTCAGCAAAATCAATTTGCAAAAAAGCAAACTCTCACTTAAAGCTCAGAATGCATATGTAAAAAATGATTTTGAACTCCTGTGCGAAAACATGACAAAGAACGCTTCCGAAGGCATGTATAGTCACCTGACCGGAAGGGACGCTGAGATTTCAGCGATAGAGAACATACTGCTTCGCAAGGACAAATCAAATGTTATCTTAACAGGTGATGCGGGGGTAGGGAAGACGGCGCTGGTGGAGCTGCTGGTAAAAAGAAGCGTAAATAAAAAAGACTCACTGCTTAATAAATACACATTTTACAATCTGGATATTACAAATTTGATGAGCGGTACGGCATACAGAGGAGAGCTGGAGCAAAAGATGGCAAAGATACTGGGCCTTGCCGCGCAGGAAGGAAACACAGTATTTTTTATTGACGAAATACACAGGATCAATCAATCCGCTGACGGAAAAAGCAGCGGCTCCCAGATAGCAGAGATACTAAAGCCGTACCTTTCAAAGGACAATGTACGCATAATCGGCGCATCAACCACTGATGAATACCAAAGGTATATCGCGCAAAGCCCGGCGCTTATGAGGCGATTCCAGCAGATTAAGATAGAGGAGCTCTCAGGTGAAGCGTTGGCCAAGGTGCTAGAGAGCTGCGCAGCGTCCTTGAGCGAGTACCACGGCATAAGAATTGATGATGATATAGTAAGGTTCACTCAAAAAATTACCGATGAATATGTGAAAAACAGATACCAGCCTGACAAGGCCAAAGAGATATTAGACAGCGCATGCGTATTGGCCGCAAAATCAAAAAGCGCCTCGGTTACCAAACCGCACATCATAGATACGCTTTCTACAGCCGCGGGAATACCAAGGCATATACTGAACAAGGAAGTGACCAGCTCTGCCGCAATTGCAGAGAAAATCAAGACAAAGGTTTTCGGGCAGGATAAGCAGGTAGATATGGTGACAAATACAATAATGGTGAAAATGGCAGGGTTTAAAAAAAGCGACTCGCCTCTTGCCTCATTCTTGTTTGCAGGGGACAGCGGCGTCGGGAAAACATACCTAGCGAGCATACTTGCGGAGGAAATATTGTCGGACAAAAACGCGCTGACAGTAATTGATATGGCCGAATACAGCGAACACCACAGCGTAAGCAAACTGGTGGGTTCACCGCCCGGGTACGTAAACAGCGAGCAGGAGGGCGTGCTTTGCAGGGCGCTGTCGAGGAATGCATTCTCCATTATCGTATTTGATGAAATTGAAAAGGCATCCGCTGAGGTATACAGGCTGCTCTTGGGTATCATGGATACAGGCAGGATAAAGAGTGGAATAGGAACTGAGTACAATGCTGACAACGCAATACTCATCTTTACCACAAATGCCGTAACGACAAAGAAAATTAACAGGCATAACATAGGCTTTGCAAGCGGCGGCGAAAGTGAACCGGCAGTTATGGATGAACTTAAAGATATATTCCCCACGGAATTCCTAGGCAGGATAGATGACATTATCATGTTTAATAAGCTGGAAAACGATGACTACAGAGATATTATTATATATAATATAGAAAACCTGATCCATTCATTTGAGCAGAGGGGAATAAAAATAAACGGAGATGCACGTATGGCGGCTGAATATATTCTTACTAATTTTAGCCTGAAGGAGATGGGCGTCCGCGCAGCGATGGACATAGTAAGGAAAAAGATTACTGTTCCCGTAATAAACAAAATGGCACTGCACCCTGATGAAGAGATAGAGATAGATTTTGATGAAATGATCGCCCAGCAGAAGGATATTGCAGCAGAATATCATTAATTGAAAATAAACTATTCGGAGAGCATATTATGAGCGATATTATTAAGCCTGAAAACAAATTATCTGTAAAGAACAATCAGCTTACTACATATGCTGACATCATATCCCATACCTTCTGGATGGAGACGCCGGGCAGGACAGTGCTTTCCAATAAGTATTACTTTGTAAACCAAACTGCTCTGCAAGAATCGGATGAAAACAAGCGGAGGCTCTGCATTGTTGATATACATAAAAGGCTTAGTAATGAGCTTCTATTTTCTATGAAAACCGTGTGCCCTCATCTTGAAATTGTGAAAAGCGCAGACAGTCGCAAAGACCTGATGATACTTTATGATTACTCATCACGCACCAGCACAATAATGGCATTCACTAGTGCGGGCGCAAAAATGGAAATGAAAGAAATTCCGTTAAAGATCAATGGCAGCAATCTATATACATTTAATGATTTCGGATATCCGATTCAGTACAAAAACAGGGTATATTTCATTAATAAAAAAGGTGAACTATTTAGGCTCAGCCTCGATGAAGAGCTGATAGAAGAATACGGCATAGACAATATAAAATCCTTTACTGTAGATATCCGGCACAACAGGATAATTTGCTGCAACACCGAAGAGCGCAGGATAATAACAATTGACCTTGAAACGGATGAGAGAAAAATATACGAGAACATCTGCGGGTCGCAATACCATGTCGCTCCGGTGCCTGCATATGCTCCGGAGAAGCTCTTTATAACCTTATATGGCAAGTTCTACTATTATGATATAGAAAAGGCAGAATTAATCGCCCATCTCAGCCTGGACGATATAAAGCATAAAATACCAAGCATCAATAAAAGAACCCTGAAATCAGACCACGACGGCAGGATTTACTATGTGCAGTCAAGCAAAGATGACAGGTATTACGCATTTATTTTCAACTCATCGTACAATTACATATTTGCTGTTTATGATTCAAAGAGCGACAATATAGTACTGGACTTAAATATGAAAATGGAAAACGGAATGCCGGAATACATAAAGTCCTCGATGAGAAGATATAATTTTGCCGATTGCGCAATAGATATGCTAAGTGAAATCTTTGAGCCCTGTGCGCTGGAAGCCTGCGAAAGGCACACAGGCAGCAGTCCATACCAAATCAGCCACATAGAGGGCAATGTATTAGAATGCAGATTTGCAAACCCGCACATCTCCGATGTATACCATGACTCAATATATCGGATTGATTTGGAGCATATGAGCATCAAAAGCATAGATTTGGATACTGAATTTACAGATATTAAAAGGTACATTGCCCAAAGAATGGACAACTGCGTAATATGCGAGCCCAAAGAAAAAAATGGCAGCAATACGAAGCTTATCCTCTATGACCTGATTCAGAAAAAGGAACTGGATACAAAAACTATTAACTCATCCGGAGCGGGAGTGAGCCTGGAGATATGCAGCAGCCTTGGATTCCCATGCGTAAAAATGAATAGCACCTATTACATTAAAAAGGATTTATCGCTCATAATAGCTCCAAACAGGAACAAAAAGCTTGATGTTATTACGAACGCGAAAACTATTTTAGACATCAGCGAAGACTACATACTTAGGATATCCGAAAGCGGCTATAAGCTATTCATATACAGCAGAAATGACGGTTCGGCGAGGTACATCGCGCTAAGGGATCGGTGCTACAGTGCGTCGTTTTCCCAAAAGGAAGGATGCATCAATGTATTCTATTTTGGTGAGCGTACCATGCAAAGGCATAATTTTATTCATTTAGTCCAGACGGAGATGCCTGAGCCCGAAATTACCGTGCCTTTGAAAGAGATCCCTTATGCCTTTCGAATGGAAAAATTCAGAGAGAGCATAGACGGCAGGTACATATATAATATTTACCTGCCCGAAGAAACGAAGGATTACAAACGGTTTATGTATATATACGATACAGAGGAGCAAAAGTGCATATACGACAATGTGATGGATTACGACGAAGAGAATATCTACCGCATTGATGCAATTGAAGAAAACGGGCGGTTTATGACATTGCTTCCGGATGACTGGATCAAAAAACTGATTTTTGTTAATCCCTACACAATGGAGCTGCTGGCAAAGGCATACTTCTTTGTGGAAGGAAAATTCCTTGTAAAATTATTTACAAACGGCAAGGAAAGCAATTATTTCTATACTAATGCCGATGAAATGGTCAAAGTATTCTCGAAAAAGCCTGAAGGCACAGAATTGCTTTTAGAAAGCGGCGACAGGCGGCGGAAAGAGTACCTTAGCCTATACAACAGCCGGCAGAAAGCACGCGACAGAATCCTCTACCCGGATAAATTTGACTTGGAGGAGAAAGCAAGAGAGAAGCTTTCTGAGTATTCTAATAATAAATCGATGTTGGTCAGCAGGCGACTATTAGAATAGAGCCGCAAGCACCTGAATAAATCTATGTGCATTTATGTGCATTGATGTGTAAAAAAACACATTTACAAATTTTATATATTCTCTATAATTAAAGTATAAATATCAGTTAGCCGGCATGGTTACTTCTGAAGTGCGGCGTTGAGAGCCGGAGCACCAAATAAACTATCATAATGGAATCTAAGCTTACCTATGAAGAGTGAAGGAAAAGGGGGATAATATGGACTTACAGTACAAACCTACGCACAAGGAACTGGAAAATTATCTGGAAAACTGGGGCAACAACAGAAAAAAGACCGATGCGCAGAGGGCAATGTACCCCAAAAAAATACGAAGAGATATGCTGGGCAATGAGGTAATCCAAGATAAAAATGGAGAAAAGGACTGCATTCGCCTTCTGAAAGAGGACGGATGGGACGGCGGGTATGTGGGCAGTGTAGCTCCGCAGACTGCAAAGGAATATTATTGGAAAAAGGATAACCAGGTGTATCCGCAAATACGCGACCTGCTTCGTATCGGCTTGTTCTTTCATGAGGATTTTTACCGTATTCTCGTTCTGATAATAAAGAGCGACTGCGAAAGATATATATATAACTGCCTCTTAAGAGACGGCCTTGATGGCGGAATTGATTCAATCACGCTCATCGAGAATATAAAAATAGACAACAAATACCTGGTGGATTATGCCTTTGACATAAGGAAGAGAATGAAGATTGATGATTTGTATAATTTATTTGAGGAACACAATAGCCTTGCATCTGTGAATGGATATGACAGAAGTACATTTGAGGCCCTTATCATGGATATCGCTGTGAACAAGGTGCAGGCATATGCACTAAGGAGCGAATATGTTGAAAAGTTCATATCAGACAGGGTAAAGGAAAGCCATGTGCTGGCAGATGAAGGATTCACCGATAAGGAGCTATACTACAAGCTGAAACAAAGCTGGACGGAGCTAAGAAGCTCAATCGAGCAGCTGCTTTTGCAGCAGGATGAAATAAGGGAAAGAAACTACAAAATCCGGGCAACCTGGTCAAAATCATTCGGTAAACTGAAAATAGAGGAGGATACACTTCTGAATGTCAAGGAAAAGCTTGAGTATCTGATAAACCTGAAAGAAAGCAATATGGATAAATCCTACGAAGAGATTATTCAACTGGTGGAAGCGACAATAGGAGAAAAACGAAAAGAGCTGGAGGAAGAGATGCGGAAGATAGAATTCCTGATTTCATCAGCGAAAATGCTGGACCAGAAGGAACTCCTCGCAAGGATTGGCGGAAGCGGAATGAGCATGACAGACCAGATGAACATGGAAAACAAAATAAAGGAAATGCAGAAATCGCTGTTCTGGAAAGTATTTAAGCTGACACATCCTGACAAGACAAAAAATGAGAATTTTACGGAGGAGCAGATATTAGAACTGGAGACATTGTTTAAAAGCATTGGTGACCTGAAAGAAACGCATAACCTGGATATTATGGAAACTATGGTCCTTTTAGAGAGCATACTAAGAAAGGTAGAGCGGATATGGAGCAGCATGGGAGTGAATACGGATGATTTTGAAATGGATATTTTGAATTCAGACCCTGCTGAGATCATAAAAAAGCTGGAGATAAAATTAGAATGCCTTGAAGAGGAAGAGGCAAAAATACGAAACGAAATATTTATTCTGCTAAACGACAGCGAAATAAACGCAATGGAGATTGTACTTGCCAATGATGAAACATCACGGATGGAAGAACACAGATATAAAGATAGAATAAGCAAGCTGAAGCAGGAAATAAAGGAATACAAAGAAACGGTTACTGAGCTATTCGACGTGGAAACGGCGGAGCTGGCGTGCAGTGCGTGATACTGAAGGTGGTAGTTACAGAAAAAATGAAAGATAAAATTATCTATACCGGATTAATTACTGGCTTGAAGCTTCATAATTTGAAAAAAGAAAGCTCTGATTCTCAAACGAATGGGGGCTTTCTTTGCATTATGTGCCATTTTAAGTGAACTCCGGAATGTGGACATTTTATGAAAAATATAGTAGTATAAACAATGCACGATTTTATTATCTACTGATACTAATTATGGTAATTTAGATAAATTTTTAAGCAGGATTACAAAAAACAAAAAAGGAAGTATGTAATTATTTTTAGCAAATATATTCAGGTATCCAAGCAGGCAGCAAAAGAGGCTGGCGATATAATAATGGAAATATATAAGACGGATTTTGACAGCAGCATAGAGTATAAGGCTGATAATTCGCCCTTGACAATAGCGGATAAAGCAGCAAATGAGATCATTGTAAATATGCTAAGAAGCAGCTATCCGGAAGTATCGATTTTGTCAGAAGAAAGCAAGCAGGATGAAACACGGTTTGAAAACGACCTATGCTTTATTGTCGACCCACTAGACGGAACAAAAGAATTCATTAAAAAGAATGATGAATTCACCGTTAATATTGCCCTTGCCTATAAGCATAAGGCTGTGATGGGAGTGATATATGTGCCTGCAAAGAAGCTGACTTATTACGCAGCTGAAGGATATGGTGCATACAAGGAAGAAAACGGAGTAGTTACAAAAATAGCTGTTACAAATAAAGTAGATAATTTAATATTAGTAGGCAGCAAATCTCACGCGTCTGAGAAACTAAAAGAGCTGATCAATAAAAATAAGCACCTGATAAAGGAGGTCGTTTCTGCCGGAAGCTCACTAAAGGGTACTATGGTTGCTGAGGGCAAAGCGGATGTATACTATAGATATGCGCTTTGCAGCGAATGGGACACGGCTGCAATGCAGTGCATAGTGGAGCAGGCAGGCGGCATATTCAGGCAGATGGACGGAACGGAAATGACATACAACAGAAAAAACAACCTGAATGAAAAGGGCTTTTACGCTATAAATACGGAAAAGAATTTATGGGTGTAACGGAGGGATATATGAACAAACTGACTCATTTAGACCAGCTGGAAGCAGAAGCCATATATATAATACGCGAAGTAGCCGCAGAATGCGAAAAGCCTGTGATGCTTTACTCTATAGGCAAGGACTCCTCTGTGATGCTTCACCTTGCAATGAAGGCCTTTTATCCGGAGAAACCACCGTTTCCCTTTATGCATATAGATACTACATGGAAATTCAAAGAGATGATTGATTTCAGGGATCGACGGGCAAAAGAGCTGGGCATAGAAATGATAGTATATACTAATGAAGAGGGCGTAAAACAGGGCATTAACCCATTTGACCATGGAAGCGCATATACTGATATAATGAAGACGCAGGCACTGAAAGACGCCCTTGATCAATATGGATTCACCGCGGCTTTCGGCGGCGGCAGGAGAGATGAGGAAAAATCCAGAGCCAAAGAAAGAATCTTTTCATTTAGGAATTCAAAGCATGCATGGGACCCAAAGAACCAGCGGCCCGAAATGTGGAAGATATACAATACCAAGGTAAACAAGGGAGAAAGCATGAGGGTTTTCCCGCTGTCTAATTGGACGGAAAAGGATATCTGGCAGTACATAAAAAGAGAGCAGATAGATATTGTTCCTTTATATTTTGCAAAAGAACGCCCGTATGTAGAAAGAGATGGGAACATCATTCTAGTAGATGATGACAGGCTAAAATTGAAAGAAAACGAAAAGATACAGCATGGACATATAAGGTTCAGAACTTTGGGCTGCTATCCTCTAACAGGAGGCTGCATATCCAAAGCGGCTACATTGGACGAAATTGTAGCCGAGACGCTCGGGGCTGCCTCATCTGAAAGAACAACCAGAGTTATAGATAACGAGGCTGCAGGAAGCATGGAGAGAAGAAAAAGAGAAGGATATTTCTGATGAATAGTTTGCTTAAATTTATTACATGCGGTTCTGTTGACGATGGTAAATCTACTTTAATAGGGCATATGCTTTATGACGCAAAGTTGATATTTGCCGATCAGGAAAATGCCTTGGAAATGGATAGCAAAGTTGGCAGCACCAGCGGACAAATTGATTATTCGCTTTTGCTGGATGGACTTATGGCAGAGAGAGAACAGGGCATAACTATTGATGTTGCATATAGGTATTTCAATACAAAAGAAAGGTCCTTTATCGTAGCTGATTGCCCCGGGCACGAACAGTACACTAGAAATATGGCTGTGGGGGCTTCTTTTGCCGACCTTGCGGTAATATTGGTTGATGCTTCTAAGGGGATTCTCATACAAACAAAAAGGCATACAAGAATATGCTCATTGATGGGCATACGAAAATTCGTAGTTGCAGTTAATAAAATGGATTTAGTTAACTACAGCCAAGAAGAGTTCGAAACAATATCAGATGATTTTAATGAATTTGCACAGGGTCTTAATTTAGAAGAAGTAATAATAATTCCGGTGTCAGCAACAGAAGGCGACAACTTAACAAATAAATCAGCCAATACCCCTTGGTATAAGGGTGACACTCTTCTCAGCACTTTGGAAAATGCTGATGTAGACTTAAATATTGCAGATTCTAAATTCATAATGCCTGTTCAGAGAGTGTGCAGGCCGAATCATACTTTCAGAGGTTTTCAGGGGCAGATTGAAACGGGCAGTATATCTGTAAATGATATTATAAAAGTGCTGCCGGCTAATGAAGAAGCAAAAGTTTCTCAGCTGTTTGTTGCGGACAAAGAGACTAATACGGCATTCGCAGGCCAGCCGGTCACTGTGTGCCTTGACAGGGAGATAGATATTTCCAGAGGCTGCGTACTGGTAAAAGATGCGGATTTGAAAATTTCATCTATGTTTACGGCGTCAATTTTATGGATGGATAATAAAAGCTTGGTTGAGGGAAGGCATTACCTTCTTAAGCTGGGAACAAAAATAATACCCGCAACTATTATGGAGATTAAGCACAAAGTCGACATAAATACCGGGAAGCATATATCAGCTGAGGGACTGGAGAAAAACGAAATAGGACTAGTAGATATTTTCTTAAGTGAAGATATTGTATTCAGCAAATTCTGTGATGTCCAGGCAATGGGTGAATTCATATTAATAGACAGAATAAGCAATATGACATCCGCGTGCGGAGTGATTGAGCACGGCCTTAGAAGGGCAACAAATGTTGTATACCAGAAGACTGATATAACAAGGGAAATAAGGCAAAACCAAAAAGACCAGAAATCTATGGTGCTCTGGTTTACAGGGCTATCCGGATCCGGCAAATCAACTCTGGCAAATGAAATCGAAAAGAGGCTTTTTGCGCTTGGAAAGCATACAATGCTTTTAGACGGAGACAATGTGCGCCATGGGCTCAACAATAACCTAGGTTTCAAAGAAGCTGATAGAATAGAAAACATCAGGCGCATAGCTGAAGTAGCAAAATTAATGAACGATGCAGGGCTGATTGTATTGGCATCTTTCATATCGCCGTATGAAAGCGACCGGCGAAACGCAAGGGAAATAATTGGGGACAAATTCGTAGAAATATATGTCTCAACTCCGCTTGAAGAATGCGAGAGAAGAGATGTAAAAGGCCTCTACAAAAAGGCCCGCAACAACGAAATACCAAACTTCACAGGCATATCGAGCCCATATGAAGCACCCCAAAATCCTGACTTGCAAATCAATACTGCTGGAATTGATATAGCGGAAGCGGCAGATATTTTGATGCGTGAAATAAAGAAATTACTGTAATTTAAAGCCCTACAAAGCTAATATAAACTGAGTAAATATTACTCCGCAAAATCCCAAAGAACATTGAGTATCTTCCATGTTCCGTCCTGCTTAGCTAAATGCAGGTAATCTACGTATTTTGTATGTAATATTACGCTGGCAATATTTTTATATATGCTTACGATGTTTATTTCTACAGTTGATGAATCGAATTGTTCATCTTTGCCGACGCCGTCTTTTGTCAGGCCGACCATTGTGTCGCAGTCCAGCTCATTAAGAGTGCCGCTGCTGTCGCAGTGCCTTTTGGCAAGCTTAGTATGCAGAGCTTTTTCCATCCTGTCTGAGTTTCCTTCAAACCAGCCTTCCACATAATTTAGTACAGCTTCTCTTATTGCATCTTGATCATTCATAAATCTACCAGCCTAATTCATTATTTTAATCAACATTATAACATATTAAGCCCTGAAATAAGGTTTAATGATGAAAAAAACTTATAATTTCAAAGTAGATTTTTGCTCCGCTTCAGGCAGAGGCAACTATATTCAAGAAAATACAAATCAAATTACCGATAAAAGCAGATTTATAAACTCATCTTCTTTTTCTATATGGCAGGAGTGCCTTGCGCCTTCGATTACAAACTCTGTGTACTGTCCGCCGTTTGCCTTATATTTCTCGAATACATATCTTGTCTGTGCAATCATTGGCTGAGGCGGCATTTTGTCCTCTCCGGGGTATCCCGGGACTATGCCCATCTTGCCCAGCACTGCAAGGTCAGAAAATGAATTGTCCGATACAATTGCGTCGCTGTCTCCCCTGAACCAAAAGATAGGTGGCTTAGACTTTATGTCGGCAATGCCGCTTACATTGGCATACTGGGGAGCTAATGCATTGTTTATGCCTTTTGTACCCGGAAGCACATAGGGAAACTCTGCTGTCTGCGTGTAGTCGCCGGGGTAATAGTCAACGCCTAGCTGCATATCCATTATTTCATCTACAAAGAAATCCTCCCATTCCTTTTGAGGCACGAAGCCCGGCTTGAAATAGCTTCTTCGCATCACGTCTCTTGCGGTGCCTGCGGCATCGGATTTATCTTTGTCAGCAAGGGATTTTAGGAAGGCTGGGTTTACAAATCCGCCTGCTGAGCCAAGGCCGTCTTCTCTGATCATTTGTCCGTACTCGCCTTTTGTGCCGCCGAATCCAAAGGGCGACATGGGGCTGATCAGAACAAGGGCTTCCAGCTTTTCGGAGTGCTCAATTGCATATTTCATGGCTACGCCGCCGCTTAATGACCATCCCGCCAATATAAAGCTATCAAAGCCCAAGGCCTGCGCCAGAGCGTCGATATCCTCTGCCCAGTCAAAAAGGCCGGTCTTTGCCTTTATTAGGGAGGCTTCTGTTTTTCCGTATCCGTTAAGGTCTGGAGCCGCAACATCAAAGGTGCTTTTCAGCTTCTCCATCAATGGCAGATAGAAGCCGCTTGCTGAAACATTGCCATGCAGCAGGATTAGCTTTTTTGCGTTTCCTTCGCCCATTCTGTAGTAGGCGGTTTTCCTTGCGGATGTGGCTATATATTGCTTTTCGGGTTTCATATTTTCCCTCCGTTTTAAAATGTTTTTATGAACTGATAAAAGTGCGTTTATGAAACATGAAGCACATTTCATGTTAATTATATCATATGGCCTATATTTTTTCACGTATTTAATAAAAAAATATTTAAAAAATATCATTTTTCACAAAAAGGTCTTGACAAAATACGAGATTTGGTAGATTATAAACATGTAACATGAATCAGCATTCATGTATTATATGATTCATGTTTCAACTTGATTCATACAACTATTGATAAAGAAATACTGGTATTGTTTTTATCTCTTTTAGAAGGAGGAAGTAAATGACAAAGACATATATAGTGGGGGCAAAAAGATCGGCCGTAGGCTCGTTTTTGGGAACACTAAAGGATGTAAGCCCCGCAGCTATGGGCAGCGAAGTTGTAATTAAGCTGATGGAGGAAGTGGGTGTTGACCCCAAAAATGTAGATGAGCTGATATGCGGCAATATCTTAAGCGCCAACTTAGGGCAGGGAATTGCAAGGCAGATAGCCATAAAGGCAGGCATACCTGAGGAAGTGTGTGCCTACAGCCTTAATATGCTTTGCGGCAGCGGAATGAAAGCCGTACTCAATGCGGTAAGCAGCATACAGGCAGGCTATGCAGGCCTTATAGTAGCAGGCGGAGTGGAAAGCATGAGCGGTGCGCCTATGCTGATGCCCGGCACTGTTCGCTCAGGCAGCAAGATGGGTGACATTACAATGTCAGACCATATGATTAAAGACGCGCTGACAGATGCTTTTTCCGGGGTACACATGGGTATCACTGCTGAAAACATAGCTGAAAAATATCAGATTTCAAGACAGGAACAGGATGAATTCGCCTGGAACTCGCAGCAGAAAGCGATCAAAGCAATAGATGAAGGAAAGTTCAAAGACGAAATAGTGCCACTGAAGGTTCAGATAAAGAGAGACACAGTAGTCTTTGATACTGACGAATTTCCAAATAGAACTACAAATTTAGAAAAGCTCTCTTCATTAAGAGCAGCATTCAAAAAGGACGGAACTGTCACTGCAGGCAACGCCTCAGGTATAAACGACGGTGCGTCATTTGTTATTGTTGCCAGCGAAGAAGCTGTAAAGAAATACAACCTTGAGCCGATGGCTGAGATAGTCGGCATAGGCCAGGGCGGCGTAGACCCGCAGTACATGGGCCTAGGCCCTGTTCCCGCTGTAAAAAGCGCCCTTAAAAATGCAGATAAGAAGCTGGGCGAAATGGACTTGATTGAGCTCAACGAGGCATTTGCGGCGCAGAGCCTCGGTGTTGTCAGGCTGCTGTCTGCAAACCACAATATTCTTGAAGAAGAAATAATGGCAAAGACAAACGTAAATGGCGGCGCAATAGCGCTGGGTCACCCCGTAGGAGCCAGCGGAAACCGTATCTTGGTCACACTGGTACATGAGATGAAAAGACGAAACAGCGAATACGGCCTGGCCTCATTGTGCATAGGCGGCGGCATGGGTACAGCAATAATATTAAGGAAGATCGGAGAATAAAGATGAGACTTGAAGGGAAAACAGCAATTGTAACAGGCGGAGCAAAAGGCCTTGGCGAGGCAATGGCAGTATTGTTCGCCAGAGAGGGCGCGAATGTAATAGCGGCCGACATGGCTCCATTGACATATGAAAATGAAAAAGTTGAATTCTTCAAAGTAAACGTAGCAGACACTGAAGACTGCCAGAAGCTTTTTGACTACGCAGTTGAAAAATACGGCAAGGTAGACATTCTGGTAAACAACGCAGGCATAACGAGAGACGCCATGACACGCAAGATGACAGATGAAATGTGGGATCTGGTAATTGACGTCAATTTGAAAGGCGTATTTAACTTAACCCGTCTTATCGGCCCTCATATGCAGGCAAACCAAAAAGGAAGCATAATCAATATATCCAGCGTTGTAGGCGTATTCGGCAATATCGGCCAGGCCAACTATGCAGCTACAAAGGCAGGCGTTATAGGCTTGACTAAAACATGGGCAAAGGAATTTGCTTTAAAGGGCGGCAATGTCCGTGTCAACGCTATTGCGCCGGGATACATAATGACAGACATATTAAAGACTGTTCCACAGGAGCTTTTGGATAAATTCGCTGCATTAACAATGCTGGGAAGATTAGGACAGCCGGAAGAGATTGCAAACACAGCGCTATTTTTGGCAAGTGATGAAGCAAGCTACATAACAGGACACGTACTGCAGGCAGACGGCGGAATGCGTCTGTAAAGTGCAGGATTAGAGAGAAATAATGAGCACAGTAAATATCGGAATAGTAGGAACGGGAATATATCTGCCGGAAAATAGGATGAACGCAGCCCAAGTGGCAGAGGCGACAAAAGGCGTATGGAACGAAGAGGCCGTTGCAGAGAAGCTGGGAATAAAGCAGAAAACGCTGCCTAGCAAAGAAGACAAAGACGGCACACAGGAGATGGGCGCGCTGGCAGCATTGGACTGCCTGACAAGAACAGGCGTTGACCCAAAGGATATCGATGTTATATTGTGCATCGGCGAGGAATGGAAGGAATACCCCCTCACTACATCCGCGCTCTATATTCAAGACAGGATAGGCGCGGTCAACGCATGGGGCATTGATGTGCAGAACAGGTGCTGCACCTGCGTATCCGCAATGAAGATAGCAAAGGATATGATGATAGCCGACGAAGAGATAAACACCGTTATGGTTGTCGGCGGATACAGAAATGTAGACTTTGTAAACTATGAAGACCCGCAGATGTCCATGATGTATAATCTGGCGGCTGGCGGCGGCGCGCTGATCCTTAAAAAGAACTACGGCAAAAATCTGCTTCTGGGTTCGCATATTATATCCGACGGCTCGCTCGCCAGGACAGCAGGCGTGGAAATAGGCGGAATAAAGAATCCCTTTACATGCGATAACCTAGAAGAGGGCAAAAGGTCATTAAGGCTGATGGACGCCCAGCGCATGAAAGACAAGCTTAATGAAGTTTCAATGGACAACTGGATGACATGCGTCAACAAATCATTGGACAAATCATCACTCAAGCTTGACGACTTGTCATACCTTGCGATACTCCACATAAAGCGTTCAGGCCACCTTGGAATGCTGCAGAGCCTGGGATTGACAGAGGAGCAGAGCATATACCTAGAAGATTACGGGCATATCGGGCAGATTGACCAGATACTTTCCCTGCATCTTGCGCTGGAGCAGGGCAAGGTAAAGGACGGAAGCGTAGTGTGCATGCTGGCGGCAGGCATAGGATATGTGTGGGCTGCCAATATAATTCGTTGGGGGGAATAACAAATGACATTGCAAACCATACTGCAGACCATCTTAAGCAATGCGCATCTGGCCGGTGTGCTGGTTCTGGCAACCACAGGCATCATGCTGGTTTTCAGGACATCATTCACCACCAACTTTGCGCAGGGCATGATGGCAACGGTAGGCGTATTCACGACGGCTGCCTTGACCAGCAAAATGGGGCTGAATATTTGGCTGGGCGTAGCGCTTGGAATCGTGCTGAGTTTTCTGCTGGGGCTTTTTATAGACGTCGCCATAATAAGGAAAGCCAGAAAAGTGAGTGTTGTCGGAAAGCAGATGATCACCATGGGTTTGGTTATTATAATTGCTGCCCTTATCCCGCTGATATACGGAACTATACCTTATGAATTCGGCAGGTTTATCGACGGCAATATAGACTTTTCAATCGGCGGCATGGATCTCTTTATTACTAAAAACGGCCTTTTGATTCTGGGGGTTGCCGCAGTTATCGTAACAATTATATTCATAAGCTTATATTTTACAAAGTGGGGCCTCGGTGTGCGCGCGACGGCATCCAATGAAACGGTTGCCAGCATGATGGGCATAAACACAAGAGTCATTACCGCAATGAGCTGGTCCATAGCCGGTGGATGCGGAGCAGTCGCGGCCATACTTATGGCATCCCAGTCGGGCACGGTTGACAACTCAATGATGGTCTCGGTGCAGGTTAATGGATTCATGGCTTCGGTGCTTGGCGGATTTTCATCCTTCTATGGGCCGATTATAGGCGCGGTGCTCATACCCATAACCAAAGCAGTGGTGGCTATATATAACAGCCTGTGGAGCGGCGTAATACTATACTCTGTCATACTGCTGGTTGTGCTTATTAAGCCAAGAGGGCTCTTTGGGAAAAAGGACGTAAAGAAGGTGTAACTATGGCGAATGAATACAGAAAAGAACTGATAAATGACAGAAGCAAAAAAGCAAAGCAGATAGTCAGTCATCCGCTGTTTGGCTTCGTCATTCTTACAATAATTTTGGCCGGAGTGCAGCTTCTGTTTATGTTTACAGAGGATATAATAAGCCTTACGGTATCAAAGGCTATTGCACAGACATTGATTTACGCTATTGTGGGAATGGGCTTTGCAATCCTTTTGGGCTATGCAGGGCTGGCATCCCTCGGCACAGCGGGCTTCATCGGCCTCGGCAGCTATATAGCGGGAAACATGCTGAAGCTTATTCCATTTCCTGTGCCGTATATACTCATTATCGGCGCTGTAATTATAGCGGGAATAGTACTAGGCGGAGTAGTAGGGTTTATATCCCTTCGAATTGAGGGCATGTATCTGGCCATTATAACGCTTGGATTGTCCGAGATACTGCTGGAGCTTTTCAAGACTCCCAATCAATTCACAGGCGGCGCATCCGGGCTTAAGTCCGTTCCTTGGGCAAAGCTCGCGATGTTTTATGAGATGGACAGGGAGAAGATGTTTTTCCTCATTCTGGGGGTGCTCTTTATAACCATTGTCTTCACCATAAACATAATAAACAGCCCGACAGGCAGGGCTATGCTGGCCATGAAAAACAGCCAGTCCGCAGCCCAGGCTATGGGAATCAGCATACTTAAGTATCGCCTTTTGGCATTCGTGCTGGCGACAATCTACGCCATGATAGGCGGAGCTTTGTATGTAACCTATTTAAGGGCATCAAATACATCGTCATGGACACTGGCGCTTTCGCTAAATGTGCTGGCCGCTGTAATAATCGGCGGATACCGCTCCGTATGGGGAGTGCTCATGGGCACATTCGTTATCTTCGGGCTGGACTTGGCGGTGCTTAAAAACATTGACTTTTTCAATAAATACCCCGGATCATCAGCGATATTCTCAGGCGTACTGATAGTTTTAATTGTTATGTTCTATCCCGGCGGGCTCATCAGGCTCTTTGCCGACATAAAGACACTGATAAAATCAGGCATAGAAAAATGGAAGGTGTATAGATATGGCAAAGATTATAAATAGCGTTATCGTAAGGCGCCTGATAAGAAAAAGGAACAGGGCATCATCAGACTATGAGCTCAACCATACTTACCTTGCAGTAGCTAAGGAAATACTTGCAGAGCAAAGCCGGATGGATACGGATATTAAGCGCGGCAAAATAGAAAAAAGTCTCAATGCTCTTCAGCAAAAAGCTATGTCTCCCAAAGAAAAGGCACAGCAGAGCATGGAAGAAAAAATAGAAAAGCTCAATAAAAACCAGCGCTTGCCAAGGCTGGCAGTGGAGCAGACCTACCTGAGAAAGATCGAAAAGCAGGGTAAGGACGCAGCTCAAGAATACAAAAGCGCTGCACTTAAGAAGCTGGATGATAAGCTATCTGCCATAAAGGATAAATTTGAAGGCATCATAAAGCTAAGCCCCAGCGAAAAGGACGAGGCTTCGGAGAAGGCGTATACGCTTGCTAAGGCTGAATATGATAGAAAGCTTTCAGAATTTGAAAAGCATAACAAGGAAAAATCAGAGGCTAAGTACGCAAGGATAGAGAAAAAGGTGTCAGCTCAAAACAGCAGGCTGAAGGCCAAGATAGATGCATGCAGCCAGAAGCTGAATGGGCGCAAAGCAGCGGCGCAAAAGCAGCTGAAAGACACCGAAACAATACTTCAGCTAGAGGAGCTGGAGATGCGCTTCGGCGGAGTAAAGGCCGTGGACAAACTCAGCTTTGAGGTAAAAGAGGGCGAGATATTCGGGCTGATTGGGCCAAACGGCGCGGGCAAGACGACGGTATTTAATTGCATTACGCAGTTCAACAAACCCACAGGCGGAAACATCTATTATCGGAACAAAAACAACGAAGTCATGGACCTTACACACCAGAAGGTGCACAACATCATAAAAACAGGCATAGTGAGGACTTTCCAGAACCTAGAGCTTATATGGGAGCTTTCTGTGCTGGATAATATGCTTATTGGCTCGCACGTGCTATACAGCGCGGGATTCTTCGACCACCTCTTCCACACAAGGAAATTAAAGAGGGAAGAGAAGATAATGAAGGCAAGGGCTCTGGATGTACTGGATAGGCTGGGCCTGATAGCATACAAGGACGTGATTCCTTTCGGGCTGCCCTACGGAATACTAAAAAAGATTGAGCTCGCAAGAACCCTTATGGTTAACCCGAGGCTCATTATATTGGATGAGCCGGCGGCTGGGCTTAACGAAGCAGAGACAGAAGAGCTTGCAAGGACTATTCATAAAATAAGAAATGATTACGAGTGCACAATATTCCTAGTGGAGCATGACATGGGCCTTGTAATGGATATATGCGACACAGTGTGCGCAATATCATTCGGAAAGATGCTGGCAATAGGCACACCGGAGGAAATCCAGACAAATGCTGTGGTGCAGGAAGCATACCTGGGCTCAGCGGTGACGGAGGATGAAGATGAGTAAGATACTAGAAATTGAAAATCTCGTCGTAGATTACGGATACATCCGCGCGCTGAAAGGTATAAATATGTCTGTCGAGGAAGGCAGCATCGTGGCTATCCTCGGGGCTAACGGCGCAGGCAAGAGCACAACCGTCAGAACGGTATCCGGCATTGTAAAAGCAAAAAGCGGAAAAGTATCCTTTATGGAAAAGGACATAACCAACAAGGAAGTGCACAAGATTGCAGCCCGTGGAATTATCCAGTCACCTGAGGGAAGGATGATACTAAACGGCCTGACAACGGAGGAGAACCTGCTGGTGGGCGCATACAGCATAAAGTCCAAAGCGCAGGTCCACAAAAACCTGGAAGAAGTATTCAGCTACTTTCCGGTGCTTAAGGAAAGAAGAAAGCAGCAGGCATCCACACTATCCGGCGGAGAGCAGCAGATGCTGGCAATCGGCAGGGCGCTGATGAGCAAGCCAAAGCTTTTGCTCTTGGATGAGCCGTCACTGGGCTTGGCGCCTCTTATAGTTCGCGAGATATTCTCCATAATTAAGAGAATAAAGGACGAGGGCACAACAATACTAATTGTTGAGCAGAACGCATACCAGACATTGAAAATAGCGGACTATGCCTACGTGCTGGAGCTTGGAACTGTGAAAACAGAGGGCACAGGAAAAGCTCTGATGAAGGACGAATCCCTCTTTGCAGCCTACCTCGGCAAAAGGAACAAAGGCAGCAAATAACAACTAAAATAACCGGGCAACCGGATATTTATAAAAGACAATAATAAATCTACTCACTAAAGAAAAGGAGAGAGAAAATGAAAAAAACAGGTTTAATGAAGGTAGTAGTATTACTGGCAGTTATCGCTATGGTATTTGCATCATGCGCTAAAGAACCAGTAGTTGAGACACCGGACAACCCAGCAGAAACACAAGCAAATGACACCCCCGTATCAGAGGAGCCGGTAGTTGAAGAGTATTCACAAGGCGTTACTGACACAACAATTTATGTTGGTAATACAGCAGCTGTATCCGGAGCGCTCGCAGTTGTAGGAGTACCTTTCAATGACGCTATCATGGCATACTTCAAGATGATTAATGATGCTGGTGGTATCGACGGAAGAATGATTGAATTCATCACATATGATGACGGATTCGACGGCGCAACAGGAGCAGCTCTGACAGAGAAGCTGGCAGAGGAAGATGAAGTTTTCGCATTAGTAGGACACTTCGGAACACCAACAGTATCAGCAACAGTTGATTACATCCAGGAAATCGGCATTCCTATGGTCTATGCTGCAACAGGCATCAACGCTCTTTATTTTGAAGAGAGCCCAATGAACCCTGTAATGGCAGTACAGCCAATCTACATGACAGACGGACGCATAATGGCAGCTCGCGCATTCAACGAAGAATTATTCGGCGGAGCAATGCTCCCTAGCGACGCAGTTATCGGCGTATTATACACTAATGACGACGCAGGCTCATCTATCTTAGCTGGCGTACAGGCCGAAGCAGCAGCTGAAGGCAGAGATGCAAACATGGTAGTTGAAGCAGTAGCAGAGGGCACATACGCAACAGGCGTACAGAAATTAAAGGACGCAGGCGCACAGGTAGTAATCCTTGCTATGAACCAGGTTCCTTTCAAGGAAACATTGGTTGCAATGGATGACGCACAGATGGAAGTACCGGTATTTACATCCTATGTTAACGCCGACGTAACAGCAGTTGACCACACTAAGTATTCTGAAAACCGCCCAATCTATACAAACGCATGGGTAGACGTATATTCAGAAAAAGGACAGGCAGACGTACAGGATTACGTAGCATGCATAGCTCAGGCTGACCTCGCAGAGGATGTCAAGACAGCATACTACACTAATTCATTCGCTACAGCCGGCTACATCGCAGCAGTAGTATTCGTTGAGGGGCTAAAGCGCCTCGAAGCCAATGGCCAGGTACCAAACTGGGACAACTACATAGCAGCTATGGAAGAAGGCCCAATTGATATTCCTATGGGCGGAACAGTTGACTATTCAGGTGGAAAGCGCTGGGGAATTGACTCCATGTCACTGTTGCAATATACTGTAACTGAGGCAGACGGAGCTGAGCCTACAGAAGCATTCGTAAAGGTACGCGAAATCGAAGTACTCAGCGAAATAGCAGGCAACTAATACAAATTAGGGAACTTACAATGGGGGGAATTATATTCCCCCCGAAATCTATCTAAGAGGTGAAACTATGAATTATGATTATAGTTCAAAGCTTATTACACTTAAGCAGGCGCTTGATTTGGTTAAGCCAAATGATTATATAGTAACCGGTATGTGCATAGCAGAGGCTAAGGACTTCATGTCTCAGCTGCACACAATAGCAGACAGGGCAGTTGATGTCAGGGTATCTAATTGCATACCAATGGCTGACCACGAGTTTTTCGCCAATCCCGAATATCGCAGCAAGTTTATGGTGGAGACATGGTTCTACACAGCATCACTGCGCAGATTCCACAAGAACGGAAATGTAACCTACATTCCAAACCATCTGCATCTGGCTGCAAAAAAGAGACTGGATTTTAAAAAGCCCAACATATATGTGGGCGCTGCTGCCATGCCCGACAAGCACGGCAATATATCATTGAGCCTTAGCACAACATACGAAAAGCAAATGATTGAAGCGGCAGATATTACAATATTAGAAATCAATCCGAATTTCCCGAGGACATTCGGCGATATACAGGTTCATGTAAAAGACATCGACTATCTGGTAGAATGCGACTATGAGCCGCTGGCGCTGCCGGACCCGGTGATGAACGACAAGGACAGAAAAATAGGCAAATATATAGCAGACTTGGTTGATGACGGATCATGCCTGCAGCTTGGAATAGGCGGCATACCAAATGCCGTAGCCGAGGCTCTTATTGATAAAAAGGACTTAGGTGTGCATACTGAGATGTTCTCAGACGGAATGATGAAGCTGTATCAGGCAGGCGCCATCACAGGCAAATACAAAAACATGGACAAGGGCAAGATGATAGCGACATTTGCCATGGGCTCGAAGGAGCTGTATGAATTCCTGGATGACAATCCGGCAGTGGAATTCTATGATGGCTACTACACCAATGATCCATATGTAATAGCGCAAAATGACAACCAGATATCAATAAACACTACACTGGAAGTTGACTTAACCGGCCAGTGCGCCAGCGAGTCATTAGGCTCTGTGCAGTTCAGCGGAACAGGCGGGCAGAGCGACACAGCAGTGGGCGCGCAGATGAGTAAAGGCGGCAAGTCATTTATCGCCCTATACTCAACTGCCATGGTAAGAAACCCGGAAACCGGCGAAAAAGAAGAAATCAGCAAAATTGTCGGCCAGCTAAAGGTTGGGGCTGCAGTGTCATTATCCAGAAATGATGTAGACTACGTAGTAACAGAATACGGCGTTGCCGCACTTAGAGGCACAGGAGTGACAGAAAGGGTGGAGCGGCTTATTGCCATAGCGCACCCCAAATTCCGAGATGAGCTGAGAGCCGCAGCCTTGGAGCTGGGCATGATATACGAAAGGTAAAGTATGAGCACTTTTAAATTTGAAGGCAAAAATATATTTTACTCTACGTCAGGCGAGGGCGAACCGCTCCTCATAATGAACGGAATAATGATGTCCACCAGAAGCTGGGCGCCGTTTGAGAAGCACTTTGCTGGCGGCAACCTTTTGATACTTTTGGATCTTTTGGATCAGGGGCAGAGCGACAAGATGGATGAGCCCTTCGACCAGAGCATACAGGCAGAGGTAGTGCTTGCCCTTCTTAATGAGCTGAAAATTGACAAGGTGTCAATACTCGGCACATCCTACGGCGGCGAGGTCGCACTGAAATTCGCGGCCAAATACCCTGACCGAGTCAAAAGGATGGTGCTTGCCAATACCGTAGGCAGAACCAATGCATGGCTTAAGGAAATAGGCGACGCGTGGAACATGGCGGCGGGCAATCCGGAGGCATACTACTGCACCACCATACCCACAATTTACTCACCAGCTTACTACGAAAGAAAAAAGGAATGGATGGCACAGAGGAAAAAGGTGCTGACGGAGACGGCGTTCGCAAGCGAGGAATTCCTGAGCAGCATGATAAGGCTGACAAACTCGGCGAGAGAACACGATGTAACAGATGTGCTAAAAAATATCACCGCGCCCACGCTGATTATAAGCTGCGACCAAGACCATATAACACCCATGGAGGAGCAAAGGTACTTAGCTCATAATATGCCAAACGCAGAGCTTGTGATACTTCCCGAAACAGGGCATGCAGCCTTCTACGAGAGGCCGTATCTGTTTGTCTCCATTGTATTAGGCTTTATCAACCTCAGCGAGGACGAAATCGCCATATAAGTGGAATATATTGACCGTTTATGGTAAAATATTTTTTAACTTATCCGGTGTAAAGGAGAGAGCAATGGTAAAAATTGAAGTACCAGAACCGAAGACCAAAAGAGGAGTTGCCACCCGCAGCAAGATTATGAAGGCTGCTGAGAGGCTTTTTGGTGAAAAGGGATATTATGATACATCCATAAACGACATTGCTACAAAGGCGAAAGTCGCACCGGGCACAATATATATATATTTTAAGGATAAGTTCACTTTGTACTGCTATCTTCTTAATGACTATAGCCATCTTCTGAGAAGCGAAATAGTAAGAAAGATAAAAGAACTTGACTGCAAAACAAGGCGTGAAGCAGAAGAGGTGGGAATGCTCCACTTTCTGCAGACCATTCAGGAGCACCCCTATATATACCAGATAATATGGGAATCGCTCTATATTGATAAAAGCTTGTTCATCGACTACTATACGAACTTTGCAGAGCACTATACAAAGGGTCTGGACAAAGCTTTTGCAGACGAGGAGATAAGCAAGTTCGACAATGAAGTAATCGCCTATATGCTCATGGGCATTGTTAACTTTATCGGATTAAGGTATGTGTTCTTTAAAAAGGACAGAAACCTAGAAGACGTAGTCGGAGAGGTAATGGAAGTTTTGGACAAGGGACTTTTCCGCAAACCGTAATGTACACATCATATAACATTCAGAATATAAAAGGCCTTCGGGCCTTTTTGCTTTGTATGATACTTCAATTGATTTTATAATAAGCCGCAAGCTGTGATAGTAAGCCTTTTTAAAAAGCCGCAGCTAGCAGCTTGTCAGCAATCGAAGAGCAAAAAAATACCCCACTGAAAAGTTCAGCGAGGTTGTTTTTCGAATCGTTCATTCTATACCCGATTCTAAAATTAATAAATAAGAGGAGAAGTAATGCTATTTATTCTTTAGCTCTTGGTACATATCGTATGCTTCTTTGCTGTCTATGCCGTCGTGAACTATTGCGCGCACAGCCTGAACCATTGCAACGGGTGCATCGGACTGGAATATATTCCTGCCCATGTCCACGCCTGCTGCGCCTCTGGCGAGTGCATTGTAGCACATATCCAGCGCTTCTTTTTCAGGCAGCTTCTTGCCGCCCGCTATAACTATTGGCACGGGGCAGGATGCAGTTACTGTTTCGAAATCATCACAGTAATAGCATTTTACTATCTGCGCGCCGAATTCCGCGATCATTCTGGTTGCTAACCTGAAGTACTGAGGAGTTCTCTCCATTTCCTTGCCAACGGCTACAACGCCCATTGTGGGTATTCCGTATGAATTGCCTGTGTCTATTGCCTTTGAAACGTTTTCAATGGATGAAAGCTGGCCTTTTGCGCCTATAAATACCTGAATAGCCATGCAGTCGGCATTCATTCTTACGGCTTCTTCTATGCTTACGCTTACCTTTTCAAAGCTCAAGTCATCATTCAATATTGATGAGCCTGATGAGCAGCGAAGAGCGACAGCCTTCTGATAGGAAAGTGCCGGCTCGATGCACGCAGAAAGCGCGCCGCGCGTTCCCATAAATACGTCAATATACGGTGCCAGAGGCGGAATTTTCAGGTCAAGCCTTTCAAGCCCTGATGTAGGCCCTAAGAAATATCCGTGGTCGAAAGCCAGCATTAATGTCCTTCCGCTTTGCGGATTAAATATCTTAGACAGCCTGGATTTCATTCCCCAGCCATAGTTGTTGCATCCTTTTACATGGAATCCGTTTGTCGCCTGAGGGATTCCGACCCCATAGTCCTTGGTTTCTTTTATATTATCTTTATCTGCCATTTTTAACACTCCTTAAAAATTTGTTTGCTTATTTTGTTTTGCGCCGCAGGCTGCTTTTCACTCAACTTCCACTTTATCCTGCAGTTGGAAAGGCGCGAGCATAAACACGGCCTTCATTGGCTCATCGTAGTTGTTCATCAGATGATGTGTTTCTCCGGGCTCTGCCGTTATTAAATCGCCTGGCTCGCAGGTATACACTGTGTCATCTATTGATATATCTACTTTACCTTCCAGAATAAGAAAGCTTTCTTCCATTATGTTGTGGAAGTGATTTTTGAAGTCCTGGCCTGGCTGCAGAACTACTACGCCTGCGCTTAATCTCGGGCCCTTTCTTAAGTATTTCGGGCCGCTGTCGCCAAAACGATATTCAATATCTTTTTCTTTTACTAATTGCATGTTACACCTCTCGTATCAATATATTCTAAAACTTATAGCCCCGGCGCTTTCCACATATGAGATATAAGTCCTCTGTCCGAGTTTTCCATCTGGGTTTTGTTTATCTCTTTCCACGTATTATATATTTCTAAATATTTTTTATGGTTTTCCATGTCGGGGGTATATTCCTTTTCGAACTTCACCAGCTTATTTGCTGCATCTTCAATGCTTGAATATACACCTGCGCCTACGCCTGCGCATATGGATGTACCTAGGGCGGTCGCTTCCTTAACCTTTGGTATCTTTACCTTTGCTCCCAGCACATCAGAGACTATCTGGCACCATAAATCGCTCTGCGAAGCGCCGGAGGCGAATGTTACTTCCTTTATTTCTTTGCCGGTTACTTCGCTGATTATTTTTGAATGTCCCAAAGTAACCAATGCCGCATTTTCCATTAAGGCTCTGTAGAATGTGCCTTTGTTGAATTTTAACGGATCAATATTGAAGTTGACAAATGCCGGCGAGGCATGCTTCCACTCCTTGTAGTCCATTACGCTTGAAAATGAGCACATCATTCCGTAGGATCCGACGGGCACTTCCCGTGCCTGCTCTTCGAGCACTGAATACGCGGATATTCCTCTTTGTTCTGCAATTTGCTTTTCCATCTGGCAGAATGCATCCCTGAACCATCTCATTATGAGGCCGGGGAAAAATGCTATCATCTCATACTGCCATGTATCTTCGAGAATATGGCAGTTGACGCGCACCCTGCAGTCTTTATCAACAGTTGGCTTGTCAACATTGTATTCCAGCTGCCAGAAGCTGCCGCCGAATAGCGCAGCCTGCCCGGGCGAGCATACGCCCACGCCGATGCATCCTAGGTTGGCGTCTCCGCCGCCTGCCACTATCAGGCATTCCTCTGATAGGCCGAATTCTGATGCCATCTCCGGAAGTATTTTTCCTATTGGCTTGCCGCATTCATATACCGTTGGATAGATGTCTGTTTTGAGCCCGCACTTTTCCGCTATTTTATTGTCCCAGCTGCGGCTGGACAAATCAAACATGCCTGTCGTGCAGCCATTTGATGGCTCAACCGATAATATCCCTGTTAATCTGTATGTTATCCAGTCGTTCAGCATGGTTATAGCCGCTGTTTTTTCATAGACTTCAGGCATATGGTTCTTAACCCATAGCACTCGCGGCAGAGCGCCGAGAGCAAAAGTTTGGCCGGATTCTTCATAGATTTCCTGCTCAATATCATTGCCAAGGGATTTAAGATGGGATACTTCCTTGTCTGCCCGCGCGTCTACATTGGCACATGCCCAAAGCTCCCTGCCGTCAGAATCATAGAGCACGATGCCCTCTCGCATGCTGGTTGAAGATATGGCAATAATGTCGCGGGGGTTAATCCCGGACATTTTTATGCTTTCTTTTACGCAGCTGACCATTATCCCGTAGTTTTTTTCGACGTCAAAATCCATGGAATTAGGATACCTAGGGTCTTCGTTGTGCGTCCATTCCTGCTGGGAAACTGCAATCTGATTTCCATTGAGGTCGAATATGACAGAACGGAGGCTTCCGGTTCCTGCGTCTATAGCCATCAGATAATTGCTCATTTTTTCTCCTTAATGACTTGTGTCCTATTTATATTCCAGCAATCTTGCCGCTGTGTCTTCGTCTGTTATGAATACATTGACTAGCTTGCCTGACAAAGCTGAATGTATAGCAGTCACCTTGTCTTTTCCTCCTGCTACGCCGATTACCTTTTTGCCGTTTTTAAGCAATGACAAATCGGAGCTTATCAGTCTGGCGTTGAGCTCGTTTTCTATTATGTTGCCGTCTTTGTCATAGAAGTGGCTGAGTATATCGCCGACTGCCCCCTGCATCTGCAGGAGAACGAGGTCGTTATTGCTTACTATATTATATTTAAATATTGTTGCCGTGTTTGTTACTGCCCCTATACCCACAACGGACATGGACGCCAGCTGCGTCATATCCAGTATTTCCTTTATGGATGACTCTTTCAAAATGGTCTGAGCAACTTCCTTGCTGGATGCAACAAGAGGTGCGGGCACAACATATATATTAGGTGTGGGTGAAGAGGCAGTTTTTTTATGTGCGCCGTTGATTATGGACGAGGTGTAGAAGGAAACCCCGCCGGATAACGAGACCAGAGAAAGCGGCTTTTCCACCGCGTAGATGAGATGGCTTACAGTCTTTGATACTGTGTCGCCGTAGCCTATATTAATATAATCTCCCGGTTTGCTCTTTTCCTCAATATACTGCGCAGCAGCCTGGGCTATTGTGTCGTTTAGATCTTCGCTGCCTGAATTGGGCACTACGAAAACATCATCAAGGCCATATTTTTCTATAAGCTTTACTTCAGCCTGAACTCTGTTTTCAGCGTTTTTGTTTATTTTGAACTGTACAACGCCTTCCGTCTTGGCCTGATTTAAATATTTAATTACTTTCATGCGTGAAATATCCAGTTTCTCGGCGATTTGCTGCTGAGTCAGGTTGTCAATATAGTAAAACCACGCAATTTTCATTATTAGGTTGCTTTCACGCATACTTATAGGCCCTTTCCAATAATAATATATACTATTTTTTGAACAATTGTTTAGCCTCGTTATTTTTGTTACTAAACAAATGTTGCAAATCTGATAAAATGTTTATCAATAAACAAAGTATATCAGCTAAAATAGCCATTGTCAATGAAAAAAGCACAAAAAATCAATATTTTTGTTGACAAAATGTACAAAGTGAATTATTATTGAAGAAACAAATGATTTAACAGAAAACAAATGTTAAATACTCGAAAAAATGTGTATTTTAACAAATGTACAGCAAAGAAGTGAGGACGATATGGGAAAAAGCGAAACAAACGAAAAACTTTTATGCATAGAAAAGATATATAAGTCCTTTGGAAGCAACCTTGTATTACGGGGAATAGACCTGGAGCTCAAGGCCGGCGAAGTGCTCGCCCTAATCGGCGGCAACGGAGCAGGCAAAAGCACGCTCATGAAAATAATCATGGGTATCTATCAAAGTGATAAAGGCAGCATATATGTAAATAGCAAGCAGCTGCACCTGTCCAATGCATCCGCTGCATTGGCTGCAGGGATATATATGGTTCCGCAGGAGCCGATGCTTTTTCCTAATATGACAGTTGAAGAGAACATAACAATGGGCTTCAAAGGAAAGCAGTCCGAGCTGAAGAAAAAAATCGTTGAATTAATGCAGTCAATAGGCTGGGAGCTGGATTTGGAGCGCAGCGCAAGCAGCTTGTCAATTGCTGAGCAGACATTGGTTGAGATTATCAGAGGGCTTCTAAGAGAAGCGAAAATACTCATTCTGGATGAACCTACATCAGCGCTTACATTTGACGAAGTAGCAAGCTTCTTCAAGGTGGTTAAGGACCTGAAAGACAAGGGAATAGGCATTATATATATTACGCACAGGCTTTCAGAGGTTTTTGAAATCGCGACACATGTATCTATTATGTGCGACGGCATTATAACCCTTGATGGACAGGTAGAGGATTTCAACAGAGAAATGCTGATAAAGGGCCTGATGCCTTCCAACTGCGAGCAGAAAGAAAAGGCGGAAACTGAACTAAAAACAATTGATTATAAGAACCTAAAGCCGGTATTTGAACTGAAAGATTACAGCGGCTATGGATTCAATAATATTTCATTCGGAGTTTATCCGGGGGAGATACTGGGCCTTGCAGGAGTTGTGGGCGCGGGCCGCACAGAGCTGGTAAGGACAATATTCGGCAGGGACAAGACTTTGAGCGGCAAGGTTCTGCTTGAGGGCAAGGATATAACTGGGCTTAAAACCAGCGCAATGCTGAAAGCAGGAATAAACCTCGTGCCGGAGGACAGGCACAATCACGGATTGTTTAAGATAAGTGCAGTGAGCGAGAATATAACGGCCTCGATGCTGGACAGAAAAGATATGGGCAGGTTCACCCTTAACAGGAAAAAAGAAAGGCAATTAACCAGCAAGTACGTTGAAGATTTTAGAATAAAGGTGACAGATAACGGCCAGCTGGCAGGCAGCCTCTCCGGCGGAAACCAGCAAAAGGTAGTTATCGGCAAATCGCTGTCTACTCTTCCGAAACTGGTTATTCTGGATGAACCCACAAGAGGCATAGACGCAGCGGCACGTATGGACGTATACAGAATAATAAATGAACTGAAGAGCAAAGGCGTAGCCGTGCTTTTGATTTCATCTGATTTGGAAGAGATTGTCGAGCTGGCAGACAGAAGCATTGCTGTGTTCAACGGAAGAATCAACAGAGAATTCACCAAAAAGGAAATCACTATGGATAATCTCACGGCTGCTTCATTCGGACTATATAAGGATCAGGAGGCAATTTAAATGAATTTGCTTAAAAGATTAAGTAGAGTAAGATGGTTGTCAAGCCTTGTATTCCTTATAATCCTATTTACTGTAACAGGCATAATAAACCCGACATTTTTCAGCTATGAAAATATTATCAGCGCATTTAACAGCAGCGTTGTTTTCACTCTTCTTGCGGCGGGAATAGCCTTCGTAATAATGACAGGTGAAATAGATGTATCCATAGGAGCGACCATGGGCCTTTCCGCGGCGATTGCGGGAACAATTGCGCAAAGAGGCGGAAGCATAGCAGAGATGCTGCTTTATGCTGCTGTTCTGGGAATAGCAGTTGGCATCATAAACGGCGTGGGTGTAGCAATCATCAAAGTGCCTTCATTGATATTCACATTGGGAATAATGGGAATAGTAAGAGGGCTGGTATATGTATATTCAGGCGGCCGCACAGTTGAGAATTTCGCAGGGGACTTCACAAACCTTGGAAGCAAAACAATTTTCGGCGATATTACAATATACTATTCAATCGTGGTTGTTGTAATCATTGCGGGGCATTTGATACTGACGAGGACAAGAAGCGGAAAGAATTTTATAGCAGTGGGCGACAACATCGGCGGAGCTACCCTTATTGGCATACCCGTTGTATGGACAAAGGTGCTTGCCTATATTCTCTCCGGTATATTCGCTGCCGTAGCAGGCGTAGCATTTGCATCAAAGTACGGACAGGTAAATATTGTGGCAGGTTCCGGATATGAGATGTCGGCGATTGCTGCGTGCGTGCTTGGCGGGGTCAGCCTCTCCGGAGGATTAGGCAGCCTGCTTGGCGCAGGAATAGGCGCTGTAATTATGTCTACAATAGGAAGGCTGCTGGTATTTATAGGCCTGTCTTCTGATTTTGACAATACAATAAAGGGAATTATGCTGATTACTATTGTAGTCACGGACGCGCTGATGCACACAAGGTCGGTGGAAAAGGCGAGAAGGGCCAGGCTTGCTGCCAGAGCCTCAAGCCATAATGATGTAAAGGTGGATAGCGCTGATGAAAAATAAATTTCTGCAGAAAACAAAAGATATAGTGACCAAATGGGAATTTGTCCTGGTTATGATAATTGCTGCTGAATTCATTATATTCGGAGCGGCAGACTTTGAAAAATTCATGAGGCCGGCATCAATATTCTCAAGCATAAACAATTATATCAGTATTTGCATCATATCATTATTTGTAACCTTTGTTATGATAACCGGCGGCATTGACATACAGGCCAGCTCAATAGTCGGGCTGACATCCATAGTGATCGGAGTACTATGGAGCGATGCCGGGCTGAATATATGGATGGCTGTACTATTGGCCATAATAACAGCTGGGCTCGCAGGAGCGCTTTCAGGATTTTTAGTAGCCTACTGCAATGTTCAGCCGATGGTTGTTACATTGGGCGGAAGCTTCCTGTTTTCAGGTATTGCTCTTTTGGTCTCCGGGCTGTCTGCAACGCCTGCATACCAGGGAATCAACGGCTTTCCCGGAAAGAACGAAGCAGGCGAGTTCATCGCCTTCAGGGCACTGGGCAAATACAAGCTGTTTGACGTAATACCGATACAGATAGTCATATACGTTGCTTTGATCATACTGTGCTACTGGCTGCTGCACAAATCAAAATACGGACGCAAGGTTTTCCTCGTGGGCGTAAACAGGAAAGCGGCTGAGTACTCAGGAGTAAACAGCAGATGGATAATCATGAGCACATATATATTAACAGGCATTGGTGCTGCAATAGCAGGCGTACTTCTGACTGCAAATGTAGACTCAGCAAAGTATAATCTGGGGTCGACATTCACCCTTTCTATAATTACGGCGGTTGTTCTGGGCGGCACGCTCTCAACGGGCGGCAAAGGCAGCATAATCGGCACGGCGCTGGCAGCGCTTGCAATAGTTATTTTAAGGTATGGGCTGCCGCTTTGCTTCGGAGTAAGCACGCAGAATCTGGATTTGCCTATTGGCATAATGCTGGTTCTGGTAGTTTCGGCCAGGGAGCTGGCATCCAACCCAAGGACATCGTCTTACATAAGAAAATTGTTCAGGAAAGAACATAGCATTGAGTAGATAAGTTTAGAGTAATCCTACTCTAATTAGAAATAAACAAACATAACAAGGAGGATAAAATGAAAAAGTTATTTGCGGTATTGCTAGTATTAGTAATGATATTGTCACTTTCAGCTTGCTCAAAAGATGAGACAGCCGGCGACAATACATCAGCAGACAACGGACAACAAGTAGTAGAAACAGCAGGTAGTATAGAAGGTATGACTGTTGCTTTTATCCCGAAACTTACAGGTAACTCATTCTTCGAAGCAGCTAATGACGGAGCTCAGAAGTATGCAGAGCAGTGGGGAATCGAAGTTAAGTATATGGGCAGCGCTACAGCTTCTGTTACAGACCAGCTGGAAGTTATCCAACAGGCAATCGACGCAGGTGTAGACGCAATTGCTATCTCATCAGTTGATGCAAAAGCATTGGATGAAAAGCTTAAGGAAGCTCAGGATATGGGCATCGTTGTAACAACATGGGACTCTGACGTATCAGAAGACGCACGTTCATTGATGGTTTCTCAGGGAACACCACAGATATTGGGCGAAATGCTGGTTGATATGGGTGCAGACGCATTAACAAACCGCGGCGTTGATGTAAACGGCGAAGTACAGTACGTTTGGCACTATTCACAGGCTGCAGTTGCTGACCAGAATTCATGGTATGTAGCAGGCGAAGCATATATCAAAGAAAAGTATCCGAATTGGGTAGCAGTTGCTGATCCTTTCTATTCAGAGCAGGATTCACAGAAGTCAGTTTCTATTGGTGAATCAATACTGGATGCATATCCTGACATTGACTTAATCATCTGCAACGACTCAACAGCTCTTCCGGGACAAAGCCAGGCAGCACAGAACAAGGGCCTGACAAAAGACGACATCACAATCACAGGCTTCTGCACACCATCAGGTATGACAGCATATCTCGAAGCTGGCATAGTTGAGCAATGGGGACTTTGGGACTGCGGTATCCAGGGCGCATTGGGATGCTACTTCGCAGCATACCTTGCAGCAGGCAACGAAGTTGCAGCTGGTGATGTAATCGACGTACCGGGAATCGGCGAATGTTCAATCGTAACAAACGACGAATTAGTTCCGGGTGCTCCAACTGCTGCTGTAAACAACGGTGTAGTTCTTCTTCCAGAACGCGTAGTTTTCACAGCTGAAAACGTAGGAGATTATCCATTCTAATATCCCAGAAGCGGTATTAAAAGTATAACAAAAACATACAAGTTAGTACATAAAGCCATCCTTTTTTAGGATGGCTTTTAGTTTATCCGCGGGAATATGAGTTAAAACTATCAGAATTATTTTTCATAGCATGCAGCTAAATGAACAGCTCATCAAGCTTAAGAAAGCAAACTGAAATCCCTGCCATAAATAAATATTACCGTAAAACTTTGACAAAAATATAAAAGAACTATTATAATATTGATAGGCATCTGAATGCTCTTTTACGCCATTGCGCCAAAGAGCATTTCTATATGTTCCAAGTTAATTAATGATATGGTTATTGCAGGTGAGGATTCGCCTGATATTATAAATTTGTGAAGGTAGCCGATGAAGAAAAAGATTATACTATTTCCGCTTATAATACTCCTTTTGCTGGCCTCGTGCCAAAACACCGACTACAGCCAGGCTCAAGCAGAATTTGAAGGGCTGCTCAATGCGGGCGACTACGCAGGCGCAAAGAATATCTACGATGCGGCAGACGAGGAAACAAGAGCTTTGCTGAATCAGTCTCTGGATAGCTGCGCTGATGAGATAAAGGCCATGGCGCAGAGTGCGGGATCAGCTGAGGAAGCCATGAAAATAATGAATGATTTTCTAATTCTAGATTATAAAACTGAAGAAATCGATCAGACGCTTGAGGGCATTATTGCAAATGAACAGGTAATTATAAAATCCGGCGAAGACTATGCTGAAGGTATGCTGCTATATTCAAACAGGGATTTTGATGCTGCGGCGGAATACCTTTCACTTGTTATTGAAGCAGACGAAAACTATCAAAATGCGCAGAATGTGCTCGCTGATATAATAGATCGCAGCGCACAGTGGGACGCTGCCGCAGAAAGCGGAGCCGCAGGCCGCAGCCCCTATGTCAATTCGCTGGCCTATAGCGAAGGATATGCATACTTTCCGGTTGAAAAAGACGGTGTGCATTCCATAGCAAAGTGCTGCTACGAAACAGGGAAAACGGAGCTGCTGGCGCTTACTGACATGACAGGAGCTTTCAGAATACAGTCAATAAATATCGTAGGAGAATATATCTATTTCATTGCCGGCGAGGAGCTTGGCAGGGGGCTGATGATTGAAGCGCCATATAATATCTATGAAATGAAAACAGACGGCACAGAGCTTACGATGGTTAAGGCAGGGGATTACTTCGACTTAATAAGCGTCGGCGACACATTTTATGCCCTGTCCTACGCAAAGGGCCTGCTAAAGATGAACAGGAATTTCGAAATTGAAGAAGTGATATCGGCGAATAATGTAATTGAGATGCAGCCCAAGGGCAACGGGATTTATTATACAGAGAGGCTTGATAATTCCCATGATTCCATTCATGTATTCTACTTTTATGCAGACGGAGAATCGACGGAGATTATGCGCGAAGAAATGCTGCACGCGTATGCGTTTGATGAATACTTCGTATACTATTTCGATATGAAAAACAACTTTGACGAGCATGTATACTATGCTGATTCCTCATTTGAAAATTCACAGAGGATAGCCATGATGAAGGAAAGCAACGAAGGGGACATTAACAATATTATAGGCGTGCTGGGAGAAACGGCAATGTTTAATCTTGCAGGCTCTGAATGCGCAGGCGGAATGCGGCAGAATATTTACACGGAAATAAACATCCCCAAAAAGCTTTATCACTCAATGCAAAGCCCGCTGAAAACGCCGCAATATGAAGTGATAAATATTCTATACGAAGAAAATATGCTCTTTATTAAAGATGCACAGGGAAACTACTTTTTTAGTGAGGGCATTATGCCCCAGTCACCCGGCAGAAAAGCAGAATTCATGGAAATAAACACGGAGATGCTTGATAGAAATAAAAAGGTTATTGAGGAAAACAGGCCAACAGAAGAAGAATTTTTCACAGCGGATGAGATTGTAACAGAGCTTGATGATTTCTGGTGCTACAGTTCGCCGAACTTGAGCGTTAGGATAGAAGCGGTGTATGATGAAGCCGTGGAAACCATGATATACATAACAAATATTAGAACTAAGGACCATTCGGGGTTCGACATAGGCTATAGCAACAAGCAGGCTCCGGGCGTGTACGGCTGCGAGCAGGTGGACGATATAGCGATAATCAACAAGGCAGTATTTGCCACTAATTCGGACTTTGCCATAACGGGAGAGAATCCATGGATTGCCAAGGTCATAAGGGACGGTCGGGTTTTCGACGGAATGAAGGCGAAAAACTACGAGTACAGCGAAGAAGAGATACACGACGTGCCAAACGAGAACCGCGATTTTCTCGCAATGTATCCGGACGGAACAATGGCCGCCTATATGAAAGAGGACGGAATAACCTACGGCGAGCTGCTGGATGCAGGCGTTATGAACATGCTCTCCTTCGGGCCGATACTTGTAAGGGATGGTGAAAGAACGCCGGAGAGCCTGCAGCCGGGTTATTTCCTTTCGCGCACCAATCCACGCTGTGCGTGGGGCATGGTTGAGCCGGGGCATTATGTAAACATCGTAGCAGACGGACGGGAAGATTGGGTGAACAGGGGAATGACATTCTATGACTTGTCGGGGTATTTCATGAAGCTGGGCTGCTCTGTTGCATACAACTTAGATGGCGGGCTGTCATCGTCAGTTGTATTTATGGGTAGGTTTTTAAATACCCATAAGGTAAACGCTACGTACTTTGTCCATCGTCCGGTGCAGGAGATAGTATATTTCGGGGTTTCGGATATGGTGCCTGCTGAGCTTGAAAATTTCTACACGCACTAAAAATATTCCGGAAATATTGGTGAATTAATATATGAACAAAAAAACATTTCTGCTTATGCTGCTTGCGCTGGCCTCCGTTTCGGTTTTCGGCTGCACAGGTGAGGAAAAAATAGAGACAGTTAATATAAGCGGCGAGGAGATACCCGTCGATACACAAGAGCTCGACCTTAAAGGGAGCAGCATTTCCGACTTTTCAGCTGTTTATCAGCTTTATAACCTTAAGCAGATTGACCTGCGGGACACTGGAATATCATTGAGCGACGCGGAATATATACGCACACAGCTGCCGGATTGCAGAGTGATTTTTGATGTAAATATCTGCGGCAATAATTATGATAGCAGCGCTGCATCGCTGGATATTTCAATGTGCACAACAGATGATACAGACGAATTAATATATAAACTCAGCTTCTTTTATAATCTTAGAGAGGTCCTATTAAAAAGCGGCGGCATTCCGCCGGAGGGATACAGAGCCCTTAAAGATGCTTATCCTAATGCATCATTCAAAGTTAATATTGAGATAGGCAACTATACTTTCACCAATGATGAAAGCAATATAGAAATCCTGGCACTGGATAAAGTGGATATAGAAAGCCTTGTGAATTCGCTCTTCTACTTCGATGATCTAAGGCAGGTGTATTTCGGTGTTTCCATATTGAATCCGGATGAAACAGCTGAGCTTAAGGATGCCTTTCCCGATACAGAAATCATTTGGGATGCGGAGCTAGCAGGCAGGCTGATTACTCCCGATACTACAAATATAGATATATCAGGAACTATTATAGACGACTTTGAGAAGCTGAATGACGAGATTGCCATGCTTCCGAATGCAGAATACATTGATATGTGCTACTGCGGGCTATCCAATGAAGAGATGGAAACGTTGCAGAATAACTACCCGGACAAAAAATTCGTATGGATGATTCACGTAAGGAACTGGGAGATACGCACAGATATAAAGGCATTCAGCACGGGAAACATGGAAGAATTTGAAGGCGGATATTTCCTCGGAGGCGGCAGAAATCTTTATGATGAGGATACAACCGAGCTTAAATACTGCACGGATTTGATAGCTTTGGATTTAGGGCATCAGTGGCATCTTACGGATTTTTCATTCCTTGAATATATGTCGGAACTTCAGTACCTGATAGTGGCTATGACCGGAATCAAGGATCTGTCGCCTATTTCAGGGCTTGATAACTTGATGTATCTGGAGATTTTCAACACCGGCGTGTCGGATCTTTATCCGTTGACCAATCTTGCAAACCTTAAGCACTTGAACTGCAGCATGACCTTCGCGCGGGACACAGGCGCGCTGCTTGAGATGACTCAGCTTGAGAGGCTTTGGATAGTGAGTACATATTTTTCAGGCAGCCAGATTGCAGAACTAAGGGAGACTCTTGCAGACACCGTTATAGTCAGTCAGGCGAAATCGCCCACTCATGGCGGTTGGCGCTCTAAGGATGCGCAGGTGTATATTGATATGCAGGAGCTTTTCAATCTTCCGCCGCTTTTTTCCGGCGATGTGGTGGGTCAGTAGACAGGTGGTTTTCCTTAGCTTACTTGCCACTCAATAATTAAAGTATTTTAACAATCCATTTTTAATCAGAAATTTTCTCTTCAGCGATTAGGCTCTCCATGCAGGCATCAAATCAAAAGCTGAGTCCCTTTCCAAATGTTAAGGGAAACTCAGCTTCCAAATGATATATTTAAATGATGCGAATAAAATCTAATTATTCTCGCCGGGAACTAAATCAGATGTGCCGAAAAATACAATTTCGCCGATGATGCGGAATGTTTTGCAGGAATAATCATTATCATGTGTATTTACATACTCGCCCATAAACATCATAGTAGCGGATTGTCCGCCGTCCAGGTTGTATGCAACTGAGCAGCCTTTTTCCAGAAACAAATCAGCAAGCCTTTTTAAGGTTATGCCGGTGCTGCCGGGCTGGCGACCGTCAACTACAATGAGCACATAGTGCCCCGGTTCAATCATTCCTAGCGAGCACCGCGGATTTGCCCCTGCGAGGAAATGAGAGTAGATGTTTTTGCCGTAATCGCTGTGATTAATAAGCATTGGCCCGAAAGATAGCGTATCTCGAACGCCGTCATATAAAAGGTCTTCATATCTTATGTTGTCCTCGGCTGTATAGCAAACGAGGCTGCCGTCAGGATATATGGCCATCATGTCCTGTACCAGTTGCTTTTTGTATACTATTCCTTCCCTGATGGATATCCCCGTCCACTCGTTGGATGCCTCATCGAAGAAATCGCCGTTGCATGCCAAAATAGCGCTGAACTGGCGCGCAAGATTGAGCGGGTCCTTGCGGATAAACGGGATATGGTCGTTGTCTGTGGGGCTGTCCACACGCACTCCGGCAGGGTCAGTTGTTCTGATATCGGCTATGAATATATTCGTGTCAATATCGCCTAAATACCTGCTTTCAATGGTGATGTAATATGTGCTGTTGGAGTAATGCCAGTATTCATCCTCAACTATCACAACCTCTTCATCGGTATATTCAGGGCTGTTTTCAAATGATATATCTGTGACTGCTTCCATAGAGTTTATGTCAAGCGCAGAAAAATCAATTTCATTTACATAATTCAGGCTGCTGTCTGTGATTACAAATCCGTCAGCAGTTGAGAAGACGACCATTTCGCCCTCGTAGTAGATGCCCTCCACTCCTCTTGCATCAGTACGGACATAATATGTGCGGTCGCTGGAAATGCGGTTTTCCAAACTATATACATAGTATGTATCTTTGCCGCTTAAGGTTTCGATAGTGTAGAGTGCATTGCCGCCAACCAAGCCGAAAACATTCTTTATGTCGTCGTATGCAATCAGACGGCTGGTGCCGTCAGACTCGTTTGCTATAAATATCTTCTCGTAGAATTCATATACCTGCTCGGAGTACAGTTCGGATTCGTCATATATGCCGAATTGCAGAAGCGTACCTTCTTTAATCTTTTCTATGCTGCTGCCGTCATATACGTACTGGGCGTTCACCCTGTCTACGGGGATATATCTGGCCGGGTCGCCCGGTATATATTCTCCTACAGTGTAGTAAAGCTTATCATTAACCAGCTGCATCTGTGCAGGTGTGCTTTCAGATATCATTTCTATTGGCTTCAGGTTTCTATCCGTTTTTATAAGCCCGTCTGAATAGGAGGCAGCGTAGAAGCCGTCTTTGTAGGCTATTAAGTCTGTGTAATTTCCGGATGCTGCCAGCGCCAGCTCGGAGCCGTCAGTTTTCATCCGGTATATGCTGTATGGGTTGGCATACCCTTTTCCGGTGCCCACGTTCTCGCCTGCTATGAAGTATATGTAGTCGCCGACTATATTTATTCCCCTTATAATAAGGCTTCCTTTTATATTAGAAATAACCAGTGCTTCTGCTGTGCCGCCTAAAGTATTATATTTTATTATGGCGTGCAGGCTATCTGATGAATAAGGCAGATACAGTATGCCGTCTTTTGCGGCTGCGGCATTGGGATATGTGCATTTATCATAGCTGCCGCTATCGAATTCAGCATCCCAGGCTTGGTTTAGGTCATCTATGGATGCAATCTTTTTTTGTGCTTCTGCCGTGTTTACGCCATTGCTTACTATCAGCTGGTACTGCTCATAGGCTGCTGCCGTGTCATTATTTAAATATAGCTCTTCTGCAATTGCATAATTCTCCATGCTGGTTTGCAGCATAGCGTCAATATCTGCTATTTTTTGTATGGCGGCGGCGTAGTTTGTGTCGGATTCTGACACTTTCAGATAGCTTTCTTTAGCTTCTTCATATTTATTTTGGCTGAATAGAGCCTCCGCAGTGATATATGCATCTTTGGAGTCGCGCAATGAATCAAGATTAGCGATTGAGTCATCTATAGCCTCTGCCGGAAAGCCGCTGCTTTTGAGCTTCATTAAAATATGTGATGAGTCTTCATATGTTGCTGATGAGTTATTATAATTATCTGTTATGCTCTGCAGGTATTCATCAAAGGGCTGATAGTAGTCTTTGTTTGCAGAGTCAAATTCCGAGTAAGCTTCATCGAAGCGGCCGGACAGCAGATATTTGCTGAAAGGGTTTTCCTCCGGTGCTTTTCTTGTGGCTAAAAAAATGACAAAAAAAATAACGGCCGCGGCTGCGATTCCGATAAAGATACCAAGCAGCATCCTGTAGCTGTCACGGTTGGTCGGTTGGTTTTCTCCCATGTCGTTATATCGCCTCTCTAAATATTATAGAAAATTATCATAGAATACATTCAAAAAATGCAATACTTGTAATTAGAAAAATCTTGTTAGATTATACCATTTGTATATTTGTTTTGCAAACATCTTGTATGTCGAATTGCTTTGCGCAGGACAATCAGGTATATGCCGTCTGCAGGGAAAGCAGAAGTTTGGATTTTGATAAATTTGAACTGGAGAAATCCTTATATCAGTATTAATATTTCCCATTAAAAATAATAGTTGCAATTAATGATAATATCATTATAATTAAGTTAACAAGCACTATAACAACTAACCTTTTCATCAATTGTATATAAAAATATATTTTACAATTGACAAATCACGCAAAAGTATAAACATACATCTAGTACTAATACACCGAAAATCAAAAACAAAATATTTGTATATAAATCAGCCTGCACAAAAATCATCATATAAACCAGGATTCCATTTTTATACAGGCGAAATAAACCTTGAACATAAGGAGAAAAATTGACGGATGCAGCGTATTTGATCAGCCGCTGTAATTGTCAGTTAGTTTTAGTGAATAAAAATTTATCCGGCGAATATAAAGATCACTTATAATCATGGAGGCAGAAAAATGAAGAAGAATATGCTGGTTTTGATTTGTGCTATAGCTATCTCAATTTATTTATGCGGCTGCAAAATGACAGCTGACATACTGGATCCGCTTCCTGATGAGTATGTAGACGGAATAAGATACAGCAGGGAATACCCTGATGATGAACTTGCTATTTATGATGACGCTGTTGTCTATGACTCGGAGGTTTCAGAGGATAGTATATCGCTTTTTTATGGAACCGGCGACAGCATAGATGATGTTATAGATTTCTATGAAGAGATATTTGAGTCCGGCAAATTGGCACTGGATGGAATAAAAGACGACGGGATACAATACATCGCGTCCGGCAAAGGCACAGGTTACACATTTGAAGTAATTATTGAAGAGGCATCCGGCGGATATGAGGCCCGCGCCTTCAAAACAGTTGTTGAAGTAAATATTGTGATGTATGCGCCGGGAGAAGAGACCATAAAGAATATGCAGGGGCTGTGGATGGCCTGCGGCATGAGCGGGACACTATCGGATGATTACAGGCTGGAAGGAAAGGCAATCCAGTTTTCCGGCAGCAAGATGGACATATACGATGGATTCGAAAAAAAGGCTGAGGGTATCGAAATAGTCTTTACGGATGATTACTCGTTTTTTTACGTAGTGGATGGTGTCGAAACCAAGTCTAAGGTTTCGTTTGAATCTATAGACGGACAGGACATAATGGCAGTAACAATAGATGGCTCTGAAACATATTTTGAAAAGACAACAATAGACAACATGCTCTTTTATAATTATCCGAGGGTCATAAACATCTGGAGTTTTTCAGACGAGGCAGTCGGGATTATTGAGAAATTCATGGAGATGCACCCGGATTTTGGATATGATATCAAGACGACAGTTATTGAAAATACAAGCAGTTCCTATACGGCTGCTCTGGATCAGGCGCTGGCACTAGGCGGGGCAAACGCGCCGGACATATATTTCGCTGAGGCTGTCTTCGTATATAAATATACACAGGGTGATGCAAGCGGCTTTGCCGCCAGCTATGAAGATTTGGGAATAGACGTGCATACGCTGGCCGAGGAAGCGGAAATTGCGCCTTATATTTTCGAGATAGGCACAAATAAGGAGGGAGAAGTGGCGGCGCTTTGTTACCAGTCTACAGGCGGCGCATTCATCTATAGGCGATCCATAGCAATTGATACATGGGGAACAGATGACCCTGATAAAATAAAGGATATTGTAGGGCCGGGCTGGGATAAATTCCTAGAAGCGGCAGCAGACCTTAAGGATAAGGGCTATTGCATAGTATCCAGCAGCGAAGACATATGGACTGTAATTGAAAACAGCGCTGAGAAGGGATGGATAGCAGACGGAAGACTTTATATTGATCCGCAAAGAGAGGCCTTTCTTGATATATCGAGGCAGCTTGAAGACAACGGATACTATAATAACACACAAAAATGGGGCGAAGATTGGTTCGCTGATATGAATGAAACAGGCGAAAATGAGGTGTTCGGCTTCTTTGGGCCTGCATGGTTTGTCAACTTTGTGCTTTGTCAAAGTGCAGGAGATACATTTGGGGACTGGGCTGTATGTGTGCCTCCTACGGACTACCACTGGGGCGGAACATGGGCGCTTGCAAATAAAGACAGCAAGATGAAAGAAGCAATTGCACAGATAATAGAATGGATTACTCTTGACAGCTCTGAAACAGGGCTGCAGTATATGCTTGCAACCGGCACAATGGATGAAGACGATGGCCCCAAAGATTCCGTGGCGTCAGGTAAAATTATGGCCGCTTCTGACGGTACGCTGGAATTTCTGGGCGGACAGGATATGTTTGAGATTTTTCTTCCCGCAGCAAAGGCGGCAAAGGCGCAAAACCTGACTCAATATGATGAAGTAATCAATGCCCTGTGGCTGGAAGAGGTGCGTGAATATACAGCAGGGAACAAAACAAGGGAGCAGGCGATTGCAGACTTCAGGCAGCAGGTTGCAGATAGGTTTGACATTATAGTTGACTAGGCGGCGCCTGAATATAGCCGATAAATAGGAAATAAAGCTGAAAAAAATAAATCAAATAGGAGGAGTAAGTACAATGAAAAGCAAAAAATTTTTAATTGCAGTGATGATTTGCCTGCTGGCTCTGTTTACAGGATGCAGCGCAATTAGTTCGCTGATTGATCCGCTGCCGGAGGAATATGTTGACGGTGTAAGAGTCGCCAGAGATTACCCTGACGATTCACTCCCTATTTATGACGATGCTATAGTATACGCGTATGAGGAAGATGATGGCACTATTGAGCTTTCATACGGAACAGAAGACGATGTAGACGATGTCGCAGACTTCTATGAGGATATTTTCGACAGCGGCGATTTGAAAGTGGACGAGAGCGAGGACGAAAAAGACAGCTACTATGCCAAAGGCACAGGCGATGGATTCGTTTTCGAAATAAATGTGGAAGAAGCCTCAGGCAAATATGAGGAGCGCGCATTTGCCGCCACTGCTACTGTAGAAATTGAGTTCGTTGAGACAGAAGCAGCAAAAGAAGAAGTGAGTGAGAAGATAGAAGAGGCGGCTACAGAGGAGCCGGTTGCTGAGCCGACCGCTGAGCCTGCGCCACAGTCAGCGCTGCCGCTCAGAGTGAGTGCATACGGGAATAATTACGTAGTCAATTCATACGCCTTAGGGACAGACAGCCAGGGCAATACAACAGTTATAGTTTCAGGCTCAGGATTTGATATGATACCGATGCGCGATATGGAGTGGAAGATTCCTGTTGAGTGCGCCATCATTTCAGGCGGCACGGAATATACCTGCATTAGCGCGGACATGAACGCCACAGAGGTAACCTACTACTTTAATTCTTCCGCTTCGCCGGATGCGATAGTTTTTTATCCGGGTGATATGCCGGAAAGCAGAACAGTAATCGATGTCGGCGAGGAACCAGGCGCAGCTTCAAATCCGCAGCCTGCATACGGAAAGCCGGAGAAGCTTTCTCTGGATTCCTACCTCAGCGAGTTCAATAAATATTTGGATGAAAGCCGCAAGCAATTCCCCGGCAACAGTATTCTTGCCGGTGTTGGAACAATTGAAAAAAGTGATTTCATAGGAACGGGCGTTGAAAACCAGACTCTGTATTTTTATGGCGACCTAATGCTGATGCTGGAGGTCGATTCCAACGATGAGGTCATATTTGTGATGGTTACTGGCGCTGGATTCAGCGGAGAGGATGAAATGTACAACGCTATTTTAGGATTTGAGCAGGCAGCGCTGAATGCACTGTTCCAGCCGGAAGGCTCGTCAGGCTCAGCTGATATAGCTATTGAGGTGCTTAATGCCTCCAAGTCTGTAAACACCATGCTCTATGAAGGAAATTATGAAATATTCGTTTATGTTGAGGATCCGACCGTAAGGACGCTGCTTGTAAGTTTTGGTGCGATTTCATAATCAGTAAAGTTAAGTATTCAATAAAAGGTGCTCTAAGAGCACCTTTTATTTACAAGTATCAGCAGCATAATTGAGCCCTAAAAAAACCAAAAAAATATACGAAAATTCGCAGATTTATCACTGGTTGATTATTGTTTTATTTACTAAATATTGATATAATACAAATAATAATTCTATTTGACATTGGCGATATTGCATCACGCACAAGGCAATGAATAATTAGCGTAATATGCGCCTTTTTTCACATAATGAGTTTATTTTTGATTTTATCATTTTTCACCCGCTGTTCAACACGCAGGAGCCTATATGGAGCCAAAACTTGAGAAAAGAAAATATGATGCCGACAAAGCAGTCCGTTTATTTGTGTCATCCACTTTCCGGGATATGCAGGAGGAAAGAGAGGCTCTGACGCTGATTTTTCCGGCAGTCACGCAGTTTTGCAGGCTTTATGATCTGGATTTTATACCGGTTGACCTTCGCTGGGGCATAACAGAGGAGGAGGCTCAAAGCGACAAAACAGTGGAGATTTGCCTTGATGAGGTTTCGAGATGCGCCCCGTTTTTTATAGGTATTCTGGGGGAAAGATACGGATGGATACCCGAAGCTATTTCCGAAATCGCAGCTGAAAAATACCCCTGGCTGCTTTCTAAAAAAGGCAGGTCAATTACCGAGATGGAGCTATACCTCGGCATGAAAGACAACCCCCATTGCAGAATATATGAAAGATGCGCAGAAAGCAAGGAAGCAAAGGATAAAAACCAGCTGGCGCTAAAAGAACGGATTGTAAAGTCCGGCGTAGAAATAAAGCAATATAAAACGCCTTCAGAACTCGCACGGTATGTCTTTGAAGATATTAAGAATGTTATTTCGGGGCTTTTTTCCATGGCTGAAACGGGGGAAGGCGAGCTTCACCTGAGCTATGCGCGCCACGCCGCGGCAGAATATACAGACTATAAGTCAGCATCTGGGCTGATAGATGAATACATAGGAGGCAGTGCAAAAAAAATACTGCTTCTTACGGGCGGCGCAGGCAGCGGCAAATCGTCATTGCTTGCATACTATTTAATAAATTACCAGCCTGAAAACACTTTTTTTCATTTCTGCGGCGCTTCAGATGACTCAGCAGATCTCTATAACATGGTTCTGCGGCTGCTCATGTGGCTGGAGAGCAGATATCAGATAGAGATTGATTTCAATAAAGAACCGCTGGACATAATAAATTCCGTTCCGGCGCACTTAAATGAAGCAGCAAAAAAAGCGGAACAATTGAATATAATAATAGACGGACTGGAGCTGCTTGAGAACACCAAGGGCATCACGAGCTTCGCGTGGATACCCACATCGCTTCCGGAAAACATAAAATTAATTATTTCAACAAGGGATTCATCCACCCTACAGAAGATAGAAAAGAAAGCCTTTAAGGTGCAGAATGTGGCAAGCCCTGACGAGGAGGATATAAAGTATATAGCGCAGAATTACCTCCTGAGCTACGGCAAAAAACTGGATGAAAAAAGCAGGGATAAGATTGCCGCGGCGAAGAAATCGCGCCTTCCTTTTTATCTCGTTTCAATGCTGGATGAGCTAAGGAAGTTCGGCGTATATGAGGAGCTGAATAGCAGGATTGAATTGCTGCTGTCCTGCGAAAGTGTCAGCGGGATTATTATGCAATATCTAAGCAGGCTGGAAGACAATATGGACAGGCAGAACTTTGAACTGCTTAAAAAAGCGCTGATATATCTATATGTTTCTGGCGACGGGCTTAAGGAGAGCACATTGATTGCTTTGCTTGGCACTCCAAATGCCTATACGTGGGCTTTGGTTTTTCCGGCTGTATGCGAATTATGCTATTTAAGAGTTAATGCATGGCTTTTCAAAAATGATGAGATATCAAAGGCTGTGGAGCAGTACTTCAAATTGGATGATACGCTTGCCTACGCCCTTTCACTGATAAATTGCCTGATTGAAATACAGGGAGATGAAAGGACAAGGATTCTGCCTTCTGTATGCGTCAGATATAGGCAGTACGGCGTCCTGAATGCCCTGATGAGCGATATGGATGCATTTATGGATATATATAACCGTAACCATTGGAAGGCACGGGAGTACTGGAAGGCGCTTAGCGAGCAGGCATATGAAATGACAGAGAACTTCAAGCCTTTGCTTGAATCGCCCGCAGAATACACTGCCGCTCAACTTAGCGCGGCTGCCCAGATTCTATTTGACTACAGGTATCCGAAGGAGGCATTTGCGCTGTTTAAGGCAGTGATGAAAAAATGCAAGGCAGCTGATGACTGGATGTCCTATCAGGATGCGCTGGGCTCACTTGCCAAGATAAAGCACAGGCAATGCATATACAAGCATGCTACCTATATATATATGCGCCAGAGTGAAATATGCGAGCAAAATAATTTTACAAAGGGATTTGTAAAGTCCCTCGGCAATCTGGGGCTTTTGTACTATGAGACTAATAATGTTGAAAAGGCTTTATACTATTATCAGAGGGCGCTCTCGCTGGCCGAGGAGAATAATTACGCTGAAGAACAGCAAAAATTGCTTGGAAGCATCGGATATCTGCAATTTAATAATTTGAATGAAATAAAGGCCGCCAAAAACACGTTTGATAAACAAAGAAAGCTTTGCCTGCAGATAGGCAGTGTCAAGGGCGCAGCGGCCGCTTATGATTCATTAAGCCAGGTTGAGCTGAAGGAAGGCGACCTGCAGACCGCTATTAAGTACCTATATGACGAGGAAAAGCTGCTTCAAAAAATCAATGACCAGAACGCATTGCAGATTTGCCTGGGAAATCAGGGCAGCATCCTGTATAGGCAGGGGCTCAACTCCGCTGCCATATCAAAGTACAAGAAAAAGATTGATATATGCCTGAAAACAGGTAACAAGCGCAGCCTGATGGGAGCGCACAAAAACCTGACGATTATTTATATGCACATTGAAAAGCATGACAAAGCTTTGGAGCACGCGATGGCATATGCGTTGCTTGCAACAGAGCTTAAGGAAATGGATGATATACTAGCTGCTAAATACTTTGAAGTTGCGGCAAGCAAAGAGCTGGGGAATGATTACATGGATAAATATGAAGAGCTGCTTGAGATGGCGCAAATAGTTGGCAGGCCGGATGTAATTAAAAAACTCGCATCACTATAAAAAAACAACAGCACTAGAAAACAAAAAAGGAGAAGAACATGAGCGAATACTTAAAAGTAAAAAGAAAGGCACTTGGACTGGATGAACTGATTCTCAATGTTGACCAGGGCGATATTATTTGGGATGCTGGACGAGGAGGGCTTACGTGCGAAATGCAGTCACAGTTTCTCGACAAGGCCATAGCTGCGCCCCGCAAAAGCATCATTGCAAGGGATACCCTATCAATATTTGACGAGTATGACGATGACAAAAAGCAGGCAGTCAAAAACCTGGAAGTATTTTCAGATATCTGCAAAAACGGCGATGCGGAGGCGGCGGAAAAATACCTAACGGATAATCCGATGACCGAATGGTTCAGCTTTGTATTTCTTGATGAGGGGGCTATCAGCAATAATTTTTACAGAGTCGCCGATGAGTTTTCAGAAGATATAAAAAAAGTGCTGGATGCACACATAGAGCAGGAGCTGAAAAAACTATATGACTTTCACCTGCTGCTGGACTGCTTAAGGCAGAAGCTGAGCGGAGCAAAAAACAAAGAAGATATATAAATAAAGAAGAGGCATAAAGGAGAGAAAAGATGAATCAGGCACAAAAGGATGAGAAAATAAAAAATAACCTTGTGCGAATAGGCTGGGCAAAGTTTTGGATAGTTTTTTTCATAATTATGACTGCAGCTTCCGCAGCAGCTATATATTTTGCACTCCCCTATACGGCGGATATTAGAAGGGTTCGCTATCTTGTTAATGAGGGGATAAAGCAAAACATTCAAAGAGTATATGATGATTCCTATATAAAAAATAATCTTGCAGCAGCGGATGATTTGAATTTCTCATTAATTAAAAGTCAAACTGATTATCCGTACTTTTCAGTCTATGACCTTGAACTTAAAGAGTCAGAGGATGATGAAAATGAACTTATCTACGAATGTAAAGTGACCAATCCTACATTGGTGGCCTTAAACCTGACCATAAATGGAACATATCAAAACAGCGATAAGGTGCTGGATAAGGTAAAAATTCAGGGAAGAGTCAAGCTGGAGAAATCGCTGCTTAAGAAAAAAGTTATAGTAGATAATGACGACCCGCTTTTTTACCTATTGCTGTGCTTCAGGAATATGCCTGCCGACACAAAGACAGGCAATGGACAGGAGCAGCTGATATATAATGTTTTGCATGTTGCGGAGGAATATTCGTTTGCTTTGGGGTTAAGTGCTGAAGAGCAGGTGGAACTAGTGGCTAATATGATGTCTGATTTAGACACCCTGTCAATACAGATAGAATCAAAGGGAAGTACATATATAGCCAACAACTCGGATGAAAGCAAAAAGTACATACTTAAAAACCTGCAGCTAGAAAAGGAACATAAGGATTACGTATATTTTTATTTAAGTATTGCAGCCAGCGTATTTTTCTTCATTCTTATATTTTTGGCAAGAAAGCACAAAAATAGCTGCGAGGATGACCTGGAAGAATGCAGGCAGATAGAAACAGACGCTGAAAAAACGCAGAGAGAAGCCAGAGAGCGGGAAGCAAAGCGAATAAAGCTGGAGAGAGAAAGAGAAGAAAGAAGGCTGGAGGCTGAAAGGGAAAGACAGGCCAAGGAAAGAGCTGAACTGGAAAGATTGGAGAAAATAAAGTGGGAGCAGCAGGAAAAAGAACGCAAAAAGATGGAGGAGCAGAAGGCAAAGCGCGAAGAAAGGGAAAGACGAATAAGGGAAAGACAGGACAACGAATTCGAGTATCAGATATACAGCGGCAAGGTAGTACTGGATGAAGAAGGCAAAGAGAAACGTGACGCAATATTCCTAGAGAGGCTTAAGGAAGCAGCTGAGGATGACAAAGCGGTGCTTGATGTATTGATAGGCCTAGTATTCAACCCGACGGACAACAGGGTAATTAGAGATTATTTGCTGGACATTGTTACAAGAAACAGCAGCTATCGGCGCCAAGATAATATGGAAAAGATAAAAGATGCAGAGACGGCTTTGGGCTGGGGAATTTGCGCGATGATTCGCTGCGAGATTGCAGCGGGCAAAGGAATAAAATTAAATACTGAGCATTTCAAGCTTGTTCTCGACAGATACAATGCACTGGCTGAAAAAAGTTCGAAGCTTTATCGTGAATATCTGCAGGAAAAGCGATTCAGAGAGGGTGAATACTATAACTTGATTATGAGCCTTAATAAGGAGCAGCAGGAAAAAACCCAAAGCGTTAGGGAAATACACCTGATAGAGCAGCTAAACGCACTGTCTGAAGAGATGAAAGGCGGGCTGATGCCATACTGTATCAGCGAGGACCCCGGGTTCGCATTGGATATAATATTCACTATGATAGCCAGCAGGAAAAATTTTGAATATTCTAGATTCATGATGCAATGCATTATAATCGGGCTCTTGCCTTATATGATGGAAAACAAGGATAACGAACTGGTGAAGGCTAAGGTCGATGATTTGATAGAAATGCGCTCAAATCTTATCAACTGGGCCGAAAACAGGTCATTCTTTGAAGTAAGGGTTTACGACACATGCGACAGCTATACGTTTGCAAATGTTCTGAAGGAAATACTCGTGTGCGCAAATCCATCGCTTAATTACGGGGACATTCAAAAAACAGTACGCATATTAGAATCCGAGCTGCCGGGCGTAATGTTCCTGCTGCGGCAGTATCCTTTAAGGCTTATAGATAACAGTGAAGAAAAAACAGAGGGCTTCTATAAAATGGCACCTTTTAGCCATTTAATGTGGACGACATTTAACGGCGAAAAGGAGGTCGGGCCTGTAAACAGCCGCTATAACCAAGTGGTCGACCAGACTCTACCAAACAGCGTAGGCATAAACCTTAAATTGTTCTGCGACAGCTACAGCACAATACCCGTACTGTTTCATGAATTCTGCCACTATCTGGGCAATACCAATGAAGCCGCCGTGTTCCTGCTTACCCATAAATTCTCTGAATATTTCTATAAAAAATATGCAGATGCGGCCGAAACAATGTTCAACAACTACACTTATGTGTACTTGAAGAAGAACCTGAAAGGTAAAGCAAAGGATGAGCAGATCGAGGTGATAAATGACCTGATAAAGCAGCTTTATGGAGGCAATATGCCCCTGGAGGAAGCAAAAAAACTGGCGGCTGCTAACATAAATAATATAAACATGCAGCTGATACAGATGAACAGAATGCAGAGATGGCATCCGGAAGTTTCCTATCCGCTGCTGACAAAATATGAGGACAGAGCTAACGCGGAGCTGATGTACAAAGCAATAGTTAGGTATCACGTTGCCGACAAGGATATTGATATAGAATACTTTGACAAATGCGAATCGGAATGGGAATTAGTGAGTGAGGGAATCAACGATTATGTAATTCATGATAGGGATTGGAGTGATATAGACTACTACTTAAAATAACATCAATAATCAAATGATAGGTAGATAAAATAATTGCTAAAGAGATTTAAAGGAGAGAAAAGATGAATCAGGCACAAAAGGATATTGAGATAAAAAAGGCAAAGGGGCGCATAGTAGGAAGCAAGATAAAAGTTGTTCTGCTGATTATTATGACTCTGGCTGCATTTGCCGGAATATTCATTGCCCTGCCGTACACTAGGGATATCAGGCGCGTACAGTATATTGTAAACACATGTGTGAAACAGAACATACAGAATGAGTATTCGCAGCTGTTTGTGAAAGGCAATGTGGTGGCTGCAGATGATTTGAATTTTGAGCTGAAAACGCTGCAGACGGATTATCCTTATTTAACAGTTTACGATCTGGAATTTAAACAATCCAAAGAAAACGAACATGAAGTGCTGTATGAATGCGAGGTTACAAACCCTGCTCTGGTTGCGCTGAATTTAACAGCCAACGGCGTTTTTGAAGGCAGCCATGAAATTCTTGACACTATCCATGTGGAAGGAAGGGTTCAGCTGAATGATGACCTAGTACTTAAAAAAGCAGTAGTTGACAATGATAATCCGCTATTTTACCTTTTGCTTTGCTTCAGGAACATGCCGGATGACACAAAAACTGGAGAGTTCGGAACACAGCTGGTAAACAACTTGTTATACGTGGCGGATGCATATACCGCTGCATTGGGATTAAGCAGCGCTGAGGAGCTTGAATTGCTTGAAAGCATGCTTGAAGATATTGACACATTGTCTATAGAGATTGAGGAAAATGAAAGTGAATATATTCCTGCTCTTTCAAATGCGAGCGACAAGTATGTTCTGAAGAACTTAAGGGTAAAAAGGACTTCAAAAGATTACCTTCTGCACTATATATTAATAGGTGTGAGCATAGTGCTTCTGATCATGGTATACGCGGCATGGCTGAAGATTGATGACCGCAAAATGGAGCTGGAAAATGCAAAGAGGATAGAAACTGACGCCGAAAGAAAAAAGAGGGAGGAAAAGGAGGCGGAAGTAAGAAGGCAGGCAGAACTGGCAAAGCTTGAGAAACAGAAAAAGGAGCGTCAGGAGGCCGAGCGAAAGAAGATGGCTGAGCTGAAGGAAAGGCGCGAGGAAAGAGAAAGAAAAATCAAGGACAGGCAGGACAATGATTTCGAGTATAGGATATACAGCGGAAAGACTAAGCTGGACGCAAAAGGCAAAGAAAAAAGAGATGAAATATTCCTTGCCAAACTGCAAGAGCCATCAAAGGATGAGACTGAAATAGTAGATGCCCTTATAGGACTAGTATTTAACCCCACCGAAAACGAAGAGATAATCTCGAAACTAAAAGATATAGTTATTTCAAGAAGTAATTATCAGAACGCGGATGAACAAAAGAGCATAAAGGACCAGGAAACCGTTTTCGGATGGAGTATATGCGCATTGGTGCGCTGCACTACGCTTGCAGCCGGCAGAAAGCTGATGCTTAAGGATGATTTGTTCAAAGAAGTTCTCGAACGATTCCATGAACTTTCTGAAAGAATGAAAAAACTCTACGAGGAATACGAGGTGTACAAATCTACATACAGGTCATTGCTGAGTAACATATACGACAGTCCTTTGTATATGCAAAGCAGCGAGGAGATAGCAAAAATCAATGAAATAAACGAATTAGCCTTGGAAATGCAAGGCGGGCTTATTGGATACTGCCTCAGTGAAAACATTGACTTCACTATGGAACTTGTCTTCATGCTGATTGCCAGCAGAAACGGAAATTCATTCTCAAAATTTATGCTCCAGTGCTTGGTTGTGGGGCTGCTTCCCTATATGCTGGAAAATCAGGATGATAAGGATATAAAAGAGAGGCTTGATGACCTGATCAGAATGCGATCAACATTGATTGACTGGGACAAAAATAAATCATTCTTCGAAGTCAGGATATACGACACCTGCGACAGCCTGACGTTTGCAAACGTTTTGGATGAAATACTTAAATGCGCTAATCCGTCGCTTAATTACGGGGACATTCAAAAAACAGTGCGTATACTGGAAAATGAGCTGCCCGGTGTTATGTACCTGCTCAGGGAGTATCCGCTAAGGCTTATTGATATCAGCGAAGAAAAGACAGAGGGCTTCTATAAAATGGCTCCTTACAGCCACGTAATGTGGACGACATTTAACGGCGAAAAGGGAGTCGGCCCGGTAACCAGCAGGTATAATCAGGTGGTCGACCAGACCCTGCCCAATAGCGTGGGCATAAACCTGAAACTATTCTGCGACAGCTACAGCACAATTCCTGTATTGTTCCACGAATTCTGCCACTATCTGGGCAATGCAAACGAAGCTGCAGTGTTCCTTCTAACCCATAAATTCTCTGAATATTTCTATAAAAAATATGAAGAGGCGGCAGAAACAATATTCAACAACTATACGTATGTATACTTGAAAAAGAACCTAAAAGGTAAAACAAAAGAAGAGCAAATCAAGGTGATAAACGAACTGATCAAGCAGCTTTATGGAGACAAGATGCCCCTACAGGAAGCAAAAAAACGGGCGGCCGCAAACATAAATAATATGAACATGCAGCTGATGCAGATGAACAGAATTCAGAAATGGCATCCGGAGGTTCCCTATCCGCTGTTTGTAAAGAGCCAGGATTATAAAAACGCAGTACTTATATACAAATCAATGATAAGATTTTTTATCGCAGACAGGACAATAGATAATAGCTCCTATGACAAGTGCGATGCGGAGTGGGGACTGGTAAGCGAGGGCATAAATGACTATGCAATAGGCGATGCTGACGACTGGAATGACCTGGACGAATACTTAAAATAACCGCCTGTATTGAATAATCAAAGCATAAGGAAAGCTTCACTTGAGGCTTTCTTTTTTTGCAGCTTAAATCATATGCAGGAGGTATACGCTAATAGGGCTAATTAAATATGTGTTTAATCAAATAAAAAGGTACATATATATACTAATATATTAGCACAATACAAAAATATGGTAATCAGAACACATCAAGCGGTGCAGTCCACCTGCTTGAAAGCAATAGATAAACATATAACATGTAAGGACAAGGAGATAAAATGAAAGATAAAAAATACACATTATTATATATAGTAAATGCAGTTACCTTTGCGGCAATGGTCGCAGTTAACGCACTTGCAAATATTCTGCCTATTAATAACATAGGCACAGGCACAGTATCGGATTCGTACCCGAATCTATTTGCGCCGGCAGGGATAACCTTCTCAATATGGGGAGTAATATACCTGCTGCTTCTGCTATTTGTGCTCTATAGCTTTGGTGCATTCAAGGGAAAGGGAGGGCACAGCACTGACGCCGTACATAGAATAAAAATGTGCTTTGCACTGTCTTCAGTTGCCAACACGGCGTGGATATTCGCCTGGCATTATCAGAAGATAGGCATATCATTAATTCTAATGCTGGCAATATTCGCATCTCTCACCCTGGCCTATGTCAGGATAAACAGCAAAGCATTAACAAAGAAGGAAAGGGCATTCGTGCGAGTTCCATTCAGCGTATACTATGGCTGGATAACGATAGCATTAATTGCGAACGTAACAACCTACCTAGTAAGCATAGGCTGGAACGGTTTTTCTATTGCCCAGCCAATCTGGATGATAGCTGTGGTTATAGTAGGGCTATTGATAACCGGTACTGTGATTATAAAGTTCAAAGACGTTTCGTATGCGCTGGTTGCTATATGGGCATACGTAGGAATTCTGATTAAGCATACCAGCGCCTCAGGATTCGGCGGAGCATACACAGGCGTCATAATAGCTGTGTCGGCTGCGCTTGCGGCATTGGCTGCAGCGGCCATGATTGCAGCAAACAAGACTTTTAAAAGAAAAGCGAATCAATAAGGAGGTATAATATGAAGGAGATTAGCTTTAAATCCTTAAGGAAGTTCAACTTTACTATGGGCATACTTCACTTCGTTCAGGGAGCTCTGATGCTTAGCTTTGCGCTTACTATTGATAAGATTAAGGCATTCAAGCTGCCAGTGTTTTCTAACTTTCTGACATTCGATACAAACCTGATGACATTGGTAACGGACAACAAAAAGGTGTTTGATGTGCCCTTCGGTGCGTGCGTGTCAATATTCCTGTTTCTCTCGGCATTGTTTCATTTCATTATTGTAATGCCGAAAATCAACGACAATTATAATAAAAACATATCAAAAGGTATAAACCCATACAGATGGTATGAATACGCCATAAGCTCATCCGTAATGATTGTTCTAATTGCGCTGCTATTTGGCGTATATGACATAGGCTTGCTTATAGCATTGTTTGTGCTCAACGCTTCGATGAACCTCTTCGGGCTTCTAATGGAAAGAATCAACCAGTATACGGAGAAAACAAACTGGTCAGCATTTATATTCGGTTCCGTAGCGGGGCTTGCAGTGTGGGTAATTATTTTCATGTTTGCTTTTGGAAACTCGGATTTGGATAAGGTACCGTGGTTTGTATACGCTATCTTCGGCTCGTACTTCGTATTCTTCAATCTCTTCCCGATAAACATGGTGCTGCAGTACAAGAGTGTGGGCAAGTGGAAAGAATATGTTTACGGTGAAAGGGTGTATATAGTCCTTAGCCTGTGCGCCAAGACCGTGCTGGCGTGGCTGGTCTTTTCAGGGGTTATGCAGCCTTAGGATAATATTTCATGGAGGCAAAAATAAATAAACAGATGAAAAACAAGCGGCTCGCACTCAGTGCAGGCCGCTTTCTTGCATGTTTTTTGAATATTTCTTTGTTATTAAGCTTATTTATCATTTTGCAGAGAAATATGATAGAATATTGATATAGAAACAGGCTTTTAACGGCGAATAAATAGAGGAAGATAATTTTGCAAAAAAAGAAGGGACGGCAAATGAACACGAAGAAATCTCTGCTAAAGCGGGTTCTGCTTTTCATGATTACGCTTATGCTGCTGCTGGTTTTTGTGCTGGTGTTCTACTCCGCTTCATCATACTTTATTTTGGTGAATCAGGTTGAGCAGGGCGCTGAGAATTTTCTCAGCCTCTACGGCGGCGAGCTAAAGAGCCGCGTGGCGCAGATGGACACCGTGCTAAAAAACGTGCTGGTGCAGAATTCTTCTCAGCTGCAGCTGCTAAAGAGCCCTGAAGAATCCAAAAGGTATTACGCCGCTCAGGACATCATCAATTATATGGGCGACGTCTTATTAAATGATAAAAGTGTGGAATGCCTAATTGTTGCGGACAATCATTATGACATATGCTTGGACGCGCAAGTCGTGGAGATATCCTATTGGGATAAAGAAGCGCTGAGAGACTTCACAAAGGAGTGCACACTAAGAGATGATATAGCCGCAAAATGGGGCTTTGCTGAACTTAACGGAAAAAACTATCTTTACAAAATGTTCGTATATAACGGCCGTGCGGCAGCTGCATATACCAGCACGGAGCACTTTATGGAGACTATTCCTGTAGGTGACTACACCGGGCAGACATATGTGCTGACGGGCTCGGACGGAAGCGTGCAGGAGGTATCCGGGGAAGAAGTAGGGGAGCAGCTGCTGGGAGCTAAAATTGATGAGATCCATATTAAAAACACTTTCCTTGCAGATTATGTAGTGCAAAGCGGGCAGATAATGCTCTACAGCATCGTAAGAAACACAAGCATGTGGAGCCAGACAAGGCTGAGCATGAGCGCTGTGCTTGGCGTGATTTTGCTGACGATTGTTTTTGGGATACTCCTTGTAAGGTATATTCAGAAAGAAATAATTAGCCCGATGAAAAAAATGGCGCATGGCATGAAGCGCGTGGACGAGGGCGAATACACCCTGCATTTTGAGGGCGAATACAGCACTGCGGAGTTTACCCACCTTAAGGATTCCTTCAACAAGCTGATGGATGAGATAGTGGGGCTCAAGATAAAATCATACGAGAAAATAATTGAACTTAAGGATTCCCAGCTGAAAATTATCAGGCTGCAGATACGCCCGCACTTTTTCCTGAATGCCATAACCACAATACACAGCCTAGGCAGCAAGGGCAAGGAAAAGCAGGTGAATGAATATATCGATGCCCTCTCTAAAAACATTCGGTATATGTTTAAGTCCAGCCTGCATACTGTGACCGTTAAGGAAGAAATACGCCATGTGGAAAATTACTTTAAAATGCAGGAGCTTAAATACGCAGGCTCCACTTTCCACTTTATTGACCTTCCCAAGGAGCTGGAGGGCTGGCTGATACCGCAGATGATCATACAGACCTTCATAGAAAATGAATTCAAGCATGCCGTTTCCACTGAATATGTGCTGACAATACTAATCAGGATAAGCAAGAAGATATACAAAGATGAAGAAATGCTGGTAATAGAAATAGAGGACGACGGAAAAGGGTATCCGCAGGATGTAATCGACTATATGAACGGCAGCATCGAATACGACGAGGACACAGGAAGCAGGATAGGCCTGTGGAGTGTGAGGAATATGCTGGAGCTGATGTATGAGCGGGGCGACCTGCTGGAGATATACAACACCGAGCCACACGGCGGAAAAAGCAGGATATATATTCCCGCTAAGCCGCTGCACGAAATCAAGGAGAACACGCCATCAAAGGCATAGAGGGAAAAGAGATGAATTTACTTATAGTAGATGATGATATACATACGCTGGAGGTCATAGAAGACTCCGTTGACTGGCAAATGCTCGGCATAGGCGAGGTCTTCACGGCCAATAGCGCCTCTCAGGCAAAGCGCATAATAAAGCAGAGCAAGATAGACATCATCGTCAGTGATATTGAAATGCCGAAAGAATCCGGGCTTGACCTGCTGATATGGATACGCAAAGAAGCTTTGGATATTGAGTTCATTCTGCTCACCTGCCACGAGAAGTTTGAGTATGCCGCCAGCGCCATCAAGTGGGAAGCTGCAGGCTACCTGACAAAGCCCTATGACGCGGATATCATGGAGCTATCCATAAAGAAGACTATTGCGAAAATTGAGGAGAAAAGGCGCCTTGAGGAAAGCAGCCGCTATGAGGAATGGATATCCCAAAACACCCGGCAGGAGCAGCTGCATTTTTGGCTGGTACTATACAGCGGGCTGATCAAGCAAAGCAGGGAAAGAATAAAGAAGGAAATTGAGGTGCGCAGGCTGCCTATCGATTCAGACAAAGAATACCGCCTGATTATGACCAAGGTAACAGACTATGAGCATCAGCTCGAGGAGCTGGGCGAGGAGCTGCTCTATTACAGCCTGGAAAATATACACTCGAATACACTATGCGGAAATGATGAAAACTACTGCGTGGTAAGAAAAGCCGGCGAAAGCGAAATCTGGCTGCTGACTACTATTGAATATACGGAAGGAACAGATGTGAAAAGCCTGTGCTCAAAGGTGACATCCCACTGCAGCAGGACGCTGAAGGTGAAGGCCACCTGCTGCATAGGCAACCCTTGCCATATTGAATCGCTCTATGAAAAGGCGTCTGTTTTGGAGCAGCTGGTGCTGCATAATGTTGTCTTCTACGGCAAGCCCTTCACAGAGGATGAGGCCGTCATACCACTCAGCGATGAAATGCAGATACTGGATGTCGGGAAGCTGACAGTGCTGCTGAAAAAGCACGATAAGGTATCATTGCTGAACTACATAAAGGAGATGATAAGGCTCAAAACCAGCAATCGCACGCTGGATGAAAGAGGCCTATACATGATAAAGCAGGAGATACTTCAGGCGACCTACGCTCACCTTTTGCAGTCGGGCATACAGGCCACCAGACTCTTTTATGATGAGACCTCAGCGAAGCTATCAAACAAGGCGGCGAAGTCATCGGTGGACATGCTGCGCTGGGCCAACTACCTGCTGGAGAGGTCCTTCGGATACGAAAAGGAGATTGCCAAAACCAGCACGCTGATAGAAAGGATAAACACCTATATACACGAGCACTACATGCAGAATATCGGGCGAAATGAGCTGGCGACTATTTTCTTCCTGGCTCCTGAATACCTTGCCAAGCTATACTACAAAAAGACAGGCAACTACCTGAATGACTATATAAGGGAGTATAGAATAGAGCGCGCGAAATGGCTGCTTAAAAATACTGATGCTAAGGTAAGCGACATAGCACAGGATGTAGGGTTTGATAATTATTCTTATTTTTCAACGCTTTTCAAAAAAAGTGTGGGCATTTCACCAAATGAATACAGGCAGAATTAGTGAAAATTATATAAAAACGACTGGATTTATATCAAAATTCACAAATAAAGTCTTATTTTTAATAAAAATAGGCTCATTTTTAATATAAAAGCCTGCTGCTTATTTGCTAGAATAAAGCCATCTTAAGAAGGAGGATATTATTGTGAAAGTTTTTAAGACATTATTTCTAGTATTGGCAATTGTCGCCGGAATGGTGCTGGCAGCATGCGGAACACCCGATTCAACTGCATCTGACACTACATCTGCAGACGGCAAAACACAAACTGAAACTGTATCATATGACAAAGTTGTTTATGCATATGCTACATTCAACAACACCCCTACAGAAGAGGCATTAGCTGAAGTAGAGGAAGCAATCAACGTGATTACCCGTGAAAAAATCGGCGTAGAGGTTGAATTGATGCCGATCGCTATCTGGGACTATTCCTCACAGGTTAGCCTGGCACTGCAGGGCGGAGAGAAGATTGACGTCTTCCAGAGCCTTGGAGATTTAAACACAGCTATCAGCACAAGCATGTGCCTTGATATTACAGACATGATGGGCGAAAATGCAGCCGAATCACAGGAACTCATAGGTGACGACTGGCTGGCAGCAACTAGCTTTGAGGGCAGAATTTACGGCCTTCCTACATATAAGCCAATTGCACTTACGCCGATGTTTGTATACAGGCAGGACATCGCAGATGAGCTGGGCCTTGACATGAGCAAGGTAAACAGCACAAGCGATTTGACAAGCATACTGGAGCAAGTAAAGGCAGCATACCCAGACATGACTCCTCTTGCAGCTGTAAACACAGGAAACATAGGCCTTGGCCTTACTGTTGAAAATGTTGACTACCTCACAGATAACTATTACGAGCCAAAGGGAGTATTGATGAATGACGAACTGACAGTTGTAGATTATTATGCATCTGATGAGTTTGCAGACCTCTGCTCACTGGCACGCACATGGTACACAAATGACCTAGTTATGAAGGACGCAGCTACAACATCAAGCACAGCAGCTGAATTAATGTCTGCAGGCAACTACTTCGGATATATCGCATCATACAGCTATCCTGAAGAAGACACAGCAGCATCACTGGAAGCACAGTGCGGCGGATACGACCTTGGCGCTAAGATGATTGGCTCTGCATTCCTAGATACTACTGCAATTAATGCGCTGACATGGATGATTTCATCAACATCTGATGTTCCTGAATCAGCACTTAAATTCCTTAACATGACATTCACAGACGAAGAAGTTTGCAACCTGATTATCTACGGCATTGAAGGACGCGACTATGTTCAAAACGGCGACGGCACAGTTAGCTATCCTGAGGGATTAGACCCTGCAACCGTTCCTTACACATCACAGCTTTCCTGCGGAACATTGGGCAACTTCTTTATAATGTACCCAATGGGCGGCACAAATGTTGAGTCATTGGCATGGGAGCTTGAGCAGAACAAGAACGCAAAGACATCTGTAGCAATGGGCTTTACATTCGACAACAGCAATGTAAAAACAGAGTATACAGCAGTAACGAACGTAATAAGCCAGTTCCTTCCGGGATTAATATGCGGAAGCATTGACCCAGAAACAGAAATACCTGTATTCCTTGAGAGACTGGACGAAGCAGGCCTTGGAACCATTATTGCAGAAAAGCAAACTCAGCTTGATGCATGGGTAGCAAGCAATAAATAATCGGTTAAAAGGATAATTATCAGATTTGTAGGTGGGGATATTTAATCCCCATTTACAATTTATATCACAATTATTCCTTCTGAAACGGGGTATAACAATGAAAAAAAAGAAAGAAAAGATAGAAAAGAAAAGCAAACTTGTGAAGACCTGGCCGCTTCTTCTGATATCGCTGCCCGGACTGATATATATATTTGTAAACAGCTATATTCCAATGTTCGGCGTTTTCCTCGCATTCAAGGACTATAACTATGTGAAGGGCATATTCGGCAGCGACTGGAGCGGATTCGACAACTTCCGATTTCTTTTCAAGACCAGGGATGCCTGGATAATGACAAGAAACACGGTTCTTTACAATGTGGCTTTTATAATAATTGGTACGGTGATAGCAATATTCGTTGCGATATTATTATTCGAGATGGGAAAGAAGCTGAGGGTGAAGTTTTTCCAGTCGGCAATTCTGCTTCCGAATATGCTTTCATGGGTTGTAATAGGATATGTAGTATATGCCTTTTTAAATGCTGACTCAGGCTTTATAAATAATTCAATCTTAAAGCCTCTGGGCATGGAGGAAATCTCATGGTATTCCAATATCAAGCCGTGGCCCTTCATTTTGATTATCGTCCATATCTGGAAGTACATGGGCGTCAACTCAATAATCTATATGGCGAGCATTGCAGGCATTGACAAGGGAATATTCGAGGCTGCTGAGCTTGACGGGGCATCAAAGACTATGCAGATATTTCGCATAACAATACCGATGCTCAAGCCGACAATAATCATACTGACTTTGATGGCCATAGGAAGAATATTCTTCTCGGATTTCGGGCTATTCTATCAGGTGCCGCAGAACTCAGGAAGGCTATTTGACGTGACTCAGACAATTGATACATATGTTTACAGGGGGCTCATGCAGCTAAATGACGTTGGCATGTCCGCGGCGGCTGCGCTTTTCCAATCATTTGTAGGATTTATTCTGGTGGTCTCCGCCAATGCACTGGTGCGGAAAATCGACTCGGAAAACGCGCTCTTTTAGGAGGAAGACATGAAAGAAAACATAGAAACAAAGCAATTCAGGAAATTTGCAACGATAGTATTGTCGGTAATTTCTGTTCTGGCGCTGCTTCCTATCCTACTTATTGCTGTAGCTTCAGTAACCAGCGAAGACGTGCTTATATCCAGTGGATATACATTCTTCCCGTCGAAATTAAGCCTTGATTCATATTATTATATGGTAAGGCAAAGCGCCACAATATTGCGCGCCTACGGCATTTCAATCATGGTTACATTCCTTGGAACGGTTATCGGCGTGCTCGTTACAGCAATGCTTGCCTATCCTATGGCGAGGAAGAACTTCAGGCTGAGAAACGTCATGGCGTTCTTTATATTCTTTACCATGCTCTTTAACGGAGGCATCGTGTCATCCTATATTATGTGGTCGCAGATATTCCATATTAAAAATACTATTTGGGCGCTGGTAGTCCCCAACTTTCTGGTAACTGCATTTAATGTATTTTTGGTAAGAAACTATTATGTGAACTCGGTGCATGAATCGATAATTGAATCTGTCCAGATAGACGGAGCGAGCGAAATACGCATATTTTTCAGCATAATGCTGCCGCTTTCTATTCCTGTTATTGCTACGGTAAGCTTATTTACCGGCATTATCTACTGGAATGACTGGATAAACGGACTGTACTATATAACAGACCCGAAGATGTACGGAATACAGAACCTGCTGATTAGGATAATGGACAACATACAGTTCCTAAAGAGCGCATCCAACGCGGCGCTGCTTGGCACGCAGAATATAGACCTGCCGGGCACATCCGTGCGCATGGCAATGGCCATAATTGGAATACTGCCGATACTTATTATATTCCCGTTTGTGCAGCAGTATATGATTAAGGGCGTTGTGCTGGGAGCCGTAAAAGGATAATGGGAGCAGGCATACAAAGAACGGAGGAACGGAAATGACAGTACGAGATATAATAGATGAAATCATTAAAAAGACAGGCGTAGACCGCCTGCCTGATGAAAAAACCTGCGACAAGCTGATGTCCGGCAGCCTTGACAATGAAGTAACAAAAGTTGTCTCTACCTTTATGGCAACTGTAGACGTCATAAAGAAAGCTGCTGAAATCGGTGCGGAGATGATAATCACCCATGAGCCGACATGGTTCACTGGGGCAGACGATACATCATGGCTGCAGAATGATGAAGTATACAAAAAGAAGAAAGAGCTTATTGAGAAAACCGGAGTAACGATATGGAGATTCCACGACCATATGCATTTTGACAGCGACGACGGCATATTCCGAGGCTTTGACGATGAGATGGACTGGAAGCAATACAGAATGCCTCCATCAAAAAATGCGCCGGATGGCTTTATGCTCAAAGACAGGTTTGACGGATGCTATCAGATACCCAAGACTTCGCTTAAGGAGCTGAGCGCTCTTTTCAAAAGCAGGATGGATATGGACGTAGTGCAGATAATAGGCGACCCTGAAATGCCTGTTGAAAGAGTGGGCGTTCTGCCGGGCGGCGGCAGCCTGGGGCTGGGCGTTGAGCATATGCCGATGGATCTGATGCGCCATAGAGAGCTGGATGTATTAATATGCGGCGAGATACTGGAATGGACACTGCCTGCATATGTGAGGGATGCATACCAGATGGGCATGAATAAGGCTATATTGGTGCTTGGGCATGAGCGCAGCGAGGAGCCTGGGATGAAGCACCTCGGCAAGTGGATGGAATCATTCATGGGCGGCATACCTGTAGTATTTGTGGATTCCGAGGAACCATTTATATATCTATAGAGTTGAAGTACATCGAAGAAGGAGAAAATATGGCAGTATTAAGCATTAACTATTATTCGCAGTCCATGAAGGGCGCAACATCATTTACGGCTGTTTTGCCTGTTGAGCAGATGCTATTTGACGGCACACCTGTAAAATACAGCGGCGGACCTTTCCCTACTATTTACCTGCTGCACGGGTATTCCGGCAACAGGATGGACTGGCTATTGAGAACCAGAATAGAGGAATGGGCATATCAAAGGGGATACGCCGTGATAATGCCGGATGGAGGCAACAGATTCTATCTGGACAATGAAACAACTGGCGAGTTTTGCGGCGCATTTATAGGCGAAGAGCTGATTGAAATTACCAGAAAAATGTTCCCACTGTCAGATAAAAGAGAAGATACTATAATCGGCGGCCTTTCAATGGGCGGATACGGCGCAGTGCGAAACGGGCTGAAATACTGCGACACTTTCGGCGCGATAATAGCACTTTCATCGGCTCTTATTACAGACCAGATAGTCAACATGAAGCCTGAGGATATTAATCACATTGCGCCATTCAGCTACTATGAGCATACATTCGGCAAACTGGATAAGCTACTAGGCACCGACAAGGACCCGAAGCATCTGGCGAAAAACATCGGCGCAAACGCACCGAAGATATTCTTAGCCTGCGGCACGGAGGATTTCCTCTATGAGCAAAACAAAGACTACCATGAGTTCTTATCTGAGATTGGCTATGCCCATGAATGGCTGGCCGAAAGCGGCGTGCATGACTTTAACTTCTGGAATAGATCCCTGCTGGCCGGGCTTAATTGGCTGAAACAAGAGGATAAATAATATGGAGCTTACAGGCGAAAGGGTGATGTCTTTGCTAGTTAAAGTTGGCGAGAGCAAAAGGGTGGGGCAAACGCCTGAAGGCGAGCTTACTATTATTCCTATTACTGGCGGCACATTCGAAGGCGCCGGTATCAAGGGCAAGGTATGCCCGGGCGGCGCGGACTGGAACACTAAAGTGAGCGAGGAAATCGCCCATGTCTTCGCCAAGTACTGGATAGAGACAGATGACGGCGAGATAATATCCATAGAAAACGAAGGGTATATCAATCTGAAAAGAGGAGACGCCAAGATACGCACTACGCCGAAGTTCCTGTGCGATATGAATGGGAAGTATGCATACCTTGCAATGGACACATACGCAGGTGAGCTAAAAGCAGCATCAAAAGACTGCGTGGAAGTAACGATATATAGAATAAAGTAAAATAAAACGCCTAGGCGAAATTTGAACCCATCCACCATCGCAAGCGGGCTCGGCTTTAATGTAAGGAATCCTACCACCACTTCGTGGTCTCGGCTTGCATCACTTTTTCAAAGTGATTCTCGCCCATCGCAGTCTGCCTCGCAGACATACTTGCCGTCCCTTTAACAAGGGAGGTTTGTCGGAGAATATGCTATTTCTCAATGCCATTCTCCAATTTCCTTGGAGCCGAAGCGACTCTGAACAATATTCTGCTTGTATAATTTCATTAATACCTGCCTTCGGCAGATATTATCCTTGCTAAAGGGGGAAAGAAAGCAAAGCTTTCAGGGGGATGGAAAAAGCAATTTTTATTCAATATTATGAATTTGAAAATTATAGTACACAAGGAGACTAACAAAAATGAAAGGCGACATAATAGTGCTTGAGCCGCATCATATAGAAGCGGGAAATAAAATTGCACAGGCATTGCTGCTGGATATAAAAAGCAAAAATAGGCGGTATATTATTACGGTGTCGGGCGAATCAGGCAGCGGCAAATCAGAGACTGCAAAAGCCATAAGCGATGAGCTATTTAACCATGGCATAAAGTGCGCAGTATTAGGGCAGGATGATTACTTTGTGCTGCCGCCAAAATCCAACGACGCAAAGCGCAGGGAGGACAGCTCCTGGCTGGGGCCTCATGCGGAGGTGAAGATGGATTTGCTAAACAGCCACATTCAGGCGGCTTTGGGCGGCGAGGAAAGCATAATAAAGCCACTGATAAGCTACGATGAAAATAAAGAGGAAACCGAAACAGTTTCTCTGAAGGATGTAGATGTGCTGATACTGGAGGGCACATACACAGCGCTTTTAAGAAAGGTTGACTGCAGAGTCTTTATAAACAGGAACAGGCTGGATACATTGGAGCACAGGCAGAAGAGAAACAGAGGCAGCGAAGTCGGCGACCCGTTTATAGAGGACGTATTAAAAACCGAGCACAAGATCATAGCGGGGCATAAGTACCTTGCGGATATCGTAATTACAAAGGATTACGAAGTTATCATAAAGCAATAATATGATTGTTGCTGTTAGGAGAAAAGATGGCAGTAAAAAATAAAGTACAGCTGATTACGTACGCCGATTCATTAGGAGGGGACTTGGAAAAGCTAAACACAGTCCTCAATGATTCAATGAAAGATGTATTTAAAGGCGGAGTGCACATACTTCCGCCTTTTCCTTCGTCAGGCGACAGGGGCTTTGCGCCCATTGATTACTTTAGGATTGAGCAAAACTTCGGCGACTGGGAAGACATAAAATCTATCGCGAAAACCCATGATATAGTTATTGATCTGATGGTAAACCATATTTCAAGGCAGTCTGAGTATTTTAAGGATTTCCTTGAGAAGGGGAATGAATCACAATACAAGGATTTATTTATAACCCTTGATAAAATATGGCCGGATGGCGTGCCTGTTGAGGAGGACCTATCAAAGATTTTTCTGCGCAGGGTGCACCCGTATTCAGAGTATGAAATGAAAGGCGGCACCAAGGCAAAGCTATGGACGACATTCGGGAAAACTGAGCCGTCAGAGCAGATAGACGTGGATGTTAATTCGCAGGACGCAAGGGAAATGTTCGATAGCATCCTCGGCAATTTCAGCCGCAATGGCATAAAGATAGTGCGACTTGACGCTATTGGATATGTGATAAAGAAAATGGGCACATCGTGCTTTTTCGTAGAGCCGGAAATATATGAGTTTCTCGACTGGATATTCTCCGTCGCTGAAAAACACGGGCTAGAGCTATTGCCGGAGGTGCACTCGCATTATTCCATCCAGAATAAGCTGGCGCAAAGGGGCGCATGGATATACGACTTTATACTTCCCTACAGGATACTGGAAGCCATTATGATTGGTGATTTTACTGCTTTGGGTGATTACCTGAAAGTAAGGCCAAAAAAGCAGTTCACCATGCTGGACTGCCACGACGGCGTGCCCGTGATACCGGATCTAAACGATTTGGTGGATGCAAAGAGCGCAAAGAAAGTGGTGGATATTGCATTAAGCAGAGGCTCAAACCTGAGCAAGGTGGTATCGGATGCCCACAAGCTGGAGGGAGGGTTTGACGTGCACCAGATTCGCGGCACAATATACTCAATACTGGGCGAGGACGACGACGATTATATTCTGGCGAGGGCGATTCAGTTCTTCACCCCGGGCATACCGCAGGTATACTATGTTGGCGCGCTGGCAGGAGCCAATGTATACGAGAGAGCCAAAAAAACTGGTGACGGCAGGGAGATAAACCGCTATAACTATTCTATGGATGAAATAAAAACAGAGCTTGAAAGGGATGTAGTCAAGAGGCTGATAAGGCTAATCAATTTCAGAAATAACAACGAAAGCTTTGACGGCGAATTCTCCGTGGTGGAAGCGTCTGAAAAGGTGCTGATTTTAAAGTGGAGCAACAATGGACATATAAGCACACTTAATGTAGATAAAGATAAAAATGAAGCCTTTATTGAATACAGCATTGATGATAAAATAGATAAATACTATATATAAAAAAGTGAAAGGGTAATAAAAAGGTAGTTAAATGGAATGGAAAACAGCGTGGAGCTATGTGCCTATTGATTTTAATTCTAATATCGGCACACTCACCAACACAACTCAAAGGGTATTTTTAAAAAACAATATTGAAGGAAACAGAGCAAAGATTAAGTTTACCAATCTGTATTCAAAGCACCCTCTTGTTTTTGAAAGCGTCACTATGGGTAAAAGAGAGCCCGGCACAGATGAGGTCACCGGCATTACTCCCGTCACAAAAGACGGCAGCGGGAAAATAACCGTGGGCGCCGGGGAGGAATTCTACAGCGATGAAGCAAGCATTGCAATCGGCAGCGGCGACGAAATAGTTATATCCATATATGTAAAGCAGAGCACAGATATCTATTCCGTGTGCTCCACATGGAATGCTAAGAGCTGGCATTCATCCTTTGAAAGCGGTGGAGACTTCACAAAAGAGCCTGCTTTACATGGCTTAGAAAGCATTGATGCATTCCCATCACTCAATATGGATGAAAACAAACCGACTGTGCTGTTTGGCTTCTCGGAAGTTATGGTTTTAACTAATAAGGCTGTAAAAACAATTGCACTTTTCGGGGATTCTATAACGCATATGTCATATTACAGCGACCCACTAATAGAGATACTTTACAATAAATATCCCTGTGAAGTGACCGTGCTCAACAGGGGCATCGGCGGCAACAGGCTGCTGAAGGATTACAGCCGCGTGGAGGAGATACCGGGCGGCGGCACAATATTCGGCATGGCAGGCGTACAAAGATTCGAAAAGGATGTCTATTCATCAGGGAGCGTGGATAAATTAGTTGTGCTTATTGGCATTAATGACTTTACGCATCCTTACGCTTTGAATCATCCTGACGAGGAAGTGACCTCGGAAGAATACATCTCCGGCATGGCAAAGATTGCAGATATTGCATGCAGCCACGGGAGCAAGGTATATTTTGGAACGCTTACTCCTTTTATATCCGGCAGCGAGAGCTGGCACCAGAAAACAGAAAACCTGCGCAGCTGTGCAAATGAGTGGATAAAAAAGCAGATGATTACCGACGGAGTAATTGATTTTGACCTGGCAGTAAGAAAGCAGGACAAGCATGACGAAATGCAGGATGACTGCCACTTAGGCGACGGACTGCACCCAAATGAAACCGGAGGAAAGAAAATGGCGGAAGCTGCGGCGGAAAAAATATTCGAATAAGCCTGCAGGCAAATGATGAACTCAACACTTTAATATATTATACCCCGCATTGATTAACCAAGCTCAATGCGGGGTATTACTATATAACACAGATCATACAAGGTTATAATCTAATTGCAAATATATCCATGCAATAGTATTATTGTAATATAAAACAGAACAGGAGGAGTTTTTGTGTATAATTTATTAATCGGCGGGGCCGCAGGGCAGGGCATTGACACAATGGTCAGCATCCTCGAAAAGCTGCTTAAGAAATCAGGTTACCATATCTTCACATCACGTGATTTTATGTCCCGCGTGCGCGGAGGCCACAACTTTTCGCTTTTACGATTCGGAAGCACAGCATCATTTTCCCACAGTTATAAAATTGACGGAATAATCGCACTGGCAGGCGAAACCATAGATATTCATAAAGATAAGCTTACAGAGGGCGGATTCATACTCTGCGATGAGGATATAGAATCAAACGATGAGCGGATAATAAGAGTATCCATGAAGTCAATTGCTAAAGACATAGGCAATTCCCGCGTAGCAGGAACTGTCGCCGCAGGCGCAGTGCTGAAGATTTTCGGCGATACGCTGGATAATGCCAAGGAAGTACTACAGGATGAACTGGACGAAAAATACGTAGATATTAATATGCAGGCCATAAGCAAGGGATACGAGCTGGCCAAAAAAAGATACGAAGCCAAGCCGGGGAAATATGCAGACTGCATGATACTATCTGGCAATCAGGCCATAGGGCTGGGCGCTATAGCCGCAGGGCTAAGGTTCTACTGCGCCTATCCGATGTCCCCATCCACATCTATAATGGTATATGTCGCCTCGAAGGCGGAGCGTGCGGGCATAGTGGTGGAGCAGGCGGAGGACGAAATTGCCGCCATAAACATGGCAATTGGCGCATCCTTTGCAGGGGCAAGAGCCATGACTGGCACATCAGGCGGCGGATTTTCGCTGATGGTAGAGGCGCTAGGGCTCGCCGGAATAGCTGAGATACCGGTTGTAATTGCTAATGTGCAGAGGCCGGGGCCGGCAACGGGCCTGCCTACACGTACAGAGCAGAGCGATCTGAAATTTGTGGTGTCTGCTTCGCAGGGCGAATTCCCACGTATGGTTATAGCGGTCCGCAATCATGAGGATGCATTCTACCAGACAGTAAGGGCATTTGACATGGCGGAGAAATACCAGATACCCGTAATAATACTAAGTGACCAGTTTTTGGGCGACGCAACGGCATCCGTAAAAATGTTTGATACATCCGGTATTAATACAGCATCTCCCGCATCAGAAGTTAAAGGAGAATACCTGCGATATAAGCTGACAGACAGCGGAATATCGCCCAGGCTGATACCCGGCAAATCAAAGCACCTTGTAGCAGCAGACAGCGATGAGCACGACGAGCACGGGCGCATAACGGAGTCTGCCGAGGTGCGAAACGCAATGGTTGAAAAGCGCGCAAAGAAATTGGAGCTGCTTAAAACTGAGCTCATAGAGCCGGACTTTTTGGGCGATAATAATTTCGAAAACCTCATAGTCGGATGGGGCAGCACATACGGCTCAATACTAGAAGCTGTCGAGAAGCTGAATGAAGCAGGCGGCAAATACGCAGCGCTGGTTTTCGGCGATGTATACCCGCTGCCTGAGAAGCTGCTCAGGGAAAAGGCAGCCGCAGCGAAGAAGATCATTGCTGTCGAGCAGAACGCCACAGGACAGCTTGCAGGGATTATCCGCGAATATACAGGAATTGAGATGGACGAAAAAATATTGAAGTATGACGGACGCCAGATTACGGCGGATGAAATAATAGATAGATTAAGCAAGGAGGCTGAATAATGAGCACATTTGAGACATATGAGACAGCGTGGTGCCCGGGCTGTGGGAACTTCAGCCTTATCAAGTGCCTGAAGACGGCATTGGAGGAGCTGAATAAATCCCCCGAAGAGGTGCTGATGGCGGCAGGCATAGGGCAGGCAGCGAAGATACCGCAGTATATCAATGCAAACAGTTTCTGCGGGCTGCACGGAAGGTCACTTCCGCCTGCTGCTGCGGCGAAGATAGCCAACACTAAGCTCACCGTAATAGTAAGCACCGGCGACGGAGACTCCTACGGCGAGGGCGGCAACCACTTTATACATAATATCAGGCGCAATGTGGACATCACCCACTTTGTGCATGACAATCAGATATACGGGCTGACAAAGGGGCAGGCCTCGCCGACAACAGCCGAGGGTCAGGTCACGCCTACGCAGCCATTCGGGCATATAGTCACGCCTATTAATCCAGTGCTTATGGCGTTGTCCGCAGGAGCGGGATTCGTGGCGCGCGGGTTCGTGGGCAATCAGGAGCACTTAGTCAGCCTGATGAAGCAGGCAATTGAATATGATGGCTACGCTCTGGTTGATATTTTGCAGCCGTGCGTTAGCTTCAACAAAGTCAATACCTATAAATATTACAGTGACAGGGTATACATATTGGATGAATCCTACGACGCAACGGACAAAGCGGCAGCTATGAATAGAGCCATGGAATGGGGCGATAAAATCCCCACAGGCGTATTGTATTCAGTGCCGCTTGATACATACCACAAAAAGCATCCTGTCCTGCGGGATCATACTCCGCTGCTGGATAGGGAAACGCCAATGTCAGTTATCACGGAGTTTATGCAGGAATTGGTATAGCGCGCAGTATAAAATAGAGGCTTCTATATTATAATATTAAGGTGTACCTTTATGAGCAATTTTGATGTATTTATTTCATACTCGCATAAGGATAAAGACCTGGGGGACGCCATTTGCCATTATCTTGAAAGCGACAGTATTAAATGCTGGATGGCGCCAAGGGACATAGTGCCCGGCGAGAAATGGGCAAAGTCAATAGCAGGGGCTATACCCAAGGCTAAGGTATTGCTCCTTGTTTTCTCATCCCATTCTAATGTATCCGACCAGGTGCTTAGGGAGGTGGAGCTTGCCATATCCAACGGAAAGATCATCGTGCCTGTACGAGTGGAGGACATTAAACCCACCGGGGAAATGGAATATTACCTATCAACGGTGCATTGGATAGAAATAATAGGCACTGAAAGTGACAGCAAGCTGAAGCAGCTTTCAAGAGTTGTGCAAGATATACTGGAATCCGGCGCAAGGCCGAATGAGGACATTAAAATAAACTCAGGCAGAAGAAAAAGGCACAGACTGCGTACAATACTGATTATTATACTTGCGGCTGCAGCCCTTGGAACAGCGCTTTATTTTTTCAGGGATAGCCTTTTAGGCGCTTCGCCTGATGAATCACAGGAACCCGTTGCCACAGACAAGGCGGCATCTGCGCCGACGCCAGAGCCCACATCTGCGCCGACGCCAGAGCCTACCGCCTTAATCGACCCGAACATTTCACCGGACACTGTTATAAATATACCTGATTTTTATCTGCGCAGCGCAATAATGCAGACGCTTGAAATGCAGGGGCAGTCCGTTAATGGGAGCATTACAGCAGGCGACATGCTGAATCTTGAGAGGCTGCGTTTGGTATCAGCAGAGGAATATGAGAAGGAATATAAAGGAAGCGATGCAGATGACGGCAGCATAATTGCAGTTAATAATGATATCAATTCTTTGGAAGGGCTGCAGTACGCACAGAACCTTAAAGAGCTATGGGTAGGAAGCTTAGGCATTAAAGATATAAGTCCGTTGTCGCAGATAGGTAGGCTGGAAACACTGGATTTATCGAACAATTTGATAGAGGATATATCTCCGCTGGCATACAATACAAACCTCATTTCCGTATGGCTCTTTGGCAACGATATTAAGGATATTGAGCCGCTGGCAGCACTATACAAGGCAGAGAATGTCGGACTGGACGGACACAATCTGATGAGCGTATCAACGCTGCTTGATATGCCGAACCTTAAAAGGCTGTACGTGATAGAAATGGGCTCAAGTGAAGCGAAAAAAGTGCTTGAGATCACGCAGCTGGAATACCTCTATATTGTTAATTCGTCAATTGACGACCTTAGCCCTCTTCTTGATTTTGAAAACTTAGAAGAGCTGCATATAGATAATATTCAGTATCAGAACAACATCGAAACTATAGGCCTGCTGCGGGATGCAGGATGCGAAGTAATAGTGGAGTAGCATAAAATAGAAAAAGACTATTTGTAGACATTGAAAACCACCGGTAAAAATCTATTCCGGTGGTTTGTGTTTTTTATGGACTTGCGGATATACGCGATTTTGCTATTCTAGTTCATATGCGGCAAATTCGCTTGTTGTAGCCATCAGTGTCTCTATGGCCATAATAATGCCGTCATATTTTCCCTTCCGTGCTTCGGCATTAATGCTGCTCAGGCTGTCTCTTTTTTCGGTTGCCTGAACGCTCAGGTCATATAGCTTTGGGTCGATTTCCTTGGCTAATTCTATAGTTGCAAAAGCTGCGTCATAGAAACTGTCGTCATTTGCGCTTGCCGCCTGAGCAAGCACATCCATAGAGGCGGACCATTCCTCTTCCATCGCAAAGAACTCATATGCTATCTCGTAATATTCCTTTTCTTCCTTAAGGTTTTTAACCACCATTTCATAGTCGTCTTCTATTGTCCCAGCGTCATAATCCTTTGCAAGGGCTGATATGCCGCTCTTGAGTTCCACCATGAAATCATATAGCTTACCAAGGTCATCGCATGTCATTTCAAGCCCCTTTACTGTGCCTTCGCCAGCATGGCTGTCTTTTGCCTTGACAATGTCTTTATTCACCTGGAACAATATTGCGTAATACTTGCTGAACAAAAACTCGTTGTTTTTTCCTCCACTGCTGAGGCGAAGTCGTCCAGTTCGTCGTAGAGATCATCGTAGTCATCTTCGCTTATGCCCTCTGCGTATTCTTCAAGCTCCTCCGTTGCGTCCATGCAGAACTCCGCGGAGCTTTCAGATAGGTTTTCAAATTCTGCGCCGTACTCATCAATAGCATAAACTGAGCCCAGATTTTCAGGGATGTCGCTTCCGGCGTATTCATCTGCCGCGTTTTCCCATTCGTCGTAGGCATTCTCATAGTCGTCATATAGGCTGTTGTACTCGTCGGAGTAATCCGGGGTACAGGCAGCTAAAAACAACGCCAGGACAAAAATGCCTGTTAGTAAATATTTTTTCATGTTTCTCTCCCTTTATATTAAATTTAATAATAATCAGAGTAAATCAGGTATGTCAGCACGAGCTGGGCGCCATCCTCAAGAATATATCTTGTAATGAAATTATCGCCTTCTTCGCCGTTTACAGTGTAGTTCCATGCTGCCAGCGGCTCGTTTGAGAGGCCGCCAACGTGATTCAGGTAGTCGCCGTTCAAAGCATATGTGATATCATTTTCTTCCAGCACAGCAATCAGCGCATCGGCCGCGGTGAGGCTATCTTAATTGAAGTTGTATCTGCCGTCGATTATTACTTCTCCGTCGCCTGATACTATCTTTATGCTGACTGTGGTGCACTGCGTGCCGTCATAGCTAAGGAAGCTGGACTTGGAGCCTTCCTTATAGCTGCCGTCAAACTGCAGGTTAACATCGCTGTCAATGTCAAATTCAAAGATTACTTCATCATTGAAGTCGATATATTTTTCATGGGTGATAAAGCCCGCTTCATTGTATGTTTTAATATATTTTTTTACCTGCCCAAAGTATTTTGAGTTGTAGTAATAGTAGATTCTCTCTTTCAGAACTCGGCCATCATATATGCTCTCCTGAATAGCGCAGTAGTCCCCCTGCGTAAGGTTCCCTTGTTCGTCTGTTAGCGTTTCAGATGTTATTTTTCCGTACTCGTTGAATTCCCTTATGCAGACAGGAATCAATTTGCTGTAGATTGCTGTAACATGGTTTTTGATTATAGCAGTGCTTATTTTCCCGTCTGTGTACGCCTGCTCAAGAATGATGATGCCGTCTTCATCCAGCACCGTGACGCTCTCTATCTTGTAGCTGTCGTCATAATACACCTTGACTTCAGGCAGCCTTTCAGATACCAAATAAGGCAGTATTTCAAATGTTACTGGATAGTAATCGAGATATGTCTCCATCGTTATCCTGCCGTTTTCGCGCACCGCTTCATAGTAGGATGCTTCGCCTACTGGCACCATGTTTCCGGACTCATCGGTATATTTTATGCTCAATACATTCCCCAGCTCATCATACTCTATGTATTTGTTTATGAGGGAATCGGAGCCTTCCAGGTATCCTGTATAATGCTCATTTATAATTACGTCATTCTTGTCCTTTTGAGCGGAATAGGCCATGTATCCCTCTCCCTGCGCCGGGCGGCCTTCTTCGTCATAGTATTCTGATGTAAGCAGCTGTCCGAATAGGTCGTATGTGCATATGTATTCCGAGTAACCTGCGTCAATATTGATGGGCTCGCCGTCTGCGCCCAAGTACTTTACGCCCGTCAGATTGCCCAGCTTGTCATAGCTGTATTCTTTTTTGGAGTATCCGTCTGCGCCTTCTCCGCTTTTGGATGAGGTATTTTCACTGGTGATTTCCTTTATCGCGCCGTATTCATATGTATAGGTTGTTTTATACTCCGCAAGTGTGCCGCTTTCATCATACTTTTCATCATACTCAGATTTCAGGTAGTTGTTGCTGTAGTATTCCATAGTTTTTTTAAGCACCAGTTCGCCGTATTCATACACAAGCACGATCTCTTTGCTGCCGTTCTCATCGTATTCATAAATATAGCTTTCGAAGGAAGGGTATTCCCTTTTCGGGTCGCCGTATAGTTCATCAAGGTCTTCGTCACCCGTGAACTCGCCGTCGTATTTAGCAATCTGCGAAAGTCTGTCATCTCTGTATGTGTAAAAAATAGTATTGCAGCTATTTTCGCCGAATATTGTCCCGGAGAACACCTGCTTTTCAAGCTGGTAGTCTTTGCTGAAAAACATATACTATGTTCCCGCTGTTTCTCCGTCATAATTATAGAAAGTTATGGTCTTTTCCCGCTTCTTGCTTTCATCAATTTTTATTTTATAGTATTCATTTTTTACGGGGCCACCCATGATATCAAGGTATTCAATTTCTGTCGTATCATCTGAATAATCAAACTCGATAGAGGATATCCCGTTTTCAAATATGAATGTGCTCTCGCCTTCCTTGTCTATAAAGCTAATGGAGGCAATCCGTCCATTTGCATCGTAGGTATATTTTTCCCCTGCAACATGGCGGATGTCGTTGACTATGTTGTCTCTTGCCATGTTGGAATTGATGTAGTGCCTTGTTACAACGCGTCCCTTTACATCGTATTGGACTTCAAAGCCGGTTACATAGGAGAGAACTGCATCCTCATATTCGCTCAGGCTCATGTCCTTCACCATGTCGCAGGACCATTTCATCTGGTACTTTTCTCCGAATTCAGCGTCGCTTTCCGGGCTTATCCTTTTCAGGTATATGGTGCTCTCGTCAAAGTAGGAGTACTCAACTATCGGCTTATCGGTGGATGAATAATACAGGGCGGATTTCAGCGTGCTTCCCGCATACTCGTATGCTATTTTTGCAGGGCGCATATCAATCTCATCATATGTGTAGCCCAGCAGTTCATCCGCCAGCAGCTGGTCGCTGCCATCTACGCGCTCTACGCTTATTACGTGGTTTTTTACCTCAGTTATCCTGTAGCTGTACTGCTGGCTTCCTCTCTCCGCGGCGTTTATTTCCTCTATGCCTGTTGCTGCTCCATATATCTCTATATAGTCTTTGTAGTACTTTACTTTTGGCACGTAATAATCAACTGCAAAAAGCGCTCCGGATAGTATAACCGCTGCGCAAAGGATGGCCGCGACGGCTCGTGACCTGCGCTTCTGCTTTATTTTCTGTTCATGCCGCCTGACTAATACATCCAGCTTCACGCTTAATAGCCCGGCGATTACTTTCAGCTTGGCTGTGTCTTTTATGATTCTATTTTGCTTTCTGGCTGCTTTCTTCTGCTTTCCGGACAGCTTGGCAGTATCTGCAATGCCATCTACTGCAGCGCCTAAAATATGCCTGCCTCTTATTGCAGGTGGATAGCATTCCAGCGCGCTGTCTTCTTCGCCGCAGTTGGGCTTGCCGGACACAATAAAAGGGATTATCCGGTCTTCCCGTCCTATATCAATAAAGTGCTGTACTTCTTTGTTTACCCATTCGGATTTGGCAGAGCTTGGCGAGCATACTATAATCAAGTAATTGGAGTCTTCAAGCTCCTCCTTAAGAACATTGTCCAGCCTGCCGCCAGCCGCGAGGTCGGGGATATCCCTGAATAACGGCTGCACTTTTTGGGGAAGGGCGTTCGCGTAATCTTTGTGGATGGTTGTAGGAAGTTTATAGTTTTCTACTTCTTTCTGAAGCCAGTCCGCCCATTTTTCGTCCTCGTGGGCGTAGCTTATAAAGGCATAATACCTGAAATTTTTGCTCTCCAAGTGAAATTCTCCTGTTAGTTCAATTGATATATATTATTTTATATAGCTTTTTTAGTTCCGCATTTGGGGCAGAAATCGAATTCGCTGTTTATTTTGTATCCGCACTGCGTGCAAAAGACTGCACCCTCTTCAACGGATACTGAGGGCTTCACGCTTTTATGCTCGCTAATTGTTCTTTCGATGCAGTCCATCACCTCATCATCCAGCTTGGACTGCTGGACAAGGCCCCATATCTGAGTGATTATTACAGGCCATGCAACGAAATACGTGATGATGGAAGGCAGGAGCTGCTGACCGAATATGCCCACTTTGGCTGTTGCTGTCAGGGCATCATTGTAGCTGATTAATTCTACATTCAATGATGTTTTAAGCCCTAGCACTGACTTAAAGGTGCCGCCCTTGCTCAGGCTGACGTACCACCCGCCAGCGGACATAGGCTCTGCTGTAACTTCGTATCCCTGCGACTGAAAATGTCTCTTAAGGCCGTCTACTATCAATCCTGTTTCTACTGAATTGGGGAAACTTTTTGTTGTTGAAAACGCGCTCATCTAAAACCCCCTTTCAAACTCGTCTATGATATTTTTCTGCGACAGGCTATATAATATCAGCAGTTCGCAGATTGTATCAGTTACCATGGCCTTTTCCGCATCGTCGAGCTTGCTGTCGAGCTTTTTTATATATTGTATCACCAGCTCGCTCTGATTTTTCACTTCATCGCTTGTTATTTTGCCGTCGTCTAATATTTTTTTGAAGCTTTCTCTGCCCATTATATGTTCGTCTATGTTGAACACGCCTGTTGCTTCATCAAAAAAACTTTTTATCATCTTATCCTCCTACAGTTTGCTGCCGCATGAAAGGCAGAATTTCCAGTCATCTTTCAGTGCGCCGCCGCAATGCGGGCAGGTATTGCCTTTTGTCAGCGGCATGTTGATAATTCTACTGTACTGCTAAGTTTTGCACCATTCGAGTATTTCCCTTGTCCTCTCGGCGTAGAACGGGTGGTCTTCGGATGTCTTGGCAAGAAACTGCAGGAATTTGTCCTGTGAAGACCCGGTCTTTATCTTGTCATAGGCATCCGCCTGCTTTATGTATTCTTCAATATTTATATTCTTAGTTATGGATTCCGGCCCTCCTGCGAGCTTGATCATTGTCTCCACTACCTGATTCGGCCCGCCCATAGCGACGGCTGCCGCCCTGTCTGCCGAAAGCTCGCTTTTCCTCATCCACGCATACAGCGCAATCTGCAGGGGCAATGCCGCATTGGAGAGTATGCCCATGTTGACCACGCCGTAATTGAAAATGTACATCGCCATCGTGTGGTATAGCACATGGTTGCAGGCAATATGTCCGCATTCGTGGGCTAAAACTGTGCGCAGCTCATTTTCGTCCAGGTACTCAAGCAGCCCCGAGGTCACCGTAAGAAATGTGGTAGTAGACCCTTGCGTATATGCATTGGGAATAGGGGACATCTCAAGGTAGAATTCGGGCTCCTTAATGTTAAGAGCTGATACTATTGGCGGCAGGAGATTATAAATCTCCGGAAGCTGTTTATCAGAAAGCCTGATTTTTTGCGCCATGCTTACTCCGTGAAGCATCTGCTCACTGAAGAAACTCATGAAGGATTTTAGTAACGTTGTGAAAAATGGTATGGATTTGAAATTGTCCAGAGCTGCTTTGTCCTGCGGATGGATGTAATCGTTGGCTGATACTGTCATATATGGCTGCCTCTTTATATATAGTAATTGTTGGATTGTTTTACTTATTTAATACAATTGCATTTCAAATTATTCTATCATCATAAGAAGCAATATTCAATACTTTGAAAGCAATTTTGAAGTTTTTTTAACAATATATAAAAAGGCACGGACTTGCTTGATTCAGTGCGCACCGGAAAGCGATGCATCATCATTCTGGATATTTGCATGCCGCTCATTAAGGGTATGGAGATACGCACATAGGATACAGTGAAAAGAGGCCGCCTGATGCTTATATATCCGCGTGTATAAGGATTCTGCTTAATATTAATCCTCTCAAGGCTGAGCTGCCGGTTTACAGCCAACACGGAGGAATAGGCACAAAGAGCATTACGCTGGCAGTGAAGCCTCTGGGTGGCATCGTTAACTTTGATATGAAGAGCAGAGCATTTTCACTAAAAGTAATTCTACAAACGAAATGATAAGCACATCTATTTCATTATTTTTATTATCGATATTTTACTATAACGCAGCAACAATAATTGCCATATTACTAAATTTATACAGAAATAGTCTGCGATATTTATTGGAATAAATTTGCTTTTATAGTATTATGTAAAAGAGGTACAAATGAAAAAAGCAGCAATTTTAATGATAATTTTTCTTTTAATATCGACAATAACAGGATGCCTGTATGATGGCAAAGATCAAGAATTGTATCAAATGATAAGATGCAATGTATTGGCCACAAATGGTGTTGGTGAAACAGACAAAGTAAAAATTGAGATAATTGAAGAAGATTTATATGGAAGGATTCTTTTTACTTACACAATGGACACCAGCAGAACATATGGATATGAACGCATATGGGTTGTGGCTATCTGTCAAAAGAGCGACAGGAAATTAACATACTATTATGAAGATGAGTGCTTTATTATTAGTGATGCATTCGAAAATTTCAGTGAAGAAGATATTGATAATCTAAAACTGCATAATGATTGGGATAAGCCAGTGAATGAGAAAAAGTTATCCAGCAGGCCGATTTATCCGGATTATGATGGATATAGCGGTACAATTGCATATAATATTATTCGATTATATGAAGGCGTTTCGAAAGACAATGAAGTTGGAGTTAGATTTGCTGATTATGATGGTGAAGGTAAGACACTATGCTTGGCTGTTGAGTATGATGCGGATTACGAAGATGATATCGAAGTCACTACAAAATATTACCTGATGATTTTTAACGAAGGTGGTTCCTATGATAAGGATACCTTTGTTGTGGAAATTGAGGATTTGTATAATTATCAGGAGCTGCTTCATGAATTTAAAATAAGCAACGATTGGAATTTCTCGTGATGCTGGACAATAATTATAATGCATATAGACTTTAGGGGGAACGGATATTATGTCAAATATTATATTGTTAAGTAAAGATGAGGCAATTGAATATATAGAAAAATGCAGAGAAAATAATGTAGATATATTAGGTTTTGATGTTTTTTTAGTTTACGAAGATGAACGCATTCATCCCTTTTTAGAATACAGCAAAGACTACTCAGATAGTTACCATAATAACAGTTCAAGAAACTGGGATATAGCCATTAATGATATTAACGAAGCAAATATTATAAATAATAGATTTGTATATGAAGTTGTGGAAAAAGGCTTTGCTTATTGATTCGCAAAAACACATTAATTAGTGTAAACAACAGTCAACTACACATACAATATCCTCAACAGGAAACCAAGCACAGCCAGACCGAATGGTATAAAGATAAGATATGTATACGATGTGCTGGTCAGACTAACAATAAACACGTAGTATTAATACCAGCCCGATTAAATGTACAACGCATGTGATGATGGCTTACTGAGATTGCATAAATAGTTTATACTTGATTAAAACCAAACAAAAGACTTGAGGAGTATAAAATGAAATTAGGGTTTTTATCAAAAAACAGAAGAATAATCGCATCATTAGTATTAGCATTGTTAACATTGCCGATTGTTATTTTGATTGGTAGTGATTTATTAGATACAAACACTTCAAATAAAGTACTGCGCATAATTGTAATTACACTATATATTTCTAGTGCGCTATGCATATATTTCTTAGGGATGCCTAAGGGAACAGTGACTATAAATGAAAGTGGTATATTTATTGAAATTGCAAAAAATGTTTTTTTATAGAGTGGAATCAGATTAACTATATAGTGTGCAGCAAACAATTCAACGGACGATATATTGGAGTTTTTGGGAAAGGTTTCATGCGAAAATATAATGAAACTGTAGAGTACACAGAAGATTGGCGTTTAGTGCCTGTAAAGGAATTTTCTAATGAATTTTTTTACTTTGAATATCAATGGCAAGGATTAAATGAAATAAAAAAGTATTGGGATAATCATATAGTGAATGAAAATAAATTTGATAAAAGTATCTAATATTTTGTAAAAATTAATTGCAGCTCAATTAGAGTTGCACTAGAATGAGTGTTTATTTTTATGAAAGGCTTTATGATATATTGATAAACTAATAGACAATTTGGTGCAATTAATTAGTTGAAGAATTTAAAAAACGGCCGGACTATAGTTTACAGCTACAATTTAAATAGTGATCTGACTGCAATAACAGGCAAAGGAAATTATAAGCAGTATGCACTAAATGATATTAAAAAGGATGATAAACGGAATAATATCAATAAATCAGGAGAAACGATATGAAAATATGGAGATTAGAAGTTGATTTTCAGGAATATGAGACATACAAAATTCATTTTGCGGATGATTACTTAGAAGAACTTAAAGATAGGATTAGCAAACTGGACAGCCAAGGTATAGGAGAGATTAATTCTAGAATTAAAAATGTAGAGCTGATAGACGGAAAAGAAAAAGGAGATTTCCCTCAAGTTTGGAATTTACCTTTTGTTCCTGTAATTAGCGAAAGAGGTAGAATAGCTTTAAAAGATATCATTAATGATAATTGTGAGTTTATTCAGTTTAGTTATCAAAATGATATATATTATTTAATGAATATAATAACGGTTATTGATGCTATAGATTATGAAAAATCAATATTAAAAAAACGCAGTTCTGGCTTGGTAGTTGGATTCAAGAAACATATGTTTAAGCCAAATACAATTAGAAATAAAAACATATTCAAAATTTATCTCAATAATAGAATTAGAAATACTGAAATTTTTGTAAGTGATGATTTTAAAAAAGCAGTAGAACAAGCGGAGCTAAAAGGATTTAAATTTGTTGAAGTATGGAATAATGAAGAATAAAATATACTGAATGTCATTTACATTAGACCATGTTTTTTTCGAATATAATTATCTATGAAGACTTAGTATAGGCTAGATAATAATATTTTAATTTCATATGTTTACACTGTGTATGGCGAGCTGATGCCGGATAGCCCGACACCTAATTTACTTGGCTATAATGCTGAGGCTACGGATTACAGCACTGGCTTGCAGTATCTAAGGGCTAGGTATTATGATACTGGTTTGCAGAGGTTTGTTCAGGAGGATGACTATAGGGGTGATTTCACTGAACCGCAGACGATGAATAGGTGGTATATTTATGTAGGGATTTATATATTTGATCCTGAATACGTTCCAGAGAATTAAAGAGGTACAGTATGAAAAAACTAATAATTATATTTATGGCATTGATTTTATTTAGTTCTTGCCAAACTCGTAATAATAATGGAAACATGCCCACAAAGATTCCAACAGAAACACCAAATATCATTATAGAAGTTGAAGAACCAATTGATTCAACAGCGCAAAGCTTGATAGTAAATCCAATGTTTGAAAGAGTTGACTACAATCCAGCTGAATTCGCTGTATCTTTAGGAACTCCATTTGTTTTTCAAATTACTACCGTTACTGGTGGTAATCCTACAAGTGAGGAGCATGCCGCATTGTGTATATACTATTTAGATAAAGACTATTTAGGCACAGATTACGTAGAGATAGATGCCTATAATTTATATGGTGGTCGTAGTTTTGGAGGAGGAATAAATGTAGATAGAGAATTAGATGGTCATCAAATATTTGTCTCGCAGGACACCAATAATTTGTTTTTCACAAGATATGTAAAAGACAGAAATTCATATTACAGATTGTATAGCAAAACAGATATTGAGAATGATGAAATTGGTGAAAAAAATTACAAAATTACAAATATAAATAAATTTATAGAAGTCAAGGATAACAAAATTTATTATCAGGATTTAAATGAAGAAGTTTTTTCATTTGAAATGACAACAATGGAAATAGAATCAGTTCTAGGATATGAAGTAATAGATTATTCTACTTTGCCTGATGATGCTATTGATTTTACAAAGAGTAAAATATTAATATATGATGAAGCATATGATACGATAGATATCTATAATTCTGAAATTGTTGATGGAGAATTTATTTTAGATAGAAGCCAGGGATTTATAGATTCAGTGCTTGTATTGAAAACCGGAGCATTTGTTGACGTTAAGGCAGCAGATAATTATTTGTTTTTTACTATGAAAGAAGACGATAATACAGTATTGTATAGATTTAGTATGGACACTTGTAAATATTTAAAATTGTATGAAACCAAAAAAGAATTTGATGCAAGCTATGCAACTGAAAAAGACTATTTTGTTTCATTTTATGATGGTAACTATAATATTGAAGCAATAAAATATAATTTTGAAAGACAGGATACTACTCTTATATATGACGGGAAAACGTGTCTAAACTGGAATCATGTAGCGAATGGTGAAACGGACGATATCGTTGAAGAGTATAGATATGCTGATATAAATTATATGGTTTATAAAGGAAATATCCTGTTTGGGTTTAATATTGATGCTGACGGTGTAACAACAATGGTGTTTATGACCGATGTAATAGATAAAGACTCACTGCCAAAGCCTACTGAAGAATAAAGTAGAAAAAACTAGATTTACTAGATGAAGAGGTGCTTACTAGCACCTTTTCGAACACCTACTTATGATGCTGCTAAACAACTGACAGACTTTACCGACAACAGCTATACCGAAAGCTACACATATGATAATGCTGACAATCAGTTGACAGAAAAGACTACTGGTGAGAAATACAACTACGATATACAGGGTAACCTGACTGCGATTACAGTAAACGTAATTGATAAGCAGTATGCACTAAATGATATTAAAAAGGATTGCTAAACGGAACAATATCATTAAATTAACTTAGGAGAAATACAATGAGAATATGGAAATTAAAAGTGGAATTTGGTAACTATGAATCATTGAAACTGTTTTTCAATGATGATTACTTGGAGGAACTCAAATTTAAGACTGATAATGCAAAAAGCATATTAGAAGAAGATATTGATAGCAAGATTAATAAAATAGAAGTAATTGAAGGAGAAGAACGTGGCGATCACCCAAAAATATGGAATTTGATGTTTATTCCGGCAATAAGCAGAAAGGGAAAAGAGGCGATAAAAGACCTCGTAAAAAATAATTGCGAATTTGTTAGATTTACGCATAAAAATGAACCATATTATTTAATTAATATTTTAACAGTCTTGGATGCTGTTGACTATGAAAAATCGGTGCTTGATATATATAACACAGGATTAGTTGTAGGATTTAAAAAGCATGCGTTTAAAAAAGACGTGATTGAGGGACATAATATTTTTAAAATATATCTTAATGGAAAGATTGTAAACACAGAAATTTTTGTTAGTGATGATTTTAAAAAAGTAGTAGAGCAAGCGGAGCTAAAAGGATTTAAATTTGTTGAAGTATGGAGCGACTAAGTTGATTAGTATTATTGTATTTGCAGCTTAGAGGGTTTGGAGCAAACAGATCAAATAAAGAATAATATATTTAGAGGAAATTACTGATAAAGGACAATAACGTTTATGGAATACAGAATCAAACCTAAATTAATCAGATTATATACAGGTATCAGGAATTGCTTTATTATCTGCCTAGTATTTATGATAATAGGTAAACCAATTTTAGGGATTGTTTTGGGACAGGAACCAAAGCAATATGTTTTTGATATCATAGCTTACGTGGCAATTCTTATATTTTTCAGCATTAGATTTGGTAATGCAATGAAGAAAATAGAAAGAAGTAAAGTGTATATGGATGAGGAAGTTTTAATAGTTACCACACAATATAGAAAAGAAATAGTTAATACTACCATTGATTTAGATAAAATTATATGGATTGGACCACCTACTAATAGCCCAAGGTCAAAAAAGATATTTGTAGTTGAGAGTGAAAATAAGAGTCTATTTCTTATACCAAAGCAGTATGAGAACTATCACGAGTTTGTAAAGAAAATTGTAAATAAAACACAAAACAATAATGAAATCATAATCTCTCCAAATTTTTTAAAGCTTGTTAGGAAATAAAAAGCAATACTGATAAGCGCTTTAGAAAGCTCTTATTGAGATAAATTGAATGCTTATTTAAGTGGAGAAATTAGAGAGAAAGAGATTGTAAAATAATGATTTTTAAAAAATGCGATTGTAGCTTACTAACTGGAACAGAAATAAATTCCTATAAAGTATTTGAAGAGCTAGGTGCTTTTTTCGAGCAACAAGTTAACAAGAGAATTTATAAAGATGTACCTGTAAACAAACCATTCTATATAGGGCATAGTACTTTGAAAAAAAGAGAAATTAAGTGGTATGCTACTAAATGGTACAAATGCAGTATATGTGGATGTTTATGGGAATTCAACTATCCTGACTTTCCGCAAAAAGGATTTGTTAGGAAATTTGAAGACGGAAAATATATAGAAACTTAAAATCAATTTTACTATGATAGCTTTCGATGCTATAAAATACACGCAGCATAAAGAATGCCGGGTTACCATATTCTTAAATTTTCTCAGATGTAGCCTGCAAGACCCATTGGAATAAATTTGCTTTTATAGTATTATATAAAAGGCGTAATGACTTTGGAACTGATATATTGGCATCTTAATATGCAGGAAAAAGAAAAACTATTGTTAAAATATAATTAGTGATTTAAAGGATAAAATATGCAGAAATCGATACACTATATAAAGAAATGTATTTTATTATAATTTAAAGGAAAGCCAACAGAGGAGGATATAAAAATATGTTATACAATAAGGAACGCTTAAGATAATTCAATTCGACTTGTTACAGCAATACTAACAAAACAGTGATTATTTGGAGACTACTATGTTTAAAGAATATGATGTTATACACGCAAAAAGACGAATAAGTAAAAATGTAAAAAGAGGCACAGTAGGCACGATCTTATTGATTTTGTCTAACGAAAACAAAGTATATGAAGTTGAGTTTTTAGATAAAGCAGGAAACACTTTAGACGTTTTATCAGTTACTTCAAAAGATATAGCAAAAACAAGAAAGTAAAAAGCCTATAAAGGTGATAAACCTAGAAACATAGCAAGCGAGGTATGGACAAATGGTAACAACTTAAAATTGCTGCTAACCATGTGGAAGAGGAAGTGGATAGCAGCGTAACAATAGGCTATGCTTTCGAGCCTTATGATTCGTATTTTAGTCAATCTTGGGAAAGAAACATTGATATATTAGATGACGTTGTTAATCGTGAATAAGTATATCTACATGTGCTAAAGGCTCTGGCAAGACAGCAGAAATCTATTTGATTATTGCAAATGAATTAGTTTATAAGGTAGTGGATTAAAGAAGGTGTATATATGAAAAAAATAGCAGCTCTTATTACGACTATGATTATTGTATCAACAATAACAGGATGCCTGTATCGGGGCGGTCACAATGAACTGTATCAAATGACAAGATGCATATGGAAACAAATTATCTATTAGCTATTTCCAAAGCAGTTAGGGAAAGTGTTTAATATTAAAGTAAAATCACGTTGGAGTAATTAGCAAGGAGGATACGATAAATGAAAGTAAATATTGTGTTAGAAAGCAAGAGAGAGACTGAGGATTTTCTCGCTATTTTCGCATTAGGTATAATTTCAGCGTTAGAGGAAAAAGTGATTGAATTGGAGAATGCAGAGAAATATTTGTTCAACCCATACAGTTTGAACAAACTAAATGAAGCAAATGCTGATGAAAAGCTGATTGAAATATTGCATCTCGGAACGGAACTTGAAGATATAAAGAGTTTGATTCCGAATAAATTTGACAAAAACATTATTGATATTAAATCAAGGATTATTATGCTGCTAAAAAGTCGAGATATTAGTAATGATAGTGTAAAGAGAATACTGAAAGATGTTGCTTTCGATTGACTTTGATTCAAAATTGAACAAATTGAACAATTAATGAAACGCAACTGATATAACCACACCAAACAATATAAAGACCAATTATGCATAAAATGTGATGGATAGTTGGCTGAAGTTATTCAAAATGGCGGTGTAGTTGTCGAGAGTGTGTATGATGCAAACAGCCAGCTGATAATCAATGCGCGCAATGAAATAACAATCACCTATGAGTACAATGAGCTGGGGCAGATAACATTTTAATTGCTTACGCTTACACTGCGTATGGCAAGCTGACGCCGGATAGCCCGACACCTGGTGTGCTTGGATTCACCTCTAGCACCGAACGACTAAGGAAAGAGAGTATATAAAAATGAAAAACAAGCCAAGTTTCAAAAGTTTTATAAAGGGTAGTTTTCCCAGAAGAGTTAAGTATTTAGTGTTTGAAGAGGAACAAGAAAATAAAATTTTTAAAGAGAAGAACGCTTTCCGTACGAGGATTTTATTTGAAATATTTTTAATACTATTACCAGTTTTCGCTTTTATAGCGATAAAATTAATAAAGTTTGAAATGCAGCAAATTTTATTATTTACACTAGGTTATAGTGCTCTTTATGTATCTATTCCTCTATTATATATTTTTAGATATACTTTTATCCAATTTGAGGAAATTGGGAGTGTAAAGTATGCTGAAAAGGAATGGATTAAGCCTATAGAAATTGGTTTGCTAATAATCGGAGTTATTCTAACTTTAAGTTTATATTTTTTCTTAATAGTCCAACAATATACAATTGCTTAACAGATATCAAACCACATGCAAATAGTTTATAATGCTTAATCAGAAATATATAATATAGAATTATTAAACTTGAGATTAGTTTGGTTTGTTTGGTGGGCTTAATATAGCCATAAAATATTTAGAACTACAAGTAAAAGAAAAGAGCGTATGATTATGAAACAAAAACCAAGCTTTAAAAGTTTTATGAAGGGCAATTTCCCCAAATTTGGCGAGGACCAATATATTTTATTTGTAGATGATAGAACAAAGAAAATGTATAAAGAAAAAAATGCTTTCAATAGAAGGCTGTTATTGGAAATAACTTTTTGCATTATGCCAATAGTAATATATTTTATTATTAAAATACTTTTATTTGAGATTGCTACAATATATACATATTTAAATATGGTATTCATAATCAGTGTACTGTTGATTATAGTGTATTTTCTTAGATATTGGTTGGTAAAGTTTGAAATCATTCAAAACAAGAATGATGCTCTGGATACGAGACTTAGGGTTTATGAAATCAGTTTTTTTGTATTCGGGTTAATTGAGATATTAGTTTTAAACAATTTTGTATTGAGATAATTAGTACTAGTAATAGCTATTCATAGGTGCAAGAACATTTGGAAATAGACTGTCAGAATCAACAATTGGCGAGACTGTATACTACGTCAATGACCTGCTCAACATTACCAGGTAACAGGATAGTATAATTCAAAACCAGACGGCATATTTTGTGATAAAACAGTAAGAGAATGGTTGGCAGGAAAATCGTTTGGTGAGCAATATGAATTTGGTATTAAAGTACTAAGGGACTTAGGCATAATTGATTAGGAGGTTTTAAAATATTATGATTCCAAAAATTTAATAGTCTAAAGGAATACTTGGAAAAACATTGAAGGTTTGCGGCATATGGCTGCTTATAAAAAAGGTGATATATGAAAGTTAATGTTTATACAAAAAAAAGAAGATGTATTTATGCTATTGCATTAGTATTATTGTCTATTTTTCTGTCGACTATAGGTGCTATCGCAATTGTATTTCAACCTGAACCATTAGTATTTATTCTATTAATACCTTTTTTTTCGATAATAATTATCATTATTAGGGGAATAATAAAAAGAGGAGATTTCGATGGTATAGTTATAATTGATGAGCACGGTATAAACTTCAAAACACAAAGGAAAAACGTAATAATGCCTTGGAATAAGGTAAGATATATTACTGTTCATGATCGCCCATCTATTAATTTTGTAGGCTTTTTTGCAGAGGGATTTGAAAAAAGACCTATAATGCAGAACAAAGAATATTCGACATTTTGGCTTATTGATTTAAATTTGATTGATGAAACTTTTATATTTGTAGAATATAGAGAAAACCTATTAGAACAAATAAAAAAATATTGGACTAATGAAATAATTAATGAACAAAAGTTATTATGAAGCAACAAAGAAAATGTATAAAAAAATGCTTTTAATAGAAGATAGATTGAATTATACCTTTCCTTCTGATTTGAGAAAAATCTACACAGATGAAGCATCTTCGATTAATTTTTTCTGGGAAGACACTCAAAAAGTTTTCGGTGCATCTTGTAATTTTGGGGAGTTTAATTTATTATCGCCTGCACAAATAGAAAAATATTGAAGGGTTACAGCTAATGACTATTTATAAAAGAAAGAAATAGCATAATGCAAATTAGGAACAAACAATCTGTATAGATTTTAATGATAAAAACTTAGTGCTGTTTAATGCGTATATAGAGTTATTGATTTTTTAGAAGAAGGGAGAATTAAAATGAAATTTAGGCAGTTAAGAAATTTTTTATATTACTATTTTTATCCTATTTATTTTATATATATGATATTTATTAGTTTATCGTTATTGCTGTTAATTGTTAATGGAGTAACTGATATTTTTTCTGTCATAGCGCTTAGCGCAATTTTGATTTTGGGGATAGGATTGTTTTTCTATATTAAAAAGAAAGGGTGGCTTGACAGAATTATAGAAATTTCTGAGGAAGGTATAAAATGCTATACTAAAAAAAGAGAAATTTTAATGAAGTGGGATAATATTGATATTGTATTGATAAATCCATGGTTTTTGCCCCATCAACGATTTATAACTTTTAAATCGATACTTGACAAGGAACATAAATCATATCGGCCTGATCCAGTAAAAATTTCAGAATATTATATAGCATTTGAGTATACAGATGAGATTATTGAAGAAGTAAAAAAATATTGGAAAAATAAGATAACGTGCGAAGACCAGTATATTGCATATAAAAACAAAAAAAGAAAACGAAAAAAAGATTGAATATGAGTCAGAAATAATGGCAGGATTAGATGTCTACGAAAATTACGAAAGACACGAATAATTATTAGGGATTAAAAAATATAAATACAATATTAAACTATGCTTATATTGTATTCGTAACCAACTTACTGTTGATTCTAGTGTATTTTCTTAGATATTGGTTGGTAAAGTTTGAAATCATTCAAAATAAGAATGATGCTCTGGATACGAGATAAAGGGCTTATGATATCGGTTTTTTATATTTTGGCTAATTGAGATAATTAGAGCTAGTAATAGCTATTCATCGGTGCAAGAACATGTGGAAATAGAGCGTATTGATTTCAATTTAATTCTAACTAACGGATTACAGGATATGCTATCATCGTATGGCTATAGTGATTAAATGGAAGGACAGATGAAAACATGAAAAGAACATACATTATTTTAGTTGCATTAATGTTGTGTAGTTTAAATTTAGTAGGCTGCAATAATACGGAAAAGTTCAGTGAGAAATATGAAAATACATATGTGATGTATACAAAGTCTGTAGAAAACCAGTTAGATAAAAACGTTGTTTGTTTTTTAGATATTGAAACAATGGTAAAGAAAGAAATAGAACTCAACAGTATGATAACGGTGCCCGATGAAATGACGGGCGTTATAGTGATGAGTGAACTAGGAGACATGACAGCGCAAAAGTATATAGATTTATATCAGAATGTTCATAGTTTAGGATTCATTATTTGGGATATAAGAATAAGCAAAGACATGAAAAAGGCAGTATATCTAGATGAAGAAGGGTTTATTAGCATTTATGACTTTGTACAAAAAAAGAATATTCAGATACCCGAATTTGAGAATACAAACTTATATTACATAGACTCTAATGCAGATACAGTTTATTCAATTATAAATATTGATAGGGAAACCGGCAATTGCCCAACTGGAGAATTATATATACGCGAAAACGGAATTGTTAATGAGGTGGACGCAGAAGTGAGTTTACCTATTTATCAAAATATTATTTCTGATAATGGAGACATTATATATGTAAGTGATATAGATGAAGCTAGAAAAATTGGTACTTTGTATTTAAAGAGAAAGAATGAGGACGCTATAGCTGTTGCAGAGAAAGTTAATGTAGCTTTAAATTGGCAGCTATCGGACGAAAGCGATGCGATTGTTGAATATTCAATTAGTGATAGCGGGGGAACGATAACCGCGTTTTTAGAAAACAATGATTTATTCATTTTATTTAATGAAGCGGAACCAGTTTTTATAAAGGATGTGGATAGTTGCACTATATCTGAATCGGGGGATGCAGTAGCGTATCTCCAAAAGACAGATGATAAATATCGCAATGATTTGTATATTATAAAAAAAGGTGAAGAACCTAAATTGATCGCCTCAAACGTCGCGCAAATTCAAGCACTAAACCATGATGGAAGTGAAATAGTCTATCTGGTAAGAACTGATGAAATAATTGATGGACGAGATGAGCCGTATATCGGGGAGCTCTATCTTCTAGCAGATGGTGAAGAGCCGATTTTATTATCGGAGATGTACAAAGACTGGAATATTTCGCTTTCTATTCCGAACGTTCAGTTGCTAGGAGACAAAGTGATATTTATTGAGTATAGCGAAGATTTTAAAGAGAGACATCTATGCTTGTGGGAGAAGGGCATTGGGAAAGAAATATTAGATAATGCAGTTGAATATTTTATAGTTGCAGATATTAATGATAATGAATAGAAGTTTGATGCGATTAATGCAATGAATTTTTAAGGAGAAAAGTAATGTATATTTTTGCGGCACATATTTTTATTTGCATTATTACTTTGTTGTATATGCTTTTCAGAACAAAAGTGAGTAAGTCAATAAAAAGTATAATAGCGATTATTATTTTAGTTCTTTTAGCTAATTCAATTATTGGGATCATTAAGATAACTAATTTTAGAGAGTATTCAACTTTATATAATCATCCTAATTTATTTTATTGGGGATGGTGGGATGCATCCTTCATAATTATAATCGCAATTTCAATATTTTTTCTATTGATAATATTATTAAAAAAAATTCTGAATAAAACACAAAAAAAGATTGATAATGAAGTAAAGCGCAAAGGATTGCAGATTAGTTTACTTTCAGTTTTGGGTTTATTAACAATTATTTTGTTTGCTTTATCCCAACGTGCTGTTTATACAAATTCTTCTACAGATTTGAATTCGGATATAAACAAAATTATATTTGACAACCCTAATGATTATGATGCCGAAATAGTAAAAGATATTTTGCTAGATATTGAGAACAAAACAACAGAACCTAGTATTACAAATGTAATAGATAGAATTGCTAACAGCGAGAATGTTAGACTAGTAGATTATAGCAAAGCTCAATTTACAGATCCTAATTTCACAGTTAACTTTTTCATTCGCATGTTAGAGCAGTTTAAGTTGGAGGGAAAAGTATATTATTATACGCAATTCGGCCGTTCTGGAGAATTTGAAATCATAGAATTAGAATACAGTTTAGTTGAAGAGCAAAGGGTGAATGATTACTATACTATTATTATTTATGGCAAAACTACGCTTGACGAACTGATTGTAAATATAATAGGGGCTATTGATGAAGATACTATATATACTGATTTCAAAGAATTATCATGGACTAGCCGTAGGTATGAACTTTGGTATGAGGTTTTACAAGAGAATTATGAAAAATAGAAAAAAATTAATCTTGCTTGCAATCGTAGCAGGCTGCATTATGCTTAGTGGCTGGATTTATAAATTATACTTAGAAAATGCCTTAATAATTGATTATGGAATTGAAGGGAAAACTGTAAAAATAGATAATTTGACTTACGTTGAATATCCTGAAGTGATTTGGGAGCCGATTGATATAAGCAACAAAGAGAAAATAGGATATTCTAAAAGCTTTTGGGTATACAAGTTCAAAAGAGATGTAAACGAAATATTTATTGGAATATCTAATAGGAGGGGTGAATCTTTTACAACATACTTATACAAAGCCGGTTTTCAAATGCCGGAGGTATCTCCGAACGGGGTCAGTCTGGTTGGATTTTGTTTTGCAGGGAATGAAGGAACATATAATGAAGGAATATATGACGCACAAACACGTGATAAAGAAACAATAGCGCAATTATTTGAATGCATGAAAAATGAACAAATTGTTGATTTTACAGAGTATTATCAAAAGGGAGAACAAAAATTTGTAGGATGGCTGATTTTAAGAAATGACGATTTGGATGGAATACATATTATGATGGGCATTATAGCAATGGGCGATAAATATTGGGTCAATACATCAGGCCATTACTACTATGCAGAAATCCCAAAAGAATTGCTGCAAAAAATAGCAGGCAAAGAAATGCCTAATGCGGAGGATTATATCAGCTAGGGTGAAACACAACCCGCCGCGACATATCTATAAAAAAAGAAAAGCTTACTTCTTAATATTTATTTTTATCATTTAAGTTACGACTGCAGCATATTGGTTGATAATAAATATATAAAAAATTAAGCTGCGAAGAATATACAGAGAACGAATAGAGCTTCTTTGCATGCATAGGTTTACAGGCAGCCGAAAAGGCTGAACAGAAAGACATGAAAGAGAGAAAACAAATGAACAAAAGCGCAAATGGTGAAATAAAGATAAATGATGAATTTGTATTATGCCAAGGATTAACCGCAGAAGATTTTAAAAACTCAAAAGTATTTAAAACCTTTGTAGAGCAGACAGCAAGCGACTACACAAGGTATTATGCAAAGGATAACTTTATAGATAAGGATAAAGCCGCGATTTCTCTATATTTTAATTCAGATGATATCTTAGAAACAATCAATATAATCTTATTAGATAATGACGCAAAGGCGGCCTGGGACAATTGGACGAAAGAAAACAAAATGAAAACCAAGGACAGAAACAGCGAATGGGTCAGGGCGCGCTTTGGCAATCCGCCGTATGAATTTCCTTGGGGCGTCGTATGGCTTAGGGATGACCCGCGTACTGGGGAGAGCTCAATAGATATAGTTTATAAGTATTAAAAATGCAGGGCTAACCGTGCTTTAGTAAGCCAGAAAGCACTGGCAGGGCGAGATAATAGATGAGGAGAAGCTGACTTGATTATCATCAGTAGCAAAAAGATTAAAGGTTATTAACCTGTATATATGACAGGTGTACAATGTTTCTTAAAATCAACGCAGGAGGCTCAATGGGGGAGATTAAGCTTAAACTAAGGGTGCTGCAAACAACTTGCAAAAAGTGCAAGTTTGGTTTTGAATCCTATTATTTATCAGACTTTACTTACGGTCAAAGATTGCTTCTTTCCAAGGATGGCAAATACTATTCATATATAAATCTTATTGAGGATAAGGTATATGATGAAGTGGAAGACATTATTAGCATAATAATAAATCATTCAAATATAAAACTGTCAAAGACGGAATTAGCAGATTGCCTTCGACAAGTATTTTATCTAGCATGTGATACCATAAAAGGAATTCAAATCGAAACTGCGCGAGGTAAAAGAAGATGCCCGAAATGCGGCACTGATGAAATCGAATATTGCCCAGAAGATCACATTTTTTGCGAGGAAAAAACATTCAAGGTAGTTTCTCATAATGATTGGAACAAACTAAGCGCGATAGAGAGATTTGAGCTAATTGAAAATGGTTTATCGAAAGCGCTAAAAAGTAATGGCCGGATAAAAATATAAATAAATGAAATTTAACCAGGAGTATTGGATTAATAAATATGGAAATAACTTTACTACATACAAATGAAATTTATAAAACTTTTTTTACGGTTGCTATGATACCCCCTATTCTCTTCAGCTTACCTGCTATCGGCGGATATATAAAGTGTAAACGTGAATCTATGGAGTATACATTGAAATATAAACTTTT
>JAFGUF010000013.1 GCA_016938675.1 Clostridia bacterium | reverse complement strand
ATCAGTTCATTATGGAAATCCTGCAGGGTGGGTATCTTGTCTCGGAATCCGTGATTGATATACCGCCTGTAGACAGTGGCTGTACATCTGTCGATTAATGATTTCTCCTTTGCGGACAATCTGCCGCTACCAACAAGCTGTTCACATAAGGAAAGAATAAATTCACTCTTTAGAATAATCGGGTTTTCATCACCGCCGTAGTCTTCATTGATGTCCATGGCATTGATATGATTTTTACTTGCGGCAGATATTTTGATTACTTCACCGCCTAATGATTTTACAAGAGGGCTGAACTCATTTTCAGGATCGATGATAATTATGTCATTGTCAGTGGACAGAGCAAGGGAAGCTATCTCACGCTTTGCAGTGAATGATTTACCGGAGCCGGATACACCAAGGATAAAACCATTGCCGTTGAGTAGATTCCGTCTGTCAGCTACTATCATGTTTTTGCTGATTGCATTCTGCCCATAGTATGTACCGCCTTTCTCCTGAATCTCCTGTGTTTCAAAGGGCATAAGGACTGCTGTGCTTTCGGTTGTAAGTGTACGCCATTTGTACGGCAGGCTGTGAATGCCAAACGGCAGTGCAGTGTGCAGTCCATCTATCTGCTGATACTTAAGAGTTGAGAATTCACACAGGTGTTTTCTGCCCGTTGTTATAAGGCTGTTTGTATCCTCATCCAGTTCCTCTTTTGTATCTGCAACATGGATAATAGTTACTGTTGCAAACATCATCCTCTGGTCACGTGTAGTCAGGTCATTCATAAACTCTTTGGTTTCTTCACGCATCTGCTCAAGGTCATATGGGATAACAGCAGAGAAGTTATTATTGCGGTTCTGCTTTTGCTGATAACGGGTGATATCTGTTTCAACACCCATTATTCGTTTATTCATTTCCTTGATGGCTTCATCTGTTGGAATAGGCAGAATATCAATAGAGAGCATCATGTTCTTTGGCAAGTCACATAGTTCTGTTATCATACTGTCCTTGATATATGAAGCGTACTCACGCAGGAACAGCACACGTGCATACTTATCGCCAATCTTGATATGGTCACTTTGTATATCCATACTGTCAGGACATATATAATCCTTGAAGCTATGGCCTTTTCGCATGGTTTCCTTGATATTAAAACGATAAGCGGTTTCTTCACCAATACGATAAAAATCATGGAATATTCTCAGTCGCTGCATAGCATCTAGTTCACTTGTTTTGCTCGAAAGCTTTGCCATATAGCTTGTCAGTTCTGTGCTTATACGAGCAAAGTATTTTCTTGCTTCGTCTATATTGCGTTTATCTGAACTGATGGTAATATACTTTTCCTGCACAATATTATTGCCGCCGGCAGTTGCTTTATCTATAAGCATATTGTTGTATTCATCTCTCAGGTTATCCAGTCCGTCATCCTGCTTTTTAATCAGAATACTGTTTTCAAAGTCAGCTTTGTTAAGACGCTTATTGTTGATTGTAATCTTTGTAATGCTACCTGTGTCCAGAGTATTCAGCAGTTCACAGTAGGACATAAACATCTCCAGCTGGTCATCCTTGCTTGCTACTCTGTAATTGATGTCATTGAATCTATATGTTTTTGAAAACTTCCCATTGCAACGAAAAACCCCATCCTTATATAATGTCTGGATGGGGATTAAGTCCTGTACTGACTGCGGTACTCTGAATTTCTCATGATTGCCGCTAATCTTCTTTAGTGTTTTTATCAATAGATTTGCTCCTTTTCTTTTGAGTCAGGTATGACTGCATTGCTTGTGCGTAGATATTGTTTTCTTTGAATACCAGCTGTTTTGGATAGAGTACTTCACTCCTTATCCATGCCATAATGAATCTTTCGAATGTCAGGCCGTGATACTTAACAAAGCCCATCATTCCGATTGGCATTGCGCTTAGTATGCACAGCCAGCTTACGATTTCTTTATGCAGTACATTGCGTGTGCTGAAGTAGACTATTACAGCTACAGCTATTGCTAAAACTGCACAAAAAAACTGCCTCATGGACAGTCCGAAAAATATTGATTCTTGGTATTGGCGTATTTCCTTATTTATTTTTATTTCCATATTACTCCTAAAAAATTTATGTCTTAAGATATCATTTCTTTTACAGTAGTATTGGACAACTTTACGGCCCCAGTTAAAACGAGCAAATTAAATGACAGCTGCAATACATACTCCCACATCATTTTAGAAGCAGTAGCAGATGTATCAATAGCTGGCGGAGAGGAAGCTAATGCTGAAAATATTATACAAGCCAAAACTATAACTGCCCCCTCGAGACAAATTCCAGCATATGATTTTATAAATGCTATTCCAGACCTCTGGCTTTCCTGCCCTGCGAATGTTGATAGTGGAATTGGTGCAAGTGCTGTGAAAAGGTACAGCCTTATAAATCGTGTGTAGATGGTGTATATCATAATAAATGAAAGCACTGTTATT
>JAFGUF010000045.1 GCA_016938675.1 Clostridia bacterium | reverse complement strand
TTATCAACAAGACCTCGGAAACAATTATTCTAAAAAAACGGATATCAAAGAAGTGGAAGGCGAAGGCTTCACGAAGTGAAGCAAAGCATTACGCTTCGGAAACAATTATCTTAAAGAAACGAATACTAAAGAGGTTCAGGGAGAGGGTTTTTCGAAGTAAACTTGAGTCGTATGCTTATAAAAAAATATTCTTATAATAGAAGAAACCGATGATATACATCGGTTTCTTTATATGTATTATAGCATAAAAAGAGATGAAAAACCAGTCTGGTATTGTATTGCAGTAATTAATATAATTATAGGATAAAGGAGGAGACTATGAAATATTATCATGGATCTATAGTACCGAATTTAGAAACCCTGTATCCCTTTAATACAAGTAATTCTCTATCGGATAAAGAATGTATTTATCTCACATCCAGAAAAGAAATAGCCCTGCTATATATTTGGGTGAGGAAATTCATGTGGCTTACATATGGATTTGATAAGCAGGGCAATGTAGTCTATACGGAAACACATAAGGGAGCGCTGGAGGAATTCTATAAAAATGTTAAAGGATATATATACAGTGTTGAAATAAATGACGAGCATGACAATGATACACATATTAAAAATACTATTACAGTATATAGCGAGACGCCTGTTTTTGGCTGTGAAGTGATAGAAGATGTATATGCCGAAATAATTAAATACGAAGACCAAGGTATAATAAGAATACGTAGATATCAAGATTTAAGCAAAGAAGATAAAGAAAAGAATAGAAGTATGATTCTAAAAGAGCTTTCTGAGAGTGCTTTATATAGAAATGACAGGGTGCTTCTAAGGTACATCATGATGAGATTTCCTGATATATATATTGAGTTTAAGGCATTAGAAATGAAAACAGGTAACTGCAGCGTACTCTAAACAGTAAATTGATACCGTATTACATATAGAATGTACTACGGTTTTTGTTTTGATATACGATTGTGTACCATTCAGTTCAGCATTTGTATCTTTTGCAAGGTACTACTTGAAAAATAGTACCTGTTATAGTACAATAGGATTACAATAAAACTAGTAAATATAAGGAGAATTATTATGTATTGCAAAAATTGCGGAAAAGAAATAGATGACAATGCACAGGTTTGCCCAGAATGCGGCGTTAATCAGCGCTCGACAGGCAGAAGTATTCAGGATGCATCGAAATCACGGCTGGTTGTGGGGCTGATAGGCATATTTCTCGGAGTGCTAGGCATTCACAACTTTATTCTGGGATACACAAACAGGGGAATAACGCAGCTGGTGCTAACAATAGTCGGCGCTGTGCTAACCTGCGGCATTGTAACATTTATAGTCTGGATATGGACGCTCATTGAATCAATAAAGATATTAACTGGCGAAATCAAAGAGGACGCCTATGGAAATCCGCTGACGGACTGAAATATTCTTGGAATCAAAAAGGCACTATGCAGAATTACTTAAAATGCATAGTGCCTGATTTATTAATATAGCAGATAATTATTCTTTTTGAGGAAGCTGGCAGTTAAGGCTCCAGCTGTTGCCGAACTTATCGATAACTGATCCGTAGCGTGCACCCCAGAATGTATCCCCTAGAGGATGCTTGATAGTTCCGCCGGTCTTTAGTACATTGTATGCATGCTCAAGCTGCTCAATAAAGTTGAAATTGATGTGCACATCTACGTTGTTTCCTAGGGTTCTTTTTGCTCCGGGCTCCAGATCGGACAGGTAAACGTATCCGTCACCGACTTCCATCTCAGCATGAAATATGCAGTCTTTGAAGTCGGGATACTTTTTAGCCATATCCTCGCTTTCTCCGTAGAGCATCATATACTTTGTTTTGCCTTCCAGTGCTTTTTCGTATAGCTCGATAGCCTCTGAGGCGTTTCCTTCAAAAACAAAATAGGGAAGTACTTGCATAATGTCCTCCTTTTTCTTTTGTATTAGGTTGGTCTGTTATAGTATTTATATAAGGCCATTGCATAGGTAAGAAACACTCAGGCCTGAAATAATTGTATGTAGTGCACAAAATCGAACGCTTATAATAAACATAATGTAAGAACTTTGTAATATTTAATTAAAAAGCGTAATATCTATATTGACAAAGAGAATGAAATAATAGTATAATGTGGCTGTACTTAAATAGGAGGCGTAAAATAGAAATGTTGAGAAATTTTTGCTAAAAACTTTATATTTCATGGCGCAAAACGATTAGAGTGTTTGTTGTTGTGATGAAGATGCAAAAATTATCTTAAGTAAATTTTCTATTCGCCTAATATGGTGTACTCACAATAATTTGTGATTTTTTAATATTGACGAATATGTCCGCAGATAATATCTTGCGGGCATTTGTTTTTATATGCACTTTTTATTATGACATTGACTCTGCGCCAATTAAAAACCAGGGAGGACACTATGTCATTAATTCAAGTAAATAATTTATCATTTTCATATGAGGGCACGTACGAAGACGTATTTAGAGAGGTATCTTTCAATATAGATTCAGATTGGAAACTTGGTCTGATTTCCCGAAATGGAAGGGGTAAGACAACCCTTCTAAAGCTGATGTCTGGCAGGTACGACTATCAGGGGAGCATCCTATCAAACCTTAAGGTTGATTATTTTCCGTTTGATATAAAGGATGTAAGCATGAATACAATAGACGCTGTAGAAAGCATAAAGGGAGAAATTGAGCTCTGGCGGCTGATAAAGGAAATGCACCAGCTGGAGCTTAACGAGGAGATGCTTTATCGCCCATTTAAAAGCCTGAGTATGGGTGAAAGAACTAAAATCATGCTGGCTATGCTTTTTATTGAGGATAATAATTTTCTGCTGATTGACGAGCCGACAAACCATCTGGATATTGAAGGAAGGTATGTCGTGAGTAGATACCTAAACTCCAAGAAAGGCTTTATATTAGTCAGTCACGATCAGAATGTGCTGGATAACTGCATAGACCATGTGCTTTCTATCAACAGATCGGATATCACTGTTACAAAAGGTGATTTCACAACATGGGAAGAGAATAAGCTGAGGCAGGACAATTATGAGATTGCTCAGAATGATAAGCTGAAAAAAGAAATCAGAAGGCTGGAAACATCAGCGGCGCAGATGTCGGGTTGGTCGGACAAGATAGAGTCAACCAAGATTGGAACACATTCAGCAGACAGGGGATATATTGGAATGCTTTCTGCAAAGATGATGCGCCATTCTATTGCTGTGCAGTCCAGACGGCAGAGAGCCATTGAAGAGAAGGAGAAGCTGCTTAAGAATATCGAAAAAGCTGACGATTTGAAAATACACAGCCTTGATTATCACAGCAGGTATTTAGTAAGGATAAATAATCTTTCAATAAGCTACGATGGGAAGAATGTATTTGATAATCTCTCAATGGACATACTCCAGGGCGAAAGGGTGGCCTTGGTGGGCAGGAATGGCTGCGGAAAGACAAGCCTTATTAAGCTGATATTGGGCGCAGATATATCATATACTGGTGAAATCAGCGTCGGCAGCAATCTCATAATATCAACGGTATCGCAGGACACATCATATCTGAAAGGTGATTTAAAAAGGTTCGCAATTGAGAACAAGATTGATGAGAGCCTTTTCAAGGCAATTCTGCGCAAGTTTGGCTATAGCCGTTCAATGTTCGATAAGGATATTTCATCCTACAGCGAGGGACAAAAAAAGCAGGTGCTTCTGGCAAAGAGCCTTTCGCAGCAGGCGCATATCTATATTTGGGATGAGCCGCTAAATTATATTGATATACTTTCTAGGAAGCAGATAGAGAATTTAATTATGGAGTTTTGCCCGACGATGCTTTTTGTCGAGCATGATACGTTTTTTGTGAATATGGTGGCGTCGAAGGTTGTTGAGATAGGGTGAGTGAAGAGGGATTTTGATCCGCACAGTTCCTTGAACAATTTGACATCGGCAGAATATGCCGCCAAAACGGGTTGAAACAGTTCGAAATCTGACATTTTTAGTTAACCAGTTTTCAGCGAACCCTCAAGAAATGGGATATTTAGCTCTAGCATCAGCTATTATTATTTCACTTTCTTCAACAGCAGCATTTAATTCTTCCAAAGAAGAAACAAATAAACTTTCCTGCCAATCCTTCATGGTCCTTCCATTAACAGAATAAGAATCAAATAAATCAGTGCCGTCACCTGCTAATATAAAAAAGCCTTGGGAATAACAAAGCAATTCTGATTTTTCAAAAACCGTCATTTCTTCGCTCAAATAAACAACGTTATACAAAAGATTCATTTTTTCCTGAGTGCTATAGTCGCCAAATATAATTTCATTAACAGCACCAAGTTGATCAACCATAAATAAGACACCATCAACATCTATATCATAATTATCATGATCAAAATAATAAAACATCCTATCCATAAACGCATTACCAACTTTAGTTCGAAAAGCCTTATCAATAGTAACTTCCCATCTGTTAAGACTTTTTAAATTATCCTTTATATATGAAGAAGGTATATTTGAATATTTAGAAGAAAGAATATCCCCATCTTGCAAAATAAGCATATCTCTGTTTAAATCAACATATGCCGGCCACTCTTCTTTTCCGTCTGTCATATATTCAGGAGAAACAATATAGTTGCTTCCAAGGGCAGGAACAGCAAACGTTAATGCAACAGTATCCTCATTCTCACTAAACATCTTCAATTCACAATTGGGAGAACTAGCTTCCCAAGATTCAATAAAATCGCTCCTTGAAATATTTTCGCTCAAATACTCTTGAGTAATTAGATTCCATATCATAGAGTTCGTTGTTAAAGAACCCAAAAAAGTCAACATTTCAGATTCGGATAACGATAGTAAATCTTGTCTATAATACTCTTCTTTACCGACAACTTCTTCAGTAGGTAATGGTGTGGTTTGTTTGTTTAAGATTGGAGATATTTCTATTACTTCTTCTTTCGGTTCATTCGTTATTGGAATAACGTTACCGTCTGATTTTTCACAAGCAGATACAAGTACTGCGACTGCTATAATACCAACAACAAATATATATCTAATTTTCATACAAACTCTTTCTATCAATCTTTATGATAGTGCTCATATATCATTTTTATATCACAAAAAATATCACTGAAATATAAATGTATTAAGTCACTTTCCCCTTGTTAATTTGAATTATAATCCTACTAGCCTTGCGCTGTCAAACTAGCCTTCATATCACTTTAATTATTTTTTTTGATTGTTTTTATTGTATCAGCCCTAAAATTTACTATCATTGTCTTCCTGCAAATGATGTTCAACTCTTCTACCATCCCACGTACTCTCACAAGGAAGTGAAATTAAGCTAATGGCTTGAATTTCTTACTGTGCATTATATTAATTGATTATTTATTACAGTCAATCCTATGCCATCGTTTTCATTTCTTAAGAGAGAAAAACGTTATATATACGATTCTTTAAATTAATTGTAACCCCTAATCAGTATAAAGGTCTCCCTTGCCACGTGCCGCCACAATAAAGAAAGAAATACTTTTTATAAATTATATTTTAATAATGAAATCAATCAAAGAAGCACATTTATTATGATTACTTTTATAAAATTTGTCTATCTTCATCCGAAAGTTAGTTATTTGTGACAAATTAATAAACTAATCCTCATTTGTAGAGATTTAAAATAAATTGTGCTATAATAGATGTGCTTTGCGCGGACATACCTGCGCGAAGTACATTTTATGATAAGGAAGAGACTACTGTGAGGAATAAAACATTTAGCGGCGGAGTGCATCCCTTGTCTCATATTCACCATGGGAAACCATTGACAGAACACAAGGAAACAAAGGTTCTTGAGCCTCCCAAAGAGGTTGTCATCCCCATGTCAAGAATAATTGGTAAGGAAGCAAAATGCCTTGTTAATAAGGGAGACTATGTAAAAAAAGGCCAGCTTATAGGCGAGGCCGATGGCTTTATCAGCGCCAATGTCCATTCATCAGTTTCAGGTACTGTTGTAAAGGTTGAAAACAGGCCCCATCCTACCGGAGTTAAGAGACTGGCCGTGGTGATTGAAAACGACTTCAAGGAAGAAATAGCTGATACTGTTGTACCTAAGGATATAAGCAAACTTACAAAAAAGGAGTTTGTTCAGGCTGTTAAGGACGCAGGAATTGTAGGAATGGGCGGAGCTACTTTCCCTTCTCATGTTAAGTTCATGCCTCCTGAGGACGCAAAGATAGACTACGTTATAGTAAATGGAGCGGAATGCGAACCATACCTTACCGCTGACCATAGGCTAATGCTGGAGCGTCCGGATGACGTCATAGAGGGCGTAAAGGCAATAATGAAAGTGTTTGATATAAAGCAAGCCAAAATAGGTATAGAAAGCAACAAAAAAGATGCTATAGACCTGCTTTGCTCAAAGGTATCAGAGGGCGACGGAATAGAGATAGTTCCGCTTGCTCCAAAGTACCCGCAGGGAGCGGAAAAGCAGTTGGTTTACGCATTGACGAAGAGGAAGGTGCCGGCAGGAGGGCTTCCACTGGAGGCTGGCGTAATTGTGCTGAATGTAGGTACGGCTGCTGCAATATACAGCGCCATTAAAACAGGCATGCCACTGATTGAAAGAATAGTTACAGTAACCGGAAGCTGCGTAAAAGAGCCAGGCAATTTGTTGGTGCGCTTTGGCACATCATTTGAAGACTGCGTAAATGCATGCGGAGGGCTTTGTGATGATACTGCAAAGCTGATATCAGGCGGCCCAATGATGGGAATTGCTCAGTCGGATACATCCGCGCCGGTTATAGCAGGAACATCCGGGATATTGGCACTTAATGAAAAAGAAGCTACAAAGCACGAAGTGAGCAACTGCATCAGATGCGCACGCTGCGTGGAGGCATGCCCGATGGGGCTTATTCCGCTGCAGATAGCTGCGGCCGCGGATGCAGGAAGAACCGCAGAAGCCAAAAAGTACAATGCAATGGATTGTGTGGAATGCGGGTCATGCTCGTTCATATGTCCATCAAGGCGCAGGCTTGTTCAGTCAATCAGGCTTGCAAAGAATGCAATAAGGAACACGAAGTAATTAATTTAGCTGCTGTATTTATTGGTGCTTGCATAGCGTTGCAGAGGCATAATTTATAAGTACAGCTAAGGATATCAGGAGAGAGAATTTTATGAGTACAAAGTTTTTTGTTTCGTCATCGCCGCATGCTTTTGCTAGGCAGAACACCCAGAATATTATGCTGGATGTGCTGATTGCGCTTTTGCCTGCATGTGGAGTGGGGATATACTTTTTCGGGCTAAGAGCCGCTATCATACTTGCGGTTTCCACATTCAGCGCGGTGCTTGTTGAGTGGCTGATTATTAAGCTGTTTAAGCGTCCCGGAAGCGTTAAGGATTTGTCAGCAGCGGTCACAGGGCTGCTTTTGGGCATGAACTTGTCTGCAGGGGTTCCATGGTGGATTGCTATGCTGGGCTCAGTTTTCGCAATAGCGATAGTCAAGCATCCTTTCGGAGGCCTTGGGCACAATTTCGTTAACCCGGCATTAGCAGGAAGAGTTTTTTTGGTTGCATCATGGCCTGTTTTGATGACAACATGGGTTGAGCCGGGAGCAGTGGACACAATATCCTCTGCTACACCAATGGCCTTGATCAAAGCCGGACAGGCAGTGGACAGCGGAATGCTTTGGAACTGGGCAATCGGTAATGCATCGGGATGTATAGGCGAGGTGTCAGCAATAGCGCTGCTTTTGGGCGGAATATATTTAATGATTAAAAAAGTAATCCGTTGGAGGATACCGGTTACTTATTTCCTGACGGTTTTTGCGATGTCTTTCTTGCTTGGCGGAATGGATATGATGACATCATATGCACACATTTTAGGCGGAGGATTGATGCTGGGTGCTATATTTATGGCAACAGACTACACCACATCTCCGGTTACACCAAGAGGACAGATAATAATGGGAATCGGCGCAGGACTGATGACAGCCATAATAAGGCTATACAGCAACAGCGCAGAGGGCGTCAGCCTTTCAATACTGCTAATGAATATATGTGTACCCATTATTGACCGTCTCACAAGACCTAAAGTTTTCGGGGAGGTGAAGCACAATGCGTAAGTATTTAGAGCTTCCTCTTAAGCTGTTTTTAATAACTTTTATTCTTGGGCTTATACTGGGAGTAACCTATATATATACAAAAGAGCCGATTGCTTTGCAGACTGCAGCTAAGCTTCAGGAATCCAGAAATGAGGCTTATCCGGGATGCGAATTTACAGAAGTTGACGAAGCATTGTGGAGAGAATTTGTTACAGAAGACGGAGAATACGTTAAAGAAGTATTCGAAGCTCAAAAAGACGGGCAGTTCGCCGGCTATGTAGTGACAGTTCTATCCAAAGGCTATGGCGGAGACGTGGAGCTGATTATAGGCATTGATACAGAGGGCCTGATAACGAACGTCGTAGTAGGCAGCCATAATGAGACAGCCGGCCTTGGCGCAAATGCTGTAAAGCCCGAATTCAGGAATCAGTTCCAGGGCAAAAAGAGTGCTGTGCTTAAAAAGGACGAGCCGGACAATGCTGAGGCAGTAGATGGGCTTACCGGGGCTACTATTACATCAAGAGCCGTTACCAGAGGGATAAACAAGGCTTTAGGCTTGGTTGAGAAATTGATGGAGGCACAAGGCTGATGAATTACAGGAAGATATTTTTAAACGGAATAACAAAGGAGAACCCGGTATTCAGGCTGCTATTAGGCATGTGCCCTACGCTGGCTGTTACCACATCTGCGACTAACGGCATAGGAATGGGCCTTGCGGCGACGTTCGTTCTGGTCGGCTCAAACCTTGTAATATCATTAATAAAGGGATTCATACCTGAGAAAATCAGGATTCCTTCATTCATTGTTGTTATCGCTACTTTTGTTACAGTTGTTCAGCTTATTATGCAGGCTTTTATACCGTCGTTATATGAATCACTAGGGCTTTTCATACCCCTAATTGTTGTTAACTGCATTATACTGCAGAGAGCGGAAGCATTTGCTTCGAAGAATAAACCTTTCGCCTCCATAATTGACGGACTCGGAATGGGACTCGGATTTACACTGGCTATCACACTTCTTGCATCTGTAAGGGAACTAATAGGAAATGGAACTCTTTTCGGACTGCAGATTATGGGCGCGGCATATCAGCCTGCGCTGATATTTATACTGGCTCCCGGCGGATTCATAGCGCTGGGGCTTATACTGGCACTGCTCAACCTTGTGTCAGCTAAGGAATAGGGGGCAATTATGGAAGGTGTACAAAACATTGTAATGATAGTAATATCTGCAGCATTGGTAAATAACTTTGTTCTGTCAAGGTTTCTAGGAATATGTCCTTTCCTTGGAATGAGCAAAAAAATCGAAACTGCAATAGGCATGAGCGCTGCTGTAACTTTTGTTATGGCTCTGGCTTCTGTATTTACATGGATAGTTCAAAAACTCTTGCTGCAGCCATTATGGCTGGTTAAGTTCGGAGTGGCGGCCGACAAGGTTCCGGATTTGATGTATTTGCAGACAATAGCTTTTATCCTTGTAATAGCCGCACTTGTTCAGTTTGTTGAGATGCTTATTCAGAAGACGAATCCGTCTCTATATTCTGCGTTGGGAGTTTATCTGCCATTGATTACTACAAACTGCGCGGTACTTGGCGTTGTACTCATAAATATGCAGAGTGAATTTACATTGGTTGAATCCCTGTTTAATGGTGTGGGCGCTGCATTAGGATTTTCAATAGCATTGATTCTGTTTGCGGGTGTCAGGGAGAGGCTGGATGATGCAGACATACCAAAGCCTTTCAAGGGGTTCCCGATTGCTCTTATATCAGCAGGCCTTTTGTCCATTGCTTTTATGGCGTTTCAGGGGCTCGCAGGATAAAAAAGAGTATGCAAAGACGATTTTATGTTTTAAGGAGATAATACATGTTGAATAATATATTAGCGGCAGCTGGGGTTATAGGAGCACTTGGATTAATTTTTGGAGTGCTGCTTGCACTGGCTTCAAAATTCTTCGCAGTGGAGGTAAACCCGCTGATTGGCCAGGTGCGTGAGGCTTTGCCGGGCGCTAACTGCGGCGCATGCGGTTATCCCGGATGCGACGGCTTTGCAAAAGCAGTTGCTGAGGGTAGTGCGCAGATAAACGGATGCCCAGTATGCACATCTGAGCAGGTAGAAAACCTAGGCAAAATTATGGGAGTTGAAACAGAAGGCGTTGAGCCGCTGGTAGCCGTGGTCAGGTGTCAGGGAACAATTGAAAACGCCAGTCTTAAATATGTTTACGAAGGGATAACAAACTGCGCGGCAGCATCCCAGCTGGCAGATGGATATAAGGCTTGTAAATATGCCTGCCTAGGCTTAGGCAACTGTGCCAAGGTGTGCCCTGTAGATGCAATAACTATTGTTGACAACGTGGCACAGATAGACAGGGACAAGTGCATTGCCTGCGGCAAGTGTGCAGCTGAATGCCCACGTGGTATAATAGGATTAGTGCCGGTTTCTGCTGCTACTATAATAAAATGCAGAGCTACGGCAAAAGGCGCAGAGGTTCGCAACGCCTGCAAAGTGGGCTGCATAGGCTGCGGTATATGCGCAAAGGTGTGCCCGATGGGCGCTATTGAGATGGTAAATGACCTGCCGGTAATAGACTATGATAAGTGCACAAACTGCGGAATATGTGCTGAGAAGTGCCCGAGAGAATGCATATCCTATGATGAGACTAAGCGCAGAATGGCTGTTATAGATGAAGAGAAGTGCGTGGGATGCACAATGTGCAAAAAGGCATGCAGCTATGATGCTATAGAGGGCGAACTAAAACAGAAACACAAAGTGGACCCTGAAAAATGCGTAGGCTGCGAGGCATGCGTAAGCAAATGTCCGGTTGATGCTATAACCATGCAGCCGAATGAAAAGAAATAACAAATACAGGAATATAAAAGATGAACAGAGATACCAGCGATAGAAAACGATCTAGGCGGGGAGATACAAACAACTTCAAAGCCCAGGTCGGCAGAAAAAGAGACGACGAACCTGCTGTAAAAGCGGCAGAGCCGGAAGTAGAAAAGATAGAAAAGGTTGCTAAGGAAGTAAATACAAAGGAAAGAAACATTCGCCACGGAAGCGAAAACGGCGGAAGCAAAAAAACTAAGCATATGCTTATTATGCTCTTTGTAGATATAGTTCTTGGCCTCCTTGCTGCAGCAGGCTGCTATTTTCTTTCTTCAGGGGTCACCGACGTAAAGACACTCCTGCTGTACACAGGGATGCTCGTTTTGGTCGCCGTTATTTTTCATGTTATTATTGACTTGATTTTAAAGAAGGCTGCCAATAAAGATGAGCACTACATTTCTGCTGACGCTGCAACTTTGGTTATGTATGGAGCGGCATTGCTAATTATTGTGCTTTGTACTGTCGGAGCTTTTGCGAAAATAATTAACGATAACCTTCACCATGATAGTATCTATGACGGTGTTTATCTGGATGATATAGACGTATCCGGCATGACATATGAGCAGGCTCTGCAAATAGCAGCTGAAAAGGTTGATCAGCAGCTGGCGTCTGCAAACTTCACCCTGCATATAGATGATAATTCATACAATATGAATGCATTGACACTTGGAATGAGCAGCAACATAAACGACCAGCTTCTAGCTGCATATAATTATGCAAGGCAAGGCAGCGTATTAAAAAGGCTGGATCAGGTTTTCAGGCTAAGAGCGCAGCCGGAGAATTTCCCTGTGTCATTCATTGCAGACAATGCAAGCATAGAAAATATAGCAAACAGTATTTCATCAGAAATTTATTCAGAGGTTAAAGACGCGACGATGGAGTTTACTCCATGGGCTGCGGAGGACTTTACATATACTGCGGAGACTGTAGGCAAATATATAGACCCGAAAGCCATAATTGACGCAGTTACGCAAAACTGCGCAGTACTTCAGTTTGGAGATATTTATCTCAGCTCAGAAATTACACAGCCATCAGCTACTTTGGAGGAATTGAAAAAAGGTACAGTGCTTCTTTCTACCTTCACAACACATCTAGAGGATGACCGCGACAGGACATCCAATGTGGACTTGGCCAGCACATTGATTGAGGGCGTTGTAATGCCGGGAGAAGTATTCTCTTTTAATGGCAGAACCGGCGAGAGGACGGTCGCAGCTGGATTCAAGTCAGCTCACGCCATAGCAAACGGAACGGAACTGGTTGAGTCAATCGCGGGCGGAGTATGCCAGGCAGCTTCCACATTGCATGCCGCATTGCTTACAACGGATATAAAGGTTGTAGAAAGGCATAACCATTCCTTCAAGGTCGCTTACTTGAGCGCAGGAATGGACGCAACGGTAGATTATTACATGCCTCTTGATTTCAAGTTTGAAAATGTTTCAGGGTATCCTATGTATATATCCTGCTACGTTACAGACAATGAGCCGGATGAATACGGCGTTGTTGACAACACATTGACAGTTAACGTATACGGCACAAATATCCACCCGGAAAGAGAAATTGTTGTTCGCGTGGAGACATTGGAAACATATGCCGGAGGATTTAACAAGGAATATACATCCAAATTGCCGGCAGGTACCGAAAAATACACAACTGCAAGAGTAAGCGGAAGAAAAACCAATACGTATCTTGATATATACGTTAACGGCGAACTGACAGATACAATACTATTATATGAAGAAGACATATATCATTCAGTCAACGGAACCATATTGGTAGGTACGGGCTGAAAATGAACGGAGAAACAGAACATTATTTTACTCAGCACCCGACCTCGGAGCTAAATACTTATTTTGTCTCATATAATTTCGGGAAATACTCATTCAGGCTGAAGACTGCAGACGGAGTTTTTTCCAAAAGAGGTGTTGACTTTGGCTCAGACCTTCTGATAAGAACTGTAGCTTCCGAGAGTCCTCCTGAAAGCCTGCTGGATATTGGCTGCGGCTATGGCGTGATAGGAATATCGCTATCAAAAATTTTTGAGTGCAAAGCCGTATTGTGCGACATTAATGAAAGGGCTGTGCAGCTTGCAAAGGAAAACGCTGCTGGAACTAAAGCGGAAGTTTTGCAAAGCAACGGCTTGGAGAATATAGAAGGAAAATTTGACATGATAGTCACTAACCCTCCCATAAGGGCGGGTAAAGGCGTTTATCATGGATGGTTTTCTGTAAGCCCAGAGTATCTCAATGATGGCGGCAGGCTATATACTGTGATTCAGAAAAAGCAAGGTGCTCCATCTGCGATAACTCATCTTAAAGGAATATTCAGCGAGTGCGAAGTTATAAAAAGAGACAAAGGATACTACATAATTAAATGTACGAAATAGTAAAAAGATTACCTGCAGGGGTAATCTTTTTTGAAATAAATATACTAAAAAGTAGATAAATAGCTTAGTTAGGTTTTAATTTTGGCATCCGTTTTTGCGACAGTTAACAGAGCGCGATGTATATTCCCAGTCTTCTCTGTTGTCGTTTGTATTAGCTCCGCATCCTGTATAGCCGTTGGGCTTTAGCAAATGTACAATATCTTCATTTTTCAATTTTATATTCATAATCCAACTCCTTACTATAATATAACACCAATATTATAATACTTTTATAGAGAGAATTATGTCGAGTGATGTCGGAATAATTAATTTTTATAATAAAGGCTATGTTTTTGTTTGACAATATTTCAGAGAAAGCATATACTCAATATACAGACCGACCGTCGGTCGGTATAGTGAGTATAAGGAGGCAACTATGATTCAGGTAAATAATCTGACGCAGGTCTACCCGAGCGGAAAGGGCATATTTGATGTCACCTTTCAGGTAGCGGAAGGAGAAGTGTTCGGATATCTTGGGCCTAATGGCGCAGGAAAGACCACGACCATAAGAAACCTGATGGGCTTTACCAACGCAACACAGGGGGAGGCCTTGATTAATGAGAAAGACTGCAGGAAAGATGCTGCAGCTATCCAGAAATCAGTGGGCTACCTGCCGGGTGAAATGAACATGCTTGATTATATGACGGGTATAGAGTTTCTTAAATTCTTAGGCGACATGCGGGCAATGAAGAGCACTGAGAAAAGGGATGCGCTGATTAAGAAATTTGAACTAGACACAGAAGGCAAGATCAAAAAAATGTCCAAGGGTATGAAGCAGAAACTGGGTATAATCGCTGCCTTTATGCATGACCCCCAAGTATATATATTGGATGAACCGACAAGCGGACTGGACCCATTGATGCAGAATGTTTTTATGGAGCTTATAAAAGAAGAGAAAAAAAGGGGAAAAACAATTCTAATGTCATCTCATATTTTTGAGGAGGTTCAGCGAGTTTGTGACAGGGTAGGGATAATTAAGGACGGCAGGATTGTGACAATACAAAATATTGCTGACCTAAACTCAGTCAACAAAAAGAAATATGTTCTAACTTTTGCTGACAAGAAAGATATGAAGAAATTTGAAAATTCACCGTTTGAAACAGATAAAACAGACATAAACATTCTCAAGGTATCGGTTTCATATCCTTTCAATGACTTTTTTGCGCTGCTTTCTAGCTGTGATATAAAGTCACTAGAGGTAGAGCATGTTACCCTAGAAAACATGTTCATGAAATATTACGAGAGTTAAGGAGGCATGATATGAATTCTACTTTATTTAAAACAAATTTGAAATCCAATTGGGTAATCTTTACCTTTGTTTTTGGAATGCTTATGATTTATGTATCTACAAGCATAGCCATGTTTAACCCGGATACTGCAGAGGCGATGGATGCAATGTTCTCAATGCTTCCTGAAGGTATGATAAAGGCATTCGGCTTTGTAGGCCTTGGAACGAACCTAACGACTTACCTTGCAGGGTATCTTTATGGATTTATTCTTGTGGTTTTCCCCCTGATATATATAGCTGTAGTGGCGAATAATCTGGTGGCTAAACACGTAGACAGAGGCTCAATGGCTTATCTGCTGGCAACACCGAATACAAGGGTAAAGGTAGCTGTAACACAAGCAGTTTATCTCATATCCACTCTTACAGTACTGATGATTTTAGTAACGGGGGCTTTAATTGGACTTTCCGAAGCGCTGTTTCCAGGGCTGTTGGAAAAGGGCAGATTTATCGTTCTTAATGTTGTAACGCTCTTTGTGCTGTTGGCAGTCTCCGGAATCAGCTTTTTTGCATCCTGCATTTTCAACGATACCAAGATGTCACTGGCAATTGGAGCTGGCCTGCCTGTTGCTTTTGTTATGTTTAAAATGGTCGCAGACATAAGCGAGAAAGTGAATTTTTTCAGATACCTTAGCATCTATTCTCTACTTAATACTGATAAGATACTCAATGATAACTCATATGCAATTACTGTAAGTCTAGGGTTGCTTGCGGGCACAGCAATTTTGTATGTTCTCGGGGTTGTTATATTCAATAGGAAAAGCTTAGCAATATAGAAGGTGCGTCTGAAATGGAACTTAGAGACAGGATAATTAGTGCGGCTCTTGAGATATTTGGAGAGAACGGCTATGAAAAGGCAACAATAGCCCAGATAGTGGAGAGAGCACAAAGCTCAAAAGGCGGGTTCTATCACCACTTCGAATCCAAAAAGCAAATCCTTGATGAAATTACAAAGATGTATTTGGATGAGGTAACTAAGGGCTGTATGAAAATAGCTGATGACCCTGACAAGGACACGGTTTATCTGCTAAACAATATTTTTGAAGCTGTTAATAATTTCAAAAAGCAGAAGCTTTCTAAATGGAAAGAACTGATGAATTTATATTCTCATAAAGATAGTGAATACATCCGCATGAGAATGTATATAGAATTTATTGAGTTTATTGCGGAAATATATGAAAAACTTATAAAAAGGGGGGTAGAAGAAGGCATCTTCAGCCTTAAGAGCCCGAAAGCACTGGCTAGAATGTGGGCCAATGAGATTACGCAGCTTTATGGACAGATCACAAATGTACTGATAAATGGTTCTGATAAAGAGCTCTATGATGATTTTATCAGTCAGGCACTTTTTGTAGAGGACATCATTAATTATTCGCTGGGCTCGGATATAAAAATGATTTCTATTTTAAAACCTATGAAAGAATATCTGGACATGGCGATAGAAGTGATGAATGAAACTGAGAGTGGGGAATAGGCTTTCTATCTAACTGCACCGGCGAATTGATGATAATAGACCCATATTATGTGATATAATATAGTTAAATATATAATTATTCGGAGGTAGGTATGAGTGAGCAGAAAAATATCACTAATGAAACCGGAAACAGGAGTGATTGGACAGGGATATACAAAGGTGCCGCAATTTCTTCTTTTCTTGTTGTATTACTGTATTTATTTCAGATGATTTTTATCAAAAACAGCAATTATCCAATAAATATTGAACAATGGTATGAGCTTGTTTCAGGCAGCAGATTGCAGGGGCTTTTATATTTGAACACTTTGGATATAATAACTGCTTTGCTTTTGGGGATAGTCTTTGTAGCACTATGTGTGAGGCTTAGGCCGGAGAGCAGGCCGCTCACAACCCTAGCATTGCCGTTTGCTTTTCTTGGCATAGGCACATTTATCATTCCGAGAATGCAGCTACTTTCCGTTCTGACGCTCAGCACTGAACATGTATCTGCCGCCAATACTCAGAGCGCGGAAGCGATAATATATGCGGGGAAGGCATTGGAAGTGCTCGCTGTTCCTACGCTGCAGACGACAGGATTCTTCATAATTTCAGCCGCAGCTTTCCTATTGTCTATTATAATGATAAACTCAGAAAGAATGCCTAAAATAGGGGGTTTTATCGGGATCATGGCTTTCCTTCTTACTATTGCGGAAAGCATAAGCGTAATGTTCATACCGGACATTGTATATCCAATGATGATTGTAGCAGGCGCATTTTGGATTGTATGGTGGGCTGTTATCGGAGTCGGGTTGATTTCTGCAAAGGACTAGCAATGGCTTAAAAACATAAGAAAATACCCGGTTATCTTATAAAAGCTAAGCGGGTATTATTTTTTATTTAGAGATTTTTGCTTTATTAATTGCTGTAAGCACAGCCTCGTTATTATAGGAAATGATATAAACTACATAGTCGCCTTTGTCAACTGTGTAATAATCTTCAACAAGGTCATATTCCTGAGGGAAGTATCCTTCAAACTGGGTTTTGTATAGAACCAGGAAATTATCGAATGCTGTCTTCACTGCGTCATCGTCGCCATTTATAGGCTTTAATATCATAAGAAGCGCTGCCATCGATTCATCATCGTGGCGCATCACAAATGATTCAGAAATCGTTGAGACATCAAACTGTATATACTTTTCAAGGTATTCTTCATCGACCACTTTTCCTTCGCCGAATAGTTTCTGCTCTGTTCCGCTTTCATCAATGTATGTCAGCCCTTTTATGCTTTGCTCAAGGGCTGCAAAGTCATAGGTAAACTCGCCTGATGCTTCAGTCTGCTCTGCAGGTGCAAGCGGAGCTTCGCTTACGCTTTTTTCCTGCGGGGCACAACCCGATAGAAGCAATAAAATTGCTGAAAAGATATATACTTTATTAATTCCTGACTTCATTTTATGAATTGATTCCTTTTGCTTATTTTGCTAATATACTTAGAAATAATAATATCAAACTTGCTGCTCTTTTGCAACCATATGTGAAGTGCAATTCCGTTGTAAACTGGTATTGTATATGATATAATATACCGGATTATGGTTAAGATGGGTTATAAATATAGACTGAATATAACTTTTCTGCTTTTATTCGCTTTGCTGGCGTTTATTTTATTTTTGGCATGCAGCTGTGCTGCCGATAGCAGCACTTTAGAAATGGACATAGAGTCGGTTGACCCAGTTATGCTGACGCTATATGGGGAAGAAAATGTAACCGTAAACTATGGCAGCAGCTATATTGATGAAGGCGCATATGCTGTCTTTAATGGTGAAGACTGCAGCGCTGAGATCAACATAGTAAACCATGTTGATACTTCAAATCTTGGCAATTACACGATCGAATATTCATATAAAGACAAAACGATAATAAGGAATGTGACGGTTGCAGATACGTCTCCGCCTGCTATTGAGCTGTTGGGTAGTAAGGATGTTTTTCTGGCAGTCGGCGACAGCTATGCAGAACCGGGATATACTGCGGCAGATAATTACGACGGAGATATAACAACGTCCGTAAAGTTGGAAAGCAATGTAGACGCTTCAGCAGAAGGCGAATATTCTGTAATATATACTGCGGAAGATAGCAGCGGCAATTCTGCTTCGGCAGAACGCAAAGTGAAGGTGGTTTCGTCGCCCCTTACGCAGGACATAGCGGAGTTCAGTCTGGAAGGCCTTTTTGAAGGGACTATCATACCGGAAACCATACTGACAGAAGAGCAAATTGCCGCATATGTAAATGATACTGTTGTAGTCGGTGATTCCCGCGCGGGAGCATTCAGGACTTTTGGACTTTTCCCTGATGAAAATGTCTGGAGCGCGACTTCTATCCATCCCATTAATGTTTTTTCAAGGACTTTGTCAGACAGCGTCACGGGTGGAACTGACTATCTGGTTAATATGCTTAAAAAGTATAAGCCTGTACGGGTAATATTCTCAATGGGCATTGATTCCGTTGGAGCCAACTCTCCGGAATTTATTGCCGAAAAGTATAAAGAAGTTATCCTTAGATGTATGGAGGCATCACCTGACACGAAATATATTGTGCACAGCATTATGCCCGTAGATGGAGAAAGAGACATGCCGGGAATAGATGCGTGGCTGCCTGATAACAAAAAAATAAACGATGCAAATTACTGCATAGCACTGGTATGCAAAGAACTGGGAATACATTTTATTGACTCAAGCTCTGAGTTGAAGGATGAAGAGGGGCATGGAATCAGCGAATACTTTATTGATGATTTGGTGCACCTTACATATGATGGGCAGAGGCTGATATATGAGTATATCGTTTCGCATCCCCTGATGGACTGAAGAAAGGCAGAAGTACATAAAACATGGTATTCAGTTCATTGATATTTTTAGTTGTCTTTTTTCCGCTGGTTCTGCTCTTTTATTTTTCTATTAATAAGAGCAGCACTAAAAACATCATACTTCTTATCTTCAGCCTGATATTCTATGCGTGGGGCGAGCCTGTCTATATTGTGCTGATGATCTTTTCGTCAATAGTTGACTATACCAATGGTCGAATGATAGAAAAATACCGCGACAGAAGCATACTGCCTAAGGTTTTTCTTGTATTTTCTGTAATCGTCAATTTATCACTCCTAGGCTTTTTTAAGTACTCGAATTTCCTTGTTGGAAATATTAATTCAATTTTCAATACGAGCATAGCTTACAGGGAACTGCGCCTTCCGATCGGGATTAGTTTCTATACATTTCAGACTATGTCATATAGCATAGATGTGTATCGAAACAAGGTGAAGGCGGAGCATAACTTCCCTAATTTTATGGCATATGTATCAATGTTCCCGCAGCTTATTGCTGGGCCAATCGTCCGGTATTCGCTTATTCAGAAAGAACTTACAGACAGAACCATTACAAAGCGGAATGTGCTTGACGGGTCTATCCGGTTTATTCAAGGGCTTGCAAAAAAAGTGCTGCTTGCCAACAATATTGGCCTGCTTGCAACTTCCATTATCAGCAGCCACGGAGAAGTGTCTGCCATGACCGCCTGGCTGGGTGCTGTAGCTTTTGCTTTCCAGATATTTTTTGATTTTTCAGGCTATTCAGATATGGCAATAGGAATGGGGAAGATATTCGGCTTTACATATCCTGAAAATTTCTATTATCCGTATACCTGCACCTCAATTACAGACTTTTGGAACAGATGGCATATGTCGCTGTCCACTTGGTTCAAGGACTATTTGTATATTCCATTGGGAGGCAACAGAAAAGGCAACCTACGAACAATACTAAATTTGATAATTGTCTGGTCGCTTACTGGGTTGTGGCACGGAGCAGCATGGAACTTTATGCTTTGGGGGCTTTATTTCGGCATTATACTTATTATTGAGAAGTTTGTGATAAGCTCCCTGCTTGAAAAAATGCCGGTAATTTTAAAGAGAATATATTCGCTTGTCATTGTGCTTATCGGCTGGGTAATATTTATGCTGGATACGCCTAAAGACATAGTGAACTATATAATAAGCATGTTTTCGTTTGGCAGGATGGCAGACATCGAAGTTTTATTCAATATATCAAATTACGGCGTTATACTGATATTGTGTGTTGTGTTTTCAATGCCCTTAAATTTAAGCCAAATAAGCGAAAAACTAAGAATCCCAAAACTTTTAAAGGAATCTGCTTACTTGATATTCTACATAGGCATCTTTCTTTTAAGTATTGTATATATAGTTGACAATACTTTTAATCCTTTCCTGTATTTCAGGTTCTAGTGAGGGTATAGATGAACAGACAAGTGTCAAAAACAATCATTACTATATTTTCAGCAGCGGTTTTGCTGGTGTCAGCTGCGCTGCTTATTTTGCTGCCTGAAAAAACTATAAGCGAAAACGAAAACAGATATCTGGCTAAATTCACGAAAATCACTGCGGAGAATTTTTTCAGCGGCGAAGCTATGGAAGACATTGAAATATATATTAATGACCATTTCCCGTTCAGAGATATAATTGTAGGAATAAAGAGCGATATTGACAAAATAATTGGCAAAAAGGAATTGAACGGTGTTTACCTGGGAAGGGATGACTATCTGATACAGTCATTTGACGGGTATGATGACGAAACAATGCAAAAGCATGCCGAAATAATTGACGCTTTTTCAGATAATCTCGACTTCTCGGTATACTTCATGCTTGCGCCCACGAGCAGCGGGATATATTCGGATAAAAAGCCGCGATATAATGATGACAAAAACCAGATAGAATACATCAAAAAAATGTATGATAAAATTCAAAATGCTGTGAAAATTGATACATTTACGCCGCTCCTCGAAGAGAAAGACAATAAAGAGCTGTACTTCCGGCTGGATCACCATTGGAATGCGCACGGAGCGTATATAGCTTACCTTGCTTTCTGTGAGGCAGCAGGATTGAGGCCATTTGCAGAGGATGACTTCAGCATTGAAACAGTGGCTGATGATTTCTGCGGCACATACTATTCCAAAAGCACATATTACAGATATAAAAAAGATACGATTGATGTTTATGTACCTAAATTTGAGTATGATTATTCAGTGGAATATGTAAAAGAAAGCATAACTACAAATACGCTTTACGAGGACAGCCACCTAAGCACCAAGGATAAATACGCATATTTTCTTGACGGTAATCACTCATTGATAAAGATAGAAAACAATCTAATAGATGACGGATCATCAATTGCTGTTGTCAAGGATTCCTACGCAAATATATTGATTCCTTTCATAGTTAACCATTACAGCACAGTGTATGTTATAGATATGAGGCTTTTCACTCAACCCCTTAGCCAATACATTGAAGAAAATGGGATAGAAAACGTTTTAATACTATATAACATTCAGACAATAAGAGACGATATCGGGATATTGCGAATTGAATAGAATGCATAAATGCATTAAAAAGGTTAACCTTGGCTGCGGGTTAGCCTTTTTTGATACAATGCTTCATATTTCCTGATTAAATGCGGAAAAATAATATCTTTTATTAAATATTGTGTTGCAGTATAATATTTACGAAGCCTATTATTAAAAAGGACAGGATTATTATGCAGCTTAGCAACAGAGAATCCAAATTAATTTATGAACTTATTCATAATGAAGGCTATGTTACAGGGCAGCATTTGGCAAATTTAGCTGGAGTTACTGTGCGTACCATTAGGGCAGATATAGCAGAGATAAACAATAAGTTAAGTCCTGAAAGAATCTTCATATATTCTGTTCCGGGTAGCGGTTATTATATTCCTGACGATAATAAGGCAGCGGTTATAAAGGCGGCAGATATAAGCAAGGATTATATAGTGCCGATTATGCCAGGCAGCCGTGTAGACTATATTATTGAGCAGCTTATTCTGAATCCGGAAGGCATTTCATCAGATAGCATAGCTGCAGAGCTTTACATAAGCAAATCCACTTTCGGCAGAGACCTTTTGATGGCCAACGAAATATTGAAAGAAAAGGGCCTTAGGTTAAGCAAAAAAACAGGAAAAGATATAAAAATTCAAGGAAACGAAATCACGATCAGAAAAGTGTACATGGATTTTCTTTCAAAGGCAGCTAAATCTCGCTCCTTAGGGCAAAATATAAAAAGCAAAGAACTATCAGAGATTTTCTCTGATATAAAGGAAAAGGTACATGAGTTTACAGAATCTAATGGTATTAGTTTAACAGGAGATGAATTTGACGCTGTTATAGTTTTTATTACAGTTGTAGTTTTCAGAAACCGAAGAGGGCATGTCCTTGACTCATATGATAAAGATACCGGAAGCATAAGCAGGGAACTTTCGCTTCTGCTGGAAACATCAGCGATAGAAATATCCTCTAGCATTTATGAGCAGAGGTATGCAGCAGATTATTTGAAAGATTTCTTCACAGATGAGGCAGATAAAGCTGCTGAGAAAAACTATGATAAGGTATTTGAAAGCGCTATAGACGAACTAACCGGTATGTATAGTTTCGCTTTTTCAGATGAAATTAAGAGGAATCTTTGCAGAGCGATTACGATAGAGCACAGAGAATCCTATAGCGAATACACAATATCTGAAATCAGCAGAGAATATCCGCTAATGCTTGAGATAGCTGCCAGCTTACTTAACATTATGAGCAGAAAAACAGGTCTTCGATATGGGGCGGACGAACTGATAAGGGTTGTTATGCTGCTTGCATGTGCCCAAGAGCAGGACATGCTAGAAAAGGAGCTTAAAGAACGTGATGTAGCTGTATTATGCCAGTCAGGAATTATTGAAAGAAAGCTTCTTGAGACAAAAATAAAGAGGTATTTTCCTAAATTTAATATTGTTGGATTTTTTCCTCTGTATAAGGTTCAAAAAGCTGCTGAACTAAAGCCGGAGATAATAATATCAACAACAGCAATAGAAAGCTCCGATGCTCCGGTGATAGTGATAAACCCACTGTTCAAAGACTATGATGTGCTGAAAATACAGACAGCGATAAAGCAGATTGAGCAGGCAGAAAGCGTAGGCTACCAGTTTAATAATTTATTTAGGGAGGATCTTTTCTTAAAAGACTTTGAAGCGTTCAGCAAGCATGAAGCGATAAAGCAGCTCTACGATATAATGCAAACAAACGGTTATGCAGGCAATGATTTTCTGCAGGATGTATTTGAGAGGGAAAACATCTCGTCCACATCAATTGGTAACATGGTTGCAATACCACATGCAATAAGCAAAGGAGCAGGAGAGGACGCAGTTGCCGCGGGAATACTGAAAAGGCCGATTGACTGGAACGGTGAAAGGGTGCAGCTGATATTTCTAATAAATATCACAAGGGCATCAAAAACCAACGTAAAGCAGATATTTGAAAGTTTTTTTGATTTGATAAGTGCAAGTGGAAAAGTGGAAAGGCTTATTAAATCAAAAAATTATTATGAATTTATAAAAACAATTAATCAATAGGAGGCGACGGCAAAAATGAACCTTACACAACTGATAAACAGAAATATAGTTGATTTAAGATTGAATGTACAAAACAAGAGGGAAGCAATAGAGGCAATGGCTGATATGCTTAAAAAAGAAGGCAGGATAGAATCAGTTGATGAATTTATTGCTGATGTATACAAAAGGGAAGAATTGGAGACTACAAATATGGATATGGGCGTAGCTATTCCGCACAGCCAGTCCAAAGCCATAAAGAAATCTTCCGTTGCTTTAGCCAGGCTTACTAATGAAATCGAGTGGGAAGACTATGGTGAGCCTGTAAAAATCATTTTCATGCTTGCGGTTTCGCCGACAGAGGAGGGTGTGGAGCACCTAGAACTGATTTCGAAAATCGCTGAACTCCTAATTGACGATAAATTTAGGGATATGCTTTACAAAACAATAAACACCAACAAGCTGCTAAAGCGAATGAATAAACTTGTAGGAGGATAACATGAAGATAATAGCTCTGACTTCTTGCCCCGTTGGAATGGCGCATACATATATGGCTGCAGCGGCGCTTAAAAAGGCTGCAAAGAAGCTGGGGCATGAGATAAAGGTGGAAACACAGGGGTCTATGGGCATACGCGACAAAATAAGCAAGGAAGAGGCTGACAACGCTGATGTTATGATTCTGGCTGCTGACGTTGCCCCTCTGGAAGCAGAAAGATTTGCAAATGTTCCAAAATACGAAACCGGAACGAGCATAGCAATACGCAAAGCTGAAAAGATCATTAATGAAGCATTAGCTTCAATTAAATAAAAATGAAGGAGAACATTATGAGCAAGAAAGAAGGATTCTTTGGAGACATAAGAAAGCACCTGATGAGCGGCGTTTCGTTCATGCTGCCAGTAATTATTATTTATGCATTCTTTATGGTGCTTGGGCAGATTCCTGGTGCGGTTGGGGAGCTGTGCGCGAACATAAGCGAACTGGCAAAAACACTGATTGGCCCCGTTTTGGCGGCCTACATTGCGTTCTCGATAGTTGGCAAGCTGGCTCTTGCCCCGGCATTTGTTGTCGGACTGCTATCGGAAAACCTGGGCATGGGCTTTATCGGCGGTCTTATCGTAGGTCTGCTGGTGGGCTATGCAGTTAAGGCATTGGTTGCTGTTGCGTCAAAGTTTAAGCAGGGACAGGCAAATGACGTTATCACAGGATTTTTAGTTGTTCCGATTGTATCGACCTTGGCAGTAGGCGCATTGGTATATTTCCTCATTGCAGCACCGGTAACTGCGGCACTTGCAGCCGTAAACGACTGGCTAGGTGCAATGAGCACGGGCAACGCTGTGCTTTTAGCTGCTATTTTGGGCGCAATGATAGCTTTCGACATGGGCGGCCCAGTAAACAAAGTGGCGTATACTTTCGCTTTGGCTGCATTTGAGCAAGGGCTTAACTATGTTGTAGCTCCGGTACTAATTGCTATTACTATTCCGGTGCTTTCGGCAGGCCTCGCAACAATTATCGCTAAGAAAAAATACGACGAAGAAGAAAGAATAGCCGGCAAGACAGCTCTGTTTATGAGTATATTCGGCTTCACAGAGGGTGCTATTCCGCTGGCAGTTGTTCACCCGCTCAGGGTAATACCTGCTTACATGATAGGCAGCGCTGCAGGTGCATCCTTGGCAGCATTGCTTGGAGTATTTAATACGGCAGTGTTCCCGTCGCTTATGGGGCTCTTCATTGGATCACAGACAGTTACAAACGGCTTGCTTTATGTGCTTTGCCACGTAGTAGGGGTAGCTATCACTGTTGCACTCCTTATAATAATGAAGAAAAAAGAAGAGCCTACAGAAGAATAAAAAGACGGAGAAATCAGAATGAAAGTTCATATAGTTTCGCATACTCACTGGGACAGAGAGTGGTACAGGCCATTTCAATATTTCAAGGTAAGGTTATCATATTTTTTTGATAAGCTCTTTAGCGCTATAGAAGAAAATGAGGATTATAAATACTTTATGCTTGATGGCCAGATGGTAATGATTGAAGACTATCTGAACATGAAACCTGAAAACAAAGAAAAGATTAAAGAATATGTTATGCAGGGCAGGCTCATTATCGGCCCGTGGTATTCCCAGCCGGATGAGTTTGCCCCTGATGGTGAAGCACTGATAAGGAATCTGCTTAAAGGTACGAATATGGCATTAGAGTATGGTGAATATATGAATGTAGGCTACCTGCCGGATTCTTTTGGGCAAAGCTGCCAGATGCCGCATATACTAAATGGCTGCGGCATAAAATCAGCGTGCATGATGCGCGGAGTACCCGCAGATAAGCTAAAGCGCACAGAGTTTATATGGCGAGGCCTAAACGGCGACGAAGTTTTCTCTGTCGCATTGCCGGAAGGATACTCAAACGGGATGTTTTTACCTGCAGGAAATGTAGCAATTGATGTGCGGATGAAAAAGATAATCCACGACATTAAAAAAGCCGGAAACAAAGACAATGTACTGGTAATGAACGGAGTGGATCACCAGTTCCCACAGCCGCAGATAGCCCAATATATCGGAAGTAAAAGCAAGAGCAAATATCTGCATTCTACGCTGGAAGGCTATATTGAAGCGGCGAGTGAAGATAAGGCAAATCTTGTAGAAGTAGATGGAGAAATGATATCTCCTGTTACCAATAGAGTTCATACAAGCATTGCGTCCACGAGAATGTACCAGAAGACTAAAAACAGGAGAATGCAGTCGCTGCTTGAGAAGGGAACTGAACCGCTTTGCACTATGGCATGGGTAATGGGTGCGGATTATCCTGATAGTATATTAGACAGTGCATGGAAAGAATTATTTAAAAACCAGGCACATGACAGCATATGCGGATGCTGCACAGATGAGGTGCACAGAGAGATTGGACAGCGATTCGAAGATATTGACAATATGGCAACGACATTGAAGAAGATGCATGCTAGGGCGATAGCATCAGCCATTGCAGGGAAAGATTCTGTATTGGCGGTTTTTAATGATTCTATGACAACAGGGACACAGGCTGTACATGCGACGGTGTTTTGTGATAGTGATAGTTTCTCGCTGACAGATGAAAATGGAAACGAAATCGACTATGTAATAGAAACGAGTGAAAAAGTGGATGCTGCGGCATTTAGCATTTGGTCTCTATATTTGGATACACCATGTATAGTGAACAAAGTTGATATATTTTTCGAACTGGATTTTAGCTTTAACTACGGGTACAGGCGGCTTAGGATAAATGAGGGTAAAGTGCCGAAAGGCAAAACCTGCTATGTGGAGCAGGATTCAAATATATTGGAAAATGATTATTCGGTATTGAAAATTAATAATAACGGAACGTTTGATTTGCTGGATAAAGAGAGCGGCATAGAATATATCGGTCTTAACACAATAGAAGACTGTGGCGATGCGGGGGACACATACAACTACTGTCCGCCTGACAAGGACAATGTGATAACCAGCAGAAATGTAAAAGAAAGCTCCGTGGAAATCAAAAAATCAGCAAAAAAAGCGACAGCTCTGATTAAATATGAAATGATGGTGCCTGAGAGTCTTTCCGAGGACGGAAGAGCAAGAAGTGACAAGATGAAACCCATGGAAGTGGAGACTGAGATAACCCTTTATCAAAGTCTGAAACGAATAGACATAAGGACGAAGATAAAAAGCGATGTAAAAGACCATAGAGTACGGGCTTTGTTCCCGGTGGGTATTGAGAGCAGCTTTTCATATGCAGAGACCCAATTCGGAACGATAAGAAGAAACGACGAAATAAAAGAAGCTGCTGACTGGATGGAAAAGAAACTTAAGGAAAAACCATTGCCTATTTATTCATGCCAAAGGTTTGTAGATGTAAACAATGGCAGCTACGGATTAGCAGTTTTAAACAGAGGCCTGACAGAGTATGAAATATACAATGGGGAATCAAAAGAGATAGCAGTTACGCTGCTTAGGGGTGTGGGCTATTTAGGGAAGCCGGATTTATCAATAAGGCCAGGCAGGCCTTCGGGAGTGTATACGCCTACGCCGGACGCGCAGTGCATAGGTGAAACAACATTGGAGTACAGCGTTTTGGCGCATTTGGGGGACACAGACAAATCACAAGCGGCGAAGCATGCCGCGGCATATGACGCAGAGGCGTCGGCGGTGCAGAACGAAATTAAGCTGACAGCAATAGCCAAAAAGTATGGACCGATGATGAATCTTTTTGACTATGAGAGGCTGCAAGACAGCGTACAGGATAGACTGGGCAGTATAGATAATGCTGGATTTGAGTTTATCAAAATAGATAATGATAAGATACTGATTTCGGCTCTTAAGAAAGCAGAAAAAGAAGATGCAATAATTCTAAGAGTATATAATCCGTCATCAGAAACTGTGGATTTGGTAGATATTTATTTAAAAGGGCAGATAGAAAAGGTTTACGAGTGTGATTTTTTGGAGAGGAACACTAGAGAGATAGAACATAATGAAGGTGTTTTTAGGGTAAGCGGAATAAAGGGTAGTACAGCGCAGACATACAAAATCATAATGAGTAAATAATTGGAGGAAATATGACCAGATCAAGTATTATTGTAAGAAACAAGGTAGGGCTGCACGCAAGGCCTGCATCTATGTTTGTAAAAGAGGCTAAAAAGTATCAGAGCACAATAACGGTGAAACTGAATGATAAGGAAGCTAACGGAAAATCGATTCTGGAGATTCTTACACTTGGTGCGGAGCAGGGAGCCAGAATAGAAGTGATGGCCGATGGCAGGGATGAGCGCCAGGCGCTGGATGCCCTGCGCAAGGTAGTAGAAACAGACATTGAACAATAAGGACAATAAAAGATGATAAAAGGAATTGGTGCAAGCGAAGGCATAGCTATCGGCAAAGTATTCAAATATAACAAACCGGAGTTGGATATAATCAAAACTCCTGTTCAGGATATAGAAAAGGAAATTTTGCTGTTGGGTTTAAGCATAGAAAAGAGCATAGAAGAGCTGAGTGGCATACGTGACGCGATGGAAGAAGCAGGCGATAGCGAAGCGGCAGATATATTTGATGCTCATATAGAAATACTTGATGACCCTGGGCTGAAAGGCGCTGCAGGAGAAAAGATAAAGAGCGATAATGCAAATGCAGCTTATGCTTTTTCTGAGGCCTGCGATAAGTTCGCCGCCGCTTTTGAATCCATGGACAATGAGTATTTCAGGGAGCGAGCAGCGGATTTAAAGGACATAAAAAGCAGGGTAATAATGCATATTGAAGGTATTAAGCCTGTTTCTCTATCATCCATAAAAGAAGAAGTTATTATAGTGTCTAAAGATTTATTGCCCTCTGATACAGCACAGATAGACAAAAAGCTGGTTAAAGGGTTTGTAACTGATGCAGGAGGGTACACCTGCCACACCGCAATAATGGCCAGATCCTTTGGGATACCGGCAGTTGTCGGAACAAAGAGCGCCTATGAAAACGTAAATGACGGCGATTTGATGGTGCTGGATGGGTTTTCAGGTGATGTTATTGTAGACCCCCCTGAATCAGTAAAAGCAGAATATAGAGCAAAAATTGAAGAATATAAAACACGTAGTTCTGCACTTGAAGAGTACCGAAATAAAAAAACCATAACAAAAGACGGAAGGCATCTTGAGATAAGCGCGAATATAGGAAGTGCTGAGGAAGCTGAGATTGCAATAAAGAGCGGCGCGGAGGGAATAGGCCTATTTAGGACGGAGTTTCTCTATATGAATAGGAACTCCCTGCCGAGCGAGCAAGAGCAGTTTGAGGCGTATAAAGATGTGCTGGAAGTGATGGGAGAAAGACCTGTTGTTATCAGGACGCTGGACATAGGCGGCGATAAGAAGTTGGACTACTTGCGCTTAGATGACGAGATGAACCCGTTTTTGGGAAACCGTGCTTTAAGGTTTTGCCTGAAGCATAAAGACATTTTTACAACTCAGCTAAGAGCGCTTCTTAGGGCAGGAGTCTATGGCAATCTGCACATTATGTTCCCTATGGTTGCGACCATTGACGAGCTTAGAGACGCGAAAAGAATGATAAAGGAAATTGAGGTGCATCTCAAAGAAGAGGGCACTGAGATAAGTGAAACATATAAAGTTGGTATGATGGTCGAGATACCGTCATCTGCAATGCTGGCTGATGTATTCGCAAAGGAGGTTGATTTCTTCTCGATCGGCTCAAATGACCTGATACAGTATACCTTTGCCGCTGACAGGATGAATCAAGATGTATCATATCTGTACCAGCCATGCAACCCTTCGCTTCTCAGGCTGATCTCGCTGGTTATTGAGGCTGCTCATAAAGAGGGTAAGTGGGCAGGGTTATGCGGAGAGATGGCAGCGGACCCCAAAGCAGTTCCTTTGCTTTTAGGCCTTGGCCTGGATGAATTCAGTATGAATGCATCATCTATTTTGAAAGTTAGGGAAGCCCTTTCAAACCTAAACTATGAAGATATGAAAAAGTCTGCACACAAAGCTCTGTATACAGAATCGCAGGAGCAGGTAATAAAACTTATAAACGATGAATTAGGCATCCATTAATCTAGAAATAAATTTAAATAAAAACAGTAAGCTGCAATATTATGAAGCATTTTAGCCTTTTTATTGCGGCTTTATTATTATATAATAAATAGTGTAAATGAACGTAATATAGGAGAAATAATGGATAATCTATTCAGCAGATACAAGGATATGCCAATAGGCGATATTTTCACTGAGATAAAGTCGATAAAAGAACAAGGCAATACTGAACTATTGAGTAATATATTAAGAGACTATCTTCTGTATGAAAAAAGTGTGAAGTATTTCTCTGTAATTGATATTGTGTCTAAAGCTCTTGGAGAAATTGGCAGCGAAGATAATCTCGATATTCTGAAGGATATTGCATCGCTCAAGAGTGAATATTCCATGGAGTCCATTGAGGCAATTGGCAAAATAGGAGGACAGCAAGCTTTGGACTGTCTTGTAGAAATATATTATTCAGATAATTTTTTTCATTATTCAAGCCGGGAGTATATTGCGGAGGCGATGGGCAAAATAGGCGGGCAGAGGGCAGCGGAGGAGCTGATAAATATAATGATAGCATCGGACGGAAAGCTATACAAAAAGGCAGCAAAGGGACTTGCACCTATTGCTGACGCGGCAGGGTTTAATAAGCTTATTGAAGCGCTGGATCACGATGTTTTTGAGTATTGTATCGTTGACGCACTTGTAAGGAAAAACAATAAGAAAGCGATTGGATATCTTGAGCCGTATTTGATATCAGATAAATACATGAGAGTGCATGTGGCAGCGGCTATAGGCAAGCTGGGTGACAGTTCGTACTCAAAGGTTGTGCGAGGCGAGTATGATGATTTTTTTGGATTGAAAGCTATTTCCAAGGAGCAGATGAAAAAGTGGATAAAAAAGCGCAGATATTATTTAATTGAGTATTCAGAAAATGTTTATTACAGAAAATTATTCTTGGCGCTTGCGCTGACGGAAATTGACACAAAGGCCGGAGGGGATCAGTTGATTCTTTTTCTCGGCGATGATAACCCTGAGATCAGAAAGATTGCAGCGGATGAATTAACAAAAATTCAAAACATAAAATGGAACGAAATTGTGAATGGTACAGATAAGGATTTCGAAATGTTAGCAAAAAACGAGGAGCTGGTTACTTTCGAAACAATTAGGCAAATATTCAATAGCAGCAGCGATGAAGCAAAGGTTGAGCTGGCGCATGGCATTTTAAAATTCGGATCGGAAACTGCAGTAAAGAAAGTAAAACGAGCAAGAGAGGCTGATATTATTATTGAGGGCGAATACTGCATATTGAAAGAAAATGCAGAACCTGAACGCTACTACAACATACGGAAGGACCCATTTGACTATTAAAAGAGGAGAATGATATGCTGGAAATACCCGAAAGCTATAATATAGCGAATCAACTGAACGAAACAATAAAAGGCAAAAAGATTATAAATGTGATAGCAAATGCATCTCCGCATAAATTTGTCTGGTTCAATGGAAACCCTGAGGAGTATAATGGCCTGCTGAAGGGCAGGGAAATAACCGGCAGCACAAACTACGGAGGAATGGTTGAAGTGAATGCTGAGGGTGCGTCAATGGTATTCAGCGACGGACTAAACATAAGGTACTATCAGCCGAATGAAGAACTACCCTTAAAGCATCAGCTTTTTATAGAGTTCGATGATGCATCCATGCTTATCTGCGGGGTGCAGATGTATGGAGGGATGGCTGCCTTCAAAGCCGGTGAGTATGACAACGACTACTACATCGGTTCAAAAACAAAAACTTCACCGTTGTCTGATAAATTTGACTATGAGTATTTTATGAAGCTAATAGAAAACTCCGGCACTAAGCTGAGCGCTAAGGCTTTTCTGGCGACGGAGCAGAGGATACCTGGGCTAGGCAACGGCGTGCTGCAGGATATACTATTCAATTCAGGAATAAGCCCAATGACAAAGATGAGCGCTCTCGACGAACCGGAAATAAAACTATTGTTTGAGAAAGTTAAGGCGACGCTTAAGGAGATGTCACAAAAAGGCGGCAGAGACACGGAAAAGGACATTTTCGGGAATGAAGGCGGATATAGAACCTTAATGTCTAAAAAAACAATAGACAGCCCATGCCCTCACTGCGGCGGTGAGATAATTAAAAAGGCATATATGGGTGGAAGTGTTTACTATTGCCCGATATGCCAGCCGGAGAAGAAATAAATCGCGTTTTTTAAATAAATATTGTCTTTTAAATATCTATCTCTTGACAGATGCAAGCAAAATATGTTAATATTACGCGATATCCAAAATGTACGGAATGACTACACATGTATTTGTAAATCATTGTTTCATTTTATGATTTACAGACACATGTGTTTTCGTTTGTACAGGATAAAGCACAAACAGGAGGTGCCAGATGAATAGTGGTACAGTAAAATGGTTTAATTCGGAAAAAGGTTTCGGATTTATTGCAAATGACAACGGAGGAGAAGATTGCTTTGTTCATTACTCAGCAATTATGAGCCAAGGGTACAAAACATTAGAAGAAGGACAAAAAGTGACTTTTGATATGGAGCAGGACCCAAAGAACAAGAATAAGTTCAGGGCTGTGAACGTTTTTATAGTATAATTTATTTATAAAGGCTAAAACTGAAAGCGGCATTTGCATTCATTTATGATTGCAGGTGCTGTTTTTTATTTAAAGATTATGCTTGAAACGCGCAAAATGATTTACTGAAATATTCCAAAACAATAATTGTAACGAAGCGGATATGCGGACCGCAGGATTTGTTTTCGGACTTGCAGTACAAAATGGCAATAATGAACGCGTGGAATATACGGATACGATGAGTAGTAAAGTCGCCTCTAGGCTTTTGAGGCATTGAGGCAGCATTGCAAATAATTTAATACTATTAATAATGGTATTAGTCTTATTTGATGTTTTTAATTTATGGCCACTGTTTAACTTTGGAATTATTGGTTTAGAAATATAAAAAATACTTTTTGTATAAAAACAAAAAAATTACATTAGATAGGAGAGAAAAATGAGAAAAAGAATGAAGAAAACACTGCCAGTTATAGCGGTAGTTTTAATAATTGCAGCTTCACTTGCAGGCTGCACGGCAGATAATACAGCTCCACAAACGCAGACTAATACGGAAACAGAGACGACATCAGAACAGCTTTCGCTTACGCTTGATGAGTTAAAAGCTTACAATGGTAAAGATGGGATGCCGGCATATGTGGCATATGAAGGAACAATATATGATGTTTCCGATATTCCTCAGTGGACTACAGGAATACACGGAGGCAATATGGCGGGATCAGACATAACAGAGAAGCTAGGAAGCGCTGCTCACGGTACATCCAAGCTTGACGGTCTTACTGTTGTCGGAAAGGTGGTAGATTGATATGTATCCAGTGCTTGGATGGATAAATGTAGGTATAGTTGTAATCCTCTTAATTCCTTTTGTCATTCTTAAAGGCGTTAAAAATAAGGACAGCTTCCTTTTTAAGCTTAAGAAGTTTTTGAGCAAATTCCACAGGCCGCTGGGTGCGCTGCTTGTTGTAAGCGCCGTAGTGCATGGATATCTCGCTTTACACAAAATAGCGCTGCACACCGGCACATTGGTGGCTGTAGCTGCTCTTATAACTATGTTCGTAGGCGGCATGTTTATTTCAATGAAGAAAAAGCCAATACTCACTTTGCACAAAGTGCTAGGTATGGTTCTGGTGGTTCTGCTGGTTGTGCATCTGGTAGTTCCGTGGCTCATAAGCTGAGAATAATGAAACAAAAATGGATAATGCGTTTTAAAGAAGCGCTTATCCATTTTTTTAGCAGTATTTATAAAAGAGAAGTGTAAAATGAGAATAGATAGTAATGTGTACAACATTGGATATGCCTGCATAACGCTGGGCCTTAAAAATGCAGGTTTAAAAACGTGCAGACTTCAGAATGCTGAAGATGACAGATTAAAAGGAATCATTGAAAACAATTTAAATGCACTTGAAACGGTGATAAAGTACAACGCAGAAAATGACATAAGGTTGTTCCGAATCAGCTCTGATATCATTCCGCTTGCCAGCCATCCGCTGGTTTCTATTGAGTGGTGCAGTATTTTTCGTGAAAAGATAAAAAAGATCGGCGAACTCATTATAGCTAACAATATACGCGTATCCATGCATCCGGGGCAGTATACAGTGCTTAATTCGTTGAGCGAAAGCGTCGTGGAGAACGCAATTGATGACCTTAAATATCATGCCTATTTCCTAGATTGCCTTGGTGTGGACGAAAGCTGCAAAATAGTGCTGCACATCGGAGGAGTATACGGAGATAAAAAGCAGGCGATCAATCGATTTGTTTTAAATTACAAAAGGCTGGATAAAGCTATAAAAAGACGCCTTATTATAGAGAATGACGACAAAAATTATAACATTGAAGACGTACTAAATATATCAGCGCAGTGCGGCATTCCAGTGGTGTTCGATAATCTTCACCACCAAATAAATCCGGCTGCGAATAAAAACAGCCAGTTCGAATGGATAGAAAGAAGCGGCGCGACATGGAAAGAAAAGGACGGACCGCAGAAGATACACTACTCTCAGCAGAACATAGAAAAATCCGCCGGCGCACATTCCAAAACAATTGATGCAAAGGTATTCAGCGAGTTCCTGAATGATTTACCGGACAGGAATATAGATATAATGCTGGAGGTGAAGGATAAAAACATATCAGCAGTCAAGTGCATACTATATAGCGGAAAGAAGTATAGTGCTAAGCACTTGGAAACGGAATGGGCAAGATATAAATACTATGTGCTTGGCAAGTACCCCGAAGGATACTACAAAATCAGAGAACTGCTTAAGGACAAAACTAAATACTTGGTAAAAGATTTCTATGAGATCATAGAGGAAGCCATCAGTTGTGAATCAATTAAGAATAATGAAATAAATGCGGCTCAGCATGTAGCCGGATATTTCAGGAAACTTGCTACAGATACTGAAAAACGAAGAATAATCAACTCAATTGAAAAATACAGGGAAGTTAAAATCTCGCTTAAAAGTATGAAAAAAACAATGCGCGTCCTTGCTGAAAAATATGATATTGAATATTTGCTTAATTCTTATTATTTTATAGAGTGGTGATTGCCTACGTGTAGTAACGCAAGAATCACTTTATTTTATAATTTCACAAAAGCTTAGCTCGGCATTATTATGTTTGAGCTAATTTTTATGATTTTACATATGGCCTTTCTTGCTCCTAGCGTTCTTGTGGGATTTATTAAACATTCAACAAGAAAAAATGATAAAAAATTTTCAAAAACCCCTTGACATTTGCTTAGAAAGAGATATAATAAAAATGTAATTAGCACTCACCTAACAAGAGTGCTAACAAAATCAGAAAATAAGGAGTTGACGAATATGACAAACATGATACCATTGAATCGCAGAAGCAGCAGGATTGTTCCTTTTGAGATTGCAAGTGTTGGTAATATGCTCGACGGCTTTTTTAATGATATGTGGTCGCCAACATTAAGCGTTTCGAAGGACACATTCAAAGTGGACGTTCAGGACAATGACGAAACCTACGTAATTGAGGCGGATATGCCAGGAATCAGCAAAGACGAAATAAGCCTGGAGCTAAGAGAAAACACTCTCAGCATAAATGTTAAGAGAGAAGAAGTCACAGAAGAAACTGACAAAAATTATGTCCATAAGGAGAGAAGGTTCGAATCTATGGGCAGAAACATCTATCTGCGTGATGTCAAGAATGAAGACATTGAGGCGAAGCTGGAAAACGGCGTACTGACAATAACAGTACCGAAAGTATCTGAAGCGCAGAAAGTAAAGCAGATAGATATTAAGTAATTTCAATCTCCCAACCCAATCAACGCACCGGTATTATACTGGTGCTTTTTTTATGTAAAAAGCAGGATATTTACTGCTTGTAAAAAAATGTTATATGATATATGATATAAAATACAGAGAAAGCAGAAAACATCTTTTCTATATAAATACATTTAATTATTGTGTTCAACAAATATAAAAATTTAAAGAGGTACAAAATGAAGAATACCAAGCCGAAACATGGTGTTTTTTCTAATATTATTTTCACGTTCAAAAATGTTTATAGGATAAACAAGATATTGCTGGTTGCAATGGCGGAAATGGTATTTGTAATGGTTGCTCAACCTATGATTACAATATTGATGCCTAAGTTCATAGTTCAATTTTTTGAGGAAAGCAGAGCTTTGTCAGATTTTATTATTCTTATTGTTGTCTTCGGAGTGGTTTCATTAATTCTGGGTCAAATCAGGAGCTTTGCGGACGGATATTTCCCTATAATGAAATCAATGTACCGCAGCATGAAATTAGGCTCAGAGATGTGCCTTGCCACGATGCATGTGCACTATAAATATCTGTCATCTGAGCTGGGCCAGCTGGAATGCGGAAAGGCACAGCATGCAATGAGCAGGCCTGCAACAGGTGTTGAAGACACTGTTCTGCGCATTGTAGAGTGCGGAGCAAATCTTATAGGTGCAGTGGTTTATATAATAATACTATCTTCATTGAGCCCTTTTATTATACTGGGGCTTATTGCCTGCGGAATACTTAGCTTCCTTGCCGGGAATGTTGTAAACAGGTACAGATTAAAGCACAAAGACACAATAAACAAGATTAGAAAAAAGGGGCATTATGTAAAAAATGCTACAAGGGACAGCAAGTACGCTAAAGATATCAGGATGTACGGAATGTTCGACTGGCTGGTGTCACTCGGGCAAAAGTTTGTCGATGAAGAGAATGAATGGGAAAGCAAAATAACGCTTCGAGAATTTCTTAGTGCGGCTGCAGATGGGCTGGTGGCTTTTTTGCGGGATGGTATTGCATATGGTTACCTTGTGATTCTGGTATTAAATAATGAAATACCTGTATCTGAATTTATTCTTTATATTAGCTTAATAGCAGGATTTTCAATGTGGGTAAGTAATCTTGCAAAGAATGCTATAATACTAGCAGCCGACTCTCTGGAGCTTTCGGATTTCAGAGTGTTTATGGATAAAGCAGAGGAGAACCTCAATTCCAGGCTTCCTGCAATGAGCTTTAATAGTCCTGTTTCAATTGAGTTTAGGAATGTATGCTTTTCATACGGAGAAAAAGAAATATTTAAGAATTTTGATCTGAAAATACAAAAAGGGAAAAAGATTGCGCTGGTGGGTGTAAACGGTGCGGGGAAATCCACTCTGGTAAAGCTGATGCTGAATCTTGTGGAGCCGTCTGAAGGGCAGATACTCATTAATGATATCAATTCAAAGGAAATAGATATAAGAGATTACTTTGATTTGTTCTCTGTGGCTTTTCAGGATGCTTTGGTGCTTGCATACGGCATTGATTCGAACATATCTATGAAATCAAGTGAAGAGACCGACCAGGAGAGAGTGGATGATGTAATAAAACTCGCCGGGCTGGAAGAAAAGATAAACAGCCTTGAAAATGGAAAATACACAAGTGCCGAAAGATATCTGGATGATCAAGGTACGGAACTTTCGGGCGGAGAGAGGCAGAAGCTGATTTTGGCACGCGCACTTTATAAAGACGCGCCGTTTTTGATTTTGGATGAGCCGTCTTCCGCATTGGACCCTATAGCAGAAGCGCAGCTTTATGAAAAATATAATGAAATGACTAAGGGAAAAACCTCAATTTACATTTCACATAGATTATCAAGCACAAAGTTCTGTGATGAGGTGCTGCTTTTGGATGGCGGCTGCATCACTGAGCGTGGCACACATGATGAACTGATGAAGCTAAACGGGAAATATGCCCATATGTACATGGTGCAGAGCCATTACTACAATGACCGGAAAGAAGAGGCATCCGCATGATGCAGGAAAATAAAAAAATAAGACTTAATGTATCTTCAATAATCGCGGCCGTCAGGAAAATACGCCAGCTTCAAAAAGAGTATATAGGAGTTCTCGTTGTTCAGGCTGTATTGCAGTCGTTAAAGCCATTTATACCGATAATTCTTTCAGCAAAAATACTGGATGAGCTTCTGGGCGGCAAAGACATTAATAGACTTATATTACTAATATCTTTGCTGGTGGGGTTAACCTTGGCTGACCATATTCTTCTTGCTTTCTATACTAAAAAGTACAATGATAAAAACCGCATGCTAATAAACAATTACTTTTTTGAACTTTCAAAAAAATGCATGAAAATGAGCTATGCTGAGGCTGAAAAGCCGCAGACCCGTGACCTGCTGCAGCTAATAGAGGAGGCAGGGCACAACTATATGGGCATATGGAACATAGCAGAATATATGCAGAAGGGTGCGCTGGCTTTGCTGGAGATACTGATTGCGCTGGTTCTTATATGTACAGTTTTTTCCGGTGGAGGTATTGAGATAGCCGACCAAAGCCTGCAGTTTATTGAGTCGACCGCTGCTGCAGCAGGGCTTATTTTTCTTCTCCTTGCGGGGCTGGGCATATACAGCCTGGTACAGAGCAGGATAGGGAAAACTGCGGCGAATAATGCAAAAAACGGTGTTAAGTCAAACAGAACATTCGGGTATTTATTTTTTCACATCAGCTACAATTATGAAAATGGCAAGGACATAAGGCTGTACAATGCGCAGAATATGCTGGGAGAAAAGATTAAGTACTACGTAGATGACAGCTGCAATGAGGTAGAAGAAAACTATGTACGGCCTAATATTAAACACTTTTCAATTCTTAACCTAGTAAATGTTTTGTTGCTAATTGCTGTTTATACTTTTATAATATTAAAAGCATATGTCGGAGCAATAACTGTGGGAGCGATTTTCATTCAGATAAATGCAATAATGCGGCTTTATCAGGCTCTGGGAAGCCTGATGAAGCAATACAACATGCTGATAGTTTCCTGCGAACACTTCAAAAACAGCATTAAATTTTTCGATTTGCCTGAGATGAAAAAGCAGGGCGCAGAAAAAATAAATGGTGCAGATGGAAATAGATATATATTTGAATTCAAGAATGTATCTTTTAAATATCCGTCTACTGATAATCTGGTACTTGATAAAATAAACCTGCAAATTAAAAAAGGTGAGAGACTGGCAGTTGTGGGAATGAACGGCGCCGGGAAGACAACTATGGTGAAGCTGCTATGCAGGCTCTATGACCCGTCAGAAGGCACAATAACTCTAAATGGCATAGATATAAAAGAATACGATTATGATGAATATATAAAGATGTTTTCTGTGGTGTTTCAGGATTTCAAGCTTTTCTCCTTTGAACTTGATCAAAACATCGCAGTGAGCGAAAAACCTGATCCGGTAAGGCTACAGGAGTGCATCATAAATGCGGGGCTCAAAAATATTGCAGATGAATTAAAGGGAGACTACAAGGTATGCATGGACAAGAATTTCGATGAGCACGGCCGAGATTTTTCCGGAGGCGAAAGGCAGAAGACAGCCATAGCAAGAGCCCTATATAAAGATGCGCCTGTGGTTGTACTGGATGAGCCTACCGCTGCACTTGACCCGATTACTGAATATGAGATATATTCAAAGCTTGACACTCTTGTAGGCAGCAAGGCGGCAGTTTTCATATCACATAGGCTTTCATCGTGTAGATTCTGCCATAGTATAGCTGTTTTCGACAAGGGAAGAATTGTGCAGCTTGGGAGCCATGAGAAGCTAGTTCAGGATAAAGACGGTAAATATTATGAGCTCTGGGATGCGCAGGCAAAGCATTATGCTGAGCCAAGTGAGGAAGAAAGAGCATTACTTTAGAAGAATAAAAAAATCAGAATTACAATAGGAAGGATAAGCATATGGCACAGATTTATAACCCATACCTGCCGCTGAATGAATACATCCCTGACGGCGAACCGCATGTTTTCGGAGACAGGGTTTACATATTCGGCTCCCATGACAGAGAGGGCGGCGACACTTTTTGTGAGCTGGATTATGTTTCATATTCGGCGGATATACATGACCTGACTCAATGGCGTTTTGAAGGAACGATTTATAGTTCGTCTAAGGATCCGCACAGCAGGGAAAAGGCAAAAGGCGGCGGGCAAAGGAAATATCTTTACGCCCCCGATGTAGTGCGAGGCAATGACGGCAGGTACTATCTTTATTACTGCCTTTCAGGACGGGCAGGGAAAGGCGGATTTGACGGGCCGATTTCTGCTGCAGTGTGCGATACTCCAGCAGGAGAATATGAATATATCGGGGATGTAAAATATGCAGACGGCAGCGCCGTTTACAGGTACATTCCCTTTGATCCGGCCGCTATCAACGACGACGGCAGAATATATTTGTACTACGGATGGTCGCTGCCGATTTGGCCGACAAATAATCCGATTAAGAAGAATGCATACTACAAAGTGATGCAGAACGTTTTTCACAAGGACATGCAGGAGATAAAAACGGAGCCTCTTGGCATAATGGGCGCAAATGTTCTGGAATTAGAGGATGACATGCTGACCGTTAAGGGCGAAATCAAGAGGATAATCCCATGTGAAATGGACGCAAAAGGAACGGATTTTGAGGGCCATGCCTTTTTTGAAGCGAGCTCCATAAGAAAAGTAAATGGTTTATTTTACTTTATCTATTCTTCTACTCATATGCACGAGCTATGCTATGCTGTAAGCAAATATCCGGACAAGGGGTTCAAGTATGGCGGAACAATAGTCTCCAACGGCGATATAGGCATTGGTGGCAGAAAAGAAAAAGACAGGCTGTGCTTTACGGGTAATAACCATGGAAGCATTGAACTGATTAACGGAAGCTGGTATATCTTCTACCACAGGCATACGCATATGAGTTCATATTCCAGGCAGGGATGCGCCGAAAAGATTGAAATAGCGGAAGATGGCTCAATCAAGCAGGTTGAGATGACATCCTGCGGTTTGAATGGAGGGCCGCTTGAAGCAAAGGGAGAATATCCTGCTGTGATAGCATGCAACCTAACTGACGGCAAAATGCCGCACGCTGAAAACGGAATAACCAAGAAGAAAAAGCCGCATATTACTCATGAGCATAATGATAGGTTTATTTCAGGCATATGCAACAATACATTTATAGGATATAAGTATTTTGATTTTGAGGGGGCAACGCTCCTGTCGGTGACGACCAGAGGAAAGGCCAAAGGAAAGATTACCGTTACGGATGAAGCAGGCAATACTTATGGCGAGATTGAAATGATGCCCTCTAATAGCTGGATAGAAAGCAAGATTGAAATAAATATTAGTGGTATTCACGCTCTTAATTTTACATTCAAGGGAAAGGGCAGAGGAGATATGCTGAAATTTGCTTTCAGCCGGAAATAGACGACAGAGTATCTCAGTTATTGAAAAAATGCATAATAAAAAAGCAGTAGGAAATACTTATTCCTGCTGCTTTTCATATATTGAGAGGTATGTTACCTATAGCATTCTTGATGCGATTTCTGCAGCCTTTATCAAAGGATACCCTGCAGGTGATGCTGTAAGCATTGGCTGAGTTCCGATCTGTGCTACCAGCAGGTTGTTTATTGTCATATTATTCTGGATGATAAAGCCAAGCACATTTGTCAGCTCACCCACGCTTCTGCCGCCCATTGCTTCGCCGCCCAATATTACGCCATTTTTCTTTGATACTATCAGCTTAACGGTCTGTTTTTGTGAATGTTCTATGCATCCGGGATGGGTATCTACGCCTGTGAACGAAGCTGTTACAATGTCGAAGCCTTCCTTTATTGCGATACTCTCGGTAAGGCCTGCTACGCCATATGCCATGTCACCGATGCTGGTTGAGTATATACCTATAGTTCCCCTGAATGTACTTACTGTTGACAGTGAATATAGATTCAGCCCTGCTACTCTAGCCTCGGCACATGCTGTGGAAGCAAGCATTATCTTGCTTAACTTGCCCGTAAGGAAGTCCTTCTTTTCTGAGCAGTCGCCTACGGCAAAAATATCTTTCTTTGAAGTTCTCTTATACTGGTCGGTTTCAATAAAGCCGCATTCGTTTATTTTTAGGCCCATATCTTTTGCAAGTGCTGAATTTGGCTGATATCCCAGAGAGAGTATTACAGCGTCTGCATCCAATGTCGTGCCGTCAGTTAATAGAACGCTTTCAACTTTGTCCTTGCCAAGAATTTCCTTAATTCCAGTGTCGTTAAGCACTTTTACGCCACGTTCTGTAAGTGCGGTTTTAGCATTCTCAGCAAATTCCTGGTCAAACGCCACACCGAGAATATGGGGGAGGATTTCAACAAGAGTAATATCAAATCCTTTTTTGTTAAGCTCGTCTGCCACCTCAACGCCTATAAAGCCGGCACCTACGATTAGTATTTGCTTTTTGCCGTTTAGCTTTTCTTGAAGAGTGTCTAGGTATTCTTTTCTCTTTGGTATAGTAAATACGTTCTCTTTGTCTGCGCCCTTCAGCCAGGCAGGGATGCTTGGTTCAGAGCCAGTTCCTAAAATCAGCTTTTCATATTTGTACTTCTCTCCGCTTTTTGCAAGAGCAGTTTTTGTTTCGGTATCTATAGATGTTATCTCATCTACTACAATATCGACTCCTAAATTAACGAGTCCCTGATCGGGCAAGATATTCTTGTCGCTCGTTCCTATTGTTCCGAATATGTAGGGAATTCCACAAGGAATCATAACCTTCTCTTCTTTCCTTACCAATGTTACCTTTTTGTCTTTGTTGACTGACTTCACTGTCATCGCTGAGACCAGGCCGGCAGCGCTGCCTCCGATAATCAATACGTCTGTATTTACCATTTTGAACCTCCCAAAAGCATTTTTATTTTGTGGTATATGATTATAAAATATATTTGATTAAGTAAAAAACATATGCCTAAAACACTTTACACCTATTATAGGCATATGTCAATATTATGCGATAGAAATTTTGTTGAGTTAGTATAAAAATAAATATTTTCTTCATTTCGTGGTAAATAAATAAAAATTCAATCCTGGAAACTCATTTTAAGAAACTGGTTTACAAAAACGAGTTTCCGCAGTATAATTTAATTATTAATTGAATACACCCGTGTTGCGCAATAAAGTTGTTGATGCTGAAGGAGGAGAAGGATGTACATATTTATAGCAATCGCAGGGCTAATCTTAATCATAGCCATTATTACTTTTATTGAATTTCAAAAGAATTCAAGGATAAAGATAATCCCAGCTAGGCCAAAGGCAGAAGGCAGAGATGATGGATTTGATAAGATCATGAATTCCAATCTCCATGAGCTGCTATATAAGCTGGAGGAAAAAATCTCACTTGATGAAGCGGATTTTTCCACAATAGAAAGCACATGCAGCTATTTGGACTACAGATTCGACTGCGTCGATTTCAGGATGCAGACACTTTTGAGAATGCTGTTTAAGCATTCAGATAAAATCCCAGAAAAATATATAGAAATGATTAAAAATTCTTTGCTTAGCTCAAAGTTCTTTATGGATCAGCCGGGCGAGGATAGCATGTGTTTCTGGTCAGAGAATCACCTTTTGCTTTTTGCTGCAGCTGAATACCTGACAGGACAGCTATATGAAGATGAAATTTTTACAAACGACAACCTGACTGGCAAGAGACATAAAGAAATTGCGCTGGAGAGGATAAATATATGGCTTAAGCAAAGATTTTATTATGGCTTTACGGAGTGGTACAGCAATACATACTATGAAGAAGACATTGCTCCGCTTTCTAATCTGATTGATTTTTGTGATAATAGTGAAGTTGTAACAAGAAGCAAAATGATAATGGATATCCTGCTTCATGATATTGCTACGCAGAGCCATATGGGCAGCTTCACCTCAACCAGTGGAAGGCAGTATGAGCTGGGCAAAAAAAGCGGTGAAAACAGCGCGCTCAGAAACATCACCTATTCTGTATGGGGATATAAAATGGGATATGAGAAAAAGGGGCTCGACCAGAACTTCATATATATAAACAACTACAAAGTGCCGGATGTGATAAAAAAGATTGGGCTGGATAGTGAGGCAGGAATTATAAAAGCTTCGTCCGGACTTAACCTGACTGAACTAGTAAAAGAAATGCCCAAAGGCCAAAGCCTTGAAAGAGTGATGATGCAGTGGGCGATGGAATCATTCTCAAATAAAGAGGTTGTGACAGATACAATAAAGTATGTGCACAAAAACCACATGCTATCCAATGAGTTTTTAAACGGATTTAAATTAATTGATTTGTCGATATTAAAATATACTGGGCTGCTGCCTGTAATAAGCGGCATTCTAAGGCCTTTTTCAGACGGAGTTGCAATACAGAGGGCGAACACATACACCTTCAAAACTAAAGATTATATGCTGGCGACCGCTCAAAACCACCATCCCGGAGAGTTCGGAGACCAGCAGCATATATGGTCTGCTACTCTGGCAGATAATTTATGCATATTCACTACGCATCCTGCGCCACCCTTTAGCGATGATGGCGCGTTGAGCGCTTCGCCCAATTACTGGGTGGGTAATGGAATCAATCCTCACTCTGTTCAAGACAAAAATGTTAATATAACAATATATTCACTTGATGGCAAGAAAGGCTTCATGGAGAAGAAAAGGGACATGAAGACACATTGCTATTTCCCGAAAAGTTTATTCAATGAAGTTGAACTATCAAATAAAGTAGTGACAGGCAGGCGTGGTGATGCATTTATAGCCATACGCAGCGGAAGCAAAATGACAATGACTGCGGATGAGCTGCTGCAGGAAGGTGAATTGACATACTGGGTTACGGAGCTTAGCAGCCGGGATAAAGAGACCTTTGAGGAGTTCTCCCAAAGGATAAGAAGCAATGAGCTTAGCTTCGATTCGGAATCGAAGACACTGTGCTACGCTACGACAGGCAGGGACTATAGGCTTAAGTATAAAGGTGATTTCAACATTGACGGCAAAAAACAGGATACTGAGTACAAAAGGTTCGAATCTAAATACAGCGATACACAAAGGGAAAGCCAAGTAATAGAAATATCATTTGATGGAAGCAGCCTGATGCTAGACTATGAAAACTGCGTGAGAAACGAGTAGTAATTTATTTGCCTAGTAAGAATAAAGGAGGGAAAGGTGAATACAAGAGATAAAGAAATAGTGAATACTGTCATTGACTTATTTGCAGAAAAAGGCCCAAAGTTCAAGATGGACGATGTCGCCTCGGCAATGAAGATAAGCAAGAAAACCATATATGCAGAATACGGAAATAAAGAAGCATTGATAATACTGGTTGTAAAGGCTGCATTCGAGGGCATCGAAAACAGGCTTGAGAAAATAATCGCGTCTGACAAATACAATACTCTTGAAAAGCTAATATATGTTACATGTGCATTTCCCGACGTTAAGGACATAGACTACCATAAAGCTATAATGATGAAGGATGACTTCCCCAAGCCCTATGATATGTTTATCCACTATATTGAAGACAACTGGAATATGTCGAGAAAGCTCTATAATCAGTGTATTGAAGAGGGATATCTAAAACCCGTAGATCATGAAATATACAGACTTGTCGTACTGGGCGTCACCAAGCAAGTGCTATCAATGGATGACGTTAATCAGGAAGATTTGTTGGAAAAGTGCGTCAGACAGACCATAGAAGGGTTTTCAGCGAATAAATAGCGCTGGTTAGGTGAGGAAATATGCTTAATAAAATTGGACTGCAGACATTTACCATAAGAAAAAATATCAAATCTCCGGACGGGCTGGAAAAGACATTGGAATTCTACTTAAGAATGGGGATTAATAACTTTGAACTATCCAGAATTAAATTTGATGAAGGGGTGCTTAATGCCCTAAGCAAGTTGAAAGAAACACATGGCATTAATTACACTGCTTGCCAGATAACACTGAAGAAGATAATAAGCAATTTTGATTTTCTTATGGAGTTCTGTTCTAAGCTTGATATTCATTTTATCGAAGTCTCCGTGATTCCCGCAGGCAGCTTTTTAGCGGGAAGAAAGGGAATAGTAGAACTTGCAGCAAAGCTCAATGAACTTGGCAAAAAAATGGAGCACAGAGGAGTTAGGCTGCTATATCATCATCATAATTTTGAGCTTATAAAATTTGGCGAAGATATTTCATTTGATTTGCTCATGAAGAGCACAGATGCAGATTATGTAAACTTCGTGTGCGATACATATTGGCTAGCAAAGAGCGGATACAATCCTGCGAAATTTATTGAAGGCAGGATTGATAGAATAAAGGGAGTCCACCTAAGAGATAATATTTTCGAATTCAAAAGGGGAAAGTTTATATCACGAGACGGAGCTTTGGGCGACGGCACCATTGATTTTGCAGCAATCCTAAAAAATGACTGGCACAGAAAAATTGACTTCTATTCCATTGAGCAGGACACAAAAAAGCCTGAAGAGGATATCCTGAGAAGCTATAACTATATAAGAAAAATCTTAAATTAAAAAACACAAGTAGTAAGATATATAAATATATTCTATAAGGAGGATAAATGGACAAGTATTTTGAAAAAACGCTTCAGCTTGCGGATGCAGCTACGAAAAGATTTGCGCCTGAAGGATTGAAGTGGATGTGGGGCGAAGCGCTTTTGATGCATTCACTTGGCATACTTAATGATCTGCTTGGTGATGACAGGTATACTGACTATATCAAAAGATATGCAGACCATCACATCGAAAAAGGGCTAAGAGTAGACCAATCGGACACCCTTGCGCCGACGCTGGCGACATATTATCTGCAGAAAAAACTGTGTGATGAAAAATACAAAGAGATTACAGACAGAGGCATAGACTATATAAAAAATTCCGAAAAGATCATCAACAATATGCCAAACCATCTGGGCTCATCACCTGAAGGGAAAATGTACCCAAGAAGTATCTGGGTTGATTCCATCATGATGTACGGTGTTTTCAGCGCGCTTTATGCAAAGGAAAACGATATTGACTGGCTAATGGATTTCGCGAAAACCCAGCCAAAGTTTTTCTCCGATTTTCTACAGGATAAGGAGACAAAACTATTTGTGCACTCATATTGGGTGAAGCAGGGCAAGAAATACCCTGATAATTTATTCTGGGGCAGAGGCAACGGCTGGGTAGTGGCCGCTATGCCCATGCTCCTTGACAATCTGCCGGAAGGGCCGGAAAAGGAAAGAGCAAAAAACATACTAGTAGAAATATCAGAATCACTGTTGAAGTATCAGAGAGAAGATGGTTACTTTGAACTGATTCTGAATAAGCCGGGCAAAACAAAAAAAGAAAGCAGCGCAACTGCGCTAATTGCCTCCGGCTGGATGCACGGCGTAAGAAAAGGATATCTGGACAGCAAATTCCTACAGCCTGCGAAGAAGTCCTTTTATGCTGTGGTAGACGATCTGCAGGTATACAAAGACGGAATGCTTAGCATGGACTACATAAGCGGGCCGACAATTCCTGTTCAGATTTTCCCCTACGCAGGATACAGGATTCAGAGGCTTGTTTTCAAAGAGATAGACTGGTCATATGGCCTTGCTGCGCTGTTTTTTGCAGCTGCCAATTATGAGATGCTTAATAAATAGAGGTGCGATATGAAAAAGTGGATTATTATTGTTGTGATTGTGCTTATCCTGGGAATAATCGGATGGATGGCTGCAGACTTTCTAAGGAGTGATAAGATAGGAAAGCTGCCTTCAAGACCCGAGCAAAGCCTGGAAGGAAGCCCGGATGAATATCTGCTGGCTGTTTCAAGTGGAGAGGAATATCCGGATGAGTTATTATTCAATGTGCTGGATTATGTAAACGGCAGATATGACTGCTCGGATTTCCGATTGGTATCTTTAATGAGGGTAATGTATAAGTACGGAGATGAAATACCCCAAAATCAATACGATGCGATAAAGGAAACAATGCTGGGCTTTAAATACTGGATGGATCAGCCTGGGGAAGACAGTATGTGCTTCTGGTCTGAAAATCATCAATTGCTTTTTGCGACTGCTGAATACTTAGCCGGGCAGCTTTTCCCAGATGAGATATTCACAAACGACGGAAAAACAGGCGCAGAGCATATGGAAATAGGCAAAGAGCGTCTGAATATATGGCTTAAGCAGAGGTATGATTACGGATTTATTGAATGGTATTCAAATACATACTATGTTGAGGATATCGGCCCGCTTTCCAACTTGATTGATTTTGCAGGGGACGAGGACATACAGCTGAAGGCGACTATGATAATGGATTTGCTCCTATATGACCTTGCTACCCAATCATATAAGGGTGCTCTTGTATCAACCAGCGGCAGGAGCTATGAAGGCGGCAAAAAATCAGGAGCGGATAATTCCATGCGCGAGGTCGCAATGGATATCTGGCCTGAATATGAAATAGGAGACTCTCGCAAAGGCATGGACATAAACTTCCTCATGATAGAAAACTATGAAGTGCCTGAGGTGATTCGCGCAATAGGCAGAGATACAGAAGATGCTGTTATAAAGGCATCTACGGGGCTTGATTTAAGTGAGCTGAAGGGCGAAGGCCTAGTAGGGCAGGATACCAACCAGATAATGATGCAGTGGGGTATGGAATCCTTCACTAATCCTGAAGTAATAAGCAACACCATGAAATACATAAGCAAGAACAATATGCTTTCTAATGAGTTTTTGAATGACTTTAAGCTTATTAATATCAGCTTCCTTAAGTACGCAGGGCTGCTGCCAACAATAAGCAGGATATTAAACCCTATTACAGACGGTGTTTCCATACAAAGGGCTAACACATATACCTACAGGACAGATGACTACATGATGGCAACAGCACAGAACCACCATCCGGGTGAATTTGCGGACCAGCAGCATGTGTGGACGGCAACACTTGGCTATGAGTTCAGTGTATTCACAACGCATCCGGCCAAGCCTTTGGGCGAAGGAGCATTAAGCGGATCTCCCAACTACTGGGTAGGCTCAGGCAGATTCCCTCACAGCGCACAGGATGAAAACATCAACTTAACTATATATTCCATAGAGGATGAAAAAGGATTCATGGAGAAGAATCTTGTATTCTTTACTCACGCATATTTTCCAACTGAGCTTTTTGACAGGACAATAATTGAAGGCAATTATGCTTTTGGCGAGTACAAAAACACATGGATAGTCCTCATAGGCAAAAATGAGCTTTATCTGCAGGAAGGCACGACTGATGACCTGATACAGGACGGCGCAGTGACATACTGGATGTGTGAGCTTGCTACAAAAGACGAATATGCAACGCTTGAAGAATTCGCAGAATACATTAAAGCAAATACTGTTGAATTCGACGAAGAAGCTCTTCACCTTTCATACACAAGCGGCGGAAAAAAGATGGAGCTTACATTCGGAGGGGATTTCATGATTAATTCACAGGTTGTAGACACCGACTACAGCAGATATGATTCGCCGTACTCCGAGACAGAGAGAAAGTCGGATACAATAACAATAGAGTTTGCAGGAAAATCCCTGTATCTGGATTTTGAGAATCTCGAACGTATAGTAAAAGACTAAAATAATCTAAAGAAGGATTTGGAGGAATGACTATGGAGAACATGAAAAGGGAAGTAAGCATTAAAGAAAAGCTTATATTTGCCTCGGCAGACTTTTTCGGCGGCGGAGGACAGACAATAGTTGCGATAATTTATTTGATCTTCCTAACCAACGTAATCGGTATTAACCCGGCATGGGCAGGAACAGTAGTAATGATATCAAAGCTTTGGGATGCTATATCAGACCCACTGATGGGCGTAATATCAGACAACACAAGAAGTAAGTTCGGCAGAAGGAAACCATATATCTTCGCAGGCGGAATAATCCTGATTATTTCTATGGGACTGTTATGGTATCCAGTGGCTTTCGGCACACAGGTCGGGCTGGTTATCTACGTAACTGTTACATACCTTTTATATTCTACCGTATCAACAATGATATCAGTGCCGTATAGCTCGCTGAGCACGGAGCTATCCACCCGATATGAAGAGACAAACAGGGTTAATCTGCTTCGCCTTGTATTTTCGCTGATTTCTACTGCGATATGCACAATAGTACCTGTTGAAATTTTCGGAATGCTTTCAAGGGGACAGATAAGCCTTACAACCTTTTATATACTGATAGTTGTAGGTTTTGGATTGTTCTTTTCCATTCCTCTGCTGCTGACTGGCATCTTTACAAAGGAGAGGGTGAGCTATGGAGATGAAAAATCGCACTTCAGCTTTGCCCAGTTTGTAAAGCCGCTTAAAGTTAAGTCTTTCAGGAGGCTGTTAGGCTTGTACCTGTGCCAGTCTACCAATCTCGATATTCTTTCCGCGATAGCTTTATACTATGCTCTGTATGTAATTAAGGGAATGGATGAAACTATATTTATGGCTTCATTTCTGGTTGTACAGCTATTGATGCTGCCGATTCTTAATTTGATGGTAAATAAAGTATCGAAAACCAAGCTTTATAGATTCGGGCTCCCGATTTCCATAGTCTGCGCTGTTTATATCGGATTATTCCCTTCAGATGGAAATGTAGACCTTATCTATATGGCTACTGCGCTGATGGCTATGGGGTTTGCGGGCGCGCAGACAATGAGCTGGATTATATTCCCTGATGTAGTGGACATTGCGCAGCTCGGCCTTGGAGAGAGGATATCCGGCTCATTAAGCGGAGTTATGACCTTCGTAAGAAAGGCAGCCTCAGCGATAGCAATATTTATTATCGGACAGGTTTTGAGCATTACAGGGTTTATTAAGCCCACTGATGAAGTTCCGATTCCCGTACAGTCGGAAAGCACTGTATTAGGATTAAGGCTGATATTGATTTTCGCGTGGCTTCTGATTATGGGCGTTGCATTTTTGCTGGCGCGCCAATTTAAAATCACGCCGGAAGTATCAAAGAAGGTGAAATACCTGCTCGCAAAAGAGACCTTGACTGAAGAAGATGAGAAAGAAAAACAGGAAATTATTGACGAATTCGTTTAGCATTTTAATAGGCTGAATTTATACATACAGGCTGGCTTAATATTATAGGCCGGCCTGTTTTATTCATTATTTAAGAATTGTATAGAAATGATTATATGTTCCATTTAAATTATTCAGTTTAATGATATGAATACTGCATTATGTTGACAAAGGATATAGTAAGTGATAGATTTTTAAATAAGCAGCATGAGAAGGCGATGCCGCTTATTGGTAAAACAATTGAAACTGAACTTATCAGGAGAGTATATATGCAAAGAAGCAGAGTTATTGAAGCGATAAACGGGGAGATTCCCTTTGATCTGGTAATAAAGAACGCTAATTTTGTTAATGTAATTACCCGTGAGGTCTACGAATCTGAAATAGGAATAATCGACGGAAAAATAGGGCATGTTAACCAGCCGGGTGAGCCGCCTCTTGAAGCAAAGAGAATTTTTGACGCTCACAGCAGGTATGTTATTCCGGGACTGATAGATACTCATATTCACACAGAGAGCACAATGATGACGCTGCACAATGTAGCCGAGGCATTAATTCCGCATGGCACAACTACAATTGCCTGCGACCCCCACGAGATTGCAAACGTAATGGGCATTGAAGGGGTAGAGTACATTATTGAATCATCCAAGGATACACCTATGATGACATATGTTCTTGCGCCGTCATGCGTGCCATCAGTTGAGAATATGGAGACGTCGGGGGCTGAGTTTTCGAGAGATGAGATAGGCAGAATTCTTAGTATAGACAGGGTGATAGGCCTGGGTGAAGTGATGGATTTTGAGGGCGTGATAAACCAGTCACAAAGAATGTCTGAGATACTGGATGAGGCAAGGCGCAGGAAGGTTTTTATTCAGGGTCATGCGCCTATGCTTACGGGAAGAGAGCTTTCAGCTTATCTTTCAACGGGAATAAAATCCTGCCACGAAACAAGCTTTGCGGATGAAGCTAGATACAAGCTGAGAGCAGGAATGACATTAGAGTGCAGGGAAAGCTCCATTATGCATGATATTAATGTGCTTGCTGATGTAATAAAAGAATTCAATTATCCTGAAAATGCTACTTTGTGCACCGATGACAGAGAGCCTGACGACCTTCTTAGTGAAGGACACCTGGATCATGTAATAAGGGTGGCAATAGAGTCGGGAATACCAGCAGTTGAAGCGATAAAAATGGCTACATATAATTCTGCTCGGCTATTAGGGATTGATGACATCGGGTCGTTAACGCCCGGGAAGAGAGCGAACATTGTAGTCCTAGACAGCCTTGAAAACATTGAAGTCATCGATGTGTTCATAAATGGCGAGCATATTGCAAAAGATGGAAAAATGATAGCAAAGACAAATGCGAAAGAATATCCAATAGAAAAAATAAACACTGTTCGTCTCAAATCTATGCCGGAAAAAGAAGATTTCAGAATTAAATTTGCTGGTAAGAAGGCAAAATTGAATGTGATGGCATATGACAAGGATGTGCCTATAATAACAAAGCTTGAAGAGACGGAGGTTGACGCGTGCAAAGGATATTTAGATATTTCTGACAGAGAGGATTTATCCGTACTCACGGTTTTCGAAAGGCATGGGAAAAACGGCAACAGGCAGACGTGTATTGTTAAAAACCTAGGCCTTAAGAGAGGAGCCATTGCCTCCACCGTAGCGCACGACTGCCACAACCTTATAGTAATTGGGAAAAATGAAGAAGACATGGCAAAGGCGGCCGAAACCCTTATTAGTACAGGCGGGGGAATAGTATGCGTATTGGATGGAAAAGTTGAGGCAATAGTTGAGCTCCCAATAGCCGGGCTGCTATCGGGTGAACCCATCGAAAAACTGGCGCCAAAGACTGCGCTCTTGAAACGGAAAATGAGGGAACTGGGTATAGAAAGCTCGTGCATGCTTTTGCAGCTGGCTACATTGGCCTTGCCGGTTATTCCTGAAGTCCGTCTCACGGATTATGGACTGGTGGATGTAAGCAATAAAAAATTTATTCCGATAATTAAGAAATAGCAAATGATTTGCGGCGGCTCAAATGAGCCGTTTTTTTATTATAAATGAAAGATTGGAACTGCAGGCATATAAAGGCATAAAAATTGATATTTTGGCGTAAATGGGGGAAATACGGCAAAAGAATTTATTAGATTATATTAAATTGGTGTATAATATAATAATAATTACTTTTTTACTGGTGGGAAATATGGAAAAAGAAAAAAAACGCACAAAAGTTGTTGTGCTTGTTCTTTTCAGTTTGGTTATTTTGTTTCTGGGGTTTATGCTTGTGCTGAAAAATAAAATGATTAGCAATGTTGATGCAGAAGGATATTTGCAGAAAGATTACACCATCCGCACACCATCTATAGAAAACGATGAGGAAGAACAGGAAGAGGTTTTGCTGGAAGTTAAATATGATAAAGGGCTTTTTTCATGGGGCCCTGCTACCATAAAACAGGGGAACAAGGAAGACCTATATGAGATAATTAATATTCTTGGTATAGATGAAGTATACCAGTACTTTGAAGTCATTTCCTATGACGACACAAGCGCGGCTGAATTTGCCGGAGAATTAGATGAAATGAATGTGGATTTATATATTCTCGCGGGAAGCAGCACATGGACATATAAGCCGGATGGAGCAAAGATGCTGAATGAGATCAACCGTGCAGTATCATTTAGGGAACGATGGGGAGAAGGGGCAATTACCGGCATTGTATTTGATATTGAGCCATATGATTCTGAAAAGTGGTCAAGAGGCAAGCAGGAAGTGCTGATGGAGAATTATATTGCTGGAATGAAGATAGCATATGAAGCGGCCAAAGAACAAAATTTGAGAGTTATCATATGCATTCCATCATGGTATGATGCGGATTACAATAGCACTCTTTTAGAGCTGATTAAATACTGCGATGAGATATCAGTAATGAACTATAACAGAAATAACGAATATGGAGATATGGAAAATGAGATTGAATATGCAAGAGAATACGATAAATATGTAACCTGCATATTTGAGTTTCAGGCAGTAGGGCAATATAACCTGACAGAGGAGCAGACATACAATAATCTTGGCACTGATGAGGCACAGAAAAGTTTCGAAAGCGTATTTGTAAAAGCGCAGTATGAGAAGCTTAAATTTGCATATCATTATCTTGAGCCGCTTAAGGAGATGCTTCTTGATTAACCAGAACTGGAAATAAAGCTAAAGATAGATGTGGCATGATAGAGAGAAATAATTAAAGTGCACTCAGATATAATGAAGTATAGCCGGAAGATGGAGGTTAAGAATGAAAAGAGATACAGAAAGAGAGATTGCAGGCGAAATCTATTGGGTTGGGGACCAACAGGCTTCGGGTGACATGCGCTGCAATCCATATTTGCTCATAGATGGTAATGAAGCCGTACTTTTTGATCCAGGCTCTGTACTGGACTTTGAAAAGGTGATCAGCAATGTAAAAGAAATTGTCCCGCTCAGAAAAATTAAATATGTGGTCTTGTCCCACCAAGACCCTGATTTATGCTCTTGCCTTCCTATGCTCGAAAAAGAAAACACAGATTTCAAAATAGTCACTCACTGGAGAACGAAAATACTTATAAAATATTATGGCGTTAAATCAGAATTTTATATGGTGGACGAGAATGACTACAAACTCAAGCTTAAATCAGGAAGAGAAATACAGTTTATACCTACGCCTTATTTACATTTCCCCGGTGCAATTGCATCATATGATATTAAATCGAAGACACTTTTTTCCGGTGATTTATTTGGTTCAATGGAAAGCTCCGAGGGCATTTTTGCAGACGAAAGCTATATCACGGGAATGAGAGCCTTTCATGAGAACTACATGCCTTCTACCCAGATAATGAGGCCGGTAATGGAAACGTTCCTGCTGATGGGTATTGAAACTATTGCGCCGCAGCACGGATTAGTAATAAATAAAAATGTAAAAGACTATATTACGATATTGAGAAATTTAGAATGCGGCATTTTCCTGAACTCTGTAAAGAAGAGTGTAAAAGACTATGGCGGATATGGCAGCATCTGCTCGCTGATAATAAAAAAATATACTGATATCTTTAGCGATGCTGAGATACTGGAAGCCCTAAGCGGAATGAATATTGAAACAGGTGACAGACCTTTTGAAATTCTTTCATACGGCGGCACAGGCCTTCAGCTATGGGAAAACCTGTTTGAAGCGATTTTCAATAACAAAGGTATAAAGTGGCTTATTATAATTGAGTCCCTAGTAGAAAAGATATGTAAGGAATACGATATGCCATTCCCGGAAATTATGGTTTCTGAGTTTATTAAATCTCAGGAAGAAGCAATAGTTCTTAGACACGAGGTTGAGGCACTTAAAATGCAGAGCAGCAATGCGGATCAAAGTATACTCAGCAAAGGTGTAAAAACCTCAAGATGCGCGATAACCGGACTTTACAGCCAGGTATTTTTTATGGAATATCTCAAAATGGTTATTGATTCTGAAAGAGAGGAAAGCGAGAGTCCGGCATCAATAATTCTTATTGATTTTGATGACTTGACAAGGATAAAAACTGCCTTCGGACAAGAAGAATATGACAATGCATTGAAGTCAATGAGCTATATACTAAAGCATGAAAGAAAAAGCGGGCATATGCTCTTCAGGCTGGACAGCGGGATTTTCGCCTATTTGTGCAGCGACATATCAAAAGAGGGCGCAGTAGAAATAGCAGAAAATATAAGAAACGAAGTTAGAAATTCGAAGAAATTTATAGATGAAATGACAATATCCGAAGGCGTTGCTGACTATGCAGAAATAGAAGGTATGGAAACTGAAAGCAAGTCAAAGGCCGTGCGCATGTATGAGGCTGCACTTCTGCGGCTAAGGATGGCAAAAAACAGAGGCGGTGATATAGTAGTCAGCGATACTGATATTTTAGGAATAGAGTATGACAATGGTAAGGTGCTGATTGCAGACAGCGATGAGACGAACAGAAATGTACTAAAAGCATATCTTGAAAACAGAGAGTACAACGTGCTTACCGCTGCTGACGGAGAAGAGGCTGCAGAATTGGCCTATAAGGAATTGCCGGAGCTTATAATTTCAGAAATCATGCTTCCTAAAATGGACGGATTCCTGCTTAGGGAGAACCTTTTGCACAACTCATATACGAAAAACATTCCCTTTATTGTTATATCAAATCTTAAAAATGAAAATTCATTGAAGAGGGCTTTTGGGCTTGGAATAACTCATTACTTAAAAAAACCATATATGATCGTGGAGATATTGGGCATTGTCGACTCGAAATTGAAGGAGAAAGCATAAATGAAGCCGGATATTGAGTTAGTTTTCGTTGCAATGATTATTCTGCTTTTTCTTGATGCTGTTCTGTCTATAAGGCTGATCATATTCAAGCTAAAGCGAGAGGACAAAGATTCCATAGATGCAAAGCTAAAAGCCAGGCTGATAGCAAAATGGGTAAACAAGGGCGACATAAAAAATATCAATTCATATTTTGGTATATTGGCAGATGCAAAGAACCTGGTGAAGCTGGAAAGTGAAATGGAAGAAGAACTGCCTGCCAGGCTTGAAAAAAGCAAAATTATCAAAAAAAGTTTCAGAAGATTGAAATCGCCCATAAAGCTGCGGAGAATACGGGCAGCAATCAATCTTAGCCTGCTGGCTACCGAAGAAGCGGTTTCAGCGATTACCGATGCTCTTAAAAAGGAAAAGAAAATACAAGTTAAGCTCTATTTTGCCAACGCACTGTCAGACATAGGCAACAGCAGCTCCATTCCCGTGCTTGTATCATCACTTTTAGGAGAAAACAGATGGTACAGAGAAAAAGTAAATATGCTTATTGCGGATTTCGGATCGGAAGCCTATGAATATATTTACACTATTATGCACAGAGACGAAATAGAGATTCTGGATTTGATAATTGATATGGCGTCTATTTATCCGTCTGAAAAGCTGAAAAAATATGTTTTTCAGTTGCTAGACAACTATGAATCAAATAGAAAGAGACTGATTGATGAAGCCGAAATCGGGAGTAAAATAAAAGACTGCGATAGGTGTATATATAAAAGCAGCGCAGAAATTGCTGGCAACGAAAAGTGCCGATATGGCAAAGAAATTGACAGAGAGAAAGGCTGCGCAAAAAGGAAGAGCAAGCTTGACAGTAAAAGCATTCTCTGGATATTCGACTCCGTTGTCGAAAAGGCGGCAGATGCAGCGTCCCAATACTATTTTAAGGAGTTTGCCGTTGATAAGTACCTAACAAGCAGCAACATTTCAATTAGGAAACGGTCAATTGCCTCTATGGCAAAGATAGCAAGCATCTCAAGCATTAACAAGCTGAAGGAAATGCTCTATGACAATGAAATTGCAAGAAGTGCCCAGTTGGCAATATCTGAAATAATTGAGGAAAAGCCAGAGTTTTTAGATGAAGTTTCTAATATGCTGACATCGGAAAAAAACAAAGACGTTACTATATATATAGCAGAGTCCCTTTCGGTAAAGATTGAGTACTTCATTATGAAGCTGATGACAGAAGAAAGAGAGCAGGCAGAAAGAATAATCGAGGAAATACTGCTTTTAGGCAAAACCAGTGAGTTTATCGGATTTTTAAACAATAATAAAGATAAGGTAATTGAAAGTGCCTTAATAGCAATTCTAAAGAAAGTATTGACCCAGAAAGAGGAGCTAAAGGAAGAATTCAGCACATATCTACATGAAACGCTGCTCAAGGAAGTTGGGCTACATATAGCAGATCAGGAGTCTGCAACGAAAAGGTTTTCAAGCAGAACCGGCCTTATTACTACACTTGCGGTGGAATTGATTCTTCTTCTGGCAATTTCCCCTGCCATATATATTGCAAGCCACTTTGATGCGATAGGCATGTGGTCATGGGTTAAGCATTTGAAGACCTACGTAGTAGACTATAATTATTTTCTGGCATTTTATTCAGTAGCAATTAATGTAATCTATCTGATACTAATAGCGTTTTCACGTATAAATGTATCAAAGCAGGCAAAAGTATGGAAGTTGAAGAATGACAAAATGCTTTTTAAAAGCAAGATGCTGCCGGGAATATCCATAATTGCGCCTGCGTACAATGAAGAGAGCATTATTGTTGAAAGCGTGCATTCGCTGCTTAATCTGAAATATCCGGACTATAACCTAATAATAGTAAACGATGGCTCAGCGGATAATACCCTTGGTATTCTTATTGAATATTTCAGCCTGGAGAGGTTTGATTATGCTTATGAATCCGAGCTGAAAACCGCACCTGTAAGGGGGATATACAGAAATCCTGCATATCCAAAGCTTTTGGTAGTAGACAAAGAAAATGCAGGCAAGGCGGATTCATTGAATGCAGGAATAATGATATCGAACAAAGAATATTTCTGCTGCATAGACTCTGACTCGCTGCTGGAAAATGATTCGCTGCTCAAGCTGGCATCGCAGACTTTGGATGAAGATGTGGAAACGCCTGCCTTAGGCGGAAATGTGTTCCCTGTAAATGGCTGCAAAGTGTCAAAAGGACATATAGTGGAAAAGCGGATTCCGGAAAACTTCATCGCTCGCTTTCAGACAATTGAGTACATACGTGCCTTTATGTCCGGTAGGCTGGGCTGGGCATACCTAGACAGCCTTCTTATAATATCCGGAGCATTCGGCGTATTTAGAAAGGAGCGTGTAGTAAACGTAGGCGGATACCTGACAAAAAGCAGCATATACAATAAAGACACCGTTGGCGAGGACATGGAGCTGGTAGTCAGAATTTCCCGTATGATGCATGAACAAAAAAAGAAGTTTAAAATTAATTACTGCTATAATGCCAATTGCTGGACTGAAGTGCCTGAAAAAATCAAGCAGCTGAAGAAGCAGAGGCTGCGCTGGTACAGAGGGCTTTCGGAGACTCTTCATTTCCATGCCAAGACCATATTCAATGCGAAATATAAGAGGATGGGGCTGATCGGAATGCCTTACTTTTTCCTTTTTGAAATGATCGGGCCGCTGATTGAAGCTCAGGGGTACTTAATGGTGCTGGCAGCTTTTATTTTAGGGATATTGAGTATAGAGATTGCACTATTCCTTTTTGTAGCAAGCGTAATGCTTGGCGTCCTAGTGTCAATAATATCACTGATTATTGCCGAAACTGAGAACAGGTACTATTCCTACAAGGATATAATAAGGCTGCTGGGGATTGCAGTTGTTGAAAACTTCGGCACGCGCCAGCTTTTCAGTTTCTGGCGGGTTGCTGGATTCTTCAATATGTTCTCCAAGGAGCATGTATGGGGCGAGCAGAAGAGGAAGGGCTTTGTTAAGAATAAGCAGGGAGGGAGTGCTTCATGAAAAAGGCATTGGTAGCAATATTGAATTTGATTATTATTGGCCTTGTGTTACTACTAGGTTTTCTGCTCATTTATCCCTATGCCGCATACAGGAATATGGAAAGCACTGCGCTCAATATATGGATCATTGACAAGACAGTGCCCAACACAGATTTCAGGGAGCACAAAGGGCTGCTATGGCTGCTTAACAACGAGAAAATAATATCTGAAAAAACAGGAAAACCATATGAATACTCGAAGGACTATTACGGCTTCTATCCGATAGATGAAGATACATATGAAACTAAAGAAATTCCAGATGGTATCGAATATCCGGATCTTATTTACCTAGCAGATACTTATGGAGTATATGAGGATGATTACTTTGCAGAGAATATTCAGGGCACACGCTCAGAGCTGATTGAAGGCGGCCTGCTGGAAGAGGAAACCGCAAAGATAAAAGCAAACCTTGGCAGAGGAAACACAATAATAGGGGAGTTCAACACGGCTTCTGCGCCCACAAACCAAGTGAACAGGGACCAGCTAGGGGAGATATTCAGAATGGATTGGACAGGCTGGAGCGGAAGGTATTTCTTCGACCTAAGCAAGGGAATAGAGGTGCCTGCTTGGGCGGTGAATAGCTATGAAGAGGAGACGGGGAACGAATGGAGATTTTCAGGCGAAGGCATAATACTTGTTTATAATGATGATAAAATAGTGGTATTTGAAAAAGATAAAGACTATGGAAAAGACCAGATATTCATATCGTTCAGAGAGGAGTACTGGGAGGAGTTCGGAATAAACGAAAGCATACCATATGACTATTGGTTTGAGTTTACAATACCGGACAGCTCCGCTGAAATCATCGCTGATTTCACATTTGACGTTACTGAAAGCGGGGCACAAAAGCTCGCGGCACTAGGACTTCAAGATACCTTCCCTGCAGTTACCAGAAACAAAAACACACAGTATACATCATACTATTTTGCAGGTGATTTTGCAGACGGGAATATTGAATACAAATGGTGGAATCTGAAAGGTTTCGCTGAATTTAAGAAGCTGCTGCCTCTGGGCGAAAAAGGAGAAAATTCGGAATTTTATTGGCGATGCTATGTGCCAATGATGACAAGCATATTAGAAGACATCACATCGAAGAAGGGACAAGGCGATACAGCGTTGCAGGAAACACAATATAATGTACGCGCAGCTTCGTCAGAATTCCAGATACTTGCTGATGGGCAATGGCAGGACTATTTCATTAAGGGGGTAAATATTGGTTCATCGACTCCGGGCAAATGGTTTACCCAGTTTGATACAAGCGAAAGCCACTACCTTGAATGGCTTGAGCAGATTGCGGAAATGAATGCGAATACCGTAAGGGTATATACTCTGCTTCCGCCACAGTTCTACACTGCATTTGTCTATTATAATGAAAGCCACCCGGAGAAGCCTTTGTGGCTGTTTCAGGAAATATGGCCGGAGGAAAACCCTGAAGACGGCAATTATCTAAAAGATGACTATAATGAAGCATACAGGCAGGAAATAGAATATGTCGTGGATGCTATTAACGGACAGGCAAATATACCATTTAGGACTGGAAGAGCCTACGGAATATATACCAGTGATGTATCGCCGTATCTTGCGGGATACCTAGTTGGGCGTGAGCTAGAGCCGGAGGAAGTCACAGCTACCAATGAGCTAAATGAGGGCTTCACATTTGAAGGGGACTATCTGTATTGCGCAGATGAAGCCTCGCCGACTGAGGCGTGGCTGGCTATGAGCTGCGATTATGTAGCCGGCTATGAAGAGGAAAAGCACGGTTGGCAGCACCCAGTCGGCATTGTCAGCTGGCCCACGCTGGACACGGCAGAGCACGACAGCGAGTGGAACGAGCAGGGCGACAAAGAGCTGGAGTATAACGACAAAGTATCAATAGATATAAACAATATTGAGGTTAAAGACAGCCTGAAGCCAGGATTTTTCGGGGCATATCATATATATCCCAACTATCCTGATTTCATGAATAACGAGGCTTCCTACGCGGAATACGAAGATAACGAAGGCGTGTTCCGATATGGTGGGTACCTTCGGGAATTTATTGCCGGACACAAAAAATATCCGGCGATTGTAGCCGAGTTCGGGCTATCAACAGGCATGGGCGACGCCCACAGCAACCCTGACGGATATAACCACGGAGGACTAAGTGAACAAGAGCAGGGTGAAGGGATAGTGCGGATGATGGAAGCTATCAGAAGAGAGAACTTCGCGGGGGGAATAATATTCGAATGGTCAGACGAATGGGCAAAAAAGACATGGACGACAGAACCCTATATAATTCCATATGAAAGAAATGTGCTATGGCACAATGTAGCTGACCCGGAGCAAAACTACGGAATATACGCAATGGAAGCAGGGGAGATAAGAAGCGAAGAATATATAATTGAAGGAACAGAGAATATTAGCTCATTAGAATTAGGCATGGATGAAGAATACCTATATATCACAGTTAACCTTTCAAAGAGCATTAACTTCGAAAATGAAAGGCTTATAGTGGGGCTTGATACATTCCGCAGAGACCTGGGAGATGATAAATATGCCGAAGATTTAGAGGCATATGCGCCGTTCGGTATGGAGTTTGTCATTGATATTTCAGATGAAAAGGAAGCTGAAATACTCGTTCACCCGGGGTATAACTTTACAAAGGGGCTATATGCACCAACGCAGACTAGTGATGGAATATACGAGGAAATGGTCGTGCTGACAAATAAGGAAACTGTTACAAAACAGGGAGTGCATATTGATGCAGTATATGACAACATTAGTATGCTTGACTACGGAAGCTTTGATAACAACACCCTTTATACATGGAATGTTTCAGGAAACAACATATTTTTAAGGATTCCATGGATGCTTATTTGCTTCAGCGATCCTTCTGACATGATAGTGCTTTATGATGAAGATTACATCCCGGTGCCGCTGAAGGAAGAAATAGGCACAGTAAAAACAGATGGGATTCTCGCAGGTGTAATTCTTGCGGAAAAAGCTGATGGGATGGTAATCGGCGAAGCAAAAAGCAGCGTAGCAAAGCCGTTTATGTGGGAGAGCTGGGATGTGCCTGACTATACTCCAAGACTCAAAGACAGCTATGAAATAATCCGGGATTATTTTGGATCAATAGCTGATAATGACTAAAAAAGAAAAAGAACAAATCAAAGACTATGCAGGCACATAAAGGTGGTGAGGCATGGTCTTTTGGCTTACTTCTGTAAAAGCAGGGATTGCCAAAAATAAGTATATTTTAATAAGTTGACCTATAATTCAGGATTAAAAAGCTATTATTAAAACTAAAAAAACTTTTTTATTTATTATCAATGGGCTATAATAGTAATGCGCCGGAGTAAGTATACAAAATCCGGTCTGTATATCAGAATTAAATAAAAGGAATAATAATGGAAAAAAGAAAACCGGAATGGCTAAAGAAAAAGGTTGATTTCGGAGGCCAGCATGACACAGAAGAGATACTTAAAGCGCTATCCTTAAATACTGTATGCAGCAGTGCGGGCTGCCCGAACAGAGGCGAGTGCTATAAAAACAAAACAGCGACTTTCATGATTCTCGGAGAAAACTGCACAAGGAACTGCAGATTCTGCAAGGTGACAAAGGGCGCGCCGCAGGAACTAGACAAAAACGAGCCTGAAAATGTAGCAAGGGCGGCGAAAAAACTAGGGCTTAAGCACGTGGTTGTAACCAGCGTAACAAGGGATGACCTTCCTGATAACGGAGCGGGGCATTTTGCAGAGACAATACGCAAGATTCGCGAATATCTCCCAGATAGCACAGTGGAAGTGCTTATCCCTGATTTTCAGGGTGATTATGAGTCTCTTATGACAGTTATAAAGGAAAAGCCAGATATAATAAACCACAATGTAGAAACCGTTAAAAGCCTTTATTCAAAAGTGCGTCCGATGGCGCAGTATGAAAGGTCGCTGGAGCTTTTGCGCAGAGTAAAGGATGCAAACCCTGAAATACACACAAAGAGCGGAGTTATGGTAGGGCTGGGCGAAACACGGGAAGAGATGCTTAAGCTAATGGATGATTTGCTGGAAACAGGATGCGGCATTCTGACAATAGGACAGTATCTGCAGCCATCGAAGAGCCATATTGAGGTAACCGAATATGTTCATCCAGATGTATTTGAGGATTATAGAAAAACAGGGCTTGAAAAGGGATTTAAATATGTAGCCAGCGGGCCTTTTGTAAGGAGCTCCTACAATGCTTCAGAAGGAATGAATGCAGTGGCAAAAATGGGAGCTGATAAATGATTTATGTAGAAAGCAAAAGCACAGACGCAAATTTCAATTTTGCACTGGAAAATTACCTGATGCGGGAGCTTGACATAGCGGATTCTTATTTTATATTTTGGCGCACGCAGCCAACGCTTATGATTGGAAGGTATCAGAACCCTTATCAGGAAGTAAACATGGAATACGCCAAAAAGAAGAATATAAATATAGTCAGAAGGATAACCGGCGGCGGAACCATATATACTGACCTTAACGGCTGGCAGTTTTCTTTTATAATAAAAGACGGTAATGAAGACGAGGGGAAAGTTGACTTCGTAAAGCACACAAAGCCGATCATCGCGGCACTGGCAAGTATGGGCGTGGATGCATCCCTGAGCGGAAGGAATGACCTTTTGATTGACGGGAAGAAATTCTCGGGCAATGCGCAGTTTCATGACAAAAGCGTCAGCCTACATCATGGCTCACTGCTGTTTGATACAGATATTGAAGAGATGGTAAGAGCATTAAATGTGGATGATGAAAAAATAATATCAAAGGGCATAAAGTCTGTAAGGCAGAGGGTAACGAATGTTTTGGACTACCTGCCGCAGAAAATTACAAGCGAGGAATTCAAGGATATAATGCTGTTTTATCTGCTCAAAGATATGGAAAAATATGAGCTGACAGAATATGATATAGCCAGAATAAATATTCTCAAGCAGGAAAAGTTCGACACATGGGAATGGAATATAGGCAGGACGCCGGAATTCAGCATAAAAAATGAAAACCGATTTGAAGGCGGCAAAATGCAGGTATGCGTATCTGTAGATAAGGGGCTGATTTCCGATATAGGATTCTATGGTGATTTTTTCGCCCAGAAAGAAATCGGCGAACTCAAAGCGGCGCTTATTGGAATCCCTTATGACAAGGACATAATAAAGAAGAAACTCTATGAAGTAAACGCAGGCGAGTATTTTTTCAAAATATCAGCTGATGACATGCTGGAATTATTTTAGCAAGGTATAAAAGAACATAATGGAAGCAAAAAAAGGAGGTAACTATGAAAGAAATCGTAGATAGGATACAGGAACTTAAAAAGAAGCATAATGCAGTGATACTTGCGCATTATTATCAGATACCGGAGATTCAGGCCGTTGCCGACATGGTGGGCGATTCCTACGGACTGAGCAAAAAGTCAGCAGATACCGATGCTGATGTGATAGTCTTCTGCGGAGTTAAATTCATGGCGGAGAGCGCAAAAATACTAAGCCCTGAAAAGACAGTGATACTGCCTAATATGGATGCAGGCTGCCCTATGGCGGATATGATAACTGCAGAGGACGTAAAGAAACTGAAAAAGCAATATCCTGATGCTGCATTTGTATGCTATGTTAATACATCCGCTGAGGTAAAAGCAGAATGCGATGTATGCTGCACTTCATCAAACTCCGTAAAGATAGTCAATTCACTTGAGCAAAAGCGCATTGTTTTCCTGCCGGATAAAAATCTCGGCAGATATGTTGCAGAAAATGCAGAAAATAAGGAAGTAATTACAGTTGACGGATATTGTCCGGTGCATGACATTATAGTTGCAGGCCAAGTGCTGGAAGCCAAGGAGAAATACCCGGGAGCTCCATTTTTAGTCCACCCTGAGTGTCCGGATGACGTAATAGAACTGGCAGACTTTGTTGGAAGCACTACCCAGATACTGAATCAGGCTGGCGAAGTGGAAGCAAAAACAATAATTGTGGGCACAGAAGACGGCATCCTTTACAAGTTGAAGGAGCAAAACCCCGATAAGGAATTCGTTATGGTATCTTCTAATTTTGTATGCGACGATATGAAGAAAACCACACTAAATGATTTGCTCATGGCATTTGAAAGCCTAGAAGCGAGCAAGCCAATAAACGTAATTGAACTGGATGAAGAGATAAGAAGCAAAGCGCAGGCAAGCCTTGACAGGATGCTGGAGCTAAGCTGAGGGAGAATATGAGAAGATATCTTTTTAATACGCCTTTTGAGGAGTTTGATCAGCATGAGGCAGATGTAGCAATAATAGGCAGCGGAATAGCGGGACTTTATGCCGCATATAATATAGACGAGGATAAATCCTGCGTAATATTTACCAAGGATAAAACTGATGTCAGCTCCTCATCACTGGCCCAGGGCGGCATAGCAGTGGTACTTGAGAGCGAAGACAAGTTTGAGTATCATTTTGAAGACACCGTTAAGGCAGGAGCGGGACACTGCGACGAGGCAGCCGTTCATACGATAGTCGAGGAAGGTCCGGACGACATAAACAGGCTAATTGACCTCGGCATTAATTTCGATACGGACAGTGAGGGCCACCTGAAAGCCACAATGGAAGGCGGGCATGGCAGGCGAAGGATACTGCATAGCGGCGGTGACGCAACCGGCAAGGAAATAGTGCGCATACTTAAGCAGATGGTAAAGGAGCGCAGCAATGTTGAACTGCTGCAAAAATACTTTGTAGCGGACATTATAACAGATGAAAATGATAAGGTATGCGGAGTCGCGGCCTATAATAACGGCTGGCATTTTTTTAGAACAAATCATGTTATAGTTGCATCCGGTGGTATAGGCCAGGTATATAGGTACACAACAAATCCATTGGTTGCAACAGGCGACGGCATAGCGATGGCTAAAAGGGCAGGGGCAGAGATTGTGGATATGGAATTTGTTCAGTTCCATCCGACGGGATTCTACAGCTCGACGAACAGAAACAAGCAGTGCTTTCTAATATCAGAAGCTGTGCGCGGTGAAGGCGGGCTTTTGTATAATGACAAGGGCGAAAGATTTATGGTGGGCAGGCACGAAAGATGCGAGCTTGCGCCTAGAGATATTGTAGCCAGAGAAATATACCGCGAGATTGAAAATCAGGCTTCGCCATATGTTAATCTGGATATTTCTTTCAAGGAAAGGGAATTTCTTGAGAGCAGGTTTCCTACTATATATAATAATTGTATGGTTAATGGCGTTGATATAGCCAAAGAGCCTATCCCTGTTGGCCCGGCGCAGCACTACATAATGGGCGGAATAAAGAGCGATTTGGATGGCAGGACAAATATCGAAGGGCTATATACATGCGGAGAGGCTGCCTGTACGGGCGTGCATGGGGCAAACAGGCTGGCGAGCAACTCAACCCTTGAATGCCTCGTATTCGGCAGAAGAGCGGCGCAGTCAATAAACAGCAAACCGACTCGCAAGGGCTGCGGATCAGTGGAATTTACGCGGCAAAACATTTCAGGTGAGCATATAGATCTATATGAAGAAAGCATAAACCTGAAAGGAATCATGGTAAAATACTGCGGAATACTGCGGAGCGATAAATACCTGCGGCTAGGATTCGAGAAAGCGCACAAGATAACGCAGATGCTGGAGGAAGCAGAGCTGAGTACAGTTGAGGCGATGGAGCTATATAACATGTGCTTAGTCTCAGAGGAGATTTTCAAGGCGGCCATAGCAAGAAAAAAATCAATGGGAGCGCACTACAGGGAGGACGACATAGATGATTGATAAAGATATAATGAGGGATTTTATTAAGAGGTCCTTACAAGAGGATATAGGAACCGGTGATATCACAACATTGAGCACAGTACCGGAGGGGACTAAGATATCAGGCAGGTTTATAGCCAAGGAATCGGGAATCATATGCGGAATAGAGGTAGCAAGGGCAGTTTTTGATTATGCTGATAAAAGTATAGAGTTTAATTGCAGCTTAAAGGATGGCGAGCATGTTAATAAAGGTGATATAATCGGCACTATTTCAGGGGATGCAGCCTCCGTGCTGACGGGCGAGAGACTGGCGCTTAACCTGATGCAGAGGATGTCCGGCATAGCAACAAACACCAATGAAGCAGTTCAGAAAGTATCAGGATACAAGGCGAAGATTGTTGATACAAGAAAAACTACTCCCGGATTAAGAGTATTCGAAAAATATGCTGTAAAGGCAGGCGGCGGCGCCAACCACAGGTTTAATCTTGCAGACGGCGTGCTGATAAAGGATAATCACATAAAGGCGGCAGGCGGCATAACAAAGGCAGTAGAGGCAGCCAGAAGGAACGCACCGCATACCCTTAAAATAGAAGTGGAAGTTGAAACGATACAGCAGCTGAATGAAGCGCTCAAAGCCGGTGCAGACATAATAATGCTAGATAATATGGATAACAATACAATGACTGAAGCAGTAAAAATAGCAGCAGGAAGGGCAATTATCGAAGCCTCCGGCAATATGGGCGAGAAGGACCTTGAGGAAGTAGCAAAGACAGGAGTCGACATCATATCAATTGGAGCCCTTACCCATTCTGTTAAGGCGCTGGATATAAGCCTGAAATTCGACTGATTAGCTCAATAATTTTTAATAAAAACACCTTTCAGATTGTTTTCCGGAAGGTGTTTTTGTAATACTAGAATTCCTTTACATACCAGCGAAATCGGCGGTATTGCCTGCCGCCTGCGCCCACTACTGCACGCCAAGATTTATAGTTCTCTTCTCCTATAGTGGAGGCATCTCCCCAGTCGTAGCCTTTTTTCAAAGCGGCTTCCATTATTCCCAGATATGCTGCCGAAACAGCAGCCTTTCTTTCGTATTCTTTTATGCAGAATTGCATAAGCACTCGCAGGCCGGAAATTCGATTTTTCCAGTATAGAAATTTAATAAATCCAAATGGCAAAAGTCGTCCGTTCATATGCTTAAGTACTTCGTTGAAATTTGGAATGCATACTACAAAGGCTATCGGGCGCCCGTCATTGTGCCTCACAATGTATACTAATTCGGGGTCAGCCAGTGTTTTCATGGCCTCAGCAGACTGAACAATTAAATCCCATGATGGAATCCCGGTGTCCCAATCGTCAATAGCGGATTCTTTTAGAATGGACTGAATATCCATAAGCTCACTTTCGAGCTGACTTAGGTTAAGAGGGTAAGCCTCAAATCCAAATTTTTTCTTGGCGTATCCAACAATCTTTCGGAACTTCTCTATGGGCATCTTGCCGGTATCTATCTTAAAAGCAAGAAGGTCTGATGATTTTTTCAGGCCGAATTCCTCAAAAGTATGCATATACCATTCGGGATTGTAAGCCGCGTACAAAACAGGCGGAGAATCAAAGCCTTCCACCAGAAGCGCGCGGTTTTCCTCGCCATCCGTTGGGGAATATGGGCCGAACATTTTTACCGTTCCGATGTTTCTTAAGTATGTCTCAGCTGCTTCCAGCACGGCAGCGCCGCTCTCCTCATCATCTGCCTCGAAAAGCGAAAAGTAGCCGTTTGAGATGCCCGTGGTCTTAGAAACTGGTTCATTATATCCTGCCAGTATGCGCGCCGCAGGCTTGCCGTCGCGGTATGCAATGAAGAATGCATGCTGGCTTTGAAGAAACACGTTTTTATCAGCATTAAGCATACTTTTCATTTCGGATATTAATGGCGGCACCCAATTAGGATCGTTTTTATAGAGCCTGAAAGGCAGCTTGATGAACTCCTTTAGATTGCTTTCGTCAATTTGCCTTACTTCAATGCTCATTTGCAGCCTCCTTGGTTATTCGTGCTGGTTGCTTTGCTATTTCCCCGTGCCTGCCTATTTTAAAAGCGAAAGCCATTATAATTCCAAGTATCAGCATACCTATAGGAACAACAACCAGGAGCATCTTTATAGCCAATATAGCCGACGCAGGCTGCACAACCGCGGATTCCTGAGTGGTTTCAATATATCCGACCGCACCGAGTATTCCAAGAACGCCCAGCTGCATGAGAGCGTTGCTCATTTTGTATATAAAGGTTACTATTCCGTAATGTGCTCCTTCGCCGCTTTTTCCTTCGGAGGCGGCTTCGATGGCTTCGGGAAGTATAGCGTTGGGCATCACATGCAGAGCGGAAAGGCCTATTCCAAGAACAGGAATAACAAACCATATAAGCTTTAGTATAATATGAGTAGGCATCAGAAGTGCCGCAAGGCCCAGTATAAAAACAACAGCGCCAATGACATATGCTTTTCTTTTGTCCAGCCGTCCGCTTAAGAATACCCACAAAGGAAGCGCGACAATAGTAACCCCGAAAAGAACGCCTATTAAAAGCTCGAACTGCTCCGGAATGCAAAGCACATACTTAAAATAGTAGATTAGCAGTGTCTGCACCACTCCGATCCCCGCCCAGGTTGCAACGTAGATTATTACACCCTTTAAAAATGACCTGCTCTTAAGAGCCTTTTTAAAGTCATTGAAAAAGTGGCTTTCGTGCAGGCTTTCTGACTTCTGTTCCTTTGCCGCGAAGAAAGGAAACAGCGTAGATATTGTGACCGGAATAGCCAGCATTACCGCCATTATGAGGAAGCCTTTTGAAGGTGTTTCTGCTGCCTCCCAAATAATTTTCGGTACTACCGCGCCGACCAAGCCGAAGCCTATGGAAAAAAGCATGCGCCAGGCTATTAATGATGTACGCCCGTCATAGCTCTTTTCAATCTCCATTCCGAATGCGAGATACGGCACCAGATAGAAAGTAGTGCTTGTCATAAAGGCAATGTATGCAATGGATGTAAGGATAAATGTAGCCGATGTGGCCATGCCTGATGGAACGGCAAAAAGCAAAACAAAAGTCAGCCCGATAGGAAGAGCCATATAGAGGAAATACGGCCTTCTCCTGCCCAAACGGGATTTAGTTCTGTCGGAAATATGCCCTGCGAAGGGATCCGTAAGCGCATCCCAGAAATTGCCTATGAAGATTACAAGGCCTGCAAGTACGGAGGGTAGGCCAAGCACATCGGTGAAAAAATATGGAAGAAAAAGTGCTGTTACTGTGAATGCCAATGTGCCCATTATATCCCCCGCACCATATAGTGCCTTGCGCCCGGTGGATAAGCTTTGCTGCATATAATACCTCCTGTTTAAGTTTGATTATAGTACAGATAATATCACATTTTTCACTTTGTGAATAGATTTATTAGAGCGTGTTTGCCGTGAGCGGAGGCTCGCCGTCTGCAAAGAAGATAAGGGCAATTCTTTTTTTTATTTATATTAAATTGATGTATGTTTTTCGTTATTAATAAAGGAATGGTGTATGCATATTGACTTTTAAACCGCTATATCGTAATATATAGATATAACGATACGACTTTTCGTTTTTTCTACGTTCGAAATCGTTAAATATTTAACAATTATGTTTGCGAGGTGATAACTATAATTAACGCAAAGGAAAAACTAGAGCAGATGACGGAAAAGGCAGAGATGCTAAAAGCTATTGCCCATCCTATCAGGCTCTGCATTGTAAACGGTCTGATAAATGAACCAGGATGCAATGTGACCAAAATCCAAAGCTGTCTGGATCTTCCGCAGTCTACCATATCTCAGCACCTTGCTAAGCTGCGAACAGCGGGCATTGTGGACGCCAGAAGAAGCGGATTGGAAGTAAACTATTATGTGGTTAATGAACGCATAATAAAAATCGTTAATGTTCTGGTAGATTGATTTTATCCGCCGGAAAATAATGAACTTATTACATCATTTTATTTTAAAGGAAGGGGATCATATGAAAAAAGGCATATCGACATTTTTAGCTCTATGGGCAATATGGATACTGATTGCCGGATTCAATGTAACTGAGATTATCCTTGGTGGTGCAGTTGCTTTAATCCTTGCTTTTATTGTATCCAAGTATGTCAACTATTCCTTCGGCTTTTCAATAGTATTAGGAGCATTAAAGTTTGTATTTGTATACATACCTGTATTTATCTATAAGCTTGTAATTGCCAATCTGGACATGGCATACCGGGTACTAAGCCCGAAAATGCCTATCAATCCGGGCATTGTGAAAGTGCCGACGGAAATCAAAAATGATTTCGGAAAATTAGTACTGGCCAATTCCATCACTCTGACTCCGGGAACACTCTCTCTGGATGTTGAGGACGGACATGTATTGGTACACTGGGTAAACGTAAAAGGAAGCACTGAAGAAGAGTACAAGAAGGAAATATCCAAGGACTTTGATAAGATATTAGGAGGGATTATAAAGTGATTAATATTATAGTTTTTTCTCTTATCGGTTTAGGCGTTCTCTTTGCTCTTATCAGGCTGATTGCTGGGCCTTCATCTTTTGACAGAGTGGTTGGCCTGGATACCCTCAACATTATTATTACGGCGGCAATAGTTATGATTGCTCTGGTTTTGGAAAGCAGCCTGTATCTGGATATAGCTTTGGCTTATGCGATACTTTCTTTCCTTGAAACTGTTGTATTCGCCAGATTTTTGGAGGGGAAACAATGATTATAGCAGGAAATATTTTGATGGTTATAGGCGGGGTTTTCCTGCTGCTTGGTGGATTCGGCGTGCTGAGAATGCCCGACGTATTCAACCGTATACAGGCAGGAACCAAGGCGACAACACTGGGAGCATTCTCATTGATTTTAGGTGTTGGCTTTGTTCACCCCCAATGGCTGCTTAAGCTGATTTTGATTATCGTCTTTATCGCCATAACAAACCCTGTAGGCTCATCAGTGCTTGCAAGGGCAGCTTACAAAAAAGGCGCATATCAATACAAAAAAGAAGGCGAAGAAAGGAGTGAAGTGAAATGACAGTACTAGATATTATTTCAATCGTTGCAGGCAGCCTGATGGTAGTGCTTGGCGTATTGGCATTAAATGCTAAGAAGCTTTTCAATACGGTTATTTATCTTTCAATGATGAGTATGCTTGCTGTTGTATGCTTTGTAATTATGAGAGCTCCTGATGTTGCGATAACCGAGGCTGTAATAGGCTCAGGGCTTGTAACTGCACTTTTTGTGTTCACTCTCTTCGCAGGTAAGAAAGCAGGTGGCAAGGCATGAAGCAGATAGTTTCTATTTTATTGGTTGCTGCCATAGGAATTCTTATTTTTTCAGCACTCTATTTTTCAGATGAAACATTGAAGTTTAATGAATACGGAAATGTAAACCTAGATGACAGAGTATCCGAAAAGTATATTGATAAAAGCGTAAACGGCAATACTGAAGAAATTATATTCGGAGAGACACAAAATGCTGAGTCCGGCTCTGCAAATATGGTTACATCGGTTGTTGTTAACTATAGGTCGTTTGATACATTAGGCGAGGTTACTGTGCTTTTCGTTTCCGCACTGGGTGTTGGCCTGCTGCTGAATGGAAAGAGAAAAAGAAAGAACCTGAAAGACGCACCTAACTTCATTTTGAAGCAGGGTGCAAGGATAATCTTCGGTATAATGGTAGTTTTCGGCGTTTATATGTTTATACACGGGCACATAACTCCCGGCGGTGGCTTCCCCGGCGGAGCCATAATCGCGGCTTCAATACTGCTTTTGTATTTATCTGATGATGAATTCAGGGTTAAGCTTTCAGCTGCTAAGGCAGTAGAGAGCACAGCAGGAAGTCTATACGTAATTGTAGGACTTTTGGGAATTGTGCTTGCGGGATACTTCCTGCAAAACTTCCTTCCTACAGGTACAGTCGGCGAAGTTATCAGCTCAGGTGTTATTCCAATAGTCTATATGCTTATCGGACTTAAAGTAGGTAGTGAGCTCTCATCAGTAATTGACGGCTTTCTTACAGAGGAGGTGGAAGGATGATACAATATTTCTCTATCGTTCTGATGCTGGTAGGCATATACGGCCTATTAAGCCAGAGAAATGTAATTAAGCTGATTGCGGCACTTAACATATTCGAAATAGGATTAAATCTTTTCATTGTATCAATAGGATTTGTTAAGGACGGGCTTGTGCCTATTCTTACATCAAATAACGAATCATCAGCCATGCTCTATGTTGACCCGCTTCCCCATGCTCTCGTGCTTACATCTATTGTAATCGGCGTCGGCGTGACAGCTTTGGCTCTTGCATTGGCTAAGAAGATGCATGATAAGTACGGAACATACGACATGGACGAAATGGGAGGTAAATAATATGAATACAAGCTTTATTATATTATTAATAGCCGTACCATTAGGCGCAGCGTTTTTATCAGTGCTGGTTAAAAAACTCGGCAAGTATTTTCTGGGTGCTGCAATAGGATTTAACCTTGCGGCAAGCGGCATACTAGCCTATGACTACGTATCTCCTGTTATATATGAAATAGGCGGATTCAAGCCGCCATATGGCATCAGCCTGGTGCTGGATGAATATTCATTGCTGGGAATACTTCTTCTTAATGTAGTATTTGCACTCATTGCAATAATGGCATGCAAGTACATCAAAAAGTATGAAGTGGTTTTGTCAGTAGCGCTGGCAGCGCTTAACGGAGTCATATTAACAGGCGACTTATTTAATTTGTTTGTGTTTATGGAGATATCCGCTATAGCGGCCTATATCCTGACTACAATGAACAAAAACATCAAGTATACATTCAATTATCTTGTGCTGGGAACATTGGGCTCAGGTCTTCTGCTTTTCGGCATAGCGGTAATATACAATATGTTCGGTTCACTTAACATAATGGACATTCAGAACAGGATGGCAATTATTTCTTATCCTGTGGCCGGTGCGCTGGTTCTTCCTCTGGCATTGATTTTTACAGGTCTGTCAGTTGAGGCGAAGCTTCTGCCTTTCAGCGGATGGGCAAGAGGAGTCCTTAAGGATTCGAATTCTCTTGTAGGAACACTTATTGTTTCCGCATTTTCAGCAGCAGTGCTTCTTGCTTTCGGCAGGCTTATAGATTCGCTGTTTGTTATGAGTGACTCTCTGCTGATTGTCTTTACGGTGGTTACAGTAGGCACATTGATATTGGCGGAGATAGCGGCATTTTCAAAGAAAAACCTAAGGGAAATACTTTTATTTTCAAGCATAGCTCAGTCAGGGCTGGTTGTTGCGCTTTTCCTTCAGGGGCTAAAATCCGCTGCACTGCTGGTATTAATAAACAACGTAATATCAAAGATGATTCTCTTTACATTGGCTGCTAAGATAGGTGAAGACAACGGAACAGACAAGCTGGAGGATCTAAAAGGAGTATTTCTTAAAAACAAAGTGCTGGGCTTCGGCTTCACAGCGGCTGCCATGTCACTTATAGGCCTTCCTTTGTTTTTCGGATTTATAGCAAAAGCTAATGTTCTGGTTTCGCTTTTCGAAGCAAACAATATATGGCTTCCAATGGTTATATTAATTGTTAGCGTAATAGAGGGAGCATATGTGGTAAGGATGCTCACAACTCTCTGGAACACAGGTGAAGAGGGCGAACTAGCAAAGGCAGAGGACGCAAAGCAATATAAGCTTACTAATAAGGTAAGGCTTACAATCATAATTACTATTGCGGCAATTGCCATAGTAGCAGCAGGTATTCTGCCTCTGCTTCAGATGAACGATTGGTTTAACTTTGATATATTATCATTTCTGACAGACGGCTTAGGAGGTGTTTAAATGGATTTTATTTTAAGCGTTCCGGCAATAGTAGTTGGCCTGTTTGCGGCTGCTGTGCTGGCATATTTGCTAACTAAGGCAAATAAAATTCTGGGCGCACTGATTACAGTATTAGGCTCCGGCGCCGCTCTGGCTGCGATGCTTATGCTTAAAGGCGATATAAACAGCGTACAGAGCCTTGGGGCTCTAGGCTTTAAGCTTACAGACTACGGATGGTTTTTCTCCGTTCTGATGCTGCTTATATTTTTCAGCGTGTCATTTTTCAATCTGTATTGGATGAAGAAGATTATTCATCCGGCGGCATATAACTTTCTCTACCTGGTTGCACTGGCAGGCACGGTAGGCGCTTTTACAGCGAAGGACTTTATTGGACTGTTCATTTTCTGGGAAACAATAGTGTGGGCTTCAATGTTTATTATCCCATTCGGAAAATCCAGAAATGCATCCGTTGTCTACTACGCGTTCAGTGCATTCGGATCGTTAAGCATGCTCTTTGGCATACTGTATCTTTACTCAAAGACAGGTTCATTTGATATTCAGTATGTTCTTGAGCAGGCGTCAATGAACACGACATATGCGCTGGTAGCGTTCATAACAATAGGTATAGCGGGGCTTGTGAAAATAGGCGTATTTCCGTTCCATCTGTGGCTTCCTAAAGCGCACGGCAACGCTCCGGATACATTCTCGCCGATACTTTCAGGCGGATTGGTAAAGGCAGGCGGATTCGCGGCATTTCTTGCAGTAATAGTGATGCCCTCCTATAAGGTGTTTGCTTCTAATGCGCTGTTTTTAGGCAGAGAGCTTGCAATGCCTGTACCTAACTATATTCTGGTGTTCCTGGGAGCTGTAAGTATAGTAGTAGGAACACTGATGGCCATAAAATCAGAAGACTTTAAAAAACTGATTGCCTATTCATCCGTTGCAAACGGCGGATACATAATAATAGGAATAGCGATTGCTGACTCACTAAGCGTAGGCGGAGCGTTTATGCATATGTTCGCTCACGCTCTGGCTTCGGCAGCGGCGTTTTTGTCAGCAGCTGCTGTGGTGCACAGAACAGGAACAACCAAGATGAGCGAGCTGGGCGGACTTATTCACAGAATGCCCCTCACATACCTTGTCTACCTGATAGCAATCATATCAATGGCAGGCATTCCGCCAATGAGCGGGTTTATATCCAAGTGGATGCTCTTTCAGTCAATGATAGGAAAGGGAATGGTATTTACTGCAGCTGCAGCATTCTTCGGAAGCATTGGTTCGTTCCTTTATGTATTCAGGCCTTTGAGCGCAGTATTTTTGGGTCAGCTTTCGCCGAAGCATGAAAGCGTGAAGGAAGCTCCGTTCCTTATGCAGGTGCCGATGATAGGCCTTTCTCTGCTGACATTATTATTCGGAGTATTCCCTAATATAGTGCTTAGATTCATCAGTGATATATTAAAGACAGCAGGGCTTGACGGACTTACACTTAACGGGCTCGTAATATCGGGAACTAACGGACAACTCAACCCTTCATTGGTTTCATTGATCTTCGGAATAGGTTTCTTTATCGCTTTGATAATTTTCATAATCCATCCGAAATCAAGAAAAGTAGACTTGATGGACACATACACAGCTTCAGAGTTTATATACACCCCGGAACTTCTGCATTACTCATATGCTTTCTACGCTCCGTTTGAAAGGCTGTATGAGAATGCTCCTTCAACAGAAAAGTGGTACGCAGCGCTTATAAAGAAGATTGAGGAAGCAGGACAATTGGTAAGCTACACATTCTTCAACAATAAGCCGCGGATTATAGTGTTCTGGATGGTTTGCGCGGTAATAGCTCTATTGTGGGGAGGCAGCTTATGATTACAGGGATATTAACAGGATTCGGGATATTGTTGTTTGCCTTTGTGTGGCAGACATCACTTGACGGAATAAACAGAAAAATTGTCGGAAGATTCCAAAAGAGGATTGGGCCAAAATGGTACCAGCAATTCAGAGATATCTTCAAGGCATTAAGCAAAACAGGTGTAACTCACGGATGGGTATTTGACTTTGGCGTAATGATGGCATTAGGCGGCATTATGGCAACAGTTATGTTCCTGCCGGTAGTAGGCTACTCGGCATTCCCCGGAATGGACAACTTCTTTATCTTTGTTTATCTGCTGGCAGTAGGAATGCTGGGCATGGCAATGAGCTCCGTAGGATCAGGAAATCCTCTTGCGGGAATCGGCGTTATGCGCGCCCTGACACAGATGGTAGGCTATGAAGTGCCATTTATGATAGTTATCCTAGGAATAATATTCGGCCATAATACGAGTTCTCTTTCAGAGCTGGCTGCCATACAGCAGGCATCAGGCATCATGACTTGGAACTTAGTAAAGATGCCTATTGGTACAGTAGTTGCCTATATCTCGCTGCTTGGAATGCTAGGCAAAAAGCCGTTTGAGACATTTATAGCTCCTGCGGAGATTGCCTCAGGCCCAATGGTTGAATATGGCGGCAAGCAGCTGGGAATGCTTATGATAATGCACGAATTCGCTACATTTATAGAAGTTACGTTATTTGTAACTCTGTTTTTGGGCGGCGCGACAACACTATTTGGCTTTATTGCTAAATACTTTGTAGTATATATCTTAGCCAGCCTTATATCGAACGCTCTGGCGAGATTCAAGATTGATCAAGTAATCAAATTCTACTATAAGGTGCCAATTACACTGGCCATAGTTCAGGCTCTGATGGTAGTATTTCTAGGATGGGGGGTATAATACATGGATAATACCGTAGAAAAACAAGAAAACATAAGAAAAGGCTGGGATGGAATCTCCAGGTTTTTCAGAGCAAATTCCATATGGATGCTGATGTACTGCACAGGCTGCTGCGCAATAGAGCTGCCTCAGGCAATGACATCTAGGTATGATATGGAGCGTCTGGGCATGGGCCCGATGGCCACCCCTAGGCAGGCAGACGTTTTACTAATTACAGGATATCTAAGCCTTAAAACCTTAAGGCGCATAATATACGCCTATGAACAGATGTCAACTCCGAAATATCTGGTTGCTTTCGGGCCATGCACATTAAACGGAGGAATATACTACGATTCTCATGCCGTAATAAACAGGCTGGATCAGTATCTTCCAATAGATGTTTATATAGCAGGCTGCATGCCAAAGCCAGAGGCTGTAATGAACGGCTTCAACGACCTTATCGGCATGATTAAGCGCAAGGAAGCAAACGGATGGAAAAAGTACGAGCAAAACAAGGACTGGTACAGAAAAAACCAGATACAGGCCCTTGGAGAATTGCGGATAAAGGATGAGTTCCATGAATAAAGATATTAAAAATTTAGTTGCAGATATTAAATCAAGGTTTGAGCTTGTGGGCGAAGATTACCCTAAAGATGACCAGGCAGCATTGGATTTTAATTCGAGAGATATTCATTCTGTTCTGGCATATGTTAAGTCGCAGGGCTTCAGGCAGCTGTCTATCCTTTCCTGCGTAGACTGGATTAAGGACAACCAATTCCAGCTGGTGTACATAGTATTTAACTGGGAGACAGGCATAAGGCTGCAGGTGCGCACAAGAATAGACAGGTCTAACCCGAAATTTACAACAGTCACCAGCATATATCCCGGAGCGAAATACTACGAAAGAGACGTTCACGAATTTTTCGGAGTGGAGTTTGAAGGCAACCCGGATTCATATAAGCAGCTCTTTCTTGAAAATTGGGACGATATGCCACCGCTGCGCAAGGACTTTGATTCAAAGGCCTATTCCGACAGGAAATATCCGGTTAGGGAGTATGCTGCAGACTTCAGCAAGGCAGGTGATAAGAAATGAAAGAGATAAAATTATTCTTAGGCCCTCAGCACCCGGGAATGCACGGAAACGCCAGTGTCCATATGTATGTGGAAGGTGACATAATCAAAAGGTCTTACCTATTGCCGGGAATGCTTCACAGGGGATTCGAAAAATCTATGGAGAGGCGCACATGGATGAACAACATCGCCCTCATCCCAAGGATATGCGTGCCTGAACCGGACACAAACGAAATGGTCTATGCCATGAATATTGAAGCACTGGCCAAGATAAAGGTGCCGGAGCGTGCCCACTGGATTCGCATGATAATATTAGAGCTTGCAAGGCTTTCTGCTCACCTTATGGCATTTGGCGGAATAGGAGGCCCTACAGGGCTCTACACTGCAATGTACTGGGCACAGGCCGACAGAGACCGCATACTCACAATATTTGAAGAAATTACAGGCCATAGAGTATACCACATGTATATAGTGGCAGGCGGAGTTCGCAAGGATCTGCCAAAAGGAATTGAAAACAAAATACTCGACTTTTTGAATGACCTTGAAAGCAGGCTGCCTGAATACGAAGACCTGGTATTGAACAATCCAACAGTCCGCGCACGTACGGTTGACAACATTCTGCTACCTGCAGAGGTTGTATGGGAGCTGGGCGTAACCGGAATAGGCATGAGGTCAGCAACCGGACAGGAATACGACATAAGAAAAGTGGCTCCGTACGCAAGATACGAAAAAGTTGACTTCAAGGTGCCGACAGCTACATATTCGGACGCACAGACCAGAATGACACTTAAGTATCAGGAGATGTACCAGAGCATAAACATAATCAAGCAGGCTATTGACATGATGCCGGGCGGCAAAGTAAGAGCCAAAGTAGCAGACGGCAGCGCACTAAGGTGGCGTGTCCCTGCAGGACAGGTATACAGCGCAGTGGAAGCAAGCCGCGGTGAATACGGATACTACACCGTATCTGACGGAAACACAATGCCATACAGGGTAGCGGTGCGAGGAGCATCATTCCCGCAAGGGCTATTGGGCGTTGAGAAATACATGCCGGGGCACAGAATTGACGACGCACCGCTCTGGTTTGACACGATGGGCATCTGCTCGCCGGAAATCGACAGATAGGAGGGATTTAGAATATGGATAAAAAGAGCATTTTAGCGCCTTTCAAGGGCTGGAAATACTTATTTAAAAAGCCTGTTACTGTGGCTATGGATGATATATTCAAGAATCCCAGAGAATCACAGGACAATTACAGGGGCTTCCACATAAACGACTGGGCAAAGTGCATAGGATGCGGCACATGCTCTGAAGTGTGCCCGACCAATGCTATAACCATGGTAGAGCGCAGTGATGTAGCCGATGAAGAGGGCTCCAAGCCGGAGCGCCCGGTAATAGACTACGGCAGGTGCTGTTTCTGCGCACTATGCGTAGATATATGTACATCAGGCTCATTAAGCCTTACAAAGGAATACCTGCTTAATTCGTCAGACCCTGAGGACTTCTACTACATGCCTACTGAAAAGGGCATTACGGGGAAACCAATTAAATTAGGCTATGTAAAAGATGAGACATCAGACTTGCTAGACCTTGAAAGAAAGCATATGGAACACGTCGGCGAGGACGAGAGAAAAGGCTCATTTATTGAAATAGTCAGAGGTTTTTCCAAGGAGCAGGCCATTGCAGAGGCTTCAAGGTGTGTTGCATGCGAAATATGCACAAAGACATGCCCCGCACATATGAACATACCGGAATATATCAGGTCAGTATGGAATGACAATCTTTCAGAAGGCGTTGACTACCTATACAAAACGAATCCGCTGCCGTCTGTGTGCGGCAGAATATGTACACACAAGTGCGAAGGCGCGTGCGCCATATCCCAAAGAGGCGACGCTGTAGCAATAAGATGGCTGAAACGATACATCGTGGACAATGTGCCCGATGATGAGTACGAAAAGGTAGTTCTCTCTCAGGTATCTAAAAAAGGTGACGGCAAGGTGGCCATAGTGGGCTCAGGCTCCGCAGGGCTATCAGCGGCCTATTACCTCAGCACATTGGGCTATGAAGTAGATGTATACGAAAGAAAGGCTCAGGCAGGCGGCCCGATGAGATACGGTGCGCCAAAGTACAGGCTGCCGGATGACATTACAAACAGGGATATTTCATTCATAGAGAAGCTCGGTGTGAAAATACACACGAATACAGACGTCGGGAAAGACATTACGATGGATAAATTAAAGAGCACACACGATGCTGTGTTCATTGCGACTGGATATCCAGATACAAGACCTTTAAATATCCCCGGCGTTGACAACAAGGATGTAATTATGGCGATGCCGTTCCTCGCAGATTCGGCAGACTTCGAAAGAGGAAGCGCGAAAATGCCAGAAATAAAGGAAAAGGTCGTAGTTATCGGCTCAGGAAACGTTGCATTCGACGTTGCAAGGACGCTTGTGCGCCTGCAGAACATGAAATACGGCAAATCCGACGTTATGATGGCAGCTCTTGAAAACAGGCAGCAGATTCCAGCCGATATTGAGGAAATTGAGGAAGGAACAGAAGAAGGCATCAAATTCAACCTCGCCTGCGGCCCGCAGAAAATCGTTGTGGATGAAAAAACAGGAAATGTAAAGGGCGTGGAGGTTTGCGAGTGCACACAGCTCTTTGATGAAAACCACAGGTTCAATCCTCAATTTGATTTCGATGCAAGACAGGTTTTAGAGGCTGATCAGGTATACCTTGCAATCGGACAGATGCCGGACTTTACCTACATTCCTGATGAAGTGCAGAGCCAGATGCAGATAGAGCGAGGCAAGATAAAGACGAACAAAAACGGACAGGTTGCAGGAGTGCCGTGGCTGTTTGCAGGCGGAGATATCATCAAAGGAATGGATATTATAAACGGCGTAGCCAATGGGCATGATGCTGCGATAGGCATTGATGAGTATTTGAGAAAAAACAAAAAGAAAAGCTAGAATTAATTTGCTGGAAAGTCTGCCATATAGGCAGGCTTTCTTTTTGCATTAAGATAAAGTATTTGGTACAATCATCATGGGTGAGGAATAATATGGACTTTAAGATAAAAAACTTTTCAATTGAAAAATTCAATATAGATGTAAATAGCAGTGGAAACCCTCAGAGCAAGTATGCCGGGTGGCAATCCTATCGGGCTGATGTTGCACGGTTTATTTCTGATAACATAAATAATGGAGAGACTAATTCCTTATTTGTTTTCGGCGCAGGCGAATGCAACGATATTGACCTAGCCTTTTTAGCGTCAGTATTTGACAGCGTTGTACTTAGCGACATTGATTTATTTAGCATCACAGATGGCATCACGAGACAGCAATTAGATAAAGATAAGGAAGCTAAATTATCAAAACAGCGGCTGGACTACAGCGGCCTCGAAGAGGCAAGATTTTTTGAGAATCTTTCTAAGATGGCGAGCAGAAAAGCTGACGAAAAAGAAATAGTAAAATATATTAAGAATATTATCAGCAGTTTTGAAAAAATAGAAATACGGACGTACAAAAAAGATACGTACGATACAGTTATCGTTCTGCCGACCTACACACAGATAGCATTCACGCAGATGGAAGCTCTTTTAAGGATACTATATGATTACGGTATTTATCCATTGGATGCACTAAACGGAATATTGAATGAAATGTATAATATTATGCCTGCAATAATAGAGAGATATAATAAACTGATCTTATCAAAGGTAAAAAGCGGAGGAAAAGTAATTGTACTTACAGATATTCTGGAAATAACAGATTTTAGCTTGGCGGAGCGCATGAAAGAGAGCATTGAAAACAAGCAATATATTAAGGATTACTTAAAAGAAAATTATTCCGAGCTTGCTTTGCTGGGGCTGGATAACATAAAGCAAAGCCTAGATATTACTAGCGAAAGGTACTGCATCTGGCCATTTGATGACCGTAGGCAATATCTCGTAATATTTACTGCAGGCAATAAAATTTAAGCCTCTGATTTATCCCTTTTTGAATTTACAAAATATAGTGCTATATCTGCACCTACCATCACGAAATTCAGCATATAGAAAAAGAGTACATATGTTATGTTGTCGCTTGCTAATTTGCTTACTATTCCGAAAGCATACCCTGCAAGAACGAATGACATAAAAAACAGGCTTTTGCCCTTTGCGGTTTTTGATCGGATAGATTTAATAATTGAAAACGGCCATGAAATGCCGAAGCATATCACCATTAGGGCCTCGAGTAACTGGGACATAAACGCACCTCGCTTCATTAATAAATGAATTTTATGATAAATTCTCTAAAAAGTCCAATATAAAAATACTATTTAATTTTGAATCTGCATATTTTCTACACATTTGTTCTTTATAATCCAGATATAAACTTGGAAAGGAACAAGATAAAGATGAAAAAGGGTTTTGTAATAGTTCTAACATTGGCATTACTGATAGTAGGAGCAACTGTGGCATTTGCAGCAGATGTAACTGATGGTACTTTTTTTGGCCGTCGCGCAGACATGGCTGAATATAGAGAGGAACATCTCTCTCAGCTCGTAGAGGATGGAGTAATCACACAGGAAGAAGCCGATTTATGGATTCAGCAGATGGAAGATGGCTACGATATTGATGACTGTCCGTATTTCGACGAAGACTACAATTATGAAGATGGATATTTCCATGGCGGCATGATGGACAGAGATTATGCGGGATTTCGTGGATGCGGAATGTACGGATACTACAATCCATCAAATGACGACTGACAGACACCTTAAGCAATACAAATATAAAACCTCTCTGAATTATTATAAACAGAGAGGTTTTGTATTATCTCCAATTATTTAAAGCTTCTCAAGTATTGTGTTTCTTAATCCCAGCAGGAAATTTTCTTCATCGCCTTTTTTCATGCCCTCCGCATAAATTGGGGGAGAAACGAAGCATTCAATTCTTGCAGGGCGCATGGATTTGCCGTTGTAAGATAATATTTTGTAGGAGCCTTTTATTGTGACAGGGACTATTGCTATTGGATTGTTGCGAACCATTTTAAGCCAGCCCTTCTGGAACTCAAATGTCTCCTTACCGTCGTTTAGTTTCCCTTCTGGGAATACTACCATTGAGTGGCCGAGGCTGATGTTGTCTGCTGCGCTGGTTATGGTCTTGAAGGTCTGGCGGATGTCATTTCTATCTATAAAAACGCTGCCCATGTGCGCCATCCATGAGCCTAATATAGGTACGCGCTCATACTGGGTGATAGAAACAAAGCCTTTCGGTTTTTTGATGAAGCCTTGGATTATTACGCTGTCTAAGTGCCCCTGATGGTTGCTGACAAATAGGCAAGGGGCATCCAAAGGGATATTTTCCCTGCCCTCTATTTTTATTCGAGAGCCTGTCATATAGAACATCACTCTGCAAAGCCTAGAAACGACTACGTTTGCATACCAGTTTCTTCGCACGAATTTGCCACGGACATTGAGATATCTGGCATAAAAAATTGTTGGATACGATACTATAAGGCATATAATTGCCGCGCCGTACCACATAAATGCTCTTGCTCGTGCCATTGGCTTCACTTCCTTTTGCTGTTTCGTTTTTCCTTATTATACATTAAAATCTGATATTAATATTGTTTTGTTAATATGTAGTTTACGTTGAAAGCATGAAGTATGTTAAATTTGGAAATATACTTTAGGATTTTATGGAACTAATTTTAGCATTTTTCCATCTAAAAGAATATAAAGCAGAGAGCGGAGGAAGGAAAAATGAAGAAAGTTTTATTTACGGCATTGATTATAATGATTGCGGCAGCAATGGCTTTTTCAAGCGGCTGTGCAAAGAAGGACTCAGCGGAAACTTCAAGCGGCCTTGAGCCGGTATATGACAGCACAGGCGAAAGTGCAGTGGATTCCGATTCAGGCATGTATTCGGAAAAATCTGAGGAGGCTCCTGCAGAAGCTGCGGCACTGGAAGATTCAGCCTGGGCAGAGAGTGAGAGGACAGAAAGCATAGAAAGTGATGATGAATCCTCAAAAGGTTCTGATACAGTATCTTCACCTCAAGCAGGGCAGTTGACTGCAGGCAGCTGGAATGACAATGAATACTTTGATTATTTCCTTGAACTGCTTAATGATAACGAGTGGTACAGCTATATGGAGACCTGGGGCTATGAGGACTTTACAAGGGTGGGTGTACATGTGATTTCATCCGATTATATGCCTGTGCAGAATGCAGTGGTTGAGATATCTGATGAGCAGCAAGATGTAGTCTTTGCAGCCAAAACTGACAATAGAGGCATTGCGTATGTATTTCCATACTTATTTGATAGTGATATTGAACATGATTTTACTTTGACAGTTAGCTATCAGGGAAAGGTTGTAACACAGCAGCTGAATGATATAGACAAAGACCAGATGATTGATATAGTATTGGAGGCAACTGCTGAAAGAAGCAATGAAGTAGATATTATGTTTATGATTGATACTACGGGCTCTATGAGTGATGAGCTTACCTATATACAGTCGGAGCTGACATATATAATTGAAGAGGTGCAGGATGCCAATGAAAACAATCTGGATATTCGAGTAAGCACAAATTTCTACAGAGATACAGAAGATGAATATGTATGCAGAACATTTGAATTTACAGATAATATAAATAAGGCTATCCGCCAGATTAATGATCAGTATGCAGACGGAGGCGGAGACTACCCTGAGGCAGTGGAAAAAGCACTTTATGAAGGCATAAGCAATCATGAATGGAATGATAAGGCAAGAGCTAGGATAATGTTTCTGATATTGGATGCGCCTCCTCATCTGAATAGTGAAGTGCTCCAAATAGTTGCCGAGCAAACAATAGAGGCTGCAAAGCTAGGCATAAAGATCATTCCGGTTGCGTCAAGCGGTGTTGACAAAAGCTCAGAATTCTTTCTAAGATTTCTTGATGTATCAACCAACGGGACTTATGTATTTCTGACAAATGACAGCGGAATAGGAAATGAACATATTGAACCAACCATTGGTCAATACGATGTGGAGTATTTGAATGAATTACTGATAAGATTAATCAATGAAGAGATTGAATAAAAAGAAATTGCCCCTGCATGCAGGGGCATTATTTTACCTTTATTAGTCTCAGATATGTACTTTTAGGATACTTTTTTATAAGCTGCTGAGCGCTACATTTTTTTATCAATAATTACATATGCGACTTTTTCTGAAATGAAGGTTAGGGCAGCAATTATTCCGACACTTATAAGAATAAGTGGTATATCAAAAACATTTACTGCAATTAAACCCGTTAGAAGCAACATAATGCAAAGATAAGATGATAAGCCGAAGACTGACTGCGAAATCAGATTTGAAAGCAGCGTTACAAGCAGAGCTCTTTCATCCTTTTCTCTATATTTTTTGGGAATAACTACAATGCTCTTTATTAGCCCGCCTACCAGTGCACCTAAGCCAAGGCCGACTGCAAAACCTTTGATTATTGCTTCATCTGATGCGAAAAATAGAGCAACCGCAAGAACAGCTATGGCGGAAACTAAAATTATACTGACTGTTGTTAGAGTTTTAATTACAAATTTTTTATTCATCTTCTTCCTCCGTGTAAATAAATATTTCTTCAATTTTTTTGTTGAATACATTAGAAAGCCTGAAGGCAAGAGTTATCGAGGGATTGTACCTGCCGCTTTCTAATGAATTGATGGTCTGTCTGCTGACGCCTACCATGTCGCCGAGCTTTGCCTGCGAAAGCCCCATCTCTGACCGCAGGTCCTGAACTTTGTTTTGCATACTTATCTCCTTTTCTGCATGCGTTCTAATGTCAAGTTAACTTTACATTGCTATAATATCATAGCACTGCTAACGTGTCAAGCTAACTTTACATTTTTTTATAAAAAAGAAGGCTGCAACTTTGCGGCCTCCTTTGTGAATTCAATCTTTGTTAGGCTATTATCTAGAAAAACAGATTAAATAAGTTATACTGCCCGAATATAGACACACCAATCAGTGAAACCGTAGCCATAATCTTGATTAAGATATCCAGTGACGGGCCGACAGTGTCCTTCAATGGGTCGCCTACTGTGTCGCCTATAACTGTGGCGGCGTGAGTCGCGCTTCCCTTTTCGTGGCCTTCAATCTCTCCGGATTCAACGTACTTTTTGGCGTTGTCCCATGCTCCGCCGGCATTTGCTGTAAAGAGGGCAAGCATGATGCCGGATATAGTAGTTCCAATCAGTAGCCCGCCTACAAAGCCAGGTCCGAATATAAAGCCTGACACAAGCGGAGTGAGTATGGCTATCATAGCCGGCACTTTCATTTCTTTAAGTGCGCCTGATGATGAAATCTCAATGCATGTTTTGTAGTCTGGTTTTTCTTCACCTGTCAGTATGCCTTTTATTTCAGCGAACTGACGGCGGACTTCCTTAACCATGTTTCTCGCTGCCTTTGATACTGCGTCAATAAGTATACCTGAGAATAAAAATGGCAGTGCTCCACCGACAATTGTTCCGGCAAGTATAATTGGGTTCATGACGTTGAGCATCAGGTCAACATGCGTTGAGCCTATTGAAACCTGTGAGTGCAGGAATGATGCCAGTAGTGAAAGTGCTGCCAGTGCAGCAGAACCTATTGCGAAGCCTTTTCCTACGGCTGCGGTTGTGTTTCCTACGGAGTCTAATTTATCTGTTATTCCTCTTACCTCAGGCTCAAGGTGGGACATCTCGCTGATGCCGCCTGCATTGTCTGCTATTGGGCCATATGTATCAACGGCAACTGTAGCAGCAACGAATGAAAGCATGCCTACAGCGGCCATTGTTACGCCGTAGATATCAGCTAGGTAATACGATGATATTATTGTTACTGCCAGAATTGCAACAGGGTACAAGGTGGATTTCATTCCTACGCCAAGGCCTTCTGTTATTGTAAGAGCCGCACCTTCTATTGAAGTCCTGGCAATGTTTTTTGTCGGTTGGAAGTCATAGCTGGTATAATATTCCGCTATTGCACCGATGGCTATGCCGCTCACTATGCCTAGGATTGCGCTTATCCACGGGGAAAGAACGCCAACGGAGAAGCCGGCCAGCTTTAGTGCTTCTTTGTCGAAGTTATTGAAGTAGAAGTATGTGAATACGCCTGTACCTGCAATTGTAAGTATTGCAGAAACCCAGGTAGCCGTATTTAGCTCTCTATGAGGTTTATTGGATACCTTCCTCCAAATGAGTGAAAGTATTCCTACTACGCAGGCTACTAGGCCGATTGCAGTGAAAATAACCGGATATGATATCATTTTAGATGTCATTGCAAAAGAGAAAGCTTCGCTTTCAATTACGAAGTTATAGCATGTAAGTGCTATGCAGGCAACAATTGCGCCAACAAATGATTCCAATAGGTCAGAGCCGAGGCCTGCAACGTCGCCTACGTTGTCGCCTACGTTGTCTGCTATTGTTGCTGGGTTGCGTGGGTCGTCCTCCGGGATGTGTGCTTCAGTCTTGCCCACAAGGTCAGCACCCATGTCTGCTGCTTTTGTATATATTCCGCCGCCTACACGGTTGAACATAGCGATTAGTGAGCAGCCCAGTGCGTAGCCCGAAACTGTCATTGCGAACGGCACGAATGTTATGCCAAGCCAGTTTGACTGGAGGGATAAATTAGCCTCCGAAAATTGGCCAAGTACATTGCCGAAGATAACGAATACCAAACCTAAGCCAAGCAGTGCGAATCCTCCGACGCAAAGACCCATTACGGATCCGCCCTGGAAAGCTACTTTGAGTGTTTTGCCGAGGCTTTTTGTAGTTCTTGCTTCGTTGGATACGCGGACGTTAGCTATAGTTGCTATCTTCATTCCTACATACCCTGCTGTTGCGCTCATTACCGCTCCTATTAGGAAAGCAACACCTACATACCACTGAACCACTACTGAAAGCACAATGAAAACTGCCAGAGCTACCCAAGAAATGATTTTGTATTCATGGGAGATGAACGCGTTTGCGCCTTCCTGAATTGCTGCCGCGATTTCTTTCATTTCTTCTGTGCCCGGGTCGCGACGCTTTACTTTAATGTAATTGTATACAGCTGTAAGCAAAGCAATAGAAACAGCTGCAAATACTGCAAAAGTAAACATAATGTCCTCCTGAAAAATATTTAAAAATTATTAATTAAGTTATGAAAAATAACTTATTGAATTTTTACGCATTAGCTTTAATTATACATTATTCGAATGATAATGCAATGCAAAAATATACACAAAACAAGCAAAAAATTCATAAATATGAATAAAACAATGATAATTATTCAAAAAAAGGCTAAAGAAGTAAATCGAATATCTAGAAAATGTATACTGATGAAAAAGGCTAAAAACTTAATTCTGCTGATAAAGCCCATTAACTCCAAGAATATGCAGCCTGATAAGAGTATAGTCAATTATGTCTATAATGCCGTCATTATTTACATCAGCCGACTCCAGATATATATCATGCAGTTTGGAAACATTAAGAATATGCAGCCTGACCAGAGTGTAATCAATAATGTCAAGAATTGCGTCAGGGTTGCAGTCGCCCTCAATAATGATTCGGAGACTGTCTGCGGCCTCGCCATCAATTACTAGCTGAACATAATATCCTGTTGATACATTTCCTTCGGTTACTAAGTTCATCTCTGTATCATATACCAATACTTCACCTAAAGTGTTGGTAACAGAGGATATGATATCAGCGGCAGAAGTTCCTATTGAAATATTTTCGTATAAAAGTTTATCCCGGTTGACATTATATAAATCGGAGGTTATGAGCTCCTTCACCACATCTATATAGCACTGCGCGGTATATCCTCCGTCATCTGATGTAACAGTTATTATTGCTGTGCCTGTCGCATGGCCTGTGACCAATCCTGCGGCATCTACTGAGGCAACTCCGGGATTTTCTGAAACATATGTATAGCCCTTATTTGTAGCGTCCTCAGGCAAAATTTCAACAGTTAGCTGCAAGGATTCACCTACTACAATTTTTCGACTTTCAGGTACAACGCTGATGCCGCTTACATTTCTAGATACAGCTATGCTGCAGCTGGATGTGTATCCACCGTCATGCGTGGTGACAGTAACAACGGCGTTGCCGCCTGAAATAGCAGTAACCTTTCCAGCTGCGTCAACTGTAACAACAGATTCATTATCGGATGTCCAAAGCAAAGACTTGTCTGTGGCTTTTTCCGGGCTTATTGCTGCCGTCAGCGAATATGTTTCTCCGATTTCCAGAGTCAGAGTGCTATCTGATAATGATACTCCGTCTACAGGAACTGGGTCATCTATTTTTACGTAATCGACGTGGACATAGTAATATTTATCGCCGAAATTAATCATATGGAACGTGGAATTATAGTATGGCTGTACAACTTCTATCCTTGCACCAGGGGGAAGGGTGAATATTCTCTCGGCGGTAGTTGAAGCCTGGGCTCTTACACTTAAATAATCATTGCAGATTACAGTTGCGTTGCTGTTGTCTTCTAGCGGTGATATTTCGGTCAAAGCAGGTTTTTCAATATTCAATAATGCAGCGCCTGACTCAGGATAGTAGAATGCCAGAATCTGTTGGTAAGTTTGCCCATTGAGTGCCCTTTGCTGCGCTCCGCGCTGGCTCATGCCAACACCGTGGCCATAACGCCTTTGATAGATTGAATAACCTGTAAGTATTTCATTTTCATATCGTGGTTCTATTATTGTAAGGCGAAGTGCCGTCATATTGAATACTCTGTATGTATCATCATCATTTGCGCCGTCGAAATAACGCATATCCAGCTCAATGCCGCTTACTGTTGTTTCCTCGGCAACTCCATTTTTTTGGGCGACAACTTTAAACTCAGCAGTTGCCATAATAAAATCAACGCAGTTGTTTACGCCGATGTTAGGCGTTCTGCTGTGGTCCTCTGTAAGGTCACTGTCGTATGTATGCTGCTGAATGTTTATAAGCCCGGTGAGCTCAAAATCGCTGACTGAACTTACATTGTATCCTAAAGCCTGAAGGTATCCGGAATTCAAAATAGCTGTCTTGAAGTAGAGTATAGCGTTTGCTGCATTCGGCGTACCGGTCACGTTATCGGATGTAGTGACGGGATGCTCAGAGTCTATTGCAACGGGAAAGAATACCTCTTCATAGGGGCTTGAGGGGTTTGCCAAATCATACTCATCATATTTTATGTAGAATGGCCAGTCGTATCCTCCGCCCCATATGTGGTATGGAATATCTGTGTATCCTCCGTTTGAAGCGGAATAATATGTGGGCGTAACCGTATTTGAATCATACTGAAGTATAATCCTTTCAGTTGCGTTAACTGCTGCAATTGATTCGATATTATCGGGATGGTAACCTTTATAGACCTGACTTGCCGTAGTGTCCAGTACGTCATAATTTGAGCCTCCCATGCTTCTGACTGCATATGTACGGGCAGCCACTGCCTGCGCCTTAAGAGCATCTGAAGGGAATGAGTTGCTCATCTCGTGGGGAACAACGCCCCATAAATATTCTTCTAGGTATATATAGTTAATCAACTCAACGGATGTGCCGTTGATAATAAATTTCATGTCGCCTAGGTATCTGCGTGTACCGTACAGATAATTATTAATCCAAAGGAAATTATTCTGCCCGACTCCAGCGGAGTGCTGATTTAATGTGATGGTGTTTCCGCTTGCTAGCACTTTAGTGCCGTAGTATAAATTTAGCTGCCCATCTTCTAGCTTTACTTCATAGTATTGCCTTGGCAGGGAAACGGATGGAGATTCTGCTATGCTGTAGCTGCCGTCAAGATAGAAGGGGACTGATGATGGATTGTTCATGGATAATTTAACGCGAATGACACTATTTGCAGATACCGCTGCTAGGGGAGTAACAGTGACTTCGCAGGATGCCGTATAATTGCCATCTTCCGTTGATGCCGTTATTATCGCACTTCCTTGCGAAAATGCCGTAACAAGGCCCTCATCGACAACTGCAACGCTATTGTCGCTTGAAGCCCATATTATGTTTTGATTTGCTGCGTCCGCGGGCACAATTGCTGCAGTCAATTGATTTGTATCCGATGCCTGCATTGTAAGAGTACTCGTATTCAATGTTATTCCCGTTACAGGGATATCTTCAGCATAGGAGATGCTTGCTGAGAAGCTATATACTAAAAACGACAAAAAGAGCGCCAAAAATGCAATGGCTCTTTTTGATGGATTACTTTTTGCTGCTAAATATTTTCTTAATATTTTCATAATAATTACTTAATATTATAACATATAGTAAATATATAAGGAAACATATAAATTGTGAAATAAATGTGTAGTTTTTTATTGCAAATATTTAATGAAAATAAATCTTGTTCTTATAGTGCTTTACATTATAGTTGTTAAATGATAATATGTAAAAAATGGAAGCGATTAACTTGCTTAAAGGAGTGTACGAGGTGGAGATACCAATAAAGACTAAAAAGCAAAGAATACTAGATATAGGTGGTTGGACCTTTACTTTTTTATTTGTTGCAGTCATAATTTTTATAGTATTTAATGGGCAGGAAAATGTCGAGTTGCAGAGAGACCAAATTAAACTGATTGTCTTGATAATGATAAGTATTCCCCTATTGATTACAAGTTTAATTAAAAATTATTTTTTGAACGGCTACAGTGGAAAGATTAAGATAGATGCCAACGGAGTGGATTTCGAGACTAACAGAAAGCATGTATTTTTGAGCTGGGATGATATAGAGTATGTTGTTATCACCAAGGGATTTCATATTAGGCTTTTCACTTCTGAATATTACAACAAAGCAAGCAAAATGCCTTATACTGAGTATCCGCGCGTAGATGTCGCTAATGTAACGGACGACTATATATACATACCATACAGTGCGGAAGCGCTGGCCGAAGTAAAAAAATATTCCAGAAAAGAAGTAGTTAATGAGTATATATTGTACCTGAAGAGGAACAGCCTATGATGCAAAGCGTGTTCAGTGAAAAATTTATAAAGTATAAAAAGAAGACTAAGGCTAAAGCGGTGATATGTGCGGTTTTGATAGCTATCCTTGCAGCGGCTGCAACATTGCTGATCATTTACTCAGGAGACAATATGAAAATACAGTTCGCGGCCGTATTTACTGTGGCATTATTTGAGATATTTTTTATTGCCTTGATTTTTATAATAAAGCAGAAGGAGCACCTTCAAAAGATAACTAATCTTGCAGGGAAAAATCTTTGCTGGCAGATTGATGACAAGGGTATATTGCTGCAAGACACTGTAGAAGGCCGCATAATAGAGAAATCGTTTTTGTGGAATAATGTAAAATATGTACATATGCAGTGCTATACCAAGCAACCGATATACGGCGGCTATTTATACGGATTGCTGTTTGTAATAGATTCGGATAAATTCCATACTGCGCTAAAGAAGCGAGAGAAGAAGCCTAGCTATCATCAAAAGGATGAGGAACTGGATGGAGGATTTTTTATTGTATGCGAAATGGAGTTTTTCCAGACTGTTGAGGGGTTTTGGGGGAAGAACATCCGATAAAACAGCAATAACCTATTATTTCAACACTAAGGAGTATCTATGTTCTTCACGCCATTATGGTTCTATCTGAAGCAGCTTTTCACAACGCTGATAGTCGAAGTAGGGCTGTTCTACATGTTGGTTTCTAAAAAGCCGATCAATGTAATATCTGCAGCAACATTCAATGTGTTTACTCATATTTCGCTGAATATATTTTTTTCTTATATGCTATTATCTCAAATAGGCTATAATATATATGTGTACATCTTTGGCGAGGCGATGGTAACATTCATTGAAGCAGTATTATATTATATATCAAAGTGCATACCGAAATTTAAAAGAGCTGTTTTCTTTTCAATGATATTCAATATTGCTTCTATTGTGGTGGGGCAGATTATAAACTTGATTTTAGGACTTTAGAAATTGATAGTATGAATGCAACTGATTATCATGAAATTACATACGATGTTGAATGTAAAATTATATTTCGTCAAAAAGCAAAAGAAGTATATTTTCCATTTGGAATAAAAGGATATTGTTCTGTTTGGAAAAATACTAAATTATTATTTTTAGAAGAGATTAATATACACCATTTGGCAGACAGAAAATTTGTACAATATATATGCAATAGTATTCAGAATTTAGAAATGACTATGGAGGAATAAGCAATGCAAAGATGCAACTGGGGCGAACACGGACTAATGATAAAATACCACGATACTGAGTGGGGAAAGATAACAAAGGATGACACTGTTCTCTTTGAATTCCTGATTCTGGAGAGCGCACAGGCTGGCCTGAACTGGCTTACAGTGCTGAAAAAGCGGGAAGGATACAGAAAAGCATATGATAATTTTGATTACAAAAAGGTCGCGGAGTATGACGAAAAAAAGAAAGAAGAATTGAAAAACAATCCTGAAATTATCCGCAACCACTTGAAGATAGAAAGCTCCGTTAATAATGCGCAGAGATTTTTGGAGGTGCAGAAGGAATTCGGGTCGTTTTATAATTACCTGTGGAGTTTTGTAGACGGTAAGCAGATAGTAAATCATTGGGAAAAGCAAAATGAAGTTCCAGCCAGTACACCACTTTCTGATAAAATATCAAAGGATTTGAAAAAGCGCGGATTTAGGTTTGTGGGGACGACTATAGTTTATTCTTATATGCAGGCAGTGGGTGTAGTGGATGACCATATAGTCAGCTGCTTTTGCCATGGGAAAAAATAGTTATATATATTTAGATACACATTAACAAAAGCTCCCAAATGGTTGCACCGCTCCGTATAGGGAGCTTTTTCTTTACAAATTACAATAAATACATTATTTACTAAAAAACTATTGACAAATAAGAGGTAAAGTGTTACCCTCATAATGTGAGGTAAAGCTTTACCCACATGTGCACATGGGATTTTCTGCAGAAATCCCGAAACTCCAAAGGAGATAATTATGGATAATTACACGAATTTATCAGAAGCAGATAAAAAGATAATGGATATCATCTGGGAAATGGGCGAGGTGGACAATTCCGATATCATGACCGCCCTCGACGGATTTCGCGACTGGTCTAGGCATACTGTAAAGACTTACCTTCGCAGGCTCAATGAAAAAGGGCTTGTTGGTATTCGTCAGATAAACGCCAGAAAAAATGTTTATTATCCGATTATCAGCAAAAAGGACTATATGGTGGACGAAACAAGTGTCTATCTAAAAGACCACTTTAAGTCACTGACACATATGGTAGCAGGGCTGCTTGAAAGAGAGAAAATCTCCGATGAGGAGCTTGATAACTTGCAGCAGCTGATAGAAGAGCACAAATCAAAAGGTAAATAGTATGGAAAATATTTTATATACATTGCTAAATGTAACGCTGCTTTCTTCTGCCGCTATTCTGGCAGTTATAGTGATTAAAGCATTATTCAAAAACAACATCGGTGCAAAGGCAATATCCATTCTTTGGGCGCTGGTACTTTTAAGGATGCTGCTGCCTGTATCAATTGAATCACCAATTAAACTGAATCAATTAATTCCGGCGAGTGCACCGGTTATAGAGGAGCCACAAACACAAAATGCACATGATAATTTTCTTGAAGGCAACATAAACGAAGACAATTTTGATATTTTTGCAGAGGACAATTTGGAGGAACGCACAGCACAGAGTCCGGCTGCTGATATGGAAAATAACAATATGCCGGAGATTGATTTCGGCGAAACAGCCAGTTTTTCACAAAGAATGAAAACGCTATACAATGCGTTGGATATAAAAATAGCATTGGTAACAATATGGCTGACTATAGGCGCGGTATTTATAGCTGCATGCATTTATAATATTGTACGCTTTAATTTCAAGCTTACGAGCTCTGTTATTGTTAGTAAAAAGCTCTTTGAAACATTCAGCAGGGCGAAGAAAATCCTTGCTTTCGGAGAAAATGTGAAAATAGCTGAAAGCAAAGAGGCGGACATGCCAATAACATATGGCCTTTTAAAGCCTGTAATAGTAATTCCTGAAGCTTTGGTAGCAACTATCAGTGATAGGAAGCTTACACTTATTATCATGCATGAACTTATGCATATAAGGCGCGGCGATATTTTTAAAAACTATCTATGGCTCCTTGCTAAGGCAGTACATTGGTTCAATCCACTGGTATGGATAGCGTACAAAATGTACTTAAGAGACATGGAAATAGTTTGCGATAAAATGGTAATTAAAAATACAGCTGCGGACGAACGAGTCGAATACAGCCAGAGCCTTTTGGAATCCGCAAGGTTTATGAAGCGGGCTGATAGGCCTATGTCACCTGCGATGCTTTCATTCAGTGAAGACAGAAGCAAACTAAGGAGACGCATTATGAACATTTTACATCCAGTAAAACAAAGCAGAAAGCAAATATTTGCGTTAGGCTTATTGATAATAATATTAGTGGCAGGTTGCTTTACGACGGCGTGCCAGGCTGCTGACGATTCGAAAGCAGTGGATGACGCAATGATGACTACGGCTGCACCAGCTACAGCACCAATAGATGAAAATAGTAGTGAGAATGAAGCGGCTGAATACACAGCGATACCTTCACCTGCTCAACCTAAATTGGAAGAAGATATTGCTCCTTGGACACAAACAAGAGAAATTGGCAACTGTGAAGTAACCGTAAGTCTGGATTTATTACATTATGAAACTCCGCGTGATTCAAATGTAGCTACAGTAATATCTGTTCCTGATATCTTTGATATTGATTTTGCTCAAAAGGTAGTAAATATATTAATGGATGAAGCTATTTTTGCAAATATTCAGACAATTTCAGACGCAAACAAGAGAATTGAGACAATAGGAAGCTATGCTGATAATAGAGAACTGAGCCCTTTGGAAAGGCTTAAAGTAGAAGACAAATTATTCAAATTGGAATATCAAATCGGTGATGCGCCTGAAAACAACGCTGACGGTGAAGTGATTTTTGAAAGAGACGGGGAAGTACAGCAATTATCCCTGAAGTCTTATGATGAGAACGGTGACAAAAAAACTATCCATATAGTAAATGATTTATCTTACGGCCCAATTCTCCATTTTGCACGGGATATGGTTGATAAGAAATTCGTAGAATTTGATTTTCCTGAATATATAGGCCCGGAAGATACATATACAATGAATGAGTATTATCAGCAGGCACAGGAACTGGTAAATGAACTAAGCGGTGGCATAATGAGAGGATACATCACATACGGAGCCATATTCCCCGATTGGGTGACAGAAGATGATAGTTTAGCTTTGGAAGATGGCGAAGAATGCTATGTATTTTACTTCTTCCCTAAGATTGACGGAGCTTCTGTTATATATGGAATGCATGCTATAGGCGACAGCGACGCAAGAAACATGGTACCGGATTTTGACCATAAATTATACAATGAATATGTCAAGGTTATTGTTGATAAAAACGGTATAAGAGATTTATTCTGGATTAATAAGGAAGAAATTATTGAAAAGGAATCAAACAGCCATGTTCCGATTACGCTTGAGCAAGCAATAGATATATTTAAGGAAAATATATTCGATGTGACATCATGGGAACAAAGAGGGTCGGTAAGCACAGAGATAACTATAATTGCTGTAAGATACGGCTTGGTAAACATCGAGCAGGATGATGGCACATATAAACTGATACCGGTGTATGCCTTCGAGGGAACTCAAAGTGTTATTACTACCGATGGCTCATCAAGTATTAAGTATCCGGCTTCTGCCCATGCCAGCTTTATGCTTGTCAGTGCGATAGATGGCAGCGTAATAGACTTCTATAACTAAAAATGAAGTAGCTAACCAGCAGAATTAAGAAGCCGCCTTTTGGGCGGCTTTTACTATAATACTTAACCGCCTAGAAGTATTCTTTTAGCACTTCATAAATTCTAATGTATGCGTCCGGCCACAGGTGTATACCCTCAACCGTCAAATTGTTTTCTAGGTTTCCGTCTTCACCAAGCAGCACATCATATACATTTATAAAAGCTAAATTCATTTGCTCGCATAGTTTTTCAAGCCTTGCATTGATACTTTGTATATTTTGATTAGTCCGGTTTGCAAACATAAATTTCTTTTCAACTTTTGAAAGGAAGGCATTCTTGTTCGGATTGACAGGGTAATATGCAAGCACATACATAATTGTATCGGGTAGTCTTTCCTTAATACACTGAAGCAGCATGTGATATTTTTCAATGAGAATATCTTCGTTGTAGTCTTCGCTTCCAATGTCATTTGAGCCAATGTTAATAAATAGCTTAGAGGGTGCAAGATCGAAAATAAGCGTTTCAATATCACCCGTTAAGTCATCAATTTTATCTCCGCTGACACCACGGTTATATATTATATGTTCAGAGTTCAGGCTCTGCAGCATTTCATTTATTGGGAATTGCTCCGCCAATGATGACCCTGCGAATACTATTTGGTTTTTTAGCCCAATCTTGTTTAGCTGCCTGTATCTTTCCACCGTTATATCACGCTGAATCTGCTTGTGCCTTTCTGAAATCTTGTCAATTTTCATAAATACCTCCGCAAAGATGCCTTTGTGATTCCCACAAAGTATATTATCAAGTTCAGTTTATAATGGCATGCTTGTTATTGCCAAAGAACATCTGCTCCCAGAGGCCTTCATGCTCCAATATTTCTTCTTTTCCGTTTTTTGTTATGGTCAGGCGCACCGTGCCTAGTATTCTTAAGTATGTCGGATTGAGCCCCAAAAGTTTAGCGATAGCCTTTTTGAATTTAGGCAGCATATCCAGCATGTGTACTGCGACTATATCCTTTTCGCGAATGAATTCTATTTTGTATTCCACGCCTTCATAGTGCTGAACAAATGTAAGATGATTGTCAATGAATTTGCCTGTTACTTCATGTTCCTTAGTATCATCACGCATAATAACAGTCTTTGTAAGGTCGAGATCGAATATTCTCCCATCCTTACCAAGCATGAAAATAGGTGTCCTTTTATACCCATACTTTTTTTCGGATATAATGTCGCTTGCAATTATTGTATAGCCGCCTATGTTAGCACGGCACCAATACCAGTGGTTCATAACCTTGTTCATGGGGATATTGCCCCAGTTGTGGTCGTGGTAACCGATGCCTGAAAGATTTTTTACTTGTCCGTCAATTTTAAGTTCGCCTTTTATAGTGCAGGAGGGCTGGGCAGGCAGCCATGCAAAGTAGTCTTTATTTTTCTTGCCAAAATACATGTGTCCTGTCTCTGGTCTCCACATTGGAAGACGGGAAGTCATTTTCGCCTTAAACTCGATGCCATCTTCATTGTATAGAAGCTCATAATCTCCATTGATATATTTTAAATACGAATGCTTTACCTTGACATCGCACTTTTCCTTTGACGCGTCAATGAGCTTGTTTTTTTCCTCGCTGGCTGTTTTGCTTAGCTTTGTTCCATTCGGGTAAGTTATGTCTATGGAGACAGTAGGTCGCGATGGGCCCTGAATGTCAAACCCAAATTTGGTGTAAAAGACCACAACTATTGTAGTTCCATCTTCAAATTCTGTATCCGTATACCACCATTCATATGTTCCTTTTTTTCCGGTGGTTCTTATACCATCTTCCCAAGTTTCGACATTATTCTTTTTTATCCCTAGATTATTATATAGCTTATCGCTTAAAGCTAGCATAGAATCATTTTGTGATTCTGTCATAATGAATTACCTCCGATAAATTGAATTTTTATATTATATTAGTTTTAGTGCAGTTAACAAACACATATGCAAAGATACCTTTATGAGAATCATACATCTTATAATTTTCGCTGTCAATTTGTATGCAAAAAGCGGCAGTGATTATCACTACCGCATAAAAATTTTATTTTTATATTGAATTATAGATCATCGGCCAACATTTTATTGATTTCCTTCTTGCTGTCTTTTGGATACTTTATTTTGCGAATTACAAAGTATATTATCAGGTTCAGTATTACAGGGGAATAAACAAATCCCATTTTTAGTATTAATGCGAATACGCCTTTTCGACCGTAGAGCAGAAGAAAGCGCCCAAGGTCTTCGATTTTCAGGAAAGCTTCAAGCAGATTGAAAATCAAAAATACACTTAATAGTATGAACATCACAGCTGGGATAATAAGCCCAAGCCATTTATTTTTTCTTGTGGAAAGAAGCACTTCCGCCAATATAAGGATTATTATTATTCCAATTAGTATAGTCAACCTAATCATTTTTGTCCTCCCTGGTTTTTTTGTAGGTGTTTATTATTGCCTTTGCTGTTTCAAGCTCCAGCTTCTCGTCAATAGTCAGCCGCTTAATCATATTTATAAACTGATCGTCATTGGATTTGTCGTTTATTTCAATTTTCTGTATCAATCGGTCAAGCCTCAGCCTTACTGTAGGGTATGATACATCATAGATAGCTGCGACTTCTTTCAGCGAGCCGGAGGCTAGAATAAACCGTTTTATGAAGTTGATATCCTCTGAGTCTAGCTCAGCAATCCATGTATTTTCAAATGCCATATTAGTTACTCCTTTACAAAGTAATTATAAATAAAATTTATTTATATGTCAATAAAAATATAAAT
>JAFGUF010000044.1 GCA_016938675.1 Clostridia bacterium | reverse complement strand
GGTATGCCCAGCTTATCGAATGTCTTCTTAAGTTCAGGATCTATATCGCCGGAATCGCCTGCCGAAATATTTTTCGGTGCAGTATAATATATGATATCCTGATAATTTATTGGCGGGATCTTCAGATTTGCCCATCCCGGCATTTTCATCGTCTGCCAGTGACGGAAGGCTTTAAGGCGGAATTCAAGCAGCCATTCAGGTTCATTCTTTTTCCCCGATATCATCCGGATAATATCTTCATTGAGTCCCTTGGGTATGCTTTCCATCTCGATATCAGAATAGAAACCATATTTATATTCCCCTGAAGTGACATCACTGATTATTTTATCCTTGTCTTTTTCCATTTGATCTTTTACAATCGATCCTGTATTCCACCTTTATTAACAAACCAATTAAATAATTGTTGGATAAAATTAATTATTGAGGAAGAGTTTTGTGGCAGCCCTCTTAAATAGTACTATTGATTATAAAAGTGGCGGCAAAAGCTATTATCGCGTATAACTCCGGGAAAACAGCAAGAATCATTGTATTTGTAAAAACGTTATGACCGGCACCTATTGACGCAATCCCGTTAGCACACACCCGGCCCTGCTGCAAAGCTGAAAAAAGTGCAACAATACCAAGAGCCAGTCCTGCTGCAAGTATTGCTATTCCCTGCAACATGGTCATCTGCTCGTTTATAACGCCGCTGCTGTTAATTACAAAGAAACCTCCGAAACCATAGAGACCCTGAGTTCCCGGCAGAGCACTCAGAAGCATGTAGTTGCCAAAAGCATCAGGGTTCTTCTTTAGGGCACCGAGAGAAGCGTTACCCCCCATTGCAACACCAATTGCACTTCCTATGCCACTTAATAACAGCATGATTGACAGGCCCAGATATGCAAAGATCAGAGGTGCAGAACTTGTGATTAAACTAGTTGTTTCCATAATTATCTAACGATTAAATTGTTTCTTATTTTCTTATTTTAAATGGTTTATATTCGATCCCTCCTCCGGTAAATCCGGCATTCTTATAAAACTCCACAAAAGTAAGCCTCATCGGATGCACGAAGCTGCCCAGTGCTGCTAT
>JAFGUF010000002.1 GCA_016938675.1 Clostridia bacterium | reverse complement strand
GGAATATTCCTGACTGCCATCCAGGGAGCAAACGGCTTTAACATCTGGATGTTTCATTTGAAACAGGGCTGCTGCCAGGCCTCCCGTACTATATCCGAACAGGCCTATTGATGAATAATTAACGGGGACGGTATTTTCTATATAATCGAGAATGAATTCCATATCCTCCACCTGTGCTAATATGCTTTTTCCCGGATCTCTCCTTTCTATCGAATTTTCTCCGGCGGAAGCAACCGAAATTACATAGAAGCCATTTTTTGCGAGTTGTTCGCAGAGACGATGATTTTGTACTGGCGTTTTGCTGTTTGAGGGAGCGTAGATAATCAAAGGAAATTCACCCTTTGCCTGCGGAATATTGAGGGAAGCTTCCACTGGTGAATCGAGGATTTCTTCCGTACTGGTGTTTAATCCTATTTTGTAGCTCCCTTTGGCAAAACCGGCATAGGCATCGATAAAATAAAAGCTCTCGTTATCGATATCCTCTTTCGATTTGGAGAAATCTTCCCGGGTGGAAATCAAATCGACATATTGCTTGAAACTCATTTTATTCCCATCCGAAATATCTTCTGACGGATACCAGAAATAAATCAGCATCGGGCGCAAAACAGTATCCTGATTGCAGATATAAAGCCGACTGCTATCCTGTACTTTAAAGCAACTAAAACCTACGGAATAGCTTGTGCGTTCTTTTTCGGCGGCACAGTTCAGAGTAATAAAACCAATTGCCGCAAACAATAACACGAATTTTGCTGTTTGAATTTTCAAATACCTTTTCATAATAGATTATTTAGAATTATACATTTATTTCTTAAATCACTGCTATTGCCTTACTCATATCTCAATGCCTCAACCGGATTCCTTCGTGCGGTGTTATAGCTCAGGCCAGATACTGTGAGCAATACGATGACCAGGGAAATAAATCCTGCGAAAGCAAAGATCCACCAACTGAGTGCCGTTTTATAGGCAAAGCTTTCGAGCCATTTGTTCATACCATAATATGCTATTGGGGTTGCTATTATAAAGGCTATAATCATCCATCTCACAAAGCTTATATTCAGCATTAGCATAATCTCGGAAATTGTTGCTCCGTTTACTTTTCGAATGCCTATTTCTTTGGTTCGGCTGG
>JAFGUF010000012.1 GCA_016938675.1 Clostridia bacterium | reverse complement strand
GAATAAGTAATTAATTTATAAATATAAAAGTATAAAGAGGAGCTTAGAATGTCTAAAGAAACGACTACATATAATTTACTAATATCATGTCCTAATGATGTGCAAGAAGAAGTAAAAAAAGTTTATGAAAAAGTTGATGTTTTTAATAGGACAATAGGGAATAATTTAAATATAAGAATTGATAGTAAACATTGGAAGAGGGATAGTTATCCGCAATCAGGGGGAAGCCCTCAAGATTTGCTCAATAAGCAATTAGTAGCCAATTGTGATTTTGCAGTTGCAATTTTCCGAAACCGATTTGGGACACCTACAGATGATTATGATTCAGGCACAGAAGAGGAAATTGAATTATTATTAAATGACGGAAAGCAAGTTTTTTTGTATTTCTACAAACCAATTAATGATATAGAGTCTATTAAAGGTGAGCAATATAACAAAGTTATTGAGTACCGCAAAGAGTATGAAAGTTCACGTAAAGGTATTGCACATGAATACACGGATATAGAAAATTTTGGGGATAAGTTTTTTAATCATCTTACTATGTACTGTTATCAAAAAATTACATCTGATATTAATGCTAACAAAGTAACAAAAAATGTTGAACCAAAATTAGTAATAAAGGAAGCTAAGGAAAATCATAATGATAATGTTACTATTTTACGAAATAAAATTATGGAAAGTAAATTTATAAATGACAAATTAGATGGAATCAAAGACTTGTTTGCACAAATCACTAATATTGATTTGCCAAAAAAAATAAGTGAAGGTAATAAGGTAAATACAGACGTTTCTTCTGATAATAAAAACAGTGGAATATATAAGGCAGTTAGTAATTTTACTGTAGCTGCTTCAAGCTTAGCAACTGCTTTAATGGGTGAAAAAGTAGAAACTTTGGATATTATGACAAAAGAAACTATAGAACGATATGCTTATCATCAAGATATAGAAATAGACGAAAGTTTTTTCTATTTGGGCTGCCTTGAAAGACGAAAGTCTTCAAATTTTGATGGGAAATTTTATTTAGAAAAAGTAAACTCGATTACTGTTTATGGAAATGAAGAAGAAAAGAAAAAATACAATCTTATTGTAGAATTATCAAAAAAAATAAGAGAGTTTTTGGCTTATGAAAAATATTTCATATCTTTAGATAGACTATTTTATATAGAATTAATGTTATGTAATTTGGGAGAGAGATATGATGAAGATATTGATATAGTGATAAGAATTAACAGAGGATCCATATGTAATGCTACAGAAGTACCTGTACCAGATCAAACCATAGTAGATGAAAATAACAGATATCATTTTTCTTTGGGATTCTTGAAGTTAGCAGATAAAATATTCGCAGAAAACTATGATAGCAGTAAAGAAAATCAACAGGACAACGATTTAGCTGAAGACGTTCTTGAATCGGTTCGTCGGGTTTTTTACAATGATTATAAGAAGTACATACAAAAAGATATTCAAAAGTTATTTAGTTTTTATAAATGGTATAAAGATGAGCATGATGACATTCTAAAACTAAAAATACATTATTTAAAACATGGAATGAATATGCTATTCCCAACTAAATTATATTTTAAAGAAATACCTAAATACATTAAATATGAAATCAAATCAAAATATCAGGTATCCCCTACCATTGGTGAGTTGGTTATTAATTCTAATGTAAATAGTGATTAAGCTGAATTTACAATATTGAGTTTTGAGATAAAAAGCTAAACCAAAAACGGCGGGTCACCCCGCCGCAAAAAATCAAACTATTAATTTAACCGGCCGCCCCTCTATATACCCCCGGTTGCCCTCCGGCGCATACTGAAACCTCGGCGCGTCCTCATCTGCCCAAAGGAACCCAAAGGGCGCAGGGTCATATTCATCAATGGCGTCCATCACCTTTCCTATCTCCTCCTGAAAATTCTCCTCCTCATACTTCGGCCCCTGAAATATCATCACCTTGCATGCATCAAGAGATATCAGCTCGTAGCCCTCCGGCACAGCGCCGCTGTAGTCCGCGGGCACCTCCACCCCCTGCACATACTCCGATGTACCCTTGGCTCTCATCCTCTTCGGCAGCCACATGCCCACGGGCTCATATAATGCCCCCTTCACAGAGCACAGCTCGCCCCAGATATCGCAGCCCACTTCCTCGCAGTAATCGAAATAATTATCCGCCGCAATACCTCGCTTTATTATGGCCTTGCGCGCCGGGCGGTCGATAACCTGCGCGAAAACAACAGTAGACTTTTCACTCATTTTCTTTTCCCCTTTCGTTAGCTTTTCATTGTCGAATGCAGGGTAGGGCATGAAGTACTTTACAAGCGGCGCCTCCACGGAGTATCTTTTCGGCGGAATGCCGAACTCCTTGGAGAAGGCTCTCGTGAAGCCCTCGTGAGTATCGAAAATAAACTCCAGAGCCACGTCCACCACCGCCGGGCTGTCATCCCGAAGGCTTTTTGCCGCTTCCGTCAGCCGGAGCGAGCGGATGTACTCGAATATGGTTTTGCCCGTGTAGCCTTTAAATATCTTCGAAATATGCCATGGCGAATATCCCGAATACAGGGCTATCTCGTGGAGGCTCATTTTCTTTTTCAGATTGGCTTTGATGTATTTCTGCGCCTTGTTAACGGCATCAACCTGCGAAGTCTTGTCCATTTTCCCTCCTGCCTTTAGAGCATAGCACGCCGCATGAATATTTTCTTGACCCATATTGGCGTGTTTTATGCATAGGGGCTATTGCGATTATTATATCACAAATTGCCCAGCCTAAAAAACAGGGTAATTTACCGAAAAAATGTGATATAATAGCATTATACAGATATTTCTAGATTGAATAGGTCGCGTGCCTTTCGACGGAGGAGGAGATAATGATGGCAAATAAAGCTGATAAAAAACCTGTTACAAATAAGAAGAATAAAGAGAGCAAAGTAGGGGCGTTTGTCAATAAACACGGCCAGGCGCTGATTAATGTAATGATTGGGTATATGGTTGTCATGTATACGCTGCTTTTTATTTCGTTTGACCCGGATAAAATCCGCCCGTGGCTGGATGATTCCCCCGGCACGCCGCCTCAGGTGACGGAAGAGCCCGCTACGGCGGAGCCCGGTACAACTGAGCCGGATATAACGTCTGCGCCAGTTACACCGGAGCCAGTAACTCCGGAGCCCGTTACACCGGAACCAGTTACCGAGGAGCCCGATACAGACGTAGCCGACAGCCCGACAGAGCAGCCGCAGCCATCTGAAGGCACTGCAACAGTGTGGATTAATCTTGAGACGCTGGCGCTCAGGGATGAGCCGGATTTGTATTCCGGCGTGCTTGGGGCTGTGCCATACGGTGAGGAAATTACAGGCGAATTGACGGGCAGATGGCAGGATGCGCAGAATAACCCCGACGCATTGGCTTGGGAGGTCTGCGACAAGTGGCTGCACATCACATATCAAGGCATCGACGGATATCTATTTATGGGCAATACACTCTCGGGCAGAGCCTGCGTAGTCTATAGCCAGGCTGACCTTGAGCCGCTGGAATAGGCAAAAAAGAATACTAAACATTACAAAGCCGTCGGGAATATCCGGGCGGCTTTTCATTATGTTTGTTGATAGCGATTTTTTATGATACTGCGTGGTGGGTGGGATAAGATGAATTTATTTTATAAAATCGTCAAAATTATTATGGTCAATCGTGGCGATATCTTCCTTGCTGCCTCTCGCGGATAATGTAGCCGCAAATTTTTTCATTATATTGTCTAGCTTTGCATCGCTCAGGGGAAAGCTATTATTTTTCTTCAGAATAATTCCTTCATAGAAAAAGCCCAGCCGGTCATTCAGGCATTCATATGTGATAGTATAATCGCCGCAATGGGGGCAGGAAATCTTCACTAAGTGCAGTTTATCATCCAGCTTGATTTTCTTTGCTACTACTTTGCAAAACAAACACTTCATCTTTAAACCTCCTTGTATAATGCGCCGCTTGGCTGCAAGATAAATATAGCGCTAAAGACTCTTTTGTGCGTGTTATCTCTCCATACTGATTCGGTTATATATTTATATAAATAATTTTAGTGCATTAATGTGAATGCAGTGTATACGAAGTGTAAATGTATTGTATCATATCAGAGGCAAAGCAAAGCCGCCGGATTCCGGCGGCTTAAAGCATTATTTTTTGTCAGGTTATTGTATCAACGTCTCCAGCTGCTCGTTGAGCTCAACGATTGCATCAATTGCCATGTCAACGCCTTCCAGCGCCTCCTCTAGGTCATCCTGCATTGAAGGATAGCTAAGTTCGCCAAGTTCGCTTTTTAGCTCAATCATCTGATCCATGTAGTCATTATCAATGTTAATTATGTTGTAGATTGCGTCGTTAAGGGTGTCAACGTCTTGGGCAGTTGTCAGCGCTTCTGCTTCTGTTGTTATCACCTGTTCCCATTCAGCTGCTAGGTCAATGAAGTCCATAGACAGGTTATAGAAGTCTACAACGTCCGGCACAGCATCCTTATGCTCTTTTACTTCTGCTATCTGGTCATTGATTTCTGCAATTGCGTCGGCGAATTCATCCTCGTCCTTTATGCCTTTTTCATAGCCCTGTATTTCTTCCAGAAGGCTTTCGCAGTCCGCTATCATCTCTTCGTCGGCTTTTACCATGTCGTCGCATAGGGCTTCCAGCTCGGCTTCGGGGTCGATTTCATCCAGCTGTGACTCGAATTCGTCCACTGCGTCTTCGTGGGCTTCCACTTTTTCATCGAAGGTATCCAAAGCGGCGTTGAATTCCTCAGTGTAGTCTACGCAGCCTGCCAAGGCAAACAATGCGAAAAGAACGGCCAGAATAACAATTAATTTCTTCATCTTATCTCCTCATTAATAATTATATATTTTTTAATCAGTTACAGAGTATACACTATTTGTATCGATTTGTCATGGTATTTTTAACAATATTAGTAAAAATAATATTTATGTAATATGTTTTTTATGGTAGTATATTGATGTTAAATCAAAGTGATATTATTTTTCTGTAAGCTAATAGGATAATATAATACTTGATAGAATGTATGAATTTGATACTATTTCAACATACATAAAAATAGAGAGGCGGCAAGTATGGAAGAAAAAATCATTAACGTAGAAGAACAGGAAGAAGAGAAGATAAAGCTAAAACCGGGATTCTGGTTTGGTTTGTTTGCTGTTGTTACATTTTTTGTAATGTTGATATGCAAATCCGTCGTTCTTAAAAGCTTGACTTTTGCCGGAATGCAAGAAGACTACTCAGCATATAGAGATATGCTTAATATGGTCGGTATTCTAGATGTAATAAGAGCCTTGTGCATGGCGGCGCTTATTATTTACGGGCTGGTGAAATTCGTAAAGTTCTCAAAAACAAAAACTGATCCATTGCCGCAGGAGAAAATTCAGATAGGGCTGGTCACTTTTGGGCTGATTCTTGCGCTTATGGGGCCCATTGCTATCATCTCTCAAAGCAATGAGGATTATTTTGAAGGCGGTTATAGAAATACTTTAATATTCAATACAAAAAGGGAAATTTCTTCTTCTATTACAGAAGCCGGAGGAGAAAACGGAGAAATTATTTTAGGAGACGCAGTACCATTTGAGTGGGATAAAGTATATGTAGTTTCGTCCGCGTTTAAAAGCAGCGATTTGGCTGACTACGTAGAAGGCAGAGTATATAATGAGCTTAAATATCAAGTTGGCGATATGTCCCTTTATTTTTCACCAAGTAACGCAACTAGCACACTGTATTTTTTCTATAATTCTGAGCTGATTTTTGAATATGATTTTTCTTTTCTGGAGATTTATGATTCTGCCGATGATTTAACCTCAGGGATAATATATTTTAAAGAATTTACGAAGGATACCGCCGTATTTTATATGTATGAGGATGAATCTAGAGTTTGGATTGTGCAAAAGGACAACTAAGAAAGCAAAAAAACCGGAGAATCACTCTCCGGTTTTGAATTATTTTACTATAATATATCCGCTTATCTCACAAATACTTTTTTTCTGAATAATATGAAAACTGTTGACAATGCCAAAAGCATACTGCCGATAATCAAATATATATTTATTCCCTTGTCCCCTGTGTGCGGGTTCACCGCTATTGCCGCAGGGTCATATATGGAGAATATGGATGACATCAGCTGCCATTGGGATGCTCCGTTGAGCTGAATGGTTATATTCAGAGCGCGGAAGTCGTTGGCAACTGCCGTCTCCACCAGGCCATCGCTGTCTGTCGAGGCGTCATCTGCAATCACCGAGGCATTGGCTCCGGCTCTTGTGAAATCAAGGCTATATGTTCCTATCTGTGTTGTGCCGCTGCGAAGGGATAGAGTATGCGAGGCCAGGTATACATCATTAAATATGACATGGCCGTTTGCGTCGGTTATCGCGATAACAGGCGAAGAGTTGAGCACGCAGGTAATCCCGGACGTCGGTGTGCCGTCATTATTGAGCACAGTTAGGTTTATTGTTCTCTTTCGCGGAGTGTCGCTGCTGTTATTGGGGTCAGTTCCCGCCGATACTTCGTCGTTGTCGCTGACGCCGTCACTGTCTGTGTCCAGCGCCCACTGGGCTATAGCATCCACATCGTATGCAGGCACATCATAAAGCCCGCCTAATAGATAGCTGCTGCCTTCTATGCTCCAGCCGTCCAGTACGTATCCTGCACGGGTGAAGCCGCTGCCTGAAGATAGATATACCGTAAGGTCAGTGTAGGTGTTCATCGTATCAGAGCCTATGCCTTCGCCGGGATTTACAGTGTATGTAATTACTTGCGGCGCGGCAGTCCAGTATGCATAGAGGCTTTTGTCTCCGCTTTCACCCTGGGTAATTTCAGTAACGAATGATGTGTGCGCGGCATCGGATGTCCAGCCGCCGAAAATATATCCTGTCTTGGTTGGATCGAGCAGCGCAATAGTTGGCTCTCCTCCTGTGTATGTGCTAGGGTTGCCTGCGTTGTTTGTGCCGCCGTCTAGGTAGTATGATATGTCGTATTCCCACTCAGCATACAGCGTAGTTCCCTCTGTGTTCATTGTGAAGCTTGCGCCGTCTAAATACGACAATCCTGATCCGTCGCTTGCCGTGTTCCAGCCGAGGAATACTCCGTCTGTACTGGTGTAGGCATTTGCGGTTAGATTCTTAGTTGTTCCGAAGGTCATAGACTCGCTGCTCATGCTGCCGCCTGTTGCGCCGTTGCCGTCATATACCAAATCAAAGTTTTCTATGGTCCATTTTGCATATAGAGTCAGATCGCCAGACACAATAGTATTTGCAAAATCCCATTCGTCCGCCGGATCGCATGCGGCGTCTGAAAACCATCCGCCGAATGAATAACCCGTTCTTGAGGGGTCTGATGGCCTGCTGACTTTATCGCCGGTATTGAGCCATTGGTCTGAAGGCATAGTGATAGTTTCGCCTGCGACATTATCATCAAATTTAACGGTGCATTTGATCAGAGTTGTAAATTCCCAGGAGGTCACTCCGGCGTAATAGTTATTGCTGCCGTCTCGTATTGAGCTATCCGGAAGTACAATATAATAAGTAGTGCTGTAGCCTAAAGTATCCGGGAAAGTGAATGACAATTTAGTATCAGAAGAGTCTAAGCTAGCCGAAGAAAGGCTTACCGATGTTACAAGTGAATCATCGGACTTTTTATATAGGTTTATGTCATTATTGTTCATTATTTGAATTTCTTCATTGAAGGTAGCGGAGAACGTTGCATTGATATCCACGTTTATTGCCTCATGCGCGGGGGACAATGTTGTAATTTCAGGAGGATATATATCACCTGTTGGAATTGTGAATGTGCTAGTGCTGGAAGCTACTCCCGAAGTGAGTGCGCTGCTGCCGACTAAAAAATATGCGTTGTTGTATGCTACTGTCTTGTCGCCAATGAATAAGATATGCACGCCGATTTCTGTAGGGCTATTTATCTGGACGAAAATAGATGACCCATTGGTAACCCCCATTAGCTGGACATTGGTTGTATCTGCTGCCGATGTAAAGGTATCTCCCGTGACAGTCAAAACGAAGTAGGAACCATTCAGATTGGTGGTAGTTACAGTAGTAGGTTCGGTTCGGGTGATTGTGATAGTTGCCGACCCGGTGACAGCGGAGGCGCGCGCAGGCAAAGCCAGCACAACAATTGCTGCAATCAGCAACGTTGCGATACATAATTTTCTTAACATAGTTTCTCCCTACTTAAAGTAATTCTGTACTACTCGCCTCACATAAGATATATGTTATATTTATATATATATTTACTTTTTTTACAATGGAATTACAATAAACATATTAGCATACATTTATGATAAATTCAAATTAAAATGCTATATATTTTGCTAGAGACAAAAGGGCGCGGCGTTTTTGCGGATATCCAGCTAAAAATGGCTTATAGGGCGATATTCCGGCACAAAATTTATATAAATATCCGCCTTACAGAGATTAAAAATAGGCCTCAAATGCCCTGCATTGAGGAAGCAGCCATATTGTGCTAGTATCACTGATTTATCCAATTAAAATTATAGATTCAAAAATGAATATGGATTTTTAAAAAGCAGCAAACAAGGGGAGGGCAATATAGAACTAATATATGTCTCTTTCGCCAAGCTTGTAGTCAGCCAATTTTGTTTTAAACGCGATATCTATATGATAGGGGCAAATTTCGCTGCATGCAACGCAGTTTGTGCAGACATTGCCTTGTGGTTTTATATCAGCATATTCAGCAACAGCCCTTTTTTCTGTGCCAAACCAAAATCTTAACTTATCTCTTAGCCCAAACTCGCCAATATCATCTAATTTGCCGGTTCTTAATTGCCTGTCATACATTCCTTCAAGCCTGTATATGTGTTCAAAGTCTATGCCTTCCGGGCATATACCACTGCATTGTCCGCATTGCCTGCAGACATAGTCACCAAGTTCTTCGGCGTTGTTTTCAATGTTTCGCATTTCCTCATCACTGAGCTTGATATATGTATTGGCTATCTCGATATCCTTTTCCAGCATTTCCATTGTGTTCATTCCTGTCACAACCACGGAAGTATCCAAAGACAATGCATATCTAAAAGCAGTATCTACATTTTTATGAAGCAATCCATCGCCTAGCGGCTTCATCAGAATAATGCCTGCATTTTTCTTGTGTGCAAGGGGCACTAGCTCGCCTAATAGTTTAGGGAAATTATTCACATCATAATAATTAAGAGTAGTCATTACTAGCTCAAATGGTGCTCTGTTCAGCGCCTCTATCAGTACATCGGGCTGCCCGTGCATACTAATTCCAATATGTCCTATTCTGTTTTGAGCTTTCAGCATTTGCGCAGCAGCAAATGCGCCATCCGGTGCAAGTATTTTGTTCAGTTCATCTATTGTGGATACTGCGTGCATTAATAATATATCGATATAATCCGTTTGAAGGTTTGCAAAGCTGGACTCGATTTTCTCCAACAAGCTTTTAGCATCTCTCTTGCCTGTTTTAGTCACTAAGATGCATTCGTCTCTTCTGTCTTTCATGACCAATCCTATTTTTCTTTCGGCTTCGCCGTTTCCATAGTCTTGTGCGGTTTCAATATAGTTGCCGCCTTTATCAAGATATGCATTTAACAGTTTGCATGCTGAGTCAGCAGGGATCTCAAGCAGATGGAATCCTCCAAAGCCTAAGCAAGAAACTTCAAGTCCTGTATTACCTAATGTCCTTTTTTCCATATCCAACACACCTCAGTCTTATTTTTATTCTTTAAAAGAAAGTATTATAGCCGAATGTTAACAATGATGTCTTAAAAAATTAACTGAATTACATTATACTTTATATAAAATATTTCTTCAACGTCTCGCTTTTAGCAAACAGCCGTTAAGTTGCTTTAATAATATTAGAAAGTTGTATCATATAAATACTATTAGTTTACTTTTATAAAAACTATGAAAGTAATTTTCCCAATAAGGGGATTTACAAAAAAACCGAAGATTTATTCTCCGGTTTTTATAACAAAATATATTATCTGCAGCTAATTTAAAATAATCCTGCTATTTGCGTGAACCAATCCAACGCCTGATCCATGACCTGACTCCCATGTCCTTCTTCGCCAGTATAACAGTCTTCGGGCACTCGGATGCAATGCGCTCAGTCACCCTGCCAAAGAGCATGGTTTTCAGCGCTCCTTCATCAGGCGCACCCAGGATGAGCATATCGTTCTTTTCGCTCTCTTTCAGTATCTCGCCTACTATGTCGTCAGATTCGACTATCTTCACCTTCATAGGTATATTGCCCATCTCCGTTATTATGGGCTGGAGGCGCCGCATGATGTTTTGCTCCGGCTCGCGCTGCTTGTTTACGTTGAATATGGTAAGCAGTGATTCATCACTGTCGTCAAGCAACGATATGGCTATTTTGGCTGCCAGCGTGGCATGCTGGGAGCCTGTAGTAGGCATCAGTATCCTGCGGATGGGCTTGCCTGTGTGCAGGCCTTCATCTCCCGGCTTTATTATCATTATGTTGCAGGGAGCAGTCTCTATGACTCTGTCTAATGTGTTGCCCATTTCATAGCTTTGCTTTTCGGTGTAGCCTTTCCATCCCAGCACAACCATGTTTGTCTGGTGGTCTCTTATGCTGTCGACTATGCCCCTTGCCGCTGTGTCGCTCCTTGCTACAATTGTGCTTACAGGCACATCCATTGTTATGGACTGTCTGGCTTCTGTAATGTATTCCTTGTTGAAGTCAAACTGCATTGCGGCCTCTTCATCCGTAGCATAGTGGGGGATGGACATAATGCGTGTCAGCTGCATTTCCCCATGCCATACCCATGCAAGGCGCTCTGCGAACTTCACAAGCGCGTGGCTTATCTCGCCGCTCCTTATTGGAACCATTACTCTGTACTTGCGTTTGTCGGCGGCGCGTATGTATTCCAGCTCGCTCCGTTGCGCGCGTTTTTTAGCATGAGATTTAGAGTATGCAAAATAGAATATAATGCCTGCTACTATCCATGCTCCGGCGGAAAGCCACGCGGTCGGGCTAATCTGGAATATAAAAATCGCAAGCGTCAACTGCAGGATCAGCGCCAATATAGGAACCCATGGGAAGAAGGGCATCAAATATCCGTAGTGCAGCTCGTCGCCCATAGTCTTCCTTATGCGGATAACTGAAATATTAATCAGCATAAAGATCAGCAAAAACATGATGTCCGCCGCGGCGGCAACGTCCTCCACGGGGAATAGCGTAGCTACAACGAGCACTATTATTGATGAGAAGAACAGGGCAACTGAAGGCACCTGCGTCTTTGATATTTTTGTTAATGACGGCGGAAGGAATCCGTCGCGGCTGATGGCGAAGGATACACGCGCCGATGAAAAAAGCGTCGCGTTGAGAGCCGAGGTTGACGAGAATATAGCAGCCAGAGTTACAAGCAGCATGCCTCCTGCAGGGAAGAGCATCTTTACCGAGTCTGCAAAGCCTGTAGAGCCGTTTATCTCGAACCATTCGCGTACTGTGACGCCCTGGTTATGAACGCCGATAACAGCAGCGAAGGCAACCATGAGGTATGTAGTTACTACGACGATTACAGCATATAGTATCGCCTTAGGTATGTTCTTTTTAGGGTCAATCGCCTCTTCTCCTGCGTGGCCTATTACTTCGAACCCCTCAAAGCCTACATAGGTGAAGCCCATAGCGACCAATACCGCGCCCTTGCCGCTGGATAAAAACGGCTGGAAATTAAGCAGCCTTTCCGGCTCACGTACGGCTACGAATACGCCCATTGCGCCGATTATCAGCAGGGTTACAGTCTGCCCCAGCGCTATAATGGTTGAGGATGTTCCGGTGTCTTTTACGCCCTTGTAATTGATGAGTATAAAAACCAGAGCTACAAGGACTGCCAGAGACTTGACTGCTATATGCATATTCAGGTTGAGCTTTTCGAAGAATTCAAACCCCTCCATCATGTGAAGGGTGTATTCGGAGAATGTGATGGCGTAAAGGCTGCCTGCAACTGCCAGCGCAAACCAGTTCATCCATCCAGATATAAATCCGATGAGCCCTCCGAAGGCCTTCTTTACATAGGAATAGGCGCCGCCTGCCGCGGGGATTGCAGAGCATAGCTCGGCAAAGCTCATTGCTGTAAATATGGCGATAAGCCCATTTAGTGCGAAGGCAAGGAGTATGCCTCCTGTGCCCGCTTCGCCTATGGCTATGCCTGTCGCTACGAATACTCCGGCGCCGATCATCATTCCGGCGCCCATCATTGTCAGCTGAAACAGCCCAAGCTCTCTGGAGAGCTCCTGCTTTTCAGGCTCGTTAATATTCTTGTTTTTGTCTTTCATGCTGTTCTCTCTCCGGTTAGCGTTGGCTATAGCTTCAGGTGGTTTGCTATATCTCTGCTGTTTTTATATTCGCTTTTGCTTATCTTCTCCACGATGCTTCTGGAGCGGATGATGAAATACCATGTAAGCGAGTAGGCGAGAACGACCACTCCGATATAAATCCAAGTCATGTTTTCCTCCGTAATACACGTGATTATTATTCCCTATTTTAATATAACATTACAATGGTATCACATTTTTTTTAAATTGCAAAATAATATGGGTATATTTAATTATCATGAATAAAAAGCTTGCAATTATTAATGAAAAATACGCTGTAATGCGCAATAATTGCAAGGGCAGACGGATAAACAATTAGTAAAATTAAATAAGTGTATCAGTTAATGTAATCAGCAGACAAATAATCAATCCACTCATCAATTAATTCATCACCTGTTTTGCCGAATATGCCTTCAATATCTTCTATGCTGTATATGGCTTTAATCATGGAATCCAGCCCGTATGTTTCAGCTATGTATTCGCCGAAGGATTCATAGAAACAGTATAGGTTATCATCATACATTGCCGCTTCATTGCCAAGAACGGACAAAATTGCGTAGCTCATGGCGTCCATGCTTAATTTCCTGTCGAACTTGTTTTTATCTTCTATGTTTCCGCCGCTATTTATGTAGTAGTCCAGATATGCCTGCTCAATTAGAGAAGCATTTTCATAGCCGGGCAATACATAGCTTCCATCACAGCTGCTGTCGATTATTAATCTTAACCTCACAAACTCTGTATCCACATCTGTGTATTCCCCAATCCGGCTCTCTACTTGGGAGTATTCATGGTTTACGGCAGACGCCATGTAGCAGGCGAAGCCTTCCATAAAAAAGGAGTATAGCTTGTTGGGCTTATAGTACTCCTCTTCCGGTATATTAAATGGAGCGAAAATATAGGCTGCCTCGTGGATGTGCGCAGCCTCTGCTGAATAGCTGTTTATGTGAATAATTTGGTTTTGAAGGTCTGTGTAGTTATCTATTCTGTACCTATTATTTAGCATCTGATATTTTAGAAAGGTATCAAGATTTAAAATGGATGACTGGGATGAATTATTGAGTATGCCGAGCATTTCAAGCACGCCCATTTTGTTTTTATACAGGAATTTCTCTATTCCACTTGGCGTATTTAAAAGGTATCCTTCATCTGCAATTTGTATTTTATATTCCGCAAATGATGACGTTATACAGATATCATATCCGACAGTGGGCTCAAAAATGTAATCATTGAATAATCCTTCATATATTGATGAATACTCATTTTCTACGCCAATGGATTTCAGCCACTCATTTTTTGCATTCTCCATATCAAGGCTTTGATAGCCGCGAGCCATTTTAATCAGCTCTTTATCGCCGTATCTTTCCGATATATATTCAGCCAGTGCATATGCCGTGGCGGCTGCGTACTGTTTCTCCTCGCCTGCGACATTTTCAAAGAACCGGCAGCCGAATAAATCCAGCGTGTCGATGTTTTCGTCAATGCTGTAGTAGTCTTTCAACATATCAGTATCATATGAACTGCCAAAGATAATCCCCGATATGCCGTAGCGCAGCCAGGGCTCATTGATGCCGCAAAGCATGCCTAAAAGCGCCGATCTGTATTCACCGGAGGCTATCTTGTCCGAGTCTGTCATAACAGATGAGCCGAAAGCTAATGATTCTATTATCTCCTTGCCGTCAAAAAGATTGTAGTTTACTACTATAATTTCGGGCCTGCCATTTATATCGGTGCACAGGTTTTTTATTAATAATATATCATTTTCTAATGTCATTACGTATTTTAAGGCCGATGCGTAGCCAATACCTCTTACTTCGATTATATAGTCAGCATTTCTTGTGCTGAATGAATAGGCCTTGAATGCCCTCACGCTGGTTTCGCTGCGCGGGTAATCAATCGGCTCGGGGCTGCTTTTGGGAATTGTTCCACGGCCTGCATAATATGCTATCAGTAAAATGATTATGAAAATGAATAAAAAAAGTATCGCTAGAAATTGATTTTGCCTGCTCATTTTTTTGCTCCTTGATGCTGTATATCCTGCTTCCAATATATCATAGCACATTAATATGAGGATGATTAATAAACTAATCAAAATGTCGCTTGAAGTGTGTCAATTATTCATATAAGCATATTATTGCGAATATGGAATATATAGTATATTATAAAACACATATAAAAGCAGAGATTTTTAAGGCCGTTAATGATAATAATTAGAGCTGCCGGAATTAAACGGCAGCTCTTGCTATGAAATCAACTAGTGAACTAGTATTCTATTGCTGGTCGGACTCAACTTGGATTATTGCATATTCCGTAAGCTCATTATTATAAAGCAGGAACGGGCCGCCCAAGAACTCACCATTCTTTTTATATACTATATAGGCATCGCCGGTCATGCCTACCTCAACTTCTGTTCCGCTGGGGTCAGAGAGAATAACTTTGGCGGTGTTATAAGGATTGCCGGAGAAGTTCATAATCTGAGCCAGATTGTACCCGACGTAAATGTCGCCGCCGGACTCCACTTCTTCCACCTGGACGCTTTGCCATACCATATCGCTCATTATATCGAAGTTGCCGCATATATTCACAGACCATGACGGGCCGTATTCACTGTCATTATTCTGGCCGTTGTCGCCTTCGTTGCCGGTGGCTATGTAGTAGGGCATAGGCATCAGTTCATCAAATGTGTATATCCAGTATTCGTAGATATTCAATTGCTCATTCTGGCCGAATCCGATAACCATCTCCCAGTTTCTTTCAAATATATCATTTGAGCCATGGTAAATGGATGTTTCGTAATATGCCTGATTTGCGTCATTGCCATTTTCCCATACGAATACGCGAACATTTGCATCTGCGTCAAAAGCGATCAATATATTAAATAATGCGTCGCTTTTCAGCTCAAAATTGTTGGGTACGCAATCGCTGAATGGAGCTTTCGTGAAGTTGGACACATCAACAAAGTATACGCCGTCGGATTCGAAGTTGATAGCGAATTCGTCCGAATCAATAAAATTGAAGGAAAGCATGGATATATTCTCCGGTTGGAATTGCATCATAACTGCCTGCTGAGCTTGATTGTCCGGGCCGCAGTCGCGCAGCCTAGTATTGAAGGGCATCCATGCGCCGTCACCACCTGAGAAGATTTCAAGGCGGTTTTCGCCTTCATTGTATCTTTTTTCTGCTATTCCTGCTCCGAATTCTCCGCCCTGGTTTTCCGCAAAGCCGCCGCCGTTTTCGCCCCAAAGCCACTGCGGATTCCACAGATTGGTATAGAGAACGTCGTCAACTGAAAGCGATGTGCTGAATTCATATCCGTCAAGGCGCATCTCGCCCTTTTGAGAGATGAAGTCTGCCCAGTAATCTTTCATATCGTCCGGCACATATATTGTTACGTTTGGGTTATCCCATGTATAGCCGAATACATCTTCGCCGAATTGAGGGGTGCTGTTGAAATGGAAATCAATGCTTGAGTCATTGTCAAAGTCTCCGCACTTGAAAAAGCATCTAAAATCAAGCGATCCTACATTGGGGCCGATCTCCGCATTTTGCAGGTTTGTGCAGAATGCAAGAGCGTAATCACCGATGTATGATACGTCATCCCCAACAACGATGTTTTCTATTTCCGGCAAATATTCTGACCATGGCACATTGCTTGTAGTTCCGTCGAAGTCAGGAGCGTCAGGCTCAAAGCCGCCCATATCTGCATTGACATATAGGGTTTTGGTTGCCTGGTCGTATTCCCAGTCCGCCTGCTGCTCAGGCGCCTGAGTCTGGGCTGCTTCAGGTGTTGATTCATCTGTAGGAACATCTGTCGTTTCTTTGCTGCATGCTGTAACTGAAAATATCATTACAAGTATCAGCATGGCAATCATCAATTTTTTCATCTAATTTACCTTCCTATCTGTTATTTTAAAAACACAAATTTATATATTAATACATTTTATCCATAAATGCTATTATATGCAAGCAATAAATGCATTCCGCTTCAGTTTTGTATGCCTATATTTTGGGCTGCCCTAACGATACCAAGAGCTTGGAGATTTTGCGCTTATACATAAGCCTTTGCAATGCTTGAACCGGGGATTTGCTTTCGAGTTTCTGCTGCTTCGGTATAATGAAAAATGAGACTAGTCGAATTAAAAGGTCGTATTCTATCCAGGCCTCCATGTGTGCTTTGTTGTCTGTAATATTAATTGTTAAATAAGCGCACGCATATACCCCGGCAGAATGATAGCAGTAAGGGATGTTTTCTGTGTCCATTGTTTTTTTCATCAGCGGATTTCCCTTTGAGAAGAATGCTTTCTTTGCCCATTGCTCAATGATCTCGCCGATATTTTCTGCAGCATCGAAATCCCTGATAGTCTTCCTTTGATTGTTTCTGTCTTCCATATTCACTCTCTCCTTAATTTAATAAATTAACCTTAGCAAGATTTAAAATAAAAAACTAGTGAGCCCGCAGCTCCCCAAATGCTGCTTATGGATTTGCTGCTTTAAACGCCAAGGTCTCGGAGGTTTCGCTGCAGCGATTTGGCCTCTATAAAGGCCATAGCATTGAATGCTGCTTCGCTTTTTATGTCCAATGCCAATTGCTTAAATGCAGCGGAAAGCTTTTTTTCTGTTTCTCTGTCGTCGGTGCACTTCAGCGCATAGCTCAATGGGATAACAGCCAGCTGGTCTTGGGATGCGCCCATCCTCTTATAGTCATCTGAGTCGCCTTTTACTATGTCCTGCCATTCAGTGTGGCCTATCTGCTCCAGGGATTTTTCGGCGCACCTTCGTACGTCTGCGTTTATGTCGCCAATGGCATTTAGCAATGGGTCATATGCCTCTTCTTTTGCCACAATGCCTAAGGCTATCGCAGCCTCTTTCCTTATTTTCGCGGAATAGCTTTCAATCAGCCGTATCTTCTCTTCTTTGTGTGTGTAGCCCCATGAGCTTTCCCATGAATACTCCTTGGCTGCTCGTTCTATGCTGTATTTATAGCTTAGCATTTCTGCAAGCTTAACGAATTTCTTCCTCTTTGTATATTTTTTTATGTCCTTTAATATATCTTCCGATAAATCTTTTTCTATAATAAACATTTTAATGCCTTTCTTTTAGTCCGTGTTTTCGATTTCATCCATATTATGTGCACGCAAATTACTGCTGCTTATTTTTGTATTGAGCAATCATATCTCTCTGCGCTTTGTATAGCTCCTTTGGGCTAAGGTTATACTTTTCGTTGTTCTTTTTGTATTCAGAATATATTCGCATGCCCTTCACATGGTGAACCAAGAAAGATACTATATATTTAAGCCCTAATAATGCCAAGCCGGATATAATCCATTTCATTGCAGAATTAATATCAGAAAACAGGGCAAATGGTGCAGCTATAATGCATAGTGCATAGAATATCGGGGCTGCTGGATTATTCGCAATCTGCTTTCCGCACTTTTTGCATTGAATTGATATTTTTGTATGCTCGAATTCTATCCTTCCGCATCTTTTGCATGTATGTATTCTGCCTTTTAAATTGTCGGGCAGAGTATCGTTGCACAGCACATAAATAACCATCTGCCCTTGCAGCAGCCGGACTATCCTTTTTGCGAGGCGGTTGTCTTTGAGTATTTCATTGATCCTTTTGTCTTCCCCCAGCACAGCGTATATAACCTCCTGAGTAAAAGCAATGTCATAGAGCATAAGCAGAGGATACTTCGCTATTTTTTTCAGGTTGACCAGCCACTTTTCCTTAAGTAATGTCGGGTTTTCTATCTTCGGCGCCAATGGGTGAGTTATGCCGGAGGTGGTAAGCAGCAAATACTTGCTATTTGGCACAAAAAAGCTATTGCTCACAGAATTACTATTTATTGCTGCGGATTTAAGCATCATAATAGCCTGATTAATGGTGTCTAAAGCCCATTGTTTCTTTTCTATCGCATAGCCTGTCAGTGATTTGACAGCACTGTCCACTTCAGTAAAGTTGTTTGACAGCAGTTTGTTAAAAAGAGTAGCCTGCTTTGCGTTTTTGAATTTAGTAAACGGAATTGCAGTATTCGCCTTTGAGTCAGATTCCGTTTCATTATTCATATGTTTGATCATCTCATCAATGTGTGCGGCTGCTTTTTCTACTCTTTCTTTTTCTTCCAGTTCTCTTTGCTGCTGTATACGGCGCCTTTCTATTTCCTGAGGTGTGCGCCCGAAATTCATTATGTTTTCAAAATCAGACTGCATTTTCTTAAGCGCCAGCAGCTCTTGTACTTTCTGCGTTGCCGCTTTATCTTCCACTATTTTGCATACCTGCATGTGCACGCCCAGCAGCTGATAGTCGTATAGCTTCTGAGCGAAGGCCGAAAGCTCGTTCATCAATTGGCTGCTCAGTGCCGGGTTTGCGCTCAGTGCCGCTATCAGCGACTGGCTGTATGCAGGGTCTTTCAGCAGCTTATCATCCATTGCTAAGGAGAAAAGTTCATCTTTTGCTTCCTGCATTGAGCTTTCTGTGTATACCCTCTGTCCGCCTAATTTATAGAAAGTGACATTTTCGTTGCCCGAATATTTGGCTATGGTTTCCTCAAGTGCTGCCTGCGCGCCCGGTGTGCCGGTATCTAGGGCCAGCTGCAGTGCGGATTGATCCCCGCTCATCAGCATATTCAGCAGTTTCCCGTCGGTGCGTGCCTCAGTTCTGCTTTTTCTTTTGTCATCGTTTAGCATATTTTTCTCTCCTTATAATCTAATAATTAAATTATATTATAATTTTTTTCAAAAAAAAGAGAGCCCAGAGCTCCCTATTGCTAGTTCCATTCATCAGCTGGTTTTATGATGATTTCTTCAAGGCTGTCAGTATCCTTTGAAAGAAAGGCGTCAACTATCGATTTGTATTCTGCATAGCTTTTGAAGTTATCATCCAGGTACATGCGCAGCGACCCGCTTGCAACTATTATTGAGTCAACCAGAACGTTCTCGGCGCCGCCTGTAAAATTGCCTATTTCAATATACAGAGGAATATCCTTAAGGCTATCGGGCACTCTGTATGAGAGGTAGCATATTTTTTTGTTTTGATCATCAATTGCTATTGCGTAAACTACGCTGCAGTCCTCCGTTATATAGATAATGGCATCTACTACCTGGCCATTGTTTTTGAATGGTGCACCGTCCAAGTAAATCGTTCTTGAGGTGTAGTCGCGGTTTTCATGATCATTATGATAAATAGCCTCGAAATTAACAGGCGCATTGATTCTGTATGCCCCGGCACTTACAAAGCCGTATTTTGGCTGAATTACTTTAAAGTGAACAAACATGCCTGGCTTCATAATATAGTCGATGTTGTAGCTCGAGGGGACAATCAGCTGGCTGTCAGCTAGTTCCACATGGCTATTTTCGTCGAAGCCCATTATCCAGGATTTGTCCTCTTCGCTGTCGAAATCCAGATGGATAAGCACAGTATATTTTTCATCAATTGCGCTGGTGGGGATGTTGTTTAGGGCAGGCGGGGCTGCATCTGAGTGATTATCAAATATCCCGAGCTTAAGCGCCGCATATATAGCTCCGATAGCAGCAAGGCCGGCCAGCGCTATTAGCGCAGCTTTTATGTACACCTTTTTTGCAGTCTTTTTTTTCGGAATTACAGGGTTTTCTATGGCATCCATAAAATCGTCAATGAGTTTATACCGGTTTGTCTGGTTAATATCTGTTGCTTTCTTGATCACTATGTCCAGCCACTCCGGCAGGTACTCGTTGGATTCTTTTACCGGCCTTATCTGGAAAGGCGGAGAAAGGATGCTTTTGCCGGTAATCATTTCATAAAACAGAAGCCCCGCCGAATATATGTCGCTCCTATTGTCGCTTTGTATGCCAGCCATCACTTCGGGCGCTGTGTAGCCCTTTGTTCCTGCCAGCACTGTGTCTCTGGTCTGTTCCTTTTTGTAGTACCTTGCTATGCCGAAGTCAATCAGGTGAATATCGCCAAGGGGGGAGACAATTATGTTTTCGGGCTTTAAGTCCCGGTAGATTATGGGGTTTGGTTTTGCGTTGTGCAGCTGCTTTAATGTTTCGCAGATATTTAAAATGATGTTTTTGGCGCGCTTTAAGGAAAGGTACTCATTTTTCCTTATCTCATCATATAGGGTAGTGCCCTCTATATAATCGCGGATAACAATTGTTTTGTCTTCATAATTGAATATTTCGTGGATTTTTGGTATGCCCTTTATGGAAAGCCTCTGGATAGTTTTGAGCACATCAATAGATTCGTCTGCAAGCAGCGGGAAAATCTTCGCAATATATTCCTTCTCCTCAAGCTTGACTAAATACACTTCGCCCTCGCCGCCTGTGCAAAGGTGCTTCTTATTAAGGTAGCCTTTATCTTCTAATATCTTCAAATCCCAAATTCTCCAGACCTACATTATTGAGCATTTCGTTGCATTCCTTGACTGATAATTTTTGATTTACGCAGTATATTATGATGGCGTCACGCTTGTTCTTCACAAACAATTGATTATAGTCGCATGCTTTCAGGTACCATTGTATGTCAGGCAAATCCAGCTCCATGCTCAGCAGTATCCTTATAATATACCTTCTTGTTGGGCTTTTTGCGCCGGATATTATCTGATTGAAATATCTCTTTATAATACCGCTGTCTCTTATGATCTGCTCTTTTTTCAGGCCTCTTTTGGCAATTTCCAGCTCAATATATTCGCCGATAGTCAGCAGCTCAAACTGACCCTCATTGTTTTGCAAAAACTCGGCAAGGGAAAGGCTGTTATCAATTTCCTCTAGTATTTTCTCTGTTTTTTTTCTCATATACTGTCCGATAAAATGTATTATCCGTAAATTATAGCATAAATATGGTAATAACTGAATTTTATTTTATTATTAAATTTATTTTTTTTGCAGAAAAGCCAAAAAGGCTATCGAGCGAAAAAACAAGGTTGGAAAAATAAAAAATCCGCCGGATACGGCGGTTAAGTGTTAATTTTCTATTTGCTGTTTTTTCTCTTTCCTGTTGATGAAAAACCACGGCAGGTAGGCAAGCACAAAAGTGCCAAGGCTTATGCCGATGAGCCCGGCGAGGTAATCCGGCCAAGGCCCGAACAAATCAAGCGGAGAGCCCGACTCCGGCTTATGCATCAGGTACATGTAGTTGGCGTCGCACAGATAGTCAACCAGCATTACAAAGCCGGCAAGCACAATGAGTATGCCCGTTGCACGAAGGAAGTCTTTGAATGTGATTTTGTATCCGAGCACCACTGCGAAGTAAATTGCAGTAAAGACAATGTAGCCGTGCACATAGAAATAGTGGTAGTACCTGAAATGGTTCGGCCCGAAGCCTCCTAGCTCCGGCACAAAAAGGGATACCAGCGCGCCTATTGAATAGAAATAGACCAGCTTGAATATCCACTGTGCCTTGGTGAAGCTTAAAAACCAGCATAGGTACAGGGAAATTGCGCATAAATCAAGGGGCAGGTAATCAGATAGCATTGTGCCGTGGTGCACCCTTACATCCCAGATTTTGAATACCACTTCAAATATTATGGCAATAATAGTGATGACATAGCGAAATATATTTTCATGCTTGGCATTTCTTATTTTCTTTCTGAATACAATAGATAGAATAATAGCTGCTGTGAAAAAGAGAATTGCCGAAAGATGAAGGATATCATATTCCTCAAGGAATAGCCCGTGGGGTGAAGCGCTGAAAAAGTTCATAACTTTCCTCCGGATAAATTTATTTTAAAAAATTATAGCATATATTTTGAAAAAAACGGACAGTTTTTTTGCGTTTTGGCTATATAAGCGTGATTTTCGTTTTTTTATTGCTAAATCGGGCTATATAAAAAATAAAAGGAGAATTGCAAATGACACAGGACGAAAGGGATATGCACAAAAAGCTGGCCATAGGCTACTTCAATAAAACGTGGGATTTAATAGATAAAAAGGAACGGACAGATAAAGAGGACAGGGAAATGATTCATACAGCACATGCGTCGCTCTATCATTGGATGCAGATAGGCACGCCTTTGGAATTTGCGAGGGGCGAGTGGCAGGTATCAAGAGTGTATTCCATTCTGGGGATGGGGCAGAGTGCGCTTTATCACGGGGAGGCCAGCCTAAATCTTTGCCTTGATAACGGCATTGGCGGCTTTGACCTTGCCTTTGGATATGAAGCGGTGGCCAGGGCATACAAGACGCTCGGAGATGAAGAAAACAAGCAGAAGAATAGTGAGCTTGCGCTGAGCGCAGCGGAAAAAGTCGAGGATAAGGGAGACAGAGATTATACATTGTCGGAGATTGGGAGTATATAAGCAATTATTTTTTATTTGCAGAGAATAAACCAATTATTCGCGGAACTTAATGCAGGGAGTTATCGTCAAAAAAGATATAAAACTAAAAAGGAAGTGAATACATGAAAAAGATACTTATTATTTTTATGGCGGTTCTTATAATGCTGCTTGCAGTGTCCTGCGAAAAGCAGGAGGAAAAAATAACATTTTCCGGCACAATCATTGAATTGAGCGGCGACAGGGCAATCATTGAGCCGTTTGACGGCGAGGACATCCTGCGTTCGGCGGACAAAATAAGCGTGGATATATCGGGCAGTGAAGTGAGCTTTGCAGTCGGTGACCAAGTAACTATTGAGTATGACGGGCTGGTTATGGAGAGCTACCCTGCACAGGTCAATGTGATGGGTATTGAGAAGATAGGATGAATTAAATTTTAACATAATATGACTCATTAACAATCTAAAGGCCGCTTTCGATGCGGCCTTAGCTTATTTCCTAATATTGAAATAGTATTTATGCATGATTTCAATAATCCCCTATATGTAATTCAGGTGATAATTGTCGAAACAAAAACTGTATCTTATGAATTGAATTATCAATAAAAATTTAAAAGCTGTCTAGCTTAATGAAATTATAGTACTTTTTTTTGATAAAATAAAACTTTCAAAATACGGCAAAATATCTCTATCGTTAAGCAAGCTGTTGTTTATGTGTTGCATTAAAAGATAGTAAAAGAACCCTAAGTTATTAGCCATTTGAGAACAATTGGGATTCTCGTCAAATGGATTCAGAACCCAACTTCCGGCTTGACCTATATATTCTGGATACTTTTCGGCTTTATATTCTTTGTTACAGTAAAATATTGAATAACTGTCCATCATAACAGTTAGATTTGGTAAGTATTTTTTATCATTTTTTTGAAACTCTTTTTTCAAATTCTCCAGTTTAGCCGTTCCTTTTGAAAAACAGAATAGAAAATGAAATATCTTATTCATCCATGGGCTTGTGGAGTTGAAAACCATATGTTCTAGCAGAGGGTTTTTTGTTTGACCATCGAACATTGTATTGACTTCTAGAACATGGCCAAGTTTTTCATCAATTATTTCCTTATTTTCTACGAACTTATCTATATAACTTTTTCCTGATTCTTGTTTTGCATGGGTAAATGTTGACTTTATCTCACCTACTGCATAAACTGACGATATTGGCACGTAATTTGTTCCATCTTCACTTGTGAATAAAGAGGATATGTTTTGACTATCTGTAATGATTGTATCAATCTGAGGACTTATTTCTTTATTCTTCCCAACAATATGTCCTGATAAAACTCTTACATTATTTGGTGTGACCCTATCTAGCCATTTATTGAAACTTATTTGTGATTGATTTCCAGCAGCACTAATATTATTGCCATGTATTTTTTTCCCACTTTCTCTCTTTGCCCAAAGTTCCTCTGCACCAATCTCAAAAATATCATCAATTCTCATATTACTTACCTTTCTTTCTCGATAATAATTTTAGCATCACTAAAAGTATAGTTTCATTCAATGTATTCTAGTATATTATTAGAAGTATAATATAAAGCCTAACTATAAATTTAATTATATGGATAATTATAACACGTAATGTTTTTTTGTATATAGTCAGAATAATGAGTAAAGAATATGCTTATTCACTGAACATAAGGATATTTCCGTAAAATAATAAAAAAGTAAGCCTGAACGAACATTATGTGATATAATCATAGCAGATATAATTAAGGTTGGGTATTTATGTTAGATAAAAGCAATATACTGCTTGCTTTCGGGCTTACTATTTTCGCCGGGCTTTCAACGGGCATCGGCAGCTTGATTGCATTTTTAGCGAAAAGGACAAATACAAAATTCCTGTCTGTAGCCCTTGGCTTTTCAGGCGGGGTAATGATATACGTCTCATTTGTTGAGATATTCGCCGAAGCGAAGGCATCCCTCACTCATGCGCTTGGCGCGGTGGCGGGCGGATGGGCGACAGCGGCGGCCTTTTTCGGAGGAATCCTGCTGATTGCGCTTATTGATAAGCTGGTGCCGCGCCTTGAAAACCCGCACGAAGCAAGGTGCATTGAGGAGATTGACCATCCGCCGGATAAATTGGTTGCTGACACAAAAAAACTGATGAATACCGGCATATACGCAGCTATAGCAATAGCCGTGCATAACTTCCCGGAGGGCATAGCGACCTTCACATCCACCCTGCAAAGCCCTGCATTGGGCGTAGCCATAGCGACTGCAATACTTATTCATAATATTCCTGAGGGCATAGCCGTGTCCGTGCCGATATACTTCGCCACAGGCAGCAAAAAGAAAGCCTTCTGGTATTCATTTCTCTCCGGCGCCGCCGAGCCTATAGGCGCGCTGATTGCCTTCCTTGTGCTGATGCCTATATTGAATGATGTAATTTTCGGTGTGCTTTTTGCCTCCGTTGCAGGAATAATGGTGTTTATAGCACTCGATGAGCTGCTGCCTGCCTCCCGCGAGTATGGCGAGCCGCATCTTTCGTTGTACGGGCTTTTGTCCGGCATGGCTGTGATGGCTGTGAGTTTGCTTTTGTTTATTCAGTAATAATATTTATGGGACGCTTTTAAGTGTACTCTATACTTTCTCAATCTAAGGAATATAAAAAACTAATTATACAATTAAGATAAAAAAAAGAACCCGCTACACAGCGGATTCTTTTGCAAGTTTTTCTTTTTTCATTTTAATCTTCGTCAGTATATATATCAGCACGCCTCCTGCCAGAGTGCCATACTCTAATATCTGCGCCAGTATTTTATATTTCCATAGACCAAAGCCAATCTTTATTTCGCTGAAAGGATACAGCGGCATCCCCGTGTCATACGGATAGAATGCCAGCTTTGGCGATGCGATAAGATCCATCAATGTATGGCTGAAAATCAGCAGTCCGATGATTATGGAAGTACGCTTGTTTTTGGAAAAAAGCCACGCTGCAAGCGCTCCGAGAAAGGATAGCACAACTCCCGATAAAACTGTGTGCGAATATTCCGTAAACCCAGCAGACACTGCCGAGGATGGAACCTCCACTCCGGCTGCCCATAGCCCCATAAATACTATTTCAACTGCCTCTGCCGCCAGAAGCAGATATCCCACTGATACGTTTTTTGCCACGCCTTTGGCGGCGAAGCCTACACCTAAATGTGCAACTGCAGGCATATATAATTCCTCCTGTTTATTTTTTAATCATTATTTCAATAGTTTTGTCAAGATGGGCATAGATGCCATCTTTGCTTATTCCGTCATTTCCCGTCATGTAAAGGGTGAGCAGGCCGTAGAGGGCGAATATTATAGATGTGGATATATTCGCGGCGTCCTCTGCGCTGTGCCCCAGCGACATAAGGAAAAGGTATGTCTTTCCGAATTTCTCCCGTACATGGGGTTCATTCAATATGCTGTTTGTCGATTTTTTTACGCTCTTATCAAGGGGATAGCAATAGAAAAAGAAGAATACATTCGGCCTGTCGATGAAGTAATCCATAAAGGCACGCATCATAGATTTGAAGTCTTCTATGCTATTAAGCTCATGATCCATCGCAGTGAAGTAATCCGCCAGGTCATCTGTCATCAGCTCTCTGGTCATCCAGAGCAGCTCATCGAGATTGGTGAAGTAGTTGTATATGCTCCTTAACGAGTAGCCGGATTTATCCGCTACTTTGCGCACGGATACATTTGCCGCTCCTTCCTCCTCAATGATGGATTTGGCGGTCTCTGCAAAGGCTTTTTTGGTGCGCTCTGCCTTAATGCTCTTTTTGCTTTCCGATGATAATGTCATTTCATGCCTGCTTTGCTAGTTTAATAAGCCCGGTGCCTGTAAGCACATACCACAGCAGATAAAAAGGCCCGGCCAGATATAGCACAATCGAGGCGGCCTCCGGCACGGAGTAGTGAAGCAAATGCTGCAGCAAATCAAGCCCGTTACATATTATACCACTGATTCCGGCCAAAGGCGCAAATTTTCCGCTCTTTAGCATGGCAAATGATATCATTATCCCGGCGCCCTGCAGAAATATACCCGAAAAGTACGCTGAAGTGCCGTTCCACATATTGCGGGAGATTACTGAATGCGCCGCCGTTACTATGCTTTGCCGGCTTTCTGCAGTCTCGCAAAGGGAATATTCCCGGCTGAGATGAAGCAGGGAGAAGGCTGAGTTAGACGATATGATCATAATCGCTGCCGCGAAGGTGAAAATTAGCGAGAAAACTGACAGCACAGGGTGCGATTCATATAGAGCTGCAAACAGAGCCGTCGCGCTGAAAAAATACAGCGATATCATAAAGACCGTAAGTATCTCATCCCGCAGAAGCCCCTCTATAGCAGAGCGCGAAAATATATCCATGGCTTCCTGTGCGCTCTCCGGTCTTTTGCCTAGCAAGCCAATAACGGCTATTCCCGCCATAACAAGCAGTATCTGTCCGAAAGCAGCCGCTGCACCTATTGCAAAGAATCTTCTCTTTCCTTTTAATATAGATTCCATTATGTCCTCCTTTCATTTAATATAACAATATTATAAATTATATAACACTGTTATAAAATAACCTACAAACTCAGAATTGTCAACAGTTTTTTTATGATTAATCCAATTTAGAATCGGAATATATTATTACATTCTTCTTAAATTTTCTTGACATGTGTTGACAGCGGAAACTTCCAAGTGATACAATGTCGTAGCTGTGACATTTTTATAAATTATATTGCATGAAGCGGCAGAAGAAGGAAACCACTTTGGAAAATAATACACCAGTTGATAAAAAAGCGCGCACCAGAAGCGCCATAATTGACGCTGCTCAGGAAGCGTTCCTTTTAAATGGATATCACAAGACTGACATGAACCATATCGCTGAGATAGTGGGCATAGATAAGCGCACCATTTACAGATACTTCAATAGCAAGGAGGCTCTGGCCTTTGTCATATGGCAGAAAGTGCTGACCTATGTTGAGGAGTATGCTGACGGCGAGGATGGGCGCACAGGATATGAGCGGCTTAAAAATATCCTGAGGAAGTATACAGACAACATGGAGCAGAACACAAATATACTGCGCTTTATGGGGGAGTTCGACCATATATTTAGCGGAGAGTATCCTCACATCAGGGAAGCGGAGCAATTTGTGGAGCACATCATAAAGAGCGAAAACAGAATACTTAGAGCCATAGAAGACGGCGTAAAAGACGGCAGCATAAGAAGCGACATTGATGTCAGCCTTACGGCTTTTACTGTAGCAAACCTTATGATTGCAATGGGCGAACGTGTTGTAATCCGCGAAATCCACCTTAAGGCTGAGCACGGGCACACATTCCCCATGATTACGCAGAGTGCCTGGATGGTGCTCGAAAGCCTGAAAAAAGACAATGAAGAAGGATAGCAATATGAAAGAGAATTACCTTAATCCTGAGATATTCGAAGTAAATAAAGAAAAGCCCAGATTTTCTTACAAGGATCTATCGGAAAATAAAAAACAATTCAGCTTAAATGGCGAGTGGGACTTCAGCTATTCACTATATCCCGCGGTGCGCCCGAAGGAATTCTACAAGCAGGGCTATGACACGGGCGAGTGGGACAAAATAAATGTACCCTCTGTTTGGGAGCTGTCAGGCTATGGCAGGCCCCAGTATCTGGCCTATGCATACCCGGACGCAATCAAAGTGAAGAAAAATCAAATTCCCGGCATCGACCCGCATGATAACCCGGTGGGGAGCTACAAAAAAACATTTACCGTGGATGAAAGCTATTTGCAGGGCAAAACAATTGTGCACTTCGGCGCTGTGAAATCAGCATTCTACCTGTGGGTGAACGGCGAGTACGTGGGCTATTCTCAGGGCTCAATGACGCCCCATGAATTCGATATAACTCAGTATATTAAAGCAGGGGAGAACAGTATCGCTGCTGAAGTATACAAATACAGCGACGGCACATATTTGGAAGACCAAGACATGTGGTTCTTCGCAGGGATATACCGCGATGTATACATATATAACCTTCCGGAAAGCCATATTTTCGATGCCTTCGCAAGGAGCGAGATAAAGGGAGAAGATGCGGATGTGCTGCTGGATATTGAGCTTAAAAACGCTGCCGGCAAATCGCTGAAAGCTTTGCTCAAGGGAAACGGACGTGAAGAAAAGCTGTTTGACGGAGTTGTAAACGGCGATTTATTGAGCATAAGGCATTCAGCAAAAAATATAAAGAAGTGGTCTGCTGAGCAGCCGAATTTATACAGCATTGAGCTAAGACTCAGTGACGGAGAAAAAGAATTGCAAGCGCTGGAGATTGACTTCGGCTTTATTGAAGTCAAGATTGAAAACGGAATATTCTATGTAAATTCGCAGCCCGTCAAATTAAAGGGTGTAAACAGGCACGACTATTCCCCAGAGACCGGATGGGCAGTGTCCAAAGAGCTTCGTGAAAAAGACATAAAAATAATGAAGCAGAACAATATCAATGCCCTGCGATGCAGCCACTACCCCAACCCAAGCCATACATACGAGCTTTGCAATAAGTACGGACTATATGTAATAGATGAGGCGGATGTGGAAAGCCACGGAATCAGGAAAACGGGCATCCCCGGCAACGATAAACGCTTCAAGGAAGCCATGATAAACAGGGCGCAGAGAATGGTTGAGAGGGACAAAAACCATCCGTCCATTATTATGTGGTCGCTGGGCAATGAGGCTGGTGACGGCGAAAACTTCTCGCATATGAAAGAAGCAATACTAAAAATAGACAGCTCAAGGCCGATACACTATGAGGGCGATATTGACCTGACTAAAAGTGATGTATTAAGCTTGATGTATCCATCGCCTGATGAGGAGGAAGTATTCGGCAAGCGGCTGGATAAAAACCTTTCATTCTTTCAGAAGCTAAGCAACCAATTTACGGCCGATAATAAGGGCTTCACAAAAGAGATGTATATGGATAAGCCCATAATGAACTGCGAGTACGCCCACGCTATGGAAAACAGCCTGGGCAACTTCAAAGAGCACATGGATGTATTTGAAAAGTATGATAACTTCATGGGCGGCTTCATATGGGATTTTGTAGACCAGAGCATACATGAAAACGGCAGATGGCTATACGGCGATGACTTCGGATACAAAAGGAACCACTCCATCTATTGCTGCAATGGCATCGTGGCAGGCGACAGGACACTCCACCCGGCAATGCACGAAGTTTTTAAGGTTTATCAAAATTTCAACTTTGCACTTGTCGGCAGCGAGCTGAACATAAAAAACAAAAATTACTTTGTCTCATCTGCTGAATATGACTTCTCCTATGAAATAAAGTTAGAAGGCTCAACAGTTGAAAAGGGAAGCATAGCAAATGTTAACATTGAGCCGCTCAAAGAGAGTACATATTCTTTGAATTTGCCAATGTGCGACAAGCAGGGCGAATATGTTCTGTTTGTTTACGCTAAAACAAAGGCGGAATCTTTGTATGCGGGTAAGGGCAGCACTGTAGCATGGGAGCAGTTCGTTATTAAAAATAACCCGCGAGCAAAAAATCAGATGACACCAGAGCCTCTTGCGATTGAGGAGCACGCAGGCACAATAGCGGCATCCAATGAATACATAAGCGTGGAAATAGACAAAAAGACAGGAGCACTCAAATGCCTTGACTTCGGCGATGGAGATATCCTCGTTTCACCCATTGAATTTAGCCTTAGCCGGGCTATGACGGACAATGATGTAGGCCTTGGCAATTTCGTAAAGTTTATGAAGCTATTTGAGACAGGGGCAAAATGGCAGAGGTATGAAAAGAGCCGGAAAGTTAGGTCAGTAGCCATTAAAAAGGATGAAACAAGCATACAGGTAAGCGTAGCATACAGAGCGAGGAAAACGAAATACCTTAAGCTAGTTTATGATATAGCGGGCAGCGGAGAGATAAGCATATCAGGCGAAATACTGCCAAAGAGTGACATGGCAGCCTTCGGAATAATCGGGCAAATAAGCAAAAGCTATGATACATTCTCATGGTATGGCAATGGCCCTCACGAAACATACATAGATAGGCACACAGGTGCAAAAATCGGCAGGTACACAATGAAGGCAAGTGACATGGCTACGGACTATGTTCGCCCGCAGGAGAACGGAAACAGGTACGGCATACGCCACGCTGAAATAACGGACGCAGTAAACCGCATCAATATTGAAGCGGAAAGGCCATTTGAGGCCAGCCTGCTGCCAAACACCATAGGGGACTATGAAAAGGCAAAGCACATAGACGAGCTTCCCCAGAGGGACAGCGTAACATTAACTCTGCGCTCGCATATGATGGGCGTGGGCGGCGACGTTCCGGGCATAGCGCAGCTAATGGAAAAATACACCTTGCCAAAGGGCAGGAAGTATGAGTTTTGTTTTAGGCTGAGTAGGGGGTAGGGGAATTTCTTGGAGCAGAAGATTTCAGTTGACTCGCGTACAGGGTTGTTAAGGGCGAAGCCCTTAATTATATGGGTGGTGGGTGGGTTGGGAACAGAACCTTTTCTGCAGGAAGAGAATTATTATTCTGCTTATTATCCTGAGGATGAAAATCTCTCAGTCAATTTCTTCGAAATTGCCAGCTCTCCTACAAGGAGAGCCTAGTAGTTGAATAAATATATTTTCCGATAAGCCTCCCCTTGTGAAGGGGAGGAGGGCCAAGCTATGCTTGGCGGAGAGGTCGGCAAGCGAAGCAAGTGAAAACCACAAATCGGTGGGATTTATTACGCAAAGCTAAGGCTTCCCTTGCTACAGCACGATTAATTCATAAAACCCAACGCCTTAGAAGGCAAAACAGAAAATACACAACAAGGAGATAACAAATGAGTAATTGGTGGAAAGAAGGAGTCGTATACCAGATTTACCCGAGGAGCTTCAACGACACAAACGGCGACGGAGTGGGCGACATACCGGGAATCATTGAAAAGCTTGGCTATCTAAAGGATTTGGGCGTAAACATAATATGGCTAAGCCCGGTTTATGCATCACCCAATGAAGACAACGGCTATGACATAAGCGACTACAAGGCGATAAACAATGAGTACGGCAGCATGGCGGACATGGACATGCTTATAGCGGAAGCTAAAAAACTGGACATAAAGATTATAATGGATCTAGTTATTAACCATACATCGAGCGAGCATGAATGGTTCCAGAAATCCAGAAAAAAGGAAGCCCCCTACGATGATTACTACATATGGCGCAAAGGCAAAAACGGAAAGCTGCCCAACAACTGGACTGGCTTTTTCGGAGGCGACTGCTGGGAATATGACATGGTAAGGGATGAATACTACCTGCACCTTTTTGCCAAGGGACAGCCGGATTTGAATTTCCACAATCCAAAGGTGCTGGAGGAAGTAAAGGATCTGATGCGCTTCTGGCTGGATAAGGGCATCGCCGGATTCCGCTGTGACGTCATAAACATCATATACAAAACATCCTTAGATGACGGCAAGAAGAGAATAGCCTTAACGGGACTTGAGCACTATCACTCTCAGGAGGGCAACCATGAGGTGCTGCGCACATTGAGGAAAGAAGTGCTGGATGATTATGATTGCTTTACAGTGGGCGAGACGGTATTTGTAACCCCGGAAATGGGCAAGCTCTTGTGCGACAGCGAAAGAAAAGAGCTGGATATGATTTTCTCCTTTGAGCATATGGAGGTTGACCAGTTCTTCATAAAGTGGTTCCCGAGGAAATTCCGTCCGAAGAAATTCTTCGAGGTAATCACAAAGTGGCAAAACTCCCTTGAATGGTGCGCTAATTACCTGGAAAACCACGACCAGCCAAGAAGCGTCAGCAGGTTTATAAAGAACCCTGAATACCACGACATAGGAGCCAAGCTGCTCTCTACACTGGTTCTCACTCTGAAGGGAACGCCGTTTATCTATCAGGGGCAGGAGATAGGCATGACCAACTTCGACTACACAACCTTAGAGGAAATTGAGGACGTGGAAACACATAACGTGATGAAGACAACAGAGAAGCTGCACTTCCCTAATTGGTACCGCTGGAAGATGATAATGCGCGCCAGCAGAGACCATGCAAGGACGCCTATGCAGTGGAGAAAGGAAAAAAACGGCGGTTTCACAGACGGCGACCCTTGGCTGAAAGTCAACCAGAACTATGTGGATATAAACACGGAAATGCAGGAAGAGGATGATAAATCCGTATTAAATTATTACAGAAAGTTAATAGATTTCCGCAGTAAAAATGATATACTTAAAAAGGGCAGTTTTAAGACAGTTAAGATCACTAAAAATCTGTTTGTCTACGAAAGAGAATATATGGACAAAAAGCTCACCGTTATGCTCAATTTCTCAGATAGCAATATAAAGATAAAGTGTGCCGGCAACGTAATTATGACAAATTATGATGACGCACCTGAAGGCGAGCTGAGGGCATACGAGGCTATAATTACAGACGGAGGGATAGCATGATAGAATATAAAGACAATGTCTTCTATCTGACAACTAAGGACACCTCATACTGGTTTGGCATAACGGAATTTAAGCACTTGGAGCACTTCCACTACGGGCCAAGGCTGAATATTATGAATCCGGAAAGCATAAGGATGAAGCACTCCGCCGAAACCGGCGGAACGGTGGCCTATGATGAAAGCGACCCGACATACTCTTTGGATGCTATTTGCCTGGAATACTCCGGCATAGGAACAGGCGACTACAGGCATTCGCCTATTGAAATTAAGATGCCCGACACTACATTTGTGTCTGACTTCGTATACAAAAGCCACAGGATATTCACAGGGCATATGGAGATGAAAACCCTGCCATCAGCCTACGGCAAGGACACCGAGTGCAAGACTCTGGAGATAACGCTTGAGGATGAATCCAACTCCGTAGAGATGCTGATGTACTACACAGTGTACGAGGAAAGCAACGTAATAACCCGAAGAGCGGTATTGAAAAATAATAATGAAAAATCCCTTGTTATCCGCCGCATCATGAGCATGATGCTGGATATGCCAAACAGGGATTTCCACATGGTTACCTTTGACGGCGGATGGATAAAGGAAGCCCACAAGCACATAAGGAAAATTGAATCCGGTCTTTATGTCAATTCATCCACAACAGGCGCAAGCAGCAACAAGCACAACCCGGGATTTTTGCTTGCGGAGAAAAAGACAGATGAAGACGCAGGCAATGTATACGGCTTCAACATTATATACAGCGGCAACCACTACGGCGCTGTGGAGCTGAGCAGCCAGGACATAGTGCGCGTTATGATGGGCATTAATCCCCACTGCTTTGAATGGGTGCTGAAAAAAGATGAGTTTTTCGAGACGCCTGAGGTCATCATGACGTTTTCTGAAAACGGCTACAATAAACTCAGCAGGAATTTTCACGACTTTGTAAACAACAACGTAGTGCGCGGCGACTGGAAGAATAAAGAGCGCCCGGTCGTTATAAACAACTGGGAAGCCACATTTTTCAGGTTCAATGAGCGCAAATTATCCGGCCTTGCCCGCAGGGCAAAGCGCCTTGGCGTGGAGATGTTTGTATTGGATGACGGCTGGTTCGGCAAAAGAAATGACGACACTGCAGGCCTTGGTGACTACAGCATAAACAAGAAAAATCTTCCCAGAGGATTATCACCCTTTATAAAGAAAGTCAATAAAATGGGGCTTAAGTTCGGGCTTTGGTTTGAGCCGGAGATGGTTAATCCAGACAGCGATTTGTTTCGCGCGCACCCGGAGTACGCCGTCACAACTCCCGGAAAGAAGCCAACCCTTGGAAGGCACCAATTGGTGCTGGATTTGTGCAACAGCGATGTGCGCGACTACATAGTGGAGAATGTATGCCGCATACTAGATAGCAATGAAATATCCTACGTAAAGTGGGACATGAACAGGCACGTAAGCGACGCATATTCAGCGCTGATTGATGAGCAGGGTGAGTTTTTCCACAGATATATTATGGGGCTTTATGATATACTCGAAAGGATATTCATTCCGCGCCCGCATATACTTTTGGAGAGCTGCTCAAGCGGAGGCAACAGATTTGACCTTGGCATGCTGTGCTACTCGCCGCAGATATGGACGAGCGACGACACGGACCCAATTGAGAGGCTGAAAATCCAGGGTGGGCTATCCTATCTATATCCCCAGTCATCAATGGGCGCGCACGTATCCTCAGCTCCGCATCAGCAGACGCTGCGCCATACGCCCATGTCCACCCGATTCAACGTGGCCAGCTTTGGCTGCCTGGGATATGAATTTGACCTGAAGCATCTTAATTTCGTGGAGCGCAGAGAGATAAAAAACCAGATTGCCGTATATAAAAAGCACAGGAATACATTTCAGTACGGAGATTTCACAAGGACTGAAAGCAATAAGGACAACAAAGTAATATGGCAGTCCGTCTCAAAAGATAAAAGCAAAGCAGCAGTAGGCTTCTATCAGACTCTGTGCAATGCAGCTGAAGGATACGACTATCTGCCTGTAAAGGGGCTTGAAAAGGACAGCAAATATTCCGTTGAGACCCTTCCGCAGAGCATATTTGTTAAGACGTTCGGCGACCTTGTGAAGTTTCTTCTGCCGTTTTCAATTGATCCGGAGGGCTTTCTTATCCGTACGGCCAATAAATTCTACGCACTTACAAACTGCGTGGAGAAATATGAAGCATGCGGCAAGGCTCTTGAATGGGGCATTAAGCTGAACAACCAGTTCATGGGTACAAACTACAATGAAAATACTCGGCTGTTATCCGATTACGGCTCGAATTTATATATCGTTAATAAAATTTAATTAGGAGAAGGTTTATGAACAAAAAGAGGAACAATATTACCTTTGGATTGGGTACAATAGGCAGGGATATGGTCTATTCGCTGGTAAGTATGTATTTGGCATTCTATCTTACAGAAGCACTTGACTTATCTGACTCCATTGCGTGGATAATATCCACGATTATTCTTGCGGCGCGAATATTCGACGCTGTCAACGACCCTATAATGGGCGTAATAGTAGACAATACAAAATCAAAATGGGGCAAATTCAAGCCGTGGATTACAGGCGGAGTATTGGCATCTGCAGTGCTTACTGTATTGATGTTTTCTAACTTTAACTTAAGCGGCACACAATATGTTATCTATTTTGCGGTTGTTTATGTGCTGTGGGGCATCAGCTGGACAGCAAACGACATAGCATACTGGTCCATGCTGCCGGCGCTCTCAACCGACCAGAAAAGCAGGGAAAAGATTGGCGCATTTGCCCGTATCTGCGCAAATATCGGCCTTGCGGCTGCTGTAGTCGGCGTACCAATGGTGACGGAGGCAATAGGCGAGAGAACAGGCAGCCTTGCTAAAGGATACAACATCGTAGCTATTGCTATTGTAATATTTATGATTATCATGCAGTTTGTAACGATAATAGGCGTAAAAGAGCCGAAGAACGTATATAAGCAGGAAAAGGCGACTACGCTGAAGGGCATGGTGAAGGCGATATTCAAAAACGACCAGCTGCTATATGTGGCTATATCCATGTCACTTTTCATGATAGGGTATGTAACCACCACTGGCTTCGGGCTTTATTTCTTTAAGTACGCATACGGCAATGTGGACGTTTATCCAATATTCGGAGGCATAGTAATTGTAACTCAGATTATAGCGCTTGCTTTCTTCCCGCTTTTTTCCAAAAAGTACAACAGGAAGCAGCTTTATAAATTCGGCACAATACTTGTTGTAATAGGTTATGTAATTTTCTTCGTATCGCCCATGACAAACCTATACTTCATAGGGGCTGCTGGCCTGATACTTTTCTTCGGACAGGCCTTCATACAGCTGCTGATGCTGATGTTCCTAGCGGACTCCGTTGAGTACGGACAGTGGAAACTGGGCAAAAGAAACGAGAGCATAACGTTCGCGCTGCAGCCATTCATCAACAAAATCGGCGGCGCGCTGGCCAACTTTATAGTGCTTGCTACAGCTATCATTATCGGCATAAACAGCGCAGAGACAGTGGAAGACGTATCCATGCAGGGGCTGTGGATAATGAAGGTTGCCATGCTTATTATCCCGCTTATTTTCATACTCGCAGGCTATGCAGTATACCGTGCCAAGTTCAAAATTGACGAGGAGATGTTCGACAAAATAGTCAAGGAGCTTGAGGAGCGCGGCGACATCAATAAGGACGCTATAGAAGAATAATCAACTAAACAGACAAAAATATGGAACGGCTCTTGATGGGCCGTTTTTTTTATGAGTAATTTTAATTAACGGTTATTTAAGCTAAATACTATAAAATATAATAATATTATGCAGATAATAACATTATATGTTAATATGCCATTATAAATAAGTTCAGGAGGATGGGAAAATGGCATTTGACACAATAAGAAACAAAAGATTAGAGACAATGAAGCTGAATTTACCGCCTGAGATAAAGGAAAAAGTATTGGCTGTTGAGACGGCAGGCAGGTCGAACCTTATGGACAAATACAACATTTCATGGCTTGAGCCTAATAATATAGCAGGTGCTGATAAACAGGGAGAGAAAGCAGCTGCTAAGAAAAAGATGGAATTTGAGGGATATCTCTGTGTTTATGACAGAAATGCAAAGAACCAAGACGGAACCGGATATATGGCGGAGTTCGGCTGCGTGTCCGGAAACAACGAAAGAGTGGATGATATACCGCAGAACCTTTTGGACTATTATAATCTGGCAGACGAGACAAACACCATTATCAAGCTGCTCTATGCGCCTGAAAGAGTGAAAAACTGTTTTAACAAAGAAAAATACAAGAGTAATATGGAAAATGCGCTGAAAAACAGAAATAACTATATTTCAGAGCTGATTGAGACCTCTCAGGTTGGCTTAAACGGAAATAATCCGCAGCCAAAAATCGCAACGGATTCATTAAACAGAATGAGAAAAGAGATCATTATAAAAGAAGGCGGCAAGATAAAAAACTGGCATACGAAAAGGCTGGGCATATGGGCGCTGCTTTCGGCTATTGTTTTTTCGGTTCTTGCTTTATGGATGGCTAACCTATCGACTGGAGACGCCATGGCAGGCGAGTGGCTTGGGCAGGCACTGAAGGGCAATGCCGCCTCCGCCTATTTATTTGCATTTGCCGGAGCGGCGATTGGAACGTGGGTAGCTTTTCTGATTAGAAGGAGAAACCTGGAGTTTATCAACCTCGTGCTTATGGATGATGACAGGCTGAGCTGCCTTGGCAGGGTGATGTTTTCCTGCGCTGTCAGTTTTCTTTTTATGCTGTTTTTAGTCAGCGGCATATTTTCCTTCTCCATCGGGACTATTGATTTCGGTGAGATAAAGAATATAGACAATGTAGACCTGCAGATGGTAGTCGGCGCTATTGCCGGGCTGACAGGCAATTCGCTTGCGGATAAGATTTTCAGCACGGCTGAGGGCATAGCAGACGGCGAGGAAGAGTAGCCGACTATAAGAATAATAAATAAGGCCAGCTGCAGCTGGCCTTCATAATATTTAAATCAAATACTTGTCTAAAGCAGGTGATGCTTTATTTTTCAAGCCCTCTAATATAGGTAACTACAAAGCTACTGAGCTCTTTTACAAAATCACGTGGCACATATTTGTGCCCGGCCATCTCCACCGCATTTTTCTGGCTCTCCGACTCCCTGCACATGGGGTAAAGCCCCGCCATAAATGCATACTGGGAGAAAATGAAGCTGCCAATCTGGCTCTTTGAAAGAGACGGGAACTGCTCCTTAACAATATCTAGGATATCTTCATTTAGCTCATAATATGCGGTTTTAAATGCTGCAAGCTTATCAACGGCAGTGTTCTTTTCAATATCTGCAAACAGCCTTGAAATAAGCTCAATAAGCCTGCCCTGGCTGTGCAGCGCAGCAGCCCATTTGTCGGCGAATGCCTGCAGGTTCTTTGATGGCTGCCCTGTGAAAATGAGACGAAGCTTGTCGCTTAGCCTGTATATATCCAGTTCAATTATTTTAAGGAATATTTCTTCTTTCGTTTTAAAATATTTATACAGATTGACACGGGAAAAGCTCAAATCTTTGCTGATTGAAGCGAGAGTGATATGTTCATAGGGCGTAGTGTTGTACTGCTTTATTGCAGCCTCAACTATCTCCATTACTCTTACGTTCTTCTGTTCCTGTGTCCGTGCTCTTTCAAATTCCATATAGTACCCTCATTTTTTCTAAGCTAAACTATAACACAAAAGCTCTTCGCTGGCAAGTTATGTAAAGAGGCAGAAAAAACGCGGAAATTTAGCTATTCTTTGTCTATTTTTTATCAAACAGTTAAAAAAGTTGTGATAATTTATTTATTAGGTTATAAATTTATGATATTATTTAATAAGATAAATAAATAACACTAAGAGGTAGATAATGTATTGCAGAGACGAATTTGAGGAGAGGAAAAGCAATCTTGATCCGGAAAACAGCAAATCCGCAATTTTCACGCTGGTTTCGCTTATTGAGAAGCTGGAACAAAGAGGCATTAAGGACGGAGAGCTGGATCAAATGTTTTCAAGGCTTGATACAGCGCTGACAGACTATGAAAACCCAGGGCCGGATAGACGAAAAAAGAAAGCGCTCTATAAAGAATTCAATTCAATAGTGGATTATGCATATAAGAGGCACAACATGGTGCAGAGGGGCACATTTTTCGGAATCTATATGGTCATTTTTATGGGTTCAGGCATAGCGCTAGGGGTAGCGCTGTCTAATTCTGGCGTTGTATTTTCCGTAATAATTATAATGATAGGCGCAGTTCTGGGCATGGCAATAGGCACTGCGATGGAGAAAAAGGCGAAAAAAGAAGGCAGGCTTTACTAAAAGATATATTTATCCTGCGATTTTAATCCATAATTTTATATTAAACTTTTGAAATAGCTGCACTCGTCTTCGCTGCAGATTTTTGCGTCTGCGGTCTTTATATTGCAATGGAATACATGATTGAGAGGATTGCTTTCGTCTCCGTATACTTTATCCATATAGGAAACGCCAGCCATATCAAGGCTTGATTTAAGCTTTTGAGTATGAATATAGTCCACCAACATATCATTACTGGCATTCATTATATAGGTTGATGGAAAATCGCTTGTTATGAAGGGCAGGAAGTTAATAAGCTCAAGCTGCCTTTCCCAGCCTTTTTTGGGCAGTAGGTCGCTTTTTATCAGGGTGTTCAAGCGGCTTCCTTCCAGCATGGTGTTAATATCATATATGCCGCAGTTTAGTGCAATGGCCTTAGGCGCAAAGCCGGAAGGCGGAGCAAAGGCAAAATTATCTGCATAAGAGGGATTGGTGCACAGCGCTGAATACACCCCAAGCAGGTGCGCTCCTGCTGAGTCGCCAACGGCGAAGATATTATCCGTGTCCATTCCATATTTTTCCGAGTTATCAATTACCCATTCGAAGGCGGAATTCACATCCTCCATAATGGTCATAAATTTTGCTTTCGGCGCAAGGCGATAGTTGAAATTGACCACTGCAAAGCCTTTTTTAGCGAGGCTCATGCAGTAATGCTGGTATACTTCCTTATTGCCGTATACCCAGCCACCGCCGTGCACGCTGACAATAACCGGCAGTTTGCCCTTTTCATTTTTTGGGCGGTATACATCCAGCAGCAGGAAGTCATCCTGCGGGCTGTAGGCAATGTTATCATGCCTTTCTATATCAGCAGGGGTCACGAGGCCTGCGTCCCGCCTTTTGTCGCCGCGGCTGAAGAGGTAATTGACCACTATACTCATTAATGACATATTGATACCTTCTTAATAGTCCTTATTTAGTTATCGTGCATTTGCAGATAATAAAAATATTATAGCACCGGCAGAAATTAATAACAACAATATCCCTGTAAGACAAGCGGTATAGTAATATGCCGCGACAAACGAAAGCAGTTTTGAAAAACTGTGGTAGTTAGCTTTCTATCCTCCTTTGGCAAGGATAATATCTGCCGAAGGCAGGCATTAACGGAATTATATAAGCAAGATTCATTTCAGAGTCGCTGCGGCTTCAGGGAGACACCCTTCAGTTTCGCTACGCTCAACAGCTCCCCTTTAGGGGAGCCCTAGGTGAATATATTCGCATCCAGTCTCCCCTTTCAAGGGGAGATGTCGAGGAAAACGAGGCAGAGAGGTGACAAATACGATAGCCGAGACCATCTGCATCAACTTGTGTGCAATTATAATTGCACAATTTACAAATCATGCATATATTGTATAATGGATTTATGCAATGGAGGTGAAGTATGGAATTTTTATCAAGCGCTCAGAATACTAATGTTCAGCAGGCGAATATTGACCTCGCGAAAATGCTGGCCGAATCAAAAGATGCAAATTTAATAAGAGAAATTGCAGAGAACCTTCACAATAAGGATAAGGCGGTTGCAGGGGACTGCATAAAGGTACTCTATGAATTAGGAAAGTTGAAACCAGAGCTGATAGCCGGCTATATTGCGGATTATTTAGAGCTGCTTTCATCAAAAAACAACCGCATGGTATGGGGCGCAATGTACGCTATTGCTCAGTCTGCCCCTTATAGAATTAAGGAAGTAAACGACAATTTTAATATGATCATAAAGGCATATGAAACAGGAAGTGTGATAACAATAGACAGCGCAATTGTTGTGTTTGCAAATGTTGCAAAAGCTTCTGTGCCAAATTCTAAAAAAGCTTTTGATATAATAATTAAGCACCTTAAAACCTGCCGTCCAAAGGAGATACCCCAGCACAGCAAAAAGGCATTTTTGTGCATTAACAGCGAAAATTGTGATGAGTTTGAATCTGTGCTTACAGAAAGGTACAGCGAATTATCCGCCAGCCAGAAAAAACGAGTGGATAAGGTGCTTGCCAAAATAGAAAAAAAGGAGTTTAAGTAGATGGATTATTTATTTGATTTCGTCAAACTGGATAAAAGCGATATGTCAACAGTGCTTGATTACCTAAAAAAATCCGCCGAGTGGCTAAATGACAAAGGCATAGATTATTGGCAGAACTGGCAGAGCCCATCCCCGAAGCACACCGAGTGGATAATGGAGGGGCTTATTGCAGGGCAATTCTACATGGCACGCCAGAGGGGAATAAACATAGGGATATTCAGGCTGCAGTACGAGGACGAGATGTTCTGGGGCAAAAGGGAGGACAAGGCAGGATATGTTCATTCATTAACAGTGGAGAGAAACAGCTCCGGGCAGAAGCTGGGATACCTGATGCTCGGCGACATAGAAAAGATGGCAGCGGGAAACGGATGCGAATATATAAGGCTGGACTGCGGCGTTCATGTAGAGGGGCTTATCAGGTACTATAAAAATTATGGCTTCAAAGATGTCGGCAGGGCAATGGTTGCAGGCGAGGAGCTTATGCTTCTGGAGAAGAGGATAACGCCGATCGAAAGCATTTGAATGGCTTTGAATGAATGTGCTCGAATTTATCCTATTGCACAATAACCTAGCAGAGATGATGCAAGATACACTTTATGCCTGCCTCCATAAGCAGAAAAAGGGCTGTTAATATATCAAGCCCGAATGTGTGGAGGCAAAATACCTGTAAAAAGTGATAAAATCACAAAAAATACCAATAAAAGAAATTATAATAGATAGTGCTTATAAAGATTTACCTGCGGTATAATTGCGGCGTAGTGTTTTTAGTTTGTTCATAAAGATAATACTTATTTAATAATACTGTTAAATAAGCGAAAATATAAGAGATTAGGATATAACCATAGCATAAAGGAGATGGAACATGAAATCAAAACACTTACGCCTGATATCGCAGATAGCATTTTTCGCTTTTATAGCGATTATCGCTGTGAATCATTCACTCACTGAAATAGGAAGAGGCCTTGGCTTCGTTCCGGAACTCAGCCTCCATGCAATATGCCCATTCGGCGGAGTTGCTACATTGGCATCTCTTATAATGGGGCAGGGGCTTATACGCCAGCTGCACGCATCGGTTATGGTTATTGGCTCAGCGGTATTGCTGCTCACCCTTATCTTTGGCCCGGTATTTTGCAGCCATATATGCCCGCTTGGCTCAATTCAGGAGTGGATAGGCAAGCTTGGAAAGAAGATTTTCAAAAATCGCTACAACAAGCTGATTCCGCAGAAGCTGCACAATATACTCAAGTACCTGCGTTATGTTGTTTTGGTTTTGGTGCTGGTACAGACCTACAGGACTGCTACACTGATGTTTGCAAATGTCGACCCGTATTACGCGCTTTTCAATTTCTGGACGGGCGAGGCGACAATAGCCGCGATTTCAATACTGGTCGTTACGCTTATCATGTCTCTCTTTGTGGAGAGGCCCTGGTGCAAATACGCCTGCCCATACGGCGGACTGCTGGGACTTGTATCAAAGATAAGCCTATTTAAAATAAGGCGCAATGAAGCAACATGCGTATCATGCGGGCTGTGCGACAGAAAATGCCCCATGCTGATTGACGTATCGAAGAAAAAGAAAGTAACGGATACATTGTGCAACCGCTGCATGCAGTGCACCTATGAAGAGGGCGGCTGCCCTGTTGACAGAGCGTGCTACAACGGCATACTCAACGCTAAGCAGCAGGAGGAAGCAAAATGAGAAAGTTTAAGTTAAGCCCGGTATATATATCACTGCTTACAGTTGTAATCTTTGCGGCCGCGATCTTTGCAGGGATGCAGACCGGCTGGTGGATAACAGAAGGCAGAGGCACACCGCTTGCAGGGTCGAAGGGCGGCGGACACGGCGGAGAATCCGAAGAAGTGACAGAAGAACATATAGTAAATGAAATAGATGAAATCACAGAAGAAGAACACGAGACTGAAGGCATCGCAGGCAGCTCGACCGTGCAGAACGCTCTTGATATGGGCATAACTATGGAAGAACTTGAGCAAGTACTAGAGGGCGCAATAGAGGACACATCGGTCAAAATTCAGGATTTGGTATCTGAAAGAGGACTGAAGTTCGGTGTAGTGAAGGATGCCCTCAATGCATTAATAGACGACTAGACCTAGAAAAAATGAAAAAGGAAATTTGGTGAAAAAAATGAAAAGGATATGGATAGTAATATTGGCTTTGGCCTTAATAATATCAGCAGCGGCATGCTCGCAGGCTACGGAGGAGCAGAGCGCAGATAAAGCAGTAAGCCAGGAAGAAGCAACAGTAGAAGCGTCAACCACAGTTGCAGGAGAATATGACTACGGCGCAAAGAGCGCACTGGAAAAGGAAAACTTTACAATAGAGGAGATGCTCAACTACGCAATACAGGATGAATACCTCGCCCGTCAGGAATATGAACTGATAATGGAAGAATACGGTGAACAAAAGCCATTTTCGAACATTATTAAGGCAGAGGAAAACCACATAGCCGAGCTGAAAGCAGTATTTGAAGCAAACGGATATGTAATCCCTGAAGATACATCAAGTGAATACGCTATGCTCCCTGCAAGCCTTGATGAGGCCTTCGATGTGGGAGTGCTGGTGGAGATAGACAACATTGCAATGTATGATAAATTCCTAAGCTATGACCTTCCCAGCGATGTAAAGGCAGTATTCGAGGAGCTGAAAAAAGGCTCGGAGAATCACCTAGCGGCATTCGAGAGAGGCGCACGAGGCAGCGGACAGGGCAGGATGAGTTAATTTAACCTTTACGATAGGGCGCATCAGAAGATGTGCTCTTTTCTATCTCTCCTAAAAATCACTTTAATTACAAAGGGATGGGAGGGACAATACAAACAACAGCATGAACAAAAATAAAATAATTGTATTCAATATTTTAAAGTAAAATGAGTGATTTAGAGAAAAAAGTATTATATAATAAGTAAACAATAATCATGGCGGGAGGATATGGCCTTTCGCCGGCGAAACAAAAGGCAACTACATGAAAAAAGATAAAATATATATAGTAATTATAATTGCGGCGGTGGTTATCTTCGCGGCAATCGTAATATTAGATAATATCGGAATGAGCAGCGAAGGACAGAAAAGAGCAGTATACGCAAAAGAAGAATCCCCGGATTATGATATAGCGGCGGATTTTGCAGACAGCCTTCCTGACACCAGCGACAACAACGGACTCTATTACTACGGCGTAGAGCCCATAACACTCGATGAGTCATTCGTAGAGACTATGCTGAAATACCCCGTTGAGGACATGGTCGGCAAGAAAGTATTCGTTGATAACCCTGCGGATATGGAGAGCCTTGCAGGCGGATTCGAGGATGTGTGGTTCAAGATGTATGACGAGTCGATAATCATACAGCAGCGGCCATATACCATGGAATTTGACTTTGCAAAGGGCCTTTGGATAGTAAAAGGCACGAATGTATGCACAGGCGATGTATGCCTTGGCATACTCAATGTTATGATATCCGCTGAAACGGGCGAAGTGCTGTCTGCATGGGGCATGAAATAAAATACAAATAAACTATTGACTTTGACGCGGCGTCGCACCCTATACTCATCCTAAGGGGTAAAAATGACGGAATTAACAACTATAACAGAAGTTTCAAAGCTCTTTGATATATCCACCAGAACGCTGCGATATTATGAGGAAACAGGCCTTATTAAAAGCAGCCATATGGATGGATACTCCTACCGAGCCTATGATGAGCAAACAATAAAGAACCTGCAGCAGATACTCATACTGCGGAAGCTTAATTTGAGCCTTAAGCAGATACGGCAGATTTTTAGCAATGATGATGCCGCATTCGCGCTTGATGTTTTCATGAGCAAGGCTGAGGAGATAGGCAAAGAAGTGGAGGCGCTAAATGCTGTGAAATCTGTGCTTGAAGTGCTAATTGCCAAGATAAAAAGCACTATGGATTTCAGCATAGATGAGCATCTGGCGCAAGACAAGGCAATAGTTAAGATTCTGGATTCATTGAACCCATCAGAAAATCTGAAGGAGAAAAAGATGATGAAAGACGCGGAAAAAGCAATCAACAAAAAAGAAACAATAACGGACTTCAGGATCATTTATCTGCCGCCTGCTGTCGTTGCATCCAGCCACTTCATAGGCCCTGAGCCAGAGGACACAGCCGGAAGGCGCATTCGTGAATTCGTAAGTACCAGCAGCCTTACAGAAGCCAAGCCCGACTTAAGGGTATATGGATTCAACAACCCTAACCCTCAGGGAGAGGAAGAATACGGATATGAACTGTGGGTGACAATACCGGAAGACATGAAGGTAGATGAACCTCTTGTGAAAAAGAGCTTCGGAGGCGGGCTATACGCTGCATACACAATAAAAATGGGTGATTTCCACCTGTGGAAGCCCTTTTATGAGAGCGTGATGGAAAGCGAAGAATACGATTATGATCCCAGAGAGCCATTGAGTATGGGCGGCACTATGGAGGAGCACCTTAATGCCTACGGATTCTACAGTGGTAATGAAGAGGAAAGTAAGTATATACAGCTGGATTTGCTGATTCCTATAAAGGAAAAATGAGTAAACAGCGATAAATTGCTGTAAAATATAAATAGTACAGACTAAAGCTATGAATAGTGAAGTATCATAAAAAACGGGAAGAATAAAAAAGGAGATTGCCATGAAGAAACGCAAAATAGTTTTTTTACTTATGATTCTGGTTCTTGTGCTTTCGGGCTGCGGAAGACTGAGCGGCAGAACGGAAGCTGTGCAGGAACCTGCGGAATCAGTTCAGCCTCATGAAGAGGAGGCGACAATGCTGCCGGAGAGCGCAGAGGTTCCGGAGGGAATATATGAGACAGCGGCCGTTATGGAGCTTGAGCAGTACGCAGAATTCGAAGACGCGGTGGAATATGCAGAGCTTGCTGATATTGCAGAGCTTGCAGGGCTTAAGGAGCTTGAAGAGCTGGAGGACTTGATTGAGCTGTCGGAGCTTGATGAGCTGATGGCTGGCGAAGGCAACTGATTGCAGGCGATACAGGACTAAAACGTATATTTTTTAGCCGGATAAAAGAACGGCATTAAGCCTTCTGCCGGAGAAAGGAAAAAACTTTGAAAAAAATATTAGCAGCTATGCTGACAATCATAATTTTGCTGATGGCAACAGCGGCCTACGCGGACGGCGAGGAGATGACGCCGGAGCAGATACAGGCGCAGCTTATGGAGCAGGCACAGGCGATGAACATGACATACGATGAGTACATTGAATATCTCGAAGGGAAAAAGGCCGAGCTGGAAGAAAAGGCTGCCGCCTTAGGCATGGACCTTGATGAATACAAGGAATACTTAATCAGAGTGAAGGATGATTTCCAGGCGAACGCGCAGATGCTTGGCATGACACCCGATGAATATATCGACTATCTGCAGGAGAGGAAGGAAGACCTTGAGTCCTTGGCTTCGCTTGAAGACATGACGCCGCAGGAGTATATACAATTTCTGCTTGAACTGCAGGCTCAGATAGAAGAAAGAGCTGCTATGCTGGGGATGACCACGGAAGAGTACGTAGAATACCTTCAGTACAGAAAACAGAAATTCGAGGAAAACGCAGCGCAGCTAAATATGACACTGGAAGAATACAGCCAGTACTTAAGCGGCGTAAAGGAAAACTTCGCCGAGAAGGCGGCCGCTAAGGGCATGACAACGGATGAATACATCGACCACCTGCAGCAGGTGCGAGTGAATCTGGAAGCCAAGGCGAAGGAAAAGGGCATGACGTTGGAAGAGTATAAAGACTACCTGAAGAATAAATTTAATAATAAAAGAAATTGATATCTGAATAAAACATTTCCTTAAATTATTCAAAAGCTTAATAAGAGCTCACTTAATAGTGGGCTCTTTGAATGTATGCATTAATATAATGTGATATATGGGATGATATTCTAGATGAAATAGGTTATAATAAGTAGGATAAATTAGACTGTATTTCATATGATGAGAAGATAAGATTGCTTCTTATGATGAAAAAATAGATAGTGAGGTATATTATAATGGGAAAAGACGGCAAAGTGAGTGTAAAACATTACTCAAAAAGCTCAGGCGCGGTTTACTTTATGGGTTTTATCGGCGCAGCAATATATTATATTTCTGTGGCGGCAACCTTTTGGACAGGTGTTCTAGGCTTTCTAAAGGTGATAGTCTGGCCTGTATTCCTTGTCTTAGAGGCATTAAAGTTCCTAGGAGCATAGTTTTACTAACCTGAAGCAACTGCATATATCAAATAGCTGTTGCAAATATTTATTTAACGAATCATATTGAAAAGTATTGTGTGGCATCTATGCTGCAGATGCATTTTGTGCTGTCAAGCGCTTAATTAAACGGAGGTATAATGGAAACAAATATTAAAAAGAAAATAGAATGCGTGATATTTGATTTTGGTGGCGTTATTTCATTTCCTCAGCAAAAGCAAAATGTTGACAATATGATTAAACTGACTAAGATGAGTGAAGAAGATTTTTTAAAAGCTTATTTTTCTAATCGCTTGGATTACGACCGGGGAATAATCGGCAAAAAAGAATACTGGCAGATGGTGACGAACAATTCAACCGAATTAAGGGACGAATTGCTTTCCAAATTAGCGTGGGAAGACTGCCGCAGCTGGACTAATATAAATGAGCAGGTAATAGATTTCATTAATGCATTAAAAAACAAGGTAAAAAAAGTAGCATTGCTTTCGAATATCAATTTTGAAGTAAAGGATTATGTTAAGGATGAATTAGGGCTCTTCAAATACTTTGACGAAACAATATGCTCATGTGATTTGCAGCTTTTGAAGCCGGAATTGGGTATATACCAGTATGCAGCAAATAAAGTAGGCATAGAACCTGAAAAGTGCCTATTCATTGATGACATGGAGGCGAATGTAATAGGAGCCAGAGAAGCAGGACTTAACAGCATGGTATTTCAAGGCTATGGCCATCTGGTAGATGAAATTGATAAATTGTATGAGTTAAACTTGTGATTATAATGTAATAATAAAAATAAGAGCCCTCCATTTGAAGGGCTCTTTTGATTGCTGTTGTTTATTCGAAATAGGTAAGCAGGTATACAACCGGAGAATTCCAGTAGATAGTTATCTCATTGGTGGAGTAGCTCTGGTCGCTGTCGGCGTAGCACTTCGCAGGAGGCTGACCTTCCAGCAGTACACTTGCGTATGGGTCATCCAGATTGGCGTTCGGGCCGCCGATTACGAGCCCTTCAAACACCTTAAGCACTGTTTGTGTGACTCTGTGGTGAGGATTATACACCTGATTTGTGCCAAAGCCTGTAATGTAGCTTAGGCCCAGTGCATTCTTGCCCAGCAGATAGTTGAGGTGCTCGTATGCCGCCGTTACGTATGCGGGGTTCGGGCTATAGTCGTTGGCGATGAGCAGAAGCATTGCGTTGTTTGCAACCACCATATTGCTGCCCCATACATAGTCATCATCAGCGAGGGATATCTCGTATGCTTCCTCCGCTGTTAACTCCAGCAGTCCGTCAGCATCATCCAGCAGGAATGCCAGCATCTCATCATAAAGCTCTGCGTCGCGCATATTTTCAGGCAGGCTAAGGTATGATATCAATCCGTAGTAACCCATGTCCTTCCATCCGAGGCCTTTTCTTATTTTTCCGCTCTTTAGAAAGTCGTGGTATTCTGCTTTTCCTGTGGCCTTGTATAGCTCCGCCGCTGCCCAGAATCTTTCATCCATGGAGTTGAAGTCGCCATATTCGCCTGTCTCTATGCCTGAGGGGTTGGAGAATTTCTGCTCGTTGGGATTTGCCGCCAGCCATTGCCATGCAAGCTCTGCTTTATTGAGGCATTCTGCCGAGAAGGCAGCATCTATCTGGCTGTATACCAGCGAAGCCTTGGCCATAACTGCAGCGAAGTCTGCAGTGGCCTCCGCCGATATTGGGGATAGAATGAGCTGCTCGGTGGATTCATCGGGCATGCTTACGCCGGAGAATATTTTGGTTGTCACCTTGTGGTATACGCCGCCTGTTTCAGCATCCTGCATCTTTAATAGGAAGTCGATTTCATACTTTGCTTCATCCAAGATATCTGCAATGCCGTTGCCATGCTCGGGGATATCGGTATCGTCAGTGAAGCTCTCCGGACTGCGCTCATAGGCAAGCAGCAGGTCAATTACAGCTTTTGAGGCAGGAGTTACATACCTGCCGAAGTCGCCTGCGTCGTGCCAGCCGCCGGATACATCCTGGAATTTATCCTCCGTGCCGAAGACAATTGCTTCTGTAGTGTGGCATGCGCCGTGGGCGAAGTCGCCGATGTAATCCTCGGTCAGCTCCATGCCGCACCTTTGATAGTAGAACATTTTAAGCACTGCTGCCGACACATCGGAATATACATTCTCTGATATTACAAAGTCATATGAATTATCATGGTTATCTATTTCAATATGATATGTGCCTTCTGCTGTTACTTCAGAGAAGTCGGCTATCCGTGTGCTCTCGCCGCTTGCGGGGTTATCCTTCGCGTCGCTCATAGTGCCTGTGTATACTACTGCGCCGTCTGATGATACTACTCTGAATTCATCAGCATCTGATATATCGCTTATAAGCGCTACTTTTCTGTTTTCGGGCATGTAGCCTATCTGATTTATCTTGATATTGTTTATTTCTCTTTCTCCCAAATCAAATGTCGCTTGCTCGCCGGAGGTTATTACAAGAGAAACGTTGTCAATCTCCACATCATGGGCTTCCAGTTCTTCACCCTCGAATTTGCCGAGGTTGAAAACCAGCCTGCCTGCTGGGTCTGTGAATTGCTCCATAGTGAAGTCGAACTCATATGTTGTGAACTCATCGCCTGCCGGGATTGTAATGACCTCTTCTATGTATCCTGTGTAGGGCGATGCATTCAGCTGCACGCGAACCTTAGCCGTTCTTTCTACTTCGGATTTAATGTCGAATTTCAGCGTGTATGTGCAGTCGCGGGTCAGGAGGATTCCGTCCTGGAACATCTGCACTCCCCATTCCACGTTTCCTGTTCCTTTGATTGGGATAAATGCCGATCCGTTTGACGGGCCGAATTCGCATCCCGTTCCCTCGGTGTATAGGCCCCATGCATGATAGCCCTGAGAGAAGTCTCCGTTGGTTATTATTTCATTGGCGTTATCCTCCATAACGATGGGAGCCTCCGTTGGGGCAGCCGTCTCAATAGGAGTGGTTTCTATTACTTCCGGTTTTGTGTCCGTGCAGCCATAGAGCAGGTTGAAAAACACAAAAATAAATAAAATGAATATGAGTCCCTTCTTCTTAAGCATAATATCCTACCTTTCATTTGCAAGATAATTTTTTGTAGTATTTATGATATAGAATACCATTAATTCAGGATTTTCGCAACCGGTTACGAGAATATACTTTTCTGATTTTTGCGGCTCTCCAGGTCGCTCTCATCCTCTGCGGTATATTAAGATAACGCTTTGCTTGCGGCCGAGGGAATAGATATATCAATAAAAAAAGAGCAGAGATTAATCCGCCCTTTTTTAAGGAATAAGAATAGAAGAAAGTTAGTTGTCAGTTTCCAGTTCAGCTTTTTTCTGTTTTCGCCCGAACAATAGATACGCCGCCTGATAAAGGCCGATTAGCACAAAGACCAGAGCGTATAGAATTATGGGAATCCACGTTACTTGATGGATATCTGCAAGGGTATTATCATTGCCCAGCACCCCGCTGAAAACCAGCAGCGCAAGCAGTATGTATGCAATGCTTATAGCAAGGATTATGCCCTTCTTTTTAGTGAGCCCATAAAGCGCAGTGACGACGAACATCATCATAAATCCGAAGAAGAACATCGGCCACATGCCGTTTGCCGCCTCGATGGCTACAATTGCGCCGTGGACTGCAACGTAAACTTCAAGCACAGTTACCCATTTTGTATCATTGTGAAATCTTGTGCCTGCCAATGACATCTGGGTGAACAGCATGAACAAGTAGAAAAATCCCATTAAATGCCCAAGTGTGCCCTCCGCAGGGTGGAACCAGAATGTATAAACAACCGCCCATGCTATATAGAAACCATGGCTTTTGAATACCCAGCCGACGGCTTCCTTTGGCAGCTTCACTTTCTTGCCGAAGAATATTCCCCTGCGGGAATTCATAAGTATCAGTATCATAACCAGCATTACAATAACTGAACCCTGAGATGACATAACCGGAACCTGTTGTGCCAGACCATCATAAAATAGCATTGTCTGAGCAATATGCAGCAGGATGAAGACCGCGTTGACAACAAGGAATATTACATTAAGCCTGCTGGCCTTTCCTTTTTCGCTTTGGGGCTGTTTGCTGATTTTATATACTAAATACCATGCAGTTATCTGGTGAGCGGCGTATAGCCCCCACGCCGTAATCGTCGCCCATAGGCTGGCTTCCGGCAGCTTCCAGTAGTACCATGCTGCGCCCTTATCCTCCAAAAGCGTTGATGTGAATCTTCCCAGTGTAAGGGAAGTTAAGTATACAAGTACGGTAAGTATAACCGATGCGGTCAGCGCCGCGATTACTGTCTTTTTTAAATTAAATGTCTTTTTGTTTTCCATAAATTCTCCTTCTGTAATTGAATTTTGATATTGCAAGAGTGTAAGTATTTCTAAATCAAACCCCTCCGTCAAGCTCCGCTTGGCTGGCTTTCGTCACTTTTTCAAAGTAACTTTCGCTCATCGCAGCCTGCTTCGCAGACGTGCTTGCCGTCCCCTTACATGGGAGGCTTATCGGAGAATAAATTCATTTTTCAACTGAGCTCATTATTTATTTTTTAACTTTCGGCCTTTGGGTTGTTATGGGCGCAGCCATTTATTATAAGGGTAGAGGGTTTAGAAATAGTTTTTACCCATTTTCTTAAAATAATACATGCCAAGCCATAAGGCTTGGCACATAATGATATTTTATTTTAAAGCAGCTTTTCAATAGCAGGGGCTATATCTTCCGGTGTGTCCTTGGAGATATACCTGTTTACGATATTTCCATCTCTGTCAATGAGGAATTTTTCAAAGTTCCACTTTATCCTGTTGGAGCTTACCGGGTTATTTGCCAATAGGTATTTATACAGCTCATGCCTTTCAGGGCCGTTCACTTTCAGCTTCTTAAACATTGGGAAGCTTACGCCGTAATTGACCTGGCAGAAGCTCAATATCTCCTCGTCCGTTCCCGGATCCTGCCCGGCGAACTGATTGCAAGGAAATCCCAGAATTAAGAAGTCCTTATCTTTGTATTTTTTATATACTTCCTCAAGCCCTGCAAACTGCTTTGTATATCCGCACTTGCTGGCGGTATTGACAACCAGCAGCACTTTTCCTTTGTATTGTGAGAAATCTACGTTCTCTCCGTTCATATTCTCGGCCTTCAGGCCGCTTTCATATATATTCATAATGATACGTCCTTTCCTTTAAGGGTTATGTACTTTTTAATTAAGCCTTATTTTATTAATTAAAACAGAATAATTAATTTATCTGCATATTCACCTTATCGCATACGGAGGCTAAATTCTGTGATATAGTCACAGTGGCTTTACATTGCGGCGCATACTGGTATAATTATATAAAATACTTTGAATACAGGATTACAAAATGCGGATAGGAATATGCGAAGATAATAGAGCGCACGCAAATTTGCTTGATAATTTGGTTAGGCAATGGGCGGAGGGAATGGAGATAAAAACGGAGGTTCAGTGCTATTTGAGCGCGGAGGCTTTTCTTTTTTCCAAGGAGGATGAGCATCCCTTTGATGTGCTGCTTTTGGACATACAGATGGACAAAATGACAGGCATAGAGCTGGCGAAAAAATTGCGTGAGCAAAAGGATGACGTCGTAATAATATTTATAACCGCAGTAAAGGATTATGTTTTTGAGGGCTACGATGTAAACGCGCTGCATTACCTGCTAAAGCCGGTTGATAAGGAGAAGCTTTTTTCCTGCATGGAAAGCGCATACAATGAGATCAAAAAAGCAGAAAAATATATAATAATAAACGACACAAAAGTGCCTCGGAGTTCTATTATGTATGTCGAGGCGCAGGCTCACTACATAGTAGTGGCCACTGAAAACAAAGACTTTACTTTGAAGCAGGGCATAACAGCGTTTTATAGGGAATTGGGCGAGGGCTTTATGTTCTGTCACCGGTCATATATAGTCAATCTAAGCGCTGTAAAGCAGATAAAGAAGGAAGAAATAATATTGGATAACGGAAAAAGCATACCTGTAAGCAGGGCGAAATATAAAGAGGTGAACGAGGCGTTCATATCATATTATAAAGGTATTAGTAAACTATGATAATCAAATCTATGCTGCCATATATTATAGCATTTTTTGCCTTTGCAGCGGCCTTTATTATTGCGCTCATAATTATAAAAAAACGCATTGAGCAAGGAGCAGGGCTGCAGTTCAAGCAGCAGGTTGAGCGCCACTATGATGAAGTGAAAAACATATACCAGACTATGCGTGGCTGGCGGCATGATTATCACAACCATATACAGACAATGAAGGCGCATATGGCTCTGAAGCAATACAGTGAGCTTGATCAATACCTAGGAGCGCTGGATGTAGACCTAGAAAAAGTGGACACTAGAATAAAAACGGGTAACGTGATGGTGGACGCCATACTAAACAGCAAGGTCAGCCTGGCCGAGAGCCGCAAAATCAAGGTGAACGTAAAGGCGCAGGCAGACAAGAAGATAAACGTATCAGATGTTGACCTGTGCGTCATAATAGGCAATTTGATAGATAACGCTATTGACGCGTGCAATGAAATAGAAAACCCTGAAGATAGATTCATCAGGATATATATCGGCAGGCTCAAACAGCAGTTCTACATCTCCGTAGCCAACTCCACAGCTGAAAAAAAGCGCAACGATACACAAATATTTGTCTCTAGAAAGGGCGGCGCTATGCACGGGCACGGATTAAGGCGGGTGGACACCACTGTAAAAAAATATGACGGGTACATAAACAGGCAGAATGAGCCCGGCGTATTCGCAACGGAAATACTGCTGCCACTATAATTTTAGCATCCTGTGCACTGAATCATACCATTGGTGCACTTTTTTTATGTTCAATTACTTTTTGTGGTATGTTTTTATCGGAGGTAAATGATGAAAAAGCCAATTGATAAAATAAGCACCCACGGTGCGCTAAGCAACCTTGCCTTTATGGCTAGGAAAGTCAAAGAAAACGATAAGAGATTACTTTTCCATATGCCGCTGCCTATGATCGGCGGGTTGGGCATTGCAGTGCTGGGGATTTTCATTCCTAAGATAATTATTGATTCACTTACAAATAATATTCCTTTAGGCAATCTTATTATAATTATTGCCGCAGTGGCACTTGGCCTGACTTTTTCTCAAATCTTGCTAACATATAGCTCAAGAAAAATAGAGGGTCGCTCTATGGTGACACGCATCAGCCTGACCTCACTATGGATGCGTAAAACCATACTAACGGACTATGAGAATATAACATGCAAAGCGGGCCAGGACAAAAAAAGAAAAGCGCTGGAATCATTAGAATCCGATACCTCCGGAACGGAAGTCATTATTACTGAGTCTGCACAGACACTAAAAAACATAGGCGGTATACTGATATTCGGCGGCATTTTAGGCTTCATGAATCCGTATATACTGCTGCTTTTGGCGGCAGGCGCGATAATAAATATTCTTGTTTCGCGTCATGCACTAAAGTATGAACAGAAGCACAAGGATGAATATATATCAATTGACAACAAGCTCTATTATCTTCGGGAGCAGTGCGTGGAGATAGACAACGCCAAGGACATAAGAATGTATTCAATGTCTGAATGGCTGATTGATATGTTCGAGTCCTTTATTGGGCAAAGATACAAATGGCACAAAAAAGTTGAATACAAAAAATACGTGCCCAACGTTGTCGATTCCTTGATAATTTTTCTGCGTGACGGGCTTGCCTATGCCTACCTTATATATCAAGTAATTAAGGGCATGCCGGTTGGTGACTTTGCATTGTACCTGGGCGCTATTGCGGGATTTTCTGTCTGGCTTTCTGGGCTGTCTGATAATATGTCCGAGATAAAAAGGTGCTCACTGCAGATAGACAACCTGAGAGATTACCTCGACATGGAGGACAAGACAAACCGTGGAAAAGGGCTGCCCCTGCCAAAGAATGAAGAACTGCCATTCTCTATTACGCTAAAGGACGTAAGCTACAAATACTCAGAAAGCGATGAATATACAATAGAGAAAATGAACCTGCATATTAAAAAGGACGAAAAGCTGGCAGTGGTCGGCGTGAACGGCGCAGGGAAAACCACGCTGGTTAAATTAATCTGTTCTCTTTTGACGCCGCAGGAAGGCGAGATACTGATAAACGGCACAAATATAGGAGAATACAACATCAGAGAATACCAGAGCCTGTTCTCTGTTGCCTTTCAGGACGCCTGCATATTGTCATTTACCATAGCAGAAAACGTAAGCATGAGGCCGAAGGAAACAAGCGACATTACCTTGGTAAATGAATCACTGAAAAGAGCCGGGCTGGCTGAAAAGGTGGATAAGCTGAAAAGCGGAGCCATGACATACCTTAACAATATATTCACCGATGAAGGCGCAGACCTATCAGGCGGCGAGAAGCAGAAACTTATTCTGGCAAGAGCTCTTTATAAGGACGCCCCTGTGCTGATATTGGATGAGCCTACGGCGGCGCTGGACCCCATAGCCGAGGCTGCGCTGTATGATGAATACGCTAAGATGACAAAGGGGAAAACATCGGTATATATCTCCCACAGGCTTTCATCCACGCGCTTTTGCGACAGGATAATATTCATAGAGAACGGGGAAATATTAGAGGAAGGCACCCATGCGGAGCTGATGAAAAAGGGCGGCAAATACGCCCATATGTTTGAGGTGCAGAGCCACTACTACAAAAAAGAGATGGAGGAAGCATTATGAAAAAAGGCGGACTAAAAAAAGACCTGAATATATTCATTCGTTCCTTCAAGCTGCTTCACTCGCTGGATAGAAAGCTCTTTCCTATTGTCGTTCTGCATTCTGTACTGGAATCAGCAAAGTACTTTATAACCATCATATTCTCCGCCGCTGTATTAGACGAGCTTCTAGGCGCGCGAGACATCCGCAGGTTTATTCTGTATGTGGGCATAATAATCGGCTCCGGCCTGATACTTAAGCTGATATGCGATTTCCTTCAGCGTATAATGTCAGCCAAGATGCGCATAATGCGCCACGCCATGCAGAAAGAAATAAGCAGGAAGATAACACAGCTAGACTATGAATACATGGACAGCCCGGACCTTCACAACCTGAGGCAGAAAATACTGGAATACGAAAACATGTCCGGCACGACTTATCAAATAACAGTGAATATAAGAAATTTTATCACTTCTTTTATTCAAATAGGCACTTCCGTCGCCATAACTGCAGGGCTATTCGCCGCGAAAGTTTCGGCATCACCGAATGCACTTGTAAGATACATAAACTCTCCTTTTACTATCTTATTACTTCTTGTAAGTATGGCTGCGGTTGTGCTCATTCAATTGTTGCACACAAAGAAAATGGGCGATTACCAGGTGGAGATAAACGAATCTGCCATGAGAATAAATAGGAAGGGCATATACTTGGAAGAAAACCTGATGGGCAACTACAACTATGGTAAGGACTTCAGGATGTACGACACGGAAGAACTCTTCACTAGTGTTTCGTCCGACTTTGTAAACAGCTTCGATAAATTTATTTCAAGGTTTATTAATAAAGTAGCTAAGTCTCAAATGAAAAATGCAGTTGCTGAAGGTTTTTTCAGCGGGATTATATATATATTTGTTGTGCTAAAAGCCTTTATAGGAGCCATAACTATAGGAAGCATTATGAAGTACGCTGCCGTTATACAGAAGCTGACTGACGGCATAGCAAAGTTTTTGATGGCGTTTGTGCTTATACAAGTGAACTGCAAATTTTTAAACAATATTCTCGAACTTATGGATCTGCCCGACATCAAATATCACGGCACACTGCCTGTTGAAAAGCGCAGCGACCACGAATACGAAATAGAATTCAAAAATGTATCATTTAAGTATCCTTCATCTGATGAGTATGTGCTCAAGAATCTATCTTTCAGGCTCAATATCGGCGAAAGGCTGGCGGTTGTGGGCATGAACGGAGCGGGCAAGACCACGATGATCAAACTGCTTTGCAGGCTGTACGACCCGACAGAAGGCGAGATATACCTAAACGGCATAGACATAAAAAAATATGATTTAAATGAATATATGTCGCTCTTTTCGGTAGTTTTTCAGGATTTTAAGATGTTTTCATTCAGCGTGGCGCAGAATATATCCGCCTCGGTTAGCCCCGATGAAAAAAGAGTAGGGGAGTGCGCGGATATGGCAGGGCTCAAGGAAAGAATGCAAATGCTGCCAAATGGCATCGACACATACATAAAGCGCGATTTCGATGAGGCAGGCGTTGACTTCTCCGGCGGCGAGATGCAGAAGATGGCAATATCCAGAGCGCTGTATAAAAACGCACCAATCATAATCCTTGATGAGCCCACAGCCTCGCTAGACCCCATAAGCGAATTTGAAATATACTCAAAGTTTGATAGTCTGGTAGGGAACAAAACGGCCATCTATATAAGCCACAGGCTTTCAAGCTGCAGGTTCTGCCATGACATAATGGTATTTGACAAGGGCGAAATAATACAAAGAGGCACCCATGATGAGCTGCTCAAAGCAGGCTGCGGAAAATATAGCGAGCTATGGCAGGCGCAGGCGCAGTATTATGAGGAGGAAGCATAATTAGATTTAAATTATAATGAAGAGCCCGTTGAAATATCAGCGGGTTTTTGTTTATTAATTGAAGCTCCTTGTGTATAGTTTTCTAAATGAATTAGTTCAATCTTAACCCACCCACCGCCCTTGTAATTAAGGTACCTTAACAACCCCTTAATTAAAATAATGCCATAGATTAGGATTAATTTCGAAGGCAGTTATGCAATCTGAAACCTCTCAGTCACGCAATGCGTGACAGCTCCCCTACAAGGGGAGCCTAGCATTTGAATAATGTATATTATCCGTTAAGCCTACCATGTAAAGGGACGGCAAGCACGTCTGCGAAGCAGGCTGCGATGAGCGAAAGGAAAATATCTACCGAAGGTAGATATTTTCACAATTAAAAAAGCAATATACTAGATGGCGACACTTTACGAAAGACGTTCGTTAGAACTTCGAAAGTAATGTGTGCCTTACACCTAAGTTATTTGCAATCTATAAGTGACGAAAACCAGCAACGCTATGCTTGGCGGAGGGGTATCCCGCTCACAGGCGATATATTTATACTCTACAACACACTACCACAAAACTACAAAAAAGCCGTCGGAATTACCGACGGCTTATATTGTGTTTCTCTTTTAATTACCTACAGCCTCCGCTTATAGTCCTCATACCCAAACTCCTTGACATAGGTTATCTCCTCCTCGTCGTATATTGCAATGGAGGGCAGGTTTATGCCGTTGAATGTGTTGTTCTTCACCATTGTGTAGTGCGCCATGTCCGTAAATATCAGCTTGTCGCCGGGCTTTAAGGGCTCAGCGAATGAATAATCGCCCACTACATCACCCGCAAGGCATGTATTTCCGCCGAGGCGGTAAGTATAGGGAAGCACGCCGGGCAGCTCCGCGCCGATTATCTGCGGGCGGTAGGGCATCTCCATTACATCCGGCATGTGGCAGGCAGCCGATGCATCAATAATGGCTAAATCCATACCGTTTTTCAATGTATCCAGAACCGTTGTAACCAAAAAGCCGGTGTTTAGTGCAACGGCCTCACCGGGCTCTAGATATACTTTAACATTATATTTATCCCGTATCCTGATAATGGATTTTACAAGCAGCTCAATGTCATAGTCCGGCCTTGTAATATGGTGGCCGCCGCCGAAGTTTATCCACTTCATCTGATGCATGTATTTGCCGAACTTTTCTTCAACTACGTCAAGTATCCGGCTTAAGGTATCGCTGTTTTGCTCGCACATTGCATGGAAATGCAGGCCGTCTATTCCCTCAAGGCGGCTTTCGTCAAACTGAGAAAGCACAGTGCCGAGGCGGGAATTTGCAAAGCAGGGATTATAAATATCAGTCTCTATTTCAGAGTACTCAGGGTTTATGCGTATGCCCATCTCTATTTTTTTGTCAGCGGCCAGCACTCTGTCTTTGAATTGATCATACTGGTCAAAGGTGTTGAAGACAATATGGTCTGCAATCTTTAAAATATCGTAGAATTCATCTTCTCTGTAGGCGGGCGCGAATATATGCACCTGCTTGCCCATCTCCTCATATCCGAGGCGCGCTTCATTCAATGAGCTGGCTGTTATGCCGGAAAGATGCTTGCCAACCTGCCCGAAAAGCGAGTACATGGAAAATCCCTTCAAAGCCAGCAGTATCTCGCAGCCTGTGCGCCGCTGGACTTCGCCTAATATATCAAGGTTTTTTTCAAGCAGTTCCTTGTCGACCACATAGCATGGGGTATTCAGTTTTGAAAAATCATAGTTCATCATTCGGGTATTACTGGGCTGAAGTCTACCTGCCAAGGCAGTCCCTGTTTGTTGAGTTCATCCATGAAAGGATCGGGGTCGAACTCCTCCACGTTGTATACGCCGGGCTTCTTCCAAAGGCCTTTTAGTATCATCATCGCGCCAATCATGGCAGGCACTCCTGTAGTGTAGGATATTGCCTGGCTGCCGACTTCGCTGTATGCTTCCTGATGGTCGCATACATTGTATACATAGTATTTCTTTTCCTGCCCGTCTTTTCTGCCCCGTATGATGCAGCCGATGTTTGTCTTGCCCTTTGTTCGCGGGCCAAGGGATGCAGGATCGGGAAGTACAGCTTTAAGAAACTGCAGCGGCTGTATCATTTTCCCCTCGAAATTAATGGGCTCAATGGATGTCATGCCCACATTCTGCAGCACTGTTAAGTGGTTAATGTAGTTCTGCGAGAAGGTCATCCAGAATCTTATCTGCTTTACGCCTTCTATGTTTTTGCTTAATGATTCCAGCTCCTCATGATACAAAAGGTACATGTCCTTTTCGCCGATCTGGTCGAAGGTGAATTCCCTCTTGAATTCCAGAGGCTGCGTTTCCAGCCATTCGCCATTCTTATAATATCTGCCGTTTGCTGTAATTTCGCGGATATTTATTTCCGGGTTGAAGTTGGTCGCGAAGGGGTAGCCATGGTCGCCGCCGTTGGCGTCCAGTATATCAATATAGTCTATTTCATCAAAATAGTGCTTTTGAGCATATGCGCAGAAGACGCCCGTTACGCCGGGGTCGAATCCGCTGCCAAGCACAGCAGTCAGGCCTGCCTTCTCGAATTTCTCTTTGTATGCCCACTGCCATTTGTACTCAAATTTAGGCACTTCAGGCGGCTCATAGTTGGCTGTGTCCAGATAGTGCACTCCTGTTTCAAGGCATGCATCCATAATGGTCAAATCCTGATAGGGCAGGGCAACGTTTATTACAAGCTCCGGCTTGAACTCATTGATTAGCTTTACTAATTCTTCTGTGTTGTCGGCGTTCACCTGAGCCGTTGTTATCTTTGATTTTGTGTTTTTTACGCTTTCTTTAATGGCGTCGCACTTTGATTTTGTGCGTGATGCCAGCAGTATCTCCTCAAATACATCAGCGTTCTGCGCGCACTTATGCACTACCACGTTGGATACTCCGCCTGCGCCAATAATCATAACTTTTGCCATTTAATTTACCTCCGAATGATGGTTTAATATTTATGCCATAATTAGCAGTAATTCTCTAAGTATTTTGCATGCGACTGCTGTGGATACGCCGCTTGCGTCATAATGGGGGGATAGCTCCACGATGTCAGCGCCCACAATATTGAGCCCGTTCATGTCCTTTATCGCCTCCATCATCTCCTTGAATGTTATGCCGCCCGCTTCCGGCGTGCCTGTGCCGGGGAATATGGATGGGTCTAGTACGTCAAGGTCTATTGTTATATATACGCTCTTGCCTTTAAGCTTGCTTACAGCATCCTTAAGCCCTTCAGTATCAAAGGCATGAAGATTGGTGTGGGCTCGGCCGAACTCAAACTCCTTCTTTGTGCCGCTCCTTATGCCGAACTGATATATCCTGTCGTCGCCTAAAAAATCGTGCACACGCTTTATTACTGTCGCATGGGAAAACGCTTCGCCGAAGAATTCATCCCGCAGATCCGTGTGGGCGTCGAAATGAATGACGTGCAGGTCACTGTATTTTTGGTGAAGCTCCTTTATTACAGGGTAGCTGACCAGATGCTCTCCGCCCAGCATAACTATTTTTTTATTGTCCTGCAGTATGCTCTTTGTTTCAAATGCCGCCTCTTGAAGCACGCCTTCCCTGTTGCCGAAGGGTATCTCCAGGTCGCCTAGGTCGCACACTCTGTAATCATTCAGATCCTTATCAAGATACGGGCTGTATGTCTCCAGGCCGTACATTTCGTTGCGTATGGCGTCGGGGCCGAATCTTGTGCCGGGGCGATAGCTGGCTGTGCCGTCATAGGGAATGCCGAATACTGCAATTTCGCATTCGTCATATGAGCAGTAGAAAAATTCGCTCTGCGGTTTTTTATCCTTAAGCATTCTTCTCATCCTTTTCGTAGTAGGTGTATCCTGCAAGGCCCACGTCAAAAGCATCCATAATGGTGCGCTGCTCGCTGAGGAGTATTTTGCCTTCCTTTACAGCCTGCTCGGACGTCTGGCGGAAATTCCGGCGCATCTGCTTGATGTCGAATTCCACATAGGATAATACGTCTGCTACGGTGTCGCCCTGTATTTCGCTGACAAGGTCGTAGCCGCCGTTTTCATCGATCTTGATGCTGACGACGTTGGTGTCGCCGAAAAGATTGTGCAGGTCTCCCAGGGTCTCCTGATAGGCTCCCACCAAAAATACGCCCAGGTAGTAGTCCTCGCCGTCTGCTATCTTATGCACCGGCAGGGTTTTTTTGATGTCATGGAGGTCAATGAACTGGTCTATCTTGCCGTCGCAGTCGCAGGTGATGTCTGCAAGCACTGCGTTGGTGGCGGGGCATTCGTTCAGCCTCTGCAGGGGCATTATAGGGAAGAGCTGGTCTATTGCCCAGCTGTCAGGTATGGACTGGAACAATGAAAAATTGCAGTAATAGATATCCGCAATGGCTGACTCCAGGTTTTCAAGCTCCTCCGGCGCAAAGCGCACCTTTTTCTTGGTTTTTGCTATGTCATTTATTATATTCCAGAATATTTTTTCGCTCATTGCCCTCTCGCGCAGCGAAATGCGCCCATGGTTGAACATCTCTCTGATCTGGTCTCTGTAGTATAGCGCGTCATTGTAGCACTCCTGAATGTTCTTTGGGCTTATATTGAGGCTGGTTTCATACAGGCTCTTTATGGTTTCGTTGGCATCCTCAGGCGGCACTTGCAGCGTTTCGAATTTCTCAAACTCTGCAACATCCAGTACGTTGAATACCAGCACGGAATAGTATGCAACCAGTGCGCGGCCGGACTCCGTCATTATGGTCGGGTGCTCAATGCCGACCTTGTCCAGCACGTGCATTACGGCCTCCACAACGTCCGCGCAGTATTCATCCACTGTGTAGTTTCGGCTGCTTGAGTAGTTGGTCTGGGAGCCGTCGTAGTCCACAGCCAGTCCGCCGCCTAAATCCAGATAGCCCATTGCTGCGCCTTCGTTTTTAAGCTCTGCATATACTCTTGCGGCCTCCAGTACAGCTGAACGGATATCCCTGATATTGGGAACCTGGGAGCCAAGGTGATAGTGCAGCAGCTTCAGGCAGTGCAGCATATTCTGCGACTTTAGCTTATCCACTATTTCTATCAGCTGAGCGGTATTAAGCCCGAATATGCTCCTGTCACCTGATGACTCGGACCAGTGTCCGCCCGCTGTGGATGATAGCTTTATTCTTACGCCGATATGCGGCTCAACTTTCAGCCTTTTAGCATGCTCTAAAATAATGTCGAGCTCATTTTGCATCTCTATAACGAAAAAGCATTTAAAACCAAGCTTGGTAGCATATAGCCCAAGGTTTATGAATTCGGTGTCCTTGTAGCCGTTGCATACCAGGGCTGCTTCCTTGTCCTTCATGGCAGAGAGCGCGGCTATCAGCTCGGCCTTGCTGCCTACCTCCAAGCCGTGGTGGTATCTCTGGCCGAATTTCGCGACCTCCTCGACAACCTGCTGCTGCTGGTTTACCTTGATGGGGTATACGCCGCGGTATTTGCCCTTGTATTCCAGCTTTTTCATTGCGTTGTTAAAAGCATTATTTATGAATGTAATCTGGGAATCCAGAATATTTTCAAACCTTAAAAGAACCGGCATATCTATGCCTCGCTCCTGCAGGCCTGATATGATGTCAAGCAGGCTTACAGAGGCCGTGTCGTCTCTTTTATACGGATTAACTGTGACTTCGCCTTTTTTATTTACCGCAAAGTATTTTGAGCTCCAATTCTTTATATTATATAGCTCTTCTGATTTTTCTTTTGTCCATCTGTCCAAAACCTGGTTGTTGTTCACTCTTTTTATCCTCTCATAAATAAAAATATAATATTCACCCGATATATTTTCACATATCAATTTAGATTATACTACCTTTTAAATATTATAAAAGAGGTATTTTGATTTTTCTTTAGTTTTATTTAAAAATTGGCTTTAGCTATTCCAAGGGGGACGTCTTAGGAGGGTTTTGTTAATATAGAATAAAAACCCCTCCGACGCCTGCGGGCGCCACCTCCCCTGATTATGGGAGGCGGGGAATTTCGTTCTACTTTAATTATTAGTCGGGCTCTCCTACAAGGAGAGCCTCATAATTAACTTAGTTTATGCAGCGATAAGTCTCCCCTTTTAAGGGGAGATGCCTGACGAAGGAAGGCAGAGAGGTCGGAAAGGCGAGCAGTTCACTTCTCCATTCCCCTGAAAGCCACTAAAAAGGGTAGCGACACCCTTCAGTTTCGCTGCGCTCAACAGCTCCCCTTAAGGGGAGCCTTATAGTTAGAATTGCATATTTTTCGATAAGCCTCCCATTGAGGCGCTGGGCGCAAGCAATTTCGTAGAAATTGTGAAAGCCGAGGTGCCTGAAGAATGAGGGCGGAAGGGTGATAGGCACTTTAGCACTAAAGCAAGCTTTTCCTTAACTCTTTTACTAAAAACTCCACTTTATTATAATGCAGCAATATGATAATATATACCCATCTAAAAGGGGATTAAAATATATGAACAAAAAAGGGATATTTCCCTACGTTGCAATAATACTATCAGTCAGTTTCTGGGGGTTCAGCTATCTTTCAACGGCAGTTTGCCTTCGGTATATGCAGCCTGTTACTCTGGCTATGCTTCGCTGCATAATTGCGGCGGCTATACTGATGGTTATATGGAAGCTGAAGGAGAAAAACACAAAAGTCAACCCAAAGCACTTGCCGCGGCTAATATTGAGCGGATTTGTGGGCATAGTGTGCTATTTTGTGTGCGAAATCTATGGGGTGAAATATACTTCCCCGGCGTTGGCGGCCATAATACTCGCAGCAATACCTGTAATGTCGCTGATCATTCAGAGGGTATCCGGCAGAGAAAGCCTGACGCTCTTTAAAATACTGGGCGTCATAATGTCCCTTGCAGGTGTGGCGGCAGTAATGGGGATAGGGTTTGAAAAGATTGAGATGACAGGCAAATTGATAGGGTATGTTTTTATGCTGGGGGCAGCGCTTTCATGGGTGGTGTTTAACTATATCACATTTCCTTTGTACGAGCATTATTCGCCCCTTGCCATCACGTCTGTTCAAATGACTTCAGGAGCTGTATCACTGATTGCAATATTCCTTTTTACGGGTGAAGGCATGCCGGTCATCAATTTAGAATTAGGGTCGCATCTGCTCTTTCTAGCTGTTTTCTGCTCTGCAATCGGCATACTTTTGTATATGTATGCTTTCAAAAGCCTTGGAATGGTTACAACGACGCTTTTTATCAACATTCAGCCCATTATTACGGTAATCGCCTCGATGATAATATTGAAGGAGTACCTCAGGCCTAATGAGATAATAGGCGGAATACTGGTCGTGGCTGCAGTTTATCTTTCCACATACCGTAAGAGGGATTTGCCGCTGGCCGAGCAGGCAGAACAAACGGAGAATCACACATAAACGCCCTAAACAGAGCATTTTCATGCTAATGCAACCAATAGTTGCGAAAAATGAAAGCAGACTTGGTGGAAAGCGCCACACAACAAAGGTACAATAAAATCAAAAAAAGGAGGCGCTTATGAACGTCGAGACAGCAAACCAACTGGTCAAGCTAAGAAAAAGCCACGGCCTATCTCAGGAGACACTTGCAGAGAGGCTGGGGGTATCAAGGCAGGCCGTATCAAAATGGGAGAGAGCGGAATCATCGCCTGATACCGACAACTTTATTGCACTGTCTGAGCTTTATGGTATCAGCATTGATGAAATACTAAACGGAGATATAGAAATAAGCGACAAAGCCATTGAAAACAGGGAGTACAAAAACAGAATCAAGAAAAAGCAGGAGGCATGGGCGGCTATCGGATCGGTGCTTGCTATAATAATCTTCTTTTTGTGGAATTTTATATATGGCGGATGGGCAATATCATGGGTAGCATTTCTCATTATACCAATTTTTTATTACATACCTGTCATAACCAGCAGAAAATGACAGCTATATAGTACTAAAGCGCTTAATACGGCTTTTATGCCGGAATCAGGCGCTTTTTTGTGTGTCAAAAGACCGAAAAGCTAAATAAAAATAAACAAATACTGTATTTTATGATATAATTATTCTTTAAATAAACAAAAAGAAAGTGTGGGAGATATGAAAAAGATTACATTACTTTTGGTTTTAATGATGAGTGCTGCTATGCTGCTGAGCGGATGCGCAGTAATCACAAATATTCTCGATCCTCTTCCGGATGAATATGTGGACGGAGTAAAATACAGCAGAGATTATCCCGACAAGGAGCTGGAAATCTATGATGACGCAATTGTATTTGAAGCTGACGAAGACGACGACGAAATAGTAATAAAATACGGAACTGAAGATGAAATTGACGATGTAATAGATTTTTACGAAGATTTGTTTGACGGCAATGGCATTACGGTTGACGAAAGCGACGACGGAAAGGGAGAATATTATGCCGCGGGCAGAGGAGACGGGTATAAATTCGAAATAAATGCCGAGGAAGCAAGCGGCAACTATGAGGAGAGAGCCTTTGCAACCGTAGTTGAAGTCGTTATTACCCCATATGAGCTGGGCGAAGAAATACTCGCTGAGATTCAGGGATTCTGGCTGATTTGCGGATATGATGGTGAGCTTTCAGATGATTACAGAGTTTTTGGACAGGCAATTGATTTTGACGGACAGTCAATGGATTTTTATGATAATTTTGAGCCCGACACATCAAACAATGCATTTACATTCTTAGATGACGACACTATCAACTACACCGAGGAGGGCGACGAATATACGGTTGATCTTTCCTTTGAAACTGTAGACGGATTAAATGTGCTGGTAATGACAGTTAACGGCATTGGCATATACCTTGAAAAGACTACCTATGACGGAATGATGGAATATAAGGACATGGGCGGACAGGTGGAAGTTCCTGACTACGGCGATTCAATTCTTCTTGCAGACTACCTGTCAGATGCAGAGCTCGAATACTATATTACCGATATTGACTGGTATGCTACATATGTATACAATCCGGATGGCTCCTATGAGTATACTGATTTTTATAATCGCATCTTCCTTTCATCATACTATACAGGCGAAGACGAATTCGAAGATGAGTATTATGAGATAGAATGGTATGTATATGACGGCTATATCTATTTCTTGTATTCCGACGGAGAATCATACTCATTCATGATTGACTATGAATATGACGGCGCATATGGATACCTGTATCTCTTCGATCCTGATTTAGGATACACTGATGCAGCTTTGGTATATACAAACTTCGGATAAGAACAATATTTAAAATAGCATATATTGAATTTAAAAAGCCTCGGATTTTCCGAGGCTTTTACATTGCATTCAGTTAAGAATATTAGTCGTCATAATACTCCATATCGAAATATTCCAGCAGCTTTTCTTGGCTTTCTTATATGTAAATGGATTGCAAAGGCATGCACCAGATGATAAAATGACATCATAATAATTAAAAAGGTAATGACCATGAAGCAGAATGAAAAAATGCTGTATTTGCTGAAAATACTCATCGAAAATACAAATGAAGAGCACCCGTTAACCGCAAACGAGCTGATTGAAAGGCTTGCTAATTACGGTGCGGAGATGGAGCGAAAGTCCATATATTCGGCTATTGAGACGCTGATATCTTTCGGATATGATATACAAAACAGCAAGGCAGAACCCAAGGGTTATTATATGGCTTCAAGGGACTTCGAGCTGGCGGAGATAAAGCTTCTGATGGATGCTGTGCTATCCTCCAGAGTGATAACCAGCAAAAAGAGCATTGAACTGATAAACAAGATAAAGAAATTAACGGATATAAACAGCGCAGCTAGGCTGCAGAGGCAGGTCGTTGTGACGGGCAGGGCAAAGATGGCAAATGAGAGGCTCTACTACAGCATTGACGCAATACACGAAGCCATAGCAAACGGCAGGAAAATATCCTTCCAGTACTGCGAATATGACACAAACAAAAACCTGGTGCCGAGAAAAGGCGGCAGGGAATATATCTACACTCCGTCGCTTCTTCTGTGGGACGATGAAAAATATTATCTGGTTGCATACGATAAAGACCGAGAGGAATTCACCAATTTCCGCGCAGACAAGATGATCAATGTAAAGGTACTCCCAGATGATGCAGACATACCCAAGCAAAAGCCGGACGCAGCAGTCTACGCAACCAGCGTGTTTTCCATGTTCCATGGCGAATATGAGGATGTGGTGATATCCGCAGGCAACCACTTAGCAGGCGCTTTTCTAGATAAATTCGGAATGGATATAACATTAAGAAGGCACTCAGAAAACGCATTTGCAGTTAAGGTGAATGTAGCTGTCAGCAGCACATTTTTTGCATGGCTTTTTCAGTTTGGCAGTGACGTGATGATAGTTTCGCCGGAAAGTGTAGCAGAAAAGTACAAAAATCACCTAAAAACAGTGCTGAAGGCATATAAATAGGGTTCAAAGTCCGTATTTTCGGACATTGGTTTGTGTACAATAAAGACATAATCAATGAAAGAGGGTACTGAAAATGAACAGCAATCTGGTATTTCAAAATATTGAACAAGCAAAACACTACAGAAGTTTTACGCCCATTTATAACTTTGGAACTAATGTAATTATAGGAAAATACGGCTCAATGGCTATGGAGCACATGAAAAAGACCGCACCGCTAGCATACGAGGCCTACAGCGCCTACAACGAATTCCAGTATATACTGGCGGAAATCAACGATAGGGCAGCGAGGAGGATGGCAGAGGCCAAAGCGGAGCTCAAAAGGCTGTATCCATCGCCGAAGACTGATGACTTCTTCACCCTTGCAGAGCACAATGCACAGCTGGAAAAAATGGCCGAGGAGATAGCAATCAATGAAGTCGTGCTTCAGCCGCATATTAAAGACAGCGAAATAAAGGCCGCAAGGCATGGAAGAATGAACTGAGCAGACGAAAAAAACAATCTTTTATAAGAAAGCGGACTTTATAGTCCGCTTTCTTCCATCTCATCGAAATATTTATCCATCTTTTCAGTGTGCTTTACTCTGTCCAGCCGCATATTTTCAATTATCCTGTTGTATATACTTTTCCTGAAATCTATCTTGATTGCCTTTTCCATTCCCTTGTCATCCATTCCAATTACCAGAATAACAGGCACTTCAACTGTCCTGTGATAGGACTTGAGTTCGTTGACGATTTTCACCTCGTTCACGTCAGACCATTTTATCATGCTCTGAACTATAATGACCTGCCTGTGGTATATGCCTTCCTCGGATAGGGTCACCCTGCTGTACATTCCTATGCGTGCAAAGTGAACATTAATTACAAACACAAAAAATAACAGCGTGAAAAATGCAAGCCATGCGGCATCAATATGGAACACACCTGTTTGGCGAAGAATGAAAAAAAAGGATATAATAAGGCCTGTTATTATGAATACATTAATTAGGCCTTCAATAATAGTGTTTGCTATGCTTGTGAAATAGGTTTTCTTCATTTCTCCTCCTCAGGCTTCATGCAGCAGTGTGCTTTATCTACGCTCTTTATCTATCTATTTCGCTGCGCCCCAATGTTAAAGAATGCTACCATAAAAAGATAAACATTCTTTGTTAAAAATATCACATTTTTGTGAATTCGAATTATTTTCAGAATATTTATAAAAAGAACCTGAAAAACAGGTTCAATTCAGCTCATTTTTTTTGCTTTTACGCTCTTTTAGCTTTCCAGTCCCTGCACAATGTCCAGAATATTTCTTGCTACTATCTGCGCTTTATCGTATTCCCGGGCTTTGAGGTATTCGGCCACTACATCCAGCATTCCATGAATGTTCTTGTTGCCTATGGTGAACTTCAGCCCTTCAATCTTGTCTGCTGCAGCCGGGTCACTGCTTTTAGTAAGCCTTATTAGAGCATGCAGGTCCTTTAGCACCTGCTCTTTTTCGTGCTGCCTGTTTTCTGATAAATCTGTTACGCCCATTTCTCTTAATTTTATGTTCATCATTCTTATTTCATTGAACATATTCTTAAGCAGCTTTTCCGAGTCAAAAATAAGCGTCTTTATGTATATTCCGGGGCCTTTTTCGCGCAATTTTGTCTCTATCTCCAGGAATATATTCTTCAATGCGTCCGCTCCGAGGTATGCCGCCACGCCTTTTGCTGAATGTACAATGAACCTGAATTTATCGTAGTCTTTATTTTCGTAGTGAAGGTTCATAGTCTCCGCAAGGTCTGCGTTTTCGCCGGAATACTTATTGAGTATATTTGAGTAGAACTCAATGTTGTTTCCGATTCTTTTGAGGGCTTCTTCCACATTGAAATCATAAAGAATTGTCTTCATAATTTCTATAATGTGAGCCTTGTCCTCAACGGGGCCTTCAGTTACAAAGGTGTCTTTTATCTTCAGCCACTTTATAAGCTTACTGAAAAGTTTATCCATATCAATAGGCTTGCTCAGGTAGTCGTTCATTCCTATTTCAAATACTTTGTTCCTTGTTTCCACTACAGCGTCTGCCGTCAGTGCTATTATAGGCAATTCTTCCTTGGTGAATTCCTTTCTAATAATCTCGGTGGCCTCGTATCCGTCCAGCACAGGCATCTGTATGTCCATAAGTATCAGGTCATATTTACGGCTGTGAATCTCGTTTATGGCCTCCTCGCCGTTTTCTGCCTCTCCTATGCGGAAGCCAGCCTTCAACAGAATGTCTTTAGCAACTAGCCTGTTGATTTCGTTGTCCTCCACAATCAGAATTCTGGATTTTTCGACTTCGGATAGTTTTTCACCGCCTGCATTATTTCCTGTTAGTTCTTTCACAATAGTTTGCGTGTCAGTCAGGCTCAGGTTGATAGCGTTATACAGGTTTGAGGGGAATATGGGCTTAAGCAGAACCAGATACTGTTCCTTGTCTTCTATAGGCTGCTCAGTACTTTTGCCGCCCTGCATAAATATTACCTTTGCGTGGCTGCTTTTCCTGAAAGCTTTTTTGATTTTTCCGAATGTTTTGTCATGTGCTTCGTTCTCCATGCTGCTGGCGAGGACTATGTCGTATTTATTTTCCTTTATCAGCTTGATCCCTTTAGCAAGGCTGTTCACTCCAGTGCATTCGCATCCGGACAGGGAAATGTAGCCGCATATTACTTCGGCAGCTGCTTCATTTTCTTCGATTAGCAATATTTTTATTTCATTGACAAACCGGTAATCCGAGGTTGCGCCCTCTGCATCCTTGACAGGCAGGGAAACTTCGAATGTGCTGCCCTTGCCTTCCTGGCTGGTTACTGCTATTGTGCCGCCCATCAGCTCAACCAGTTCCTTGGTTATAACAAGCCCAAGCCCTGTGCCGCCGTATTTCCGCGTGGTGGATGTATCCGCCTGAGAGAACGGAATAAAGAGTTTGCTCATCTGTTTTTTATTCATGCCTATTCCGGTGTCATTGACGGCTATTTTCAGCCTGCGGGCTCCATCGCTGCCGGTTTCATTCTCTATTTTAACGATGACGTGGCCTTTTTGGGTGAATTTTATCGCGTTGTTTACAAGATTGCCAATGATCTGCCCCAGCCTGTGGGGGTCTCCGGCCACTATTTCAGGCACGTCGCTGCCGATATCAACAATGATTTCCAGGTCTTTTTTATATGCCTGCAGCGATACAATGCTTATCTGGTCTTTTATGACTTCCTCCAGGCGGAACTTTATGTTCTCAGTCTCCATCCAGCCGGATTCTATCTTGGAAAAGTCAAGTATATCGTTGATTATGTTCATCAGCTGCACTGCTGATCGGTCTATCTTGTCTACGTAATCTGCCTGCTTTGTATTGAGCTCTGTATCCTGCAATAGCTTATTAAGCCCTATAACGGCGTTCATAGGCGTCCTTATCTCGTGGCTCATATTTGCAAGGAAATCGCTCTTTGCTTTGGTTGCCGCCTCCGCCTGCTCCTTGGCTACTATCAGCTGCTCTTCTGACTTTTTAATATCCGTAATATCAAGCAGCCATGCCAAAAGGCCCTCTTCGCCTTCAATATCCGTCTTTACCATAGATACCAGCGCGTAGCCAATCTGGCCGGATGCCTTGAAGAAACGGGCTTCGTAGTTCAGGACGGGGATTCCTTTATTAAGCCTGTCTAGCATCTCGTTCCGGTCATTGGTATCGTAATATGCCTCAAATGCTGAATCCCTTACACTAAGGCCGGTCATTCTTTCAAAGTTCGGATTGGCGTAATATATTATGCCCCTAACAGTTGTCACTATGCCAAAGGGCGTTGTTTCGAATATAAAGCGCAGCCTTCTTTCATTCTCGGCCATCAGTTTTTCGCTTTGGCGTGATTCCGTAATGTCGTCAAATATTGCCGCGAATGTCCTTCTGCCAGTTGGAAATACTGTTATTCTGAAATGCCTTTCAAGTACGGCGGAATATTCCTCGAATGTTATAGGCAGCCTTGTGCCGACAACCTCCTTGAACATTTCGCTGCGGTTCTTTTCAATTTCCGGCATTTCCTCAACAGCACACTTGCCGATCACATCATTTCCGAGTCCGGTCTGGGCCTTGAAGGAGCTGTTTATTTTAAGATACCGATAGTCTGCAGCCTTTCCTTTTGTGTCATATACCATTTCATACTCAGCAAATCCATTAGGCATATTTTCAAAGAGTATCTCAAGGCTGCTTTCCATTTTAAGCCGCTCTGTCAGGTCTTTTATCAATACAACTGCGCCAAGATGAGCATTGTTCCTGATTACAGGCGCTATGCTAAGCTCTGCAACGAACTGCTCTCCTTCGGTTCTATTTATTACTTCGCGCTCAATATAGACAGCTTTGGAGTTTTTAATGTCCTCCATAATCTGCTCGATATTGGATATCTCACTGCCGACAATATCGTAGTTTCTTACGAATAAACGGCTGATGTTTTCCTCCACAAGCTTATGCTTTGTGCAATTAAGCAGCTCGCAGGCCTTTCTATTGGCAAAGCTGATGTTGCCTGATTTCTCTATCCCGATTATGCCCTCATCCACAGAGTCCAGTATCATCTGATAGTCTTCTCTGGTGTTTTTAAGCTGCTCTTCAGTCAGTATTCTCTGGGTAATGTCATTTTTAATTGCAACCAGGTTTATTATTTTTCCGTTTTCATCTTTTACTGGGAATATTCTGCTCTTGTCATAGAATATTTCTCCGTTTTTCTTCCTGTTCAGGAATGTGCCTTCCCATCCGTTGCCGCCTAGTACTGTGCTTATCAGTTCGCTGTAATACTGCCTGTTATGGCCTTCAACTGCTATAAAGTCAGGCTTTTTCCCGATTATTTCATCCGGTTCGTAGCCTGTCATTTCCGAGAATCGTGGATTTGCGTATTCAATTACGCCATCAGTATTTGTCATTATAATTCCTGATGTGCTCTGAGTAATTACTGTGCTGAATATGTCAAGCTCCCTTGTGCGGTCCTTTACTATCAAATCCATATTGTCCCTGTATGCTTTTATCTCGGACATCATGAAGTTGAAATTGTTTGCCAGTATGCCTATCTCGTCTTTGCTCGTGTATTCAACTTTCTGCGATAGGTCCATAGTATCGCGTATATGTGAAGTCACCTTATCCAGCTTGCCCAAAGGGTAAACTATATAATACTCCAAAAGTATCATAATGACAGCAGCGAAAAATGCTGCTATTATGCTGACTCCGATAATAATCGGGCGTATAAATTCCTGTGAATTTTCCTCAATAATTTTTAGGTCAGTCAGGTAAAAAAGCTTGGTGCCGACATAGGACATATCCTGCTTTGTTACACAGAAATTTATTCCTATTTCCTCTGAGTCAAAGTGTATGTGATTGTCGGATGACATTAATATTGCGCTGAACTCAGGCGCTGCTTCTGTATCTTCTACTTTGAGCCCATCACTTCCCATCAAGCAGTATTTGCCGTTATCAAACAACATGCCAAGGGAGTAGATGCCGCCGTTGGATGAATACATCAGCATATGCATAATGTCTTCAAGGCATATGTTGATGCCTACTACGGCTGTCTGCGTGCCGTCCGGGCTTTGAATCATTCGTGCTACAGTTAAATAATAATTGATGGGGTCAGATGACTCAGTGCCCTCCAGAATATGAATCCTGTGATAAGGCGATGAAATTATTGTTTCACCCGGGGATTCCATAGCCTTTATATACCATTGCCGTATTCTGGGGTCATAATTAAATATTCGGCTTTTTTCGTCGCCAATCAATACATAGGGGTTTTCCGCAATAAAGCTTCCGTCGGGAAAGCCAATAAAAATATCTTCAATATGATGGTTTGCTTCCTTGTAATTTCTGATAAAGTCAACAAGCGCGGTTTCATCAGTATTTGGGCTGTATACAAAATCATTGCTTTCAGCATTTATATAAGAAGTGTAGTAATTTTCCACAGGCGGATAAATGATATCCCTGTTGCTGATATAATTGATGTCAAATGATATTTCGCTAACATAGTTTTCTAGAAATTTAACGTTGTTCTGCAGGGATTCCATATGCTCATTTTTCTGCTCGTCAAGGTATTGATCCTTAAGCCGGGGAATCAGTTGCTGCGTTATAAGCAGGAATATAAAAACTGCAAAAATCGCAAATACAGTAAATAACTTTGCAGTTAACTTCATACTACCCTCTTTCTAAAAATATTGTTATCAGCTTATAACTGATAGCATTAAGCATTTATTAAAAATTATATAATATATTACACCCTGTTTTAAACATTCCATTTTCATACAAGCTAGCGGCATTTGATTTATGATTATAATCAATAAAAATGAATGCCGGGTTCACAATGTATGAATAATATTAGAACATATATGCCATATATAACCATTTATACTTCCCATATTAAATAAATACATTAATCCGGTTATCATCTGCCTCTTTTGAAAAGGCAGCAGATATTGTGTTATTTTAATCCACCGTAACCGGTTTCGCTCGGCGATTATATCTGATGATAATTTTACACCATTAAAGTGCCGCTTTTTTCCATATATTAAGGTATATTTACAAAATACATACATTTTTAATATAAAAGGTATACTTTTTTTATATCATATTACTATCACATAAAAATTGCTAACTAATTTTATAAATAACGCCATTTTAAACACACTATTATAAGCTTAATATTATATTGTAAACAAATATATAAACATTATTACTAACCTTAAGTTACTGTTACTCTATCAACACACTAAAGAGTCCACTCAATATAAATATACAAGTGGGATACATCAGCGGAACTTTTCTATTATGGCCTAAAAAGGGTATGGAAACAAGCGGACTCAGATTTAAGGTGACTACTATGAAGAAGGTTATATTTATCGCAGCAGCATTGATTCTGGCCATGTTATTAACGAACGTGGCACTTGGCAGGCGCGTAGGACCGGACACAAACGCCTATGCCTCATCAGGCTCAATGGATATAGAGATAGTGGAAAGGGAAATAAACTACAGCCGTGGTGAATATGCGAGCGGTATGGATAGAGCCGCGTCAACCATCAACGAAACCATCAGCAACCTAGCCCCCGGAGACACCGTTACTATGGTATACAAAATTGTCAACTACGGCAGCGTAGATGCACAACTGGATGGACTAGAAATAACAACAGACAACGAAGAGCTTTCAAATAACCTATCTTTTAACTGGACTGTCACTCACTACAGAGGCAGCGAATCGGTTAATTTCGTTACAAATGCTTCTGAAAATGAATTGCTCGCTTTCTCCGGCGGACAAAAAGATGTTTCGTTCGCTGATATTGTTCTTCCGGCGGGCAGCAAAGCAGAAGATTATTGCCTACTGGAAATGGTGGTAACATTTGAGGAGGGCAGCGGAGCTGCATCAGGTATTGTTCAGGAGACGCAATTTAGTGTAACTCCGCTGTTCATTCAAGACTGACACAGCTTAAAACTCCTCACTATCTCAGTAAATGACAAAAGCAAAGGTAAAAATGCATAAAAGGGCGAAGGATCACACTTACGGGTGTGATTTTTCGTATGTTGAGTTTGCATGACTGGCGAGTTTGATTTTGAAATGCGCCGTGTGATGCGAAAGCTTACTCTCGTCAAAACCAAGCAGTTCTCAAGAAAGCCCGATAAATAAAAGCAAGTTTTCTTTCCCCTATATCTCATTGACTAATACTGTCCTCAATTGTATAATTAGAGAATATTTTGCCAGATTATATTAAGGGATTTTGATAAATGGTTTTTTCCAGTCTTACTTTTTTGCTGCTTTTTGTGACGGCTTTTATACCGCTCTATTTTTTTGGAGATTTAGTCTTTAGAAAGAGCGGAATGAATATTATATGGAAAAACGGCGTGCTGTTGGTTTTTTCGCTTCTATTTTATGGCTGGGGAGAGCCTGTGTGGATACTTGCCATGCTTTTTTCCACTCTGGTGAATTATATCAGCGCTCTTGTCATAGTAAAAACGCAGAAAAAATGGCTCAAGCAGGCGGTTCTGGCATTAGGAATTGTGATATCGCTTGCAAGCTTGGTTTACTTCAAATACGCGGCGTTCTTTGTAAATACCTTTGCCGGGATATTCTCATTGCCAATTGAGCTGCCGGCTCTGGTTCTGCCCATCGGGATATCATTCTACACATTCCAGATATTAACCTACACAATTGATGTATACAGGGAGGAAGCCCCTTACCAGAAAAACCCGTTAAGGCTGCTTTTGTATGTCAGCTGCTTCCCGCAGCTTATAGCAGGCCCTATTGTGCAGTACGGCGATGTGGCCGCGGAGATATCCAAACGATCTACATCAATGGACGACTTCTCCGCCGGAATGCGCAGGTTCGTAATAGGCCTCGGCAAGAAAGTATTGATTGCAAATATCTGCGGCAAGGCATTGCTTTCTCTGCCGTCTGATAATATGTCTTTGGCGGGTGCATGGGTATTTGCGATATTCTACGCTTTGCAGATTTATTTTGATTTCTCAGCATATTCTGACATGGCTATTGGCCTGGGCAGAATTATAGGATTTAAATACAAGGAAAACTTCAACTACCCCTACATTTCATCGTCCATAACGGATTTCTGGCGCAGGTGGCACATGTCACTGTCGGGATTTTTCAGAAAATATGTGTATATTCCATTAGGCGGCAATAGGAAGGGCGGCAGAAGGACTGCGCTCAATATTATGATCGTATGGGCATTGACAGGCCTTTGGCATGGCGCCAGCTGGAACTTCGTATTATGGGGCGTATACTACGGCGTGCTGCTGATGGTGGAGAAATTCATTCTGGCAAAGGCCATTGAAAAGACGCCGAAAGTGCTGCGGCATATTGCTACGCTTGTAATTGTGCTAGTCGGCTGGGTGATATTCTATCACACCAACACGGCGGACATGATAGGCCACCTGAAGGCGATGGTGGGCGCAGGCAGCGGAATGATGGACGCTGCAACGCTGGACGTATTAAAGACATATACGGTTTTTCCCGTTGTTGCTATGGCGCTTTCCACTCCGCTTGCTAAGCTGGCGGATAAAATAACAGATAAGAATGATCAGCTCAAAAGAGCAGGAATAATCATAAGCACTGTGCTGCTTACTGGGGTGCTTATCCTTTCAATCATGTTCTTAGTCGGCGAGAGCTACAATCCGTTTATCTACTTCAGGTTCTAGGAGATTGATATGAAGTATAAATTTTCATTTATATTAACGCTTTGGTGGGTTCTCCTGATGGGATTTCTTGGGGGGATGCTTCTTTGGCTTGCGCCCAGAGAGGAAAGAATGAGCGAGGACGAGAACAGAAACCTTGCAGGCGCGCCCGAATTCAGCTTTGAGAATGTCATAGACGGCAGCTTTATGCAGGGTGTTGAGAGCTACCTTGCGGACGGATTTTTCATGCGCGGAGAGCTGGTTAGGGCATCATCCGATATTAAAGGCGTATTCAACATAAAAAGCGAAGAAGAGATGCTGAATGTAGACATGGAGCAGGCGGTAAATGAATTCATTGATGAAGCGGCGGAAGAAAACATAAAAAACCCTGAAGATGAGGGCGCAGGCATCGATAAACCCGGCACAGGAACAGAGCAAACAAGCGAAGAAACAGGAACTGACGCGATTGCGCAGGGAGACTATACATTCTGGCTGGACTTAGCAGACGGCAGCACGAGAATAGTATACGATTATCCGGAGGAAAACCTGCAGATAGCAATAGATTCACTTAATGCATATAGGGAGGCTCTGCCGGAGGACGGGCAGTTGCACTTTTTCCAGATACCCTACGGCTACCTTGCCAATATGCTGATAGAAGACACCACGAATAAATACGCAGGCTGGGGCTGCAACGCAGAGGACTATATGCAAGAGCACGCAGTAGAGGGCGTATACATACATAACGGACCGGAGATACTGGAGCCCTATCTTATGGAGAGGGAGTTATTATATTATACTACGGACTATCACTGGTCGGCATTGGGAGCATACTACGGGCTTAGGGGCATTCGCAGCGACATGCATCTGCCGAGCATCGGATATGATGATTATGACTACACTGTATATGACTGCTATGTGGGGCACGGCAATTTGGACAATCCAGCGGCAAGAAGCAGGACGGACAGGCTGGAAGTGATGCATATGCTCTATCCTGTGCTGGGGAGCTATCAGGTGGTTAATATGGAGGACACGGGTGATCTGCCATATATGTACTACAACTTAAAAAGCTACCTTGCCTACCTTTCAGGCACTCTCGGCCCATGGCGCAGAATCGAAACTGGAGCGGACACCGGGCGCAAGTGTCTGGTTATCACCGACTCATTCGGCAACGCCTTTACGCCGTATTTATTCCCGTATTATGATGAAGTGCATGTAGTAGATTTGCGTCCTGCATACTTCAATGTATATATGGCTGGGGGAGACGTGCGAAGCTATCTGGAACACTACGGCATAGACGACATCTATGTAATGCTATCGACATCATCGAGCATGAACTCAGGATATATGCTCACCTACCTCGGCAGGTCTTTGGATAATGATTATGGAAAAACAGATTAAAGATAAACAAAATAAATTTGTGAGAAGAACGCTTATTATATCGGCGGTGCTTTTTGCTGCGCTGGTTGCGCTGACAGTGTTTGCGGTCAATACATGGCCGCAGAGGACATTAGGGCGCATAGACAGGCTGATAGAGAATGAAAAATACGAGGCGGCAGAAAGCCTGATAGAAAAATACGAAGCGGCAGAAAAGGCAGAGCTAGGCGATGAAAAGCAGCTGTGCAGCTATTATATCGCTGCTAAAGCATTGGAAGAGGGCGATACGGAGGCAGCAAGGTACAGGCTGAAAGACCTTGACGGATTCATGGAGACAGATGAGCTGCTACTAGAGTGCGACTATATTGACGCTGGCGTTCTGATGGATGAGGGCAGCTACGACGAGGCATACGCAATCTATGCCATGCTTTCTGACTATAAAGATTCTGATTTAGTGATGCAGGAGGCCAGATACCGAATAGCGGGGGATTCATACGATGCGGGCGAGAAGGCAGCCGCGCTGGAAGTATACATAAGCCTAGGTAAATACGAAGACTCAAAAGAAAAAGCGGACGAAATAGCGCTGGAGGTGACCGGCGCGAAGAATATAGATGAGGCCTACAAGATATTAGAGGGCATGAACCTAAAGGAAATGCAGAAGATATCCGAGCTGACAGTGGCGAGGAATGCCCTGCCGGAGGGCGTGCTGGCAGTGGGCGCAAAGCACACCGTGGGATTAGCTGAAGACGGCACAGTGCTGGCAGCTGGGCTCAATGACGAGGGACAGTGCGACATAAGCGGCTGGAGCGGCATCACGGCAGTTGACGCGGGGGCATACCACACAGTGGGGCTAAAAGAGGACGGCACAGTAGTTGCATCAGGCAGGAACGAAGAAGGCCAGTGCGACGTAGAGAGCTGGAAGAATGTCGTGAAAATAGCGGCCGGGGCATACAACACATATGGCCTTCTGAAAAACGGCACTGTGGTCTCAACGGGCTTTGCTGATGGCGACTCCCTTGCAACGCTTAAAAATATCCGCTATATTGGCGCGGGGGCATACGCGGCAGTATGCATAAATGATGAAGGAATACTATTCGCGACTCACCCATCCATGCTAGTCAGCGAGCTGGGCGCTGCGGCGGCGGACGTGAACACGGCTTATATAGCGGCGCTCATGCCAAATGGAAAGGTTATAACGACGCTTGAGAATAATCCTGACTGGGAGGACGCCATAGCCATATCCGCAGGCAGCAATATGCTGATAGCACTATTATCAGACGGCAGCGCAGAGGCAGTTGTTTTCGACAAACGAGATGAAATCGACCTTTCAGGATATGACAACGTAATAGCGGCGGCAGCCGGAGGAGCCCACAGCGCAATATTGCTATCTGACGGCAGCGTTGTTTCATTCGGCAGCAATGAATACGGCGAATGCGACACGGAAGACTGGCAGCTGAAAATCAAAAGATAACCAATTAGCTCCTTAAGGGAGCTTTTTTAATGCCTTTTACAAATAGTGATAGCAATATCTGCAAAGCACTCCGCAATGAGAATATGCTATGATAGCAAAATATGGCTATTAAAGGGGAGATAGATGAAAAGCAACCAAAACACCGAATACATAAACCGCATAAACATAGTATGCGATTATATTGAAAAAAATCTCTGCGGCGCGTTTACATTGGATGAGCTATCCAGCGTGTCAGGCTTTTCAAAATACCATTTTCATAGGATGTTTTCTGGCTATATGAAAGAAACGCTATATAGTTATATTACAAGGCTGAAGCTGGAGAGGGCAGTTGGCGAGCTAATTATGCTGCCTCAAAAGGATGTGACGGATATTGCATTGGATTACGGCTTTGCAGACTCTGCTACATTTGCCAGAGCATTCAAAAAGCAATATTTAATGAGCGCAACACAATACAGAAAAGCATTCAGCAAGATTAGCAAAGAAGGAAAAAATAAAACGGGATATAATCAAAGCATAAAAACAAAGAAACGGAGATTTGATTATATGGACGTGAAATGCAATATTGAAGTAAAGCCTATTGAGCCGATGACGGCCGCCTACCTGCGGCATATAGGCACATATGAGGAGTTGGGCAGGCAGTTTAAGGGCATGATTGCTAGGATAATGCAATGGGCAGGCGCCAAAGGGCTGCTGGATGAAAAGACTAAGCTTCTGGCCATATACCACGACAATCCCAACATAACAGAGGAAGACAAGCTGAAAACCAGCATCTGCGTAACTGTACCAGCGGGAACAAAAGTGGATGAAGAAATAGGCTCTTTGGAAATAGCAGGAGGAGAGTACGCCATAGCCCACTTCGAAATAGACGATAAGGATGCGGCCGCACAGCACAGTATGGCTTGGGAATACCTATACGGACAGTGGCTGCCGCAAAGCGGATACCAGCCTGCGGATAACCCCGTGTTCGAAGTATACGCAAATGACCCGTCACAGCACCCGGAAAGGAAGCACTTCATTGATATCTATCTCCTGGTGAAGAAACTTTAAATTAAAAAACCGCCAACTAATAAAGTGCACCTTTTAGACTAGATACAGTCTAATGAGATGCACTTTAATTATGGAAATTATTAGACTCAAACCCATATTAGCACTGATATCTATAGTAATTAAGTATCATTACTCTTTATATTAACATATTTAGCCACATTAATTATATTATGTATGTTATAATAACTATGTAAACTTAAAAATATATTGACTTCTAACGCTCAAAATAAGGAGAAGTAATGATTATAAGTCTAGACTTTAGTGTAATTAAATGCAATCAAGGACATATCAACAATGCAAAAGCTGAAGAATGTTCTATTTGTGGTGAAGTATTTGATGATTTAGAAAAAAAAGAGTTATTGCATGAAACAAGACAACGAAAATTGGAACAAGTATTTAATATTGTTGCCCAAAAAGAATCTCAACTTAGAGAACTTAGGGAAAAAATTAGGGGAAATACTATTCAACTAGATAAAATAGATAATGAACACGAATACATACATAGACAGATAAATATACTACAAGAAATTATAGCTCCTGAATTATTCGAAAAACTAGACTTAACATCTGAAGCACTTGCTTCTGACGATTTTCATAATACTCTCACAGAGCTAGAGCATTTCTATTCAAAGATATATAATCCAATAATTAATACTCTGAAATTTAAGCCAAAAGATATTTTTAACAAAAATGCAAAAAATCGTTTATTAAGAATTGCGTTAGCAACAAAAAGTGCGTATATAACATTTTTGGATTGTACTATTGTTGACAGCTTGGAATCTGCAAAAGAAAAAGAAATGCTTGGACAGGAAAAACTTAATGAAATATCTAGTGAAACTAGAATCTTAGACAGATTATATTCCTCTGCTTCTATTGATAGTGCAATTGATTTATTTAGCAATGGAGGTATGAATTATTCTGCTTTTTCAGCTTTAACTTTGTTCAACCAAAACGAAGGAAGTATTGATGAAACAATAAAGCTGCTGAGCCAAGATTCATTTTATTATTTCAGAAAATACCTAACAAAAAATTATGAAGATTACAAAGTTGATGATTTTCTTTTGTTATCTGTATATATGAACGGCAGCTAAATACTTTTTGATGAAAATGAATACTTTAAAAAATTAAGCACTGCTTACAATATTTTAGAAAAAGCTTACGCAAATGCACCTGTTGAATTTACTGCATATTTTACAGACTATAAAGATAGATATATATTTTTGATGAATAAAATTTATGAACTACATATATTAACTTCTTTTATATGTTCAAATAACGCAGATGAAAAAATTGTGATATTGAATACTATAAAATGGTATAAAGATTTATGTGAAGGGGTATATAGAGATACTTCAATTATTCTTTATATTTGTTGTGATCTTCTTAAAAATAAATCATATGACTCTAGTATGCTTAATAAGCCAATTGGCTTTTCCGATATTGTAAATAGGTTTAGTTCATTAAGTAGCAAGTATAAATTAGACCGATTAACTGATGGAGTAAATCAAATTATTCGGCATGCAGAAGCTCACGTAGATTACGAAATCAACAATACAGACAGAGTAATAAATTTTAGAAATAAAAAGAAAGGGTTAAATGAGGAAATTAGTTTTGATGAGTTCATGGAGCTATTCTCACATTTGCAAGAGACCATAAATGTAATAATAAATGCATTTGAGATATTCTTATTAAACCATGATGATTTCATACAACTTGCCAAGGATGTCCATTCAGCTTTGGAAACGCATGTGCCAATTACGCAAGCCGACATGGTTCCATTGCTTCGAGGTATTATTATAACAAATAAAACAGAGAAAGAAGTAGATGGAGAGTATATTCTTCAAATCAATGGAATATGCATAAAAGATGAGGGGCTAGGTTCATGTGAAAATTTATTATCAATATTCTATACCATTGTAAAATATGATGAAAAATATGATAAGATTTTTTTAAATGTTGATGACTCAAATGGGAATCTTTTATGTGCTATACAAATGGAGACTAGATATTTAAAAGAGCTAGATTTGGAGAACAGTAATTCCATATATATGCTTGGCTTTATTAGATATATATTTAATAGTAAGCTTCCCTCCTTTCCAAACAAAAAGAACCTAATTAACGATATGTATTTCAATATAATCACCCATTTACTAGATAAAATAAAGGGTATTGTTGAGATGAAAAGAGGATTACTATTTGGTAATAGCTTGCCAATCTCTCTCACTAAGCTCGCAGAAGAGCTAGTTAGTGATTGTGAATACATATTATACATTCTAGAGGAAGCCGAGGATTTAGTAATAGACAAAAGACTTAATATGCATATGGAAGAGGTTATAAACAGGATGAAGAGTGGGTTTTCAAAATTATCAATATGTAAAAAAGCCGATATGAAATTTGACATTAATAATCAGGCTATTAGTAAAGAAATACATTGTTTAGTTGATATAATCAAGCTTTTTAAAGGAGAAATAAATGAAAAAGACTTTTATCTTGCAAAAACAAAGGAAGATGTAAAAATATATAGGAATGTTGGTCGTAATGATTCATGTCCATGTGGCAGTGGTAAAAAATACAAGAAATGTTGTGGCGCAAATTGAAAGCAAATCATTAATGTTGACAAATTAGCCTATCTATTTGTATTAGTAAAAGAACATACCAAATATTTTATTTATTAGTATAAAATAATAATTTAAAACCGCCATTTACGACGGTTTTACTTTGCTACTGTGAATCCCTGCTTTTAATCAGCAAATAGAGAGTGAGAATAACCGAGGCTATTGAAGCCAGCGCAAAAAGCATCCAAACCCACGCTGGGAAATCGCCCTTGCTCCTGATGCTCACGATGCTCATATGTGTCGCTGCAGGCGCATCTGTGTATTGAGGCGGCGACGAAGCGATGGAAGATGGCCTAGGCGTGGGCAAAACATCGGGCGTTGCCTCAATTGCTGATTCCGGAGTTGGCGTAGCTGGGGGATAGGGCGCGTGCATCAAGGGGCTTGGCTCATATGCCCTTTCAAAGTGGGAGGAGTATTCGATGAATTTAGACACCTTACCATCGTAGGAACCAGAGTAATAAAACATATACATATCATCGTTATCTCCTATATAGCCGTACATAAAGGAACCCTTATATTCACTTTTCATTTCGGCGTAGAAGGTGACGCTCTCTCCGGGCGCAAGGTAGGAAATCAAAATATCTTCACTGCTGGGTTCATAACTAAATATGTCAACGGGGAAGCTTAGAACTATGTTTTTTATAGCCCAATCGTATTTGTTTGTTACAGTTACATTTGCGCCGTCAGTATCTGTGGGTATCGTATACTCTATATAAAAACCGATGGGTTCAGGAAAATATGTCTCGCGCTCTTCACTATATTCTAGTGCGTAATACATCCCGTCATCAAGCTGGATGATTATTTTTACAGGCGCGTTCAGGCTTTCCTCTATATCATCACGAACTATATAGTATGTATTCCAGTAAGAGAATTCAATATCAGTGCTGTTTTCACCTGCTTCAACTATGCTGCCGCCCTTGTTAACGTGAGCTATTGCTCCGGCATTACTGGCCAAATATGCGATAGTCTCATATTCTGCGGTATAAGTGTTGCTTTCATAGTGTACCTGTAGATCAGAATTGATGGGAACGAAGGAAATCCGTTTTTCAGGATAAGTAACTGATATATCAAAAACGCCTTTTCCGTCATTGAGATTGTTTATCTTAATTGGTATGGGATTTTTAAGATAGGTTACATAATCGTATTCTTCGTATCCTTCTGCCTGGAATTGATCCCTGTCATCATCAGACAAATCAAACCAATACCTGAATTGGCAGTCCAAGCTGGTGTAGAACTCGCCATTTTTATAGTACCAGTCCAGTGAATCAGAAATTATATAGGAAAACTCAACCTCCAGTGTCTCAAAGGGCTCAATCTCGATATAGATATCATCGTCTTGAATTTCTGTATGAAGCTGGCCGGAGTCATTATAGAACACATCATACTCTCCGCCGAATACTTTGGTGCAGTAGCCTATGCGCATTTTGTATGGGGTGGTATTTGTAAACTCAACCTCGAATTTGAATTCCTCTCCGATTGTCAGGTTTTTGGTGATTGGGGCGGCCTTAATGAATAGATCCTCCGCTATGTAAACGCTGCCTGCGTCGTTGGCCATAGCGCTGCCGCACAATAGGAGAGAAAGAAAAAGGGTCACTATAGTTATTTTCTTAATCATTTTTGCCTCATAAGTCATTTTTTTATATTTCTATTATTATACATTTCAAATCCATAATGTACAAAAGAAATTTATAAAATCAACTACTTGTGATAGAATATATAAAAAGCACAATAAAAGATAAACTGCCGGAGGAAAAATGCAGGTAACCCTGAGAAAAACAGAAGTAAATGATTTTGAATTCTTAAGGAAGATGCTTTATGAAGCTGTATTCTGGCGCAGAGGCGAAAACCCACCGGGCTTTGAGGAAGGATTAAGCTATCCGGAGGTAAAAAAGGCGCTGGAGGGCTTTGGGCATAGAGAAAAGGACACCGGCGTAATAGCTATGGCTGATTCCGTGCCTGCCGGAGCGGCGTGGTTCAGGCTATGGAAAGAGCAGGATGCAATGCGCGGATACATGGACGATTGTGTGCCGGTTCTAGCTATTGCAGTAGCCGAGGGATTCCGCGGCAAAGGAATAGGAGCAAAGCTAATAAAGGAGCTGGAGGCCTTAGCGGCAGAGCAGGGGATTGATAAAATCAGCCTTGCAGTGTCTAAGGATAACTACGCATTGAAGCTTTACATAAATCAGGGATTTGAAGTATATAGGGATATGGGCGACTGGCTTATAATGGTTAAGGACATCAAATTATCAGTCAAAAAGTGATAAGTTACATGGTGTAACATAAAGGATAAAGTAGAAAAAAGGAGAAAATATGCAGTACAGAAAAATGCCGAAGTCCGAAGACAAATTATCAGTTCTCGGATACGGATGCATGAGGCTGCCGACGAAGGGCAGCAGCATAGACGCAGAGGAAGCAAAAAGACAGGTGCTTCACGCAATAGAAGGCGGAGTAAACTATCTGGACACAGCATGGCCATATCACAGAGGGGCATCGGAGAGCTTCTTGGGGGAGCATATACTCAATGACAAGGCAGTAAGGGAAAAGGTGTATGTTGCTACGAAGCTGCCGTGCTTTACCATCAGCAAATCTGAAAAGTTTGACGAAATATTCAATAAGCAGTTAAGCAAGCTTAATATTGACTATGTGGACTATTACCTGCTGCACAGCCTCAGCGGATCCACTTGGCAGAAGATGGTGGACCTTGGCATAAAGGAGTGGATGGACAAAATAAAAAAAGAGGGCAAAGTGCGCCACATGGGCTTCTCCTTCCACGGCAAGCAGGAGGACTTTTTCAAGATAGTAGACGGATATGATTTCGATTTCTGTCAGGTGCAGTTCAATATTCTGGACGAGAACTATCAGGCGGGCATAAAGGGCATCGAATACGCTGCAGATAAAGGATTGGGAATAATCGTGATGGAGCCTTTGCGCGGAGGCTCGCTGACGGATAAAATACCCGAAGAGATACAGAAAATATACGACACAGCGGAAATAAAAAGAAAGCCTGCTGACTGGGCACTAAGATGGATATATAATCATCCGCAGGTTACGCTGCTGCTATCGGGCATGAACAAAATGGAGCATATAGACGAAAACATAAAAGTGGCGAGCGAATCCATGCCCGGCGCTATGAACGAAAAGGAAAACAAAATAATAGCGGATGTAAGAAATAAATACCTTGAGCTATTGACAATAGGCTGCACTGGCTGCGGATACTGCATGCCGTGTCCTGTTGGGATTGATATTCCGGGAGTATTGAAGGAGCTTAATAACTACCATATGTTCTCAAAGGCAGGCGCCAAGCTGAAATACATAGCCTACAACGGCATAATGACGGCAGACGGCAATGCGCACTACGCCAGCAGCTGCATTGAGTGCGGCAAATGCGAGAAAAAATGTCCGCAGAACCTAGAAATAAGGAATGCGATGAAGCAGATAGGCAAAGAAATGGAAAGCCCGCTGCTAAAATTAATGGGTGCGGCTGCAAGGCCGATAATAAACAGGGGAAGAAAGAAATAGAATCAAATATCAAATAAATATTAAAAGCGCCGCAGTATTGCGGCGCTTTGTAATATGCTAGGACTATTATTATGATATCTCGCTAACCATTCTCTTTATTATCTGACGATATGTAAGAACTTCCTTCAGCTCCAGATCACTGTTTATAAGCAGAATAGCCGCTTTATTTGTTTCCGGGTTAAACATAACCATTGTTGATATTCCCGGGTCGCCGCCGCTATGACCGTATACGTAGCTGTCGCAATTAATAAATATCTCCTCAGGCACCTTAAGATCCCATGTTATGCCCTGATTTTCATATAAATCAATTACCTGAGGCCTAAGCATCTCCTCAATAGTGCTTTGCTCCAATATTTTTGCGCCGCCCAGCGTGCCTCCGTTCATATACATCAAAAGAAATTTACTGTAGTCATTTGCTGAAGTTCTCAGGCAGCCGTCCGGGTATGTGGCGAAGCTGTAATAGGGAAGTGCGTTTTCACCCTCGTGAGGTTTTGCCAGCCTGGATAAATCAGTTTCAGACAAAAACCATCTGGTGCTGTCCATTCCAAGGGGCGTAAATATATTCTCATTGCAGTATTTATTAAATTCTGTGCCTGATACGCATTCTACTATGTACCCAAGCAGCGCGTAGCCGCAATTGGAATATTCATAATATGCTCCGGGAGCTTCCTCAGAAAAATTCAGCTCTGTGTCGTAGTAGTCTCCGTCTGGTGTCAGATAACCTTTGTTGAAGTCAGCGAGGCTAATAGTTGGGTCCCCGCCGCCTGAATCAATGGTGTAGAAGGAATCGTAGACATCCCAGTTATCAATTATAGAGGAAGTGTGTGTAAGCAGCATTCTCGTTGTTATTGTTGTCTCCGGGTGATGCGGATTGCTGACCTTAAACGGCAGGTACTCGTTGATATCCGTATCTATATCTATTTTTCCTGCTTCGCTAAGCTGCATGATGGCTGTACCGGTAACGGTTTTTGAAACGGAGGCCATCTGGAAAATGGTATCTTCATTAATAGGTGTTTTGTTTGCGATATCGGCGTATCCGTATGAATAGAACTCCGATATTTCCTCACCGTCGACTACAGCAAAGGCAAGCCCTGCAACACCCATCTTTTTCATTTTGTTGTCTAAAAATGCTTCAAGGCTGTCAGGATTCGAAAAATCCACGTTAACTGCCAGGAATATACCTATGGCAATTACGCATATAGCCAGTAAAGCAAGAATAATTTTTCCTATGAGTTTAAATAATTTCATTGTTTTCTCCAAAATGTTAAATAATATTGAATAGAATATCAAATAATTGAATATAAGTCAACTCGTAATATCAAATTAATTAATAATTAACATTGGTGTAAAGTGCATAAATATATATTTAATTTGTGGCAAATAAGCATGCACATTGATATATTTAGTAAATAGAGTATAATATAGTATAAATGTGTATATTAATAGCATTATATGTATAATATTAATATATACTGAGAATGAAAACAAAAAGAAGGGAAGAATGAGATGAAAAGAGGATTTTTGCTATTAATTGTAATTGCGGCTATGCTGCTGGCATCGTGTGCGGCTCCTGAGGAGAGCGCACCAACGATGGTACCGACACAGGAGGCAACCGAAGCCCCAGCTACGCCGGAAGTGACACCAGAGCCGACACCAGAGCCCGAGCCTGACCTAAATGACCCATTGATTATGGCAGGAGAGCTTTTGAATAATCCACGGGTTATAAACGGAGAAGATGTAATATCCATGACGGAAAACGAGGGCGGACAGTTCGCCTACATTGATATCAAAAAGCCAAGTGATGACGGCACATATTTTATATTCGCTGCAGAAAATGAAGGTACATGGTTTAGAAGGAATGAATCATTGAAGTATGATAACCGCAACAACGGACAGGCTGTACTTGTAAAATTTATGACAGATAACACAGATATGTACCGTATTATGCTGCTTGGCAACAATGAAATGTATATGCAGTTTGAAAACGGAGAGCCATACCATGTAAACTATGGGCATGTATTTATAGCGAAGTATTCAGAATTCAGGGAAAGCAGTCTCAAGTTGGAAGCCAGCAAATGGTACTGGGCGCTTTTGGCTGTGGATAATGAGGGATTCTATCGCGCGGCTGTATGGGAAGACGGCAACTATGAAAACAATGCCTATTATCAGGACTACACATCAACGGAGGACGGAGAGTGGAATCTGGTTTTCAGTGTTGAGCCCAACTCCAGCATGGGACTAATGGAATACTTTGTATTGGATTTTGATAGTTTTACAGATGGCAGCATTATGTACGATGGCCCTGCACAGACAGGAAAAGATTAGATAAAATATAAAAGTTTAAAACAAAAATGCCTCCGGTAATTAAGCCGGGGGCATTAACGATATTATCTATTGTTGAATATTAGCCATTCGGGAGCGTAGGCTGCATCATACTTTCCTCAGCGAACAGCATAAGGGCTTCATACAGTTCGTCAGTCAGTGGAATGTAGGCATCCAGATAATCCGTGTCGTAGTATTCATCTATTGTATTAATTTGTATGTTTACAATAGCGTATTTATCAGTTGTATCAAATTCATCCGCTGTAGTTTTGCTGAAAGCTTCCAGCATTGCAGCCATATCTTCAGGATCCATGGTGTTGCGTTCTTCGGGCTCAGAATAATATATCAGACTGCTAAAGGGGGCATCCGGGGTGCTGTTATCCCACAGCCATACCTGAATATTCATGTAATTTATGCTGTCGTTTCTTTCAAGAATCATCTTGTAGACATTTTGCGCAGCGTCCTTGTTAATGATAAAACTCGACTTAAGGAAGAGCTGCTTGGATACCGGTACAAGGTTGTTTATCTGGAAAGTGTTGGAGTAGGCGCCATCCTTTGTTTGGCCATATACATAGATACTGCCTACCGAGCCGTATGAATCGTATGGATTGTATATATTTGAAACATACATGTCCAGATAATAGGGCATAACGTTTCTTTTCTCTGAATCGGCCAGCTTTATTTCATCAAGAAGAGTAGATACAACAATATCTATGGCTTGTTTTTCTTCATTTAAAATATATCCAGCGTGGTATCCCTGCAGTTCATCTTTATCGGGAGTCTTTAGCAGAGCCTCGGAGTATTCGTCATTGGCAAGAAGAAGATTCGTGAAATTGAGGGAATTTTCTCCTTCGTTCAGCATTACGTTCCTCACGATTTTCCTTCCGCTTTTCAGGTGAAATTCACACCATACAAGATTAGGATTGAATAATCCGTATTCTTCATATTCTGCTGTCGGCAGTGTGCCGTTTATTATGCCTGACTGAATGCGTGTATTCTCGGCAAGCAGCTCTATTAGCTCTGTATCGTATACTTTTACGCCTTTTGCCTGCAGCATGCCGTATGTATACACAGGAGTATTCCTGTATGTTTTTTCAGGGCTTAAGTCTATCATTACATATTCTACTTTGTCAGCATCTACAGGGCGCAGATATGCAGCCTTTGCAATAGCAGCTCCGGATACGAGTATGCCGGAAGATATTGCTGAAACGCAGACAAATACAAGTAATCCCTTAAGAAGGCTTTTTGGTTTTATCTTAAACAAAAATGCTACTATTGTAAATATTATTATGGCGAAGGCCAGGATAATAATATATGGTTTAAATTCAATATATGCCAGGCTGTGGCTGCGGCCAAATTCTGATATGAGTGAATACGCCATAAAGGCAACAATAGGCGTGACAATAAGCGAAGCGAAAATGTACTTAAGAGTGTTCCCTTTGAAGCTGCTTCCTGCAAGCTCTGATTTTCTTTTTTTGCTTAACAAAAGACCTAAACCAAAGTAAAAAGCCGCAAGAATCAAAGTGTATATAATGCTTGACCCGCTTGTCAGTATCTCGGACACGCCGCGGTATTCCCATAGCATTGAGATATCGAGAAGTATGCCGACGGGTATATTAGATGCCGGGTTAAGAAATATATTGGTATTGTTGAGCAGGACATAATTGCCTATCATTCCTGTGAAGGACTGGCCAATAATAAACAGTATGGTTCTCGGAAGAAACAGCAGTACGCCCGCTACTGTAATATTGGCGAACAAATTGCCCGTAAAGCTCATGGCGGCGGACATCACGGCGGCTATTAAAGCCGAGCCTGCCATGTATCCCAAAGCTGAAAGCAATAGATAGGAAGGCTGATAGATGGCTGACTTCGCGGCGAGGGCTATCCAGGCGGTAATCAGCGTAATTATAATTATTGCCCAAAGAATAGTAATTACAGCAAGAAAGCGGGAAACAAACTGCTGAGTCATAGTGTAGGGCAGGGAGTGCTGTTTATCCGAGAGCGATCTCTTGTTTTGATATTTAAACGCGAGATAGCTGAAAAGCAGAGGCGCTATATACATAACAAAGATAAGCACGGGCGCAATGCCTGCCGCTGTATAGCCGCGCTGGCCAATAAAAGTAAAGCCGTTATACCTGTAGTAAAATGAACCTATTCCGTAAAAGCCGGAAAACTGCTCACCTATCATGATAATAGTTGCCATTACAGAAATCACCAATGTAAAAAGTGCTGTAAGGCTGAGTTTTTTCATAACCTGCTTATAGATATCTTTTGTAAAAAATTTCTTCATGTTATTTTTCCTCCGAGTTAAGTTCGTCTTCTTCAATATCCACTGCGTAGCCTAATTCCTGCAGCTCAAAGGCGAAGATCTCTTCCAGTGACAGCGGGACAACATCCAGAAGCAAAGGATTGAGTCCCTTAAGCTTCGCAACGATAGCCTCCTCAGCGCCTTTGGCAGTCAGGCTGTATACTGTGCCGGTCTTTTTGCATTTAATAATCTCAGGCATCTTTTTCAGGATTTCAACTGCGGAGTCATCCTTGAAAGCTGCCTGAATTTTGACGTAGTCAGAGCCTAGCTCATCAAGCTTGCGCTCGAATACGACAGAGCCTTTGTGGATGAGGATAAGGGAATCGCAGAAATCCTCAAGCTCCCTTAATGAATGGGAAGATATGATGACCGTTGTATTGGAATCCATCACTCGGGCGTATATCTTTTTCTTCACGAGGCCGCGTACTACGGCGTCCAGGCCGTCCATAGTTTCGTCAAGCACTATATATTTTGTGTTGCAGCACAGCGCAATGATGATCATTGCCTGCCTGAGCATCCCCTTGGAATAGCTGCTTAACGGCATGCTTTCATCCAGGCTGAAGATTTTGATCAGGGTCTTGTATTCATCTTTGTCGAAATTCTCGTAGTATGCTGCGTATTCCTTAGCAAGGTTTTTAAGTGTGATGCCAAGCTCAACGGGCGGCGTATCGGCAATGAAGACAATGTCTTCTTTTGCAGACGGGTTATCATATACAGCTTTGCCATCCAGCATTACTTCGCCGCTGTCTGCTGAGTATACTCCGCAGAGCATTCTTAGCAGTGTTGACTTTCCGGCTCCGTTTGAGCCGACGATGCCGAATATTGAGCCGCACTCAATGCTGCAGGAGATGTTATCTATCGCTTTGTATTCCGCGAAACTCTTGACAGCGTTTTTTATCTCAATCATTTTATAATTCCTTTCTGACTACTTGAATTTTTCATTTTTTCATAGCTTCGCCGTAGTATTCCCTAGCTCTTAGAATAATTTGCTCTAAATCGATACTGCACATAGCCAATTCGGCGATTATCTTTCTAAGATTATCAAAGTAGGTTTCTGCGTCGGCCCTGATAATATCAAGAGCCTGCTCGGATACAAACCGGCCTTTTCCCGGCACTGAATAGCAGATGCCTGTTATTTCAAGCTGTGAAAATGCTTTCTGCAGAGTATTCGGATTGATACCCATCTCATATGAGAGGTTTCTCACTGAGGGCAGCTGGTCATTCGGCTTAAGCGCACTGGTTGCTATCAGCCTTTTGTACTGGTTGATGATCTGGGCGTATACGGGTTCGCTGGAATTTTTATTAATCAGCACTTTGCCATCTCCTTTCGTTTGGTATACTGTGTGTACTATGTTGTATAATACACCATACACACGAATAAGTCAATGAGCAAAAAAAATATTTTTCTTTGCATAAATAAAAAAAGTGTATTTTGTTAGTTTTGCTGCATGTTCAAGGGCTTAAACCTTTGAAATCAAAGCTTGAAAATACAATTCCTTTGTTCTATAATATAAATTAAAACTAAGGGCAGATTTTTTTGCCAGAAAATAAGTCGGAAATTGAAAAATATACACTAAAAAGTGCATAATAATCATATAATTTGATAAAAATTCATAAGCAGCGAAAATAATATATCAGATTGTGTGAATTAGCTTAGCGATGCAAAATCTTATTGACAATAAAAAGATATTGTGTAAGAATATTTGTGTGTTCTATGCACATATTATTACGTTCTAATTTGGAATTATTTATAACTTTTGTGGCTTTTTTAAAAGCCAAAATGGAGTTGATTTTGTAATTAATTCACTAATCTTAAAAGGAGAGTAGAAAAGATGAAAAACAAAACATTCAAAGTACTTGCTTTAGTTTTGGTTTTGATTATGCTTCTCGGCGTCTTTGCATCATGCACAAAAGATACTAAGACAACAGAAGTAAATGAAACTGAAACGGCAGCACCTGATGTAACAGAAGAACCTGAAAATACAACACCTTTAGTTGTTGGTTACCTCGAATTCAGCGAGAAGTTCAGCCCATTCTTCAGTGATTCAGGATACGACGCTGACGTAGTTGCAATGACTCAGCTGGCATTACTCACAACAGACAGAACAGGCGCAATCGTTTACAACGCGATTGACGGCGAAACAATTCCTTACAACGGAGTTGACTATCTGTATACAGGTATAGCTGATCTTGATGTAAACTACGATGAAGCTAAGGACCAGACTGTTTATACATGGACATTAAGGGATGACGTAAAGTTCAGCGATGGCGAAATGATGACTGCTGATGACGTAATATTCTCATATTATGTATATTCAGATCCTGCATACGCTGGCTCATCAACACTTTATTCAGTTCCAATCGTTGGAATGAGCAACTATCGTACACAGACATCAGATGACGTATTTGCGAAATATGATGCTATGTTTGATGATATCTATGCTGCTGGAATAGACTATGTTCCAACAGAAGCAGATTCATTTACACAGGATCAGAAAGACGCATTCTTCGCACTTCAGGAAGAAGTATGGAAGAAGGACGTTGCTGACATCGTAAATGTATGCATAACAGACTATCTTGGCTATGTTGAAGCTTACACAGGATTCACAGAAGAAGACGTAGCTGCATCTGACGGAGTTAAAGTTGTTGCCGGTATGGCACTCTGGGGCTTCGGCGAAGTAGGCGAAGACGGAACATTCACTTCATATGTAACAGGCACAAACTGGACATTAGAAGGCGACGACTTCCCAACACTTGACGACTATTACAATGAAACATATGTAGCCTATGAAGGCGACGTTGTTGCTTATGCAGGCGTTGAATCACCAGGCGAAAATGCTGCTGATGTATTAAGAGACAAGTTCATCAGACAGGAAGGCCCGAAAGACCCATCACTTGGAGAAGACGGAATTCCTAACATTGCAGGTATTAAGAAGGTAAGCGATACAGTTGTTGAAGTAACAGTTAACGGTTTTGACGCATCTGCTGTTTACAAACTCGGCATCCAGGTATCACCACTTCATTACTACGGCGATACAGCAAAATATGACTATGAAAACAATATGTTCGGTTTCGACTTCGGCGACATGAGCGGAATTCAGGCTAAGACAACAATGCCAATGGGAGCCGGCCCATATAAGTTCATTAAGTTCGAAAACAAGGTTGTATACTTTGAAGCTAATGAATATTACTTCAAAGGCGAACCTAAGACAAAATACATGCAGTTCAAGGTAACATCAGACGCGGACAAGATCCCAGGTGTTGCATCAGGAACATTTGATATCACAGATCCTTCATTCGGCACAGACGAAGTAGCAGAAATTGCTAGCTACAACTCAAATGGCGAAATCACAGGTGACGTTATAACAACAAGCACAGTTGACAACCTTGGCTACGGCTATATTGGTATCAACGCTGCTACAGTTAATGTTGGCGGAGACCCAAGCTCAGAAGCATCAAAGAATCTGCGTAAAGCTCTTGCTACATTGATTGCACAATACAGGTACCTCTCAATTGACTCATATTACGGCGAGAGAGCATCCATAATCAACTATCCGATATCTAACACTTCATGGGCAGCACCACAGGTTAGTGACGAAGGCTATAAAGTAGCATTCTCAACAGCTCTTGACGGAAGTGACATCTATACATCAGATATGGATAACGATGCTAAGTATGCAGCAGCTATGGCAGCAGCGCTTGATTACTTCGTTGCAGCAGGCTACACATATGATGAAGCAACAGGTATGCTGACAGCTGCTCCAGAAGGCGCAAAATTAGAATACGAAATCATCATCCCAGGCGACGGCGCTGGTGACCACCCGTCATTCGCACTGGCAACAACACTCAAGGAAGAATTGGCTAAGGTTGGCATGACAATCATAATCAATGATCCGGCTGATACAAACGTATTGTGGGATAAGCTTGATGCTAATACACAGGAAATGTGGGCTGCTGCATGGGGAGCAACCATTGACCCAGATATGTATCAGATATACTATTCAAACAACATCGTTGGTAATGAAGGTTCTTCAGAATCTAACCACTACCACATCCAGGACGCTGAACTCGATAGATTAATCCTCGAGGCCAGAACAAGCGATGACCAGGCATTCAGAAAAGCAACATACAAAGCATGCTTGGATATCATAATTGACTGGGCTGTTGAAGTTCCAATCTATCAGAGACAGAACTGCATCATCTTCTCAACAGAGCGTGTAAATATGGATACAGTAACTCCTGACATTACAACATTCTGGGGATGGGCAAACGACACTGAGTTGTTAGAAATGAACTAAGTTATCAGCTAAATTGATAATGATTAACTAAGATTAACCATATAATTGAGTCCATCTTGTATGGTGGACTCAATTTTATATATTTTTCTTAATTTAAAATATGCGGAGCGTATCCGCGTGATGAGGATGGGATGTTACATTGCGTACTTATATTATTAAAAGATTATTTTTAAGTGTAGGCATACTTTTTCTTGTGGCTTTCGTAATTTATGCACTTATGAGAAGCATGCCCACATCATATGTAGAGGCAGTAGCCAGAGAAAGGGCGAACCTGCCCGGCTCAAAAAGCTATACAGAATGGCTAGCACAATTAAACAGCATTTACGGACTGGACAGCGGAGTCGTTAAGGGATTTTTCAGTTGGATAGGTAGAGCTGTAAGGGGCCAATTTGGCGACAGTTGGTATTATAATATACCTGTAACTGAAAAGTTTAAGGAAACAGTTTGGTTTTCATTTGCTTTAGGATCAGTAGCTTTTGCGTTAGAACTCGTAATTGCTATTCCGCTGGGAATATTAGCAGCAAGAAAGCAGTACAGCACAGTAGACTATGCTGTTACAGTAATAGCGCTTGTAGGAATTTCACTGCCGGTTTTTTTCTTTGCTACAATTCTCAAACTGGTATTTTCAATTCAGCTTGGATGGTTCGATTTAAACGGCACAGTTGGGCGGTATTTCGACCAGCTTAGCAGATGGGGGCAGCTGCTTGATATAGGTAAGCATTATGTACTGCCTGTATTTGCCCTTGTTATAATAAGCATCGGCGGACTAATGAGATATACCCGCACAAATATGCTTGAAGTATTAAACTCTGATTATATCCGCACAGCCAGGGCAAAAGGCTTAAGCGAGAAAAGGGTCATAAATTACCACGCGTTCAGAAACACATTAATACCTATTGTAACAATTATCGGCGGAAGTATCCCCGGATTGTTCGCGGGAGCACTTATTACTGAAACACTTTTCGGAATCACTGGAATAGGTAAGACATCGTATGACGCCATGGTTAACGGCGACATACCATTCTCAATGTTCTACTTATTGTTCCTTGCTGCACTGACATTGCTTGGAACATTGATTGCTGATATATTATACGCCGTTGTTGACCCGCGGGTTAGAGTAAACTAAGGATGATAATAAAACCATGAATAATGATTTAAAAAATAAAGATACCCAAGAGAAAAATAATAATCCGCAGATGGCCTTGGACGATGAGCAACGCATAAAGGTCCTTTCTCCGGGCATGCTGGTATTTAAGAGGTTTATAAGAAATAAGCTTGCGATAACCGGCTCAATTTTCATTGTGGCAATGTTTATTTTCTCATTTGTAGGCGGTTGGCTGATGCCCTACAGAGAAAGCGAAACATTCAAAAAAGAAGTTGAAATGTCAAAGGACTATGCCGGTATTTCCATAAACAAGGACTACAAGTTCGTAATCGATGAGGGCTATGACTTCCCGCTTTCTGCGCAGGCACAGTTTGTGCAGGCCGCGAATAAGGAAGATGAAGTATTCTCTTCTCTGGACATTGCCTATAGCCAGAAAAAACTGGCTGAGGATGTTCACCTGATATACGGACTGCAGCAGGTAGCCTCAGCTACTGCGCTTGGCGGAAATTATGCGATTGAATTAGAAGACAGCACTCTAAACGCTGATTTCAGCGCTGCTTTTTCCGATGCGATCAGCGAAGGCGCAGCCTTCTTTGAATTCGGAGGAAACGAGTATGTCGTAAGCCAGGAAAGAAAAAACTACACTGCAGGAGTTCTGCAGCCTGTAGCCTTGGCGCTTAAGAACATATATGACTATGCTTCACCTGAAACAAGTAACAATCTCGATTTCTGCATGAAGTCAGAGATTGCATTTGCAGAGATTGCATCCGGCGGCGCAGCCGTTCAGGAGTTCACATCGGGCGGCGTTAAATATCAGATGACTGTTGAAAACGACAGGGCGATAATATCAGAGGTAAAGGGAGATGAACTGATAGAATATGCTAACGCATCAAGGTATTTGGTTCAGCCTATTTATGCTGATGTTTTCTTTACTCTGGAATTTAAGACCAAGGTAATCGAGCTGGTTGAAGCAGGCGTTGAAGAATTCACATATGACCATATAGACGGAAAATTAGGCACGTATACGCTGCACAGAAGCAATGATGTGTGGTCAATGAAATGGATTGAGGAAACACGAGTTCTCGATACTTTTTCATTCCCGGACAGCGTGCATCCGCTGGGAACAGACGGTAACGGAATGGACGTATTGACTCGTCTTATGTACGGCGGACGTATTTCGCTGATTATCGGCTTTATAGTTGTTATAATTGAGACATTTATAGGAGTTGTACTAGGCGGCATCGCAGGGTATTTCGGCAAGTTCGTAGATAACCTTATAATGCGTATTGTTGATATTTTCAATAGTATTCCTTCACTGCCTTTGCTGATTATACTGGGCGCAATGATGGACGCACAGAGAGTTGACCCAATGGTGCGCATGATGTACCTGATGATCATTCTCGGCGTGCTGGGCTGGCCGGGAATAGCAAGGCTCGTAAGGGGACAGATATTGTCTCTGCGTGAGCAGGAATTTATGATTGCAGCGGAAGCCACAGGAATATCCGTGAGCAAGCGTATATTCAAGCACCTTGTCCCGAATGTAATGCCCCAGCTTATCGTAATATCAACACTAAGTTTGGGCGGAGTTATTCTGACAGAGTCGGTTATCAGCTTCTTAGGACTTGGTGTTAAATTCCCCTTTGCTTCGTGGGGTAACATAATAAATGCTGTCAGCAATGTATATGTAATGACAAATTATCTGTTTGTATGGATACCAGCAGGTTTCTGCATACTTATTACAGTTCTTGGCTTCAACTTTATTGGTGACGGCCTGCGCGACGCATTTGACCCGAAGATGAAAAGGTAGGAGGAATTATTATGAAAGAGAAAAAGAAAAATAACTCAAACTACCTTTCTGCTAAGGAAGTTCAGAAGATTTCCAGAGAAAACCGCAGGATAACAAGAAAGTTTGAGCGTGAAAACAACAGGAAGAATGTTCCTGAAGCTGAATACTTAACTACTATGAAGGATCCTAAAAATGTAGTTGAATTTGATAATCTGCATACATATTTCTACACTGATATCGGCGTAGTAAAGGCAGTTGACGGCGTTACATTTGAAGTACCTCAGGGAAAAACAGTAGGTATAGTCGGCGAGTCCGGATGCGGAAAATCAGTTACCAGCCTTTCACTGATGAAATTGGTACAAAGGCCACAGGGACAGATAACAGAAGGCGCAATTAGATTCAACACCGGAGAAAAAGTATACGATATCGCAAAGACTCCGATCAGTGAAATGTATAATATCCGTGGAAACCAGATATCGATGATATTCCAGGAGCCAATGACCAGCCTCAACCCGGTTTTCAGAATCGGTGCTCAGGTAGACGAGGTTATTGCGCTGCACAGCAGCGAGCTATTCGGTGACTTCACAACAGATGCTAAGAAAACCGGAAAAGTAAGCAAATTCACAGTAGATGAGAGAGAAAGGATAAAAGAGCATACAATAAAAATGCTCGATCTGGTTGGCATCGCAAACAGCGAAGGCGTATACAAGATGTATCCACACGAGCTCTCAGGCGGAATGAGGCAGCGCGTAATGATAGCTATGGCATTGGCGTGCAACCCCAGCCTGATTATTGCGGATGAGCCTACAACAGCTTTGGATGTTACAATACAGGCCCAGATACTTGATATTCTGCATGAGCTCAAGGACAAGATAAATTCAAGCATCATGCTGATTACCCATGACTTGGGCGTAATAGCCGGTATGGCAGACTATGTAGTAGTTATGTACGCAGGGCGTGTTGTGGAAAGAGGCACAGTTTATGAGGTGTTCGGAGAGCCGGCACACCCATATACAATTGGACTGATGGCCTCAAGGCCGGGCGTGCACAAGAACGTAAGCAGGCTCTACAGCATTCCGGGCAAGGTGCCTAATCCTATTGATATGCCGAATTATTGTTATTTTAAAGACCGTTGTGAAAAAAGTATTGATAAATGCAATGGAGCTTATCCCGGCCACATACAATTGAGCCCGACTCACTCTGTGGCATGTTATCTTTATGAAGAGGAAAAGTAAATGGCAAATAAATTAAAAAATGCAAATACTGAAACAAGAGAAGAGCGTAAAAAAAGGCTGACGATAGACAACAATTACGAGCCTTTAGTACACGAAGATAAATATATTCTTGAAGTTAATGAGTTAAAAAGGTACTTTGAAATCAAAGACGGCGTTCTTCAAAGAATAGTTGGCTACGTTCGTGCGGTGGACGGCATAAGCTTCAAAATTGAGCGCGGCACAACAATGGGCCTTGTTGGCGAATCCGGATGCGGAAAAACCACAGTCGGAAGGACAATACTAAGGCTTTCTGAGAAATCAGCAGGCCAGGTGCTCTTTAACGGACAGGAAGTATACGACCTGAACAAAGAAGAGCTGCAGAAAATGCGCCCGAAGATGCAGATCATATTCCAGGATCCATATTCCAGCCTTTCACCACGCCTTCCTATTGGCGAAATAATTGGTGAAGCCGTGCGTGAACACGGAATAGTGCCGGAGGAGAGATACACAGAGTACCTAGATGAAATAATGGAAAACTGCGGTCTTCAGCCATACCACAAGCAGCGCTATCCTCATGAATTTTCCGGCGGGCAAAGGCAGAGAATATGCATAGCCAGAGCGCTGGCTTTGAACCCCGAGTTCGTTGTATGTGACGAGCCTGTATCCGCATTGGACGTTTCTATTCAGGCACAGATTATAAATCTTTTGATGGACCTGCAGGATAAGTATAACCTGACATATCTGTTTATATCACATGACCTATCAGTTGTTGAGCATATATCAGATACTATTGGTGTTATGTATTTGGGCGATTTGGTGGAGTTCGGATCAAAGAAGGATATTTTTAGAAATCCGCTGCACCCCTACACAAAGGCACTGTTTTCTGCTATACCAATACCAGACCCGACAAAGCAGGTAAACCGCATACTGCTAGAAGGAAGCATTCCTTCTCCGGCTAATCCGCCTAAGGGATGCAAATTCCACACACGCTGTTCAGAGTGCATGGAAATATGCAAAGTGGAAGTGCCGAAGCAGAAGGAAATTGAGCCGGGCCATCAGGTTGTGTGCCATTTATATAACGACAAATAGAATAGATTATTATGAAAAAAAAGGATTTTGAAGATGACGGCAGACAAGTAGCTGACATGAGCAGTATTGACAAGTCATGGTACGGCCTGCGTATGCATGGAGGAATTCCAAGAAAAAAGAAGGCAGTACCATCGGCTGAGAAACCTGCGCATGAGGTTGAGCCTGAGCTGACCAAAAAAGAAACCAGGCAGGTGATAGCAAATGCAATATTGGCTGCTCTGCTTTTGGGATCAATATTCATTGGGGCTGCATTTCTGTTTCTGCTGTTTCTGACAAAAGTCTGGCTTAAATAAGTTTTTATGCAAAGCCTTGTTTTTATGATTAATAGAAGCAAGGCTATTTGTATGCTGAAAACATTATTATGATGCATTCAGGCGCAGAGGCTTGACTTTGAAAGCATTATATGATATTCCATATGAAGGGGTAAATGTATGAAAAAATTTTTAATTCCTGTCTTAACAATACTGGGAATATTTCTGGTGACTGCGGTATTCGCAATATATTTAAATTATAGTAAAGTGCAGTATGATAAAGATCTGCTGTTTCATAATCTGCGCCTTCAAGACGGCGGCGAACTGATATGCGAATATAACGGAATGACGACCCGCATATTGGGTGGAAACGTATCGAGAATATCCAAGGTTGTTAATGTTTACGAAAAGAGGCGTCTATTCAAAGAGCCTGAATACAACAAAGATGAGGCCATTTACCTCACATTTTCGGACGGTGCGGAATACATAATTGCAGTAGACGAATCTATGGATGATGCCGTCTTCGTAATATATAAGTACAAGAATAAAGAGCAGTATTACAGCATACAGGGGTATCATTCATTTGACTGGGCGCAGCGCGCTGTATCCCCCGAAGGCACGAGCAACCCGAATGAAGTGGTTGAATAGTGAGCGGGAGATTTGTGAAGAAGATTTAAAAAGGAAAGCTTTAGGGCTTTCCTTTTTTGGTCTGTCTATATAATCATCAATAGTTTTTCTTCCCGCTTCAGAAATTATCATGACTATGATAGAAAGGCAGCCAATTTGCAGAGAATGAAGCCCATTTCACTGAAACACTAACTTAATTACATATATAATATAAACAGAATGCACTATTTATATTAACTATTTTACCTATACTGCCTTATTATTTTACGGCATAGAAGCAAATTAATTGACATTCTAAATCCGTTATGATAATATAAATCTGTTGAAAACCCAGTAAAATATTATACGTTTTTTGAGTAAATAGAGGAGCGGATATGAGGGTACCTCACGGATGCAAAGGTTCCGACAGGCTGATGCCGTGAGATAAGGCTTTATCCGCCGAAAGTACAGGCTGTGCCGGCGCCTGTGTCTTGGTTAGTTGAAGGAACTTCGGCTGACTGTTGCTTTATTGATTGCAATGAGCTATTTCAATTGTTTAAATTGAGATAGCTTTTTTATTTGCCTAATATTAAAAAAGCAATCACTATGCAGTAGGATTTTTACAAAGCTGTGTTTAACTTTGAAGTGAACGAAAAATATATGCATTGGCAGATAATCTAATCCCGCCCACCACCCTGAAATTAAGGGCTGCGTCCTTAACAACCCATTGGATTAAAAAATGCAAGGTGTTCTACCAAAGGAAAACAAGATTGAAATGAAGAATCTGTACAAGAGTATATATACGAACTAGCTTATGAATTTTACTAAAAACTGAGAGACTTGATGGTTATTTTCAAATTTATGCGGAGGCGACAATGGAGAAGGTTATAATCACTGCGGCGATATGCGGAGCTGAGGTAACAAAGGAGCACAATCCGAATGTCCCGTACACAGTGACAGAGATTGCAGATGAGGCAAGAAGGGCACATGAGGCAGGAGCGGCAATTATCCACCTGCATGTCAGATATGATGATGGTACACCCACTCAGAGCGCAGAAAGATTCAAAGAATGCATTGACGCGATTAAGCGCCAGTGCCCTGAAGTAATTGTTCAGCCATCTACAGGCGGAGCAGCGGGCATGAGCGACGAAGAGAGGCTGCAGCCGCTTACATTAAACCCGGAGATGGCGACGCTGGACTGCGGCACATTAAACTTCGGCGAAAATGACATATTCGTAAACTCCATAAGCACAATAAAGCACTTTGCGAGCGAAATGAAAGCAAAGGGCATAAAGCCGGAAATCGAAGTTTTCGACAGAAGCATGATAAACACGGCGCTATACCTTGTGAAAAAAGGTTTTATTTTGGAGCCTTTGCATTTTAACTTAGTGATGGGCGTAACAGGGGGCATAGGCGCAAGCATGAGCGAGTTCAACTTTCTCAAGGAGAGCCTTCCGGAGGGCGCGACATTCACAGCGGCAGGCATAGGCAGGCATCAGTTTAATGTTGCGGCAATGTCAGCAATAACAGGCGGACACATTCGGGTAGGGTTTGAAGACAATATCTTCATTTCGCCCGGTGTACTAGCTGAGTCCAATGGCAAATTGGTGAGCAAGGCAGTACGCATAGCGATGGAACTAGGCAGAGAACCGGCAAGCCCGGCGGATGCAAGAAATATATTAAAACTTTAATGAGGTGCACATATGAAAAAGGGATGTAAATACGGAACACACAGAGTAATCGAGCCGAAAGGTGTTCTGCCGCAGCCGGCAAAGAAAATTGATAACACTATGGATATCTATGACAATGAGATACTGCTTGAGGTTAAAGCGCTAAATATCGACTCAGCAAGCTTCACCCAGCTGAAGTCTGCAAACGGCGGCGACCCAGAAAAAATCGGGCAGATGATAATGGATATCGTTGCCGAGCGCGGCAAGATGCAAAATCCGGTTACTGGCTCCGGCGGAATGCTGATGGGCACTGTTAAGCAAATCGGCCCTGCATTGAAGGGCAAAACACCGCTTAAAGAGGGCGATGATATAGCGACGCTGGTTTCTCTTTCATTAACCCCGCTTAAGATAAAGAAAATTAAGAAAATTCACATGAATATAGACAAGGTGGAAATTGAGGGCGAGGCAATACTATTTGAGAGCGGCATATATGCAAAATTGCCTAAGGACATGGATGAAAGCCTAGCACTTGCTGCTCTTGACGTAGCAGGAGCGCCTGCACAGGCAGCGAAGTTGGTGAAGCCCGGCGACAGCGTGCTGATACTGGGAGCCAGCGGCAAATCAGGCATACTCTGCTGCTACGAGGCAAAAAAGCGCGTAGGACCGACCGGCAACGTGGTAGGCGTTGCCAGCAGAGAAAGCAGCAAGGAAAAGCTTGCAAACCTTAACCTATGCCATGAGCATATAGTCGCAAACGCAGTGGAGGCCATGGACGTATACAACAAGGCTCTGGAAGCAAACGGCGGAAAAGAATATGATTTGTGCATAAACTGCGTAAACATTCCAGACACTGAAATGAGCAGCATACTTCCTGTTAAGGATGGCGGAACAGTATACTTCTTCTCAATGGCAACCAGCTTTACAAAGGCTGCGCTGGGCGCAGAGGGCGTGGGCAAGGATGTAAACATGATAATAGGAAATGGCTATACAAAAGACCATGCCGAAATCACTCTGGAAGAGCTAAGGGAAAATAGCCAGATAAGGGAGCTGTTTGAAAAGACATATGTAGGATAGTTTTCTTAACCTATCATTACAAATGGGCATTAGCCAACATAAAAACTTAAAACCCCTTATCCCCTTGAAGGGGAGCTGGCACGTGAAGTGTGACCGAGAGGCGTCCTTGGAGCCGCAGCGACTCCCCCTTGCCAAAGGGGGAAAGAAAGCGAAGCTTTCAGGGGGATAAGAGGCGCTAATTACATAAGCATAAAACAAAAGTGGCGGAACTGCAATACTAATCTATATAGGACTAAGAGTCCAACTAAAAAAGAGGAACCATATGAATTATTCCAGAAGAATAGAGCTATTTCCCGATGCATCAGACGAGGAATGGAACAGCTGGCACTGGCAGGTTAGAAACAGAATAACCACGGTGAACGAGCTTGAAAAATACCTGGCATTATCAGATGATGAGAAGCAGGCAATATCCCAATGCTTGGTTAAGCTTCGCATGGCAATTACTCCGTACTTTCTGTCCTTAATTGACCCGGATAACCCGGACGACGCCATAAGGAAGCAGGCGGTGCCGACATTGGCGGAGCTAAAGGTAAGTGAAGATGACATTGACGACCCGCTGCATGAGGACACCGATTCACCAGTGCCGGGGCTTACCCACAGATACCCCGACAGGGTGCTGCTTTTAGTGACTGACCAGTGTTCCATGTACTGCAGGTACTGCACACGCAGGCGCTTTGCAGGGCATAAGGACTGCGCCATGGAATTTTCAGCAATAGAAAAGAGCGTGGAGTACATAAGAGAGCATAAGGAAGTGCGGGATGTGCTTATATCCGGAGGCGACCCGCTGCTGCTATCCGATGACAGGCTGGAGAAGATAATTTCAAGCATAAGGGAAATTGAGCATGTTGAAATAATAAGAATAGGCACACGCTCACCCATAGTGATGCCCCAAAGGATAACACCAGAGCTCGTAGGTATGCTGAAAAAATACCATCCGCTATGGATAAACCTGCACTTTGGGCACCCAAGTGAGATAACAGAGGAGAGCAAAAAGGCATGCGCAATGCTGGCCGATGCGGGCATACCATTGGGAAACCAGAGCGTTCTGCTGGCTGGGATAAACGACAAAATAACCATCATGAAAGAGCTGGTGCATGAGCTTGTAAAGATGCGCGTGCGTCCGTATTATCTGTATCAATGCGATTTATCCACAGGTATTGAGCATTTCCGCACGCCGGTATCTGTGGGCATTGAGATAATAGAAGGGCTAAGGGGGCATACATCGGGCTTTTGCGTGCCTACATTTGTAATAGACGCACCGGGCGGCGGCGGCAAGATACCCGTAATGCCTAACTATATCATATCGCAAGGGTACGAAAGAATAGTGCTGAGGAATTTTGAGGGAATGATATCATCCTACGCCGAGCCGGAAAACTACAGCTTCAACAGAAAACACGATCAAAAAGATATTGAACTTGACGGCATAGCCGGGCTTTTGAACGGACAGAAGATAACCATTGAGCCAAAAGACCTGAAACGTAACGGAAAAAGGCACGAAAAAGAGCATGAATAGCCTAGCGGAAAGCTTAAAGGAATATAAAAGCATAGGCGTAGCAGGCATGTGCAAAAACGCCGGCAAAACGACGGTTTTAAACTACCTGATAAAAGAATATCGAAATGACTATGTATTGGGCATTACATCCATCGGATACGACGGCGAAAAGCAGGACGAAGTGACGCGGCTTGAAAAACCAAGGATAAGAGTATATCCGGGAATGTATGCGGCAACGTGCGGAGTATGCCTTGCAGATTCCACCGCGAAATGCAAAACCACTCTGGAAACAGGAATAATGACAGCGCTTGGAGAAGTGCTCATTGTAAAGGTACAAAGCGAAGGCTATCTGGAGGTTGCCGGGCCGTCAATGGTGGCACAGATTGAGGTTATAGGCGCAATGCTTCAGAAACTGGGTTGCCAGAAGATACTAGTAGACGGCGCAGCGGGAAGGACATCATTTGTATCCCGAATGGAGGCTGCAGTTTTATCAGTAGGTGCGGCTATGCATCATGACATGCACAGGACAATAATGGCGGCAAAGCATCAGGCGGAGATGTTCGCGATTGAAACGAGCGAGGAGAGCTACTCAGTTAATTTCACAAATGACAGGCCGTATGCTGTGCTTAAAAACGATAACGAAGCCAGGTTTATCTTCCGTGGTGCGATGGTTGCAGACGACCTTGCTAAAATAATGAAGGAATACAAAGCATACATAAAAATTGCCGTGGTTAATGACGCATCGTGTATTTTTATTACGCCTAGAATGTATGATAAATTCGCAAGGAAGCAGGGCAGAATACTGGTGCAAAGCGGCACAAACCTAGTGGCTGTAACGATCAACCCGATGTCGCCATATGGCATGTGGTACGATAAAAAGAAATTCTTAGAGCAAATGAAAGAGCACATGAACCTGCCGGTTTATAATGTATTAGATGAGGAAAATGATGGAGAGCAAGCTGAATATTGATAAAAACAAAGTGAAATCCTGCAGGAGGGACGCATCGAAAATAGCCTCAAAGGTGCAGAAATTCATTGATATACACTCAACTACGGCCGTTGAAAGAACACTTTGCCGTTTATTTGGCGTAGACGGCATAGATGAATATGACGTTCCGCTTCCTAACATTGTTGTTGAGGCATTGGCCGACAATAACCTTTTAGGAAGTGGAGCGGCTGATTTTTTCGCGAGGAGCATTCTCCATACGAAGATGACTCCGCAGGAGATTGCCGAAAGCATAGCGGAATACAAATTCGAATTTGACGCGCTGCCGCAGTTTTCTGAGGATAAAAAGAAGGAAGTGCTGCAAAAGGAGACTGCAAAGGCATTGGAGCGCATAAAAAAAAGAACTGCTCAAAGAGAAGTGTACCTTAAGGAATTCGGCGAAAAGCAAGGCCCGCTGCTGTATGTGATAGTTGCCACTGGCGACATCAGAGAGGACGCAGTGCAGGCCGTTGCCGCAGCGAAGCAGGGCGCCGACGTAATAGCCGTCATCAGGACTACAGGGCAGAGCCTGCTGGACTATGTGCCATACGGCGAAACCCACGAAGGATTCGGCGGCACATACGCAACTCAGGAGAACTTCAGGATAATGCGTGAAGCGCTGGATGAAGCGGGCAGGGAAGAAGGCCGGTATATCCGCCTGTGCAACTACTGCTCAGGGCTGTGCATGCCCGAAATCGCCGTAATGGGGGCATTTGAGCGGCTGGATATGATGCTCAATGACGCGCTCTACGGCATACTTTTCCGCAATATCAACATGAAGCGCACGCTTATTGACCAATATTTTTCAAGGATAATAAACGCCTACGCAGGCGTAATAATAAACACAGGCGAGGATAATTACCTTACAACATCCGATGCCTACGAACAGGCGCACACCGTGCTTGCAAGCCAGTTTATCAATGAGCAGCTGGCAAAAAAGGCCGGCCTTAAGGAAAGCCAGATGGGATTGGGGCACGCCTTTGAGATGTCCCCACAGCTAAAGGACAGCTTCGTCTACGAGCTGGCGCAGGCGCAGATGGCACGGGAGATATTCCCCGATGCGCCGCTTAAATACATGCCGCCTACCAAGCACAAAACGGGTGACATATTTATGGCAAATGTGCAGGATGCGCTCTTTAACATGGTTACAAAGGTAACGGGGCAGAGGATACACCTGCTTGGGATGCTGACGGAGGCTATACACACGCCGTTTATGTCCGACCGTGCGCTTTCCATACAGAACGCCCAGTATATTTTCAATGCCATGGATTCGCTGGGAGACGAGATAACATTTAAAAAGGACGGCAAGATGGCAAACCGTGCCGACGAAGTTTTGGGGAAGGCTGAAAAGCTGCTGGACAAAATAGAGAAGAAAGGCCTTTTTGCATCCTTAAGCGAGGGAGTATTCGCCGACATAAAGCGTGGCGAGACGGAGGGCAGAGGACTGGAGGGCGTATTCAAGAAGAACAAAGACTATGTCAACCCCTTCATGGACCGGATGAAGAAGGAACTGGAGGAAAGGCCATGAGCGGATATTCCACAGCAAAAAAAAATTACGATAAAAAACTGGACTTAACGAAGCTTAAGCCCTACGGAGACACATTGAATGACGGCAGAGTGCAGCTCAGCTTTACGCTGCCTGTAAAAAACTGCGAAAAATCAACTGAGGCAGCCAAGGCACTGGCTGCTAAGATGGGGCTAAAAGAAACAGTAGTAGCAAGCGTAAAGCCGCTTGATGATGATTTTACATTCTATGTGCTTTACGGCTCCGTGGATGCAGGCATAGACTACACTGCTATAGATGCGCCGTCTGCCGTGAGCAAAGCCATGTCCATGAAGGAAACAGATGAATGCATAAAGCGCGACATCGGCAGGAAGATAGTAGTCGTAGGAGCATCTACAGGGACAGATGCCCACACCGTGGGAATAGACGCCATCATGAATATGAAGGGCTACGCAGGCCACTATGGGCTGGAAAGATACGAAATGATTGAAGCCCACAACATGGGCGCGCAGGTAGCCAACATTGACATGATCAGGTATGCCCTGGAGAAGAAAGCCGATGTGCTGTTGGTATCGCAGACTGTGACGCAGAAGGACATACATATACAGAACCTAACCCAGCTAGTTGAGATGGCGGAGGCAGAAGGCATCCGCGAAGACGTGCTATTAATCTGCGGCGGCGCGAGAATATCCCACAGGCTGGCAAAGGAGCTGGGCTACGACGCTGGATTCGGCAGCGGCAAATTCGCAGATGACGTAGCGACGTATATAGTAAAAGAAATGGCAAAAAGAAAGAGTGCACGAAGGAGGAGCAAATGAAGAGCGCAGAAAAACTAAACCTTACTAAATCAATGGCCTTGCTGAAAGAGGCTGTGGAGATAACCCCGGGAGGAATGCTGGGCATACGCAGGCCATATAATTTTATAGAGGGCGAGTACCCCGTGTTTATAGAAAGAGGATATGGCGGACACATAGTGGATGTTGACGGCAACGACTACATAGACATGCTCTGCTCCTACGGGCCTATAATACTGGGCTATGTTGAGGATGAAATAAACGAGGCGGCCGCTGAGCAGATGAAAAAAGGCTTTTGCTTTTCGCTGGTTCAGAAGCTGCAGAATGACCTTGAAAACAAGTTGATTGAGCTTATCCCCTGCGCTGAGATGGCAGTAATAGCAAAGACCGGTTCTGACGTAACTACGATGGCAATACGCGTGGCAAGAGGCTACACAGGTAAAAACCATATACTGCGCTGCGGCTACCACGGATGGCACGATTGGTGCGTGGAAAACAAAGGCGGCGTGCCGGAAGAGATATCAAAATTTACAACAGAATTCAAATACGGCGACTTAAACGAGCTGAAAGAAAAGCTGGAAGCAAACAAGGGCGAAACAGCCTGCATAATAATTACACCGGTTGGGCACCCAACAGCTAAGGACGTTATTACTCCGCCGGAAGGCTACCTGCAGGGCGTAAGGAAGCTGGCTGATGAGTACGGCGCAGTACTGGTATTTGATGAAATACGTACGGGCTTCCGCGCGGCGATGGGCGGGGCAGGCGAAAGATACGGCGTGGTGCCGGACTTGGCGACATTCGGCAAAGCCATGGCCAACGGATACCCCATAAGCGCGCTGGTGGGCAAAAAGGAAATAATGAAAGTGATGGAAAGCGAAGTATTCGTCAGCTCAACATTCTTCCCCAATAGCTTGGAGATGGCGGCTTCATTAAAGTGCATAGAGATACTGCAGAGAGAGAATGTTATCGAGCAAATATGGGAAAAGGGAGAAGCATTCCTTAAGGAACTGCATCATATAAAGGCAAGGCATAACGCTCCTGTTACGGTTTCGGGCATTCCGCCAATGCCGTTTATAACATTCGACAAGGTGGATGAAGACTACAAGGAGCGCAGAAGGGAATTCTACACACAGACAATAAGGAGAGGGCTTTTTGTGCAGCCATATCACCACTGGTACATATGCTACAGGCACACAGATGATGACCTGAAATATGCCTTGAAATGTATAGATGAAGCCATGGAATATGTGATGGAGAAATACCCTGTTAAAGCATAAGGAAGAGAGGAGAATCTATGAACAAAATTTGCTCAATGGAGGAATGCGTAAAGCTGGTAAAGCCGGGCTATACCATAATGGTAGGAGGCTTTCTGGGCGTAGGTTCGCCCCACAGGATTATTGACGCGCTGGTAAAGGCCGGTGCAGACAACCTTACCCTGATCTGCAATGACACCGCTATGGAAGATGTAGGCGTAGGCAAAATGGTGGTTAATAAGCAATTTAAGAAAATAATAACCAGCCACATAGGCACAAATAAGGAAACAGGCAGGCAGCTGATGGCCGGCGAAACAGAGATAGAGCTGGTGCCGCAGGGAACATTGGCGGAAAGAGTGCGCGCGGCAGGCGCAGGCCTCGGCGGAGTGCTGACACCTACAGGCGTGGGCACAATAGTTGGAGAGGGCAAGCAGGTGCTGGAAATTGAGGGCAAAGATTACCTTCTGGAGATGCCTTTGCATGCGGATGTCGCTATCATATTCGGAACAAAAGTAGATAAAAGCGGCAATGCATTCCACAGCAAGACAACAAGGAACTTTAATCCACTGATGGCAATGGCGGCAGACACCGTGATAATGGAGGCGGAAGAAATAGTGGAAGTCGGAGAAATAGACCCTCACCTCGTAATGACGCCTGCAACACTGGTTGACTATATTGTCGAGGGAGGTAAATAATATGGACGCTAAAGAAATGATAGCCAGAAGAGTGGCTAAGGAATTGAAAGACGGCTATATGGTGAACCTCGGCATAGGGCTGCCTACAATGGTTGCTGATTATCTGGAAGCGGATTTAACTTTCCAGTCCGAAAACGGCATGCTGGGCATGGGCTGCAAGCCGGAAGAGGGCCAGGAAGACAGGGATATAACAAACGCAGGAGCGCAGCCCGTAACAATAGTTCCCGGCGGAATGTATTTTGACTCAGCATATTCATTCGCCCTTATAAGAGGCGGACATGTGGATGTTACTGTGCTTGGCGCTCTGCAGGTGGATGAAACCGGCAGCCTCGCAAGCTGGATGATACCCGGAAAAATGGTTCCCGGCATGGGCGGGGCAATGGATCTAGTAACCGGAGCAAAGCGTGTTATTATAGCGATGCAGCACACAGCAAAGGGAGCGCCAAAGGTACTCAAAAAGTGCACACTGCCTTTAACTGCAGTGGGCGTTGTGGACATGATAGTGACGGAGCTATGTGTGTTTAAATTTTTGGAAGGCAAGCTCACATTAACCGAGCTTTCAGAAGGCGTAACATTAGATGACGTGGCTGCGGCAACGGAAGCGGACTTTGACATCATGATTTAATGATAGAAATTACTGATTTGGCAATCCTTCATTTTCGTATATCTATATTGAATAAGGCATCTGTATACACAGGTGCTTTGTTCTTTTTCCGCCCCTCCCCTTGATATTTGGGGCTGCGAAAGCGCAATGCGCTTAACCCCGCATAGAAAAAATGCCAATAGAGAATATTATATAAAAACGCCTCCGTCGCTTGCGAGCGCCACCTTTCCTGATTATTGGAGGCTGAGACTGTGCTTAAAAGCTCAACTCGCTTAACTAAAAATAGAAATGATTGCTTATAGGGTTGTTAAGGGGCGATAGCCCCTTAAAATAAGGGTGGTGGTCGTGAAAAGATAATTTCAATTTTACTATTATTAAGGAAGAATTTACAGAAAATCAATTTACAATAGACAGTAAGGTATACTATAATGATATATGAATAAAAGGAAAAATAATGTGAGGAAATGAAATGAAAGAATTGGAGAGCAAAAAAGGGTTCATATGCGATATGGACGGTGTTATATATCATGGAAGCAAACTGCTCCCGGGAGCAAAGGAATTTGTCGACTGGCTGCAGAAAGAAAATAAAGATTTCTTATTTTTGACGAATAACTCATCAAAGACAAGAAAAGAACTGCAGATGAAGCTGCAGAACATGGGCATAAACGTAAACGAGGAGCATTTCTATACATCTGCTCTGGCCACTGCCAGCTTTTTGAAGAAGCAGTGCCCCGGCGGCAGCGCATATGTAATCGGCGATACAGGGCTGACCAACGCCATGTATAATGTTGGGTTTCTGATGAATAATGTCGACCCGGACTACGTAGTGCTGGGCGAAACGAGGACATACAATTACGAGATGATGGAGAAGGCGACACAGCTCGTTTTAAAGGGCGCGAAATTAATAGGCTGCAATTTTGACGTCACGGGCCCGGTAGACGGCGGAATAGCACCGGCAACCAGAGCGCTGATATCCCCGATTGAGATGGCCACAGGAAAGAAAGCCTACTTTGTAGGAAAGCCTAATCCTTTGATGATGCGACACGGACTAAGCACACTAGGCGTTAACAACGAGGACGCCGTAATAATAGGCGACAGGATGGATACAGACATCGTTGCAGGCATTGAGGCCGCAGTCGATACTGTGCTGGTATTAAGCGGAGTAACATCGCTAGAATCTATGAAGAAATTCTCATACAGGCCGAAGTACATATTAGACGGCGTAGGGGATATATTCAAATAGTAGATTCTTGCTTCATAACAAATTTAAAAAATTAACACAGAATACAAGCATACCGTTTTTTCGGTGTGCTTTTTGATTCAAATCGCAGGCGGTTAGGTTTATCTGAATGAAGCAGGATTCATTTAAATACAATATTATGATAAAATAGATAACAGATCATGCAGATAATAAAATGAGGTGTAAATGAAAAACAGCAATAAAATCATATTGGCAATCCTTGCGGCCGCGCTATATGGTATCAGCGCTCCTGCATCCAAAATACTGCTGGACTATATAAATCCGCTTTTTATGGCTGCGCTTTTATATATAGGTGCAGGAACAGGTATGCTGATATATCATTTTGCTTCAAAAGCAGGAACAGAGAAGACGAAAGAAGCCAGCCTAACCAAGAAAGAATTGCCTTATTTAGCAGCGATCATTCTTCTGGATATTATAGCGCCTATCTTGATGCTCCTTGGCCTGCAAAAAACCACCGCGGGAACGGCCTCGTTATTAAATAATTTTGAAATTGCAGCAACATCTATTATTGCATTGGTATTTTTTAAGGAAGCCATCGGTAAAAGGCAATGGGTAGCTATGGCGCTGATTATCGCCGCAAGCGCTATATTGACATTCAGCTCGGGAAATGAGGTTCATTTTTCATTTGGCTCTCTTTATATTCTGCTTGCCTGCTTAAGCTGGGGCGTTGAAAACAACTGCACACGGCAGATTTCACTGAAAGACCCTGTTCAGATAGTTATAATAAAGGGCCTTGGCTCAGGTATAGGCGCGCTGATAGCATGTGCAGCGTGGGGAGAATTTACAACGGATATTTTCTACATAGCCTGCGCCTTGATCCTTGGCTTTGTGTCTTATGGGCTCAGCATTCTTTTTTATGTATTTGCGCAGCGCAGCCTAGGCGCTGTGAGGACAAGCATATACTATTCCATTGCGCCCTTTATCGGGGTGATACTATCCTGGATAATTCTGCGCGAAAGCATATCAGCCAGCTTTATCGCTGCGCTTTTTCTAATGATGATAGCTGCATATATGATGGCTTCAGAGCTGCATAACCATGCACATATCCATGAGCTGCAGCTGCATGAGCATAAGCACAGGCACGACGACGGACACCATGATCATGTGCATGAGGGAAACATTGAAGGATATCATTCTCATGAGCATCAGCATGAAAAAATGGAGCACTCCCACAGCCATTATCCTGATGAGCATCACAGGCACAGGCACTAAATAATGAATCGTTTTTCTTGTCACACACCTTTATACACATATATTCCGTAAGAAAGAATGCAGGCTGCATACCTTTCTAAAAAACATTTATGTTATTATATTACAGAAATGAAAATGCGGAACAGCTATTTAATTATTCGCTGATCTGCATTCAAAACAATATATTATATAATGACGGAGGAGAATATATGAAAAGAGTTGTTATTGTTTTTTTAGCGCTCATCATGGTTTTATCCATGGCTGCCTGCGGCAAGACGCCTGCGCAGGATGAGCCAACGCCGACAGAGCAGGCAGAGCCTGAGCAAAATGAAGACATCGTTATTTTCAATGATGCTATTTTGGAGGCGCGCATAAGGGAGGAAATGGGCAAACCGGAAGGCGACATAACCCTAGAGGAAGCAGCCGCTGTTGAAAAGCTCAGTATGGATAACAGCTGGCCGCCGCCGGAGGAAGTGATAACGGATATCAGCGCGCTGAAATATTTTGTGAATCTGAAAGACCTTTCTGTGCAGTTTCATGGAATTACAGATATAAGCCCGCTTTCAGGCCTTACTAAGCTGACAGGGCTTGCAATCGGCGGCAACCATATTAAGGATATTTCGCCGCTTTCCAATCTGCCGCAGCTTGGCTTTCTTTGCATATTCAACTGTGAAGCAAGCGACTATTCGCCGCTTGCGGACCTGACTAACCTTGGTACTCTTTTTATAGGATATTCGACAATAGAGGATTTGAGCCCGCTTTCCGGCCTTATCGGGCTGCACGATTTATCACTGAATGATTGCTGGGCAAGTGACGTATCGCCCCTTGCAGGGCTTACAAACCTTAAAAAGCTGGAGCTGGCAGGATGCCCGATAGAGGACTTCACTCCGCTTAAGGATATTTACCCTAATCTTGAAGAAGCTGATTTTAGTGTGTACTCTTCTCTGAAAGATATGGGATTTGGGCAGGTAGACGACTTTTTCGGGTATAAGACGGAAGAAGACGTAGTCATACTGCGCTATCAGAATATTGGCCCGGAGGAAAACTGCCCGGTTATGGTAATACCGGACTTCAGCAATGAAAACCGTTTTGAGGTGGGCTACTATCCGAATGAAAAAAGATATGTCGTTTCTATTGTAAAAGACGGTGTTTTTGTTCAGAGATATAATTACTATATAGATAGCAAAAATACTGAATTTATATACGGAGAGCAGCAGGAAGCAGAGAACCTGATCAATGAGATGCTGCCGGAGGCAATGGGCACAATGGATATATTAGAAGCTCCAATTAAGTTTATCAATGACAGGCTGGCAGTGCTTTTCGGCACGAACGCTAACGACATTTATGCACTGCCATATGAGGTAGTAGAGCCGGATACATCGACTCTGGCTGGCTGGGGATTTACTGAGAAGAGGGAAGACAACGCTTATTACTACGAGAAAAAAGCCGGCAAGTATTTTAATGTGGAGGTGCGCAATCCAGAATGGGGAGAATGGGAAGAAGGCGGCGACGTCAGCTTCTTTACCTCAATAAGTGATGATTACAGGATTGTGGTTAAGTATTACGTCGGAGAAAATAAGTTCCTCGTAGGCGGCGATGACAACTTCGGGGGCGGAGCAAAATACGAATTCTATTATGATACACATGAGGCAATTGATGGCTGGTGCAGCGACAACAGCATTACATCGGAGCAATACTTCAAAAACGCGTTCAATGACCCAAGCATAGATGACATATATATATACCCGGTAGAATTGATGATTAAATACATTAATGATACCTTCGGAATGAGTATTGAGGAACTCTATGCAATGCCTGCGGGTGAATATTGATAGGTAAAGACGGCGATTGGGCAAGGAAATATGGTGGGGGAAAATGAGCAAACGAGAGCTGAAGACCGATGATTTATTAAAGGAACTGATATCCGGCAGACTGGATAAAAAAATGCTGGATGAGGCGTCGCTGCCTCCTTTTCCGGAGTATTTAAATAATCTATGCCGCGAACTTGAAATGAAGCGAGAGCATGTCATCAGGCGCTCAGGGATAACAAGAACATACGGGCATCAGATATTCAACGGGACGAGGAGGCCGGCGAGGGACAAGGTGATTCAGCTGGCATTCGGCTTCGGGCTGGACCTTGAAAAGACTCAGGAGCTATTGAGAGCAGCACGCAAAAGCATGCTCTACCCGAGGATTAAAAGGGACGCAGTCATACTGTATTCAATAGAGCACGGATTAGGCCTTAACGAAACTGGTGAGCTGCTGGCAGAATTCGGCATGGAGGCTCTTTGCACGCAGGCAGAATAAAATAGGCTCTATGAAAGTGCCGTAAGAAAAAAGATCAGCAGCCTGTATTTTTTACAGGCTGCTTGCTGTAATAATGAATATATGTTTGAAACTATGGCAAACAATGCTTGATACATCGTGCGGCAAAGACTATAATATTAATATAGCATCTGTGAGGAGAGACAAAAAATGCCGTATGATGAACTTATTAAACTGCATGCTACAGAGACGCTGCGGCGCAGGCTTTTTATGGCCCCCGATATTGAAACATTCATTAAAGAAAACACCGACGACCTTCGGCCTGTAAGGCTGAATGAGTTTCTTTGTGCGCAGAGGAAAAGCAGCGGCATTTCAGTGGCGGAGATCGTTTTGCGGTGCAATATTGACAGGAACTACCTGCATCAGATACTAAACGGAACGCGAAAGCCCTCCCGGGACAAGCTGATTCAGCTGGCATTTGGGATGCAGATGGACGAGGAAACAACACAGGATATGCTGAAAATTGCTCAGATGAGCCCGCTTTATCCTAGAATACTGAGGGACGCTGCAATACTCCGATGCATACATGACAAGAAAAGCTTTGACGAAGCGCAGGAGATACTTTCAATGCTGAATCTGACGCCTCTGGACAGAGAGGAAACACACAATGGATGATGCCTACATTGAAAGCATAATTGAAGGCAGCGGCTGCAATAAATACCCCGACGAGTTTATAGACAAATACGAAACACTTGAGTGCTTATCATCCAGCGCGGACAGCATGACTCTGCTTATCAAGGAAAAAAGCGAGGGCAGGCTTTTGGTCGCCAAGTGCTACACTGATAAATCTTTGCTTTCTGATTATACGGAAGCGGACATTTTGAAAAATCTTAGCCATCACGGATTGCCGCGATTTGAAGGCTCATATGAAAACGGCGAGATGCTTTGCGTTGTGCGGGAATATATTGACGGCACGCCGCTGGATGAATACATAAAGAAAAACACTGTTGATGAGCAAAAGGCTGCAGAATTTGGGATTATGCTTTGCGACATACTCATATATCTGCACAGCCGGAAGCCGCCGGTTATCCATCGCGACATAAAGCCGCAGAATATTCTAATAGACAAAAAAGGCGAACTGAAGCTGATTGACTTCGGCATATCACGGGTATACAACAGTGAGGCCGGCGAGGACACAGTGTGCTATGGCACAAAGTATTTTGCTGCACCGGAGCAGTATGGATTTGCACAGACCGACAAGAGGACAGACATATTTTCCATGGGGGTGCTTTTGGGCTGGCTGATAACCGGAGAATATGAAGTAAAGAAAATTCTGGAGAAAATAGGCAGCCAGCGCATCAGAAAGGTGATCAAAAGGTGCTGCGAATTCGCACCGGACAAGCGCTACGCCACTGTGGAAAAGGCAAAGAAGGCATTGCTCGCAGCCAGGCGAAGCAGGAACGGGGGGCTCAGGCTGATAATAGCCGCCTCTGCATGCATTGTGTTTCTCTGCACAGGATTTGCGCTTGGCAGGTATACCGATATTGAGCCTTTTGCATCGCCGGATAATGTCAGGTTTTCTGAGCCGCTAATTGAGCAGGCGGTCAGGCTTCAGCTTGATAAAGCAGAAGGCGAGCCAATATCAGAGACTGAACTGCTGAATATTACGGAGATATATATTTACGGCGCTCACATAGCCGAGGACTCCCCGTCGTTCGATGAGCTGGGCACACATATGGCGCTGAATGACGGATATCTAAAAAACGGCGGCATCGAGTCGCTTGATGACCTGAAAAAAATGAAAAATTTGCTTATTGTGCGCATAGTTCTGCAGGATATTACCGGCATATCTTCGCTTGCGGGCCTTGAATCGCTTGAGATTGTTGATTTGCGGCATAATCCAATTGAAGATATATCACCCCTTGCTAATCTGCAGAGGCTTAAAACATTGAGCCTGTTTGACACTAAGGTTTCCGATGTGTCGTCGCTTTCCACGTGCCCGATGCTCAGAAGCCTGGATGTCGGCAAAACATGGATTACGTCAATGGATGCTTTTGCGGGGCTGCAGAATCTAAATGATCTTGATATCCGAGAGACGCCGATAAAAAGCTACAGCGGAATTGAAGAACTGAACTATCTTGAATATATTACTCTGTCTGACGCTGCAGACGGAAACCTTAAGCCGTTGCTGAATCTTCCAAACCTTAAAAAAGCGTATATGGACGAGTCAATGCGCGGCGAAGCAGAAGAGCAGCTGGAAGGAGCTGCATTTGAGATTGAATATAATTAGGCCGGCATGTGCTTTATGCTGGCATACAGTGTATAATATTAACAGAGCGCACACTGCGACAAGAAGAACGGAGAGCTAAATATGAAAGAAAATATCATAAAAACCTACATCAGCAATTTTTTTAGAGAGCTGGAAATATCAGCGGACGACTCAAGAAACATACTGAAAGATGCTTTGGAACAGTCTATAAAGGAATTCCTAGATGATGAGAGAAAAGACACAGCTTTTGATGTATACAAGCTCTTTTTCGGAACTTACCGCATAGTGCTGGAAGGCTCGAATAACCCATTCATGGATTTGTTGGATGTATTGAGCGCATATGAGGAGAAGGCAGCCACATTGATAGAAAAACAAAGAGACCACTATATTCATTCAGTCAATGTGTTTATCCTTGGCATATGCATATACATACAGAACAAAAACTACAGGGATATATTCACCAAAGTTACTCTCGATGAAGAAAAATACTCTGAAAACTACAAAACAAAACATGAGGAGTTTTTCTTTCGCTGGGGGCTTGCGTCTCTTTTCCACGATGTGGGTTACCCCATTGAGATAATAGGAAAGCAGGTGCTTAATTTTCTAAAGTTCGCAACGGATGCCGATCATGATGAAGAAAATGGACAAATAAAGGCGCATTTGGAATTTGAAAACTTCCGCAGGCTTAATTCAATAGCCGAAGTGCTGCCTAAAAAGGAATTCATAAAAGAGCAGTATGAGAAAAATGAAAGCAGCGTGTATATAGACCTGTTGCAGCCAATAGACTTGCTGGCACAGAAGATTCATCTTGCTCTTAATATACCAATTGATGATATAAAAAATAAGCTGGATAACTTCACGGAGGTTATGGCAAAGGGTGCATTTATAGACCATGGCTTCTACAGCGCAATAATTGTGCTTAAATGGTATGGGTACTTAACTCAGGTGACGGGCAGAGCCCCGGCGAGATTCTACAATGCTATTGTAGACAGCGCAGGCGCAATTTTGCTGCATAACTATTACCGCAATGTAATAGAGAAGGATTTTACCCACAGGCCATTAAATGCAGAAGAATACCCGATAGCCTATCTGCTGATGCTATGCGATGAGCTGCAGGAATGGAACAGGGCAGGCTACGGAATAATAGAGAAGTACAAAACCCAGGCGTGCAGCGCGAATATAAGCATTGATGATAAGTCTCTTACCATAACATATTTAGCCGCAAGAGGCATATTCCCGGAGAAGTTTATAAATGAGAAAAAGCAGCTTTTCGAGGAAATACTAAACATTAATGAAGTATTCAGCGACGGGCTAAAAATTGAGTGCGACACATTGGATGAAATATTCGCTGAAGCAAGCAAAAACATCGATGTACCACGCCCGCTGCTTGAGAATATGGAGCTGCTCGCAATAGAGATACACAACAAATATATTCAGAATAGAAAGCTCCTGAAGGAAGATATAAAAGTTGATGAGGACTACTATAAATTGAAGCCGGATGAAAGGTACTCCAATCTTCGGCAGGCTATGAACATGGACAAAAAGCTAAGAAAGCTGGGCTATGCGCTGGTGTCTGCAGGCTATGACGCCGAAGAGGTGGATAAGCTGCCGGCTAATGTAGTGGAGCAGTATGCAATAATGGAACATGAAGACTGGATGCAGGGCAAGCTGCGCTATGGATGGGAATACGCGGAAGAGCGCGATGACAAAAACTTCAAGCATAATTGCCTAGTGCCATGGGAGAAGCTGCCCGAAAATGAGAAAAATAAAGATCGCGAAACTGCGCTTAACATAAAAGGCCTTGCAAGGCTGGCAGGTATGAAGCTTATAAAGCTATAAAAATGTCCGTAAGAAATCATTATTGAATAAAACCATAATCAGCCCATTGGTATATCAATGCTGCTCATTTTGTTGAAAACCACCCAATCGGCGTTTTCTTCAAGAGCGTCTGTGCCCATTTCGATTATGGTTTGTTCTATTTCTGCTTTTGTTCCCGATTTACATACTGAGTCGAATTCATTGATGCCCTGCTTAAAGATAATAACCATTCTGGAATACTGCCGCAGTTCTGACTCCAGCTGCCTTTTATCCAGGAAGCTCGAAAATATTGCGCCGCCGGCAAGAGAGGCATCAATTAAAAAAAGCAGAAGGTGCATCAGAATATCATTGCCTAATATGCTGCGCAGATATAGCCTTTCAATAATCAGCATAACAACAAAAACCAAACTGGCGCCGAAAAGGGTGTACATCTTTTTCTTGTTTGAGCTTATCGTCTTTTTATCCTTTGCGATTTTGCTGAGGAAATAATTTACCTGGTCTGTCATCCAGCCGTCCTTAATAAAATTATAATTGGGATGTTGATTGCCATTTAGCGCAAGATTATAGTTGGCATCCATGCTGGCGTTTTTTGCCGCCGCAATAATCCAGCCGAGCTCGAATTCGCTCTTTTTGGAGTAGCATGAATAGGCATTTTCATCTATGCCGACGCTTTTCCAGAAATACTGTACACGAAGGCACTCGGCCAGAGCACGATAATCATAATACCTGTTTTCCAATCCGTTTCTGTTGATGTATGCTGATGTCAGAACGCAGAGCAGAAAAAACAAAGGCGAGAGAAACAGCACATAGGGCATAAACGGCAGGATTTCGTCGACAAGCGTGACCCAGAAGAAGACGAAAAAGCCAAATGTAAGCTGGGCAATCAGAAGCCGAAAGGTTTTTTTCTGTAATCTTCCCGCAATATAGTCCGCGGCACTTTGAACGGAGGTTATCTTTTCGATGCCGCTTGGTGCAGGGCTATCAATGCTGCAGCCATCTGCGCAGGATGAAAGGCCTTTTTTAGCGCAGTGCTTATTGAATATATCAATTTCAGAGAGCTGCTTATCGTAGTATTCCACCATTTGCGTGCTGTCATTTTTATCCCACATGCTGGGGTAGAGAGTGGCGTAGCCGTCATTTTCGATGCGGATATAGTCCGCCGCCGCGCCTTCGCCGCCTCCTGTCCGCACCACAGGTATATGGCAGACGGGAATGGTGTCGTAGCTGTTTACAATGCTGTATTTTTTGCGGTACTTCCTAGGAACGCCCTCAAGGGCAAATTTAATTACGCTGGATGTGCCGCCGGGCTTGCCGTTGTATATTCCGTTCCACAGGGCGATGATGCGCTGAGAGTGCTCGGCGAGGTATACGCCCAGGCGCACATAGGGGTCCGTCTCATCATTGTTTTTTATTACCTGCGACAAGTCTATGATTTTCTTGGCCTTTGAAAGCAGAGCCTTGAACTCTGCAGCGTTTTTCTCATAATCAGTGAATGTCTTTATATATTCATCCTCCGCCATGGGAAGCACTGCAACTAAACTGCAGCCCGTCTCCAGTGCCGCTTGTGCGCCAAGGGTATCTGCACCCTCGGCCATGCCGCAGAGAAACTGTATTTCCGAGTTGGGGTATTTGGCACGGATATCTGCAAGGATTAATTTAATTTTATTTTTATATAGTGGTATGTCAGACTCTAAGAGGTCTCTGTGCCCGGTGAGGGCTATGTTGACAGGTATCATATCCGCTCCTATGAAAAAATGAATTATAAGTGCAAAAGCGTGTAATATTGCCGCAATATCCTACATTATATCTTAATTGGCTATATATATCAAACAGCGAATAAAAAAATTTGTTTGCGGCTAAATCAAAATAATGTATGATATAATAAAATATAGTAATAAAAACATGGAGGGGAAAATATGTCCTTAGGTATCGTAATAAAGTCGCCGGAAGGGCTGGTGCTGGCTGCTGAAAGCAGGGTGACAATGGGGATCAAGATGAAGGCTCCTGCGGGCAATCTGGACACCCATGTATACTTTGACAATGCAACAAAGCTATTGAGCTTCGCATCGCCCAACAGCCACATCGGTGTTGTAACATACGGTCAGGCAGTGATAGGGAAAAAGACGCCACGTACTGCCGCCAGCTTTCTGCCTGAATTCGAAAGCACATTGCCGGAGGAAAGGCTAACGGTTGAGGAATTCGCAAAAAGGATAAGCGCATTTTATATGAAGCAGTGGCTCAAGGAAATGCCTGCAAATGAAAATGGAGGCAAGCCCATAAATATGTCCTTTATTGTGGCGGGGTATGACAAAAATGACGTGCTGGGAAAGGTATATGTCATAGATATTCCGGGAAGCCCTGAGCCAAAGGAAAGGTGCGCTGGGGAAACCTTCGGAATAACCTTCGGAGGGCAGACAGAGATCATGACACGGCTTATGATGGGATATGATATGAGGCTTGCACCAATGCTTAAAAAGGAGCTTAATCTATCGAGCGAGCAGCAGGCAAAATTCGACACAGTGATAAACAGGTATCAGACTGCTGTGCCGTTTCAGGTATTTGCCCTGCAGGATTGCATTGACCTAGCGAACTTCTACATAAAGACTACAATTGAATCCCAAAGGCTCTCTATTGGCATACGCGGCGTGGGCGGAGAGATAGACGTGGCGATAATTAAGCGAAACAAGGAGCTGGAATTTATCAAGCGCAAGAAGGAGTATGTGGAGTAGGGGGGAATATGAACAAACTTTTTGTATTTAACTTAACAACAGAAAATGATTACTTTGAAAAAGGTAACTCTATTTTTTTAGATGACGGCAAAACTGTAGGCAGGGTTCTTAAAAAACTAAAAGTTGATATAAATAAGAGTAATATTTTTTATTCGTATGATATTGAATCTACAGAAGAAATCTTTAATTTACTGAAAAAAGGTGAGAGGAAGATATACAATATAGAAAATTATTCAGTATCTTCCTGCTCAACTTATTATACAAATAAATAGAAAATTAAATTATTTTTCAATCAGTCAACGCCATCGGGTGAACCATAAACGAATACCATGACGGATCGACTTTGAAGCTTTTGGGTGCGCCGCTATACACAATCTGCTTTGAGTTTAGCCAGCCGCTCATAGACCTTGTATCGGCGCCTCCGTTGCGCTGAATTATCCACAGGGTACTATCGCAGTCAACTTCATCAAGAGATTCAATAATGACGCACTGGGGCAGAAAAGCATCGTAGTTGCTATATCCGCCTACGCCGTCCTTTTGATAATAGTAGTGAACATTGTCGGGGAAATAATAGCAGAAAGTGCCCAGGGTATGCTCATCCGTATGTATGAAAACATCGCCGGGCTGCACACGTGTTTCCAGATATTCCTCAGCCTCTGTCATAGGGCCATTGAAACGATTTTCCATATTATATTTTATCTGAGGAATGCCAATCAGCAGCACAACTGCACAGCCTATTATGACGGCTGCTTTCCTTTTCATGCTGCCTATGCCGTAGGCCAGTGCCAGAACGAAGAGCCCGAAAACCGGCATAATATAGCGTTCAACCAAAACAGGGCGTATTACATAGGATGCAATGATGCCCGCAAGCAGCGTAAGAGCATAGCCTGATAATGCAAAAATAGCCATTTTTCCTTTGGAATCCTTCTTTATTATCATGTAAATTATGCTGAAAACTATTAAGGCAACGGCAAGATAGAAAGAATAATCCGTAAGCCTAGCTGACCAGTAGTAGCTGAATTTATTGCTGAAAGGGTAAACCAGCGTTTTCTTTATGACCTCGCCTGTAACGGGTGGAATCCAGAAATCGCCAGAGACTCTCTTCACCTGCTGAGACAGCTTAAAAAGCCAGGGCAGGTAAGCAGCTATCAATGCACCGCCTGTTATAAGGTAGGGGGCGATTTTTTTCTTGCCTGCAAGCATATATACAAGCAGCAGCCCACAGATGATTACGGCGGCGAGCAGGGCATAATAATGCGTGTAGGCGGCGGCTATTGAAAAAAGCCCGAAGACTATCCAGTCCTTTTTTTTGTTCTCTAGGTATGCTAAGTAGCCCATCAGTGCGCTGCCTGCAACGAAGAACGCAGACCAGGTATACATGCGCGCCTCCTGCGACATGGAAAAGGAAATCGGCAGTGCGAAAATCAGGAATGAATATACTAGGGCGTAGCGGTTGCCGAAGATGCGGCGCACAGGGCCTATGCCTAGGGAGGCGAGAGCTGCCGTGCCTAGAACGGAGAATGCCCTTAAAGCAAAGACGGAGCGGCCAAATACTGCGCTGAATACGCGGAGCAGCAGGTAGTATAGCGGCGGGTGGCTGTCTGTGCTGGTTATCTCAATGATGTCTTTCAGTGAGTGGTTCATCAGCGCTGCGGTGTAGGATTCGTCGAACCATAGGCTTTCGTGGGCAATGCCGATGAACATCATGGTTGTGCCTATTATCATTATGATGCTCCAGATAATGATAAAGCTGCGGTTGGTCTTTTGTTCCATCTTTAATTTCTCCCTCTAAATTATACATTTTTTTTATTTATAAGTTATAATAATAGCAGTAAATTTTGGATTTTGCAATGTATAGTGAAGAAATGCCAGCGTTTTGGATTGATACAATATTTACAACTGACAATGCTTTTGATATATGGTATATTGATGAAAAGAATACGGATAGAGGTACCCAATATGAAAAGGTCAATGATGAAGAAATGATATATCCATTAAGTAAACGCGATACTAGCCTGATGATACTGGTTCGGATAGAAAAATACGGTGTGCGCTGGTGTGTTTTTGTGTAGAAGGATAGTTATATCAGATAAAAATAATAAAAAACGTAAACGGAGAATAAAAGTGAAGACTAAAATTGAAAAATCCCTTAATGAGCTTATTGAAAAAATATCTGGTATTCAAGAGGTTTCTTCTATCGGAATAAGCGGAGAATTGCATCCGCTGCCTACGGCGGGAAAAGGTGACTTTGATATTTTCATTTATTGTGATGAAATCCCAAAAACACAAGGCAGAGAAGAAAAGCTTAAGTCACTGAGCAGCAGCCTAAAAGACATAAAGTGTGACTACTTTGACAGTGAGGCATGGGGCATTTGCGACTATTGCACTATTGAGGGCATCGACACGTGGATGATGTACTTTCGCAAGGAAGATGTTATTAAAAACATGCAGGATATACTTGCAGGCAAGTACTTATGGAAAACCAGCGATGATTATTTTCCGATAGGCAGAATAGCGATGCTAAGCAACATCAATATCTTTTATGATAATGGCTTTCTGGATAATATTAAAAAGCAGCTGGCAATCTATCCTGAAAAATTAAAGGAGCAAATGGTCGCATACCATACTGAAGGAATGCTCGACGCAGAGGACTTTGAAAGGTCAGTAAGCCGAGGAGATATTGTTTTCTACCATCATGTATTGGAAAAGGCGATTGAGCATTTTCTGATGGCTTTGTATGCACTTAACGAAACGTACTTCCCCAGCATGAAGAGATCATTGATATACATCAGTACGTTTGCAACAAAGCCTGAATTGTGTGGTGAAAGATTATTAAGCGTAATCAAAGAGGGCGCACACGAAGAAGGGCTGATTACTTCATATGATGAATATACAAAGCTATGCAATGAGCTGAATGGGTTGTGTAGAAATCAGAAATTAACTCAGTAAACCCTTTGCTTATGGAATAAATGTATTCATTAACTACGGATTACATACTTTGCAGGGCTCATAGCCTAGTTTTTCTGCATCAGCTAATGTAATGCTGTGACAGCTGTCATCTAGATATCTGCAGCCCAGCCTATGATATTTTTTCCCGGTGTCAGTAATATAGACAATATATTCATATGGAGTAGGTGTGCTTGTGATGATCAATTCTGTTGCTTCGGCTTCTGGTATATATGATGGAGTTTCTTCTATATTGCTCTCTACCGCTGTGGGCAGCGACCTTAAATTTGATACAGTTTCCAAATGGATGGTTTCAATTGGTTCTGTTTCCGTCGCATCGTCGGACTGAAAAGTTTCGGATGCAGGAAACCTATCTATTTGAGTATTATTTGTCGCAGCATCTTCATTGCCAGAGCCCGAAAGCAAAAGAATGCACCAAATGAGTATATATCCTAGAATAACCGAAATTTTCACCTGTTTATGCATAGTGCTATCTACAGTTTTTACTTTTTTGGCAAGATACTCTTCAACTTTTCGAATAAGAAAAACGGGAAGCGAATAGAATAGTGCTTTAAAAAGCCAAATAACCCAACCGATTGTAGCCCAATACAAACAGCCCTTTTTCTCCATGATGCACCTCCTATGCCTAGCCAAAAACAAACAGAATATACCAAAATATTATTTAATTAGAATTTTAGCACTATTGATAAATCATAGCAATGTCTTTTGTTGTCACATATAAATAGTGAAATAGAAGAATATTGTCGTTTGCTGACTTTTCTCATATAATCGCTGCTTTCCGTAGAAGGTATTTTTAGAATTAACAACTTCGTCTGCGAAAAATGCACATTTTAAGTTTTTGAATATGGATTCATAGAATTATGTTTCCTGCAAATAAGGTACGGAAGTTTTGAACGGCTCTTTAGCGTATGCTTCTGCTGAACTTGTTGTCAAGTGTGCCATTAAGTAAGTGCCTGATCATAAAAAAGTAGTGAGCAAAAGGATTATAATACTTTTGTGATTATATCACTGATAAAAACAGACAATCACGTTATTATAAGCATAAATTAATAAGTAATTATCAAATGAAACGACTCTTGAAAGGAGTATTATGATATGAAAAAGAATGTAGGCAAGACTGATAAATGGATTCGAATAGTACTTGGTGTAGCAGTATTAAGCCTGGTATTTATTTTACAGGGTGGTTTACGGTGGATCGGACTGCTAGGACTTATTCCTTTGTTAACAGGAATTTTCGGAGTATGTCCTCTTTATTCGCTTCTGAAAATCAATACTAAGAAAGAAAATTAGGCGCAGCCTCTAAATATATAACAGGTGTTCAAATTTAGATGGCGATTCCTGTAATTTCGAGAAAACAGTTCAAATGGGCTGTTTTCTTTTTTTGCAGAGAAAGTGATTAATATCAAAGCTTTTACTTATACCGCTATTTGTTGATTTTTTGCTTCGCAAAATCGGAGCAATACTAAAATAAGAATATTTAGCTTATGGAATTTTATATATGAATTAAGCAGCTTTAGCCTCAAAATGTTGACCGGTAATAATGCACATGGTACTATATTGGTAATTAAGCATCTTTTGTATACAAGTATCTTGTTCTGAGGTGAATTATGAAAAAGCTGTTTCTTGCAATAATAATCCTGACCATCATTTTAACCAGCATTCCTAGTTGCTGGCAGGCGAAAAACATAGAGGTGCATTATATAACTGTGACCAGAGCATATGATTGGGGTGCCGCGATAGATAAGATAATACTTTGTTTTGACACAGAAATAGACGCTGCCAGTTTTGATAATTCTACCTTTAAAGTAAAATCAGTTCGCACATATGTAGAAAACAATAAAAAAAAATCAATAACTGCCAAGCGTACAATAACAAAGACTTATCTTTGTGACAGCCAAGGCAACCCAACAATAACAGGGAATTGCATTGCAATCGAAATGGCAGTTGGCCCAACTGTAATTGAAAGCTCACCGTATAACTACAATACTTCAAAATTCCTTAATGAAGTTGTCGAAACCGGCTACATAATCTCACTCGCTTATTCAAAAACTATATCATCGTCAGACGGAAAAACTTTAACTTTTAGTAAAACAGGAGAAGCAGAAAAAGCAGGCGACATAAAGATAATAGCAGATGATTTTGTGAACAACCAAAAGTTTAGTTTTGGGGACGTAGATATGACATATGCGTATTATAGTCCAGATACTTCTTTGGCAAGCGAAGGCAGTGTGCCATTAATAGTTTGGTTACATGGTGGTGGTGAAGGTGGCACCGACACCACAGTTCCGCTGATGGCAAACAAGGTCGTAAACCTTGCCACAGAAACCTGCCAATCATACTTTGGAGACACTGGTGCATACGTACTTGTGCCACAAGTTCCGACCATGTGGGTGGATACAAATGGCTCGGGAGAGTACGGCTTTAGTCCTGCTGGTGAATCCTATTATACCGAAGCACTAAAGGCATTGATTGATAAATTTGTTGTCGATAATTCTTTTGTTGATGGAAACAAAATTATCGTCGGAGGTTGCTCAGCTGGTGGGTTTATGACAATAAATATGCTGATCAACTACACTGACTATTTTGCTGCTGGTTTTCCAATTTGTGCAGCATATAAAAAAGGATGGATGTATCAGCAGAGAATTGAGGCTATAAAGGATATGCCGATTTGGATTGTTCATGCACTCACCGACGCAACATTTCCAATTGCGAGAGGCGAATTTGATCGCAAAAATAATGTATATATTGTGTATCAGAAAGCGGACGGGAGCCCACAATTAATTGATGATTTTTCCAATGAATTTTATAGACGTCTGGTAGAAGCGGGGGGACAAAATGTCCACTATAGTAGACTGGACAAAGTTGTGGACACCTCAGGCCTATACACCAACAGCGACGGAACACCTTATGAGTACTTGGGCCACTTTTCTTGGATATATGCCCTAAATAACGAATGTGTTTTGACAATTGACGGGAAAGAAACTACCCTTTTTGAGTGGCTTTCTATGCAAGAAAGAAATTGATTGGAAAAGCAGGATTATTGACAGGCAATGATTTTGGATAAAAAACTTTGCTCATAAATTCAAGAGGACACTGGAGAAAAAAACCAATACAAATATGACCTTGGATAGTATGATAAAAAAGTTATATTAATAATAGAAGAACGTCTCACATCTGGGAGGCGTTCTTTGTTCTACACATATAATTGATCATGTTAATATACGGCGAATATGCCGGAGAAGGAGGGATTAATACCGCAATACTTTTTTGAAAATGCGTTACTATTTGTTTATTCCTTGCTTCGCAAGACCGGAGAGCTTCGTTTCCTTATCAACTATCGCTGAGCTATCGAGTGGGATATATAATTGAGATGTTCAAATGAAACATCTTTCTGGTGGAGTGAGGGTATTAGAACTTACACTATTTGGAGGTAATAAAAAAGACTCCCGGCTCAATACAACGGTCTATTTGTGCTTAATGCGTAAGTAGAATTGGCGTATTAGCTATGATATAATACTTTTTATCATTATTTAAGAGGTGTTCCATGAGAAGTAAAGAAAGAATTACATTATCGAAAGAAAAGAAAGCAGAAATGATTTTAGTAATTAAGCAGTATTTTTTAGAAGAACGAGATGAAGAAATAGGGGATTTGGCTGCAAACCTAATTCTGAATTTTGTTGTGAAAGAATTAGCGCCGGAGTTCTATAACCAAGGCGTTTACGATGCTTACAAATATATTAATGATATGAGCGAAGACTTATTGTCAATCTTGATATAAAGTATATCGGAATTGATAATTAAGCCTTTTTGTTTGATGGAGAAGGGCGGATTAATATTTAAACACTTTTATATACTTGCACCGCTATTTGTTGATTTTTTGCTTCGCAAGACCGGAGAACTTCGTTTCCTAATCAACTATCGCTGGGCTATCGCGTGTAAAAATAAAATAGCGACGTTTCTTTTAGAAACATCGCTTTGGCGGAGAAGGAGGGATTTGAACCCTCGCGACAGTTACCCCGTCCTACTCCCTTAGCAGGGGAGCCCCTTCGGCCTCTTGGGTACTTCTCCGTATTTTGCATCAAGCTGTATTATTATAACAGTCAGCAATGCAAATGTCAACAAACAACCGTATAAAAAAGACACCTAAAAATCAATAGATTTCAAGCAAAAATAGTGATGCTGTTGTACGTGTGCAAATTATAGAAAATCAGTTCTTTAGTGATTGAATAGGGGCCGGTATTCTGCCGGCGCGATTTATGAATTTCTCGGCGTTTCCCATATTGCATGGCATGATTGGCGCTGTGCCCAATAGCCCGCCGAACTCCACGCTGTCGCCCACATTTTTGCCCTCAACGGGGATTATCCGCACTGCTGTTGTCTTGCTGTTTACCATGCCGATTGCCGCCTCATCTGCAATTATGGCTGATATAGTTTCTGCTGTTGTGCTGCCCGGCACGGCTATCATATCCAGACCTACGGAGCACACGCAGGTCATAGCTTCCAGCTTGTCGATAGATAGCGAACCGCTGTTTACGGCGGCTATCATGCCCTCGTCCTCGCTGACAGGTATAAATGCGCCGCTTAAGCCTCCCACATGTGATGACGCCATTACGCCGCCTTTTTTAACGGCATCATTGAGAATTGCAAGGGCTGCAGTCGTGCCGTGTCCGCCGCAGTTGGATAGCCCCATTTCCTCCAGTATGCGCGCTACGCTGTCGCCCACAGCGGGAGTAGGGGCGAGAGATAGATCCACTATACCGAAGGATACGCCGAGCCTCGATGACGCCTCCTGCGCAACCAGCTGGCCTATTCGCGTAACCTTGAAAGCAGTTTTCTTGATGGTTTCGGCAAGCTCATCAAATGATGCATCGCCCAGCCTTTTTACGGCGGCATGCACCACGCCCGGTCCGGATACGCCGACATTTATCACGCATTCGCCTTCACCTACGCCGTGGAATGCGCCTGCCATAAAAGGATTGTCCTGCACGGCATTGGCAAAGACAACAAGCTTGGCGCACCCTATGCTGTTTTTATCGGCTGTCAGCTGTGCTGTTTGCTTTACTATCTGTCCCATCATTTTTACGGCGTCCATGTTTATTCCGGCTTTTGTGCTGCCGATGTTTACGCTGGAGCATACCACGTCCGTCTCGCTAAGGGCTTCCGGGATGCTTTTGATGAGTATTCTGTCATTGGGTGTCATGCCCTTCTCAACCAGAGCTGAAAAGCCTCCAAGGAAGTTGACGCCTACCGCCTTTGCTGCATAATCCAATGCCTTGGCGTAGGGAGTATAGTTCTGCGCGCCGCTGGCCGCTGCAATCAGCGAAATGGGCGTAACAGAGATTCTCTTATTTACAATGGGTATGCCGAACTCTGCCTCGATTTCTTCTCCCGTTTTAACTAGGTTTTTTGCGTATGAAGTTATCTTACTGATAATTTTATCGCAGGATTTATTTATATCTGTATCCACACAGTCCAGCAGGGATATGCCCATGGTTATGGTGCGCACATCCAGATTTTCATTTTCAATCATTTGTATTGTGGATAGAATTTCGCCTTTGTTGATCATTGTATTCTCCGGTCTATATTTTATGCATGGCGTCGAATATTGCCTCGCGCTGTATATTGATTTTCATGCCTATCTCATTGCCTGCACTTTTAAGATGCTCTTTTATGTCCTTAAAGTCCATGCTGCAAAGGCTGTAGTCAACCAGCATTATCATAGTGAAGTACTGCTGCATTACAGTCTGGCTGATGTCCAGTATATTTATGTCAACTGCGCTTAAAACATTGCCGACATGTGCTATGATGCCCACTTTGTCCACACCTATTACAGTGACTATTGCTCTTTTGTCCATAAATCGTATTCCTCCGCCTCGTATTATATACTAGTATGCATATTTTTTGAAATAAATCAACTCCAATGCATAAATATTCACATACTAAAATACTGCTATGTGACTTAGGTCACTTGACATAACAGTTAATGATGATAAAATATAGTTAGACAATGCTAACAATATAAATGCATTGCAAAGGAATTATATAAAGGCGTATTTTAGCAAATAATATAAGATGTGGTATAATAAATACAGCATATACGAAAGGAAATAAGCGTATGTTTAAGATAACTGAAGTAAAAGCAAGAGAAATATTGGATTCCAGAGGCAATCCAACAGTTGAGGTGGACGTATATCTCGAAAATGGGGTGCTCGGCAGGGGAGCGGTTCCCTCCGGCGCGTCAACAGGCGCGTTTGAGGCTGTAGAGCTTCGAGACGGCGACAAAAATAGATACATGGGAAAAGGCGTAAAGACAGCGGTAGAGAACGTAAACAATATAATAAGCAAGAAGATAGTGGGGCTCGATGCCAGGCAGCAGCACGCAATAGACAACCTGCTGATTGCGCTGGACGGCACCGACAACAAGCAGAAGCTGGGAGCCAACGCCATTCTGGGCGTATCAATTGCGGTTGCGAAGGTGGCGGCCAATGCGCTTAACCTTCCGCTGTATCAATACTTAGGCGGAGCAAACGCCAAGCAGCTGCCTGTACCTATGATGAACATAATAAACGGAGGCAAGCACGCCGACAACAGCATAAACATTCAGGAATTTATGATAATGCCGGTCGGCGCGAAGACATTCAGCGAATGCGTAAGGATGTCGGCAGAGGTATTCCACAATCTGAAATCCGTGCTTAAAGGCAAAGGCTACAGCACAGCAGTGGGTGACGAGGGCGGATTCGCCCCCAACCTAAAGAGCGATGAGGAAGCACTGGAAGTGATAGTGGAGGCCATTAAAAAGGCCGGATACGAGCCGGGCGCTGATTTCCGCATTGCGGTGGACGCAGCGGCAACAGAGATGTACAACAAGGAAGAGGACAACTACTTCTTCTGGAAAACCGGGCAGAAGTTCACCCGCGCAGAGATGGTTGATTTCTGGGTGAAGCTATCTGATAAATACCCCATAATCTCCCTGGAAGATGGTCTGGATGAGGAGGACTGGGAAGGCTGGAAGCTATTAACCGAAAAGCTGGGCAAAAAAATTCAGCTGGTAGGAGACGACCTTTTCGTAACCAATACAAAGCGGCTGAAAAAAGGCATTGACATGGGAGTTGCAAACAGCATATTAATCAAGGTTAATCAGATAGGCACGCTGACTGAAACAATGGATGCCTGCCAGATGGCGGAGCGCGCGGGATACACATCAATTATATCCCACAGGTCAGGGGAAACTGAGGACGTAACAATATCTGATTTGGTTGTGGCGAGGAACGCAGGGCAGATAAAGACAGGAGCGCCATCCAGAACAGACAGGGTTGCAAAATACAATCAGCTCCTGAGGATTGAAGAGATGCTTGGCGCGGAAGCTCAGTTCAACGGTATCGATGTATTCTATAATCTTAAAGCCAAATAAAATATAAATTATCTGACATATAAACTAAAGTTAAAAACAAGCCGCCTGATATACAGGCGGCTTTGTGCTGCGTTTGCGAATAGTTAAAAGCTGATCATTTCCGCCACTACTTAAGTTTTGCTAAGCAGCGTTTTCTGCTTTCATCTCAATATCCCTTTTATTCAGCCTGATATGAGCAGCCAGCAGCAAAAGCATACCCAGAGTGTTTATGGACTGGGCGATCCAGTTTACGCTTTCCAGCTCGCCCTTTCCGGAGAGCCCGCCCATAGCAAGGGAAATAACCCAGTATATTATGTAGAAAATCATTGAAATACGGTTCTTCTGCTTGGCAGATAGTATTGCAAGGCAGGCAAGGTATCCTGTGGTAGAGATGATTACCAGAGCGAGAAGATAATAAAACATGTTGGTGTCCTTGATTGTGAATATTGCGGCCGGCACAAGAAATTTCTCCTGCTTTTTCTTTCTGACTACTAGGGAAAGCAGCGAGATAAAAATAAGCAGTGTGCCTATTCCCATAAAAAGAAACTGCAGGTCATCAAGCCAGGGAATATTTTTTCCGGATGTTGCAAGCAGCAGCTTCCATGTGGCCTTGGCAAAGCCGCCGAAGTTAACTATCAGCGCGCCTAATATGAAAAGCACGAAGCAAACTGTACACGAATTTCTTTTCATGTAGCATGAAAGCACAATAGAACCTGCGAGAAATAAAATAACGGGAATGAAGTCAGTCAGCGCCATAACCAGGCTTGGGGTGAAATTAACAGTCATAAGAATCTCCTCTTCTTTTTATATAAATAGCTAATTGATTACAAAGTATGCCTGCAAAATGAATGTGAAAATTACTTATAAATATATTAAGTTGAATCGCAATATTATGCAAGAGTATTTAAAAATAAATATTGCCTTATTTCATATTAGCTTTGAATTGATTGAATATCAAGGAAAATGCGTATATAATATTCACCTTCATGCACGCAAAGCAGTTATTTGTAAACATTTGAAATAAATTCGGATAATAAAGAGGGAAAAGCAAGCCGGTGTCAAATAAATCAATATGGAGGGCAGTAAGTGGCATTTTTTTCGCAGGATTTTATTGAGCAAGTGCTCGACAGGAACGACATAGTCGATGTAATATCTCCTTATGTTTCATTGAGAAAAAAGGGAGCGAATTACTGGGGGCTGTGTCCTTTTCACGGCGAAAAAACACCTTCATTTTCCGTTAATGCCAATCAGCAGTTCTATCACTGCTTCGGCTGCCACGCGGGTGGAGACGCCATAGGCTTCATACAGAAGGTAGAGCGTATGGATTTTAAGGAGGCGGTTGCATTTCTCGCTGAAAGAGCAAGCCTGCCTCTGCCCAAAAGCAGCAGCAAGGAAGCGTATATTCCAACGGACGAAAAAGAGAAAATGTACGAGCTGATGAAAGAGGCAGCGAGATGGTACAGAAGCAATCTATTTGAAGAGGGCGGCAAGAAGGCACGGGATTACATAGCCGGAAGAGGAATAAGCGACACGATACTGAAAAGGTTCGGCCTGGGGTTTGCCTATGATGAATGGAACAGGCTGTACAAATATATGCTGGAGCAGGGCGCCAGCGAAGAGATGCTCTTTAAAATAGGGCTTACTAAGGAAAAAGAGGGCGGCTATTACGACACATTCCGCAACAGGATCATGTTCCCTATAATAGACAGGCGCATGAGGATAATAGGATTCGGCGGCAGGGTGATGGACGATAGCAAGCCGAAATACCTAAACTCGCCGGAAACGCCGATATTCAATAAGCGCTACAACCTGTATGGCATACACACGCTTAATAAAATGCAGACGGTTGACAAGCTGATAATAGTTGAGGGGTATATGGATGTCATATCCCTGCACCAGGCGGGAGTGCCGCAGGTGCTTGCCTCCCTCGGAACTGCATTGACGGAGGGACAGGCAAAGCTTCTAAAGAGATACTCCGACGAGGTATACATATGCTACGACGGAGACACAGCCGGGCAGAAAGCCACGCTTAAAGGGCTGGATGTTCTTCAGGCGGAAGGCCTAAAGGTGAAAGTAATGACCATGCCTCAGGGTGTGGACCCAGATGATTTCGCCAAGAAGTACGGCATAGTGGGCATACAGGACAAAATGAGTGAAGCGAAAACGCTCAATGACTATAAGATATCAGTGATTGAGGCGAAATACGACATGGCAGATGAAGAGCAGAGGAAAAACTTCCTGCAGGAGTGCTGCACAGAGGTATTGGCTCATATAGATGCACCTATTGAGCTGAGCATGTATGAAAAGCGGCTGCACAACAAAACAGGCTTCCCGATTGTCGCAATTGACGCAGAGACCCAGATAGCGAAAAGGGCACTGGGAAAAGCAAAAAAGCGCCCAACGCCAATTATAGAAGAATCCGCTGAGAGGCCAGTACGCAAAGCGGAAAGAGAAGAGGAAAGCAGAGAAGACACCGGGCTAATCAGGGCAGAAAGAATAGCCCTTCAGCTATCCGCAGCAGACATCAGGTGCAGACAGAAAATGCTGAAGGAAATATCCTGGGATGATTTCACAGGCGAGGCGAGAAAATCAATAGCAAAGGACATCCTGAGCCTAGGTGAGAAAAAGACCACCATCGGCAAGCTTTTGACCCACCTGAATGCGGAGCAGGCAGCGGAGCTGGGACAGGAACAGATGGATTTGATAAATGACTATGAAACGACAATGGATGAATGCATAGCCAAAATAAAACACGGCATAATAAAGAGACAGCGAATAGAGATAAAGCACAAGATGAATGACCCGCACACCACCAAGGACGAAAAAAAGGAACTGGCACGCAGGCTGCAGGAACTGGACAAAATCCAGAAAAGCCAGTCTTTTGTATAAAGGAGAGAAATAAATGAGTAAACCTATGGAGGACACAAACAAAGTGACTGCCGAAAAGAAAAAGGAAAGGAAGATCACAAAGAAGCTTTTCTCAAACAAAAGCAAGGAAGAAAGAATAGACCTGCTTATTGAAATAGGAAAAGACCAGGGCGAGCTAAGCGAAAGCGACATAGCCGCTGCTTTAGACGGAATAGAATTAACCAGTGAAGAAATAGACCGAATATACGAACGCCTTAGCAACCTGCAGATAGAATATATCGGTGCAGGTGTATCCGACAGGATGCTGGCAGAGGAAATGGACATATCTGCGCCGGATACTATCAACATAGACGACCCGGTGAGAATGTACTTGAAAGAAATCGGCAAAGTTCCGCTTCTGACTGCCGAAGAGGAAATAATACTTGCTAAGCGTATGGAGGAAAATGACGAAGAAGCCAAAAAGAAGCTGGCAGAGGCTAATTTAAGGCTGGTTGTATCCATAGCGAAAAGGTATGTTGGCAGGGGAATGCAGTTTCTTGACCTGATTCAGGAGGGAAACCTGGGCCTTATCAAGGCGGTTGAAAAGTTCGACTACCGAAAGGGCTACAAATTTTCGACCTATGCCACATGGTGGATAAGGCAGGCTATCACAAGGGCAATAGCAGACCAGGCAAGAACTATAAGAATACCTGTGCACATGGTTGAAACTATCAATAAATTAATAAAGGTATCACGCCAGCTGCTGCAGGAATTCGGACGCGACCCTCAGCCGGAGGAAATAGCAGAAGTGATGGGTATATCCGTTGACAAGGTTCGCGAGATCATGAAAATAGCGCAGGAGCCTGTATCACTAGAGACTCCGATTGGTGAAGAGGAAGACAGCCACTTAGGCGACTTTATACCCGATGACGATGCGCCGGCTCCATCTGAGGCTGCGGCATTTACTATGCTTAAAGAGCAGCTTACCGAGGTGCTTGATACATTAACTCCGAGAGAAGAAAAGGTGTTAAGATTAAGGTTTGGCCTGGATGACGGCAGGGCAAGGACGCTGGAGGAAGTAGGCAAGGAATTCGAAGTAACCAGAGAAAGAATACGCCAGATAGAGGCCAAGGCACTGCGGAAGCTGCGCCACCCCAGCAGATCCAAAAAGCTTAAGGATTATCTCGATTAGTAGTTTATTTTCGGCTGTCTTTTAAAGGCAGCCTTTATTTTTGAATGAAGTAAGAAGGGAAAAAAATGAATTACAGAAAGATTAAGGAGTCCGAAGCCAAAGACTTCGCCAATTTGAGCGCGACTGCATTTTTTTTCAATGCGGAAAATGCGTATCAAGACATAGAAAAGGGCGGCTTTCTGACGGAAACTATCAGAGTGCTGGAGGATGAAACAGGCAGATTCCCTGTAGGTTTGCGTCTTTTTGAACTGCAGATGTACCTGAACAGCTCTTATGTGAAAACCGGAGGAATAGGGGATGTATCATCTTACCCGGAAAACAGGAGGAAAGGCTATATTTCACGCCTGTTTGACTATACTTTGAGGGAAATGTATGAGGATAATTATGTAATGTCCTACCTTTATCCTTTCTCACACCCGTTTTACAGGAACTACGGATATGAGCTTTGCAGGAAGAACACTACTGTGACAATGAACCCCGAAAAAATAAGCTATTGCTATTTTGATTTGGAAGCGAGAGAGCATATACCCGGAACAAAAGAGGATCTTTCCAAGGATATAATGGCGATATACACAAGCTATGCAGAGGGCATGAATTTTATGGTGCAAAGGCAGGGATGGTTCTGGGACAGGGTGCTGCAGGAAAACCCATTTACCAGCAGTAGCCGCATGTATGTGCTTTATCAGGAAGACGGCACTCCGTGCGCGTATTTCAAATATATCTATGAAAAGTTCGAAGTATATTTCTCAAAGATAAAAATACTGGATATGGCCTTTATTGACAGGGAGTCTTTCGACATGATTATGAGGTTTATCTACCGGCTTGCGCCATCCACAAAGGAAGTTAGATTTAGCCTGCCGCCTGCTATTGAACCCTACGGAATTTCAGATGATGCATGGAATGTAGGCATGCGCTCGGAGCCCGGCGGCATGATGAGGATTATGAATGCTGAAAAGGCGCTCTCCACCATAAAAACGGAAGCGGAAAACATGAATATATCCATTCAAATTGCAGATGATAATATTCAGGAAAACTGTGGTGTATTTGATCTGGATGTTGAAGACGGCACTATTACCGCCAAAAAAACATCCAATAAAGTGCCCGACATGGAATGCTCAGTACAAGTCCTGAACCAGTTGGTATCCGGGTATGCGTGCATTGATGAAGTGGCACACAGGAAAGACATTAAGGTGATATCCAAACATAAGGAGCTGAACAAGGTTTTCGCAAAAAGGCCCATACATCTGCAGGATCATTTTTGATTGCCCCATGTAATAAAGGTACCTTAACAACACATTTTGTGTTGTGCTTTGTATAAGTCAATCAAATATTTGCGGTTTTAGTGCAATTCAATTGACAATACGCCTTCTATTTGTTATAGTTGTTATATAACAAATAAGGAGGCTTTTTATGTTAATAACAACAGTCGATAAAATAGAAGGAAAAAAGACTAAAGAAGTAGTAGGATATGTTAAAGGTTCAACAGTAAGAGCAAAACATATCGGCAAGGATATCATGGCAGGGCTTAAGACTATAGTTGGCGGCGAGATAACAGAATACACAGAGATGATGGATGAATCCCGCAAGATAGCAATAGGACGCATGGTTGAGGACGCAAAATCCAAGGGCTGCAACGCAATTGTTGGCATGAGGTTTGCTTCATCTGCAGTAATGCAGGGCGCAAGCGAATTCGTAGCATATGGTACGGGAGTAATACTGGAGGATTGATATGGTACCCCAAATTAATATCATTATGATTATACTGGTAGGCCTTGGATGCACAATACTGCCGATTGCGGCCTTTCTGGTTTTGAGAAAAAAGAGTAAGAATATAGCAGGCGCTCTTTTGGTGGGAGCAATATCATTCTTTGTAAGCCAGGCAGTATTAAGGATGAATATCTTAGGATTCATCTCGACACAGCAATGGTTTCTTGAATTTGCTCAGAACAGATTCTTTCTATATGTGCTGACCGTTGCCTTCTCGGCCGCGCTATTTGAGACGGCAGGCAGATACTTCACCATGAAGCTTTTTATGAAGGATACGGTTTCTTATTACGGCGGCATAAGCCACGGCATAGGACACGGCGGAATAGAGATTATTCTGCTTATCACACTGGCCTATATATCGAACTTCGTCATATCGCTGCAGATAAATTCCGGTACATTTACCAATATGATAGAATCCGCAAGGCAGGCGGGCGTGCAGGGCGAGGCAATGGTCGCACAATTGGAAGCTGCGAAGTCGGCATTGATCAATACCCCTGCAGCTGATTTCTCTCTCGCATTTATCGAAAGGTTTTTCACGTTGTTTTTCCATATCGGTTTATCGCTTATGATAGCTGAAGGCATCGTGCGGAAAAAGGAACTGATGTTTACAACGCTTGTAATTTTGATTCACACAGCCATGGATACAACAGCTCCATTGCTTGCAAACATGGGCGTAAACTCATATATCGTCGAAGGAGTGGTTGGCCTATTCGCAGCAGGAATGTTCATCTATACGATGACGAGCAGAAAGCGCTTTGAAAATGCAAACAAGATATACCCTAAGGAGAAAGATCAGGAAGCACTGGAATCGGACTATTAGGAGATGAGACAGAGCATTGATTATTAAAATAGACATGAATTCAGAGACTGCGCTATACGAACAGCTCGTTAACAGCGTAGTTTGGGGAATTGCAACAGGACGGCTGAAGCCGGGGGAGAAGATGCCGACGGTGCGCAAACTCGCAGTAGACCTGGGAATAAACCTGCACACAGTCAATAAGGCATATGCGATCCTAAAGCAGAAAGGCTACTTAAGCGCCCATAGAAATATGGGCGCAGTTGTAAATGAAGCAAGCGCGTATACTGCGGATGAGGCATTCAAAGAATCAATAAAAGAATGGATGAAGCCGTTTGTGGCTGAATGCCTGGCTAGAGGGATGGACAGCGATGAGACGGCCAGTCTTGTACGTGAGGCTGCACTGGAAATAAAAAACGAAACGGAGGGCTTTGCCTGATGGGCAGCACTTATAACATAGTTACCAACCTGATTATTTTTGTTCCTTTAGTTGTTATTTTTGCCGTATTGCCATTTATTACGAGGAAAGACATCGTTTTCGGCATAAACATTCCGGCGGCGCAATGGAGCAATGATTACTTTAGAAAGCTGAGAAGAGTATACTCTTTGCTGTCAGCAGGAATAGGAGCCGTGCTGATGGGCGCAAGTGTGCTGGCATCAGTGATGCTTGGCGAGGATCTGGCGGTTGTTTATATGCAGGTTATCATCTGGTCTGCAATCCTAATCTATTTTCTGCTGTATGTATTCTTCTGGATAAAGGTAAAAAAATACAAGGCGCAGGCCAGCTGGAAGATCAGTGAAAAAAGGATATCTGCGGCGGATACCAATGTCAGCGGCGGACGCAGAGCGCTTAGCAACGCGTGGTATCTGGTATATCCGCTTTTAATCGGCGTCACATTATACAGCGCAGTCAAATTATACGGATTAGCGCCTAACATGATACCTATGAGGTTTGACCTGCAGGGAAACCCAATAGTTTACTCGCAGAAATCAATGAAGCTGATATATGAGGTTGTGGGTATGCAGGCATTTTTGGCGCTGCTGTTTTTCGGCATCAATATAGTGCTGAAGATGGCCAAGAAATCAGTTGACCCGGCTGACCCCGAAGCATCATCCGTACAGAGTGATGCCTTCAGGTACAGGTGGTCAATCTTTCTCTTTATAACAGGGCTTCTGATGCTGCTCATTTTCACGGTTGTTATGGTGTCAATCTTTGTGCGGCTTCCGATGTGGGCTATGCTATATGTTCCCATGGCTGCTTCCGCTGCCATACTGGTATATGCAGTGGTGCTGGCTATTATGACGGGGCAATCGGGCAGCAGGATAAAAATTGAAGGCAAAAGGGCAGAATCAACGGAAATTATAAGGGACGACGATGCGTTCTGGAAGCTTGGTATGTTCTACTACAACAAAGAAGACCCGGCAGTCTTCGTGGAAAGAAGGTTCAGCCCCGGCTGGACAACCAACTGGGCAAGGTGGCAGAGCTGGCTTATTGTTTTTGGCATTCTGGCAATGGTCGCAGTTTCACTTTATTTCAGCTTTTAAGGCTTTTGTCATGTTATATGCCTTTATATAACTGATAAAACCTATAAAATTATATTTTAGTATGCTTTATTGCCGCCTACGGGCGGCTTTTTGCTGCTAAAAAATAAAACATCAAAAAAAGTAGAAAAATATAATGAATAAAGCTGATATTTAGTTTACAATTATCTTTATAGCGAAATTTATTTATTTTTTTTCGATTATAACCGAACAATTTGGCTTTTTTTACGTTTACATAGATGAGAGGAGATAGCAAATAGTGTATACACAGCAAAATGAATACGCCTCCGCAGAGAGATTAGAGAATGTACATTCGGAACCGGACATAAACACACTTATAAATAAATATAAAAAACCACTTTATAACTTGTGTTTCAGATTAACGCTGAACAGGAGTGACGCGGACGACCTGTTTCAGGAGACGTGGATTAAAGCTGCGCAAACTTTAGGAAGAGTAGACAGCGGATATTTCAGGCAATGGCTTTTTAGAGTATGTATAAACCGGTATAAGGACGACTATAGAAAGGAAAAACGGAGAAAAGACGTTTTCTATAACCTATACGACAGCAATGAGCAAAAAGATTTTGTATTGGAAAACACTAACTATGCTCTCTCAGCAGAAGAAGAATATGAGGCCAAAACAAGCTATCTGACTCTTATGGCACATATAAACCTGCTTTCACACAAACTGAAAATACCCATGGTTCTTTACTATTTCGAGCAGCTAAGCTATAAGGAGATAGCCGATATACTAAAGATACCTGAAGGTACAGTAAAATCCAGGCTCAATGCTGCAAAGGCCGTACTGAAGAAGGAACTAAACGGAGAAATATAAATGAATATTGAAAGAATATTAGAAGAAATTAAAATTGCCGATGTTGAGCCGGATGAAGATCTGGTTCGGCTGACCAAGCTGGAATGCAGCAAGGCAGTAAGGGCCAATAAAAAGGCCGAGATAGAAAACAAAACAAAAAGAGAAAGGCTTACAATAAGGCTGCTGACGTCTGCCGCCGCTGTTGCCCTGGTTTTTGTTGTGCTGATTGTAGCCACAGTCACCAATCAGAGGCCGCTTAGCGGAACGGCATACTACACCATAGACATCAACCCAAGCATAGGATTCTATGTGGATGAAAACAACGAAGTAACCGATGTGATACTGCAGAATGAAGACGCCAAAGAGCTATACGAGGGCCTCGACTGCGTCGGAATGGAGCTGCAGGCAGCAATTAAACTAATCATTGAAAAGGCTTTGGCCGGCGGATACATGACCGAAGAGGGGAAGACGTATGTATTGCTCGGGCAGTTTATGGGCAATACGTCATCTGAAGATGGGGAAGATATATTAAACCATCTGCTGGCCGGCCTTCAAAATGACCTCGGTGAAAACGTAAAGCTTATCGGAGTCAACGGAGACGAAAGCTATATAGAGCAGGCAAAGGAACTGGAGGTTTCCCCGGGAATATTGATCCTTTGCGAAATGGCCGATGACTTTGAAGCGGATAAAAACCTGAAAGTCGAGGATGTTATTAAAAATCTTCCGGATGATTATATTTATGAACCGGAGTTCAAAGCGCCTGTTATAGCGGTTAAGAATCAGGACGGCGATTTGGTGATAAAGTGGGGCAAGATAGATTTCTCTTACAATTTGTCAGGAGGGGCAGAGGTAGAATATAAATTATTAAAAGGCTCAACTCTAGACGAAGTCAAGCAGATGAAAAACATCGTAAAGACACAAAAAGCCACAGTCGACAGCCAGATTACGCAATTTGTTGTGGAGCTTTCAGAGGCCGAGATGAACACGACAATGTACTACTGTTTGTATGTACACAGCGGAAATACATCCAAGCTGAGCAATGTGATTCCTGTTACTCTTAAGAACGCAGAAGAGACCACATTGATGCCTACTGAGACGCCGAAAGTGACCCCCGAACCCATAGACGAGGAGGGCGCTTCAACAATCAGCGGAGGAAACATAGCAGACGGCAAGATAACTCTTAACTGGACGAAAGTAGAAAGCGAGCGGTTCGCAGGATACAAGGTAATGTATTCATACACTGATGCTACACCTGTCTACGGCGAAGAGGGATGCTACTACTTTGATTATGTGACGGATTCGAATAAACTTTCCGGAACATATAAGCTTTCGAGCATGACCGGATATAAAGAGGGCAGAAAGTTCTACTTCTCAATAACTGTGCTCTACGACGACCAGTCTGTAAAAGTGCCGGGCAATGTAATAAGCAAGACGATGCCGACGACAACGACAGTATTGCCGACTACAACGCCTGCGCCGGATGCATATGCTTCAACGAATATATCAGGGTACATGGATAACGGCAAGATATACCTAAGCTGGGGCAAGATATCAGACGATAGGCTGGAAGGATACAAGGTGGTGTATTCATTCACCGACAGCACGCCTGAATACGACAGCAGCCCGTACATAAGATGGATAACGGACGCATCGCAGACAAGTACGGTCATTAACATAACAGAGCTTGGCTCATCCAGCGAGACAAGGAAATGCTATTTCGCGATTACGGCCCTTTATGAAAGCCACAGCGTGAAGAAGACGGGCAATACGATTTCATTCAGCATACCGCCGACTGCATCTACTGACCCGTACCCATCATCCACTATCTCAGGAAGCATGAACGGTGATACCATATCGCTCAGCTGGTCGCAGATATCAGACAGCAGGTTCGACGGATATAAGGTAGTATATTCATTCACTGATACGACTCCTGCCTACAGCAGCAGCTCATACCTAAGATGGATAACGGATGCATCGCAGACAAGCACAACGATCAACATATCAGAGCTTGGAACAGTAGAGGCTGCAAAGCCGTGCTATTTCTCAATAACGGCACTGTATGACGGGCAAGCCGTAAAAATACCGGGCAATGCGATATCGTTTACTATCCCTGCGACCGTTGTATCAGAGCCGCTGATTACGCCAACGCTATCATCGGTTTACAGCTCGGAGACAGATGGAAATGTATATCTAAGCTGGAGCGGCGATGCCGCAAGCCATTCGAAGTTCAGCTACTTCAAAGTAATATATAACATTGATGGAACCAATAGAACCATAAATGTTGGTGCGGCTGTTTCCTGGGCAGGCCTAGCAGCTAATCTCGAAGGATATGTTGAAGGAACTACCACATCAGGCACATTCTCGGTAGCGGCGGTATACACCACCGGTGATATAAAAACCAGCGGCAGCCAGTCTGTGAATCTGTACCCACCTCCGGCATAATAAAGAAAAGTTAAGCAATTTGCTAAAGGCTGTTCAGTATGAACAGCCTTTTTCTAATAGTTATTTAATGCACACCTGCAAATCATTATTTTCCCCGCATTCTACTATTCAGCCTAAGGGATTTTTAAGGGCGAAGCCCTTAATACGAGGGTTAATTATTGGCTATTTATGCAAATCACCCAATGCATCAAAGTCCAGCGTATCAAGCCAGGCAAGGTATTCCGTGCTTAGCTCTTCCTTTGTCAGCCCTAAAACTGTCATAATAACCTCGGAGGCTGTCTGCTGGTTGTCGCTTTCGAAGGTTTCATTCAGTGTGGAGTCATGGAAAGGTTTTTTTCCAGCCTCATAGAATATATCCATTAGCTTGTCCCTGCCGTATACCTGATCTATAAACCTGACATACATATAACCTGTATTATAGAAATTGTATATTTCCTGTTTTGTCAAATCTTTAGTAAGATCATTTGTCTCCATATATTGAATAGTATTTGCAACATTCTCATTTGTGATAAGTGAGAGCATTTTATTGGTTTCAAATCCGTAATATGCGGAGCCGTCGTACATAGCGATTCCTTCTAGCAGCCACAGCGGCAGGTTATTATTGCAGATGTTTATTGTGATATGGTGCACCAGCTCATGCTGGACAACGCCGGGATAGCCGTCGTAATCGCTTTTCGGATGGCCTGTGTATAGCTTAAGGGATTCATCAGGCTCTGACCATCCTGTAAATAGCCACAGATTTGCCGGTATTGTACGCTGGCGAAGCATTTCCTGGTCTGTAAAGAGCTTCATCTCGTAGTTATCCCACGGCCTTTCGACATAAACTGATTCCAGATTGTCAAATGCGTCTTCAAGCATCTGTGCGAATTCTTCCACCCGTTCCTCGCCCTTCATATACTTCACCATGAATCTGTCGGTTTTGTATATTTCGAAGTTATAGCCATAGTCCATCCATCTGCCGTCTTCATACTTAAAAAGCAGCGGATACTCAAAGTCAAATGTTTCGCCCATGTGGTGTGTCTGATGGATATTTACAACTCCCGTTGAATCATCTATCATCTCGACGGACAAAACTTCAAATGCTATATCCTGAATACGCGGGTCTATCATATTCATAAACCAGCGTTCCTGCTCGTTGTATAAAAACTGGTTGTTTCTGCCGATCGAGTGCATATAAAGGTCGTAATCACTGGTTTCCAATGCTGTAAGCCTGTCTGCCATTATATCGACAATGGCGCTATCCAGGGGCAGCATTGTTTCAGTTTTCGGTTCAATCGCCTCTGCCGCTTCTTTGCTTCTGCATCCAACAAATGTGAATACCAGAGTGAGGGCTACCAAAAGCAGCAATAATTTTTTACTCTTTTTCATTTTCTTTCTCCTTCTTTCTTTCTTCATTTTCTTTGAATTCCTTTAAGGTTTTTGCGCAATACTGTGCCCACTTGAGCCGGGCTTCATTCAGAAAAATGCCTTTCTGGTTGCATATGGTTACCATCAGCTGCTGTCGCGTAGGATTCTCTACATCGAGTATCTTTTTATCATTTGTATACTTCTCCAGAATCCCATACTGGAATTCAGCCGCTCTTTCAGCCTTCTCAATTACTGTATCCAAAGGAAGCAGAGAGCTAAAATAGAATTTCATCAATGATTCATCACGATAGTTAAAGTCCAGCGAGTCTTCCGACAGCCATTCCTTAAGCTCCTTTAGCCCTTTTTCCGTGATATGATAGTATTTGCTGGCAGGCGCGCTGTCGCTTTCTCTGCTTTCAACGGTCACCAGTCCCTCTGACAGAAACTGCTCCATGGTCGGATATATCTGTCCATAGCTGGTTTTCCAAAAATGCCTGAGCAAATTATCCACCCACTGCTTCATAATATATCCGTTCATGGGCTGCAACGACAGAAGGCAAAGCAGGGCGTAAGCATTGGTGTTCCTCATATTTTCTCCTCACTATATCTAATAGATATACATCATAGTGATATAGTATCACTCTGCAAAAAAATATGCAAGAAAAAAATTGCTGTTTCTTATAATGCAAAAAATATTTGGTATCTGGCAAAGAAAAACGAAACGGCAATATATAAAGTAAACCCGGCACATTCGAATGTGCCGGGTAAAGATCACATATTAAAGTTTTTTAACCGAGGTTTTTCTCTGGATCCATTTGAAAAGCGCAGCCAGAACAAAAAGCCCAATCCACAATACCAGCATCCATACATTCGGTATGGCGTTTACCTTCCCTTCAGCGAAGGTGTATACCCACGGAATATCCAGAAAGAAAGCATTGATAGTTTCCATGAGGCCGATATAAAGAATAAATATAGCGATTGGAATGAGCATCGCAAGAGCAGGCTTGTTTTTCCTTATTAGGCCGGTCATCATTGGCGCGCCTACAAAGGCGATAGGGAGCAGCAGCATGGATGTGGATATACTGATTTCCTGATTGAAAAATCCTGCGTCAGATTGGCTAAAGTATTCAAATCCCTGCATCAGAAAAAGATAAAGTACGCTGTACTGAACGCCGACAAAAATATTATGCAAAAACCTGCTCCTATAGCCGAAGGAATCCTGTATCTGCGTAACAAAATCATCAATGTTTTTCCCTGTAACGTCCTCTGCGCTGCGCCCGTCTTTTTGTGCCAGCAGGAAAAGGTCAAGAATGTCGGAAAGCGTTTCCTTTTTCTCCATCATGCTCATGGATGTGCCATTTAATTTGTCTGATATCTCTTCATACATTTCAAAGTATTCCGGCGAGAGTGCGGAAGTTCTTTTTCTTAGTTTCAGCCGCGTAAGCAGCATGAAAAGCACCGCCAGTACTGCCAATATGATAATTATAATCAAAATGATATTGTCGAGCCCGCTGCTCTGGCTTTTTTGTGCGGCAATGAAATAAAATACTGCTGTAAATATTACAAGCCCTGATATGAAAATCGAAAGATAAAGCATCCATCTGGATTTAGCGCTTAATTTTTTCATTTTATAAAATCTCCTTAATAATAGTGTTCACTTTTCCGCTGATATCATTCCAGCAGTCTCTGAAAAGTTTCAGCTCATTGAGTCCTGCGTCTGTAATGTTGTAATATTTCCTTGGGGGACCAAGCTCTGACGGGCGCTTGTCATAGCGCAGAAGCCCCTGCTTCTCCAGCCGAGTGAGTATGGGGTATACTGTAGCTTCATTGATATCTGCAAAGCCGTAATTTTTCAATGATTCAACTATGATGTACCCGTACATTTCTCCTGCTGAAAGTATGGCGAGGATGCAGCCCTGAAGGAGTCCCTTAAGCATTTGTGTTTCCTGAGCCATATACTAAACCTCCTCTACTATGTTATACCAAGTAGTAATGTAATAGTACCATAGCTACTTGGTATTGTCAAGTAGCAAGGAAATATTAATTCACCGCATAAAAAAACAATGAAGCAAGTCATTGTTTAGTTCAGCCATATTAAACTGTATTATTTTAAATACTGGTGTAGGCAGACAATTATTAAATAAATTATTATTCTGCGAATTTGTCGTGTATTACTTTTATTCTATCTATAGCTCTGTTGAAGGCATCAACAACCTCTTGGTCAAAATGAGTGCCCGCGTCGTCATTTATCTGCTTTACTGCCTTTTCAAAAGGCCACGCGTCTTTATAGGGGCGCACCGAAGTAAGAGCATCGAAAACGTCGGCAACGGCCGCAATACGTGCGTTAATATCAATTTCCTCTCCCTTTAGTCCGTTGGGATATCCCTTGCCGTTGAATTTTTCGTGATGCTGGTATGCCACAATGTAGGCAACGTGAATCAGCTTTGAGGGGTGTTCATTAATTATATTTGCGCCGATTTCGGAGTGCTCAGTCATGGCCTGGAATTCTTCAGCTGTGAGCTTGCCTCTTTTCAGCAGTATGCTATCGGCAATTCCTATCTTCCCGATGTCGTGCATGGGAGCGGCATTAAGCAGAATTTGGGCATCCTCTTCACTAAAGCCGTATTCAACAGCTATTTCATAGCAGTACCGGCTCATTCTTGTTATGTGCGAGCCTGTATCGTCGTCTTTATACTTAGCGGCGAGGGTAAGCCTTTTTAGCATTTCCAGCTGGGTTAGAACGCCGTCGTACTTTTCAGCCCCTGCTGCTGTATCCACTATATTATTTTCATCAATTTTGCTTGTCATCAAATGACTCCATAACTAACTTATCTTTTTAATATAATATATATTTATCAACTTATATTTTAGCATATATCTCATAAATTTAAAAACTTTATTGTCAATTTATTTACAAAACTGTACTTTTAATGCCATATTTAGGCAAAAAAAGCTAAGACAAAGTATATTTTTTCTGATAAAAGTTAATTTTACTAGTTTTCTAGTGGATTATTGCATCCTCTCCGGAGATCATCAGCTGGTATGCATCATAGTGCTGGCCTATGCATCCGACTACGGATATAATGTCGCCGGGTACAAATATTGATGAATCCGGATAGGGTGAGAGGTATTTATCCACGCGGATTTCGCCCACTGCGCCGTCTTTTGATACAAAAACTGAATAGCCGTTTTCACCGGAAACAGAATCAACATAGGTTATGGTGACATCATTGAGCTGTACATATTTTCCTTCCATGCTTTCTCCTATATCTTTCAGGGCAATGGTTTGTGGAGAAACGGTATTGTTTTCTGATAATATTTTTATGCTGCTGTCATCAAAATCTGTCACTTCAAGAAAGTCGTTGTAATCTGAAAGCTTTCCTTCAATAGTTATTTCGTTTCCGGCTTCCAGTGCGTAGTAGCCTTTGTTATTTGAATATAGATATATGCCGCCTGTTTCATCCTGCAGGAATGCGCTCTTGCCTATTGTGCATGTTATTATACCCTGCAAGCTTACTTCCGTGCCGAGGGACATATTCCTTGCTGCTGCGATAGAACCTATATGATCATTTTCTTCATCCTGATATGTGTATGCTGCCTCCTGCGGATTGAAATACGGCTCATCGTCGCCCCAGAGCCGCAGGCTGCTTTTTTGTGCTGCATACTCAGCATCCAGCAGGTAGTCGTTGTATTTATAATCATCATACAGGTATTTGACTTCTGCGAAGCCCTCGGCGGCCAGCATATAGTTAAGAAGCCTGCCGTCCGCCCAAATCCAGGCAAGCAGCCTGTCATAATCATCAAATGTTGAGCTGTTTTCGTCAAGTTCAAGTATTATTTCATCGGCGGTTTCAAGGATGTAGGCAGTGTAATCCCTTGCCTGCTCCGCCCAGTCCTCCGGCACGCCGGAATCTGTTTTTATTTCAGTGGTGTCAACGCCCAAAAAGCGCGTCTTAAGGGTTGAGCCACCTACTAAGAAATATGCCGTATCGCCGTCATGGGCATAGTCAAACGCCACTATTTCATATCCGTCCTCAAAAAGATCCATGCCAGTAAAGTCTATAGCAGGCAGTGTTGGCCCGTCATAATATATCTGTGCTGTGCTTTCATTTTGCTCCGAGGTTTCATATATTTCTTCGGGCTGGCTGCTTTCCTCAGGTGATGCATCCAGGCTAAAGCCATTGGGCAGAAGCCCGCAGCCGGACAAGGAAATAAGCAGCATAGCTGAAAGTATTAGTATAATTTTTCTCATTTAGTTTTCTCCGTGTTTTTGTTTGATTTATTATACCACAATATCCTATGAACTGAATGCTAAAAAAGCACTGATAATCAACGCTTAAATTGCAGTTGCCTGCTTGACATAAGCAATCAGTAGGCATATACTCTATTACTGGAATAAAGAAGACGGAGCACTGGGATGTTAGAATACGGTTTTTTTCTGGATTTGGCTATAATTCTATTATGTACAAAGCTTTTTGGTACTGTTACCAGAAAGATTCAGCTGCCTGCTGTTGTTGGCGCTCTGCTTGCGGGATTTGTAATAGGGCCGAATCTGCTAAATATAGTTCATGAGACTGAGTTTATAGATAAAATGGCCGAGCTGGGCGTCATATTTATTATGTTCATGGCAGGCATGGAAACAGACCTTGAAAAGATAAAACAGACAGGCAAGGCATCGCTGCTTGTCGCGTTTCTCGGAGTGCTGTTTCCGCTAATAGGCGGCGTAATAGTCACTGGGTTTTTCTCCCACGGATTCAGAGGAATCAGCCAGGAGCAGCTGCTGGAATATATCTTTATAGGCGTAATACTCATGGCGACTTCCGTTACAATATCTGTTGAGACTCTGCGTGAGACCGGGAGGCTAAACACAAAATCCGGCACAACGATAGTAGGCGCAGCACTTATTGATGACATATTCGGAATAGTAGCGCTGACCGTATTGATGAGTGTCAAGGACTCATCCACCCATATACTCATAGTCCTTTTGAAGATAGTCGGATTTTTCGTGTTCGCGGGAGTATGCGGATATGGATTCTATCTGCTGTTTAAGTATTTCTCCAAAAAGTATGGTGAAAGAAGAAGAGTGCCTATCTATTCGCTGGTATTCTGCCTGCTCCTTTCCTATTCTGCCGAGCATTTTTTCGGCGTAGCGGATATTACAGGAGCATATCTGGCAGGAGCTATTATATCCAGCATCACCTTGTGTGAATATGTAAATAAAAAGATGGAAGTTACTTCATATATGCTGTTCGCGCCGATATTTTTCGCTAGCATAGGCATAAAGGCTGCGATTCATCATATTGATTTGCACATGGCAATATTCGCCTCTGTGCTCATAGCCGTCGCATTGCTTACCAAAGTCGCCGGCGGAGGGATTGGCGCTAAAATGGCCGGATACAACAAGGTCGAGGCTTTGCGCTGCGGAGTGGGAATGATGGCAAGGGGCGAGGTGGCACTGATAGTCGTTGACAGGGGTGTAAGCGCCGGGCTTGTGCCGGATTCATACCTGACGCCTATTGTGCTTTTGGTTATAGCCAGCAGCCTGCTGACACCGGCCTTGCTGAAATGGACATATAAAAAACATGCACTGGATTATGAATATGTATAAATTGCTGACCGTCGGTAACGACGGTTTTTTTATGCTCTGATAGATTTCTCGTTAGTGGCTTTTGGTCCATAAACTAGCTCCTTTACTCGCGATATTAATAGAACAAAATAATGAACCATCATCTCCCTTGTTAAAGGGAGGAGGATTCTATAAAGACACCCTTCAGTTTCGCTTCGCTCAACAGCTCCCCTTGAAAGGGGAGCCTAATCATTTGAACAAAAAATTTATGATTAAAAATGAGGTTGTTAAGGCACCTTAATATTGGGGTAGCGAGTGGCATAAGAAGTGGATATTCTCATGCAATCAAAAAGCTGTCCCAGCCTGATGCCGGGACAGCAATAAAATAAAATTCTATTCAATCTCTTCTGCTGCTTCATTCGGCCTATCTTTTTTGGCTCTGAAGAAATACATTGCCAGCGGCCACCATAGAATTGCAAATGACGGATAAACAGCCCATATTACATGAGGTGTAGTCATATAGTTTAGTATGGAGAAGTAAGCAATTGTAATGACTGCCGCGCATACCGAAAAGGCAAAGAACTTTTTGTTGTGCCCGAAGTATATGCCCATAAACGCCCACAAAATGGGATAGATAAGGTTTATCGACCAGAAATACTGGGGCGTAAGAATCAGGTTAAGCGCAACATAGTATGCAGTGACGATAAGCATGGAGCCTATCTGGAAGGGCAGCTCCAGCGCCTTCTTTCCGAATGCTCGGCTTACGGGCCACCACAGAGCAGGCAGAACGATATAAAGATACCATGGATGGGCGCCGGGAGTGAGCCTTAAATAAAGGAAGACATAATAGGCTATTATGGATAATGCGCCTAATACTGCAAACCACAGGGTCTTTGCGTGCTTCCCTAAAAGCATAACAAGCGGCCACCATATAAAAGCGAATAATGTATAAGGATACCAGAGAACCTCAGGTGAATTCATATAATTAATGAGCGCCAGATAGCCGGCTGCTAAGAGCGACATAACGATGGAATATATCCTTGGCTTTCTCGCAAGAAACATCGAAAGCGGCCACCATATCAATGGGAACGCGACGTAGTAGAACCATAGATACCCCGGAGAAACAATATAATTAACCAGCGCTAAAAAAAGCATGATGTACAAAAACGAAACAACAGAATATAGCTTAAATTTCTTTGCGCGGCATATAATCACACTTATTGGCCACCAGAGCACAGCAAAAGCCGGGAAGATAACCCAGGGGAATGCAGGCGTGAACAGGAAATTAACAAGCGCTAGAAAGCCGATTATATATATGCCTGCAACGATGGAGAAAATGCGGGTTTTCCTTGCGAGGAACACAGCAAGCGGCCACCAAAGCACAGCAAACACAGGAAAGATAAACCACAATACATTGGGTGATACGATATAATTTGTAATCACTAAAAGAGCGGATATTAAAGCTGTGCCAAGCAGCGAAAACAGCTTTGCCCTAGAGCCTGAAAGCATGGCCAAAGGCCACCACAGCACTGCAAATACCGGGAAAATAAACCACGGGAAATTCGGAGAATTAATCATATTTACAAGGTATAAGAATCCAGAGATATACAACGCTCCTACCACCGAAAAGGCCTTAAACTTTCTATTTTGACCGAAGAAAACACCCAGCGGCCACCAAAGCACAGCAAAAGCAGGGTATATAAACCATGGATAGCCCCAGGATGTGACATAATTGAGCGCAAATACCACAGCCGCAATCAAAAGTGACCCGACCAAAGCGAATATTAGACTTTTATTTTTCATTTTTTGCCTCAGTTCTTCCTGTGATTAAGCCATGCAAAAACCATCGCGAGAGGCCACCATAGCACAGCAAAAGTTGGGTAGACAAACCAGGGGTGTCCCCATGAAGTGGTATAGTTTATAAAAAAGAGGAAGCCGATTATGAGGGCTGAACCCCAGATGGAAAACCATAGATTATTTTTGTAGTTTATTTTCTTCTCATTCTTTTTAGGTGCTGGCGAGGCGGAACCTTGAAGTTCCCTTTTTATTTCGCTGACGTCGCCGAACTCGACGATGCTTTTATTTATGGCGTCTTCTTCGGATTTGCCGGAGTCCATCAGGTCCTGAACCTTCTCTTCAAGATTTAGAATTATTTCTGTTTTTACGCTTTCTTTTTCTTTGCTTTCAGGAATGTCTTTAAATAATCCTTCAACGTAGTCTTTTATTGTAATCATTTTTTCTCCTCCAATAATGTATCGATAATATTTTTTATCATTTGCCATTCTGTCAGTTTTTCCTCGAAATATGATTGTCCCGCTGCTGTAGCCTTATAATATTTTCGTGTGCGCCCGTGAGTAATCTCCCCGCTGTAGGAGACGATATAAAGCTTCTTTTCCAGTCTCTGAAACACAGCATAGAGGGTAGCTTCCTTTATTTCGAAGGCGTTGCTTGTTCGATCGGAAATCTCTTTTGATATCTCATAGCCGTATCTGTCCTTTTCTATTATCAGCTTTAGGATAATAGCGTCCAGATGGCCTCGGATAACATCACTGCTAATCATTATTACCTCCTTTTCATATAGGTATGCTTGTAGTAATATTACTCTATCTAATAGGGTAATATTACAGCAGATTACTCTATCTGTCAAGGTAATTTATTTAATTTATTATTTATTAAGATGCGAGTGAAAAAAGATGCGAAATATGGTAAACTATTCATAAGAAGTTAGAAATAGATTTATGGAGTGTAATCCGCGAGCCAACACCAAAGAGAGAAATAAAAAATACATTTTACGAGGTAAAATTATGAATATATATGATATTTTCATGTGTCCGCTGGAAAAATTCTTTTTAAATTCCATGCGAAAGCACCTGATTTACGAAGCAGGGGGCAAAGTATTGGAGATCGGCGCTGGCACAGGCGTCAATTTTGAATATTACAATATGGATGCAATATCGGACATAACTGTAGTTGATAAGCAGATAAGCAGTGCTGCGCGCAAGAAGGCATCTGACAAAATGCAGCTGGTGGAGGCAGATGCCGCTAAGTTGCCATTTGAAGACAATACTTTCGACACAGTAGTTGAGACACTGCTTTTATGCTCAATAGATGAGCTGGATAAGCCCTTGAGCGAGATACACCGCGTGCTAAAGCCGGACGGGGTATTTATCCATATAGACCACGGCCTGCCGGAGGGCAAAGGGCTGAAAAAAATTGTAAACGGCTTTGCGCCTGTATGGAGGAGCATGTCGAGATCATGCAGGATCAACAAAACCTATAAGCCTCTGCTTGAAAAGGCAGGATTTGATACGAGTGATGAACTGAGCAGCGGCAGAGGGATATTCTACGGCGGGATATCAAGGAAGAAATAGAATAAGCTAATAAGGAGAAATATATGAATACTGACGCATTTGTAAAGCTGTATAAAGACAGAGGATACGACGACAACGCCATAGACAGCGCTGTAAAGACTCTGATTGACGCAGAAAAATTCTTAAAAGCAAATGAAAGCACATTTGAAGATGCGACAATTGGGCTTGCAAAAAAATATATCAGCTATCTTATAGAAACAGGAGAAAACAGCCTTGATGCGCTGTTGGCTGTCGCAAGGTACTTTTACCTGATAAAAAATAATGAGGTATACATACATTTCACTAAAGTTCTAGGCGGGCTGGGCGTAATAGAGAACATCAAAAAAAGGATGGAGACATTTGCCGGCAAGGAAATCGCCGAAAAGGTGATAAAAGGGTTCACAATGCCGCCGCTGGGCACACCGCTCGAAGAGATGCCCAAGTATACAAATGACCTGATAGGAAGATTAAAGGCAGGGCTGGAGCCGAAGCTATATAGAAAAATACTGGCTGGCAACAACCACGGAATACCTGAAGAATCCATGAAGATGGAGAAGGAATTCTATGAAAACAGCGAATTGCTGGATACATATTTGAAGGAACGCCATCAAAGAAAGGTGGAGGAGCTGCAAAGATACTGCGACAGCGAGACAGTGTGGTTTGAGCAGATAATCAATCAGGATGTAGTGGATTTCGTCAAGGGCAACCAGGAGGTACTATCCGCTGTGCGGAAGGGCAATAAGCTATATGTCACTAAGATACCGTATGACATCATCAGCTATCTGAAGGAAACTGACCCGGTTAAGAAATGCTACTACGCATGCCACTGCCCATTTGCAAGGGAGAGCATAGTATCCGATGAAAAAAATACCGACAGTGAATGGTGCTACTGCAGCGCAGGGTTTGCGAAGTTCCCGTTTGAGGTTATCTTAGGCAGGGAGCTGGATATTAAGCTATTAAAGAGCGCGCTTGCTGGGGATGAGGTTTGCAGGTTTGAGATTGATTTGGGGGAAGTTGATTCGTAAGTAATGGAGGAGATGGATAAGATAATTGTAGATTTTAAGTGTAAAAAGACACCAGTAAAGCACAAAGGTGAAGAATATACTGTTTTAATTGCTGACTATGATTTTAAATACACGTATATTGTTGAGCTTCATAAAAACGATTTTTTTATTTTTTCAACTAAAGAGGAACTTCTCGAGCTTTCAGCGGCTTTTTATGCCGTAGCTCAAACGCAGAATGCTATTCTGTTCATTCCTTGCAGAAACAACAATAATCCCTTGCTTTCTTGGGGCGGCCCATCAACGCCAATTGGCCTGGATTTGGTATGCATTAGTCATACTCTGCAGCTAAAACAGAAAGAGTGGAAAAGCATACGTGAGAAAATAAAAAATTATTCTCTGGCTAACTATAATATTGTAACAAATACTAATCAATTTAAGCAAAAAGAATGGGAGCATTTTAATTACAAAGAGAATAAAGACATTATTGATTTATATTCAAATTTCTCGACATTAATATTGACTGGAAGCAAAGAAACGTTTTGTAACATGGGATATTGGGCAATGGATTTATCCTATATGAAATATGATAAAAACGGCTTGGCACACAAACACTTGTCACATTTATTTAAATGGACAGATAAATACAAGGAGTGGAGGGAGGTTACTTTTTATTTGCTGGAACCGCTTATTTCAAGTGAAACAGATATATAATGTTTACTAAAATTAACTGTAAACCTACTAATATACTAGCTCTGCCAAGAGAAAAAAATAAAAACCTCTCAGTCAGGCTTCGCCTGCCAGCTCTCCTATAAGGAGAGCCTAACCGAAAAATTAATTTGGCTCCAAAAGCCCGGCCTCGCCTCTTAGGAGAGGTGTCTGCCGCAGCAGACGGAGAGGTTATATCAGTGCTAGGTATGCACAAAATAAATGCCGCTTAAGCGGCAGCTAGCTGGCCTCACTCCCAGCCCTTCCACACATCCGGCTGATACCCCACAGTCGCCTGCTTGCCATTCCTGACAATAGGCGTCTTATATAGCTTTGGCATCTCCATCAGTTTATCCGCCTTCTGCTCCGCGCCGTAGTGCTGAATCATATAATAATCCTTGGCATCTTTATCAATCATGTTTTCATATCCGCCGACGGCCTGCGCAACGCTGCGGAATTCGCCCTTGCTTAAGCCCTTATCAAGTATATCAATATACTGAAAATTAATCCTTCTTTCCTTGAAGTACCTTTCGGCTTTTTTAGTATCAAAACACTTGCTTTTTCCGAATATCTGAATGTTCATTTATAGCTCCTTGCTGAAATGTGATAGTATGATTATACAATAAAGAATGGGCAGAATAAACCCGGAAATTAAATTTGCAAACCATATACATAAAATGTATAATTAAAATACTAAATATTATGGAGAGAAGATTTATGAAAAGCAAACTTGCAGCACTTTTATTATGCATTTTCCTAGGCGCAATAGGCGTGCACAGATTTTACGTTGGTAAAATCGGAACAGGCATACTATGGCTATTAACAGGCGGCGTATTCGGCATCGGCGTAATAGTTGATATTATCCTGATAGCCACAGACAATTTCCTTGACGGCCAGGGCAATCCTTTGCAAAAGGACATGTAACCAAGGAGCAAAGCAGCCTGCAGGATAATTATCCTGCAGGTTTTTTCCTTTTCAGAGGCTATCGTAAAACGCTTTTAGCTCGTCCTTTGTTTCCTGCGGCAGGTTGTGCCACCTTATGTTTCTTACTGCGCCTTCCAATGCATACAGGTGCAGCACGCATGCGTCAGGATAGAGCGGCTTGATGCGGAGGAAGGATTCTTTCGAGCCGAGGTTAGCGAGATCGTCGCCGGATGTTATGCCGGCGTTTTGCAGCTTTGCTTCCAGCGTAGTGCCGATATTAGGCATGTCAGATAATCTTATTGTCATTTAACTCACCTCACAGCTAAATGATATATTGTGATATATGGTGATGTCAATATCATTTTTTTAAATTGATAGAAATTCAATAGCCCCGCTTTAACTTTGAAGTTTCTGCGAGGCCATTGAATTTTAGAAGTATTTTAAGGAGATTTATTTTAAAAAGCTAGAAGCTTTTGTTTGCTTGTTTCTGCGTTGTCAGGGTCTGTATCGGGCATATTATGCACCATGTACGCGGTGAATAGATAAACCCCAGCACCAGCCCAATTACAGTAGATGAGAACATCACTGAGTATACCCTGTAGCCCAGATGTAGGATTGCCGCCAGAACGGACAAATCGAGAATCTGAGGCATTTTAAAAGGCAGAGGGAAAACTATCATAAACCTGATCATCTCAATAGGCTCTATTTTGCCTATGCTTACCATAATGGTGGACATTGTGATAAAGAAAAGGTTTACCCCGAAGTAGCCAAGAACGATTCTTTTTATCCTGTCGCCTGTAAGCCAGCTCGGCAGTTTTCTCTTAAGGCCGATTTTTGAAAGTACAATGCTTAGAAATCCCGCTCTAGGGCAGTAGTATCTGCACCATACTTTATCTTTGTATACAGCAACCAATATGAAGGGAGCTATAAAGCACGCAAGGCCTGCTATTGCAAAGGAGATATGCAGAAAACCTAGCAGAAAGAAAATTATTGTTATAATAAACAGTCTGTTCTGATAGTTCGTTTTTTTGCCTTCCATTGCTGCTCCTTTTTATGGTTATATTTTATAGTATATATAGTTTTTTAATTAGTTCTGTGATGTAGTCACATTGCGATGTAAATACTTTACACAAAGTAATATTTAATATATGCTATTATTAACATTAAGTTTGTTTATCAATAGCTCTGCAGATAAAGAGCCGCATAAAACAAAATTCTACGAAGGCATTAAGGAAGCAATACAAAGCTTTGGCAATAGGATAGTGCTTTATGATAAAATAACTATGTATCTGGCAGAAAAGCCGTGAACTGATCAATAGAAATTGAAAGAAAGGTGCGCACTATGAATTATCCGTGGCTTGAGGAATATATAGTATCAAAAAAAGGTATAATAAAGGAATTCAAACCGGAATGGGGCACCCATAGATTTATGCTTAGGGACAAAATGATAGGGCTATACAGCACAGATAATGAGGGCAGGGAAGTGATAACATTGAAGTGCGATCCGGGATTAGGAGCCTCATTAAGGGAAACGTATACTGATATACGCCCGGGGTACTACATGAACAAAGTGCACTGGAATTCAATTGATCTGAACGGTGCTGTACCTGATGAAATACTCCGGCAGATGGCAGACAACTCATATGAATTGATTTTGGCCTCGCTTTCTAAAAAGGCGCAGGCGGAGATAAACAGCATATAAGAATCTAAATGCTGAAATCACAGAGAAAAAAACTATACCGAAACAAGAGGACAGACAAATGAACATGAAATGCTATAAATTTAAAGATGGAAGACGGCTATTTAAATTGCTATATATGATATTGGCTTTAAATTCGGTCGCATATATTTTAAAAATTATTACAATGCCGGAGGAAAAGAATTTCGCGATCTTTTCTACGATTGCAATGGTAGTAATCGGAATAATTATATATTTTTCAACAAATGAAGATGTATATATTGGTAAGAGCGAGCTGAAGGTGAAAAAGCAAGTTCCTTTTATGATGGTTACCAGAGTCAGGGCATCCACGGGAATAATTATAGAGCACGGCAGCAAGGTGGAGATAATTAAGGCATTGGACCTTGAAAAAAATTACGAAAAGTATGCGGAATTGCTGGATGAGATACTTGACAAAATTAGCAAACAGGCACGGGACAAATCAAAATCATCTAAAGAGCTGCTGGATGAAGTCATTGCAAAGCGCGCATCAAGATACAAAAAAACAGACAAAAAGGGCAAGCCTGAGCTGGGCGGAATATTAAGGTTTTTGTATGTCATTGCCTATCTGGCTTGTTTTCCTTTGGTTTTGTTCATTATTAGCAATATCGCCGGAACAGCAGCGGAGGTTTACCCCGACATAAGCTATTTGCCGCAGGCAGTATTGGGGCCTTTGGCGGCAATTGCGGCTATCATACTTTTTGTTTTGAGGAAACGTAGTGTAAGGTATGCATTGGCTGCCGCGCCTCTTGCGTCTATGTTGTCTGTAATCATTACCTATGTTTTTTCATTCAATACATTCGGTGCAGGCCAGCCTCTTGTATACGCTACTATTTCTCTAGTATTAACCTGCGCTGTATCTGTGTTCTTAAGTATATCATTTGTAGAATATATAAATAATTTCGACAGGCCAAAGCAGACATTGAATTAATAAACTTTTTAGGAGGATTGCATGGGATACTACATTGATATTGAAAAAATAACGCTGGACGAATATAAGGACATATTAAAGGGAGCATATATGATACCCAGCAGGCAGATGCTTAAAGATGATATTGACGCGAATATTGATATATTTATAGCAATGGGAATAGAAAACGTCGCCCAGCTGCAAAGCCTGCTTAAAAGCAAAGCGAAAGTACAAAGCATTTCCAAAGACACTGGACTTGATGAAAAATACCTGAACGCAATGCGCCTTGAGCTCAGCGCATATACAGAGAAGCCCACTAAGATAAGCGAATTTGGCTGCCTGAATAATGACACAGCGGTTAAGCTGGAGACAGTTGGTATAAAAGATACACTTTTGCTATATGACAGAGTTATTACGGATGAAAAAAGGCAGGAGTTGAGTTCGCTCTCCGGTGTAAGCATAGATGAGATTGAAAAGGCGGCAAAGCTTGCGGATATTTCCCGTATAAGATGGGTTAACCATACATTTGCCTGCGTGCTCTATGCATCAGGGTATGATTCCGTTGAGAAAATAGCGAAGTCAGACCATGAGAAGCTTTATACTGATGTGAAAACCTTAAATGCCAGAGAAGAGCTGTTCAAGGGCAATATAGGCCTGAATGACATGAAACTGGTTGTATTGCTTGCGCAAGCGCTGCCGAAGGATATCATAGTGTAGCTATAAGATATTGAATAAATGCTTCGTCCTTCTCAGTGCTCTCCTTGAATCCGCTTAAAAGCAAATGCCCAAACAGCGATGAAACCAGCACGTGGAGCCTGACGGCGGCTGAGCTATCCTTCGGCATACCGTGTTCAGAAAGAAGGGTTTTAAGCCTTTTAAGGAAGTCGTCTACCCCGACATAAGCTATTTGCCGCGGGCGGTATTGGGCCCTTTGGCGGCAATTGCAACAATAATACTTTTTGTTTTGCGGAAAAGAAGTGTAGGGTATGACTTGGCTGCCATGCCTCTTGCATCTATGCTAGCTGAAATTCTCACCTATGTTTTTTCATTCAATACATTCGGTGCAGGCCAGCCTCTTGTATACGCTGCTATTTCTCTAGTATTAACCTGCGCTGTATCTGTGCTCTTAAGTATATCATTTGTAGAATATATAAATAACTTCGACAGGCCAAAGCAGACATTGAATTAGCTATACTTTATAGAAACAATTGAAAATTGAAATGTGTTAAGTATTTACGATTTTAAAAAGCGGAAATGAGATTATGGTATGAGAAAAAAGAACAATAAAAAAATATTTCTGATAATAATTCCTCTCGTTGTATTCCTGTTTATATTTTCCATAATTATATTTATAACGACTGATACTTTTAGAAAAGTTGATAAGGAGACTTCCTATCAAAGCATATATGATAATAATCCGCACATAAAGCCATACTCTTTTGAACAACCTTTATCCCGAGAAGAATTGGAATCTATTTCAGAAATTCATTTAATAGGAACAATAAATAACTTCGAATTTCTGGAAGGGCTTGATAATATAAAAGTTATAACTGTAGGGGAGTTTGAGTTTAGCCGTGAGATGTCAGGCGATTTATCCAGTCTAGCCACACTCAAAAATCTAGAAGTTATAAATGTATATGGGAACATTTCAGGTGATATTAGTGATTTAGCATGCCTGGAACACTTAAAACATATCTCAATCTTCAGTGATTCCGTTACAGGTGAGTTATCATCTTTAGACAATATGATATCATTGGAGCATATTCAGCTACTTACTCCAAAAATCAAAGGGGATATCAACGATATATCCAATCTGGTAAACCTTAGAAGTATAGATATTCGAAATTCTTCTATTACTGGAAACTTGGACTCCCTTAAAAACCTTAATAAGTTGGAGTTCTTGTACCTTTATAATATACCTATCAATGGTGCTATAGAAAGCCTGAGCCAATTGGTAAATCTGGAATATATCAGTTTGCGCGGCTGCAATATTACAGGAGATATATCAGCTCTATGCGGACTTGCTAATTTGGGGACTCTTGACTTATATTCTACAAGTGTACAAGGAGACATTTCATCGCTAAGAAATCTTGAAAACCTAGAATCACTTATTATAAATTATACTAATGTAACAGGTAGACTAAGACTGTCAAACGGCGAAGTTGTAAAAGCTGAATAAAAAATGAATATAGTTACTTAACAATACCAATTGTGTTGCAAATATATGCTTTATCTGGCTTGAATATTAGCAAAATTGACTGGAAACATTAGCCTAAATAACATGAAACTGGTTGTATTGCTTGCGCAAGCGCTGCCGAAGGATATCATAGTGTAGCTATAATATATTGAATAAATGCTTCGTCCTTTTCAGTTTTCTCCTTGAATCCGCTTAAAAGCAAATGCCCAAACAGCGATGAAACCAGCACGTGGAGCCTGACGGCGGCTGAACTATCCTTCTGCATACCGTGTTCAGCAAGAAGGCTGGTAAGTTTTATAAGGAAGCTATCCGCTTTTTCGTGCATTTTTTCGCTTTGAGGCGTATCAGAAAGCAGAGATTCCATATGCGATTTTGAGATATTAGGGTAGGCATAGGCACCTTGAAGCCAGTTTTTAACGACCTTCATAATGATTGCTTTATAGCTGTCTTCTTCATTTATTTCAATATCATCCAGGCAGAATGCATTGTCCAGAGTCTTGTCCAGCACTATGTTCAGCAGGTTGTCAATTCCCTGAAAGTAGTAGCTTATTGCAGAGATATTTACCCCCGCAATCTCAATGATATTTCTAGTTGTTGTGTTTTTAAGCCCATATTTTTCGATGCATTCAACTGTTGCCAGGATTAACTTTTCCTTTATTTCTTCTCTTTTGCTCATAATCTATTCCTTTATGTATTCATCAATATCTATACCGTAGAGATTAATAAAATAGTCCCAGATACGTTTTGAATTTTTGTCGCTGCTTGCAGATTTCGATGCCAGCTGCGGCTTGCAGTATTTGTAGTACATAGCATCGGGCAATGAATCTTCAGAGGCAAGATAGACTGATGTTGCAGCACCGGCCTCAACTGTCTGACCGATACTTTTTCTGTGTGCCCATATCATTCTGCCCAATAGCGAGGTATTTTTGAATCCTATATCCGTGCTAACGAGGCCCGGGTCTGCCATGTATGTTTTAACTGATTCAGAGCGCAGGTTAAACTCGCGCGAAAGCATAACTGAGAAGGCCTTTGTCTGCTTGTAGGCACGCAGCTGGCCGTAGTGCTGAAGAAGCTGCGGGTCTTTCCAATTGATAATAGTATTATAGTGGGATGACGATGTAACATTTATAATTCTGCCTTTTGCTTTTTTCAGTTCGCTGTATAGCTGCAGAGAAAGATAGAGCGGGGCAGCGGCATTTACGGCGAACTGCATTTCTATATTGTCCTCGCTCAATGTCAGATTACTGTAGAATGTGCCTGCGTTATTTATCAATGCATACAGGCCGCTGCCGGATATATATTCTTTTGAGCTTGCGGCAACTTTTTTTAAACCATTGATGGATGAAAGGTCTGCGCGGATAAAGAAGAAATCAGAACCCAGCGTTTTGCGTGCCTCAATTTCTTTTTCCTCGCTTCTTGACGTTCCGAAAACTCTATAGCCCATTTCTAAAAGAGCTTTTGCGCTCTGCAGGCCTATTCCCGATGTTGCGCCTGTAACTAAAATATATTTTTCGCTATTCATTGTGTGTCTCCATTGGCAGTTTATAACTATATGGTGGCATCATATCATAAAAAACTGACACAGTCAAACATATGAATTAAACAAATATTTAAAACAAACGTTTGACTTTTGCTTTTATTCGGTTTATAATCCGGAGTATATTCATTCAGGAGGAAACATATGACTAATTACACGCTGATTACTGGGGCGGCTGGCGGACTTGGAAGTGCATTTGCACATGAGTGTGCATCAAGAGGGCAGAACCTGCTGCTTACGGATATAGATACGGAAAAACTGGAAAATCTCATTATTAAAATAGAGGCGGAGCATAAGCATATTGATATAAAATACTTATCAAGTGACCTGACGGATACAGATGAAAGAAAAAGGTTGTTCGATTATATTACAGATAGTAAGCTGAATATCAATCTGGCTGTAAATGTAGCCGGGCTTGACTATGAAGGCTTGATTTACTCATTGTCCAGCGAAAAGGTATCCACCATGTGCCGGCTGAACTTGGAGGCGGCATACGACATAACGCGGTTTGTAATGACCAATGCTAAGGCTGAGAAATACCACATCATCAATACTGCGTCCCTTGCGGGGTTCTATCCAATGCCATACAAGGCGCTCTACGCCGCAACAAAAAGCGCAGTCATACGGTTTTCAATGGCATTGAGGGAGGAAGCGGGAGGCAGGGGGAATGTATTGGCGCTGTGCCCTGCAGGCCTTAGAACCACGCCCGAAGTATGCGCAAGAATCGACTCACAAGGCTTTATGGGCAGGATAACGACGATTGCCACAGACAAGGTGGCTAAAGGCGCAATAAACAGGGTGCTAAGAAACAGAGCCGTTTATATTCCGGGCATAATAAACAGCGCAATGCTGGCAGCGGCGTCCATTCTGCCGGAGGCGGCGACTGCGAAAATCATCTATAGAAGATGGGGCACCAGAGATGTGAAACTTTAATTCTGAATTAAAAAAATGACGGTGAGATCATCTTATGATTTCACCGTCAGTTGATAGTACATGGACATTTAAGGGAATGTTTTTCCCGCTTTTCTGGATCGCCTTTTCAACGGCGTGGGTGAGCCCTCTGCAGCAAGGAACGCTCATCCTGGTAACTGTAATGCTCTTGATATTATTATATGAGATTATATCTGATAGCTTATCTGAATAATCTATGTCGTCCAGCTTCGGGCAGCCCATGACCGTTATTTTATCCTTCATAAACTGTCTGTGAAAATCTCCGAACGCAAACGCGCAGCAGTCGGCCGCTATGAGTAAATCGGCATTGTCAAAATAGGGAGCAGTGGGGTTAATCAGCTTTATTTGGCAGGGCCATTGGTTAAGGTGGCTGGATACAGCACCTTCATATTCAGTGGGCTCCTCGCGCTCTATTTGCTTCGCTATTGTAGAAGGGCACACAAATGCAGCCTGCGGAGCGGGCTTTTCTGCAGCTTCGATTTCCTTCTCGACAAGCTGTATGGCGTCCACAGGGCAGTGCGGCAGGCACATTCCCAGTCCGTCACAATGGTCTTCCTTTACGAGCTTTGCCTTGCCGTCTACCATTGCTATTGCCCCCTGATGGCATGCGCTGGCGCATTGGCCGCATCCTATGCAGGCATCTCGATCGATCTCAATAACGGTTCTTTTCATTTACTTGCCTCATTTCTTGTATTTCTATTTAAATTGTAGTATACTTTGGATAAAGACTATGTGATATATATCACAACGGGAGGGTTTATGTATCAAAGCAGCCGGCTATTTGAGGGCGTAACACAGCAGGAATTCAAGCAGGTGATGTCCTGCATCCGTGCATATGAAAAATCCTATGCGAAAAACTCCTATATTATAATGCAGGGAGACAGAGTAACAAGCTTCGGCATGGTGACTGAGGGCAGCGTGGATGTTATTAAGGAAAATATATACGGCACACGCAGGCTTATTGCCACCATTGAAAAAGACATGATTTTCGCAGAGAGCCTTGCAGCATCCGGCCTTGAAGAATCCCCCATAAGTGCTATTGCAAGGGAAGACTGCAAAGTGCTTTTTATACCTATAGACAGGCTGCTTGTAATGTGTGCGACCTCATGCCCCTTTCACAGCAGGCTGATAACAAACATGGTAAGGATGCTTGCAGTAAAGAATCTTATTCTGAATCAGAAACTGGACTACCTTACATCCAGAACAACTAGGGAGAGGATAGCGAAATATTTTATTGATACAGCTAACCGTGAGGGTAAAACTCGCATTAAGATACCATATAACAGAAATCAGCTGGCTGAATACCTAGGCGTGGACAGATCTGTGCTGTCCAGAGAGCTATCCAAACTTAAAAAGGAAGGCATACTGGACTTTGAAAAGAATACCTTCCAGATAGTTGACGTGCACGAAATGAGCATGTACTATTCCTGATATTTATTGGGTGCAGGTGACTTGACCACAAAAAGCTCAAGCAGGTCGCTTTGATTGTTTTTCACGTTCATTTTTGTATTATATGGTATGTTGAGTATTGAGCCGGCAGGGTAGTCATGCCTTTCCTGGCTATCGAGCTCCAGGCTTACTTTTCCTTTTACCACAATCATATATACGTTTGAGTTGGAGTAATGCTCAGGCAGAGATTCGCCCTCGGGAAGAATCATATGATTGATGTTAACATTGTCATCAAGAACTACTTTTTCAATAGTTTTTTCGCTTCCTTCAGAGCAGGTGAATATTTTTTCTATCATCTTTTTGGCCTCCGTTTAATTGTTTTTCTAATCATATCTTTTCTTAATTATAGTGTGAGCATGCAATGCATTAATGTGACATATATCACGGGAATATATTTTTGTTTTCTTTGCGGCTTAATAGATTATATACTTTAATAGAAAATAAATAGAGAATCAGCCTGAAAGAGCCTAAGTACTTATTGAAAGAGGCGATTAATAAATGAAAAATATAAAGCTGCCCTTATGGCTGAAGTTCCCTAATTACCCGAGGTCATGCCAGATGTGGAGGACAAATACATCGCAGGACTATGCATGGGAATTCCACGATTGGTTTCGCAACCTTTCGCCCGGAGATCAAGCCAAATACAATGCAGACTTTCCCAAGCCCAGATATTGGGACGCAAAGGAAGAAAACAGGGTAGAATACTACAGGCGGATATTTCCAGTAGTCAAGTGGACAGATGACGGAGAACCAGCTTATAGCCTTAAAAATCTGATGAATGATATAAAATCATCAGATGAGAAAGAATACATATACTTTTATGAGAATACACCAGCAGAAAACGGAAAGATAACATGCGCCTGCCTGAGCCAATGGTGGGAGGAATATTTTTCTGTATGCACGCTGCAATATCCGACAGCCGAGCACTACATGATGCGAACAAAGGCTATTGTATTTGGCGACGACCAGATGGCAGTAAAAATAATGGATAATGCTTCGCCGGAGAATGCAAAGGCAATGGGCAAGGAAGTAAAGGACTTCAATAGCAGAGAGTGGTCGAAGATAAGATACTCAGTCGTACTGAACGGAAACTACTGGAAGTTCGCGTCAAATCCTGCTTTAAGAGAATACCTTTTATCTACAGGGGATAAAGTGCTGGTTGAGGCTAGCCCAACTGACAGAGTGTGGGGAGCAGGGCTGAGCGCAGATGACCCAAAAATAAAAAACCCTTCCAAATGGAAGGGGGAAAACCTGATGGGTTTCGCTCTGATGGAAGTCCGCGAAGAAATCCGCAGAGTTTTTAAAAATTATGATAAAGCACTCTAGATTAGAGTCAGCCTATATACTGTATCAGGCCAATTGTGCCCACAACCAAAAAGACAGCTATAAAACCTAGAATCATAAAAAGCAAGGTTGTGGAGTATCCTTTAGGGGTGATTTGCCCTTTGTTATCCATTTTTCTTATGATGGGATATAGCTTATAGAAAAAGGACAGTATGGAGATTATTAAGGCAGCACAGGTGGCAAGCTGCGTCTCGAAATTACCCCAGATAATAATGACAATGCCAAGCAGGACAAAAATCAGCTTTGTGCCTGCTACCCAGGATGAAAGATAATCAACAAAGTCCTTTGTTTCCTCGTCGCTCTGAACCTTTTCCCATGCGTTAAATACGCCGATTCCGTTGCCTATTTTCATGCCCGGAGACAAATAAAGCATGAGAATGTTGAGAACCTCAATTGAAATAAAGATGAGTATACCTATTTGTAAAACATTCATACCTAGCCCTCATTTTCATAATATTTTTTATTTTACCACTTTACTTAATAGCTAGCAATTGAATTAGATATTGTTCACTGAATTTACACAATTGATCAGTATGTGAGATTTATTGACATTTTGGTGTAAATACAATAAAATGTAAATAGATAATAAAATATCAATTAAAGGATGGCAATAATGAGCAATCAGAATATGTCCGTACCGGCCCTAAGGAGGCTGCCGCTTTACTACAGGTGCGTAATTGCGCTAAAAGAGGAGGGCAAAAAATTCATTTCCTGCACCGATATAGGCAGCAGGTTGGAGCTTGTGCCCATACAGGTGCGCAAGGACCTGCAGGCTGCAGGAGCAACGGGCAGGCCGAAGGTTGGCTACGAGGTAGATGAACTGGAGACTGTGCTGAAGGAAATGCTCGGCTACGGCAAGCCCACGGATGCCTTTATTGTGGGCATGGGCAACCTGGGCCAGGCATTGACAGCCCATAAAGAATTCGAAAGGTGCGGGCTGGAAATTGTCGCCGCATTTGATACTTCTCCGCTGAAAATCGGCAGGGACTATTTTGGAAAGAGAGTATTTCCGCTGAACAAGCTGGTTAACCTAGCGCAGAGAATGAACATTAAAATGGGCATAATAACAACCCCTGCCAAATCCGCGCAGGACATAGCGGACATTATGGTGGAGGCCGGAATAAAGGGGATATGGAATTTCACGCCTGTTCATCTGAATGTGCCGGATGATGTATACGTGCACAATGAAAACTTCATGTCGTCGCTTTCAGTGCTTATTAATAGGATATCCTGAGACGGAAAGGCGAAAGAGAAGTTAAAGGGGAAATAGAAGGAGAGTAAATGAAAAAAAATATCGGCAATGTGCCATATATATACCCAATACCAATTGTGCTGATAGGATGTGTGGTAAACGGAAAAATCAACTATACTGAAGTGGGCGATGTGGCAGTGATGGGCATTAATCCGCCGCTTGTTGCAATATCATTGAATGAAAACCATTTTGGCACTGAAGGCATAGTGAAAAGCGCTAAGTTCAGCATCAATATACCCACTGCGGAGATGATGGAAAGAGCAGACTACTGCGGTATATACTCCGGGAAGGATGAAGATAAAGGCAGGCTATTTATGGCTGAAATGCATGAAACAGGCGTACCAATGATTAAAGAGTGCCCCGTATGCATCATATGCAATGTGATAAAGGATTTCAATATTAAACACAGGCATATATTTATAGGCGAAGTGCTGGGTACATATATTGAGGACAGATATATGATTAAGGAAGACGGCAAGGAGCATGTAGCGCCGCTTGATGAGCTTAACCCGCTGCTTTATGGACTGGATAATAAATATTACAGTATAGGAAATCAGATTGGCACAGGATATAAGGAAGGGAAAAAGATAACAAGTGAACAATTATGAATATAGCAATTTAAAAGCAAACAAAAAGCCTGCAGAAAAATATCAGCAGGCTTTTTGAAATTTAATGAGTAGAGGATTAAAAAGTATTGATCATTTTTTTAATCGAATGTATATTCGTCATCATGGTCTTCACCTGTGCCGTCGCCGCCGCCATTGCCTCCTCCACCGCCGCCACCGCCTCCGTGGCCGTGCCTGTTGCCATCTGAGGTATGTTCATCAGCTTCGATTAGGATTTCTTCATCCGGAAGATTGCCTCCCACTACAGCCTGCTTAAGCGCGTCTATTACGGCGTTCTTTATTCCTATTGAGGTGTATGTAGCTCCTGATATGGAGTCCACCTGCACACTTTGTGCTTCTACAATTGCATCTGGCAATTCCTCAATGGGGCGAGAGTAAAATCTCTCGTTGACTTCATTATGCGAAACAACGGTTACATCATATATTTTGCCTTCAAGTATTGTGACTTCAACTTTTAGATTCGGGCCGAAGCCGTCCGCAACCCCTGTGTAAATGCCATCTGCCAAGACTAATGCTGCGCCTTCGGATGAAAGTGAATTATATACATCATCTTCTAAATACGAGATATCATCTTCGCTTAGCTCGCCGCTTTCCAGTGCCGCTGGCACTCTTAAAAGGCCAAGTCCATATACCCCCACGTCCAGCAAGTGGACGGCAAAGGTTATTACAATGGATATTGTCAGAACCCTATGGATATTTAGCCAGATTTTTCTGGTCATTTTCTGCTTGATCAGATATGAGAGGCTGATAATTACTATTCCGAAAAAGCAGGCGCTTCCCCAGTTGAGGGAAAGGAGCTCCGCAGAAGATAGTATGCCGTGAATCAAGGCTATTGAAACAAATGCAATACCTGCCCATTTATGATACTTTCTTAACACTCTGTTGGCGTTAAACAGAAAAGTATCCTTAATAACAATTTTTTTCTGAACCAGTATTCTCAGTACCCAGATAACAACGACTACAAAGAGCAGCACAACGCTGAGCCAGGCAGTAATTAAATTGAATAAATTTCTTATTATCATTTGTACATTCCATTCTTATTTAATAGCCATATGATATATAATGGATATTTCGCTTTCATATACGAATTGTGAATAAAAATTAAACTACTTGTAATTATAACCCAAATTGACAAGTAGTTTCAATATGTGAAAATTAAGAAAAAATGTGCTGGATTATGCACCCAGCACATTTTTAATTGTTTCTGCATAATAATGCTTAGGCCTTACGCCGACTGAATTGTCGACAATTCTTCCGTCCTTGAAGATAATAACTGTAGGTATTGACATTACGCCGTATGCCTGAGCCAGTTCAATCTCTTCATCTACATTTACTTTAGCGATAACAACATCGTCGCCGAATTCCTTTGAAAGCTCATCAACTATCGGAGTAAGCATTCTGCAGGGTCCGCACCAGGCTGCCCAGAAATCTACGAGTACCGGTTTGCCGCTGTTGGTTATTACATCATTAAAATCATTTTTTGTTAAATTCTTAGCCATTGTAAACATCCTTTCAGTAACTAAAGTTTGGATTTGTTAACCACAATCAAAGAATACATCATATGAAAGTATTAGTTTGTAACAATATCACAATAGGTGAGAAATCTATTTAAGAACGATTTTTCCTCTTTTAAGCTGCACATACCCTTCGTTTTCCAGCTCCTTTAGCTTGCGGGATACTACCTCTCTGGATGAGCCTATGTCCTTTGCGATATTTTCATGGGTGTTTGTTACCACGCCTTCATCATCTGAATGCATGTTAAGGTAGCTTTTTATCCTGTCTTCTATGCTGGAGAAATTCAATAGCTCTATGGCGTTCAACGCGACTATTAATTTGTCTGCAATTGCGGCGAATACGTGGCTGCTGAAAACTCTGCTGGTATTCAGCATATGATTAAACCCTTCAACTGAAACAATAGTCAGCATGCTGTCTTCTAATGCCTCCGCCGTGAAGTCATATTTAAGGTTTGCAAATGAGCACACGGCAGCAAGCACGCAAAGCTCACCTTTATTCACCTTATATAGAGTTATGTCCTTGCCGTTTTCCGATGTTCGGAATAGCCGTATTGAGCCTCCGACAACAAAAGGAATGCCGCCGCATCTGTCATTGTCGCCGACAAGCATCTGGCCCTTTTCCATTTTTCTGTATATACAGTGGGTCGTAAATGTATTGTATTCCGATGTAGTAAGGTCATTGAGAAAAGGAAAAATCTCAAGTATATCGTATTCCATGTTCTACTCCGTTTTTATGTTTATACTTTATTATAACATAACAAATTGGCAAAAAGAACATGTTTTGGCATTCATACAGCTATTATTGCCGCTTACAGCTATATTTGCGCATGATACACGCGAATTATATCTTTGCGCCGCCTTATGGGCTATATTGATTCAAGGAGGTAATTATGAAGATAATTAAAGTTGAAAACCTTTGTAAAAGCTATGGCGATACGGAGGCAGTGAAGAAAATAAGGTTTGATGTGGAGGAGGGGGAGTTTATAGCCTTTCTCGGTGAAAACGGAGCGGGTAAAACCACAACAATAAACATTCTTTCTACGCTGCTTAAAAAAACATCAGGCAGTGTGGAAATAAACAACGCCGTATTGGACAAAGACGATGACTATATAAGAAAGAGCATAGGAGTAGTATTCCAGAAGAATATGCTGGATGATTTTCTTACCGTACGGGAAAACATTATGATAAGGGGCAAGTTGTATGGCTTGAGCAAAGATGAAGTCAATGCAAGGCTTGCGGGAATAGCCGAAAAGACGGGTATATCAGGCTTCCTAGGCAGAAGGTACGGGAAACTAAGCGGAGGGCAGAAAAGACGGGCAGACATAGCAAGAGCGCTTATTAACAGCCCGCGGATACTTATCCTGGACGAGCCGACAACCGGGCTGGACCCTGCGACGCGCATAAACGTGTGGGAATGCGTGCAGAGCCTGCGAAAGGAAAAGAACATGACGGTGTTTCTGACAACGCATTACATGGAGGAGGCAGCGGAATGCGACAGAATAATCATACTGGTTAAGGGACGCATAGCAGAGAATGACACGCCGCAGAATCTGAAAAGAAAATACAGCAAAGACAGGCTGATTATGTATCCGATAAGTGATAACAAATTGGAGGAAATGCTGGAGGGTGAGAAGAGGGAATATATAAAGGAAAAGAACCGCACAATAATATATCTCAATTCTTCGATGGATGCTATAGAAATATTATCTAAAACCAAAAAAGAAATAGAGGATTTTGAAGTGATTAAAGGCAGCATGGATCAGGTGTTTATGGCGGTTATAGCAAAAAAGGGAGGCGCAATATGAAAGCAACAGCGGCATTGGTTGAAAGAAATATTAAAAAATACTTTAGAGATAAGGGAGTGCTTTTGTTTTCTATGCTCAGCGTTTTTATCGTAGCAGCGCTTTATTTGTTCTTTCTATCCAAGATGCAGATAGACTATGTAAAGCAGGCAACGGGCATGGCAAAGGGAATAGAATATTTGATAAATAGTTGGGTAGTGGGAGGCTTAGCCTGCATACCTGCTGTCAGCGTGCCTTTGATCATACTATGCTTCAGGGTTGATGATGTGGTACTAAGTACAAACTACGATTTGGGCGTAACCCCCGCAAAACGAATAGAAATAATGCTGGGGTATGCTGTATCCGCGGTGATAGTCGGATTTGTGATGTCTTTAATTGTGCTAGGGGCAGGGGAGGCATTCATTGCGGCGAAGGGCGGAGAGCTTTTGAATATTCCTTCATTGCTTAAGGTAATCTCAGTTTTGCTGCTTATTAATATTTCGTTTACAGGATTCGAGTTATTTATTATACTGTTTATGAGGACAAATTCATCAGTGAGCGTAGCAAACAGCATTCTGAATGTTACTCTGGGTTTTCTGTTGGGGTTGTATGTTCCGGTTGGTATGTTCGGCGGCACCGCATCAGATATTATAAAATCATTTCCGCTGATTCAGGGCGCGTCTATAGTTCGGCAGATAATAATGGCCGGCAGCATGGACATAGTCTTTGCCGGCGTGCCGGAGACAGCCGTAAAGAGCGTCAGGCAGATGTACGGCATAGATATAGCAATCGGCTCATTGGAGTTATCGAATGCTTCAATAATTATTATACTGCTGGCATTCGGAGTAGTTTTCTATTCGGCGTCACTTGCCGTATTGAAATACAGGAAGGAAAAATAAACTGCGATTTTTTTGATTGCAGCCGGAGGATATAGCTTTGAAAGTCAGATTGATAACTACCGATAAAAACAGAAATAGTATAGTTGATATTCTGTCAGCTAACAGTATTGATTTGGATGATGAATCCAATATACTGCTGGCTGAGCGGGGCTGCATCGATACAAGGGGCTGCGATTTAAAAATAGAATTCAGCGAAGAGGGCATCGATGAGCTGATCAACATATTGAGCCTGATAGGAAACGAAACAAAACTAAAGGGAATGATATTGGGTAAATTTAATGAAACATATAAACCTATAAAGATAGCTGACATTTCATATTTTAATGCGCTTAATAACGATACGTATGCAAATCTTGCAGATGGCAAAAGCTATCTGGTTAAAAAGAAGCTATACCAGCTGGAGGATGAACTAATAGGCGATGGATTTTTTCGAATAAATAAATCAGAACTTGTCAACATGAAGAAAATTTCTCTGATTACGCCGATGTTTAAGGGGAAGCTTATAATAAACCTTGAAGGGTATAAAGCACCTTTTGATATATCCCGAAGCTTTACAAAAGCCTTTAAAGAAAGGTTGGGTTTTTGATATGATATTTACTAAAGATGGATTAATAAGACTTTTAGTCACAATAATAATATCTGTATTTATATGTGTACTTATTACAGCTATATTTTTCGCAGGGCAGATGGAGGCCTTATTTCTGATTAAAAGCGTGATATTGGGCTGCGCTATCTGGTTTATCGCCGAGTTGTCATTTGATTTTATCGACAAACTATGGCCGCACAAAATATTTCCAAGCTATGCCGCACTCTGCATCATAATTCTAGCCGGAACGACAGGAGGGCTTTTGCTCTTCGAGGTTAACTCGTTTGCCGCAATATTAATTGCCGATGCGATTGCACTATTCTGCGGGCTTGCAATAGCGATAGTCAACAGAAAGATTTATGAAAAGAAGCTTAATTCGCACCTTAAGGAATTTAAGGATAAAAAAGATTGAGAATTGCTTCATATGAACTTCTCTTCTAAAAAGTTATTAGCACTTGCTATGGTGCTTCATAAGCTATTATAATTCTGTAGGAATTATTTTATAGCAAATCTACAAAGACTGCCCTGATTGATTCAGAGCAGTTTTTTTGTATTTGAGTGAATAAGTAGGCAATATTTGAGGATTTCAGCTGCTTTTATGAAAATTTGTGTTGACATATTACCTATTGTTACTTATAATTCCCTTATAGGTAATATAAAGGAGCATAATATGGAGCATACATACTATACGGTCGCACAAGTAGCGGAAATGCTTAAAATGCACGAGAAAACGGTGCAGAGATACATCCGTGAGGGAAAGCTGCGAGCGGCAAAGGTCGGCAAGGCGTGGAGAATAACAGGCCATGATTTAAGCCTGTTTACTCAGGGCAATAAACTGCCGGCTGACGGAAAAGCAAAGACAAGTAAAAAAATAATGGTGTCCTCTGTAATTGATATTGACGTGGATTCTATGGATGAGGGCATTAACTTAATCAATATGATTTCGGCCTCACTTAACTCAAAACAGCAGGGGTATGGCAAATCCTCAATGAACGCGCAGTTTATAGAGCAGGATAGCAGGGTACGAATAATGTTCTACGGCGATGTAAAGCTGACGGAGGATTTGATGTGGGTGCTGTCTAATTATAATAATCAAGGAGAATGATGATGAAAGTGCAAAAGATATATAAAACTGACGAAGGCAGGCAGAAGATACTTAACTACTACAGCAATATAAAAACTCAGATAACATATCCATATAAGGAGAACTATATAGACACGCAGTTCGGCAAGACCTATATGATTGAAGCTGGAAACGAAGCTAAGCCGGCTGTGCTATTGTTCCACGGTTCCTGCACAAATAGCGCAATGTGGTACAGTGACATGAAAATATTATCTGAGCATTTTCATGTATTGAGTGTGGATATATTGGGTGAACCCGGCAATAGTGAACCCGTGCGCCTAGATATGAACGGCAGGGAATATGCTCTGTGGATAAACGAAATACTCCAAAAGGCAGGCATCAAAAAAGCATCCATTATTGGCAATTCGCTGGGCGCGTGGATGGGCCTGAAGTTCGGAGTTAACTTCCCCGATAGACTGGATAAGCTGGTGCTTATCGCTCCGTCAGGATTGGTTCAGCCCAAATTCAGCTATATATTCAAGACAATAATCTATGCCATACAGGGCGAAAAAGGACTGAAGAAAATCGGCAAAATGATAACCGGAACCGATGAGATGCCTGAAGCCGCAATGGAATTTAACAAGCTGGTCGCAGCCCACTTCACGCCGATTATGGGTGCGCTGCCGCTTTTTACTGATGATGAGCTTGCTAAGCTTAGCATGCCTGTGATGTTTCTAGCAGGAGAAAATGACGTGATAAACGACGCTAAGAAGGCAGCCTTGAGGTTGACTGATAATGTGCCGGATCCGAGAATCAACATAATAAAAAACAACGGGCACATAATATACAATGTGATGGAAGAGATAATACCGTTTCTTAGAAAGTGAGATAAATTGAAAATAGTTAGACTTGAAAACATGGGAGTTGCCATACTGGACGAGACTGTGAAGATAAATGAAACACGTGATTTGCTGGATATAATGGCATCAGTCAGCTATAGCGAAGGCTTCGACAAGCTGGGGATGATAATTCATAAGGAGAGCCTGGGAGAAAAGTTCTTCGACCTAAAGACAACATTCGCAGGAGAAATATTGCAGAAGTTTTCTAATTACAATATAGCCTTGGCTATTGCCGGGGATTTTTCGCAATACACCAGCAAAAGCCTGAAGGATTTTATAAGAGAGTGCAACAGGGGCAGGCATGTTTTCTTCGTTGAGGATGCTGACGCCGGACTTAAGAGGTTCAGTGAATTAAGAGTATAATTCATGGTTATTTTTAACCATTAAATAATAGGATAAATTCTAGGATATATTTATAGATTAATTAATAGTATAATAAGTCGTTTTTTTAAGATGGCTTATTTTTTATAGATTAAAAAAAGGCACTGTAGAAGTGCCCGGTTAAAAATCATTTATCCTGCGTTTTATTCTGCTTTCTATGCAAAACAGTATAAACTGTAAAAGCCGTCAATGAAGTGATATTCAATACCATTACTGCATAATCGAAAAATCCCATCTGATCTGTGAAGGTTAATATAAGGTTAACTGCGAGGAAAGCAAAAATTCCTGCCTTGAATAGTGGCTTGCTGTCCATGAAGAACGGAAGCAGGAAAAAACAGATGCTGTTTATTGCCATTAATAGTGGCAGCAGGTATCCGGTTGATGGCCTGTTGGTATTAATGATTACAAATGCGAACCAGAGCAAGCCTTGAAAAATGGCTGAGTATTTAAATATTCTTTTAAATATAGCTATCAATTAGTTTAAATTCCTTTTATAAAATTAATGAAGTAGGGCAGATATATTATCAGTGCAGCAGCAAAGGACGCAATGGATACTATCAGTGCAGCGCCGGATGAATAATCCTTTGCGGCTTTAGCGAGATCGTGATAATCATTTGTTACGAGATCTACAGTTTTTTCAATCGCTGAATTCAGCAGCTCTGTTGCGAGAACAAAGCCGGAGCAGACCAATGTAATCAGCCACTCCGTTGTTGTAACTTTGAATACTATGTTCGCGGCAAGTACAAGGCCAAAGCAAAAAAGCATAACTCTGAAATTTTTCTCTGTTTTGATACCGCCTGCTATGCCCCTAAGTGCATGTCTAAATGATGAAAATGTCATATTTTTTCCTCTGTTAATTTGATTATGGCCAGTATATTTGTTTTACCTCAAGTACGTTTCCGGCTGTATCGCATTCGACTTCATAGAAGAAGTAGTCCAGTATATAGCTGTGGTTAGCGGCATATAAATCGTTAAAATGCGCCATAGTCGTTATTGAGCCTATTAAATCTGGGCCAACGCTTCCATCCATATTAATTATTATTCGCACATCAACCGTATCAAGGTCGATTGTCCTTATGCCTGGGTTATTATTCTCCTCTACGAATTCACTGTCTGCAAAGCCATTAACAAGGGCTTCAGCATCTGCCTGGCTATATCCCTCGTGCTCCACTAGATAGTCAATGGCGTCCTGTCCCTGATGAAGATAGAAATAGTCAAACTCTGCCCAGCTGTTTGACGGGTTGTAGGAGACCATATGCGCGTAGCACGTGAAAAAATCCATTGTGTTATAGGGTGTGGGCTCAGGCGTGGCAGTGGCAGCCGGAGGAGGGGTATCAGTGGGTGCTTCGGTTGCTGCCGGAGGTTGAGTTGCATTATCTGCCTGTGTTTCAGCCGGGCTATCCTGCGGGTTAGGCGCGGCAGTTGCAGGCACAGCTGTCTGTGCGGGCTGCATTATTATTTCGCAGCCGGAAAACAGCAGCATTACGCATAGTATAGCAATTGCAAAAAGTTTCTTAATCATAATCTCCTCCTTTTAGTTTGAAAGGATAATGTTCGATGTACCTCTTCAATATAGTATACAAAAATATATGATAAAAGTAAATCAGACACTCCATAAATATGTAACTATTGTTATTATAAATAAGCAGTTGACAGGCAAAAATAAATGTGCTAAACTACGTACAAATAAATTGTACGTTAAATAAAACTTTACGAGAATATGAGGTTATTATGAACTTATCGGTAATGAAGAACAAAAACTATGTTTTGGTGCTTATGGGCAGGCTGGTCTCAGATTTCGGAACATACCTGCAGAGCTTTGCGCTTTCATTATATGTGCTTGAAAAGACAGGTTCTCCCGCGCTTTTCTCCACAGTAATTGCTGTGTCTATTATTCCACGTATTCTACTGATGCCATTTGCGGGGGTGCTTTCCGATAAAATAAGCAGAAAAAAGATGGTTGTTTTAATGGACGTGCTGAGCGGAATATTTGTGCTTGCAATTGCCGCTTTGTTTATAGCGATGGGCGAGCTGACACTGCCGATTATCTATGCCATTGTTATAGTGCTCAATACCATAAGCGTATTCTTCTCCCCGTCCATGAGCTCAATGATACCAGACATTGTGAAAAAGGATAATCTTGCGGACGCCAACAGCATGATGGAACTGGTTTCAGCGGTTATTACTGTGGCCGCGCCGATTACCGCTGGGTTTCTATATGGCGCGTTCGGAATATTTGTGATACTTCTTGCTGACGGAATAAGCTTTTTAATTTCCGCTTTCAGTGAATCCTTTATAAAGATAGAGAAAGAAAGCCTGATACCTGCAGATAATAAGGAGAGCTTTATCACTAACTTCAAGGAAGGGATAGCATACCTTAAGACAGTTCCCGAGTTTTTTATAGTAATTGGTGTTGCGATTATTGCGAACTTTGCATTAGCCCCGATTTTTTCAATTGCTCTGCCGGTTGTAATCATTAAGGATTTTGGGCTCTCGGAGGCTGTATACGGAGTGGTGACATCATTGATGTCAATTGGTATGTTTGTAGGGCCGGTTCTTGCTTCAGGCATTATTAAAAAGTATCATTACTCAAAGCTTGTGTCTACCATACTCACAATAAGCGGCGTGATATGCATGCTGATAGCAATAAGCTCAATAAAGAGCCTTCTTCCTAATGTGTATATAAATACTGTTATAATGGTGGTTCTCATAAATATTCTGATGATCATAATTCTATGGACAAATCTTGCTTTGGCAACAGCCAGGCAGAAAATAGTGCCGGGGCATCTGATGGGCCGGGTATTTTCAGTCGTTGGTATGTTTGCCATAATAGCTATGCCTATAGGGCAGATACTAATGGGCGCTCTTTTGGACAAGGCAGAAACTTATTGGATAATAGGCGCATTTGCTGTTCTTGTTATGCTCTCTGGAATACTGGCAAAGATAGGGTTTGCATACCTTAGGAAAAGAGGCAAGATGTATACAGAGCCTGAGGCTATTGATGAGCCCGCTATTGAGCCCATTGCGGAGGAGGCGGCAATATGACAGATGATAAATCTCAATGGATGGATAGCATTAAGCAGATAAGGGCGCTTAATGACCCATACAGGCAAGAGATAATTTCGAGGATTGCCTTAATCGGCAGGCCGGCTAATTCGAAGGAGATAGCAGTCTCCATGAATGAGCCCCCATCTAAAGTGAATTATCATCTGAAGGTTCTGGAAAAGTACGGCTATGTAAAAGTAGAACATACCGAGAACGTAAACGGCATCATCGCGAAATACTATGATGTAGCAGAAAAAACCATTGAGCTAAAAAGGTCCAAAAGTGATAAAACTGCAAAGAACGATGAAACCCTTATAAAAACGCTTGATGGCATATTTACAACAGCTAAAGAAAAATACTTAAGTGCGGTAGTAAAAAGCATGGGAAGTGAAGTGGACGGCAATGGTAGGATTCAATCGATTCTTTTGTATTTGGATGATAATGATATAGAAGAGATCTCAACGCTATTTGAAAAGCTAAGTGAAAACAAAAAAGAAGGCAAGGAGCTCTATTCGGTATTTATGTCGTATATAAAGGAGCGGTAGGGAACTTTTGTGTCGCCGCAGAATGCATAGTAAATATAATTAACGGCCGATGCTATGTAATGCTTTACGCAATATAGGGCACCTTGTTGTATGAGTGTTTATAAGGACAAACTTGGGAACTCGTATTAAATAAGGTTTTACGACACAGACAAACGAATATTACATAAAGTTATTTTATTTCATATCATAATAAAATTTAAATGTTCTGCTAAATATGATATTTCTTTTTCTCCATTTCCGATTTTTTTACAAACATTACTATCTATGGAGGATATAAAACATACTCCATCTTGAACAGTGGAATATTTAACTTCTAATTTTGCCTTATTATAAACACGCCAAACTTCATATAAAAATTGTGTTGAATGAATACGCCGTTTTTTGTCTGTATCATTATCAACATTGCTACAAAGAAGATCAATTATAGTAATTGAAGCTTTTTTAGAGGAAATTTCGACTTTGTCTAGGAGAAAAGACTGACTTAATAAACCAACACGAAGATTCTCATAAAGCAAATCATCTCTAAAATATATATTGGATATATCAGACGGTTTGTTTTTGTGTTTTTTGATGGACTCCAAATTTTCAAATACAACTATACTACGCGCGATATTTAATATGTTCGATGAACGTACAATCTTATGAGTATACTTTTCTAAATCTTTGATATTAATAGAAAAAGAGTCTCCCTTTTTACCATAAAAGCAAATAATTGATTCATCCATTATTCTATAGGTGTGGTGATAGGCAATGTTACGCCAGTCAGACAGCCTAATAGATATTGGTTCAGTTTTTAGTATTTGATAAAACCTGTTTTTATCAAGAATATTTTGTGTTATAATTCCAAAATCTAGTGCACGTATTTTTTCGTAATCTGGCATAGCCTCTTCTTCAATTTTCAGCATAGCCCAAAGTTCACTTACAAGGTGCTTTGTCCCTATTTCTAAAATCTCACCAATATGCTTCATTATCTGCATAGTGTGTTCAAACAAATTGCTACCATCGATATTGTCCACATTTTTCCGAACAGAAAACATCATGTTCTCTTTTTGCGAAAAGTCAAACAGTGTGGCACAAATGATATCTAATGCTAATGCCTTATCTTTTGCAATGGCTTGCCTATAGCAAGTAAGAACCTCTAATAAACCATTTTTAAAGATCTCGTCATAATGGTATCGTATAATAAATTCAAATGCTGAAAGCAGTTCGGCACTTGTCCAATATTTTTCAATTATTAATTCATTTTCAAAAAAAGGATTTAAAGCTACTAGGCAACACTTCTTTAGGTTGTCCATCGTGTATCCTTGTTCAATTATATCCATCAACATATTTGAGATTTTACTCATTACAGATTGTCTCCCTCTGGATTATTATTAATTATTTTTAATTATATCATAGTAATGTATAGTTGTAGAGACAAAACAGGTTGGTTAAGCCAACCTGTTTTTACCCTTATGAATATTCGAGGGTAATTAGTAGTGGCTAGGGTGGCAGGATTTCAAGCCGAAGTCCGGCAGTCTTTATGTAATAATTACACTTAGTTTGCATAAGAGTTTTGGTGATACACTAATTTTCATAAAAGCGGACTTTATTAAACAGCTTCGCACCACACAACTACAGCAACAAAAAAAGCATATTCCTTTTGGAATATGCTTTTTTCATGGCTGGGGTGGCAGGATTTGAACCTACGAATGCTGGAGTCAAAGTCCAGTGCCTTACCGCTTGGCGACACCCCAATATATATAATTTTATTTGAATACAAAAGAATGGGGTGAATAGTGGGATTCGAACCCACGGCCTCCAGGGCCACAACCTGGCGCTCTAACCAACTGAGCTATACCCACCAT